>NZ_QQAU01000010.1:0-70904 GCF_003350445.1 Lentzea flaviverrucosa
GCGACGGCGACCGGGTCAGCGGCCATGCCGCTCACGGAACCCGCACCGGACGGGACCTGCTTCGCGTAGTCGGCACAGCCAGGACCGACGAGGTTGGCAGCCGGGTCGGCCATCGCGGCCGAGGACTGGGTGGTCGTGGTGGGCGCGGCGCTGGAAGTGCCGCCGCTGCTGGCCATGTCACCCGAGCCGCACGCCGCGCCGAACAGGGCGAGCGAGACGGCGCCGACGGCCAGGACGGTGTTGCGGACGGTCATGTTCATGACGAGACATCTCCAAGGGGTGATCGAGCAGTTGCTACCGGTGATTCGCCGCCCCCCGGGAAGCGGATGGGTGTGGTTATGAATCCGTTACCAACCACACCGTCCACAACGGACTGACGAGGGGTTTTCCAGGGCGGTTGGAAGAAGTTCCGCCGGCCCGCGATGTGATGACGCATTCCGGACCGATCCATCGGCGCCCCTGCTGCGAACACCTAGGGGACAACGGCCGAGGAGAGGACCTGGGATGCCAGAGCGTGAGCGGGCGCTGCAAAGCCTGCAGAGCACCCCTCGTGACGTCGGCCCGACCGCCGACGACCTGCTCGCGCTGGTCGCACGGGGTGACGAGGCCGCGTTCGAACGGCTCTACGACGTGATGGCCGGTTCGGTGTTCGGGCTGATCAGGCGTGTCGTGCGGGACCAGGCGCAGTCGGAGGAGGTGTTCCAGGAGGTGATGCTCGAGGTGTGGCGGACCGCGACCAGGTTCGACCCCGACCGGGGCAGCGCCAACACCTGGATCCTCACGCTGACGCACCGCCGGGCCGTGGACCGCGTCCGGTCCGCCCAGGCCGCCACGCACCGCGAGGACCGGGCGGCCCGCCTCGACCCGGCCAGGCCGTTCGACGAGGTGAGCGAGCAGGTCGACGGCCGGCTGGAGCAACGCCAGGTGCGCCGGTGCCTGAGCTTCCTGACCGAGCTGCAGCGGGAGTCCGTGCTGCTCGCCTACTACCAGGGCTACTCCTATCCGGAGGTCTCGAGCCTGCTGGGCGTTCCGCTCGGCACGGTCAAGACCCGGATGCGCGACGGCCTGATCCGACTGCGGGACTGCATGGGGGTGACCGGATGAGGACCACATCCGCTGATCTGCACACGCTCACCGGCGCCTACGCCGTGAACGCGTTGTCGGACCTCGAACGGACCGCTTTCGAGGCGCACCTGACCCGGTGTCAGAGCTGCGCGATCGAAGTCACCGAGCTCGCGGCCACGGCCGCGCGGCTGGGCGTCGCGGTGGAGTCCCCGCCACCGCCCCAGCTCCGTGCCCGTGTGCTCGCGGCAGCGGCCGAGACCCGCCAGCTGTCCCCGCACACGGCACGCGTGCCGGACCCGCGCCGCAAGCGCTGGGCGGGAGGGCTGCTCGCGGCCGCCTGCCTCGTCGCCGCGGTGTTCGTGACCGTGGACTACTCGCAGTCCGACCAGGAACGGCAGCTGGCGCAGCTCTCCAGCGAGTACAGCCGGTTCTCCGACTTCCTGTCCACGCCGGACGCGAAGCTGATCAACGGCAGGGCACCGAACGGCGCCACCGGCACCGCCGTCGTGTCGGCGAGCCGCGACGAGGCTCTATTCCTCGCCAAGGACCTGCCGCAGGCACCCAACGGTCACGCCTACCAGATCTGGCTGATCGGCGCCGACGGGCCGCACCCGGCCGGGCTGCTCGACTCGCGGTCGTCACCGGTCGTCGTCAGCGGGCTGACCGGAGCACAGGAGGTCGCGCTGACCGTGGAGCCGTCGGGAGGGTCGAAGGCGCCGACCACACCGAAGGTGATGGCGATGTCGCTCGTGTGAACCAGGGCGCCGGTTGTCCTGGATCCGTGTCAGCATCCCGCGCATGATCGGACGCTGGCACGGCTTGGTGATCGACTGCCCTGACCCGCAGGGCCTCGCGGAGTTCTACGAGCACCTGCTCGGCATGATCCGGGTGCAGGACGACGGGACGTTCGTCGTCATCGGTGACGCCCCGGACCGGCCCGGCGTCGCGTTCGCACGCGTCGAGGGCTGGCAACCGCCGAAGTGGCCGGACGAGACCGCGCACATGCACTTCGACGTGCGGGTGGACGACCTCGCGGCGGCGGGCGAGAAGGTGCTGGCCCTCGGCGCGCGCAGGCTCGAAGGGGGTGGCGAGCGGTTCCACGTGTACGCGGACCCCGCCGGCCACCCCTTCTGCCTCGTGAGCTGGTAGGTCTGCCGACGCCGGTGTGACCGGTGTGGTTGGTAACGACTTCATGGGCCGTGCATGACTTCGTCGCCGCGATCAGGCATTCTGCGCGAATGGCACTCCGGCAGGCGAGCGACTTCGCCCAGTTGTCCACCGAGATAAAGCAGGCTGGCCTGCTTGCTCGGCGGCGCGGTTACTACTTCACCCGGATCGGCGTGAACCTCGTGGTCTACGCGGCGGCCTGGGTGGCGTTCGCGCTGCTGGGCGACTCGTGGTGGCAGCTCGCGGTGGCGGTCGTGCTGGCCGTGATGTCCACCCAGCTCGCGTTCATCGGGCACGACGCGGGCCACAAGCAGATCTTCGCGTCGAAGAAGTGGAACGAGATCACCGGCTACGCCCACAGCGGGCTGGTCGGCGTCAGCTACGAGTGGTGGGTGGGCAAGCACAGCCGCCACCACGCCAACCCCAACCACGAGGACGAGGACCCGGACGTCGACATCTCGGTGCTGGCGTTCACACAACGCCAGGGTGCGGCCAAGCGCGGACCGCTGCGGTGGATCGCCTCGCACCAGGCGGTGCTGTTCTTCCCGCTGCTGTTGCTGGAAGGCTTCGCGCTGCACTGGCACTCGATCCGCTACTCGGGCCGCGAGCGGACCGTGATGATCGCGAACGTCGTGGTGTACCTCGCGGTCGTGTTCTGGGTCCTCTCCCCCGTGTACGCCGTCGCGTTCATCCTGGTGCACCAGGCGTTGTGGGGCTTCTACATGGGATGTTCCTTCGCCCCCAACCACAAGGGCATGCCGGTGCTGTCGGCGGGGCACTCGCTCGACTTCCTGCGCAAGCAGGTGCTGACCTCGCGCAACATCCGGGGCGGCTGGTTCACCGACATCCTGCTCGGCGGGCTGAACTACCAGATCGAGCACCACCTGTTCCCCAGCATGCCGCGACCGAACCTGAAGCACGCGCAGGCAATCGTGCACAAGTTCTGCGAACAGCACGGGATCTCCTACGCCCAGTGCGGCTTGTTCCGCTCCTACGGGTACGTGCTGCAGCACCTGCACGAGGTCGCGCAACCGATGCGCAAGGCCACCGTCTGATCCACGGATGTCCTGAAGTGGACAAAGGCTGACCAAAACGCTCGCCCGGCTCGCACGTCGCTGGTTTCCTCGGTTGAAGGACCGAACTGGGGGACTGGACATGCGAAAACATCTGTTCGGCGTGCTCACGGCAGGTATGGCACTGGCTCTGGTCGCCGGCGGGCAGTCGGCGGCCGAGCCCGCGGCACCGCTCTTCCAGCCCGACCCGATGCTGGCCTTCCTGCCGGCGGAGGCGAAGGTCGACTGGGCGGCGGTGCAGCGGAACCGGGAGTCGCGCAAGCAGTCGCGGGTGGCCGCGAAGAGCGCGGGCCAGCCGTTGACGTACACCGAGAAGGAGACCGGGCAGGGCGCGAACGACGTGCCCTCGCAGGCGGAGCACGTGGCCGGGTTCGGGACCGGCAGGGGCAAGAACCCGAAGCTCACGCTCACCGGAGACCTGGCGGGCGACCCCACGATCCCCGTGGTGGCACCGTTCGCCGAGACCAACGACGCCGTCCCGCTCGCGAGCGACACCGGTGTGCCCGCCCGTGACAGGGCCGTGCGCACCAGCGGCAAGATCGGCGACGGCCCGTACGGCAGCGGCGGCGACGGCAGCGGTGACCACGACTTCTACAAGCTGTCCGGCGGCACCGAGGGGCGGATCGTCCTCCTCGAGACGGACACGCCGTCGGGCGACCTCGACACCCTGCTCGCCGCGTTCGACGCGACGGGACAACTCCTGGACCAGCACGACAACCTCGCGGGCAGCACGGACAGCAGGCTGCGGGTCCCCGTGGCCGCCGGACAGGACGTCTACGTGATGGTCGCGGCGGCCGGACCCGGCGGCATCCCGGCCGACCCGATGAAGCCCGGCACCGGGAAGCGCGTCCTCACCGAGGGCGCGTACGACCTGACCATCGCGACAGGTGGCGGCCCCGCGGACAGGGACTACTTCTCCGTCGACCTCAAGGCCGGTGACGTGCTGGGCGCGTCGGCGGCGGGCAAGGCGACCAGGGTCGTCGTCCACGATCCCGCCGGGCGTGAGGTCTTCGGTTCGTCGCAGGACATCAGCTTCCTGTACGCCGAGAACTCCCCGATGCCCGCCGGCGGCAACGCCGTCGCGGACTTCGTGGCACCGAAGGACGGCCGCTACACCGTCGGCGTCGAGAACGGTGACGGCCGCTACGACGTCACGGTGGAGGCCTACCGTCCCGGCTCGGAGCTCAACCAGCGGCCCGAGGTGCTGACGCTCTTCCTCGACTTCGACGGAGCGCGGGTCAACACCCGGATCTTCGGCGCCGACCCCGCGGGCAACAAGGACCTCTCGCCGTTGCGGAAGTTCCTGCCCGGCTGGGGTCTCACCGGCGCGGACGAGAACGCCGTGATCGACGGCGTGGTCGCGACCGTGCGCGAGAACATAGAGCACGACCTGGCCGCGAAGGGCACCAACAGGCGGTTCGCCGTGCGGATCCTGAACAGCCGTGACCACGCCGACCCGTGGGGCCAGAAGAACGTCAGCCGCGTGGTCGTCGGCGGTTCGATCGCCGAGTCCGGCATCCCGACCGTCGGCATCGCGCAGTCGATCGACGCGGGCAACTTCGGCAAGGAGGAGACCTCGCTGGTGCTGCTCGACATCCTCAGCGCACCCGCCTCCCAGTCGCAGACGTCGCTGAACGCCTACATCACGCCGGCCAGTGACAAGATCGCGTTCATCGGCCGGGCGATCGGCAACATCACCGCGCACGAGGCGGGGCACATGTCGGGCAGCTGGCACCAGGACCAGTTCAACGCGCTCGACGCCATCATGGACCAGGGCGGCAACCCGAAGGGCATGTTCGGCGTGGGGCCGGACGGCATCGGTGGCACGGCGGACGACGTCGACGTCGACTTCCACGAGGACGTGCTCAACCCCAACGAGGGCTTCACGGGAATCGAGGACACCCTCAACCGCACCGCGTGGGCGTACACCCGAGGCGCCAACTGACGGTCCGATTCCCGCCAGAATCCCGGCCGCGGTTCCAGCAGGCTGTTCGGCATGGGATCACTTGAGGGGAAAGCGGCTCTCGTCACCGGCGGGAGCCGCGGCATCGGCGCAGCCGTGGCCGAGAAGCTCACGGCGCTGGGCGCACGTGTCGCGGTCACGTACCAGAACACCAAGCCGGACAACGGTTTCGCGATCCGGGCGGACAGCGCCGACCCGGACGCCGTCGTGGCCGCGGTCGAGGAGACCGCGGTCCACTTCGGACGGCTCGACGTGCTCGTGAACAACGCGGCGGTCTTCCAGGTCGGACCGCTGGAGGAGATCGGCCGGGAGGAGTTCGACCACACGATGGCCGTGAACGTGCGCGCGCCGTACCTGGCGGCGCGTGCGGCGGCACGGCACATGCGTGGAGGTGGCCGGATCATCAGCATCGGCAGCAATGTCGCCGTGTACGCGCCGTTTCCCGGCTTCGCCCTGTACTCGGCCAGCAAGACCGCGCTGATCGGGATGACGAAGGGCCTGGCGCGTGAACTGGGTCCGCTGGGCATCACGGCGAACGTCGTGAACCCCGGCCCCACCGACACCGACATGAACCCGGCCGACGGGCCGATGGCGGACACGATCCGCGGCCTGACCGCGTTGGGGCGCTACGGAAAACCAGCGGAGATCGCCGCTGTCGTCGCGGCTCTGGCTGGGGAGACCGGTGCGTACGTCACCGGCGCCAGCATCAACGCAGACGGTGGTTTCACCGTCTGACGGGCAGCTACGCCCAGGTGACCGGCAGGGCGTGCACGCCGTAGATGTTCATGTCGGTCCTGAGCTTCACCTCACCGGCCGGCACGGCGAGTTCCAGTGAGGGGAACCGGCGCAGCAGTCCCTCGAACCCGGCGCGCATCTCGATGCGGGCCAGCTGCTGGCCGAGGCACTGGTGCACACCGTGCCCGAACGCGAGGTGCCCACGGGCGTTGCGGTGCACGTCGAGCGTGTCGGCGTGCTCGTAACGCTGCGGGTCGTGGTTGCCCGCCAGCAGCGACAGGACGACCATCGACCCCTCGCGGATCGTCTCGCCGAAGAACTCGATGTCCTCTGCGGCGTAACGGAAGAAGACGTCGGCGACCGCGAGGTAGCGCAGCAGTTCCTCGACGGCGTCGGGGATCAGCTCCGGGTTCGCCCGCAGTGCCGCCAGCTGGTCCGGGTGCTCGAGCAACGCGAAGGTGCCCAGCGCCAGCATGTTCGCGGTCGTCTCGTGGCCCGCGAGCAGCAGCAGGAACGCCATGCCGGTCAGTTCCTCGAGGCTCAGGTCCTCGTCCTGCGCGAGATCGGACAGCAGGTCGTCCCCCGGTTCGGCGCGCTTGCTGGTGACGAGCTCGTACAGGTACGTGTTCATCGCCATGTACGCGGCCATCTTGTCCTCCAGGGTCACCTGCCTCTCCATGAACTTGGAGGAGTTGTGCTGGAACGTGTCGCGGTCGGCGTACGGCACGCCGAGGATCTCGCAGATCACCAGAGACGGCACCGGGAGTGCGAACTCCTGGACGAGGTCGACCGGCGGGGTGAGCTCCGCCAGCGCGTCCAGCTGCCGTTCGGTGATCTCGACGATGCCCTCTTCGAGGGCCTTCATCCGCTTGACGGTGAACGCGCCGGTGAGCTTGCGGCGCAACCGGGTGTGGTCCGGCGGGTCCATGCTGATGAACAGGCCGGGCGTCTGCGGGACCGGTTCGGTCATCTCCGGCATGCCGGGCGTCGGGAACGGCACGTGGATGATGCCGAGGTCCTGTCTGCTGCTGAACCTGGTGTCCGCCAGTGCCTGCCGGACGGCTTCGTAGCCGGTGACGAGCCACCCCTCGTGGCCGTCGGGGAAGAGCATCGGGCTGACCGGGCGGGTCTCGCGCACCAGCGAGATCTGGCTGGGCGGGGCGAACGGGGTGACGTCGCGCTCCATGGGAAGGCCTTGCAACATGACCGGTATCTCCTTCAGCGGGTGGATTCGCGGTTGAAGAGCTTCTTGGACCAGAGGTAGCCGCCGACCCCGATGACGAGGCACCAGGTGAAGGCGAGGTAGCCGCTGTTGCCGATCGGTGTGCCCACGAGCAGACCACGCAGGGCGCTGATGAACGGGGTGAACGGCTGGTATTCGGCGAACCAGCGCAACACGGCCGGCATCGAGTCGGTGGGAACGAAACCGTTGCCGAAGAACGGGAGCAGGATCAGCGGCAGGCCGACGTTGCTCGACGACTCGACGGACTTGCTGGCGAGGCCCAGGGCTGCGGACAACCAGATCATCGCGAACGACATGGAGACCAGCAGCCCGGCGATCACGAGCCAGCCGAGAGGGCCCGCCTGCGGGCGGAACCCGATCGCGACCGCGACGCCGAAGACGACGGACATGGCGAGGACCGTCTGGACCAGGCTGCCGACGACGTGTCCGGTGAGGACGGACACCCTGGCGATCTTCATGGTGCGGAACCGGTCCACGATTCCCTCGGTCATGTCCATCGCGATCGAGATGCTCGTGCCCTGCACGGCCGCGGTGATCGACATCAGGATGATCGTCGGCGTGACGTAGTTCAGGTACTCCCCCCGCCCGCCGCCCGCTCCGCCGAGCCCGGCGCCCAGCGTGCCGCCGAAGACGTAGACGAACAGCAGCAGGAACACGACCGGCATGATCAGGAGCTGGAACGTCAGCGACGGGTAGCGGATCATCCGCGTGAGGTTGCGGCGCACCATCGTCGCCGAGTCGGTCAGGACGTAGCTCATGCCTGGACCACCTTGTCGGGGCTGCCGGTGAGGGCGAGGAAGACGTCGTCGAGGTCGGGCGTGTGGGTGCTGAGCGAGTCGACCAGGACCGAGTTGTCGTCGAGCCGGTCGAGCAAAGCCTTGAGCGAGCGGACACTGCCGTCGCTGGGCACGCGCAGGGCGAGCGCCTCACCGTCGCGGGAGGAGTCGCCCACGATCCGGATGGCGGATTCGAGGTGCCGGGGATCGGTGAACTGCAACAGGACGTGACCGCCGGGCATGCGGCGCTTGAGCTCGTCCGCGGTCCCCTCGGCGACGACCTTCCCCTGGTCCAGCACGGCGATCCGGTCGGCGAGCTCGTCGGCCTCCTCCAGGTACTGGGTGGTGAGGAAGATCGTCACGCCGCTCGCCACCAGCTCCCGCACGATCTGCCACATCGTGCGGCGGCTGCGCGGGTCGAGGCCGGTGGTCGGTTCGTCCAGGAAGATCACCTGCGGCGACCCGACCAGCGTCATGGCGAGGTCGAGCCGGCGCCGCATGCCGCCGGAGTAGGTCGACGCGGACTTGTCGGCCGCGTCCACCAGGTCGAACTGCTCCAGCAACTGCTCCGTCCTGCGCTTGCCGTCCACCTTGCCGAGGTGGTGCAGGTCGGCCATGAGCTTCAAGTTCTCGCGGCCGGTCATCAGGTTGTCGACGGCGGAGAACTGGCCGGTGACGCCGATCGCGCCACGAACGGCGTCCGGGTCGCTCGCCACGTCGTGACCGGCGACGGACGCGCTGCCGCCGTCCGCGCGGATGAGCGTCGAGAGGATCTTGACGGTGGTGGTCTTGCCGGCGCCGTTCGCGCCGAGCAACGAGAAGACGGTGCCGCGCTGGACGTTCAGGTCGACGCCTTTGAGCACCTCGTTGTCGCCGTAGGAGCGGCGCAGGCCGGTTGCCTTGATCGCGTTCATGGTGTTCCCCTCAGCTGCGGCGGACGGTGATGTCGCCGAAGGACGTGTGGGCGGTGACCTTGACGGTCTCCGTGGAGTTGCCGGGACCGTCACTGCCCTCGAGCGTGTTGGTGACGCGGCCGAACGAGGTCTTGGCGTCGATCCACGCCGCGGTGCCCTGGGCGATCCCGATCTCGATGCCGCCCATCGCGGTGTTGAGCGTGACGGTGTCGCTGACGACCTCGGCCACCGCGATGGACCCCATCGCGGTGCGGGCCTCCACCACGGCCGACGCGTGTTCGACGTTGATGTCGCCGTTGGCAGAACGGGCCCTCAGTTCGCCCTCGACCGTGCCGACGTCGATGTGGCCGTTGGAGTTCTTGACGACCAACGCGCCGTTGACCTTGCCGACGCGGATGTGGCCGCTGCCGGTCTTGACCTCGGCGTTGCCGGTGACGGTACCGATCTTGACCTGGCCCGCACCGGTGTCGGCCCTCAGCGGGCCGGTGCGGTCGAGGTGGATGTTGCCCGCGGACAGGTCGACCTCGGTCACGCCGAGAACCCCGGACGTGCGGACACTGCCCGCCGTCACGTCGAGGTCCACTTTGGACCCGGCCGGCAGCTCGACCACGACGTCGACCGACCTGGTCTTCCTGGAGAAGTCGAACGTCCGCTTCGGCCCGCGCACCATCAGCGTGCCGTCGGCGAAGTCGACCCTGGTCTTCTGCGCGGCCTCGATGTCCGACGAGTCGCGCGAGTCGGAAGGCCGCACGTCGACCGCGGTGGTCGTGCGGTCGGTCGCGACGATCTGGACGTGGCCCGCGTAGACGTCGAGCAGTACGGAAATCGGTTCCGGCGTGTCGTAAGAAGGCATGGCTGTCCCCTCAGAAGGTGTCGGTGGAACATCCCCGCAGGTCGGGGCGATGTGGTGCCGGGCTGGTGCTAGCGGACCCAGCCGACGAAACGCTGTGAGCCGGTGATGCTGTTCTCGATCGTTTCGGCGATGGTGTCGCGCTTCGGGCTCAGCTGCGCGGACGCGGCGCGCACGAGCCAGGCGTTGGCCGAGCGGCCCTCCTTGGCCGCGGCCTCGTCGATCGCGGCCTTGAGCGGTTCGGGCAGCCGGACGTTGATGCGCACGGTGGTGCCGTCGTCGAAGCCGGCCGCCACGTCCTCGGCGGGTGCGGCAGGCGTGGGCTCCGGCGCGACGGCGGCGGGCTGCTCCGGCGCCCGGCGCGTCACGACGAACTTCGGATCACGGCCCCGCAGCAGCACCTGCACCGAGTCCGGTGCCAGGTCCGCGGTGATCTCGTCGGCGGCGGCGGACAGCGCCTCGAGCAGCGCCAGCCGGATCGCCGACTCCATCGTCACGGTCAGCCGCTCGACCAGCGCGCCCGCTTCCTCGCCACCGGTTTCGACGGCGGTGAGCAGCTCGCGGCCGAGAGAAGCCACATACGGGGTCAGATCCATGGCATCACTATGGCACACGGTGGTGCCACCAGCAAGCAATTCTGGCTCAGCTTGATGCCACTTTGGCTCACTGCAGGTCAGAGGCCTGGTCGACGAGCGTGCGTCGGAGTCACCGAGCAGAGGCGAGGGCGTCGGCGAACGCGCCGAACGTCGGCGTCCCCTTCCGGCGGTCCAGCACCGCGAAGACGACGTGGTCGAAGAAGCGGTTGTCCCGCAACGCGATCCGGAAGACCTGGGCGACGGTGGCGGGGTCGTTGCCGAAGACCCCGCACCCCCAGGCGCCGAGCACGAGCCGGCGGTGCCCGTGCGACGCCGCGACGTGCAGCACGCGGATGGCCCGCCGCAGCAACGCGAGCGGGATGTCGTCGGCGCGTTCGGGCTGGTTGCGCAGGATCGCGGACCGGTTCGGCGCGGCGGCGGTGAGGAACGAGACCTCGTACGGCTGCGGCAGCAGGGTTCCCCCGTCGTCCTTGAACACCGGCACGCGCGGCGAGTAGATCACGCGGTCGCTGTAGGTGAGGTCGTCGTGGGCGCGGTGGTAGGCGTAGAAGTCACCGGCGGCGCGCAGGCAGGGGTAGATCGCCGACGCACGGGCGATGCTCTCCTCCTGCGCCTGCGCGCCGTTGAGGAACCCGCCTCCGGCGTTGCGCGCGGAGGCGAAGTTCAGCGCCGCGACGTCGCCACCGAGGCGCCGGGTCGCGTCCAAAGTGGACTCGTTGGTGACGTCGATCCGGACACCGCCGGTCTCCGCGGGCAGCGACAGCACCTCGTCCGGCAGGTGGAGCCGGGTTCCCGCGACGGCGGGAGCGACGGCGATCGAGACCTCGCCCGCGGCGGTGGAGTAGGAGCCTCGCTCCGCGATGGCGACGGTGTCGTGGGCGATCGCTCGCAATCTGCTGCTCATGGTGCACCCGAGTCTGGCTGGCGGCACCACGCGCGCCAAGCGGTTAAATCCGGGCGTAGACCTCGGCGACCGCACCGAACGCGGCCTTGGGCTCCCACGACAGGTCCTCGAAGACCTTCACGACACCGGGGCTCGCCATGTCGAGGTCACGTGTCGGGTCGTCCGGCCGGTGCGGGTAACTGCCGAGCGCGAACATGTAGACGAACGCGCCGTCGACCCCCTCGGCCTCGAAGGTCTCCAGCACCTCGCGCAGGTAGGTGGCCTGCTCGGCCTCGTCTCGCACGTAGCCGTCCTTCACCCGGACCGCCGTTCCGGCCTCGTCGTGCTCGACGATCTCCATGCTGCGCGGCGCCACTGCACCCGAACCGTGCCAGGCCGCCGTGCCGAAGCCCGTGATGGCGACCGGCTTCCCCTGCGCCACCACGTTCCTGATGCTCTCGGCGTAGACGTCAGCCACTTCGGCCGAGCGGATCAGCTCGAACGACTTGATGTCGAACAGGTCCCAGTCGGGGTTCTCGAACGGGATGCAGGCGTAGGTGAGCCTGCCCCGGAAGTGTTCCCGCACCACCGCGACGGCCTGGGCGAGGAACTCGTTGAGCTTCGCACCGGCCTCCTGCATTCGCCGTGGCTGCCCCAGCAGCTGCGACAGGCGATCCGTGACGTCGTCCCCGGGCAGGAAGCCGGAGTTCATGATGCTGAGCTCGACGCCGGTCACGAACACGACCTCGGCACCGGCCATCCGGATCCGCTCGGCTCGTCGCGCACAGTCGGTGAGCAGGTCCAGGATCTCGGCGGGGGTCAGTTCCAGCGGGTAGGGCGAGAACCAGATCTCCAGCCCGAGCCCGGCGGCGATCTCCGCGGCCCGCTCGAGCCGTTCCGGATCACCGCCGACCAGGTGGACGGCGTTGCAGTGCAGGTCGTCCCTGATGACGGCCAGGTCCCGCCTGACCGCGTCCAGGTCGAACCGCTGCAGCGAGATCTCTCCGTGGCGCACGAAACCGGTGTCGTACGCGATGCCTTTGGCGCGCATGCCACCGACAGTAGGCGCAAAAAGTGCGTGTACGCAAGTTTGCGTCTACGTAGTTATGACGGCCAGACGAGCAGGACCGGGCAGAGCGCGTGGTCGACGACGAACCGCGTCGCCGGACCGAGGCTGCGCGGACCGGCGTGGCTCACGTCGCCGTCGCGGCAGAGGATCAGCAGGGACGCTTCCCGAGCAGCCGCGACGACCTCGTGCTCGACGCGGCCGATGCGCGCTTCCTTCGCGCACGGAAGCCCCAGGCGTTCCGCTGCCGCGTCCAGGAGCTGCGCGGCATGGCCCGCGGCGAGGTCGTCCACGCGGGTGCCGGGGTCGCGCGAGGAGTGGCCGCGGCCGAACAGCCCGGCGAACGCGCCGTGTGCCGCGCCGGGCACGTCGTGGTCGCTGACGTGCAGCAACAGGAAGTCGTCCGAGTGGGCGCGGGCCGCGTCGACGCAGTCCTGCCAGGTGTCGTCGGCGATCCACACGACCACCGTCATGGTCATCCTCCGATCACGTGCAGGGACGCCCACAGTGCCACGACGGCGCCGATCAGGGTCGCAGGCACGGCGAGCAGACCGAGCTTCGTGAACTCCGGCAGGTTCACCTCGGTGTCGTGATCGTGCACGATCCGCCGCCACAGCAACGTGGCGAGCGACCCGGCGTAGGTGAGGTTCGGGCCGAGGTTCACGCCCAGCAGCACGGCGAGCACCACACCCGGCCCCATCGGCGCGACCAGCGGCAGCAGCACGAGCACCGCGGGCAGGTTGTTGATCACGTTGGCCAGCACGGCGGCGACCGCGGCCACCCCGAGCAACGCCAGCAGGCCGTCGCCACCCGGGATCGCGAGCCGCAGGACGTCGTCCAGCCCGTTGTCGACCACCGCCCGCACGACGATGCCGAGGCCCAGCACGAACGCGAGGAACGGCACCGACGCCGCCCGCACGACCTTGACCACCGTGGTGCGGCGCCGGACGAGCGCGCGCACCGCCATGACGAGCGCACCGGCGCAGGCCGCCCACGCCGGGTCGACGCCGGTGGCCGAAGCGACCACGAACCCGGCCAGCGTCAGTCCGACCGTGGCCAGCGCGAAGACCGGCAGTTCCTGCTGCGGCTGCTCCTTGGGCGCGTGCACCGGCGCGTCGAGATCGGTGCGGAAGAACCGCCGGAACACCACGTACTCGGCCGCGATCGCCACGACCCACGGCAACGCCATCAGCGCCGCGAACCGCGTGAAGCTCAGCCCGCTCGACGCGAACGCCAGCAGGTTCGTCAGGTTCGACACGGGCAGCAGCAGCGACGCGCTGTTGGACAGGTGCGTGCACGCGTAGACGTGCGGCTTCGGCCGGACACCGAGCTGCGCGGCCGTCACGAACACCACCGGCGTCAGCAGCACGACCGTCGCATCGAGACTCAGCACCGCCGTCGTCACCGAGGCCGTGACGAACACCCCGCCCAGCAACGTCTTCGGCCTGCCGCCGGACGCACGTGCCATCCAGGCACCGCAGGCCTGGAAGAGCCCCTCGTCGTCGCAGAGCTGCGCGAGCACGAGGATCGCGGCCAGGAACCCGATCACGGGCCCCAGCCGCACCGCCTCGTCCTCGACGTGGTCGAGGGGCAACGCCCCGGCGAGCACGACGAGCACCGCCGCCGGCACCGCGACCGCCGCCTCCGGCCAGCCCCACGGCCTGACGACCGCGCACACCAGCACGGCGGCCAACAGCAAAACGGACAGCGCCAGCAAGGGATCCTCCTGCGCCGGCACCCATCCGGCTGACTCCTACATCTTGGCCGCCGCCGACTTTATGGCCTGCCGGATGCGGAAGTAGGTACCGCAACGGCACACGTTCGCGATCCGGTCGACGTCCTCGTCCGAAATCTCCTTCTTCGTCCGGAGCAACGCCGCCGCGGCCATGATCTGCCCCGGCTGGCAGTAGCCGCACTGCGCGACGTCCTGCTCCAGCCACGCCTCCTGGACCGGGTGCAGGTCCTCACCGGACGCCAGTCCCTCGATCGTGGTCACCTCCTGCCCGGCGCACTCGGCCACCGGCGTCACGCACGGCTGGATCTCCGCACCGTTCAGGTGGGACGTGCAGGCGCGGCACACACCGATGCCGCAGCCGAACTTCGGGCCGCGCACGCCGAGCTTGTCGCGCAGCACCCAGAGCAGCGCCAGGTCCGCGGGAGCGTCGACGGTGACCGGCTTCCCGTTGACGACGAACGTGTAGGTAGGCACAGGGGACGCTCCTTCAGCGCGGGAACGGCTCGAAGTCGACCGGGAAGATGATCGGGAAGCTGCGCGGCACCACGCCGGTCGCCCGCGCGTAGGCGTTGGCGATCGCACCGACCGCGGCCGGCACGCCCAGCTCGCCCGCGCCACCCGGTTCGCCGGTCGCCGGCATCACGAAGATCCGCACGTCCTTCGGGGTGTCCTTCTGGCGCGCGTAGTGGAACTGCGAGTACGAGCCTTCCAGCGGCAGGCCCTTGTCGATGTGCAGACCGGCGCGCAACGTGGTGGAGATGGCGTCGGTCAGGCCGCCGAGCATCTGCGCTTCGAGGCCGCGCGGGTTGATCGGGCGGCCGACGTCGACCGCGATCACCGCCTTGACCACGCGCGGGTTCCGCGGGTCTCGGGCGTCGATCTCGACCAGGCAGGCCGTGCACGACTTGTACTCGTCGTGGAAGGCGATGCCCTGCGCGAAGCCCTTGGGCATCGCACGGCCCCAATCGCCCTCCGCCACGACCTTGTTGAGCACAGCCCGCTGACGGGCGGTCTTCAGGTACTCGCGGCGGAACGCGACGGGGTCCTTGCCCATCTTCGCCGCGAGCTGGTCGACCAGGACCTCTTCCGCGCCACGGGTGTTGGCCGAGTAGACCGACCGCCACGACCCGGTGTGCATGCGCAGCGGCACCTCGTTGAGCAGCGAAGTCACCACGCCGAAGTTGTACGGCACCTTGCACGTCGTGAGGAACACCGTCTGCGCGAACGACAGGTTGCCCGCGACCGGCAGCGACGCGGCGGTGGCGGTGAGGACCTCGCCGAGGCCGTGCCGGAAGTCCGTCTCGACCGAGGCGACGCGGTGCTCGAACGTCAGCACGTTGCCGAGCGCGAACGTCGCGCGCAGCTTGTGGTGGCTGGCGGCGCGCGCCCGGCCGTGCCGCATGTCGTCGGTGCGGCTCCACATGAGCTTCACCGGGCGGCGCAACGCTTTCGAGATCTGTGCGGCCTCGATCGCGGCGTCGAAGAACAGCCTGCGCCCGAACGAGCCGCCGCCCTGCACCACGTGCACCGTCACCGCGGACTCGGGCAGGCCGATGGCCGCCGCGATGGTCTGCCGCGCCACGATCGGCGACTTCAACCCGGCCCAGATCTCGGCCCGGTCGTCACGAACGTCCGCGATCGCCGAGTTCGTCTCCATCGGCGCGTGGCTGACGAACGCGAAGTCGAACTCCATGTCCAGGTGCTGGGTCAGCAGCGGCGGCACCACGAACGGCAGTGCGGCGGCCTTCAGCTTGGCGCGGATCTCCTTGTCCGACAAGGCGTCGATCGTGCCGGGGTTCCAGGTGACCTTCAGCGCGTCACGGGCGGCCATGGCCTGCCCGAACGTCTCCGCGACGACCGCGACGCCCGTCGGCACGACCCCGATCGCGAGCACACCGGGCATGGTCCTGGCCGCCGTGGAGTCGACCGACTTCACCGAGCCGTTGATCGTCGGCGGCCTGCGCACGACCGCCGGCATCGCACCCGGCACGTCCTGGTCGAGCGTGTACCGGAACTGACCGGTGACCATCGCGCGGGCGTCGATGCGTGACTGCGGCGTGCCGACGAGCCGGTGTTCCGACGCCGGTTTCGGTTGCGCGGCGAAGACTCCGGTGAGCTGTGCGGCGGCGGACGTCAGCAGTCCGTACAGGACCGGGCGCCCGTCCGGGAGGATCACCGCACCGTCGCGAGTGGACAGTCTGGAGACGTCGGCACCGTATTGCTCCGCCGCCGCCGCGAGCAGCCGGGCCCGTGCGGCCGCGGCCGCGTGGCGAACCGGGCCGTACACCGACCGCATCGTGTTGGAACCGCCCGTGAGCTGGTTCATCAGCAACTCGGGCCGCGCGTCGGCGAGCGTGACGCGGACCTGGCCGAGGGGCAGGTCGAGCTCCTCCGCGACGAGCATCGCGCAGGCCGTGGTGATGCCCTGACCGACCTCGGCGCGGGGCAGGTCGAGGGTGACGACGCCGTCCTCACCGACGCTGAGCACGGCGAGTGCGCCCGCGGTCGGGGTACCGGCCAGGATCAGGACGTCGCCGAGATCGAGGATCTCGGCCGGTTGCGGCAGCGTCGGGATGACGGCCTCGGCCGTGCCGGGAACCGCGACGGTGAGCACCGGCGCGGCCACCAGGAACGTGAGGAACTGCCGACGACGAACCGGTGCCCCGGCTGCAGGGACCGGGACTTCGTTGTCACAGGTCATGTACTCGTCAACGACGTCTGGCGGACACGGGTACGACCGTCAGCCGAACGGGTGCACGACCGAACAGCGGACCACCGTAACTGCGCCATTACCGAGGACGATTCGCCGTACATGAGACGAATAGCAGTACTGCTGCTGGCACTTGTCCTGGTCTCTCCCACTCCCGCCCTCGCCGCGGACAACCCGGTGGCGATGATCTTCTCGCCCACCGCCGAGGTCTCCGTCCCGCTGAACCAGCCGTTGCTCGTGATCGGCGGCGCCGTCAACGGCGAGGCGGGCGGCATCACCGAGGTCGACTTCTCCACCGACCACGGCACCAACTGGACCCCCGTCGACGCGCGCGGCGAACGGTGGTCGGTCCTGCTCTTCCCGTCCGTCCCCGGCCCGCTGACGATCCACGCCCGTGCCCGCACCGCGTCCACGACCGGCCCGGCCACCGTGTCCCGGACCATCCACGTAGGCGGCACAACGGTTCCCGCGCTCGAGCACGAGACCTCGCTCTTCCTGCACGACACGCACAACCCGGCGGTCAACGACCCCGACGAGCAGCCCGTCGAGCTCGGCATGCGCGTCGCGGTCGACCGTCCGGGCTCGATCACGGCCCTGATCCTCAAGCGCGGCAGCTACACCGGCCCCGTGACCGCCCGAGTCTGGTCGAACGGCACGCTGCTGGCCGAGCAGGAGGCTCCCGGCGCGGCCTACAGCCAGCGGATCACCTTCACCACACCGGTTCCCGTGGTCGCGGGCACCGAGTACGTCGTCTCGTACTACACGCCCGCGGGTGGCTACAAGGTCACGGAGAACTACTTCGCCGGCAACCTCGTGCAGACGCCGTTCAAGATCCCGGTGAACGCCGGCGTGTACAGCTACAGCGGCGGTTTCCCGGCCGACACGTGGTTCGGCAGCAACTACGGCATCGAGCCGGTCTTCCGTCCCCAAGCGTCCGGCCTTTAGGCGTCCGGCACGACCTGGCGCTTCAGCACCTTCTCGGCGCCGCCCGTAGCGACCAGGAGCCGGATCAGCGCGCGCTTGACCTCTTCATCGCCGTGCACGTCCAGCTCACGCCGGAGCCGGCGGCTGTCCTCGACCAGCCGCCGGCCCCGGTCGGTCAGCTGAGCGCGCCTGATCCGGCCGTCCACGCGGTCGGGCACGCGCCGGACGTAGCCGAGGCGTTCGAGCTCCAGCAACTGCTTCGAGGCCGCCTGCTGGGTGACGCCGAGCAGCTCGCCCAGCTCACCCACCTTCGGCTCGCTCTCGACGAGGTGCTGGATCAGGTACCCGTGCGAGACCCGGACGCCCTCGTGCCCGATCTCGCGCAGCCGCTTGAGGATCGCGTCGTTCGCGGAGCTGCCGGTGAGGTAGGCGAGGGTCGCCAGGTCGATCTCCATCAGGTCCACCGCACGATCCTCACATTGACAACCAAGGTTGTACAACTATGGTTGTGAGTATGGGTCCAATCGTTCTCGCCACCTCGTTGCACCGCGCGCTCGAGACCGGGGAGTCCGGTCCCGTGCTGCGCCGCCACTTCACCGCCGACGCGGTCACCTTCGAGCGGCCGAACCTGATCAAGCCGCACGGCGCCCGGTCGTCCCTCGACGAGATGATCGCGAACTCGGAGAAGGGCGCCGGACTGCTGGCGAGCCAGAAGTACGACGTGCACTCGGCGTTGGTGTCCGGCAGCACTGCGATCCTGCGCCTGACCTGGACCGGTGTGCTCCGCAACGGCAAGCAGCTCGTCGCGCACATCGCACAGTTCGTGGACACGCGCGACGGACTGATCAGCGCCATCGAGACGTTCGACTGCTACGAGCCATTCTGAGCTCCTCTCCCTTCCACCGCCGACGAAGCAACCGGTCGTGCGACGCCACGACGACCGCACCGGCGTAGTCCGCGAGCGCCGCTTCCAGCTCCTCCACCAGGGCGAGCGACAGGTGGTTGGTCGGCTCGTCCAGCAGCAGCACGTCGAACTCCCGGCCGAGCAACCGCGCGAGAGCGAGCCGCCGCCGTTGCCCGACCGACAACGCGCCCACCGGGGTCGCGAAGTCCTCCCTGCGCAACAACCCCAGCGCATCGAGCCGGTCCGCACTCCCGCCGAAGGCGCGCAGAACAGGCTGTTCCGGTTGGTGCACGACGGTTTCCTGCGGAAGGTACCCGATGACACCGTTGCGCACGACCGTGCCGTGGTCCGGTTCGAGCACACCCGCCAGCACGTCCAGCAACGTCGACTTGCCGGCGCCGTTCGGCCCGGTCACCAGCAACCGCCGCCCCGCCTCGATCCTCAGCTCCCCGAACTCGACGAGCGCGCCCTCGCGCACCGCCGCGTTCAGCGGGGCGTTGAGGCGCAACGGTTCCGGCGGCTTCGGCACCGGATCGGCGCGCAGCCGTTCCAGCCGTTCGGACGCGCTGCGCACCCGCGTCCTGATCGACGCCTGCACACGCCGGCCGTCGCCGTTGTACTTGCACTTGTTGTGGTCAGGTATCGGTCGCCCCGGCGCGACGCGGTGTGCCGTCGTGCCGCGCCACTGCGTCCAGTGTCCGATCTCGCCGACCCACTCCGCGTAGGCCTGCTCCCACCGTTGCCGCGCCGCTCGCTTCTCGGCGACGTAGCCGGCGTAACCGTTGCCGTAGCGGGTGATCGACTGGTTCTCGACCTCGACGATCGCCGTCGTGACCCGTTCCAGCAGCAGCCGGTCGTGCGTCACCACGACCAGCGTGCCCCGGTGCTGACGCAACCTGTTCTCCAGCCAGGACAACGCCTCGTCGTCCAGGTGATTGGTGGGTTCGTCGAGCAGCAGCAGTTCCGGCTCCGCCGACAGCACTCCCGCGAGCGCGAGCCTGGCCCGCTCCCCTCCGGACAGGGTGCCGAGCGCGCGTTCACGCCCGAGGCTCACACCGAGTGCGGACATCGCGGCCTCGACCCGCGCGTCGGCGGAGTAGCCGTCGCGCAACTCGAAGGCCGTCAGCAACTCCCCGAGCTCGTCGAGCCTCTCCTGCTGTGCCGCGACAGAGATCTCCCGCTCCAGCAAGCGGATCTCGGCGAGAGCGGCGTCGATCGCGTCGCCGACGGTCGCCCGAGAAGGCAGGTCGAGCACCTGCCCGAGATAGCCGACGCCCTGCGCCACCACGGTGATCTCACCGTCGTCCGGCACGTCCTGCCCGGCCATCAACCGCAGCAGCGTCGACTTGCCCGAGCCGTTCTCCCCGACCACGCCGAGCTTCTCGCCCGGCCGGACCGCCAGGGACACGTCGTCGAGCACGCGCTTGTACGCGTAGTTCCTGGTGATTTTCTTGATCGTCAACTGAGCTGACACGAGGGACCCCCACCGCCGAAGGAATTCGGGAACGGATGTTGGAAGCGGGGTCAGTAGATCACCTAACCGATGTTGCCATACAGCGTACGAGAGCGCAACCGTGCAGGGCGACCGGAACGAGTTCGAATACCGCTGGACTCCCCGAAGTTCGACAAGTCGTTCCCTGTTCCGCAAGGACGTGCAGGGAACGGACACACGTGTCCGGCAGGCGGAATAGTCGGGTGTCGCCACCTGCGAAAGTAGGTTCAACCCCCTGCTCCAGTAGGTGATCCAAGGCACAAAACCGGCAGTATCGTCAGCCGCGTGACGCCGGCCTACGCGTCGATGGCGTCCGTCGGCGTCATCGGTCCCAGCGTGATCGTGATCGCCGTGCTCGCGGGCCTCTACGTCGGCACGCGGCGCAGGCTCGCGCGGGCATCGGCCGAGCTGGCCGAGCGGGAACGCGAGCTGCAGGCCGAGCAGGCCCGCGCCGACGAACGCACCAGGCTCGCCGCCGAGATGCGCGACGTCGTGACGCACCGGCTGAACCTGATGGTGCTGCACGCCGGCGCGTTGCGGATGGCGGCGAGGGACGACGGCGTGCGCCAGGCGGCAGAGGAACTGCGCACCGCGGGCTGCCAGTCGCTGGCCGAATTGCGCGACCTCGTCGGTGTGCTGCGTTCCGGCCGCGCCGCCCGCATCCCGGACGTGCTGCCGGACCGGCTCTCCCGGCTCGTCGCCGACTCCGCCGCCACCGGCCTGGAGATCACCCTGACCGAGCACGGCGACGCGGACACCATCTCCCCCGCCGTGCGCCGCACGATGTACCGGGTCGTCCAGGAGTCGCTGACGAACGTGCACAAGCACGCGCCGGGCGCCCTCACGGAGATCACCATCCACTGTGGACCGAGCAGTGTCCGCGCGGTCATCCGCAACACCAGGCCGACGGCCGCACCGGGCCTGGTGCTGACCGGATCCGGCAACGGGCTGCTGGGCCTGCGCGGACGCGTCGAGATGGTCGGCGGCACCCTCACCGCCGGCCCCACGGACGACGGCGGGTTCGAGGTGGACGCCGTGCTGCCCGCGTTCGTGCCTACGTGACCTCGTCCGAAGCGCGGACCGCCCGGCAGGCCAGGTGCACCGCCAGCCGTTCGTCCGGGTTCAGCAGGCTGACCCCGAGCAGCTGCTCGACCCGGTTGATCCGCTGCGCAACCGTGTTCCGGTGCACCTTCAACCGCACGGCCGCGGACGAGGTCACCGACTCCTCGTCCAGGTAGACGGCGAGGGTGCGCAGCAGTTGCCCGTCCTCCACGCCCGTCAGCGGTGCCAGCAGGCGCGCGGCCTGGTCGACCAGCGCCGGGGTCTCGGCCGCCATCGACAGCAGGCGCCGCACACCCAGTTCGTCGACGTGCACGACCTTCGCCGACCCGGTCATCGCGGCGGCCTCGCGGGCCTCGGCCAGCGTCCTGCCCACGCCGGTGACGCCGGGGTGCGGCCGTCCGATGCCGGCGACGAGCTGGCAGCCGCCGAGCACCTGGGCGATCTTCGCGGTCAGCTCGCGGTGCTGCGACTGCGGCGGTTCGGAGTCGTTGGTGAGCCAGAACGACCAGCCCTCCGCGCCCTCGACCAGCTGGCCGTGCAGGCCGCGGCGGGACAGCTCGACGCGCAGCCGTTCGGTGCCGGTGGTGTCGGGCACGCCCGGCGCGGCGGGCACCACGTAGACGCCCGTGTGCCAGCCGTCGAGGCGCCACCCGGCCAGCACGGCCTGCTGCACCAGTTGGGGCGGCACGTCGTCACCGGAGGCGAGCAGTTCGGACAGCAGCGAGCCGCGGGAACGGGCCTGGCGCTCGGCTTCCAGGCGTTCGGCGGCGACCCAGCTGCCCAGCGCCCACGACGCCACCTGGCTGATCTGCAGGACCGTCTCGGCCCAGCGCCTGTTGCGGCCGCGGGCGTGCGAGACGAGCCACAGGTGCACGTGCCCCGTCCGGTCGGTCTCCACCGGCACGGCCACGGCGAAGCCCTCGGGCAGCTCGGCGGTGGCGGCGACGGAGCCGGCCAGCAGCTCCGCGGGCAGGCCCGGCGGCGACACCCCCTCGATCGCGGTGCCGTCCGCGCTGATCACGGCACACGTCACGTGCAGCTCGCCGGACAGGATCGTGATCACGGAACGCGGATCCGGTCGGCTGCGCCCCAGCCGCGCTGTGACGGCGTTGAGCAGCCGGGCCGCCGCGACCTCGGGACGTCGCACGGCCGTGCGCAACGCGTCCGCGACCAGCAGCGGGTCGTCCGCGACGGCCTGCAGCAGGGGCACGCCGAGCCGGTTCGCGAACGAGATCGTCGCGGCGGAGGGAGCCTGGTACGCGCCGGTCGACGGCTTCACCAGCACGACGGCCCGCACGTCCGCGCTGTACGCCCGGCGCAGCGCCACCTCGACGAGGTACGGCTGGTGGCCGGTCAGGATCACCAGGTCTCCGGCCGAGCACGCCTCGACGGCGGTGATGTCCGCCGCCAGCCGCACGTCCGCGACCTCGGTGCCCACACCGCGTTCGCCCGCCAGCAGGGTCGCGTCGTCGAAGACGCCGATCTCCAGCAGATCGCGCACGGTCAGGGAACCGGCGTCGTCGATCACCCGGCGTCCCGGAACGGCACGTAGTCGAGGTCGTAGCCGAACGCCCTCGGGTCGACCCTGCCGAGCATCTCCGCGGGCAGCCACTGCGCCGGTGATGGGAGCGCTACCACGTCCACGACCGCGCCGAACCCGAGTCGTTCCGCCGACAGCGGGTGGCCGGTCTCGGCGTCCAGGCAGCACAGCAGATCAGGTGTCGTCACGAGCGCCTCGCCGTCCGCGAGCGCGACGAGGTACTCCCCCTGCATCTCCAGGCGCACGTACGCATCGTCGGCGTCCAGCCGTCGCAGCGCCACCGTTCCGCGCGGGAAGTCGCCGACCGACTCGCGCCACACCTCGACGACCTTTCCCCGTGTGACGAGGAAACCACCGGAGGCCTTGGCCCGTTCGCCGACGGAGTCCGAGTGCCGCGACCAGATCTCGCCCAGTTCCAGGGCACGGGCGAGCGAGCCCGTCACGCCCGCTCCGACCGCGTCCGCGAGCTTCAACGGCTTCGCGACCATCATCGCCCAGCCGCCGAAGTCGACCATCACCGTGCGGGCGAGCTTCTCGATGCCGGTCGAGTCGAGCACAGCCCGGTTGCCGCTGGGTTCGGTGATGGCCAGCGGGGTCGTGGGCAGGCCGGCCGCGTCGTAGGTCGTCTGGTCGATCCGCGGGAACGCTCTCCCCATGCCGTCGACGTCCACGTACGGCAGGCCCAGTCGCGCGGCCAGGAGCAGCGGCAACAGGCCGTTGCACCCGCCGATCTCCCACCCGATGACGGCCGTGACAGGCGTGGGGTCGTGTGCCTGCAACGCCTTCAGGGCTTCCTCGGCCTCCAGGCCGGAGGGCAGCTTCTCGATCATGACGGTCGGTGCGCCGAGCAGCCCGACCCGCGCGCCGTAGCCGTCCGGGTCGGCCTCCCCCGGCTCGAGGATCGTGATCGGTCCGCTCTGCCGCATCTCGTGCCGCAGCATCGCGGCGAACGCGTGGGTCTCCTGCTCGCCGCCCCCGCCACCGCTGCCGAGCATGACCACACCCAGCGCGAGCCGGTCCACCTCGTCGGGCTGCAGCAGGTGCATGGGCGGGACTTTAGTGGCCGAGCAGCAGATCACCCACCGCACGCGCTCGCACGCGGCTCGCGTTCCCCGGCAGGTACGCGAGCGGGACCTCCTCGATCTCGACGATCCGCACGGTGCCGGCGTCCGCGCCCGCCGCGACCGCCTTGTCGACGGCCTCCTGCCGGGCCGCGTCGAGCACCTCGCCGCGCCGCGCGGGTTCCATCGTGAACACGCGGTCGACCTCGCCGCCGACCTGCGCGATCGCGGCGCCGACGGCGTTGGCGAACGCGTGGTGCTCCGGCCTGACGATGCCGCTGACGCCCTCGATCCCGTCCCGCACGAGCACGCTGCCACCGCCGACCAGCACGACGGGCAACGGCGCCGGGCTCGTGCGCATGCGGTCGACCTGCGCGGCGATCCGGTCGCCCACGTGGTCGAGAACCGACCGCACGAGCGTGCGGTCGAGGTGCCGCACGAGGCTCGCGTCGCCGATGTCGGCGAGCCCCGCGGCGACCGCGACGTCCGTCGCCGTCAGCGTGTCACCACCGAACACCAGGGCCTGCCGGGACAACCGGAACCCGACGCTGTCCGGCCCCACCCGGACCTCCGGCCGCTGCCGCACGACGCTGCCGCCCCCGAGACCGACCGAACGGACGTCGGGCATCCGGAAGTTCGTGCGCACGCCGCTGATGAGCACCTCGGACGACGCCTCACGCGGGAAACCGTTGTGCAGCACGCCGATGTCGGTCGTCGTGCCGCCGACGTCGACCACCGCGCAGTCGTCCGTCCCGGACAGGAACGCGCCGCCGCGCATGGAGTTCGTCGGACCCGAGGAGAACGTGGCGACCGGGTAGCAGCGCGCGTACTCCAGGTCCATCAGCGTGCCGTCGTTCTGGCTGAGGTACAGCGGAGCGTCGATGCCCTGTGCCGTCAGGGATTCCACGAGTCCGTCGGCGATCTGCTCGGCGAGCACGCGCAGGGCGGCGTTGATGATCGTCGCGTTCTCCCGCTCCAGCAGGCCGAGCCGCCCGATCTCGTGCGAGAAGCTCACCAGCAGTCCCGGCACCTCGGCGGTGAGGACCTCCGCGGCCCGGCGTTCGAACTCGCTGCTGACCAACGAGAACACCGAGGTGATGGCGACCGACCGCACGCCCTTGTCCGCGATGTCGGCGGCGACGGCGCGCAGCTCGTCCTCCTTGAGCGGCGAGATGACCCGGCCGTCGTACTCGTGACCGCCGTGGCACAGGTACGCGTGCCCGCCGATGGCCTGCCGCAGCTGCTCCGGCCAGTCGACGAACGGCGGAAGTGCCGTGGTGGCGGGAAGTCCGAGCCTGACGGCCGCCGTCCGCGCCAGCCCCCGGCCTTCCACGACGGCGTTGACGAAGTGCGTCGTGCCGATCATGACCGCGGTGATCGCCGCCGGTTCGAACGCGTGCCGCAGCCCACCGACCGCCTCCACGATCCCCGTCGTCACGTCGGCCGTCGTCGTCGCCTTGCACACGGCCAGGACCCGGCGGCCCTCGACGAGAACGGCATCGGTGTTCGTGCCGCCGACGTCGATACCGATGTGCATGTCCACCCCTCAGGCGGCCGACGCTTCCTCGACCACCTTACGGTTGGTGGCCCGGCGCGTCCTCATGCGCAGCAGGTCCAGCCGCCCGGCGCAGACGTACAGCGCGAACGCGAGCACGAGTGAGTTCACACTGGCCTGTCCGAACGGCAGCACTTCGCCCAGCACAGTCGAAGCGGGCCAGATGAGCACCGTCGCGGGCACCCATGAGGGCGCCGAACGAGGCACGTGCGGCCGCGTCGAGATGATCTCGTTGCGCCACCGCCGCACTACGAAGTACTCGGCGACCATGATCCCGGTGACGGGCGGGAACACCACGCCCAGCAGCGCCAGGAAGTGGCTGAACTGGTGCGCGATGCCCGCGGCCGCGAGAACACTGCCCGCGCACCCGACGATGACGGTCACCTGCGTCCGGCTGATCCGGAGCGCGAACACGGCGTCGAAGAAGTTCACGAGCCCGAGCGAGGCCGAGCGGAGGTACCAGTCGTTGATCTTCAGCACCGCCGTGATCACGATCAGCGCGCCGATCCACCCGCCGGACGCACTGATCACACCCACGACGTCCGTGGTGCCGAGCCCGTGCGCGAGAACCACCCCGGCCAGGCCGATGACCCACTCACCGGCCGTGATCCCCAGAACCGTCTGCTTGACGACGTCCCGCTCGTCGCGGTGGAAGCGCGTCAGGTCCGGCGAGATCACCGCCCCGACGATGAAACTGCCCGTGACCAGCGTGATCGCCGTCAACATCCCGATCGACGACCCCGGCGGCGGACTGTTGAACGTGGCGCCGACATCGTTGACGTTGCTCAGCACGAGGTAGAGGAGCAACAACAGGAACGCGGGCACCGCCACGTACGACGTCCACGCCATCCACCGCACGCCATAAGCCGCGATGACCGTGATGACGATCCCGAAGAGCAACGACCACACCGGCGCCGGCAACACCCCCGCGACCCCCGCGAGCATCGCCCCGGCCAGCCCCGTCTGCACCCCGAACCACCCGGTGCACGACAGGGCGATGATCAACCCGAGCATGGCCGAGCCGGCGTGCCCGAACCCGGTCCACCGGCTCAGGATCGCCGTCGAGAGCCCCTCCCGCTGCCCGATGACCCCGACCGTGATCGCCACGGCGTTGAGCAGCACGGCCCCGATCGTGAGCGCGAGGAACGCGTCCCAGAACGTCATGCCGAAGCCGAGCGTCGCGCCCAGCAGCAACTGGCTCAGCGCGGTCGTCTGCCCGAAGCGCTGGGTCGCGACTGACAACCACGGGTGCCGCGCCTGGTCAGGGACACGACTGAGGGCCTGGTCATCACTCCCGGCAAGAGCGGCCACGACCCATCCCTCCGCCCTGTGATCGACAACCCGGACAGTAATAGCCGACCCACGATCGAGCTACAGACACTGTGCACAGTCGGATGAATCATCACGTTGCGATTCGCACAGGCACCTAATTCATCGCGAGTGCGATTCGCCTTCGCGCGACCAACCGGGTCTGGTGCACGTCCATGCTCACGCCGAGCCCAGGCCGCCGCTCGAACCGGTCGTAACTGCGGCTGAGCAGCCAATGAGCAGCCACCGGCGTGATCAGCTCCAGCCGCATCTCGTCCCGCAGCCGAGCCAGCGCCTCCTCCACCTGCCGCGTCAGAAACGCGTGCCGCGTGAGGCTGCCACTGATTTCATCGATCATGAAGACCATGGCGTGAGGCGAGTCGCCGTACGAATAGCTGCACAGCAGTGCCAGATATCCCGCGTCGATCGATCGGTCACCGATCCAGCACTCCCCGAACGTGAGCGCTCCCAGATCCCACCTCGGTTCAGCCTGACGACGCGCGGCCTCCAAAGCCCACACCCCGGACTGCCCGGGCAACAGGTGTCCCAGCGCCGTCAGCAACGCCGCACTGCGCCGGCTCGGCACCTCCTCCAGGTGCCGGACGACGACCTCCCACAGCTCCTCGTTGTCCGCGAACGGCCCCACGAACGCACTGACCTGGAGCTCGACCTCCAGCGGATCGGTGAGCTGCGGCAACGGGCGCCCGGCATCCACCACCGCCTGTTGCATGGGGGTCAGCCTCGTCCGCATGGCGGCGAGATTAGGCCGATCGGCGCAACGGGGTCCGTTCGTGGCTCGGCGCCACCACGCGGATCACCCCATCGTGATCACTTCGCGCAGCCCGTCGACGAGCAGATCGCCCGGTACCTCGAACTGCACCCTGCCCTGTCCGGTCAGCAGGAACGTGACCGGCCGCCCCAACGCGCCCACGACCACAGCGAGCTCCACTCCACGAAAGCGTTGCCAATGCGGCGGCCAGTCATGCGGCCGCGCCTGCTCCGAAGCAAAGACGTCCACAACGTCTTCGCGCATGACGAGATGTTTTCTCGGTTCGCGAGCGGGATCGGCGGGCAGCACGAGCTCGGCCGCCAGCACCGCGTAGACCAGTTCCGCCTTGTCCGCATACCCGCGGTGCACGAGGTACATCAACGACTCGAGGTCGTTCTCGAAAGTGATTTCACGCGCCCGATACCGAGGGTTCGGCACGTACTGATCAGTGATCTCTCCGCGCGCGTCCACGAGATAACGCCCGATCACAGCCTCGGCGGAGGCGCCGTCGTGGCCTGGATCGGTCACGTGCAACCAGCTGTTGGGCGCGCGGCGAGCGCGTTCCCGCATCTCCCGAGTGATGAGCGGCTTCACCATGCACGCATTGTGCCGAACCGTGCGCGCAGAGTTCGCACGAATGCGATCATTCGATCGTGACCGATCCGCACGCGTTCCTCGCGAACTTCGAACAGCGCCTGCACCAGGCCCAGGAACAAGCGAACGCCATTCAGACGGCGTTCCGCGAATCCCGCACCGAGGCACAGAGCCCTGACGGCTCGGTCATCGTCACCGTGGGTTCTGGCGGCCGAATCGAGTCACTTCAGCTCACCCCGCGCGCCGACGACCTCGGCCACACCGCCCTGGGCCGCACGATCATGGACACCATCCGCCGCGCCCAGGTCGAGGCCGCCCGCAAGATCGAGGACACGATGCGCCCGATCCTCGGCGACGGCGAGGGCATGGCCTTCCTGCGCGAACAGGTCGAGCGGGGCATCGCCGTGATCGACCCGGCTGGCACTGTGGAGAAACCGAAGCCCGCGCCGGGCCGTCCCACGCCACCCCAGGGCGATGACGACGACTTCGGCGGAAGCTCGGTGCTGCGATGACCGGCTTCCAGACCCAGGCCGAGACCGTCTCGGCTCACGGCAAGATGCTCATCGGCCAGGTCTCGCCCTCCCTGCAGCAAGCAGTGTCCGCCTCCCAGATGAGCCTTGGTCCGAACGTGATGGGGGAACTCTGCCAAGCGTGGTCGTGGATCTTCAACGAGGAACTCGACGACGCCAAGGCCCTTCTCGCCGCCCTCCCCAAGGCCTTCGAGGCAACCGGAGACGAGCTGTCCTCGACGGCCGATACCTACCAGCAGGCTGAAGAGGGCAACCGCACCGCCATGCAGGGGGTGGACCGATGAGCAACCCCTTGGTCGCGCAGAAGGAAGACGACAAGAAGCGGCTCGCCGGCGCAGGCATGTTCGACACCGCCGAGGACCTGGTCACGCCCTTCGCCGAGGGCAAGACCATCGACCCGGTCGCGCTGGGCATCGACGGTGCCGCGCTGGCACTGGACGTCGCGGGCTTCCTCACCGACCCGTTGGGCACGCTGGCCTCGTCGGTCGTGGGCTGGATCATCGAGAACGTCGGTTTCATCCGGGAACCGTTCGACAAGCTCATGGGTGATCCACCTGCCATCGAAGCGATCGGCACCACGTGGGAGAACATCGCCAAACGCCTGAGCGACGAGGCCAACGCCTACGAGTCCCATGCCAAGACGCTCGCCGAGTGGACGGGCGATGCGGCTGATGCCTATGGCACCCGTTGCACCAAACTGGTGGCGCAACTCCGCGGGTCCTCAGCAGCCGCCTCGTCCGCCGCGAACAAGATCAAGGTGGCCGGCGCGGTGGTGGCCGCGACCAGGGCGCTGATCCGCGATCTGCTGGCCGACCTGGCAGGCACCCTGCTGATGTGGGGCATTCCGGCCGCTGCGTCGGCGATCCCGACCGCGGGCGCCTCCATCGCAGCCTTCATCACCCGAGCCGTCACCAAGGCGGTCGAGATCGGCACCAAGATCGCCCGGTTCGTCGCCAAGTTGTTCAAGGCGTTGGACAAGCTCGGCTCGCTGGCGAAGAAGGCCGCTGGCGCGATGCGCAAGCAAGCCGATGACCTCGCGGCCCTGAGCAGGCAGATGCCGAACAGCCGCTACGGCAACCAGCAGGCGGCAGAACTCGCCTCCGACTCGGCGACGAGGGTGTCCAGGGCCGACTCCCTCGACAACGTCGGCGACGGCCTCGGCAACGCGAGCAGGCGCATCCAAGACGGTGTCGACAACGCGATGAACAAGGTCGACGACATCGCCCAGCGAACCACCCAGAAGGTCGACGACTGGGCAGCCCGCGTGAAGGAGAACGGCCCGGCCCGCAAGCAGGCGGTCAAGGACTTCTACGAGAGGATGAACCAGCCCTCTCTGACCACGCGCAAGGAGAACATGGGCGACCCCCAGTCCGGCCTCGGCCGTGCGGCCGACCGGGTGGACGCGCCGATGAGCAAGGGCCTGCTAGACGGCCAGAACTGGGTGCGCGCGGTGTCCAGCAGGGACATCAGCCACCTGATGCCGAACTGGGGCGACCTCGTCCATCCGGCGAAGGAGCTGTCGAAAGAGCTGAACAAGGCTGAAGGCGGCGGCCACAAAGACTCCAAGGAAGGCTCGTGACCAAACCGAAGCGGATCGCCATCGCGGCCGTCCTCTGGATCGTCGCCCTTTACACCGCCCACGCAGGCACGTTGTTCTTCGACGGCGAAGCCGGCTCGGGCGGCGATCCGAAGGGCTACGCGGAGAGAATCTCGTGCGCACGCAACTGGTGGGCCTTTGGCGCCCTCTGGCATTGCAACGCCACCATCGTCGCTGACGATGGCAAGCAGTACCCGTACAGCAACAAGAACTCCTCGCTCACGCCAGCCGACATGGGCAACCGCGTGCCGATGACGAACAACCGCGTACGTTCCGGACGGTCCTCCCAGTCAAGCGAGGAGTGGGCACTCGCCGAACGCAGAGACCCGAACAAGGTCGCGTACATGCTGTCCCTCATGGGCATTCCGGTAGTCGCGCTGTTCGTCACGTTCCGCATGTTCCGCGACAAGAAGCCGTTGGTGTGAAAGGACATCACCACCGCTGGCTCGCCCTCTGCCCATACGGTGCCGCGTTCCTCCTGCTCTTCTGGGAGAACCACGGCCCCGAGGCGCCGCGGTCGCCCAAGCCAGTGCGAGCGCAACTGGTTCCTCCTGGGCACCCGCTGGAGTTGCAGCGCGATCGTCACCGGCACCTACGGTGTGCAGCAGAGGGTTCACCAGCGACTCCTCGCTGCTGACCCCGGCCGACACGGGAGCACTGGCTCTGCCGGACGTCGACCCCCGCGCAGTCAAAGGTTTGAAGTTTGCTGCCGCACTACCTGTACGGCTCGCTAAGGCCACCGTCGCAGCACGGTTGGCAAACTGTGAGGGAGCGGCGGTCGTTCTGGCCGAGCCTGTGCGACTGCACGTGCTGCGATAGCAGTCTCGGGAGTGGAATTCTGCACCGGGAACGCGAGTGGCGACTCTCCACGGATCTGATCGTTTGCCGGTAATCTGCTGACTGCGGCCCGACGGGCACCGAGCGTGACCGGACACGGCACCTCGTCGCTGCCCCCACCCGCACGTGGATCTCGCGTGCCCAAATGGGGGGAAATCTGTGGCTCTCGTCCGTCAGAGCGCCGAGTCGCTGCTCGCCGACGCCTTGGCCGACAGGCTGCACACCATGCTGGCGGACAAGGCGCGGATCCAGTTCGAGGCAGGTGTCGGCAACGGCGAGGTGCGGTCCTGGCGCAACAGCCTGCCCGCCTTCCTCACCGACCTCGTCGACGCCGGTCTCGGCCACGTCGAGGTGCTGCTGGAGCACAAGCTGCCGCACAGCCCGATGCGCGTGGACGTGGTGGTGTGCGGCCAGAACCCCAAGCACGGTAGGCCGTCCTACGTGCTGGTCGAGCTCAAGCAGTGGTCGAAGGCCGAACCCTACGGCGAAGATTTGGTCCAGATCGAGCACTACACGCAGCCAGTCCTGCATCCGGTCGTGCAGGTTCGGCAGTACTGCGAGTACCTCGTGGACTCGACGCCGGCGCTCGCCGAACAGCCGGATTCCGTGCACGGCCTGGCATATCTGCACAACGCCCGCGAAGCCGGAGTCTGGCGGATCTCGCAGTACGCGGTCGACGAGTTCGGGGAGCTCTACACCCTCGACAGCAAGAGCAGGCTGGTCGACCGGCTCCGCGCGCTGCTCGACAGCGACTCGGCCACGCGCGATGGCGCTCGACAGGCCGCCGACGAGTTCCTCGGCATGCGGCACGCCCCGTCGAAGCCGCTGCTCGCCGCAGCGGCCAAGGAGATCCAGGAACGCGAACAGTTCGTGCTCCTGGACCAGCAGCGGGTCGCTTACCGCCTGGTCACGATGGCAGTGGAAAAGGCCCGTGCGTCGCGCACCCAGACCGTGGTGATCGTGCTCGGGGGACCTGGCTCCGGCAAGAGCATTATCGCGCTGAGCCTGCTCGGCGAACTTGCACGGCAGGGCAGGGAGGTCTTCCACGCGACGGGTTCCAGCTCGTTCACCAACACCATGCGCAAGCACGCGGGTCGCCGCAATCCGCGGGTTCAGAAGATGTTCAAGTACTTCAACAACTTCATCGAAGCCGAGCAACGCGGACTCCACGTGCTGATCTGCGACGAGGCGCACCGCATCCGGGAGACCAGCCTCAACCGCTACTCCAGGCGGGAGGCCAGGGAGAGGGCTCGCAGACAGATCGAGGAACTGATCGACGCCGCCTGGGTGCCGGTCTTCCTGCTCGACGAGAACCAGACGGTGCGCCCCGGCGAGATGGGATCGCGGGTGGAGATCGAGGCCGCTGCGAAGGCCGTGGGCTGCGAGGTCGAGGTGGTTGAGCTCGGCGGGCAGTTCCGCTGCGGCGGGTCGGAGTTCTTCGACGCGTGGGTTGCCAAGCTGCTGGGCATCAAGGGGAAGCCCACCCCGTGGTCCAAGCTGGTCACACGGACCGACGACGAGTTCGTCGTGCGCAGCGCCGAGTCTCCACGGGAGATGGAATCGTGGCTGCTCGATCAGCAGGAGAAGAAGGGCGGCACCGCTCGCATCGCGGCCGGGTACTGCTGGAAGTGGAGCGATCCGGTTACGAAGGACGGCACGAAGGTTCTTGTGCCGGACGTCCAGATCGGCGACTGGCACCGGCCGTGGAACGTCAAGCCGGAGAAGCGCGTTCCAGATGCGCCCGCGGCACACTTCTGGGCCAGTGACGAACGCGGGTTCGGCCAGGTCGGCTGCATCTACACCGCTCAGGGCTTCGAGTACGACTGGGCCGGCGTGATCTTCGGGAACGACTTCGTCTGGCGCGAGGACCACTGGGAGTCGCGTCGGAAGTACTCGCACGATCCCGCCGTGAAGAAGGCCGACGAGCTCCACTTCAACCGGCTGGTCCGCAACACGTACAAGGTGCTGCTCACCAGGGGCATGCGCGGTGTTTGTGTCTACTCCGAGGACCAGGAGACTCAGGATCACCTGCGATCGATGACAGGCTGAATCGGCGGCTCGTAGCGTTTGGCCAAAAGTGTCAGAGACTGGATGTCGACCTGCTCACCACATGATGTGGGCCGTCCGCTCACAGGGACGCCAGTCGAAGCACGCTGGGATCCCGCCCCTGGCACAAGCGATGAGTCATACGGGCCGTCGCATCGAGGAAGAACTCGTGCCGGACGACCTCCTGAGCGATCTGGAGCCCTGATGGCCTCCCACCCTGTCACCCGAAAGCCCTACTGCGACAAGCTACGGTGGCACAGGTGACGACGTTTCCACCGGTGCCCGCGGACCTGTTCCGCTTCACCACGACCGACCAGGCGGAGCTGCACACCGCAGTGATGCGCGTGTTCGGGGTGGCGAACGAGTGCCTGCAGACCGTCCTCACCGCCGATGACGTGCAGCAACGGCTGCGGAGCGTCGGCTGGTCCGAGCAGGTGACGGACGAGGAGCTCACCGCGTCCCTGACTGCTCTGCGTGGATGGGGCCTGCTCGACGCGTCGCAGCACCGGTACGGGCTGACGAAACCCGGCGAGGCCGCGTACGCCGGCGTCCGGCACGCCGTCCACACGCTCACGACCGACGGCGCGCTGCAGACCGTCGTGCTCGACGCCATCGCGGACCACCTCGACGAACTGCGCAAGCCGCTGGACGATCGTCAGGCGTTCACCACGCTCACGCAGCTCGAAGGCCATCTCGAAGCGTTCAAGACCGGCACTACGCGGTTCAACGCGGACCTGCAAAGGCTCCTGAGGGACGACCAGGCCGACCTGGCCACGTTCCAGGACGTCAAGCGCACGACGGTGACGTACCTGCGGGACTTCATCGCGGAGCTGGACGCGCGCAAGCAGAAGATCCGCGAGGCCGTCAGCGCCATCGACGCCGCCGAGCTGCACGAACGCGCGCGCAACGGTGCCGGGCTCGTCCCGGACCAGTGGCTGCAGCAGAGGAAAGAGCAGTGGAGCAGCCTCCGCACCTGGTTCTGCGACAACCCGCCGCGCGTCGAGGAGCTGCAGGACGTGTCGCGCAAGGCGATCGTGCAGTTGCTGCGGGTGCTCGACCGGATCAGCGAGCAGCGCAAGAAGCCCACGAACACCGCGGCCGACTTCAGGGCGCTCGCGCGGTGGTTCGCGCGGACCGAGACCGAGGACGATGCGCACGAGCTGTTCAACGCCGCGTTCGGGTTGTGGCCGGCGCGGCACGCGCACCTCGCGCACGCTGACGGTGAGCTGCTGCCGAGCGGCGAGGCGTGGCACAACACGCCGCCGGTGCCCGTGTCGCCGCAGCTGCGCGCGACCGGGAAGCAGGAGCACATCGGTGCCACCGGCAAGGTCCGCAACGTCGACGAGGTGCGCCGCAACCGCCGTGAGCAGGCGGAGAAGGAACGCGCCGAGCTCGAGTACGCGTGGTCGCAGATCCAGACCGACGGCGCGATCCGGATCTCCACGCTCACCAACCTCGACCACGACACGTTCCACCGGCTCATCGACCTGGTCGGCAGGGCGCTGGGCAGCGATCCGGACAGCACCGGCACGCGCACGGCCGGCACCAGCGACGGGCGGATGCAGATCAACCTGCGCAACGCGCGCGGCTGGGCGACCATGACCACCCAGAAGGGCACGCTGAGCGGGCCCGACTACGTGATCGACGTGCAGAGCCGATGAGCCGCACGGGGAACCAGCTCGCACGGCTGGAGAGCGAAGAGGTGGCGCGTGGCGTTCGTCTGCTGCTCGCGCGTCCGTTGCTGACCGCGACGCAGGACCACGACGGCTTCGACCTCATCAGACGGCGCCGCGAGCCGATCACGAAGTGGTTCGACTACTACTGCGGCTGGCGGGTGGTCGTCGAGCCGCGCGCCGGCTACGCGCGCCTGTTCAAGGTGACGCAACGGCCCGACCGCACGCGGCCGGCGTTCGACCGGCGGCGGTACACGCTGCTGTGCCTGGTGTGCGCGGAACTGCTGGCGGCGCCGGTGAGCACGCTCGACGAGCTGACCACCCGCACGAAGCACGCCGCCGCCGAGGACGGCATCCAGTTCGACCCGGCCAGGCGCAGCGACCGCAACGCGTTCAACGACGTCCTGACGTTCCTCGAGGACCAGGGTGCCGTCGAGAGCGGCGAGCACGTCCGCGCGGACCCGACGCTCATCACCCGCCTGCTGGCCGCACCGGTGCCGCCCTCCACAGTGGACACGATCGCCGGCCTGACCCGCGAGACCCGCTACGACACCGCGCACCGCAGCCTGTGGCAACGGCACTCCGTGATGCGCAGGCTCATCGACGATCCCGTGCTGTACAGGGAAGATCTGAACGCGAGCCAGCTCGGGTTCCTGACGTCCCCCGCCGGGCGCAAGGTCGTCCAGACGGGCATCCGGCTCGCCGGGTGCACGCTGGAGGAACGCGCCGAGGGCTATCTCGTGGTCGACGCCGACGCGATCGCCACGGACACGAGGTTCCCGGACGACGACAACCACGCGAAGGTCGCCGCGTTGTTGTTGCTCGACCGGTTGGCACAGGGCCCTGCCACGACGGAGGACCTGGTCGAGGAAGTACGCGAGCTGCTCACGAAGTTCCGCACGTGGGCGAAGGCCTACCAGTCGGACGGTGGCGCGGGCAGGCTCGCGGCGGACGCGCTCGAACTGCTGGCGGCGTTCGGGCTCGCGCGCACGGACAACGGCACCGTTCACAGGCTGCCCGCCGCAGCCAGGTACGCGGTCGAGGAGCTCAATGACTGACCGGTGGCAACCGAGCCGCGCCGGCATCATCAACGTCTGGCGCTACTACGACGAGATCTTCTCGTTCTACCAGGGCAGACTGCTGCTCAGAGGCCCCAACGGCACGGGCAAGTCGAAGGCGCTCGAGCTGCTGCTGCCGTACCTGTTCGACGCGAACCTGCGTCCGCACCGCCTGTCGACGTTCGGCAGCGCGGACCGCACGATGCACTGGAACCTCATGGGCGAGGGCAACCAGGGCAGCACGCGCGTCGGGTACGTGTGGCTGGAGTTCCAGCACGGCGAGCAGTGGTTCACGTGCGGTGCGCGGCTTCAGGCCACCACGAACACGACGAACGTCACCGCCACGTACTTCACGACGTCGCTCAGGATCGGTGACCTGGCGCTGGTGAACGAGGCCGGGCGCCCGTTGACCAAGACCGATCTCATCACCGCGATCGGCGATCATGGCGTCGTACACGCCTCACCGGCCGATTACCGCCACACGGTGCGGACGACGTTGTTCCCCGGCGTGAGCGAGCAACGGTACGACTCGCTGATCACCGCGCTGCTGCAGCTGCGCACGCCGAAGCTGTCCGAGCGGCTCGACCCGAGCGTGCTGTCCTCGTTGCTGTCCAAGGCACTTCCGCCGCTGGACCAGTCCGATCTGACCGAGATCGCCGAGGGGTTCGAACGGCTCGACCGCCAGCGCGAGGAACTGCGACGGCTCGACGAGGAGATCTCCACCGCCGAACGGCTCGCGGACGTGCAGCGCGTCTACGCCCAGCGCGTTCTCGGGGTGGCCGCACGGACGCTGGAGTCGGCGACCGAGCAGCTCGAGGACCTGACGCGGGCCGCGCGGATGAGCGAACACCGCTACCAGCGGCAGATCACGCTGACCGACGAGGCGTTCGAGCAGCTCGCGGCACTGGGACGCGAGGCGAGCGCGGTCGACGCGGAGATCTCCGGCATCTCCGACCTGCCCGCGTACCAGGAGGGCAAGCAGCTCGACCTGTTGCGGCAGCAGCTTTCCGCGGCGAACCAGCGTGCCGCGGAGGCCACCGCGCACGCCGTGAAGCTCCGCGCGCGTGCCGTTGCCGACGAGGAACGGGCGGAGCAGGCCAAGTCCGATGCGGCCGCACGCGCCGATGAGCTTCGACGCTCCGCGGTGATCGCACGGGAAGCCGCCGAGCACGCGGGCATGCCGTCGGTGTTCGAGGAGATCGAGACGCACGCCGACGCGCGGTCGGGCCGCCAGCTGCTCACCGCCGCCGTCGAGTCCCGGTCCACCGAGATCAACTCGATCAGTCGTGCCATCGCCGCGCACGAGAAAGCCGTCGACGCACGGAATGCCGCACGCCAACGGCTCGAGGAGACGCGTGACGAGCTGGACCTCGCCACGGAGGCGGAAGCCGCGGCGCAGAGGACGTTCGAGCAAGCGTTTGCGAAGTTCCGGGCGGACTTCGACACGTGGGCGCACGGCTGTTCCGAGCTGAACGTCTCCGAGCACGGCGAGGTCGTCGAGGCCGCCGCACGCGCTCGCGAGGAGTTCAGCCGCATCGAGGCGCGTCTGGAGGAGACGCGCACGGCGTTGAACGGTCAGCTCTCGCAGTACAACTCCATCCGCGAGAAGCTCGCCAATCAGGTCGATGTACCGCCGCCCGCGCCGTACACGCGTGACGACGAGTACCGCTCTCACGCCGCGGGCGCCCCTCTGTGGCGTCTGGTCGACTTCCGTCCTGGCACGCCGCTGCCCGTGCGTGGCGCGGTCGAGGCAGCCCTGGAGGCCTCGGGCCTGCTCGACGCGTGGATCACGCCGGACAACTCGTTCGGCACGACCGACCGGGACCGCTTCGCCGAACCGTCGCTGGCACCTCCCGCTCCCGGCTACACGCTGCTGGAGGTGCTCGTCACCGACGACGAGCGCTGCCGCCGGTTCCTGGAGGGCGTCGCGTTCGGCGACACGGCCACGGGTCACGCCGTCGCGATCGGCGCGGACGGGACGTGGCGCCTGGCCAACGCGCACGGCCGCTGGACCAAGGACTTCCCCACCTACATCGGTGCGGACGCGCGCAAACGGGCCCGCGCGGGCCGGATCGCCGAGCTGACCGGCCTGATCGAGCAGCTCGCCACCGATCTGTCCGGTGTGGACGCCGCGCTGAACCAGATCGCCGTGCGCCGCGCGACGCTCGCCGGTGAGATGGCCAGGCAACCCTCGAACGACCCGATCGAGATCGCCGAGGAGCAGCGGACGAAGGCGCAGCTGCGGTGCGCGGCGAGGAAGGACGCCGTCGCGGCCGCGGCCCAGCGGGTGGCGGACGCCGAGGCCGTCGTCGCCCAGCACCCCGCCACCACCGACGTCCCGGACGCGGACGCGCTGGCCGCGTTCGCCACCGCGGCCCACCGCTGGCTGGACGACCGCCACGACGCGTTCACCACCGAGGCGCTGTCGGTCGAGGCCGGCAGCCGTGCCTCGACGAGCAGCGCGCTGGCCGACGAGGCCGAGGAGACGACGGCAGCCCGTCAGCAGGAGGCCGCCGACCTCGCCATCACGCTGGAGACCGTCGAACGCGCCGCGGGCTCCGAGTTCCAGGCCCTGGACCAGCAGCTCATCACGTTGCGCGCCAAAGCCCTCGCCCTCGCTGAGGAACGCGAACTGCTGCAGGACAAGCAGACGGGCCTAGCGCGCACACTCGGCACGTTGGAGGAGAAGCGCAAGATCGACACCGCACGCGCCGCGGAAGCCACCGTCGTGCACGAGGCGGCCGAAGCGCGCTACCGGCACCTGACCAGCGGCCACCTGCCCGCCGACGCCGGTGAGGTGCCCGACGAACCGGTGGACCCGCGCCTGATCCGCGACTCCGAGTCCCGTCTCGGTGCCGCCGTGCACCAGGCACAGCACCAGCTGGCCGGACGCATCGACCTGTCGCTCGACCCCGACGACGACGTCACCGTGCTGACCGCGACGCTGGACGGCGCGCGCATGGGCGCGCACGCGCTGCTTCAAACTCTGCAGGCCGAACGTGACCGCGTGCGCACGCACATCACGGACGGCGAACGCGACCTCTTCGACCAGACCTTGACCGGCGACACCCGCAGGCACATCGCCCAGCGCATCCAGGGCGCCTCCGAGCTCGTCGACACGATGAACCAGCGCCTGGAGCGCGTCCAGACCGCTTCCGGTATCCGCGTGCAACTCGACTGGCAGGTCGATCCGCAGCTGCCGCCGGGCACCAGAGAAGCCCGCGACCTCCTGCTGCGCTCAGACCTGAACGACGACGAACGCGCGTCGCTGCACCAGTTCTTCCGCGAGCGCGTGGAGGAAGCACGCGCGCACGACTCCGCCACGGGCTGGGAACAACAACTAGCCCAGGTGCTCGACTACACGACGTGGCACCAGTTCGTCGTGAAGGTGGACCGAGGCGAAGGCTGGGTGCCGGTCACCAAACGCGTGCACGGCGCGTTGTCCGGCGGCGAGAAGGCCATCGTGCTGCACCTCCCGCTGTTCGCGGCGGCGGCCGCGCACTACCACGCCACCCCGACCGCACCCCGCCTGATCCTGCTGGACGAGGTCTTCGTCGGCGTCGACGCCACCAACCGCGGGCAGCTGCTGGAACTGCTGGTCAACTTCGACCTCGACCTGGTGCTCACGTCGGACCACGAGTGGTGCGACTACCGGGAGCTGACCGGCATCGCCATCCACCAGCTCACGACCGGCACGGACGGGGACGACGCCGTCACGACCGTGCGCTTCACGTGGGACGGGCACAGTCTCACGGCCGATGACTAGCTTCCGAACGACGCCAGCATTTCGCGCTGCTCGTCGCTGAGGAAGAACAACGGGTGGCGCCGCGGATAGATCTCCGCGGCCTCCCACAGTTCCGTGCGCACGCTGGACGCGGTGCCGATTCTGCGTCCGCGCGCGCGTAGGTCGGCCACGATGGCCGCGGCGTCGAACAGGTACATGGCGTCGATGACCAGCGGTCTGGTCGTGCCGCGGGAGCTGGCCGCGGCCGACTTGGGCCCGGCCAGCACCAGGTAGAGGTCAGGCCCCTCCTCTTTCAGGTCCAGCAGCCCTTCCCGCTTCGGGTACCACTTCACGTCCACCGTCCGGCCGCCGCGGAACCTGCCGTTGACGCCCTTGGACGTCTCCAGCTCGATGCCGAAGACCTGAGCGGCGATCCACTCGCCGAGGTGCCCGGTCAACGCCGGCCTCCCGATGCACGACGACAGCTCGGCATCGATGCGGTTGCGTTCCTGGATGAGCTCGGCCACCCGGTCCACCGCGGTCATGCCGACCCGGCCAGCTGCCCGAGCAACCCGGCGAACAGGTCCTCGGACACGATCGGAATCCCGTACGAACGCGCCTTGTCCGCCTTGCCCGACATCGAGTCCGGGTCCGCCGCGATCACCACCGCCGTCTTCTTCGTCACGCCCGCCTTCACCGTGAGCCCGGCGGACTGCGCCCGGCTCTCCCACACGTCACGGCCCTCGCGCATCTCACCGGTGAACACGACAGGATCACCCGGCGAGAGCCGGACCGGCCTGCGCAGCGCACCGGCGACCTCCACGCCGAGCAACGACGCGACCAGCCGCAGGTCGGCCTCCTCGTCCGCGGTCACCCGGCCGTCCTCCCAGGCGGCGTCGGCGAGGGCGGCGAGGTAGCCGCGGTGCAGCTCCATCACCTGAGGCAGGCCCAGGTCGAGCGCACGGGCCACTTCGAGCAGCTCTTCCTGCTCGTCGTGCGACAGGTGCCGGTCGACCAGCGCGCGGTCGAGCACGTCGAGGTACTCGTCGCCCGACGCCGTCTCCACGCGGGGCAACAGCCGCACGAGCTTGGACAGGAAGTGCTCTTCGGCTCCGTGCGCGTGGCTGCGTTGCACGGCGAACGCGTTCACGGTCCGTGGCACCGTCAACTGCACCGGCTCCGCGTGCCCGATCCGGTCCAGGCATCGTGCCAGCAGCCCGGCGGACGCCCGCGCGTCGTGCAGCGCGGAGTGCGCGGTGCCCATCGGCACGCCGGCGACCTCACAGCACGCGGCGAGCGACCGTGACGACGCGCCGAGGTACCGGCTCGCGAGGTTCATCGTGCACAGGCCGGCCGGGACGGAGAGTTCGTGGCCGAGCCGCGCGAACTCCGCTTGCAGGAACCGCAGGTCGAACGACAGGTTGTGCGCGACGAGCACCCGTCCCGACAACCTCGCGGCGAGCTCACCGGCCACACCGGCGAACTCGGGCGCGCGACGGGCGTCCGCGGCGCTGATGCCGTGCACGCGCTGGGCGCCGAGGTCGCGGCGCGGGTTGACCAGCGTGCACCACTCGTCGGTCCGGTGGCCGGACGCGTCGAGGTGCACGACGGCGACCTCGATCACCCGGTGGTGCTGACCAGGTGAAAGCCCGGTGGTCTCGACGTCGACGACCGCGTACCCGTTGCTCATGCCGGGCCTGTCGTCCGGATCCGCGCCGAGCGTTATCCCCCGGCGCCGAGGTCATCCGTTAGGAGCAACGCGAGTTCGCCGCGGGTCGCGATCCCGAGCTTCGCGTACGTGCTGGACAGGTGGTTGTCGACGGTCCGCGCGGAAATCACCAGCGAGGCGGCGATCTCCTTGTTCGTGAGCCCGCGTGCGGCCAGCACGGCGACCTCGCGCTCCCGCTTGGTGAGCGGCACCAACGTCATCCGAGCCAGCGCTGGCGTTCGCGCGCCCTCGCACAGGGCGACCAGCCGTCCGGCCAGCGCGCGGTTGCCCGACTCGGCGGCGGCTTCCGCCGCGAACAGCAGGTACCCGGCCTTCTCGAACCGCGCGGCCACCTCTTCCAGTGCTGCGGAGTCTTTGCGCACCAACGCTTCCGCGTGCGCTGCGTACACCGGGACCAGCAGCCCGGTCGTCGTGGCGGCGAGTTCCCGCAGCCGTTCCAGGGCGGCGGAGGCGTGCCCGAGCCGCACCGCCTCGTGCAGCAAGATCGCCTCGGCGGCGAACTCGGTGTGCGTCCTGGCGCTCTCGGCCGCCTCGAACGGCGACGTCCCGCCCGCCCAGATCCGCGCCTGCCAGAGCCCGGTGCCGTACGGGCGCATTCCCGGCGGCGCCAACGCTTCCGCTTCAGCGAGCAGCGCACGCGCGTCGTTGCCCAGCAACGCCTCCACGTGGGCGAGTTCGCAGAGCCGCACGAACGGCTGTGTGGGCCGTGCCTCTCGCAGCAAGCGCCGTGCTTCGAGCAGCCGGCCACCAGCTCGTGCCAGGCCGGCGCACGACACGGCCCAGATCGACCGCATGGAGTCCCACTCGGCCTTCTCGCGATGCGCTTGCAGGGCAAGACGTTCCGCACGGGCCAGTTCACCGTGCATGGAGTACACGAACACCTCGGAGAACGCGTTCATCTCGGCGCCCGGCCCCACGTCCGGGTTCGGCGGGACCACCGGGAACGAACCTGTGTAGCGGCCCTGCACCACGTCGATCATCGCGAGGATCGCCGCCTCACCCGGATCCGCGGGCGAGAGCAGCGCACGAGAGTCGTCGTATTTGCCGTCGAAGAACAGGAACACGGCCCTGCCCGTCGGCATGATGATCATTTCCGCGGCTTCCTCGGTGCGCCCGAGTCCCCATCCGAGGTTTATCGCGCGCATGGTGCGGACCTCGATCGGGTCGTCGTCGGTCGCGACCGACGCGAAGACCTCCTCAGCTTCCTCCGCGCGATCCGTGAACAGCAGGATGAAGGCCAACTGTCGTGCGGCTTCGACACCACCACCGACGGACCAGGCGGCCCGTGCGAGCCGTTCTGCCAGAACGACACCACCTGTCGCACTGGCGAGATTCGCGGCCCGCAGGAGCAGTTCGGGATCGTCCGCCGTACCGCTGTCCAGGCGCAACACCGCTACTCGCAACGGATCGTCGAGCACGGAAGCCAGGTACCGCTGATGGTTGCGCTTGCGCAGAGGAGGGCACTGCGCGCGCAACACCTCGCCGTACAACGGATGCGCGAGCCTCAGTCCGTCGTCGGTCACGGTCACGAGGCCGTCCAACGACTCCGACGCGGCCAGGTCCAGTGGCTCGCCGAACGCGAGGAGTTCCAGCACCCGGCGTTCCTCGGCTGGCACGGCGGCGAGGTGTGCCTCGATCAGCTCCACCAGCCGCGGCGACAACGGCAGCGGTCCGTCCAACGACCACACACCGCCGTGCGACACCCACTGCGCGGCGAAGTGCATCTCTCGCAGCAGCAACATGTTTCCGGCGGACGCAGTCCACAGCCGATCGGCCGTCGTGCTGTCCAGCACGCCGCCGAGCACGGTCTCCAGCACCTCGACCACCGCCGCACGTCCGAGCGGCTCGAGCTCGATGCGCGGCAGCAGTTCGTCCTTCCAGAGCGCCACCACCGGTTCCGGCGCGCGTTCGCCCGAACGCAACGTCGCCACCACGACGGCTTCCCGATGTTGTACGAGCTGGTGCAGCAGGCCCGCCGACGCATCGTCGAGCAGGTGAACGTCATCGACCACCACGACCCGATCGCGCAGCACCGTCCGTGCGGCGGTCAGCATCGCCAACGGCGAGACCTCCACCGACGGCAAGAAGGGCGCCATCACACCGAGTGGAATCTCCGACATCGCCGCCGTGGCGCGCAGCCGGACGTCGCACTCGACTTCGTCCAACAGCCGTGTCTTGCCCACGCCGGCGGGGCCCGCAACGATCAGCCCCGCGCCTCGCACCGCGCGCCGGACCGCGCTGAGTTCGGCGTCCCTGCCCACGAACGGCCACCCCATGCCGTCAGGCTAGGTGATTCCCGCCGGCAAGATGGGTGATCGCCTACTCATGCCTCTGAGCAGGACGAACACCACGATGAACGGCATGAGCTTCTTCACCGATCCGTTCCCGTACTTCGACGAGTGGCGAGAGCGGGGTCCCGCGCTGATCGAGACCCCGGACGGCCAGAAGTCGTGGATGATCAGCCGCTACGACGACGTCGTGCAGGCTCTCAGCCACCCGGACCTCAGCAGTGCCATCATCCCCGGCGGCATGTTGAACCACATGGACCCGCCGGAGCACGCGCAGTTGCGCAAGCCCATCGCACGTGCGTTCTCCACGCGGCGGATGGAGGCCCTCCGGCCGCGCATCGAGGAGATCGCCGACGAGCTGCTCGACGCGTGGGAGGGCGCGGAGGAGGTGGACGTCATCGAGACGTTCGCCTACCCGCTGCCGATCACCGTCATCTGTGAACTCCTAGGTGTGCCCGAAGAGGACAGAGACGAGATCAGGAACCTGTCCGCGGAGCTGCTCGTGCCCGCGACCATGGCCGAGGCCTTCGGCAGGTTCGCCGCGTACGTGGAGCGCCTCGTGGCCACCAAGGAGCCCGGTGACGACGTCATCACCGAGCTCCGCGACGAACCGAACCTGGTGATGAACCTCGTGTTGCTCATCACAGCGGGCCACGAGACGACCGTGCAGCTCATCGGCAACGGACTGCTCGCCCTGCTGCGCGATCCCGCCGCGCGGCGGTCGCTGGCCGACGATCCGATCATGATTCCGGAGGCCGTCGAGGAGTTCCTGCGCCTCGACGGTCCACTGGCCATGGGGGTGAGTCGTGTCGCCACTTCCGACGTGGTGATCGGAGGGGTCACGATTCCGAAATCTTCGCAGGTCGCCGTCTCACTAGGAGCGGCGAACCGGGATCCGTCCCGGTACTCCGAACCGGACGTGCTGCAGCTGGGCCGAGACCCACACGTCGCGTTCGGTCACGGGATCCACTACTGCGTGGGAGCGCGGCTGGCTCGCATCGAGGGTGAGATCGCGTTCGGAACGCTCCTCCGGCGTTTCCCTGAACTCGTGCTCGCCGCTGAGCCCGAGTGGAGGGAGTCATTCATCCGAGGCTTGGGATCATTTCGCGTGCGACCGAAGCCCTGACGGCGGCACGGGCGGCCGACAGGTCGTCGACCGCGTAAATCTCGGGACAGGACGCGATGACGAGGTCCTTGTCCGACGCGACGGTCAGCAAAGAAACTTTCTCCGTCAACGACTTGGCTTGCCGGACAACTCCCTTGGCATCGACGCGGATCAACGTGACCCACGTCTCTGACCAGGGAAAGTCCGCTACGGCGCTGGATTTCCGCAGGCCTTCCACATCGAACTCGGCAAATCTGGGCATGACACCAAGATAACGAGTCGAGGTTGCGGAAAGTCAAAGATCACCCTTTCACCGCAATGCAGCCAGCAGATGGGACAGGTTGACGCCAACGGCGTCCGCCAACCGGCGCACGACTTCCGGAGCGGGTGCCAACGGGTGTGTCTCGCGGGTGAACGGCAGGCCTTCACCGCCTGAAAACTTCGATTGCGGCGTAACGGGCGCGAGGATCGGGTAGACGCGCCAGCGCGGCACCTTCGAGTCCGCCATGGCGAGCGTGTTCTCGTGCCACAGCATCACGGCCGATGACCGGATGTTGCGCGCGAGGACGCAGCCGTGGCCCGTGAGCGTGATCGCGCGCGCAGCAGCCCGCACCGCGTTGCGGAACTCGCCCTCCACCACCCACACGCCGTTCATGAACTCCGCGGTGAAGCCTTCCGTCTCCAGAGCGGCGATCGTCTCGGCGTGCTGGTCGTCCGCCGCGGCCGTGGCGAGCTCGATGACCTCTTGCACCTCCGAGGCCGTCACGACGCGCGCACCGCCCTCTGTGGAGGCGTACAAGAGCCGTTCCACGTGACGGTCCTCCGCGTAGGCGGCCCACTCCTGGGCCTTCTCCCACGCCGACCGTGCGATGACATCGGCCTCGGAACCACCGCGCAGGCGCGCGTCCTGCAGCAGTTGTGCGAGCACCACGGCGATGACAGAGCTCAGCAGCGCGTCGTCATGTGACTCGTCGTCCGCGGGCACTAGAGAGATGACCAGGTCGCGCAGATCGGCACGCCAGCTCTCGTCGCCCGCCCACACGCCGATGGCGAGCAGGTTCAGGTAGTGGTCCGCGAGGGCCATCCGCACGAGCAACGGCTGAGAGCCCGCTTCTCGCGCGTCGCGGCGTGCGGTGACCTTCATCTGCTGTCGTTCCGCGGGATCCACCACGCTCACGCGGATCTTGTCGAGTTCGTCGAGGAAGTCGTCCCACCGGTCATCCGAAAACCGGGCGAAGACGTCGTCCACCTGATACCTCCAGCTCAGAGTCGAGCGACGGACTCGAGTACTCGTCTGGTGCGCGCCACCTCGTGCGCGCGAAAGACCGCGGCGCCCGCCAACGCCGCGATCACGGTCGCGACGAGGGTGCCCTCGACGCGCTCGTGCAGTTCCACGCCGAGGGTCTCCCCGACGAAGTCCTTGTTGGACAGAGCCATCAGCACGGGCCACCCGGTCGCCACCAACTCGTCCGTGTGCCGCACCAGCGCGAGGCTGTGCCATGTGTTCTTGCCGAAGTCGTGTGTGGGGTCGATCAGCACGCTCTTGCGAGGCACACCGAGTGCGACCACCCTCTCCGCTCGCGACGTCGTCTCCGCGATGACGTCCGCGACGAGGTTCGGGTAACTAACCCTATGCGGACGCGTGCGGGGCACCGCACCGCCCGTGTGCGAGCAGACGTAGCCTGCGCCGTACTCCGCGGCGACCTCGGCCAGCTGCGGGTCCGCGCCCGCCCACGTGTCGTTGAGCAGGTCGGCGCCGGCCTCGCAGACGAGGCGGCCGACGTCCGCGCGCCAGGTGTCGCTGCTGATGATCAGATCCGGGTAGGCGGCGCGCACGCGGGCGATGAACGGCACGACGCGGCGCACTTCCTCGCCGGAGTCGACCAGATCGCCCGGGCCGGCCTTCACACCGCCGATGTCCACGATGTCCGCGCCCTCGTCCACGACGCGGTGCACGGCCTCCATGGCCACGTCCTCGGCGTAGGTGGCGCCCTTGTCGTAGAACGAGTCCGGGGTGCGGTTGATGATCGCCATCACCAGCGCGTGGTCGCGGACGACGGTCCGGCCGCGGAACTGGAGCTCGATCACATCCCGTGTCTACCAGGTGGTCCCCGACCTGTGCACATGGCGGACGTCTCATACTGCATGGCGTGGAACTGGTGAAAGCGGTCGATGCGCTCTGGCAGCGCGGCTGGCTGCCGTACGACGTGCGCGAGATGGTGTCGCGTTCGCTCGATGAGTCGGCCGCCTCTCTCGTGGTGGACGTGATCGCTTTGTCCTGTTCGCCGCATGCGCCGGCGACGGTGCACCCGCGGTGGCAGCGTCAGCTGGAGGAGATCGGCGCCTCGGTGTGGTGGGAGGGGCCGCTGATCGAGGCGTGGGCGACGCGTCACATCGAGACGCTCTCGTACGCGAACCGCACGGCCGCCGAGCTGCTGAAGTTCCTCGGACGGATGCCCTCGTTGCCGCAGATCCTGCCGTTGCCGGGCGACGTGCTGATGTCGGCCGTGCGCGCGGGACTGGACCCGAAGGTGCTCAACCGGGTGCGCGGCCTGCTGGCGAAGGCCGAGTCGACGGCGTTCCCCGAGGAGGCGGAGGCGCTGTCGGCCAAGGCGCAGGAGCTGATGAACCGGCACGCGCTGGAGCGGGCGATGCTCGACGCGGACCTGCCTGCTGAGGCGACGTCGCGGCGGATGTGGCTCGACAAGAGCTACTTCAAGGAGAAGTCGCAGCTCGTGCACGTCGTGTCGGAGGCCTTCCGCTCGCGGGCGGTGGCTTACGACAGCTTCGGGTTCATCGCGCTCGTCGGTGACGAGGTCGACCTGGAGAGCGTGGAGCTGCTGTCGACGTCTCTGCTCGTGCAGGCGACACGGGCGATGGTCGCCGTCGGCGGACGGGCCGGCAAGGGCAGCGAGGCGCGCTCGCGGCCGTTCCGGAAGTCGTTCCTGGTGGCGTACGCGTCGCGGATCGGGGAGAGGCTGGAGGCGATGGCCGCCGCACCCGCCGCTCCGGACGACCCGATCGCCTCGGACGAGCGGTTGCTGCCGGTGCTCGCGGACCGCAAGCAGGCCGTGGACACGCTGTTCGAGCAGATGTTCACGCGGACGCGCACCTCGCGCGTGACGGTGCGGTCTGCCGCGGGGTGGGGCGCGGGGCGCGCCGCCGCGGACGCCGCCGACATCGGGACCGCCCGGAAGTCCGTGACCTCGGGCTAGGGCGTGGCCACCACCCCTTCGAGTGAACTCCCCGCAGCACAACGGTCCCAGGCGCCCAACCCCGGAAAAACCGTCAGACCCCCTCCCTAACGTCGACCCCATGACATCCACCTTCCACAACGAGATCAAGCTCGGCGAGGTCAACTACCGGCTGAGCGCGACGACCGACTCCGACGAGTCGATGGTGCTCGACCTGCGCGGCTCACTCGACTCGGGCGAGGTGGTCGCGGACGGCCGCCTCCGCCTGCCGGTCGAGGGCGGCGTCACGGTCGGCAAGCTCCTCGCGCGGGTCCTGGGCGCCCACTCGCGCCTGCGCACCCGCCCGTCCCGCCACGCGAACGCCAACCAGCCCTGGACCGAAGCCCTCGACACCGACCTGCGCGCCGCCTGGCTCACCCCGTCCGAGACCGACTCCCCGAAACTGATCAGGTCCCTGGCCGACGCCATGGAGCGCTCCCCCACGGCCATCCGGGCCCGCCTCGCCAGGGTGGGCTGCGACCCGGACGTGCCGGGCCGCGAACTCTCCGCGACAGCCGCCGTGCTCCTAGGGCGTGTCCCGTAAGTCTCGTCCGCGACAGTCGCGGCCGAGGGCCCCGGAGGCGGCACCGCCGCAACACCCGAATACGCCCGGTATGAGGGCGCCGCGGCGGCACCGCCTCCGGGTCTCTCGACCGCGACTCTCATCGAACGGACTTACGGGACACGCGCCCTTGGGGGCGAACTCAGGGGGCGTTCAGGGGAAGACCTGATTCGCGAACCCGCAGCACAGCGGACTCTGGAGTGACAGGCATTCAGAGTCGCAGGGGGTACGCAGTGGAGATCGACGGCTTGTTCACCGCACTGCTCTTCGGAGCGGTCATCGGCGGCTTGGGCCGCCTGGTGATCCCGGGCAGGCAACACGTGTCGCTCCTCGCGACCGTCCTCGTGGGCATCGTCGCCGCCCTGCTGGGCACCGCGGCCGCCACGGTCCTGGGCGTGGCCGACACCGGGGGGATCGACTGGATCGAGCTGGCTCTGCAGGTGGGCCTCGCCGGCGCCGGCGTGACCCTGTGGGCCAACCGCTCCCAGCAGAAGCTCGTCCACTGACCCCAGGGCAACCGACAGACCCGATTCGCTCGCCCTCCGCGCGCCCACAAGCCACCGCGCCCGGACCGCGCAGCGACCAACGGGTCCGCCGCCGGAACGCTCGCCTACTCCTCGGGCTTCAGTGAGAGGTAGGCCGGGCGCAACAGGCCGGCCAGGGACGACCCGCCCACGGTGATCGGCACGCCGTCGAGCTGATCGAGCACCGCGTCGGTGCGCACCGCCGCCGTGGGGTCTCCGAAGTGGAGGTTCGACGTGGTCTGCCGCTGCCAGAACGTGTCCAGGCACCTCGTCAGCGGCGGCGCCTCTTCGCGGACCACGGTGGCACGCACCGTGCCGCGCAGCGCGCGGAGACGGTCGAGCAGGTCCTCACGGCTGCGGCCACGCCAGGCGAGGATCTCGAAGGGATCGTTGTCGAACGACTCGGCGAGGAGGTAACAGGTGGCGGCGAGGTGCTTGCACGGCACCTCCCAGTCCGGGCAGCTGCAGTCCATCGTCAGCTCGCGCTGCGTCGCGGGGAAGAGCCGCAGTCCCAGCGACGCGAACAGGGTCTCGATGTCGGCGGGCATCTCGCCGGCCAGCAGTTTCGCCGCGTACAGGGCCTTGCCGGCCAGCGCGTGCTCGATGCGCTGCCACTCCTGGCCGGTGAACGACTTGATCGCGATCCGCGTCTTGTACGGCGTGGGGCGCGAGCCCTGCACCAAGGCGATGACCATGCTCGTGGACAGCGACAACGACAGCACCTGGCCCTGCCGCGCGTAGTTGCGGCCCCGGGTCAGGCGGCCGCCCATGCCGAACGACTCCAGCACCTCGATGAACCGGCGCGACCACCAGGTGGCGCCGATGTCGCCGCGCTTGCTCTTGGCCTTGAGACCGTTGTCCACCTTGATGGTCTTGCCGTACCGGGGCCGTTCGCCGGACCAGTGCTCACTCACCGATGGCCTCCCCGGACAACGTCAGCAGGTCGCGCAGCTGCGCGGTGGACAGGTCGGTGAGCCAGTTCTCGCCGGCGCCGACCACCAGCTGGGCCAGGGCGCGCTTCTCCTCGATCATGGCGTCGATGCGTTCCTCCAGCGTGCCGATGCACACGAACTTGCGCACCTGCACGTTGCGGCGCTGGCCGATCCGGAACGCGCGGTCGGTCGCCTGGTCCTCGACCGCCGGGTTCCACCAGCGGTCCAGGTGGATCACGTGGTTCGCGGCGGTGAGGTTGAGGCCGGTGCCGCCGGCCTTGAGCGACAACAGGAACAGCGACGGGCCCTTGCTGTCCTGGAAGCGCTCCACCATGCGGTCGCGGGAGGCCTTGTTCGTGCCGCCGTGCAGGAACATCACCTCGGTGTCGAAGCGCGCGGCCAGGTACGGCACGAGCATGCTGCCGAACTCGGTGAACTGCGTGAAGCACAACGCTTTGTCGCCCTCGGCGAGCACTTCCTCGAGCACCTCCTCCAGGCGCGCGAGCTTGCCGGAGCGGCCGGCGACGCGGGAGCCGTCGCCGAGGAAGTGGGCGGGGTGGTTGCAGACCTGCTTGAGCTTCGACATGGTCGCGAGCACGAGTCCCCGTCGCTCGACGCCCTCGTCCGCTTCCTCGATCTTCTCGAGCATGTCGTTGACGACGGCCTGGTAGAGCGAGGCCTGCTCGGGGGTGAGGTTGCAGAGCTGGCGCATCTCGACCTTGTCCGGCAGGTCGCTGATGATGCGCGGATCGGTCTTCACACGGCGCAGCACGAAAGGGTTGGTGATCTTGCGAAGGCGGGCGGCGGCGTCCTGGTCGTTGTGGCGCTCCACCGGGACGGCGAAGCGGGCGCGGAACGTGTTGACCGTGCCGAGCACACCGGGATTGGCGAAGTCCATGATCGACCAGAGCTCGGCCAGGCGGTTCTCGACGGGCGTGCCGGTGAGCGCGACGCGATGCCGTGCCTTGAGCTGGCGCACCGCCTGGGACTGGCGGGTCGCGCTGTTCTTGATGTTCTGCGCCTCGTCCAGCACCACGCGGTCGAAGGTGAGCTCGCTCAACGCGTCGGCGTCGCGGGCGGCCAGCGAGTAGGTGGTGAGGATCAGGTCATGGCTTTCCACGGCTTCGCGCAACGCGTCACCGTTCAGGCGGTCCGCGCCGTGGTGCACGTGCACCGAGAGGCCTGGGGTGAACCGTGCCGCCTCGCGTTGCCAGTTGCCGACGACCGACATCGGGCAGATCAGCAACGTGGGCGGCCTCTTGCCGTGGGCGCGGTTCAAGGCTTCCAGCGCCAGCAGCTGAACGGTCTTGCCCAGGCCCATGTCGTCGGCCAGGCACGCGCCCAGGCCGATCTTGTCGAGGAACGCGAGCCAGGCCAGGCCGCGCTGCTGGTACGGGCGCAGCCGCGCGCCGAAGTTCTCCGGCGGATCGACGGGTTCGAGCTGCTCGTCGGCCTTGCCGGACAACAGGTCGCCGAGCCAGCCGTCCGCCTCGACGGACACCAGCGGGAGCGGCAGGCTCTCGTCCTCCGCCGTGAGTCCACTGTGGAGCATGACCTCGACGGCGGTCATCTGGCCACCGCCGCGCTTGAGGAACGCGAGTCCGGCGGCGAGCCGCTTCTGGTCGACCTGCACCCACTGGCCGCGCACCTTGACCAGCGGCACCTTCGCCCTGGCCAGTTCGGCGAGCTCGGCGTCGGTCAGCGTGTCCTCGCCGAGGGCGAGCTCCCACTTGTAGTCCACGATGGACTTCAAGCCGATCTCGCTCTCCTTGGCGACGGTTCCGGCCGTGCCGCGGCTCTTCGTGGTGAGTTTCAGACCGAGCCTCGTCGTCTGCTGCCACCACGACGGCAGCAGCACGCCGAACCCGGCCTGCGCCAGCACCGGCGCGGCGGTCAGGAACCGGTACGCGCCCTCCGCGCTGACCTCCATCTCGGCGGGGTGCGAGCCGCGCAACGCCTCGTCCAGGTCGGGGTGCAGCTTGCTCGCGCGGCCCAGATCGGCCAGCAGGTGTTCCTGCGGTGCCGGGATCCAGCGCCGCAGGACGCCGTCGTCCGCGAACCAGACCTGTTGCGCGGGCACGAGAACGCTCGGCTCGTCGACGGCCTGCAGGAGGAACTCGACGGCCCACCCGTCGTCGTTGCGCTGCTCCGGCGAGCGCAGCCGGAAGCAGGTGCGCACAGGGCTTTCGTTGCCCGCGCTGTCGCGCCAGCGGTCCAGTTGCTCGCGCAGTTCGTAGAGCTCGACGGGGTCCGCGTCGAACGCGGGTTCACCGGTCAACGCGTCGAGCCAGGACTCCGCCGTCGTCACCTGGCCGCGTCGTGCCGGGGCGAGAGTCGTGCCGCTCAACCGGCTCCGCACCTGTTCGTCGACCGCGGTCGTCAGCGCCGCGCGCACGAGTTCCGCAGGGTCGCCGACGATCTGCTCGCACCTGCAGGCGGGCGGCATCGCGGCCTGCAGCGCCGCGAACCGCGCCGAGTCCGTCCCCGAGAGCACCGGTGCCCACCGCGCGACGGCCCGCTCGGGTGCGACCGACGGCAGCACGCGGCCGCGGTCGACCAGGTCGGCGGCGAACCCGGCCACGTCGAACACGAACCGCGCGGAGTCGCTCAGTCGCACCTCGGCAGCGCGCTCCGGGGCACCGTCGAGGCGGATCGTGGGCACGCCCCACTGCCGCAGCTGCACCTTGCCGCGCTGCGCTCGTCCCGCCGCCAGTGGGTCGCGCACCAGTTCGGGCGACGCCATCGGTCCCGACGCGAACGACGGCAGGAGCAACGCCCGCGTGGTCGTTTTGCGCGGTTCCTGCCCGAGCGCGGCGGCCAGCGATTCGGCCGACGCCGCGAAGGGGTGCGGTGCGTCCCGTCGCGTGCTCTCACTGCGTGCAGGCAGCCCGGAGTCCTCGGCCCACAGCGCGAGAACGCCGTCGGTCGTGCACAGGCCATGCAGTACGAGCACCTCTGAACCCTATGTGCTCACATTGGCGCCATGGTCGAAGACTCCCCTGTCGTGCTGGACGGTCAGTCCCTCAGCGCCGACGACGTGGTGCGCGTCGCGCGGTACCACTCGCCGGTGGAGCTGCACGCTGATGGTGTCGCACGCCTCGAAGCGTCGTGGGGTGCCAGCCAGCGCCTTGTGGTGCGACGACAGGTGTACGGCCGCACGACCGGAGTCGGCGCGAACCGCGACCAGATCGTCAGCACGGAGGGCTGGGCCGAGCACGGCCTGCGCCTGCTGCGCAGCCACGCGGGCGGGCTCGGCGGCATGCTCCCCGAGGAGCAGGTGCGCGCCATGATGGTCGTGCGCCTCAACCAGCTCCTCGCGGGCGGCGCCGGCGTGCGCAGAGCCGTGGCGGACGCGCTGCTCGCCGCACTGAACAGCAGCTGCTACCCCGGTGTCCACGAGTACGGCGCCATCGGCACGGGCGACCTGACCGCCCTCGCCGAGACCGGCCTGACCCTGCTCGGCGAGCGCTACTGGCTCGGCTCCACGCAGACCCCCGACCCGATCGAGCTCGACTCGGGCGACGCGCTGGCGTTGATCAGCAGCAACGCCCTCACCATCGGCATGGCGGGCCTGGCCTGGCAGGACGCGCACCAGCTCCTCAAGGCCACGCACGTCGTCGCCGCGCTGTCGTTCCTCGCCGTGGACGGAGCCGCCGAGGCCTACGACGAACGCGTCCACCTCGGTCGCCCCCACCCGGGACAGGTGGCGGTGGCCGCCGAGATGCGCCGCCTGATCGGCGAACCACCACGCCCGCCCGCGCGCATCCAGGACCCGTTCGGCTACCGCTGCTTCCCGCAGATCCACGGCCCGGCCGTCGACGCCGCGACCGACCTGGGCCGCGTGCTCGACGTCGAGTTCAACGCCGCCGCCGAGAACCCGCTGATCGTCTCCGACCACTTCGGCCCGGAGGACGACGCCGCCTACCACCACGGCGCGTTCCACAGCGCGTACCTGGGCCAGGCGCTCGACCGGCTCCGGCTCTCGATGCTGCACACCGGCCACATCTCGACCGCCCGCCTGGCCACGCTCGTCGAGCCGAGCTTCACCGGCCTGCGCCCGTTCCTCGCCGAGGGCGTGCCCGGCAGTTCGGGCGTGATGATCCTCGAGTACAGCGCCAACTCCGCGCTGGCCGAGGTCCGCACCCTCGCCGAACCCGCGAGCATCGGCAACGCCGTCGTGTCGCGCGGCCAGGAGGAGAACTCGAGCTTCGCCTTCCAGTCCGCGTCCCAGGCCCTGCGCTCGCTGAGCGCGTTCCGCCTCGTCCTGGCCTGCGAGGTCGTGGCCGCCGTCCGCGCCCTGCGGCTACGCGGCATCACGCCTCAGACCCCGTCGCTGCGGGCCGCCTTCGAGACCGCCGAGTCGAAGCTCAACCCGGACATGTCCGACCGCCAGCTCAGCCCGGACGTCGAGGTCGCCTCCGCGCTGCTGGACGACTTCGCCGCCTGCTGAGATCCGGGCTTGATCTCCACCAAACTGGAGCTTTTACGGTGGGACGAGCCAGGTTGATCTAGGTGGGGGATGTGGTTGCGGTGCGTGCTGTCCGTGTGCACGAGTTCGGTGGTCCCGAGGTTCTCCGCGCGGAGGAGGTTCCCGCGCCGGTGGCAGGTCCGGGGCAGGTGGTGGTGGGCGTGGAGGTCGCCGACGTGATCTTCCTCGACACCCTGCTGCGCAACGGCTGGGGCGGCGAGTACTTCCCGCTGACCCTTCCTTACGTGCCAGGCGGAGGCGGTGCGGGCCACGTGCTCTCGGTCGGCGAAGGCGTGGACCCGGCGTGGGTGGGCCGGCACGTCATCAGCCGCGGACCGGGCGGCTACGCGGAGCAGATGCTCTTCCCCGCCGAGGAGATCGTCGCCGTGCCCGACGGCCTGGGCTCGGCCGAGGCGGCGGCCCTGGTGCACGACGGCGTCACCGCACTCATGCTCGCCCGCCGCGTGGAGGTCGAGAAGGACGACTGGGTCCTGGTGGCAGCCGCGACGGGCGGCGCGGGTTCGCTGCTCGTACAACTCCTGCGCGACGCGGGCGCACGAGTCGTCGCGGCGGCCCGCGGCGAGCGCAAGCTCGCCCTGAGCCGCGAACTGGGCGCGGACCTGGCCGTCGACTACTCGCTGGACGGCTGGCAGAACCGGGTCCGCGACGCGACGGGCGGCGTGAGCCTGGCCTTCGACGGCGCGGGAGGCCTACTCGGCAGGGCCGTGTTCGAGACGGTGGCCGACGGCGGCCGCTTCGTCACCTACGGCACGTCGGACGGCTTCGCCGACATCGACCCGGACCTGGCGGCCCGCAGGCAAGTGCACGTGGACAACGCGCTGGCGGCCGGCCCACCCGACCCGGCGACCGTGCGCGCACTCCTCACGGACGCACTCACTCTCACCGCGCAGGGCAGGCTCCGGCCGGTGATCGGCGCGACGTACCCGTTGGCGGAGGCCGAGAAGGCTCACCGCTCGCTCGAAGAGCGCACCACCCTCGGCAAGTCGCTGCTGCTGGTCTGACCGCTCGCGCGACCGGGGTTGGACTCGGCCAGGGCGGGTGGACGTGTGGCGGCGGTCGCCGGGAGTGGCGGCTGCGGTCGAGGCGGCAGCGGCCGGAACGGCGCGGGCAGGGTGACGGCAGCCGAAGCATCGGCAAGCCGGTAGCGGAGCAGCGGCAACCGGTGTGACGGCGGCACCTGGAGTGGCAGCAGGCAAGCGGCATCTGCTTCCTGGCCCACAAGGTTGCTGGATGGCTGAACTGCGACTGCTGCAGTCACCGCCCCACCCCAGTCACAGCCCTGCAGCGGCTGCCGCCCTACCCGGTCACCACCTCACTTCGGTCACTGCCCCACTTCGGTCACTGCCCCACACCGGTCACAGCCCCACACCGGTCACAGCCCCACACCGGTCACAGCCCCACACCGGTCACAGCCCCACACCGGTCACAGCGGCTGCCGGCTACACCAGCCGCCCTGCAGCCACGGCGACCACCGGGCAGTCGGCCGTCGCCGGGTTGCGCCGCCATCCCCGGTGCGGCGCGACCCGGCCAGGCGGGGGCGTCAGCCTCCCGCCACCGACGGCAGGATCTGGATCTCCGCGCCCGACGGGAGTGGGGTGGCGGGACCGGCCAGGCGGCGACATTCCTCGCCGTTGACGTAGAAGTTCACGTAGCGGCGCAGGCCGGCGCGTTCGTCGCGCAGGCGGCGGTCGAGCAGAGGGTAGGTGTCCGCCAGGACGTCGAGGGCCGCTCCCAGGGTGGCCGGGTCCGGGACTTCCACGTCCAGGTGGGCGGCGCCGTCGGTGGCGGCGCGGAGGACACCTGGGATCAGGACCTTCACCTTCACGTCGGGATCACCACCGCTCGGACCGACATCACGTCCGGGAGGTGGGCTGCCACCCGGTGCCAGGTCTCGCCCTCGTCGGGGCTGGCGTAGACCTCGCCCGAGCGGGAGCCGAAGTAGACGCCGGGGACGTCGGCGTCGTCCGTGCACAGGGCGTCGCGCATCACCGCCGTCCAGAAGTCGTCGGGCAGGCCTTCGCCGAGGGCCTGCCAGGTGGCGCCCGCGTCCTGGGAGCGGTAGACGCGGCACTTGCCCTCCGGCGGGAAGCGGCGGCCGTCCGCCTCGATCGGGAACGTGAAGATCGTGTCCGGGTCGTGGGGGTGGACGACCATCGCGAAGCCGAAGTCCGTCGGGAGGCCCTCGGCGATGGACTGCCAGGTGTCGCCTCCGTCGTCGCTGCGGTAGACGCCGTGGTGGTTCTGGGCGTAGAAGCGCGAAGGCGACGCCGGGTGCTGGGCCACCTTGTGGACGCACTGGCCGAACTCCGGCCACGGGTCCGGGAAGAAGTACGCCTTGATGCCCTTGTTGCGGGCCTCCCAGGACTTGCCGCCGTCGGCGGTGCGGTAGACGCCGCCGGTCGACATCGCGACCAGCACCCGGTCCGGGTCGACCGGGTCGGGCACGATCGTGTGCACGGCCTGGCCGCCGAAGCCCGCCTCCCACTCCGGGCGGTGCGGGTGGTTCCACAGACCTTCGACGAACTCGAACGAACGGCCGCCGTCCGACGATCTGAACAGCGCCGACGGCTGGGTGCCCGCCCAGACCACGCCCGGTTGCGAGGCGGGAGCGGGCTGGAGCTGCCAGACGCGTTCGAGGGCCGCGTCGTCGACCGGGAACGCGATCGGCGGCGTGGACGACTCCTCCCAGGTGGCCCCCAGGTCGTCCGAGATGGACACTCCGGGACCGAAGTGCGGTGAGGACACGCCCGCCATCAGGCGGAGGCCCGCACGAGCGTCGAACGCGACCGCGTACACCTCCTGCATCGCGTGGTGCGGCCCGTCGACCTGCCACGAGACCCGGTCCTCACTGCGGGCGAGCCACAGCCCCTTGCGCGTACCGATCGCCACGACCACCGTCATCGCAACGCAGCCTCCCTGTCCCAGAAGATGTGATGCGGAGCACGTTACGCCGGGGGTCTGACAATTTCCGGGCACGAGGGAAACCCCACGTAGACCCACAAGTTACTCACTGGTAGCGTCCGAAAGAAGAGACGCAAGGAGGCGCCAGTGCTGCTCGACCCGAACCACTACGACCCCGCCCACCTCGACGACGAGACGCGGCGCCTGCTCAGGGCGACCGTCGACTGGTTCGAGGCCCGCGGCAAGCGGCAGCTCATCGCGGACGCGCAGGACAAGGTCTGGTACACCGAGTTCCTCGACTTCGTGAAGCGCGAGAAGCTCTTCGCCACCTTCTGCACGCCCGCGAGCGTGGACGGCACCAAGCGCTGGGACGCCGCCCGCAACGCCGCGTTCAGCGAGGTGCTCGGCTTCTACGGCCTGCAGTACTGGTACGCCTGGCAGGTCACGGTCCTCGGCCTCGGCCCAATCTGGATGAGCGGCAACGAGGAGGCCAAGCAGAAGGCCGCGGCACTCCTCGACAGCGGCGCGGTCTTCGCGTTCGGACTGTCCGAGAAGGAGCACGGTGCCGACGTCTACAGCACCGACATGATCGTCACGAAGACGGAGACCGGCTACACGGCCACCGGCAGCAAGTACTACATCGGCAACGGCAACGTCGCCGGCATGGTCAGCGTCTTCGGCAAGCTCGCGGACTCCGACGAGTACGTCTTCTTCGCGGTCGACAGCCAGCACGAGAACTTCCACCTCGTGAAGAACGTCGTCGACAGCCAGATGTTCGTGAGCGAGTTCCGCCTCGACGGATACCCCCTCACCGACGCCGACGTACTGCACCGCGGCCCCGACGCGTTCTCCGCCGCGCTCAACACCGTCAACGTCGGCAAGTTCAACCTCTGCACGGCCAGCATCGGCATCTGCGAGCACTCGTTCTACGAGGCGATCACGCACGCCCACAACCGGATCCTCTACGGCAACCCGGTCACGAACTTCCCGCACGTGCGCCAGAACTTCGTCGACGCCTACGCGCGCCTGACCGCGATGAAGCTCTTCGCGGACCGCAGCGTCGACTACTTCCGCAGCGCCGGCGAGAACGACCGCCGCTACCTGCTCTTCAACCCCATCACCAAGATGAAGGTGACGAGCGAGGGCGAGAACGTCATCGACCTGCTCTGGGACGTGATCGCGGCCAAGGGTTTCGAGAAGGACACCTACTTCACCCGCGCCACGGCCGACATCCGCGCACTGCCCAAGCTCGAGGGCACCGTGCACGTGAACCTGGCCCTGGTGCTCAAGTTCATGCCGAACTACCTGTTCAACCCCAAGGCCTACGACGAGGTCCCGACGCGCCACGACGCGACGGACGACGACTTCTTCTGGCACCAGGGCCCCGCGCGCGGTCTCGGCAAGGTCCAGTTCCACGACTGGGAGCCGGTCTACACCGAGCACGCCCACCTGCCCAACGTGGCGCTGTTCCACGAGCAGGCCAGGGCCATCAAGACGCTGCTGACGACGGCGGCGCCGGACGAGGCCCAGCAGAAGGACCTCGACTTCCTGCTCAACCTCGGCCACCTCTTCACCCTGGTCGTCTACGGCCAGCTGGTCCTGGAACAGGCGAAGATCACGAACACCGACCAGCACGTGCTCGACCAGATCTTCGACGTCCTGGTCCGCGACTTCGCCGGGTACGCGACCGCCCTGCACGGCAAGGCCAGCAGCACCGAGGCGCAGCAGCAGTGGGCGGTGGGGCAGATCCGCAAGCCGCACGTCGACCAGGCCCGTTTCGACGCCGTCTGGCAGCAGGTGGAAGCGCTCTCCGGCCAGTACGAGATGCGCCCCTAGTGTGGTGGCCACGAACCTTTACCCGGTATTTCGCCGGTCAGACGGGTGCATCGCGGTGCCGTGCTGACCGCCGGAAGACCCGGTGAAGGTTCGTGGTCACCGCACTAGGACTGGTAGCGCTCCAACGCCGCGATCATGAGTTCGAGGCCGAACTCGAACTCGTGGTCGTGGTCGTAGGTCCCCAGCTCGTCCATCACCCCGGCGGACAGCGGGAACGCCGACACGTCGACGTCCTCGTAGGGCGACAACGCGATCCCGCCGAGCTCCGGCGAGGTCGCGACCTCCCTCATCAGCGTGCCCAGCAGGTACGACACCATCGCGCGCATCATCCCGACGGCGATCTTGCCCCGGAACCCCGCGCGCTCGAAGTTCATCAGCGCCGCCTCGATCGTCCGGAACCCCGCCTCGCTGCTCAGCCGGCGCGTCGCCAGCATCACGAACGCGCGGGGGTGCCGGCGCGCCAGCTCCCGCACGGCACGGGCGTGCGCCCGGATGTGATCACGCCAGTCGTCGCTGTCCACGTGGTACGGCCGCGCCTCCGCCATGATCCGCTCGGCCGCGAGGTCCACCAGCACTGCCTTGTTCGGCACGTGGTTGTACAGCGACATCGTGCCCGCGCCCAGCTCGGCGGCGAGACGCCGCATCGAGACGGCCTCGACGCCCTCGCATTCGATCAACCGCACGGCCGCATCCACGATGCGGTCGCGGGTCAGCGGTTCACGCGGCGAGGACACTGGCGTAGACCGCACGACGTGGAGTAACTTCCCTGCGACGTACGGCGTACGTAGGAGGGTCGGCCGGTATGACCGAGTCCAGGGCGCTGAGAGCGCTGCGGGAAGCGATCGTCTTGGAACACATGGAGTCGCAGAACGACCACGACTTCGACACCTCTCTGAACACGTTTCCGAACCCCCGCTACGAGATCATCGCGTCCGGCCAGGTCCTCGAGGGCGTGGACGCGGTTCGCGACTACTGGCGACGCACCCGCGCGGCGTTCCCCGACCAGCGCAACAAGGTCATCGACGTCCACCACGCCGACGACGCCGTGATCGTGGAGTTCGAACTGCAGGGCACGCACCTGGGCAGCCTCATCGGCGAAGAAGTTACCGGACGGTCGTTCAAGGTCAGGATGGCCGGTTTCTTCCACTTCGACAAGGACGTCCTCGTCTGCCAGCGGGTCTACGGCGACACGGCGACCGTCATGGCCCAGCTCGGCATGCTCGAGGTCCCCGAGAAGTTCTAGAACACGACACGAACCTCCCCGACGACCTGCCCGCCCCCGAGCACCGGCACGGACAGGGACTCCTTCGCGGGCGACACGTCGAACCCCATGGCGGCCAGCGCCGTGAGCCCGATCGCGGTCGTGGCACGGGGATTGCCGTCGAGCACCTTCACCGCGACCGCGTGCCCGGCGTCGGTCGCCAGCACCAGCACACCCTCCGCGCCGCCCTTGGCCACCACACCCGGCAACTGCTGCATGACCACGGTGTTCACGTGCCCGGTCCCGCCGACGTACTCGGGGAACTCGCGCATGGCATCGGCGACGGGCGTGCGCGCCAGCCCTTGCAGCGCCCGCGCCAAGCCGTGCAAGGACAACCCGAAGACGGGCGCGCCACAGCCGTCGATCGCCGTGTGCACAACGGACTCTTCGGACAACTCCTCCACCGTCCGCATCACCAGTCGTTGCAACGGATGCGAAGGCTCCAAATAGGTCTGCGTCGGCCACCGCGCCGCCACACACGCCGCGAGCATCGCCGCGTGCTTGCCGGAACAGTTCATCCGCACTCGAGAGGGTTCCGTCACCCGCTGGCGCGTCTCCTCGTCCTCGGGCCACGACGGCGGGCAGCGCAGCAACCCGACCGGCAACCCGCCGAGCAGCTGCATCACCAGCTCGACGTGCCGGTTCTCCCCCGTGTGCGACCCGGCCGCGATCGCCAGCGCGGGCCCGGCCAGGGGCGCTCCTGCGGACAGGCACGCAAGCGCTTGGAACGGCTTCATGCACGACCGCGGGAGCACCGGGTCCTCGACCGCGCCAACGGACACGCCCACGGCGCCGGACGGCAACAGGCCGACGACGCTGCCGTGGTGCAGGCTCTCCACGAACCCCGACCGGGTCACCTCAGCGAGCAGTGCGGGCACGAGCAGCCTCCAGCCGGTGGGCCAGCCTGGACAGCGCCAGGTTGACCACGAGGTAGACGAACGCGACGACGATGAAGGTCTGGATCAGCAGACCGTTGTAGTTCGCGAGCACCCGCCCGTTGAACAACAACTCCGTGTAGGACACGACATAGCCCAGCGAGGTGTCCTTCAACAGGCTGACGGCCTGGGTCACGAGCAACGGCGTCATGTGCCGCACGGCCTGTGGCAGCACCACGAACCGCGTCACCACTCCGTCCGGCATGCCCAGCGACAACCCGGCCTCGCGCTGGCCGGGATCGACCGCCGAGACGCCGGCCCGGAAGATCACCGCGTAGGAAGCCGCGTGCGACAACGCGAGCGGCACCACGAGCTTCCAGAACAGCGGCAGGTTCACCCCGAACGACGGCAGCACGAACAGCATCACGTACACGAGCAGCAGCACCGGAACCGTGCGCATGACCTCGGCATAGGCGTGGGTGAACCGGTTGGGCCGCAACGCGAGCAGCAACCCGCCCGCCATCGCCAGCACACCCGTCGCACATGCCGCCACCACCGTCGACCACAGGCCTTCGAGCAGATAACGCCACACCGGCCAGGTCAGATACGGCCTCCACCGAACCGGTTCCAGCTGCCCGCCGGCCGCGAACTGCCGCAACCCCAGTGCGACGAGCCCGAGGAGCACCAGCCCGGACACCACGGAGACCCAGAAGACCCGCCGGCGGAACCGGGGACCAGGAGCGTCGAACATCAGGCCAGCCGCCGTTCCAGCACGCGTGCCCCGAACCCGATCCCGGCGGCCATCACCAGGTAGCAGAGCCCGACGCCGGTGAACACCAGCAACGGCTGCGCGAGCTCCAGGTTGATCCGTTGCGCCGCTCGGGTCATGTCCACCACTCCGACCACACCGGCGAGTGCCGTCGCCATCGTCAGCGCGATCGCGATGTTCGCCAGCGGCTGCACGACGTTCTTCAAGGCCTGCGGCAGGATCACGTGCCGCAACGACTGCCGCAGCGACAGCCCCAGCGCCCGCGCGGCCTCGCCCTGCCCGGACGCCACCGAGTTCACGCCCGACCGCAGCGCCTCCGCCACGAAGGCCGCCTCGTACAGCGCGATCGCCGCGCAAGCCGTCCAGAACAACGGTATCTTCACGCCCACCTCCGGCAGCCCGAACACGAACAGCACCAGCCAGGCGAGCAGCGGGACGTTCCGCCACACCTCGACGTAGACCGCGCCGGCCGCGCGCAACAGCGGTACCGGCACGATCCTCAGGACGGCCACCAGCAGCCCGGTGAGCAGCGCACCGGCGAACGACAGCAGGGTCAGGGCGACGGTGTTCAGAAAGCCTTCGAGGACCAGGCTCATGAGGCGATCGCGGGTGGCGCCGGCGCGTCGCCGGTGACCACGGTGCCGATCGTCTGCTTCCAGACCTCCTGCCACAGCCCCGACTTGCCGAGCTCACGCAGCCAGTCGTTCACGAACGCCGTGAACTCGGTGTCCCCGTGCTTGATGCCGATGCCGTACGGGTCCTCGGTGAACGGCTCGCCGACGAGCTGCAGCTCGCTGTCCTTGGACGCGTCGGCGACCAGGATCGCCTGGTCCTGGACGTAAGCCTCGCCGCGGCCCTGCTTCAACGCGGTCAGGCACTCGGGATCGGAGCCGAACTCGACGATCTTCGCGGTGGGCGCCGCGTCCTGGACCGCCTTCACACCAGGGGTGTTCGCGCCGACGATGACGGTCCTGCCCGCCAGATCAGCGGGTGCGCCGATGCCGGACGTGCCCTTGCGCACCGCGATCGACTGCCCAGACTGGTAGTACGGCCCGGCGAACGACACGCGCTCCTGACGGGCGGGCGTGATCGTGTAGGTCTGGATGATCACGTCGACGGTACCGTTGGCCAGCAACGGTTCGCGCGTCTCCGACGTCGCGGAGAGCAGTTCCGTCGAGGGCTTGCCGACGATGTAGTGCGCGAGCAGCTTGCCCAGGTAGGCGTCGAAGCCGGTGAGCTCGCCGCTGATCGGGTCGAGCTGGGACAGCAGAGGAGCGTCCTGGGAGCCGCCGATGAGCAGCTCGCCGCGCTTCTTGATCCGGTCGACGGCCGAGCCAGGAGTGACCTGACCTGCATAAACGGGCGCCTTGGCCAGCAGGGCGTCGATCTTGCCGCCGCCCGGGACCGCGTCCGAACCGCCGGAGCACCCGGCCACGAAGAGCAACAGAACCGCTACGAACAGTCTCCCCATGCCGCGACGCTACTGAGCGCGATCAAGCAGGCACAAGATACGACAAAGCCGCTTGTCCGATAGTGGACAGGCGGCTTGTCTTGATTCAGATGCCGATCAGTTCAGACTCAGACGGCGCGAACGCCCTGGGCCTGCGGGCCCTTCTGGCCCTGACCGATCTCGAACTCGACCCGCTGGTTCTCCTCGAGAGCCTTGTAGCCGTTCATCTGGATCTCGGAGTAGTGGACGAACACGTCGGCGCCACCGTTGTCAGGGGAGATGAAGCCGAAGCCCTTCTCCGCGTTGAACCACTTGACGGTGCCCTGTACTGCCATCTTGCTACTTCTCCTCCAACAGGTGCCGGATCGCGCTCGCGACCACCGGGTCAAGCCACGGCAGCGTCTTCTCCGGAACCTGGAGAACCCGCACGCTCGCAACCTCGTTCCGCGAGCGGGGTTGATCCACGAACACGAAACGTACGACCGAAGACAGTCAACCACGGCTCCCCGCCCTCAGTCGAGACATCGATTTCGCTGCTATCGTGAGAGGCCAAATGAGTTCGCGGAGGTGCCCGTGTCGGAGCTGACGGCGATGTCGATCAAGGTCACCGTCGCACCCCAGATCTCCGGCGGACTTGCTGCGCTGGCCGGAAAGCACCTCGGCCGAGCCCCCGCCGAGACCGACCGGAACGACCGCGACGAGGACCGCGGCAAGGGCCGCGCGACGATCTCCAACAAGCTGGTCGGAGACGTCCACGGCACGGTGTTCCAGATCGGCACCGTGAAGAACATGAACACGCCCGACGGCCGGTAACCTGGAGGGTCGTTGACCCAGGGAGCCGTGGCTTGACCGGCAGTGAACGACTGCTCTTCTTCTTCATCGGTTTGGTGACCACATTCGTGTTCATCCGTATCAGCGTGCGCATGATCAGGGCGAAGGTCCGCTGGTGGCCGGGAAACATCGTGCACGGCGACACGCACGTGCATCACGTCGTGTTCGGCACCGTGTTGCTGCTCCTGTCCAGCGTCACAGGCCTCGTCATCCCCGACGACCTGCACGGCGCCAGGCTGGCCGCAGCGGCGGGTCTCGGCGTGGGCGCGGCGCTGGTGCTGGACGAGTTCGCGCTGATCCTGCACCTGAGGGACGTGTACTGGACGAAGGCGGGCCGGCTGTCCGTGGACGCGGTGTTCCTCGCCGTCGGTCTCACCGGGACGTTCCTGCTGGGCGCTCGCCCGTTCGGCTACGACGAGGTGCTGCAGCTCAACCCGGAGACGACGCCGGCGTCCACGTTCACGCTGCGGGTGATCATCATCTCCGTGAACCTGTGCTTCGCGATCGTGGCGCTGCTCAAGGGCAAGATCTGGACCGGCCTGCTCGGCCTGCTCGTGCCGGTGGTGCCCGCCGTGGGCGCCGTGCGGCTGGCACGGCCCGGTTCACCGTGGGCGCGCTGGCGCTACCTGGAGGGTTCGCGCAAGCTCACCCGCGCGTACCGCAGGGAGGCCAGGATCCGGCAGCCGATCATCAAGGCCAAGATCGCCGTGCAGGAGTTCATCTCGGGACGTCACGACCTGCCTGATCAAGACAGGTCGTGACGGGGCTCTACCCTCCGAGGATGTCCTGCTGGGCGCAGACCTGGGCCAGCGCCCCGGCGCACAGCTCCGCCGGCTTGACGATGCCCTCCGTGACCAGCGTCCGGACGGTGTCCTTCTTGATCAGTGTCGCGCCGAGCAGCACCGACTTGATGTCGCGCCGCGCGACGGGATCCCGCAGGTTGCCGGTGGCGAGGTCATCGGCACCCTCCAGGTCTCCGCGGGCGACGGCGATCGCCAGCCTGGCGGCGGCCTCGGCCTCGTCGCGCACCGGCTTGTAGACGGTGACGCACTGGTCGCCGCCCAGCACGGCCCGCAGGCCGTCCACAGTGGCGTCCTGCCCGGTGACCGGGACCCGCAGGTTCTTCTTCTTGAGCACGGCGATGACCGCGCCGGCGAGGCCGTCGTTGGCCGCGACCACCCCGTCGACCTTGCCGCCGTTCTCGTTCAGGATCTGCTCGAACAGCTGTCCGCCGAGGACGTTGTCCCAGTCGGCGACAGGCTGCGACTTCACGAGCTTGAGCGCGCCGCTGTCGTACTTCGCGGACAGCCGCGACTTCTGCCCCTGGGCGAAGAGCGTCGCGTTGTGGTCGGTCGGAGCACCCTGGATCTCGATGATCTGGGCCCCCGGTTTGTCGCCCAGGCAGTTCAGCAGGCCGTCGCCCTGCAACTGGCCGACGTTCACGCTGTCGAAACCGACGTGGTACTCCGCCGTGCCGCCGAGCGTGACCCGGTCGTAGTCGATGACCGGGATGTTCGCGGCCTTCGCCTTCTTCTGCACCGCGAGGCCGCCCGCCGCCGACAACGGCGTGATCATCATGACCTTGACCTTGCGGCGGATCATCTCGTCGGCGATCTGCGCGAACTTCGCCTCGTCGCCCTCGGCGTTCTCCATGAACGGTTCGATGTCGGCGTAGTTGAACGCCTGCGTGAGCAGTGGGCGGTCCTGTTCTTCCCAACGCGTGGATGTCGTTCGGTCGGGAAGGATTACCCCGACGATTGGTTTGGGACCGCGCGTAGGCAGCGTCGGAGACCCCTGACCTGCGTCACCGCAGGCGGAGAGGAGAAAGAGCAGGCACGCCGACGATGCCATTACCCGTCTTCGCATAATCGCGAAGTTCAGTCCTTGAATCTTGTTAAGTCAAGATTTCTTCTCATAACATCACGCTCCGCTTCCGATCGGCTACAGTTCGATTCCGTACGAAAGGCGCTGATGCGCAGAGCATTTTCGTGTCAGTGTGTCCAACTTGGGCGGCAATCGGGGGCCGCACCGTGTTGTTGGATCCAGCCCTGACCGGGTGTGAGGAGACAGCTAGGTGAGAACGCGCAGAACCGTGATGGCGGTGGCGGCAACGGTGTCGCTGATCGCAGCGGGCACTTCGGCGGCGGGGGCCGCACCGGCCACCACAGGGCCGACCACGGAGTACACCGTCCTTCTGGAAGAACCCGGAAACCGCGACTTCGCGATCGACGCCGTGGAAGCGGCGGGCGGCGAGGTCGTGCGGAGCAACGACGCCGTCGGACTGCTGACGGTCAAGGCGCCCGCGAACGGCTTCGCGGAGAAGGTTTCCGCTTCGAGCGCGATCGTCGGTGCCGCTCGGACGAAGCCGATCGGGCACGCGCCCGCGGCGAAGGCCGAGAAGGCCAAGCGGGACAACGTCGAGAAGGAGAACAAGGGCGAGAAGCCGAACAAGGCTCCCGCCCAGCAGGGAACGACGGCCGGCATGGACCCGCTCGACGGGGACCTGTGGGGCCTGAACCTCGTTCGTTCCAACATCGCGCGGGCCAAGCAGGCCGGCGACAAGCGCGTGTACGTCGGTGTTCTCGACACCGGTGTGGACGGTTCCCACCCGGACATCGCGCCGAACTTCAACAACGAGCTCTCGCGCAACTTCACCGTCGACATCCCGAACGACTCCGACGGTGGCGTGTTCGACGGCCCGTGTGAGTTCCGCGGTTGTGTCGACCCGGCGAACTGGGACGACGGCGGCCACGGCACGCACGTCGCCGGCACCATCGGCGCCGCTGCCAACGGTTTCGGCATCTCCGGTGTGGCACCCGGCGTGTCGCTCGTCAACATCCGCGGCGGCCAGGACGCAGGTTCGTTCTTCCTGCAGCCCGTCGTCGACGCCATCACCTACGGCGCCGACATCGGCCTGGACGTCATCAACATGTCGTTCTACGTCGACCCCTGGTACATGAACTGCGCCAACGACCCCACGGCCTCGGCCGAGGAGCAGTTGGAGCAGCGCACGATCATCGCGACCGTTCAGCGCGCGCTGAACTACGCGCACCGCAAGGGCGTCACGCTGATCGGTGCCGGTGGCAACAACCACGAGGACCTGGGCAAGCCGCGCCAGGACACCGTGAGCCCGAACTACCCGCCGGGTCACAACCGGACCCGTCCGGTCGACAACGCGACGTGCCTCAACCTCCCGACCGAGGGCAACCACGTCATCTCGGTGTCGGCTCTCGGCCCGTCGACCTCCAAGGCCGACTACTCGAACTACGGCCTTGAGCAGACCTCGATCTCGGCTCCCGGTGGTTACTTCCGCGACGGCCTCGGCACGCCGTGGTACCGCACCAACGAGAACCTGATCCTGTCGACCTACCCGCGCAACGTCGCTCTCGCCGAAGGCGCGATCGACGAGGCCGGCAACATCACCGAGGCCGGTCTGGCCGCGGGTGTGAAGAAGGCCGTGCAGGGCGACAAGGTCGGCTACTACCAGTTCCTGCAGGGCACCTCGATGGCCGCCCCGCACGCCGCTGGTGTCGCCGCGCTGATCGTCAGCGAGTACGGCAAGAAGGACAAGAAGAACCCCGGTCTGACCCTCGACCCCGACAAGGTCGAGAAGGTCCTCTACAAGACCGCGACGCAGCGCGCATGCCCGAACCCGCGCACCGTGTCGTACGTCAACGTGGGCCGCACGCCGGAGTTCGACGCCACCTGTGAGGGTGACGCGAAGTTCAACGGCTTCTACGGTCACGGCATCGTCGACGCCTACGGCGCCGTCACCCGTGGCAAGCAGTTCCTGTAAGTCCTTGTAAGGCGACAAAAGGCCCCCGGTGTCTTGCCGGGGGCCTTTTGCGTGCGACGAAAGTCGACTCTCCGCCCAACCTTCGTCTGAACGTTCCGGTCTGCCTTGACCGTGCCGTAGCGGCATAGTTTCAACTGGGTCTCGTCAGCAACCGGGGAGGAGGACGTCGTGGCGTGGAGCACCAGTCAACTGGCCGATCTCGCCGGCACGACGTTGCGCACGATCCGGCACTACCACGACGTGGGCCTGCTCGCAGAGCCGGAACGCCGCGCCAACGGCTACAAGAGCTACGGCGTGCCCCATCTCGTGCGGGTGCTGAGGATCAAGCGCCTCACCGATCTCGGGTTGTCGCTCACGCAGATCGCGGAACTGGGCGACGGGGACGAACATCCTCGCGAGGCCTTGCGGGAGCTCGACACCGAACTGGCCGCGCAGATCGAACGCCTGCAACGGATCAGGGCCGAGCTGGCACTGGTCCGCCTCCAGGAGGTACCGACCGACCTGCCGCCGGAAGTCGCGGCGATGATCGAGAACGCGAACCTGTCACCGCAGGACCGCTCGTTCACCGTCGTGCTGGCCCAGCTGCTCTCGCCGGAGACGCTGGCCAGGTACGCCGAGACGCTGAAGGGCTACTCGCGGGACCCGGCGGTGGTGGCGTTCGACAACCTGCCGGAGGACGCGGACGAGCAGACCCGGCAGGCCGTGGCGGACGGCATGCGTGCGATGCCGTACATGGCGCAGATTCGTGCGGTGTTCCCGGATCCGGCCGGTCTGTGGAGCGACGCCCCGCGAGGTGTGGAGCACGCGAGGCAGACGGTCATCAAGGTCATGGTCGAGCTCTACAACAAGGCCCAGCTGGACGTTCTCGCCCGCATGAGCGGCTGACATTCCATTGGTTCTGGCGCGCTGAGGGGCGCGTCGTCGGGGAGGTATTTGCTAATGCGAAAAACGATGTCGATGGCCGCGGTCGTGACCGCTGCCGCCGCACTGGTGGCGGTACCGGGGGTGGCGTCCGCCGCCACGCCGAAGCCCGAGGTGCAGTGGGTCGCCTGTCCCACCGACGTGGCGCTGCCCGGCCTGGAGTGCGGAAAGCTGCAGCTGCCGCTCGACTACCGCAAGCCGGAGGGCCGCAGGACCGAGGTGATGATCACTCGACTGGCCAGCAAGAACCCCGCGAAGCGCAAGGGGATCCTGCTGACCAACCCCGGCGGGCCGAGCGAGGGCCTGACGTTCCCGGCCGTGCTGAAGGCGGTCGGACTGCCCCAGGGCGTGCAGGACGCGTACGACATCATCGGCATGGACCCGCGTGGCATCGGCTACAGCTCACCGTCCACATGCGACCTCACCGAGGAGCAGATGGCCGACGGCAGCGTGCCTCCGTACGCCAACAACTCCGCCGAGGTGCGCCAGCGCGCCGACGAGGTCAAGAAGATCGCCGAGCAGTGCCTCAAGTCGTCCTCGGCCGGCGAACTGCCGTACAACACGACCGCGAACATCGCGCGTGACCTGGACTCGGTCCGCGCGGCGCTGGGCGAGAAGAAGGCGTCGTTCCTGGGGTACTCGTACGGCTCGTACCTGGGTTCGGTGTACGCCACGCTGTTCCCGAAGACCGCTGAGCGCGTCGTGATCGACAGCAACCTGCCGAAGGGCGGCTGGGACGTCGAGGGCGGCCGGCTGATGGGCCGCGGCGTCGAGGACACGTTCCCGGACTTCGCGAAGTGGGCGGCGGCGCACCCCGAGTACAACCTGGGCACGACGCCGCAGCAGGTGCGCGCCAAGTTCTTCGACCTCGCCGCGAGGCTCGACAAGACGCCCTCGGTGGAGGGCGTCGATGGCAGGCTGTTCCGCTTCATCAACTTCACGGCGCTCTACTCCACCGGTGACGAGGCCTTCTCGAAGCTCGCCGCCTCCTGGAAGGCCTTCGACACCGGCCAGCCGCAGCCGCCGCAGGAGTACCCGGAGGTCCCGCGCGTCCAGGCCCTGCTGGCAGGCCGCCTGAACGTGATCTGCGGTGACTCCACCTGGCCGTCGTCGGTCGGCACGTACGAGCGCAACGTGGCGATCGACCGCATCCGCAACCCGATGTTCGGCGCGGCCGCGGCGAACATCCAGCCGTGCGCCTTCTTCCCGAAGCCGGTGGAGAAGCAGGTCCTGCCGTCCGACCGGGGCCCGCGCAACGTGCTGCTGGTGCAGAACGAGCGCGACCCCGCAACGCCGCTGGTCGGCGCCCAGTCGACGCGCCGCGCGTTCGGCGACAGGGCCGCGATGATCACGATCGACCAGGGCGGGCACGGCGCCTACGTCTTCGGCAAGAACAAGTGCGCCAACGACAAGGTCACCGAGTACCTGCTCGGCGGACAGCGTCCGAACGACCAGAAGTGCGCCGCTGAGAACGGCTGATGACAAATGGGGCCCGGCTCGTGAGCGAGCCGGGCCCTCTGGCGTTCCGGTGGAAACGCTTTGCCAGTACGCGTTTCCACCGGAATGCGTCTACTGGGGACGAATGTCCGTTTCGCGAATTAGTAAAGACTCTTGCCAATAGAGGTGTGGACCGCTTACCGTTGCTCCCACGCCGCCCGGGCCCCCACAATCCCTGCCCCGGAGGGAACTTCGTGAAGATCACTGGTCGTTTCGCGGCCGCACTGCTGACGTGCGCCGCTCTCCTCACCACCACCGTCGGCACCGCCTCGGCGGCCAACCTCGACGAACCGCGCCTCAAGGACATCGCGATGCAGATCGTGTCCAGCGCGGAGAACTCCTCCACGGATTGGAAGTCCCAGTTCGGCTACATCGAGGACATCGACGACGGCCGCGGCTACACCGCGGGCATCATCGGCTTCTGCAGCGGCACCGGTGACATGCTCGACCTCGTC
>NZ_QQAU01000010.1:71002-313542 GCF_003350445.1 Lentzea flaviverrucosa
CCAGTTCGGCTACATCGAGGACATCGACGACGGCCGCGGCTACACCGCGGGCATCATCGGCTTCTGCAGCGGCACCGGTGACATGCTCGACCTCGTCGAGCTCTACAAGACCAAGAAGCCCGGCAACGTGCTGGAGAAGTACCTCCCCGCACTGCGCAAGGTGAACGGCACCGAGTCGCACTCGGGTCTCGACCCCAACTACACCAAGGACTGGAAGACGGCCGCCAAGGACTCCGCCTTCAAGGCAGCACAGGAGTCCGAACGCGACCGCGTCTACTTCAACCCGGCAGTGAAGCAGGGCAAGGCCGACGGCGTGCGCGCCCTGGGCCAGTTCGCGTACTACGACGCGATCGTCGTGCACGGTGACGGCGGCGACAAGACCAGCTTCAGCAACATCCGCAAGCGCGCCCTCGGCAAGGCGAAGCCGCCGTCGCAGGGCGGCAACGAGACCACCTGGCTCAACGCCTTCATGGACGCCCGAGTGTGGGCCATGAAGCAGGAAGCGGCGCACGAGGACGTGTCGCGCATCGAGACCGCGCAGCGCGCGTGGCTCAAGGCCGGCAACTTCGACCTGAAGACGCCGCTCAAGTGGAAGGTCTACGGCGACAGCTTCACGATCAACTAGACCTGCGGTTTCACACATGAGAAGTGGAGGGCGTCCTGACCAGGGCGTCCTCCACTTTCGTAAATTTGTAAACATTCTTGCCGATGAAGGTCCGGACCCCTTACCGTTGCTGCACCGCCGCCCGGGACACCCCGGGAGGAATGCATGAGGATCTCAGGCCGAGTGGTGGCCGCAGTTCTGACATGCGTCGCGCTCGCCACCGCGACAACGGGCACCGCTCAGGCGGCCGACCTGAACGACCCGCGCATGAAGGACATCGCGATGCAGATCGTGTCCAGCGCGGAGAACTCGTCCACGGACTGGAAAGCGCAGTTCGGCTACATCGAGGACATCGACGACGGCCGCGGCTACACCGCGGGCATCATCGGCTTCTGCAGCGGCACCGGTGACATGCTCGACCTCGTCGAGCTCTACAAGTCCCGCAAACCGGGCAACGTGCTGGAGAAGTACCTCCCCGCACTGCGCAGGGTGAACGGCACCGACTCGCACTCCGGCCTCGACCCCAACTACACCAAGGACTGGAAGACAGCGGCCAAGGACTCGGTCTTCAAGGCAGCACAGGAGTCCGAACGCGACCGCGTCTACTTCAACCCGGCGCTGCGCCAGGCCAAGGCCGACGGCGTGCGCGCCCTGGGCCAGTTCGCGTACTACGACGCGATCGTCATGCACGGCGACGGCTGGGGCAGCCTGGACTTCTCGGGCATCCGCAAGCGCGCCCTCGCCAAGGCGAAGCCGCCATCGCAGGGCGGCAACGAGACCACCTGGCTCAACGCCTTCATGGACGCCCGCGTGTGGACCATGAAGCAGGAGCCCGCGCACGAGAACACCAGCCGCGTCGACACGGCGCAGCGCGTGTGGCTCAAGGCCGGCAACCTCGACCTGAACACACCGCTGAAGTGGAAGGTCTACGGCCAGAGCTTCAGCATCAACTAACCGCTCAAACAAGGAGGAGGGCGCCCCGAGCGGGGCGCCCTCCTCTTCGCCTACAGCAAGGCAACGCAAGGCGACGTACGAGTCTGGCGTGGCGATGCGAAGCGAGCCGTCCGAACCTAGGGCGCCGGGTTGCGGTTCGGGTCCGCTCATGGCGATTGGGGCTTTACCTCGAGGGGGCGGGATGCTCCCCTCACGGGCACGGCCGGGCGCTTTTCAGCCCGGCCTTCTCCCGGCCGTCAAGCATCCCGCCAGAGGCTCGAGGTCAAGCCCCAATCGCAACCCCGCGCAGTTCCGTCACGACCCGCGCAACCACCCTTGCAAGGCGACCTCTCACACGGGAACGCGACCAACCCCGCTGGAACCGGCGCCAGCCAACGCATGCCGACCCGCACGGCCGAGGTAGGGGCGCCCGACTCGGACGCCCCACCCGAGCGACCTACAGCTGCGTCCAGTCCAGCACCGGCGCAGCGAAGTCCCGGATCGACGCCAGCAGCCCGAGCCGAGCCGCCTTGACCTTCTCGTCCTCGGCCATGACCAGCACCTCGTCGAAGAACGTGTTGATCGGCCCGGTCAGCCCTTCAGCGGCGGCGAAGAACGCCGCCAGCCCCACGACGTCCCGCGACACCCCGTCGAACGCCTTGTGCAGCGCCACCTCGGCGGGTTCCGACAACACCGAGGCGTCGTACGTGCCCTCGACGGCCGCGGGCACGATCCGCCGCACCCGCTGCAAGGCCGCTGCCAGCGCGTCGAAGGACTCGTCACCGGCCAGCGACTCCAGCTGCGTCAGCGTCTCGTCGGCCAGCACCGGTGAGTCGGCCAGCGGCAGCACCGCCTGCACGAACCGGTGCTCGTGCCCGCCGTCGAGCAGCGCCTGCTCGTACCGGCGCACCGCGAACTCGCGGGCCGTCTCCAGGGCCTCCGCGGACACCTCGAGCCCTTCGGACGCAAGGGAAAGAGCCACCGGCAGCGTGATCGCACGCAGGTCGGGGTGCGCCCGCAGCACGGTCACCGCGCCGAGAGCCGCGCGGCGCAGGCCGAACGGGTCGGACGAACCGGTCGGCTGCGCGCCGATGCCGAACAGGCCCGCCAGCAGGTCGAAGCGGTCCGCCAGCGACAGCAGCGCACCCGGCACCGACGACGGCAGCGCGTCGCCCGCCGAACGCGGGAGTTCCATCTCCCACAACGCCAGTGCGACCTCGGGCGTCTCGCCCGCGCGTGCCGCGTACTCGCGGGCCATCACGCCGGCCAGCGACGACAGCTCGATCACCATCTGCGAGCCGAGGTCGAACTTGGCCAGCGCGCCCGCCCGGTCCAGCGTCTCGCGGTCGACGTCGACCACCGAAGCGAACCGGCCGGCCAGCGCGGCGATCCGGGAGGCCCGGTCGGCCATCGAGCCGAGCTTGTCCGCGAACGTCAGCTTCGCGAGACCGGACTTCATCTCGTCGAGCGGCGTCTTGAGGTCCGCCCGCCAGAAGAACGCCGCGTCCTCGTACCGGGCGCGCAGCACGGCCTCGTTGCCCGCGCGCACCAGGTCCGCGTCCACGGCACCGTTCGCCACGGCCACGAAGTGCGGCAGCAGGGTGCCGTCGGCCGACCGCACCGGCAGGTAGCGCTGGTGCTTGCGCATCACGGTGGTGAGGATCTGCCCCGGCAGCTCCAGGTACCGCTCCTCGAACGAACCGAGGATGGGCGTCGGCCACTCGACGAGGTTCGTCACCTCGTCCAGCAGGCCGTCGACCTCGACGACGCCGCCGACCGACGCCGCCAGCTCCTGCGCGGCGGCGACGATCGAGGCGGAACGCACCGAGGAGTCGGCCTGGATGCCGTGCGACTCCAGGAACTCCAGGTAACCGTCTGCTTTGGACACCTCGACGACGGGTGCGTCGGCGGTCCGGTGCACGCGCGTCGAGGTGCCCGAGGCGAGCGACGACACCGCGACCGGCACCGGGGTCTCCCCCAGCAACGCGAGCAGCCAGCGGATCGGCCTGGTGAACGACAGCTTCGGGTCGTTCCACTTCATGTTCTTCTCGGCGCGCAGGTCCGACACGACCTCGGCCAGCAGCCCGCTCAGCACCTCGACGGCGCCACGACCGGCGTCGGACTTGGTCAGCGCGACGAACTCGACGCCGTTCTCCTCCACACGCCCGAGCGCCGACACCTCGACGCCCTGGCCGCGCGCGAAGCCCTGCACGGCCTTCGTCGGGTTGCCGTCGCCGTCGAAGGCGGCGGAGACGCGAGGACCGCGCACGGTGCGTTCGGCGTCCGGCTCACGCGGGGACACCGCGGGCACCAGCACGACGATGCGGCGCGGCGTGCCGTGCACCGTCACCTCGCCGCTGGACAACCGGGTCGCCGCCAGCTTCGAGGTCACCGCGGCGCGCACCGCGTCGACGGTCCGGGTCACCTCGTGCGGCGGCAGTTCCTCGGTGCCGATCTCGAACAGCAGCGTGGCCGGCGCGACGACGTCCGCGAAGGACGAGGGCTTCTCGACGACGGCCGGGAGTTCGGCCACACCGAGCGGGTGCCCCAGTTCGGACCTGCGCTCCGCCCACAGCGCGGCGACCTCGCGCGCCAGTCCGCGCATGCGACCGAACGCACGGGCGCGCTCGGTCGTGGAGATCGAGCCGCGCGCGTCCAGCACGTTGAAGATGTGCGAGCACTTCAGCACGAAGCTGTGCGCCGGAACGGGCAGGCGGGCGTCGAGCATGCGCCGGGCCTCGGCCGCGAACTCCTCGAAGAGGCGCTTGTTCGCCTCCACGTCCGCGTCGTCGAGGTAGTACCGCGACATCTCGTACTCGGCCTGGCCGAACGCCTCGCCGTAGGAGATGCCGGGCGCGTAGGCGATCTTCTTGAAGTGGTCGACGCCCTGCAGCGCCATCATGATCCGCTCGATGCCGTAGGTGATCTCCACCGACACCGGGTCCAGCGTCATGCCGCCGGCCTGCTGGAAGTAGGTGAACTGGGTGATCTCGAGGCCGTCGAGCCAGACCTCCCAGCCGAGGCCCCAGGCGCCCAGGGCGGGCGAGGCCCAGTTGTCCTCGACGAACCGGACGTCGTGCCCGCGCACGTCGATGCCGAGCGCCTCGAGCGAACCGAGGTAGAGCTCCTGCGGGTCGCCCGGGTCGGGCTTGAGGATCACCTGGAACTGGGTGTGCGTCTGCAGCCGGTTCGGGTTCTCGCCGTAGCGGGCGTCGTCGGGCCGCACGGACGGCTCCACGTAGGCGACGCGCCACGGCTCGGGACCCAGCACCCGCAGCACGGTGGCCGGGTTCAGCGTTCCCGCCCCGACCTCGGTGTTGAACGGCTGCACCACGATGCAACCTCGGTCGGTCCAGTACTTGGTCAGCGCGAGCAGCGCGTCCTGCATCGTCAACACGGCGACGAGTCTACGAAACAGACAAAACCGCTGGTCAAGGGGCCTCGATCAGGTGGTCTCCGCCACTGTGCCACGCTGTGCACAACCGAGTGGCGGCCCCGCACGTCTACTTGGTGTACCCGGATGTGCTGAGAGGAGTGGGTGTGGACAACCGGCCGCCGCGGCCGGGAGACCCGACAGGGAATCCCAGGCGACCTTCCGCCACCCCGCGTCCCCAGACGGGCCAGCCCCGCCGCCCGCAGGTCCCGCCACGCGCGGCCGAGCCCCCGCGCAGGCAGCCCGGTGCTGCCGAAACCCCGCGCCGGGTGCCTCCGAAGCGCGTCGAACCGCCGCGCCGCGAGCCTTCGAGCCGCGCCGAACCGCCCCGCCGCGAGCCCCCTCGCCGGGAGTCGGCGAGCCGCAGCGAACCAGGCCGCGCCTCCTCGTCCGCCCCGCGCCCGCGTCCGATCGCCGACCGTCCCACGGTCCGCACCACGCCCGCGAAGGCAGAGGCCGCCGCGCCCCGCCCGAGGCCCAGGCCCGCACCGCCCCGCCGGCCGAGCAAGGCCGAGCGCGGCGCCTCCACCGGCGCCAAGATCTTCATCAGCATGGTCTCCGCGACGATCCTGCTGGTCACCGGCATCGCGTGGCAGAACCTGAACGCGCTGACGGACGGCCTGACCAAGCAGGACCTGAACCTGGCCGACGCGGGCGAGAAGCCCGCCGACGGCGCGATCGACATCCTGCTGGTCGGCATGGACAGCCGCACCGACTCCAAGGGCAACCCGCTGCCGCAGAACATCCTCAACGAACTGCAGGCGGGCGGCACCGACGACGGCGGCTTCAACACCGACACGCTGATCCTGCTGCACATCCCGAACGACAGCGGCAAGGCCTACGCCGTGTCGTTCCCGCGCGACTCCTACGTGAAGATCGCGGGCGGGTTCGGGCGACACAAGATCAACTCTGCCTACGGTTTCGCCAAGAACCAGGCCGCCGAGAAGCTGCAGGGCAGCGGCAAGCCCGCGCCCGAGGTCGAGATGGAGTCGCGCAAAGCGGGCGCGAAGAACCTCATCGAGACCATCCAGACCCTGACCGGCGCGACGATCGACCACTACGCCGAGGTCAACCTGGTCGGCTTCTACGACATCACCAAGGCCATCGGCGGCATCGACGTCTGCCTCAACGCCAAGGTGCGCGACAGCTTCTCCGGCGCGAACTTCCCCGCGGGCCAGCAGACCATCGAGGGCAAGAACGCGCTCGCGTTCGTCCGCCAGCGCCACGGCCTGCCGCTGGGCGACCTCGACCGCGTCGTGCGCCAGCAGGTCTTCATGGCGGGCCTCGCCAAGAAGATGCTGTCCGCGGGCGTGCTCACCGACAGCACCAAGCGCAGCGAGATGATCAAGGCCGTCAGCGGCGCGATCGTGCTCGACGAAGGCTGGGACATCACCAAGTTCGCCCTGCAGATGAAGGACATGACGGGCGGCAACATGACGTTCCAGACGATCCCGACCGGCAACCCCGACCTGCAGACCCCCGAGGACGGCTCGGCCGTCGAGGTGATCGAGTCCGAGGTGCGGACGTTCGTCAAGAACCTCGGCAAGGCCCCGTCGTCGTCGACCGCGGCGGACCCGAAGTTCGACAAGGCCTCGGTGACCGTCGACGTCCGCAACGCCTCCGGCCAGCCCGGCCTCGCGGGCAAGGTGCTCCAGTCGCTCGTCGCGAAGGGCTTCACGGGCGGCCAGACAGGCAACGCCGACGCCATGGCGAAGTCGGTCGTCCGGTACGGCAAGGGCGGCGAGACGGGTGCGAACGCGGTCCAGGAGACGCTCGGCGGCCTGAACGTCGAAGAGGACGTCAACGTGCCGGCCGGCGCCGTCCGCGTCTTCCTCGGATCGGACTACTCGGGTCCCGGCACGCAGGGTTTCGCCGGTTCCGGAGTACTCGCCCTGGACGGTGCGCGTCAGCAACCGGCTGACCCCGCGGCCCCTCCGCCCATCTCCGCAGACGGCGTGCGCTGCGTAAACTGATACTCAGAGTAGATATGTATCCCCCATTCGGGGGGTTCTCCTGGCAAGTTGCGTAAGCGGCGAAGCACTGGGGCCTTCCATCACCGTGAGACCCGCTCACGGGGTGGAGGACCAGGGTGCAGACTGCGAACGGCCAAATCGACACAGTGGCGTACCAGCGCGTGCTCGGTGATGAGATCCGCAGCCTTCGCAAGCAGCGCGGATGGACCCGCAAGGAGCTGAACAAGCGGCTGCAGACGGAGATCTCGCTGCAGACGCTGGCGACCTACGAACTCGGCACCCGGCAGTGTTCCGTCGTACGTCTCGTGGAGATCTGTCACGCCCTCGACGTCCCGGCGCACGAGGTCCTCGCCCGCGTGCACGAACGCTTCTTCGGCGACACCCCCGCCGGGCACCTGACGCTGAGCCTCACCTCGATCGCCGCGGCCGACAACCCGCGGATCCTGCCGCTCAAACGGTGGGCGGCCGGACGGCTGCACGCGCTGCCGCCAGGTGCCACACCCGACGTGCACCTCGACCTGCCCGCGCTCGAGAACATGGCGCAGCTGTGCCAGTTGCCCGCGGTGGAGCTCATCCGGATCCTGCGCGCCCTGAGCCGTTAGCTGAGCCGGTAGTTGTACCGAACCCCGTTCACACCAACGCAACGACCGTCCGAAAGGGGCGAACGGCAACGCCGGTAACATCGCCGGGGTGAACGATTCCCCCGCCCGCCTCCCCCTGCGCACCGCAGCCGCCGTGAAACTGGGCAACCTGAGCTCCACGCTGTCCCAGAAGATGGGTCTCGGCGCCGGCGGCATGATCGGCGGCCGGGTTGCGCTGAAGCTCGACCCGCAGGCGCTCAACCGCCTCACCCAGGGCCGCAGGGTCGCCGTCGTGACGGGCACGAACGGCAAGACCACCAGCACGATGATGCTGGCGCGGGCCGTGGGCGCGCTCGGCGAGGTCGCCACGAACCACAGCGGCGCGAACATGCCCGACGGCCACGTCACGGCGCTCTCGAAGCAGCCGGACGCGCCGTACGCGGTGCTGGAGTGCGACGAGGCCTACTTCCCGGCCGTCGCGGGCGCCAGCAACCCGTCCGTCGCGGTGATCCTGAACCTCTCGCGCGACCAGCTCGACCGGGTCGGCGAGGTCCGCACCATCGAGCGGTCGCTGCGCGACGCCGTCAACAAGCTGCAGAACTGCACGATCATCGCGAACTGCGACGACGTGATGGTGACGAGCGCGGCTTGGAACGCCTCCAAGGTCGTCTGGGTCGCCACGGGCACCGGCTGGCACCACGACTCGGCGAGCTGCCCGCGCTGCGGCAACCCGATCCGCTGGCAGGGCGAGCACTGGCACTGCACGGGCTGCGACCTCTCGCGCCCGCACCCGAACTGGATCACCGCCGACGAGGCGATGATCACGCCGGACCACCAGAAGCTCGAACTGCGCCTCACGCTGCCGGGCAAGTTCAACCAGGCCAACGCCGTCATGGCGTCCGCCGCCGCCCACGCGATGGGCGTCCCCGCCGACGAGGCGGTGCGCCGCCTGCGCGGTGTCTCCAACGTGAGCGGCCGCTACCGCACGATCCAGCGGGGCGGCCGCAGCGCGCGGCTGTTGCTCAGCAAGAACCCGGCGGGCTGGAGCGAGACCCTCACGGTCGTCAAGGAGGCCAACCACCCGGCCGTCCTGGTGATCAACGCCCAGGAGGCCGACGGCCGCGACCTGAGCTGGCTGTGGGACGTCCCGTTCGAGCGCCTCCAGGGCCGCACGGTCATCGCGTCCGGCGAACGGGCGACCGATCTCGCCGTCCGCCTGACCTACGCCGAGGTCCAGCACACGATCGTGCCCGACCCCCTGAAGGCCATCGACCAGATGCCGCAGGGGGCGGTCGAGGTCATCGCCAACTACACCGCGTTCCGCGACTTGAATGCCAGGGCTGCCGCTGATGAGTGAGTCGACAATCCAGATCGCGCTCGTGCTGCCGGATCTCCTCGGCACGTACGGCGACTTCGGCAACGCCGTGGTCCTAGAGAAGCGCATGACGTGGCGCGGCATCAAAGCCGAGATCGTGCCCATCAACTACGGCCAGCCGGTGCCGGACTCGTGCGACATCTACGTCGTCGGCGGAGGTGAGGACACCGCGCAGACGCTGGCGGTGAAGCACCTGCGCGAGCACCCAGGCCTGCAGCGCGCCGTCACGAAGAACGCCGTGGTGCTGGGCGTCTGCGCCGGCATCCAGATCTTCGGCGAGAGCTTCACCCGTGCCGACAACGTCACGCACCCCGGCATGGGCCTGATCGACTCGACCTCGCACGCCGGCGGCAGCCGCGCGATCGGCGAGGTCCTCGCCGAGCCGGCGGACGGCCTGTTCGAGGGCGTGCTGTCCGGCTTCGAGAACCACCAGGGCCGCACCGTGCTCGGCCCGGCCGCCCGGCCGCTCGCGCACGTCAAGGTCGGTACCGGCAACGACGGCAGCGTCGAGGGCGCCGTCCAGGGCCGGATCCTGTGCACCTACCTGCACGGCCCGGTGCTGCCGCGCAACCCGCAGATCGCGGACCTGCTGATCGAGTGGGCGACGGGCGTGAAGCCCGCACCGCTGGATCTGCCCGCCGTCACCGCCATGCGGGCGGAGCGGGTCAAGGCAGCGAGCTGACCGGCACCAGCCTGTCGGCGACACCAGGCCAGATCACGGCCATCACGTAGTCGGTTGCGAGCGCGGGCCCCACCGAGGGCCTGCGCTCCATCCACACCGCGAGCCGTTCCGTGGCGCCGACGACGATCTCGGCGAACGCCTCCGCCTCCAGCGGGTCGATCTCCGGCGTGAACGACGCCAGCACGGCCCCGATCATGTCCGTCTGCTGCTGGCGGATGCCTTCCACTTCCTCCTGCGCCGACGGCACGGCCACGGCCGCCTCCTGCCGCAGCAGCGCCCACGACCTGCGGTGCTCGTCGATGAACTCGAAGAACGCGAGCAGGCCGAGCCTCAGGAACTCCTCGGGACTCGCCGCACCCGCGATCGCCGCCGCCGTCTTCTCCCGCAGCTCCGTGCGGGCGCGGTGGATGCAGCCGATGAGCAGGCCTTCCTTCGAGCCGAAGTACTCGTAGAGCATCGGCTTCGAGACGCCCACGCGTTCGGCGATCTCGTCCATGGAGGTGGCGAGGTAGCCCTGCTCGGCGAAGATCTCCTCGGCGACGGCGAGCATCTGGGCCATGCGCTGGGCCTTGGGCATGCGGCGCCGTGGAGCTGTCACGATTGGAGTCTACCGCTCGTAACTTACTCGGGGTAACCTACTGCGAAGTAGCTACCGCGAGCGGAGGGACTTCCCCATGCACCGAGAGACGAAAGTGGTCGTCATCGGCACCGGCTTCTCCGGCCTCGGCATGGCCATCGAGCTGAAGCGCCGCGGCGAGCACGACTTCGTGGTGCTGGAGAAGGCCGCCGACCTCGGCGGCACCTGGCGGGACAACTCCTACCCGGGCTGCGCCTGCGACGTGCCCTCGCACATGTACTCGTTCTCGTTCGAGATGAACCCGAAGTGGTCGCGGATGTTCGCGCGGCAGGGCGAGATCTTCGGCTACCTGCAGCGCGTCGCCGAGAAGTACCGGCTGCGGCCGCACATCCGCTTCAACACCAAGGTCTCCGGCGCGCAGTGGGACGACGAGGCCAAGCGCTGGAACATCACCACCGAACAGGGCGACACGTACACGGCCCAGGCCCTGGTCGCGGGCGTCGGCGCGTTGCACATCCCGAACGTCCCGGAGTTGCCCGGCATCGAGAACTTCGGCGGCAAGGCGTTCCACAGCGCGCAGTGGGACCACGACTACGACCTGACGGGCAAACGCGTCGCCGTCATCGGCACCGGCGCGTCCGCGATCCAGTTCGTGCCGAAGATCGCCGGCCAGGTCGCGTCGATGAAGATCTTCCAGCGCACGCCGCCGTGGATCATGCCCAAGGCCGACCGCGAGATCAACGGCTGGGAGCAGAAGCTGTTCCGCGCCCTGCCCTTCACACAAAGGGCCTACCGCAACTTCGTCTACTGGACGCGTGAGTCCTCCGCGCTGGGCTTCGCGGTCAACCCGAAGATCATGCAGTTCGCGCAGGGCATCGCGTTGCGGCACATGAAGAAGCAGGTGCCGGACCCGGCGTTGCGCAGGAAGCTGAAGCCCGACTACACCATGGGCTGCAAGCGCGTGCTGATCTCCAACGACTTCTACCCCGCGCTGGGAAACCCGAACGTCGACCTGGTGACGGACAAGGTCTCCGAGGTGCGCGAGAAGTCCATCGTGGACAGTTCGGGCGTCGAGCACGAGGTCGACGTCATCATCTACGGCACCGGGTTCCACGTCGTCGACTCGTTCGACTACCTGGACATCCAGGGCAAGGGCGGCGTCGACCTCGCGAAGCAGTGGCGCCAGGAGGGCATCGAGACCTACTACGGCATCACGGTCTCGGGCTTCCCCAACCTGTTCTTCCTGCTGGGCCCCAACACCGGACTCGGGCACAACTCGGTCGTGTTCATGATCGAGTCCCAGATCCGGTACATCTCGCAGTGCCTCCAGCTCCTCGAAAAACACCGCGCAGCGGAGCTGGACGTGCGGGTGGAGGCCCAGCAGGAGTTCAACACGGAGCTCCAGCAGAAGCTCACCAAGGGCGTGTGGACCCAGGGCGGCTGCAAGAGCTGGTACCTCGACGCGCAGGGCGTGAACCGCACCGTGTGGCCGGGATTCACCTGGCGGTACTGGATGCGGACCAAGCGCGTGCGCGCCGAGGACTACGTCCTCACGACGGCTGCACGATGACCTTCAGGGCGGTCCGCTCGTCCATCGCCTGGTAGCCCAGCGCGACGTCGTCGAGCGAGACCGTCCGGTCGAACACGGGACCGGGGTCGATCCGCCCGGCGAGCACGTCGGCCAGCAGCTCCGGCAGGTACGCGCGTGCCGGAGCGACACCGCCGCCGATGGCGATGTTGCGGCCGAACAGCTTGCCCAGCGGCAGCCCCGGCATCTCGTGCGGCACACCGACGTAGCCGATCCGGCCGCCGTCGCGCACGATGCCCATCGCGGTCTCCCACGACTGCTCGGTGCCGACGCACTCCAGCACCGCGGACGCACCGAGCCCGCCGGTCATCTCCTTGATCCGCTCGATCGCGGCCTCACCGCGTTCGGAGACCTGGTCCGTGGCGCCGAAGAGCCTCGCGATCTTGGCGCGGTCCTCGTGGCGGCCCATCGCGATGATCCGCTCGGCGCCGAGCCGCTTGGCCGCGAGCACGCCGCACAGGCCGACCGCGCCGTCACCGACGACCGCGACCGTGCTGCCGGGACCGACACCCGCGCCCATGGCGGCGTGGTGACCGGTGCCCATGACGTCGCTCAGGCTCAGGAACGCGGGCAGCAACGCCGCCGGGGCGTCCGCGGGAACCCGGACCAGCGTGCCGTCGGCCTGCGGCACGCGCACGGCCTCGCCCTGCCCGCCGTCGCTGCCCTTGCTGCCCCAGAAACCGCCGCTGCGGCAGGACGTCTGCAGCCCGGCCTGGCAGTACGCGCACGTGCCGTCGCTCCACACGAACGGCGCGATGACCCGGTCACCGGCCTGGACGCTGCGGACCTCGCTGCCGACCTCCTCGACGATGCCGAGGAACTCGTGGCCGATCCGCTGCCCGCCCTCGCGCTTGGCCACACCCCGGTACGCCCACAGGTCGCTGCCGCAGATGCACGCGAGCTCGACCCGGACGACGACGTCGGTGGCCTCCTGGAGGGCCGCGTCCGGCACCTCCTCGACTCGGATGTCTCGGGTGCCGTAGATCGTCGTAGCCCGCACCGGGCGCCTCCCTGGTCTCGTTGTCCAACCGTTACATCGTGCTCCTGTCCGAGAGTTTCCGCCGAATCGAGGCGCTGTGGAATTGCTTACTCGTGCCTAGTATCGGACGGTGATCACTGCCGAAGGCCTCGTACGGGCGCGCGGAATCCGTTATGCGACAGCCGACCGCTTCGCCCCGCCGTCCCCGGTCGCCTGGGACGGGGTGATCGACGACTCGCGGCGCGGCCCCGCCTGCCCGCAGCCCCCCTCCGCACTGGCGGCGGTCGTGGGCAACTCGGTCGAGGGGCTCTCGTTCGACGAGCACTGCCAGGTGCTCTCGGTGACCGCTCCGGCCGGCGCGTCCGGTCTACCGGTGATGGTCTGGTTCCACGGCGGCGCGTACGTGACCGGCAGCGGCGAGTCCACGAAGTACGAGGCCGGACTGCTGGCCTCGGAAGGCGTCGTGGTCGTCAGCGTCAGCTACCGCCTCGGCGTCTTCGGCTACCTGCGCGACAACCTCGGTCTGCTCGACCAGCTCGTCGCGCTGAGGTGGGTGCGGGACAACGTCGCGGCGTTCGGCGGCGATCCCGCGAACGTCACGGTCTTCGGGCAGTCCGCGGGCGGCGACTCGGTGTACGCGCTGATTCTCACCGACACGGAGGCCCTGTTCCACCGCGCGATCATGCAGAGCGCGCCGATGGGCACCCGCAGCCCGGAACGCGCGGACATGACGGCGGCTCTGCGCGCGTCGATCGCCGTCGACACCTCGACCTCCGTGCAGGACGTGCTGGCGGCCCAGGTCGCGGCCGTCGCCGCTGTCGGTCCCCAGTTCGTCCCCTCGGGCGGCATGCCGTTCGCACCGGAGGTCGACGGCGACCTCGCCGCGGCCGCGTCCCGCGTCGAACTGCTCGTCGGGCACACGGCCGACGACGGCAGCCCGTACGTGCAGAGCCGGGAGCACTGGGAGGCCGTGACCGAGCTGATCTTCGCCATCGGCACGCGTCAGCTGGCGCAGGACTGGACGGCCGCGGGCGGCCGGGTCGCCACCTACCTGTTCGGGTGGGCGCCGGCCGATGCACCGCTGGGCTCGTGCCACTGCATGGAGCTGCCGTTCCTGTTCGACCCGGAGGGCTGGCTCGGGGCGGGCATGCTCGCCGGCCAGGAACCGGATCCCGTGCTGGCCAAGACACTGCGGGGCGCCTGGACGACGTTCGCGCGGAACGGGCTGGACGCGTTGCCGTCGCGCTCGCTTGAATTCGGCGGATGACCGACCGCGAACGTTTGCGCACCACCTTCGGCGAGGACGCGGCCCGGTACCACCGGGCACGTCCCACCTATCCCCCGCAGCTGTTCGAACGCCTGACCGGCCCGCGCGTCCTGGAGATCGGCCCCGGCACCGGCCAGGCGACGCTGCCGCTGACGGCGCTGGGCGAGGTGACGGCGGTCGAGCTCAGCCCCGATCTGGCGGCCGTCGCCCGTGCCCACGCCCCCGCCGCCCGGGTGGTCGTGGCGGACTTCGACGTCTGGCCGCTGCCGGACCCGTTCGACCTGGTGGTGTCGGCGACGGCATTCCACTGGCTCGACCCCGCCACCCGGATGGCCCGCTGCGCCGCGGCCCTGCGTCCGGGAGGCTCGCTGGCCGTGATCTCGACGCACCACGTCGCGGGCGGCACCGAGCAGTTCTTCGTGGACGTGCAGGAGTGCTACGAGCGCTGGGATCCCACCACACCGCCGAACCTGCGGCAGTCTCCCGCCTCAGCGATCCCGTGCGAGTTCGACGAAAGCCCGTTCTTCGGCGAGCCCGAGTTCCACCGCTACGAGTGGGAGCAGGCGTACAGCACCGAGGAGTACGCGGACCTGCTCCTCACGTACTCGAACCACATCGTGCTGCCGGACCGCGACCGGTTGCTCGCGGACGTCCGGCAGCTGATCGACACGCGCTACGACGGCCGGATCGTGAAGCGGTACCTGACCCAGCTCGCCCTCGCGGTCAGGGTCTCCGGCCCCGGTCGGCCATGACCACCGCGGCGCCGCCGCCACCCACGAGCACGAGCCCTGCGACGCCCAGCGGCAGCAGGTCGAAGCCGGTGAACGCCAGGTCGTCCGCGACCTCACGTGCCGCCGCCTGAGGTGCCGGCACCGCCTGGGGTGCCGGTGGGGCTCCGCCCTGCTGGACCACCGGCGGGACTGACGGGCTGGTGGTCGACGGGGGCGTTTCCGCCGGGACGCAGCCCGTGTGGGCGGGGTTGCCACGGCCCACGCCGTGGTTCGAGTCGCACTCGTAGCCGGAGTTGGCGTCCGAACCGCCCGGCTGCTGACCTGGCGGGTTCTTGTTGTCGGCCTTGCCGGCGCAACCGGCGCACGGTCTGCCGTTCGCCTCGCCCGTACCGTTCCCGTTCTGCGACGGTGAGCCGTCCCGGGTCGAGACGTACGAGCCGGGCACGTTCGCGCCGTTGCCGCTGAAGTCTGCGTTCGACGGCGGCTGGGGCGTCGAAGTGTCCTGCTCGGACTGTCCCGGTGGGACGTTCGGGTTGTTCGTGATCCCGTTCCCCTTGCCGTTTCCCGGGTCGGCGAGCGCGAGGCCGGGCGCCAGCGCCAGCGCGGCGGACACCGCGAGGGCGGGGAGTAGACGCGTTGCCTTCATGCACGGGATATCAGACTGCCTGTGACCCGCGTTACACCAGGCCACAGGCCGTCCTCGTGGGACTGCGGGACCTCAGCCGTTCGCCGAGACGCGGTAGATCACCGTGGCGTGCGACGCGACCGAGGCCGAGATCGCGTCGGACGTGGTGTGCGCCGACTTCGTCCAGAGGTCCTTCAGCACCGCTGGACCGGACATGCCGATCTCCGCCAGCGAGGTCGAGATGGTCTGCGTGGACGCGGACTTGTTGAACAGCGCCACGGCCTTGTCCCCGTTCGCCAGCGGCTTCACGATCACGTCGGCACCCGACGCGCCGGTGGTGCGGATCCGCTTGCCCTGCACGCCCAGCCGGTCCTGGTCGACCGCGATGACGTCCTTGTTCTCCAGGATCGTGAACGTGTCGGCGGAGACCTTGCGCAGGTCGGAGCCGATCAGCAGCGGCGCGGCCATGATCGCCCACAGCGAGAAGTGGCTCTGGTACTGCACGGCGCTCATCTTGCCGTTGCCGACTTCGAGCATGTCCGGGTCGTTCCAGTGGCCGGGCCCGGCGTAGGAGTCCAGCACCACGTTCTCCTCGTAGATCTCCATCGTCCGCGGCCAGGTGTCGACGATGTCGCCGGTGGTGCGCCAGAGGTGCCCGGTGTCGGAGGCCCACTCCCACGGCTTGCTCTGGCCCCACTCGCACAACGAGAACACGATCGGACGGCCGGTCTTCTTCAGCGCGTCGCGCATCTTGCGGTAACGCTCCTTCGCGTCGACGCCCTGGTTGTTGCAGTTGTCGTACTTCAGGTAGTCGACGCCCCAGGACGCGAACTGCTGCGCGTCGGACTCCTCGTGCCCGAGGCCGCCGGGGAAGCCGTTGTCCTTCTCGCAGGTCGCGGTGCCGGCCGAGGTGTAGATGCCGAACTTGAGGCCCTTGGAGTGCACGTAGTCCGCGACGGCCTTGATACCGCTGGGGAACCGGGTGCGGTTCGGGACGAGCTGGCCGGCGGCGTCACGGGTCTTCTCGGCCCAGCAGTCGTCGATGTTGACGTACTCGTAGCCCGCGTCCTTCAGGCCCTTCGAGACGAAGATGTCGGCGATGTCCCTGACCATCGCCTCGGTGAACTCGGGCCCGCAGGCGGTGGTGTTCCAGTTGTTGAAGCCCATCGGCGGGGTCAGGGCGAGACCGTCCGGCAGCGCCCTGGCCGCGGGGGCGACCAGGACCGCACCGGCCATTGTGGACAGCACGACCAGCGCGACCGCCCGCCTGACACCCCCCGGGGTTCGTCCGGACCGGTCGCGATCTTCAGGTTTCCGACAGGAATTTCGAAGATCCCGGACCGGGAACTCCTCCCGGACGCGTTCCGGCGTGCCGTCACAGCGCAAGACATCCGATGCCCTGCCCTCTCGGCTGGTCGCTGCCTTTAGCGACACCGCAGCCGTGAACTTGCCGAGAAGACGTGTTTTGTCAGCGAACATTGCCAGCTCCTCCCACGCGCATGTCAACTGCTCGAGGTCAGCCGCGCGGCGAGGTAGCCTGGTCCAGACCTTCGAAAGGTAGGAGTTCTGGGCGCATCGCACAGGACCGACCAATCTCAACACGATGCAACAACCGGGTGCTGCCCGCCCTGTGAGTGGGGCAGAACGCCTAGGATGTGCCGCCAAAGGGGCGGGGAGGACACGCATCAGCCGTGCCCTTGTACGAGGAGGTGGCATGGCTGTGTCGACAGCGGCGGTCAACGAGGGCAGGGTCCCCCAGCGGGGCCGTCCTCGCGACGCCAGCAGGGACGACGCCTTACGTCAGGCGGCGCTCGAGGTGATGGCCGAGGTCGGGTACCGGGCCCTCACCATGGACGCGGTGGCGGCCCGTGCGAGAGCGGGCAAGGCGACGATCTACCGGCGGTGGGAGTCGAAGCTCGATCTCGTGATCGACACGTGCACCCAGCTCGCCACGCAGAACCTCGCGGCACCGGACACCGGCTCACTGGCCGGAGACCTGCGCGAGTTCCTCTCGTCGTTCGCCGCGTTCCTCTCAGGACCGATCGGCAAGGCCGCTCAGGCACTCGTGGGCGAACTGCCGCACGAACCCGAGCTGGCGACGGCGTTCCGGGAGACGTTCCTGATCTCGCAGCGCGACGTGCTGCGCGGCATCCTGGACCGGGCAGCCGAACGGGGCGAGCTCAAGGCCGACGCACCGCGCGGCATGGCCGTCGAGATCGCGGGCGCGGCCCTGATCTACCGGCTGATGCTGACCGGGGACCCGCTCGACGAGCCGTTCGTGGAGAAGGTCGTCGAGCAGGTGCTCCTGCCGTTGGTGCGGGTTTCCTAGCGGAAGAGCTTGCGGACCAGCGCGAAGCCGACCACGGCGCCGACCGCGATCAAGGTGTACTTGACCCTGGGCTGGCTCAGCACGTCGAGCACGGACGACTTGCCCTGCTCGACGAGCTTCTGCGGGTTGGCGCGCTCGCTGAGCTCGTCCAGGGTGGCGGCCAGCGCGGTGCGAGCCTGCTCGATCTCGCGCTGGATGGTGTCGGGGTCGCGAGCCACATGTCCTCCTAGCAGCGGTTCTGCCCGCAACCGTAGTGGACGGCCGGGAGTGCGGCTTCGCGCGACCCGGGAGAGCGTGTACATGGGGGGCCTATAGGCTTCCACCCGAGGGGTCGTAGCCCAATTGGCAGAGGCACTGGGTTTAGGTCCCAGCCAGTGGGGGTTCGAGTCCCCCCGACCTCACCATCTTCCTCGGCCGAGTGTGCTCACAGAGCACGTTCGCCCAGGTCAGATAGCGTGTCCTGCGGGGGCGACCCGCACCCCGGGTCAGGGTTTCTCAGCGGTTCGCCGCAGGGGCCGACCCGCGGCGGACCACCTTCCGATCAGTCGCCGAGGCACCGCGTGCTCCTCCCGCGAACTGCTCCGTGAACTGCTCCGCGAGCCGTTCCCTGCCGTAGAGCCGGACCGACTCCAGTTGCTCGAACCGGCCGGCCCCGGTGAACGTGAGCAGCGACTTGGCCACGAGCGCGGACAGCAACACCAGCACCCGGTCCGAGGGCAGGTCGCAGGCCTGCACCGCGACGTCGAGCCCGAAGCCTCCGTGCCCCTGCGAGATGCACCGGAACACGTGCTGCTCGTCGGCGCTGAGGTGGTCGTAGCTCCACCCGATCGCGGCGCGCAGGCTCTGGTGGCGTTCCGCGGCGGTGCGGTTTCCCCGGTTGAGCAGCTCCAGCCGGTCGTCCAGCCGCGCCAGGACCTCCTTGACGGGCAACAGGGTCACCAGCCTGGCCGCGAGCTCGATGGCCAGCGGGAGGCGGTCGAGACGCGCGCACAGAGCGGCCAGCGCGTCCCGGTCGCCCAGCCGCAGGCCCACCTGGTTCGCACGGGCGCGGTCGGCGAACAGCTCCACCGCGTCCGTGATCGACAACGGCTGCACCGCGAAGAGGACCTCGCCCGGCACCCGCAACGGTTCGCGGCTGGTCGCGATCACCCCGAGACCGGGACAGCCGAGCAGCAACGGCTCCAGCAACGCCGCACACTCCGCCGCGACGCGTTCGCAGTTGTCCAGCACCAGCAGCGTCTCGCGGCCCGCCAGCGCCCGCACCAGCGTGCTCAGCACGGGCTCCCCGACCGGCTCACCGAGCGCCGCCGCACAGGCGCGCGCCACGTCGTGCGCCGACGCGAGCTCGACCCACACCGCCCGGCTGCCGACGAACTCCTTGACCAGCCTGCTCTTCCCGACGCCGGCCGGCCCGACGAGCGTGAGCACGCGCGCGCCGGCGAACCCGCCGAGACGGGCCAGTTCGGCGTCGCGGCCGACGAAACTGTCCAGTGCCGTAACGGGTTCGTGCACGCGCTGCCGGTAGGCCCGCTGCCGGCACGCGTTCGAGCAGTACCGCGCCTGCCTGCGCCGGGAGGTGGCGGTCCCGGTGCCGCAGAACGCGCACGTCCCCACCTGGTCAGCCATCGAACACGATCGTAGTCAAACGATTTCAGACCGGAAAGGCCTTTCCGGGACGATGTGGACCAACGACACATGTCCGAGTCCCACCAAATCCTGTGTGGAGGAATGATCAGCTCGGCGCGGACCGTGCCCCGGCGCGCGTTCTCGGACCGGCGATCAGGCCGTGAAGGCGACCGGCGTGAGGACTCTCACCCTGCACGTTGCGGACCGTTGCGACGGCACGCGGACCGACGGCGCTCTTCGGCTGACCACTGGGTATCCAGCTCCCCCTAATGGTCATCCCCCAGTCGAGGTGAGGTTTCCCCCACCCCAACCTTGCGGTCTACCCCAATGTCCCCTGCCCACCCCATCCGTAGCTTGGACACCATGAACTTGGTCGACTGGGTCACCGACCTGATGCACACGGCCGGCGCACCCGGAGCGGCTTTGGCGATCGCGCTGGAGAACCTGTTCCCGCCCCTGCCGAGCGAGGTCTTCCTGCCCCTGGCCGGCTTCACGGCGGCCCAGGGCAAGATGTCGCTGCTCGACGCCATCCTCTGGACCACGTTCGGCTCCGTGGCGGGCGCCCTGCTGCTGTACTGGGTCGGCGCCCTGCTGGGCCGTGACCGGGTCCGCCGCATCGCCTCCCGCATGCCGCTGATCCGCGTGTCCGATGTGGACAGGACCGAGGCCTGGTTCCTGCGCAACGGCTACCGGGCGGTCTTCTTCGGCCGCATGATCCCGGTCTTCCGGAGCCTGATCTCGATCCCGGCCGGCGTCGAACGCATGCGATTAGCACCGTTCCTCGCCTACACGGCCGCGGGCAGCCTGCTGTGGAACACGGCGCTGATCCTCGCGGGGTACCTGCTGGGCGACAACTGGCACCTGGTCGAGCAGTACGTGGGCATCGGCTCGAAGGTGGTCCTGGGCCTGGCCGTGGTGGCAGTGCTGATCTTCGTGGTCACCCGCCTGTCGAGGAGGCGCGCCAAGTCGCGAGTCTGAACGCCCGGCACGCCAGAGCAGCTCGCAGGGGGCGTCAGACGTTCCGGCGTCACGTTGGACCACTTGCGGCCCCGAGCCTGCCCAGGTCCGATCACGCAACGCCGGTCAGCTGCGACGGGTGCAGCACCCCAGTCCACACGCCGCACCCGTACCGCTCGCGTCTCTCGACCAAGCTCGCACGCAGCAATCCGGCCGTTCCACCTGTGCGCCACCCCCGGACCGCGCACAGCACACGCCTGCCCGCAGCAATGCCGACCGCGCACCGGCGTTGGGGTGGTACCCGAGCACCTGCACGGAGCCAGTCCACACGCCACTCCCCGTACCGCTCGCGTCCTCAACCACGTCCGCCCGCAGCAATCCCGGCCAATCTCACCTGCGCCGGTTTCGGGCCGCTCACACCCCTCAGCCAAGCCTGGCCGCAGCGACCCCAGTCAGCCCTCACCCCGCGCGCCAACCCCGGACCGTGCACAGCCCACACCCACGCCTACCCGCACGCGAGGCCGCCTAGTGCGCGACCTTCAAGCTGTCCAGATAGCCCATCAACTCACGAACCGCACTGCGCCCCGCCCGGTTCGCCCCGATCGTGCTGGCAGAAGGCCCGTACCCCACGAGGTGGATCCGCGGGTCGGACACCACACGGGTCCCGTCCACCTGGATCCCGCCGCCGGAGGCACGAAGGTGCAACGGCGCGAGGTGATCGAGGTCGTGCCGGAACCCGGTGGCCCACAGGATGACGTCGGCGTCGAAGCGTTCCCCGGACGTCCACTCGACGCCGGTGGGCGTGAGCCGCTCGAACATCGGCCTGCGGTCCAGCACACCGGAGGCGATGGCGGCACGCGTCTGGTCGGTCAGCGGCAGGCCGGTGACGCTGACGACGCTGCGCGGGATCAGGCCGGCCCGCACGCGTTCCTCGACCATGCCGACCACCCAGCGGCCGTAGTCCTCGGTGAACGGGCCCTCCCGCCACACCGGTTCGTGCCGCGTCACCCAGCGGGTCTCCGCGGCGAAAGGAGCGAGTTCCATCAGCTGTTGCGTTGCGGACGCGCCGCCGCCCACGACCACAACGCGCTTGCCCGCGAACTCGGCGGGGCCCTGGTAGTCGGCGGTGTGCAGCTGGCGGCCCTGGAACGTCTCCTGGCCCGGGTAGTGCGGCCAGAACGGGCGGCGCCACGTGCCGGTCGCGTTGATCAGGCCTCGGGTGGTCCAGACGCCGTCGGTGGTCTCGACCTTGAGCAGCGCGCCGTCGTTCACCACCTGGGTCACGTTCACCGGGCGCACCACGGGCAGGTCGAAGAGCTGTTCGTAGCGGGCGAAGTAGGACGGGATCGCCTCGTTGGCGGGCTCGTCGGGTGAGGGCTGCTCGAACGGCATGCCGGGCAGCTCGTGGATGCCGTGCACGGTCCGCATGCGCAGGCTCGGCCAGCGGTGCAACCAGGCGCCGCCGGGAGCGTCGTTCGCGTCCAGCACCACGTGGGCGACACCGCGCCGCTGCAGGAAGTACGAGGCGGACAGGCCCGCCTGTCCCGCGCCGATCACCACCACATCCGTCACACCTCGGTCAACGGAAGGAGGCGGCCGGTCCTTCTCACCTGTGACCCACAAAACATCGGGCAAAAGGTTCGGGTGGCCACTAGCTTCCGGGAGCGTGCACCTAACTCTGACGATGGCGTTGCTCGCGGCGCCCGTTTCCACGACGGCCCCCGTTCCCGAGCCGACGGCCTCCTACGCGGTCTACGACCGGATCACGCACAAGGTGACCGGGCGGGACGTGCACAAACCGATCAGGTCCGCCTCCCTGGTGAAGATCCTGATCGCGATCGAGCAGTTGGAGACGCGGGGCGACGACCCGCGCATCGAACCCATGCTGCGCGTCAGCGACGACAACGCGGCGAGCGAGCTGTGGGTGGAGAACGGGTGGGAGCAGCTCGTCGTGCGCACGGCCGAGCGGTTGAAGCTCGACGACACGCGGCCGCCGGAGAAGCGCGGCATGTGGGGTTACACGGCCGTGAGCGCCTCGGACGTCGTGAAGATCTACCGGTACGTGCTGGAGGACGCGAAGCCCAAGGTGCGGCACACGATCATGGGCCACCTGCAGCGGGCCGAGAAGTGCGCGTCGGACGGGTTCGACCAGTCGTTCGGGCTGCCATCCGCCACGTGGAAGCCCGCGTTCAAGCAGGGCTGGTCGGGGTTCGGCGACCCGACGAAGCCGTGCGTCGACAGGCCGCGCCCGCGCGTTCAGTGGGACCTGGACACGAAGTCGCCGGCGCTGCACACGTCCGGGACGTGCTGGTTCAGCATCGTCGCGGTGCTGACGCTGCACCCGGAGGGCACCACCTACGAGAAGGCCGCGAAACGAGTTACCAGGCTCACGGAAGAAGTCACGAAGTATCGGTGTTGATCGATGCATGAGCCGTCTCAGTGAGATCCCGCTGTCCGTTCTCGACCTCGCCCCCATCACGTCGGGGTCGGACGCGACGACCGCGCTGCGGAACTCGCGGGAGCTCGCTCAGCAGGCCGAACGCCTCGGGTACCACCGCTACTGGTTCGCCGAGCACCACAACATGCCGGGCATCGCCTCGTCCGCGCCGGCCGTGCTGATCGGGCACATCGCGGACGCGACCCGGACGATCCGGGTGGGCTCGGGCGGTGTCATGCTGCCCAACCACGCGCCGCTGGTGGTCGCCGAGCAGTTCGGCATGCTCGAGGCGTTGCACCCCGGCCGCATCGACCTCGGCATCGGCCGCGCGCCCGGCACCGACCAGAAGACGGCGCGGGCGCTGCGGCGCACCGAGGCAGGTCTCTCCGCGGAGAACTTCCCGCAGGAGCTGACCGAGCTGATCAAGTACTTCGAGGGCACCGCCGAGCTCAACGCCGTGCCCGCCGCCGGCAACAAGCCGCCGATCTGGCTGCTCGGCTCGTCCGGCTACAGCGCGCAGGCCGCGGGCGTGCTGGGTCTGCCGTTCGCGTTCGCCCACCACTTCAGCGCGCAGAACACGCTGCCCGCGCTGGAGCTGTACCGGCGGCACTTCCGGCCGTCCGAGGTGCTCGACGAGCCGTACGCGATGGTGTGCGCCTCGGTCGTCGTCGCCGACACCGACGAGCACGCCCGCTACATCGCGGGTCCGGGAGCGCTCTCCTTCGTGCGGCTGCGCCAGGGCCGCCCGGCTCCGCTGGCCACGCCGCAGGAGGCCGCGGACTACCCGTACACCGAGATCGACGAGCTGGTGATCGAGGACCGCATGGCCAGCCAGGTCATCGGCTCCCCCTCGACGGTCCGCGCCGGGCTCGACGAGTTGATGGAGTCGACGGCGGCCGACGAGCTCATGGTGACGACCATCGTGCACGGGCACGACGACCGCCTGCGGTCGTTCGAGCTCCTCGCCGGGCTGGCCGAACGGACGCCGTCGCTGGGCCGTTCAGCCGCACATACGTGAGTCGGCCAGGCGTGAGCTTCACGTTTTGTACGACTCCAACTGGTCTGAACGGGTGATAAACGGCTCCGCTTGTAGCGCGGGGCACACAGTGGGCGATGATCGGTATGAGCGCGCACGCCCCCCGACGCGCTCCCTAGCGTGACCCGCGGCCTCGGCCGCAGGACGGCGTGGGGCCGGCGCACTCTGTGGCGCCGCCCACGCCGCCCATCACGAGTCGGCCACGTCCCGGCACCAGGTCCGCTTCAGAGGCCTCTTTCGTTCGCACTTCCCTCTTCGGCACCGTCACAGTTGACGTGAGTCGTCCACACCCACCGCCGGGGTGGGAAAGGGGAGTTCGTGAAGTTCGCCAAATCGGCCGCGGCCCTGTGCCTGTTGCTGGCCGTGGCGGGATGTGCGGGCCCCAGTGTCGCCGTCACCCCCGACGAGAACCTGACCGTCGAGCAGCGAGCCGAGACGCCGAGCGCGTCCGGTGCCGCCGCGTACGGCACGCAACGCGTGTGGGCCTCGGGCCTGTCCGTCGTGGTCTCCGCCCCTCGCTCCCTCGTGCCGTCCGAAACGGCGATCCCGAAGGCTGGTCGCACCGCGGTCTTCACGATCACCGTCTACAACGGCTCCAAGGCCCCCTACCGGCCCTCCCAGCTCTCCGTGCGCGCCACGGCCGACGGTGAACCCGCCGCAGAGCTCGTCGACTCCGTGCAGGGCCTCAACGGCCTCGCCGCCGCCGTCGCCGAGCTCCCGCCGGGCCGTGACACGCAGCTCCAGCTGGCGTTCGCGGTGCCGGAGTCGCCGGTGCGCGTGCAGCTGACCATCCAGCCGGGTGGACAGGGCCAGGACGCGCCCACCGTCTTCGAGGGCCAGGCCTAGCCTCCGGAATAGTCTCTGGGGCATGACCAGTCGTCTCGAACCTGGTGACACCGCGCCCGCGTTCACGCTGCCCGACAGCGAGGGCAAGCCGGTGTCCCTGTCCGACTACCTCGGCAAGTCCGTGGTCGTGTACTTCTACCCGGCCGCGAGCACGCCGGGCTGCACCAAGCAGGCCTGCGACTTCCGCGACAGCCTCGCGCAGCTGAACGACCTCGGCTACGAGGTCGTCGGCGTCTCGCCCGACAAGCAGGAGAAGCTCGCGAAGTTCCGCGACGCCGAGGGCCTGACCTTCCCGCTCCTCGGCGACCCGGACAAGAAGGTCCTGACCGAGTGGGGCGCGTTCGGCGAGAAGCAGAACTACGGCCGCACCGTCCAGGGCGTCATCCGCTCGACGTTCCTCGTCGGTCCCGACGGCAAGATCGTCAAGGCGATGTACAACGTGCGCGCCACCGGCCACGTCGCCAAGCTCCTGCGCGAACTCCCCGCCTGATTTCCCGCCGAAACACGAGGCCGCCGTCGCTCCTGTTGCGACGGCGGCCCCTTTTTCAGGTATGTTGGATGGGAGGGCGTGCAACAAAGCCGCCCCTGTTCCGGTGAGGGTGATACACCGTGTGTCGTTTGACGGCACCTAACGGCCCCGACATCCCGTCTGATTTCATCTTGCGAGTCCACTTCCCCACGCGCGGCGGCTGACCAGGGCTTTTCGCCCACCGTCAACCGTTGTCTTCAACACGCGCGCCTAGCGCTGCGTGCATTTCGTGCTGGGAAAATTCAATGCTCAAGTGGATGTTGCTCGCCCTTGCCGTGGGCGCGGAGGTTTTCGCGACCCTCTGCCTCAAATACTCCGACGGCTTCACCAAACCGTGGCCCACAGCGGGCCTCGGCGCCGGCTTCCTGACCGCCCTCTACCTGGAATCGCTCGTGATCAGAATGGGCGTGCCGGTAGCGATCACCTATGCGATCTGGGCGGGCGCCGGCATCGCCCTGGTGGCGATCACGAGCCGCGTGCTCTTCGCCGACCCGCTGAACCTCGCAATGCTCGCAGGCATGGCCCTGATCGCCGCGGGCGTCTGCGTCGTGTCGGTCGCGTCCCACGCGCAGGCCGCCGCGGTGTGATCTGAACGCGGGACCGAGGCCCTCGGTCCCCGCGTGACTAGTGGTGTGGCTCGGAAGGTCGGCTGGGTAATTCACGCTCAGCAGGGCGCCTCGCGGCGCCGCCCCCACGCCCCGTACAACCAGTACGAGGACGTGGGGGCGACACCACGATGCACCCGTCTGACCGCGAATTCGCCCGGCAACCTTCCGAGCCACACCACTAGGACAGTTCGCGCAGGTACGGGACCAGGAGCTTCAGGGCGCGGCCCCGGTGGGACTCCGCGTCCTTCTCCTCCGCCGTCATCTCGGCTGAGGTGACCTCGTACCCCTCGGGCACGAAGATCGGGTCGTAGCCGAAGCCGTTGGTGCCACGACGGGCGCGCAGCAACGTGCCGCGCCACTCGCCGCGGACGACGACCTCGTCGCCGCCGGGCACGACAAGAGCCACCACCGACACGAAGGCCGCACCGCGGCGCTCGTCGGGCACGTCGCCGAGCTGGCCCAGGAGCAGGTCCAGGTTGGCGTCGTCGTCGCCGTGGCGGCCCGACCAGCGGGCGGACAGCACGCCGGGCATGCCGTTCAGCTCGTCGACGGCGAGGCCGGAGTCGTCCGCGATGGAGACCAGGCCGGTGGCCAGGGCGGCGTCGCGGGCCTTGGCCACGGCGTTGCCCTCGAAGTCGGGCGCGGTCTCGGGGGCCTCCGGGAACTCCGGCACGTCCGACAGGGACAGCACCTCGATGCCGGACAGGTCCTCGGCGACGACGATGCGCTGGAGTTCGCGGAGCTTCTTCGCGTTGCGGGAAGCCAGGAGCAGCTTCATCGCTTGCTCGCCTTGGGCTCCGGCAGGATGCCGGGGTAGGGCGCGGCGAGGGCTTCCGCCTGCAGGCGGTTCAGCTCGGCGCAGCCCTGCAGGGCGATGTCGAGCATGCGGTCCAAAGTGGACCGGGCGAACGTCGCGCCCTCGCCGGTGCCCTGGACCTCGATCAGCGTGCCCGCGTCGGTGGCGACGACGTTCATGTCGACCTCCGCGCGCGAGTCCTCCTCGTACGGCAGGTCGAGGCGCACGCGGCCGTCGACCACACCGACCGAGATGGCGGACACCGCGCACGACAGGGGTGACGGGTCGGCCAGGCGGCCTGCCGCGCCCAGGTACGTCACCGCGTCGGCCAGCGCGACGTACGCGCCGGTGATCGCGGCGGTGCGGGTGCCACCGTCGGCCTGGATGACGTCGCAGTCGATGACGATGGTGTTCTCGCCCAGCGCCGCCAGGTCGATGCAGGCACGCAGGGAGCGGCCGATCAGGCGCGAGATCTCGTGCGTGCGGCCGCCGATGCGGCCCTTCACGGACTCGCGGTCGCTGCGGCTGTGCGTGGCCGACGGGAGCATCGCGTACTCGGCGGTCACCCAGCCGAGGCCGGAGCCCTGGCGCCACCGGGGGACGCCTTCGGTGACACTCGCGGCGCACAGCACGCGGGTGTTCCCGAACTCGATCAGGACCGAGCCCGCGGGCCAGGTCTGATATCCACGCGTGATCCGGATGTCACGCAACACGTCGTCGTTTCGGCCATCGCTTCGCACCACGGCGCCTACCCTAATGAACCCTGCGGAGCGCCATGGCGTAGGGAGATACATGCTGACGATCGACGGTATTCCGCTCCACCCCTTGATGGTGCACGCGGTGGTCGTGCTGTTGCCCCTCGCGGCGCTCAGCTCGATCGCGATCGCGCTGGTCCCGGCCTGGCGGCGCAGGTACGCGTGGCCCGTTCTCGGGGTCACGCTGGCCGGTGTCGCGGCGGTCCCGGCGGCCAAGCAGGCGGGCGAGGACCTGCAGACGGCACTGCAGAACAACGGCGTGCAGAACCCCGCCATCCAGACCCACGCCGACCTCGGCACGACGCTGCTGCCCATCGCGCTCGGGTTCGGTGTCGCGGTGATCGCGCTGCTGGTCGCGGGCAGGCTCGCGGACCGCGAACGCCAGGCGGAGGCACCCACCACGAAGACGTGGCGGGTGCTCTCAGTCGTGGTGTCCGTGCTGGTCGTGCTGCTCGCGATCGGGACGACGGTGCAGACCGTGCGCGCCGGTCACAGCGGTTCGGAGGCCGTCTGGAGCGGTGTCGGGAGCTGAAGCGGCGACGTCGCCGACTGCTTCAACGTCCGCGTGACCGTGCAGAACTGCTCCACGGCCCGCCGGACGACGGTTTCCAGCGCCTCCGGGTCGTCCACCGCGGACAGGTCGTACGAGAGCGTCACCGGGATGGAGATCACCTCGTTGCCGCTCTCGGACTGCACCGCGTCCGCCTCCGCTGTCAGCTCCTCGCCGCCGGTTCTGCGCAGGATCAACGTCTCCGACGTCACCATGGCGCACCCGGCGGCGGCCGCGACCAGCAGCTCGACCGGGCTGAACGAGCCCTCCTGGCCCTTGCGGCCGATCCGCACCGACGCACCGCGCCCGTTGGAAGCGACGAACTCGTGCTCGCCGACGCGCTCCAGGTTGATCATGTCCGCTCCCCCACCTCGTACCGGCCGCCCTGCACGACCAGCTCACTGGGCCCGCCGAACGCCGACCGGGCCTCCTCCAGCACGTCCTCGCGCGACGTCCACGGCGGCACGTGCGTGACCAGCAGCCGGCCGGCCCCCGCCCGCGCGGCCAGTTCCCCCGCCTCGCGCCCGGACAGGTGCAGGTCCGGCTGCCGGTCGGGGGCGTGCGTCCAGCTCGCCTCGCTCAGCAGCACGTCCACGCCGGACGCCAGCGAGTCCAGCGCGGCACAGGGCCCGCTGTCCCCCGTGTACGCCAGCGTCACCCCGCCGCACGAGATCCGGAACCCGTAGGCCTCGCAAGGATGTGCGACCACGGCCGAGTCCACGGTGAACGGTCCGATCTCCACCCGCGAACCCAGGCCGTGGAACGAGAAGACGTCGCTGAAGTCCAGCGAGGACCGCTCGGCCTCGTTCGGCGCGTAGGCGGCGACGAACCGCGAGTGCGCCTCGGCGGGCGCGAACACGGGCAACGGCCCGGACGGCGGAAGCGGGTGGTATTTCCTTGCCACATAGAGGGAAGACACGTCGACGCAGTGGTCCGGGTGCAGGTGCGAGAGCACCAGCGCGTCCATCGAGAACAGCGGCCGCTCCTCCTGGAACCGCGACAGCACACCGTTGCCGAACTCCAGCGCCAGCGTGAACCCGTCGGCCTCCAGCAGGTACCCCGACGCCGCCGCGCCGGGTCCGGGGATGCTGCCGGAGCAGCCGAGCACCGTCAGCAGCACGTCAGCCCCACTGTTCGAAGGTCGGCAGGAACCGGGCCGCGAGCTTCGCGAACCGCTCGGGCGGGCCGGTGCACGTCACGCGGTGCACGGCCGGCTCGGAGGTGGCGAACTCGTCGCGTTCGGTCAGCAGCCGAACGACGTCCTTCACCGTCTCCTCGGCGCTCGACACCAGCGTCACGTGCTCGCCCATGACGATCTGGATCACGCCCGTCAGCAACGGGTAGTGCGTGCAGCCCAGCACGACCGTGTCCACATCGGCGCGCTGCAACGGTTCCAGGTAGGCCTGCGCCAGCCCGAGCACCTGCCGGCCGGAGGTGGTGCCGCGCTCCACGAAGTCGACGAACCGGGGGCACGCCGCCGCCGTCACGGTCACGTCGCGCGCCGCCTGGAACGCGTCCTGGTAGGCGTGGGAGTTGATCGTGCCGACCGTGGCGATCACGCCGACCCGGCCGCTGTGCGTCGTCCTCACCGCACGGCGCACGGCGGGAAGGATCACCTCGACCACCGGCACGTCGTAGCGCTCGCGGGCGTCGCGGAAGCAGGCGGCGGACGCGGTGTTGCACGCGATCACGAGCATCTTCGCGCCCTCGTCCACGAGCCGGTCGCAGATCTCCAGGGCGTGCTTGCGCGCCTGCGCGATCGGTAGCGGTCCGTAGGGACCATGAGCCGTGTCGCCGATGTAGTGGATCGACTCGCCCGGCAGCTGGTCCATGATCGCGCGGGCGACGGTGAGGCCGCCGACGCCCGAGTCCATGATCCCGATCGTCACGCCGTGAATGTAGCCGGTGTTCTCGTGCGCCGGTTGTCGCGAGAAACACCCCAGGCAGCCAGAACTCCGCCGATTGCGCCGAACAGGTGGCCTTCCCACGACACGCCGGGCTGGCCGGGCAGCACGCCCCACAGCGCGGCGCCGTACAGCATGAACACGCCGACGGCGATCACCAGCTGCAGCCACGAGCGCGCGAAGATCCCGCGCACCAGCAGGAACGCGAGGAAGCCGAACACCAGTCCGGACGCGCCGATGTGGCTGCCGGCGCTGCCGAGCACCCACACGCCCAGCGCGGACGACAACCAGATGACGGCGGTGACCTGGAAGAACTGCTTGAGACCGCCCGAGTTCGCGAGGAACCCCAGCAGCAGCAACGGAACCGCGTTGCCGGTGAGGTGGCTCCAGTCGCCGTGGATCAACGGCATCCACAGCAGGTTGTCCCACTCGCCGAAGTCACGCGGCCGCACGCCGTCGTCCTCCAGCGAGCCGCCGGTCGCCACGTCGAAGGCCTCGACGGCGTAGAGGAAGCCGACGAATCCCGCCACGACGAGCAACGACAGCACTGGATGCGGCGGTATTACCCGTTTCGCGAGCGCGGTGCGGTCCACGTCTCCAGCGTACGTGGCGACTAGGGTGGTTGGGTGTCGATCGAAGTAGCGGTGCGCGTGTCCGCCCAGCTCGGTGAGGGCCCGACGTGGGACCACAGCAGCTCCACGTTGCTGTGGGTGGACATCCTCGCCTCCGAGGTGCACCGGTACGCACCGGCGCGGGACGACGACGCGGTGCTCGTGGTGCCCCAGCACGTGGGCGCCGCCAAGCCCCGCGCGCAGGGTGGCATCGTCTGCAACCTGCGCGACGGCATCGCGCTGGTCGACCGCGACGGCGCCAAGAGCTGGCTCGTCTACTGGGCCCGTGAGGGCGTGCGCGGCAACGACGCGGGCATCGACCCGTCGGGGCGCCTGTGGGCCGGCACGATGCGCTACGACCAGGCCGCCGACGAGGGCTGGCTCGCCAGGATCACCGGCGACGGCTCCGCGAAGGTCATGGTGGACAAGGTGAACACGAGCAACGGCGTCGGCTGGAGCCCGGACGGCACGCTCATGTACTTCATCGACACGCCGACCCGCCGCATCGATGTCCTCGACTTCGACAACGCCACCGGCACCGTCGCGAACCGCCGCCCGCTCACCCACGTCGGCAACACCGACGGCTGGCCGGACGGGCTCACCGTGGACGCCGAGGGATGTGTGTGGGTCGCGCTGTGGGGTGGCCACGCCGTGCGCCGTTACACGCCGGCCGGTGATCTCGACCGCGAGATCGAGGTGCCCGTGGACAACCCGACCGCGTGCTGCTTCGGCGGCGCCGACTTCACCGACCTCTACGTGACGTCCGCGCGCGTGGGACTGTCCGACCAGGCGCTGATGGACAGGCAGCTCAACGGGTCCGTGCTCGTGCTGCCCGGCGTCGGCCAGGGTGTGCCGAGCGTCGCGTTCAACGGCTGAGGCGCGCTGCCGCAGGGGTCCCCCCGAGCCGGGAACCCCTGCGTCACAACTTGCGCGGCACCACCGACGAGATCGGCGGCTCGCTCACGCCCAGAGGTGGCCGTCGAGCTTGGCGGCCGCCTCGTCCAGGGTTCCGGCGTAGGCGCCGGTGGACAGGTACTTCCACCCCGCGTCGCAGACGATGAACACGATGTCCGCGGACTTCCCCGCGACCTGGGCCTTCTGCGCCACGGCCAGCGCGGCGTGCAGGATCGCGCCCGTCGAGATGCCGGCGAAGATGCCCTCGGTCTCGAGCAGCTGCCGGGTGCGGCGCAACGCGTCGTAGGACCCGACCGAGTACCGCCCGGTCAGCACCGACTCGTCGTACAGCTCCGGCACGAAGCCCTCGTCGAGGTTGCGCAGGCCGTAGACCAGCTCGCCGTACCGGGGTTCGGCGGCGATGATCTGCACGTCCGGCTTGGCCTCGCGCAGGTACCGCCCGACGCCGACGAGCGTGCCCGTCGTGCCGAGACCGGCGACGAAGTGCGTGATCTCCGGCAGGTCCTTCAGGATCTCCGGCCCCGTGCCGCGGAAGTGCGCCTCCGCGTTCGCCGGGTTCCCGTACTGGTAGAGCATCACCCAGTCCGGGTTCTGCTTGGCGATCTCCTTCGCCGTGGCGACGGCCTGGTTCGACCCGCCGGCGGCAGGCGAGAACACGATGCGCGCGCCGTACGCCTGCAGCAGCTGCTTGCGCTCGGTCGAGGTGTTCTCGGGCATCACGCACACCAGGCCGTAGCCCTTGAGCTTCGCGGCCATGGCGAGCGAGATGCCGGTGTTGCCGGACGTGGGCTCGAGGATCGTCGCGCCGGGACGCAGCACGCCGTCCCGCTCCGCCGCCTCGATCATGGCCAGCGCGGGCCGGTCCTTGATCGAGCCGGTCGGGTTGCGGTCCTCGAGCTTCGCCCAGAGGCGCACGTCCTGCGACGGCGACAGGCGTGGCAGGCCCACCAGCGGCGTCCCGCCGAGCGCGTCCAGGAGCGAGTCGTAACGGGCCATGGGGAGGATCAGCCGCCCGCGACGGCCGGGAGGATGGTGACGTTGTCGCCGTCCTTCACCTCGGCCGCGAGGCCACCGGAGAAGCGCACGTCCTCGTCGTTGACGTAGACGTTGACGAAGCGGTGCAGCGTGCCCTCCTTGACCAGGCGGGCCTTGAGGCCGCCGTGGTTGTTCTCCAGGTCGTCGATGACCTCGGCGAGCGTCGTACCGGCAGCGGACACCGACTTCTCGCCCCCGGTGTGGGTGCGCAGGATGGTCGGGATCGACACGGTGACTGCCATGGTGGTTCTACCTCCGGGAAACGGGTGCAACTCAGGATTCGACGATCTTGACCGGTTCCTCGGTCACGACACCGTCGACGATGCGGTACGACCGCAGCTCGTGCTCGATCGGGTCACGCGTGGAGACCAGCACGTAGTGCGCCTCCGGCTCGCCCGCGAACGAGATGTCGGTGCGGGACGGGTACGCCTCCGTGGCGGTGTGCGAGTGGTAGATGACCACCGGCACCTCGTCGTTCGCGTCCATCCCGCGCCACACCTTGAGCTGCTCGGCCGCGTCGAACCGGTAGAACGTGGGCGACCGCTCCGCGTTCTCCATCTCGATGAAGCGCTCAGGGCTGTCGGACCCGTACGGCCCGGCGATCACCCCGCACGCCTCGTCGGGATGGTCGCGGCGCGCGTGGGCCACCATCGCGTCCACCAGGTCACGGCGAATCACCAGCACGCGCTCAATCCTACGGGCTGACGAGAGTTGTCTCGGTATGCGAGATACCCGCGCTCCGGCGCTTGATTTAGCTCTGGCTTATATTAGCGGCAACTACTACAGTGACCGCCGTGCACGCGTTCGACGTACTCGCGGACCCGGTCCGCCGGCGGATCCTGGAACTGCTCGCCAGTGGTGAGCGGGCGGCGGGGGACGTCGGCGAGGTGGTCCAGGCCGAGTTCGGGATCACCCAGTCCGCCGTGTCGCAGCACCTGAAGGTGTTGCGCTCGTCCGGGTTCGTCGAGGTCAGGCCCCAGGGCACGCGACGGCTCTACGCCGTGGCGCCCGACCCGTTGCGGGAGATCGACGCCTGGCTCGACCACTTCCGGCGGTTCTGGGAACCGCACCTCGACGCGCTGGCGACCGAGCTGGCGCGCGGCAAGCGTGAGCGCAGACTGGAGGCAGAAGGTGACTGATCGCTCCTACGAGGACGGCAAGCTCGTCATCCGGCGGCACTACAAGGCAGAGCGCGAGGACGTCTGGGACGCCATCACCACGCCGGAACGCCTGGTCAGGTGGTTCCTGCCGATCAGCGGCGACCTGCGTCCCGGCGGCCGCTACCAGCTGGAGGGCAACGCGGGCGGCGAGGTCGTCCGCTGCGAGAGGCCCAGCGAGATCGGCCTGACCTGGGAGATGGGCGGCGGCGTCACCGAGGTCGTCGTGCGGCTCGAACCGGACGGCGACTCGACGGTGCTCACGCTGTCGCACTCCCCCGTGCCCGGTGAGCTCGTCCCGAACGCGTCTCCGACCATGTGGGGGCTCGGCGCCGGCTGGGAGATGGGCCTGCACGCGCTGGAGGACTTCCTCGCCGGAGACCTGCCGGAAGGCGCCGCGAAGGACTGGATCGCGACCGCGTCGCAGGAGGACCTGATGGCCGCGGGAGTGCGGGCGCAGCAGATCAGCGACGCGTGGACGGAGGTGCTGTCGTGAAGTTCACCAAGGAGGTCGTGCTCGACAGGCCGATCGAGACCGTCCGGGTGATCACGTCGGACCCGGCGCACCTGCACGGCTGGCAGCCGGACCTGGTCAGCATCACCCAGCACAGCGAGACGCCGGGCGCGCCCGGCGCCACCGCGACGCTGAGGTACCGCAAGTTCACGCTGGAGGAGACGGTGCTGTCCGCGACCGCCGACGAGCGGATCTCCCGCTACCGGACGACCGGGATGGTGCACACCATCACCAACCGCTACTCGGCGATCGACGACCGGCACACGCTGCTCGTGTGCGACAACGAGTTCGAGCTGTCCGGCCTGCTGAAGCTCGGCCGCAGGGTGCTCGAGAAGTCGCTGCGCGAGCAGGTCGAACGCAACGTCGAGAACTTCAAGGCGTTCATCGACGCCGGCTGAGCACCACCACGACGTAGAGGGCGAGCAACGCCACCCCGCGCCGTCGCTGGCCCTGGTCGAGCCCGCGCCACGCGGCCAGCTCCGCCCACGCCGCGAACGGGGTGGCGGCGACACCCAGCTTCATCAGCACCTTCCCCAGCCCAGGTGGCACCAGGAACGCCGCGGCGAACAGCCCGGCGGGCGCGACCACCGCCAGTTCCCTGCCGGGGATCTCCCGCGCCGCACCGGGCGGCGCCAGCTCGGACACGACACCTGCTGCCTGATCGATGACATCGGTCATGCCCGGTGTGTACCCACTCAGAGGTCGCGGAAAGCCGACACGCCGTTCAAAGACGTCGCCTCGCGCGTGCCGGACACCACGGCCTCGGCGAACATCTCCGCGGCGGCCGTGCACAACGCGTCCAACGCGAACGCGCGCGGCTCCGCGAGCGGCACGGCACCGGTGGCCAGGGCGAACACCGTGTCGCCGTCGAACATCGAGTGCGCGGGCCGCACGGCGCGGGCCAGGCCGTCCTGCGCGGCCATCGCGAGCCGCTGGCACTCCGCCTTGGACAGGTCCGCGTCCACCGCGACCACGCCGATGGTCGTGTTGAGACCCTCGGGCTTGGCGTCGGGCAACTCCACCGGCGTCGTCCCGAGCGAGGGCAGCCACGGCAGGCCGGACGTGCGGTCGACGACCTCACCGGAGGCGTTCACCACGGCGAGCGCGCCGATCCGGTGCGCGCCGACCGTGGCCGTGGCGGCGCCGACACCGCCCTTGAGCGAACCGACCCGCGCACCGGCGCCCGCGCCGACGCAGCCCAGCGCGAAGGACTCCGCTGCGGCCTCGCAGGCCGCGTGGCCGAACGAGGCGTCCGGCCGGTTGCCCCACTCCGACATGGGCAGGTCGAAGATCACCGCACCCGGCACGATCGGCACGACGTGGTGCGGCTGCGCGCCGACCCGGAAGCCGATCGACCGTTCCGACAGCCAGCGCATGACGCCGTCCGCGGCCGCGAGCCCGTAGGCCGAGCCACCGGACAGGCAGATCGCGTGCACCTGCTGGACCAGGTTCGCCGGGTCCAGCAGATCGGTCTCGCGGGTGCCGGGAGCGCCGCCCCGGCTGTCGACGGCACCGACGGCTCCGGCCGGCACCAGCACGACCGTCGTCCCCGTCGCCCAGCCCGGTTCGACCCGGTGGTGGTGGCCGACGAGGACGCCGGGGATCACGGCAGCATCGCTTCGACGAGCGTGTCCTGCACCCAGGTCAGCCAGTGGTAGACGCCGAGGTGCGGTGACCTCGGGTCCTCCGGCGGCAGTTCCTCCGGCATGTCCTCGGTGACGTCCAGCGCCGTCCCCAGGGCCAGACGCACGTCGTTGAGCGAGGACATCCAGGCCTCGGCTTCCGCGATGGTCAGCCGGAGTTCACCGCCGTCGGGCGAGCAGGTCCGCAGCACGGTCTCGGCCGCACCCGTCTTGTGGTCCAGGAGCTCCGGTTCGTGCAACGAGCGCAACGCCGCCGCCGAGTTGACCTCGTCCGGGTCGGGCGCGTCGTCGTCGAGGCGGTGGAAGTCGGGCAGCAGCCTGCCCAGGATCGGGTCGTCGGGAGCCTCGGACGACCCCGTCCTGATGCCTGTGAGCTCCGCCAGCTCGTCCTGGGGCGCCTCCTCGGCGCGCGCCAGCAGCATGTCCTGGATCTGGCTGACCAGACCGCGCACGACCGCGGCCTCCTGCCGATCCAGCCTGCCGACGACGACGTCGCCGTCGCGGATCCACCTCTTCACGAGGCCCGCTGCATGGTCGCCCAGAGCCCTGCCGCGTGGAGTTTCGCCACGTCGGCCTCCACCTTGTCCTTGGTCCCCGATGTCACGATCGCCTTGCCCTTGTGGTGCACGTCGAGCATCAGCTTGGTCGCATGGTCCCTGCTGAACCCGAACAGCTTCTGGAACACGTACGTCACGTAGGACATGAGGTTTACCGGGTCGTTCCAGACCACGGTCTGCCAGGGTCGGTCCTCGGCGGCGACTTCCTCACCGACGGCCTCCGGCTGCGTCCGTTCCTGTTCGACGGGCGTGGTCATACCGCCAATGGTGTCATGTTCGCCGCAGTGACGGAGACCGCGTGCGGGTAAACCGGATGCGACCTTAGGGTTGGTGACCATGAACTCGACGGCGTTGCTCACCGATCATTACGAGCTCACGATGCTCGCGGCCGCGCTGCGTGACGGCACTGGTGACCGTCCGTGCGTGTTCGAGCTGTTCGCGCGCAGGCTCCCGAACGAACGGCGCTACGGCGTGGTCGCCGGGACGAACAGGCTGCTCGACGCGATCGCGGACTTCCGCTTCGGCGAGGAGGAGATCGACCAGCTGCGCCGCAACGCCGTCGTCGACGATTCCACCTTGGAATGGCTCGCGAACTACCGCTTCACCGGCGAGATCGACGGCTACCCCGAGGGCGAGCTGTACTTCCCCGGTTCGCCGGTGCTGACGGTGCGCGCGTCGTTCGCCGAGGGCGTCGTGCTGGAGACGCTCGCGCTCTCGATCCTCAACCACGACAGCGCGATCGCGTCCGCCGCGGCCCGCATGGTGACCGCCGCGAACGGCCGCCGGATGATCGAGATGGGCTCGCGCCGCACGCACGAGGAAGCCGCCGTGGCGTGCGCCCGCGCGTCGTACCTGGCGGGCTTCACCGCGACGTCCAACCTGGAGGCAGGGCGCCGCCACGGCATCCCGACGGCCGGCACGTGCGCGCACGCGTTCACGTTGCTGCACGACACCGAGGAAGAGGCGTTCCGCAGCCAGGTCGAGGCCCTGGGAGCCGGGACGACGCTGCTGGTCGACACCTACGACATCACCGAGGGCATCAAGACAGCGGTCGCGGTCGCCGGGCCCGATCTCGGCGCGATCCGGATCGACTCGGGTGACCTGGGCGTGCTGGCCCGCCAGGCCCGCGACCAGCTCGACTCCCTGGGCGCCCGCAACACCCGCATCGTCGTGTCGGGTGACCTGGACGAGTACTCGATCGCGGCCCTGCGCGCCGAGCCCGTGGACGCGTACGGCGTCGGCACGTCGGTCGTGGTCGGGTCCGGCGCGCCGACCGCGGGCATGGTCTACAAGCTCGTCGAGGTCGACGGCAGGCACGTCGAGAAGCGCAGCACGTCCAAGACGTCGCGCGGCGGCTGGAAGAAGGCGTTGCGGCGGCACAAGGACACGGGCACGGCGCTGGAGGAGGTCGTGTTCCAGGCGTCCTCCGAGCCCGAGCTCGGCCCCCACGACCGGCTGGTGCAGATCCCGCTGATGCGGGGTGGGCAGGTCGCCGACGAGGTACCCACGCTGGAGCAGAGCCGCGAACGCCTGCGTGCGGCTCTGGTGAGCGTGCCGTGGGAGGGCCTCAAGCTCTCGCGCGGCGAGCCCGCGATCCCGACGATCTACCTGGAGAACTGACATGACCAAGGCACTGATCGTCGTCGACGTGCAGAACGACTTCTGCGAGGGCGGCTCGCTGGCCGTCGCCGGTGGTGCGGCCGTGGCCGCGGCCATCTCGCAGCACATCGTCACCTCGTCGTACGACCACGTCGTGGCGACCCGGGACTACCACGTGGATCCGGGTGCGCACTTCTCGCTGACGCCGGACTTCATCGACTCGTGGCCGGTGCACTGCGTGGCGGGCTCGCCCGGAGCGTCGTTCCACCCGGAACTGGACGTGTCGGGCATCGAGCAGGTCTTCTCGAAGGGCCGGTTCGCCGCCGCCTACTCGGGTTTCGAGGCGGAGAACGACCTCGCCGGCTGGCTGACGGAGAGGGGCGTGACCGAGGTGGACGTCGTGGGCATCGCGACCGACCACTGCGTCCGCGCCACGGCCCTCGACGCCCACCGCAACGGCTTCCGCACGCGGGTGCTCGTCGACCTGACGGCGGCGGTCGCCGCGACGACCCGCGACGCCGCCGTTGAGGAGCTGCTCGCCGCGGGTGTCGCTGTCGCCTAGTGGTGTGGCTCGGAAGGTTGCCGGGCGAATTCGCGGTCAGACGGGTGCATCGTGGTGCCGCCCCCACGTCCTCATACTGGACCGTATGGGGGCGTGGGGGCGGTGCCGCGAGGCGCCCTGCTGAGCGTGAATTCGCTCGCCAACGGGCCGGGTCACACCACTAAGGCGTCGGCGAGCAGGCCACCGTGCCGAGGGTGATGCTTCCCGTGTAGCCGGACGACGGTTCGAAGGTGAGCTTCAGCAGGGTCATGCTGAGGCTGCCGTCGTTCGGCACCGGGAACACCGTGTCGGTGAACTTGGCCTTGGCGAGCACGGTTCCGTTGCTCGCCTTGACGTCGTGCACGTAGCCGGGCGGGATCTGCGCCGGCAGCCCGGTCCAGCCGGACATGCCCTTGAGCTGCCAGCCTGCCGACGTGCCCTTCTCGTCGGCGTCGCAGTTGACCGACCACTCGGCGATCTTGAGCCGCGGTCCCTTGTTCCCGCCGGACAGCCCGGCGAGGACGGAGAGGTCGAAACCCGCGCCCTTCGCCACGGACTTCGTCCTGGTCAGGAACTCGTCCGGGTTCACCACCTCGGTCGTGCAGGTCGAGCTGGTCTCACCGATCTTGAGCCCCGTCCGGCTCACCGCCGGGCTGGAGCCGGTGACGGTGCCCGCCACGTCCGGGTTCACGTCGCACACCGCGAGCGGCGCCACCTTGAACGTCTGGTCCGCCTTCGCGAAGTCCGCGGACCCGGACGACGCGGTGCCGGGCGGGTTGGCCGCGAGCGCGGTGCCCGCGGTCGCGAACGTCAACGCGACCACAGCGCCGGCGATCGAACTCTTGCGCATTTTTCGCATTGCCTTTGTTCCCACCGCCCGATAATGGTTGTGATGGGCGGCGCTGATGAATGCCCAGCCCTTCATATCACCCGAACGTGTAGGCAATTACCTGGTTGAGTGACAGGCGTCTTCGTCAGCGAACGCCCACGAGCGTGGCGTACGGCTCGCGGCGCGGCAGGGCCGTCGGCAGGCCCGCCAGCCTCTCCAGGGCGGAGCACACCCGCACGGCGGCACGCCCGTCTCCGAACGGGTTGCGCCCCAGCGGAAGCCGCAGCCGGGAGCCGAGCACCCAGCCCGCCTCGGCGAGGATGCGGGTGGTGTCGGTGCCGACGAGCCAGGCGCACCCGGCGTCGACGGCGAGCATGCGTTCGGTGGTCTCGCGCAGCACCAGGACCGGCACGCCGAACGTCGGCGCCTCCTCCTGGATGCCGCCGGAGTCGGTCAGCACGAGGGCCGCCCGCTTCAGCACGCGCACGAGGTCCGGGTAGTCCAGCGGATCGGTGATGACGACGCGCTCGTGGCCGCCCAGCAGTGACACGACCTGTTCGCGCACACCGGGGTTCGGGTGCGCGGGGATCAGCACGTGCAGGTCGGGGTGGCGGTCGACGATGGCGCGCACGGCGTTGAGCACGCGCATCAGCGGGCGGCCCCACGACTCACGGCGGTGCACGGTGACGAGCATGAGGCGGCCACCGGTGGCGTCCAGGGTGCGTTCCAGGGCCACGAGGTCCGGGCTGGACGCGGGCAGGTCCGCGGCCGAGACGCGCTGCACGGCGTCCACGACCGTGTTGCCGGTGACGACGATGTGGCTGTCCGGCAACGACTCGGAGTTCAGCGCGTTCGCGGCGTCGTCGGTCGGCGCGAGGTGCAGCGAGGTGATGCGGGAGATCATCTGCCGGTTCCCCTCCTCGGGGAAGGGGCCGTACAGGTCACCGGTCCGCAGACCGGCTTCGAGGTGCGCCACGGGGATTCCGCGCCAGTACGAGGCCAGCCCCGCGGCCAGGGTCGTGGTGGTGTCGCCCTGCACGAGGGTGACCGCGGGGTCGCGCTCCTGCAGCAGGGCGTCGAACTCGGGCAACAGCCGGGAGACCAGCTCGGCCTGCGTCCCGGTGGTGCGGGGCACGTCCAGCCGCACGTCCGGAACCAGGTCGAACGCCGCGAGCGCCTGCTCGACCATGCCGGAGTGCTGTCCGCTGTGGACGATCGTGGGCCGCAGGCCGGGGTGCCCCTTCAGGGCGATCGCGACCGGGGCGATCTTCAGTGCTTCCGGCCGGGTGCCGGCTACCAGCAGAACCTCTTGTTTGCTCACCGTTGTCCTCGTCTCGGGGAGGGCGGGAGGTCCGCCTGGGGGCGGGGGGGGGGACCCCAGGCGGACCACTTCAGCCGGCTCGATTCGGTCTGGTCTGGACGGAGACCGCACGGCGCCGCTTCCGCGCCGAGTGCAGGAAGATCGCACCCGCGACGAGAAGGACGATTCCCGCGACGACCCACCAGGTCACGTCCGCGCCGGTGACCGCGAGGGCACCCACGCCCGTGCCGACACCTACGCCGGTACCGGGGACCTTGTACATCTGCCGCTCCTCGATCAGGCCGTGCCGAGCGACGCGCGACGGCGCAACGCCACGAAGGCGACCGGAGCGGAGACGACACCGAGCAGGCCGAGGCCGATCCACAGGCCCGCCCCCGACGCCATCGGGATGGGCAGGCCGGCGGGGCCGCACGTGGCCGACGAGATGATCACGTCGCCGGTGCCGATGGAGCCGAGCACGCCCTGCAGCAGCTTGATGTGGATCGCGTTCACGGTGAGGCTGCCGTCGTTGTTCTCGATCTGCTCGTTGAAGATCACTTCGGCGATCTTGATGCCCGCGAGCTGCACGTCGAGCTTCGTGTTCGCCGCCGGGTCGGCGTTGACCTGGCCGAGCTTGCCGAGGTTCACGCCCGCGAGCTTGGCCTTGCCGGCCAGGCCCTTCTGGGTGGCCGTGCACTCCGCCTCCACCAGTTCGGCGGAGATCTTGCCGGTGACCTTGGAGAGCAGGTCGACCCGGACGTCCGCGGTGCTCGCCCGCGAGTACACGCCGCCGGACTTCTCGTCCCGTGACGCGGAAGCGTTGATGAGACCCGTCTTCAGGATCCCGGTGAGGTCGACGCCTGCGAACGTGTTCTGGGTCGGGCCGTTCGCATTGGCTGCGGCGAACGGCTCCGCGTTGACCGCGGGGTTGCCGAGCAGCGTCACGTTGAGCTTCGCACCGTAGGCCGAGGCGTCCCCCGGAGCGGCGGAAGCGGGTGCGGCACCGACCAGGAGTGCGGCAATCGCGATGACTCCAGCCAGTCCCGTCATTCGGACACGCATGAATCTCCTTCCCTTGATTCCTCCGGCCCCAGGGCGCGCCGATACCGATGTGGTTTCACGCTTTCCGGGGGCAATTACCGGCATCGGCTTTCTTTCGAGGGAACTGAGGGTTACTCCCCGTATCGGGCGACACGACCACCCGACTCGCCCAATCGGCGCCACTCATCGTGGGACTTTTGATCAATTTCCGGTCACGGCGTCACCCGATCCGGGGGTGGAGGATGACGTTGCGTCTACCGATGGAACGTCAAGTAGCCCGTCTGGGCGCTCCCTCATCGGTTGAAAGGATCTTCGGGTGACGCTTGCCGTGCGCCGCACCGCATTCCCGAGCCGGGTGACGGTGGTCGCCCTCCTCGCCGTAGCGGCGGGACTCGTGTTCGCACATCGCCTGTACCGCACGGCGGAGATCTCGCTGTCCGGAGCGGTCCTGAGCGTCATCAGCTCCTACGGCGTGGAGGTGGTGCCCGACCGCCAGACCGTCTACTTCGGACTGGGCTCGGACACCCCGCTGGGCCTGCGGATGACACCGGAGTGCACGTCCGCGTTCCTGGTGCTGCCGCTGATCGTCGTCGGCGCGGTCATGATCGCGTTGCGCCCGCGCATCCAGAACCGCGTGCTGTTCGCGCTGGGGGTCGCCGCGCTCGCGGTCGTCGTCGTGAACCAGTTCCGCGTGCTGACGCTGGTGGGGCTGGTCGACTGGCTCGGCGTCGACACCGGGTACTACTGGGGTCACACGCTGCTCGGGTCGATGGTGAGCGTGTTCGGTGGCGCGGCCGCGTTGGTCGCGTTCGTCTGGCTGGCCACGCGGAAGTGAGCCTCGACCTCGTCCTCGGGTTCACGCAGGCGCTCGCCCTCACGATGAGCGTCGCCTTCGTGACGTACGTGTTCGTGATCGTGATCCCGTACCTGCGGCGCAAACCCGCGCCCGTCGGCGAGCCCTCGTCGCTGGAGTGGCACTTCTTCGTGCCGTGCCGCGACGAAGAAGCCGTCATCGGCGACACGATCCGGTACCTGCGCACGACGTTCCCCATCGCGCACGTGTGGGTCATCGACGACGACTCGGACGACCGCACCGCCGGGGTCGTGCGGACGTTGAAGCGCAACGGCGGTGTGCGGGACCCGCAGATCCACCTCGTGCAACGCCAGCGCCCGTACGCCCGCACGGGCAAGGGCAACGCGCTGAACGACGCCTACCGCACGTTGAAGATGTGGATGGGACGGCGCGCGGACGCCGACCGCGCGATCGTCGTGGTGGTCGACGCGGACGGGCGCCCGGCGCCGAACTGCCTCGAAGTCTGCGCGGCGCAACACCTCTTCGGCAATCCGCGGATCGGTGCCGTGCAGGTGGACGTGCGGATGATCAACGCGGGCCAGCGGCAGCCGGGGGTCTCTCGGTGGCGCAGGGCGTTCGGCGCCGGGCTCGTGCGGATGCAGGACCTGGAGTTCCGCACGGCCATCGCGGCGATCCAGATGTCCCGCGGCGCCACCGGCACGATCTCCATGGGCGGCAACGGTCAGTTCACCCGTCTGTCCGCTTTGGACTCCATCGCCGGGCCGACCGGGAGCCCGTGGCGCGGGTCGTTGCTGGAGGACTTCGAACTCGGCGTGCACCTGCTGACGGCGGGCTGGCACACGGGTTTCTCGTTGGACACGCACGTGAACCAGGAGGCGCTGTACTCGTTGCGGCGGTTCCTGGCGCAACGCACGCGGTGGGGCCAGGGCACCATGCAGTGCATGCGTTACCTGCGGCGCATCTGGGACTCCGACCACCTGACCACGCTGGGCGCGGCGGAGATGATGTACTACCTCGCGCAACCGTGGATGCAGTTGCTGGGCACGCTGATCTACCCGATCCCGATGGCGATGATGGCGTACCGGTTCGCGGTGTCGCCCGCCGAGGTCGTGGCGTGGTTCTTCGACGGCGCGTGGATCCTGTTCACCGTGTACGGCGCGTTCGGTTTGATGCCGTTCGTCCTGTGGGGACCGGTGTACCGCGCACGCTGCGAACCCGTCGGGTTCTGGAAGTCCGTTGCGTACGGGTTCGGCTACGCGCTGTACATCTACACCTTCTACATCACGTCGTGGCGAGCGCTGATCCGTTTGGTGCGCGGCAACAACGGCTGGACCAAAACGCGGCGCAACGAGGAGCGGGTGGCGGGCAAGGTCGCGCTGGACGTCTGACCGGCATGTGTGACCGGTCACTTTGTGGAGATCGAACAAAGACGTTCTCGAGTCCGCGTGGTTAACCTCGGTTCACTCGATTCCGCCTGGGAGGGAACCGTGACTCTCGCACTCGCGCCGCGTCGCACCGTGCTCGCCGACTTCGTGCCGGGCGCCCTGGCCCGCGACCTCATGCTCGTCGTCGCCGGTGCCGCCTTCACCGGTCTCGCCGCTCAGGTGGCGCTGCCGATCCCCGGCAGCCCGGTTCCGCTGACGGGCCAGACGTTCGCCGCCCTGCTCGTCGGCGCCTCGCTGGGCTGGCAGCGCGGAGCGACCTCGATGCTGCTGTACCTGATCGCCGGGGTCGCGGGCGTGCCGTGGTTCCAGGGCGGTTCGTCCGGTGTGCCGGTCTCGCTCGGCTACGTCGTCGGCTTCGTGTTCGCCGGTGCTCTCGTGGGTTACCTGGCCGGCCGCGGAGGCGACCGCACGCCGTTGCGGACGCTGGGCACGATGGCGCTGGGCAACCTGGCGATCTACTCGGTCGGCGTGCCGTGGCTGATGGCCATGACGGGGATGCCGCTCGGCAAGGCCCTGGCCGTGGGCGTGCTGCCGTTCCTGATCGGCGACGCGCTGAAGATCGCCCTCGCCGCCGGTGTGCTGCCGGGAGCCTGGGCACTCGTCCGCCGCCGGTAGCTTGGACCGGGTGGTCACACCTGGGGAGTACCTCTCGTTCTTGGATGCGCGCCTGCCCGGTCTCGTGGCGGGCGCGCACGTCTACGGGTCGCGTGTGCTCGACGACGTCGTGCACGACTCCGACCTGGACATCGTGATCGAGCTTTCCGCCGCCGCCGAAGTACCGCCCCTGGACGGCGCCGACGTCGCGGTCGTGCTCGCCGGTTCGCTGGCGAAGCCGGTCTTCGACGTGACGCCGTTGGCCGGTGAGATCACTCCCGTGCTGTGGCAACAGCTGCGGACCGTCGGTCAGACCGTGCGTGGTGTGCGGCCCACCTGCCCCGGCACTGCTGCTGACGTCGAGGCCTACTGCCGCGACAACCTCGTCAGCTACTGGAAGCTGGACTTCGACCGCCTCCGCGGGGCGCTGCCGTCCCTGGATCCGGAAGCGGCGATTCCGCGCGACACGCTGCTGTGGGCAGGCCTCGGCCCGGCCCGGCTGTGGCACACCGTCCGGACCGGCGAGATCGTCAGCAAGTCCCGCGCCGGCGAACTGGCCGCCGCCCGCTGGCCGGACCTGCCGATCTTGGACCTCGTGGCGTCCCGGCGCGGCGCGGACGTGCCACTGACCGTCGCACACGCCGCAGCCTCCCTAGAGCTGTTCGACCGGATCACGGCCGACGTAACGACGTGAGGTCCGCGGCCGAGAAATCCGCGTGACGACGCATACCCCCGAAGAGCTGGGCTGTCTGGCCGGCGGCCCGGCCCGCGCGACCGAGGTCGCCCTGGCGAGGCTGATCCAGTCCGGCCTGGTCAGGGTCTCGCGCGAGGGCGTGCTGAGCGCCGTCCACCTACCCGGCCGAGGCCCCGCCACCCCGCTGGAGGCGCAGGTCCTGGCCGGACTGCGCCACGGCCGCTACCTGAACGACGTCGTCCTCACCGCGTTCAGCTCGGCCGAGGCGGAAGGCCTGCGCGCCCACCTGATCAACCGCAGGCTGCTGCGCCGCCGCCGCTCCCTGCGCCCCCGCCTGTACCCGTGGCTGTTCCTGCTGGCACCCCTGCTCGTGGTGGCCGGAGTGCTCAACGCCGTGGCCCCGGAACTCCAGCGGGAGTTCGTGCCGCAGCTGCCCGAGTTCCCGTTCTGGTACTTCTTCGCGGCCGCGGCAGCGGTGTTCGTCTGGGCCTCGGTGCTGCGCGCCCGCGATCCCGGCCGCCTGCGCACCAGGGCGGGCTACGTCCTGCTGAAGCGCGCCAAGCGCCGGGTGAGCCCGCAGGACCCGGTCGGGGCGGTCGCCGTGCGGGGGCTGCGCGGGAGGATCGGCGGCGTCGCGGTCGCCGGGATGTTCGGGCTCAGCGCGGTCGTGGTCGAGACGCTGCCGCACCGCGATTCGTCGTCCAGCAGCAGCTGTGGCGGGGGTTGTTCGTCGAGTTCTTGCGGCAGCGATGGCGGTGGTGACGGCGGGAGCGGCTGCGGTGGTGGGTGCGGCGGCGGTGGCGGCGACTGAGCGGGTCTGACGGGAGGAAGAAGAAGGGGCACCACGTCGAACGCCCACTACATGACCGCCTACCAGCTCGCGCTCAAGGTCCACGAAGTCGATCCGGATCTCATCGTCGAGTTCGGCAAGAAGCTGGGCGATGCGGACGGCGCCAGGCGCGACAGCCTGGCTCGCTACCTCGCCAACCAGCCGTCCAGACGCATCAAGAAGTACGGCTCACATTTCCGCGTGGAAGACGCGTTCCCGTCCAACGAAGTTGCTCGGCAGCGTCAACCACCACGATGACCTGTCGCTCTTCCGGCTGCGCAAGGCGCCGGTTGACGGCGAGGTCTGACGGGACTGTCGGACCCTCCGGGTACGGTCTGTCCCGTGCCTGAAGTTCCCCCCACCCTGAGCCTGCTCGAAACCGCCGTCCACGCCGTGGGTGGCGCGGAGCGTCCTGGTCAGGTGGAGATGGCCGAGGCCGTCGACCACTCGATCCGCACGGGCGAGCACCTCGCGGTGCAGGCGGGCACGGGTACCGGCAAGTCGCTGGCGTACCTGGTGCCGTCGATCCGGCACGCGGTGGCCGAGGACGAGACGGTGGTGGTCTCGACGGCCACGATCGCGTTGCAGCGGCAGCTGGTGGACCGGGATCTGCCGCGGCTGTCCAAGGCGCTCAAGAAGGACCTGGGGCGTGAGCCCACGTTCGCGATCCTCAAGGGCCGCAGGAACTACCTGTGCATGCACCGCGTGCACAACGGCGCGCCGGACGAGCCGGAGGAGGACGCGCTGTTCGACCCGTTCGCGGTGTCGAAGCTCGGGCGCGAGGTGAAGCGGCTGCACGAGTGGTCGTCGGACACCGAGACCGGTGACCGGGACGAGCTCGTGCCCGGTGTCAGCGAACAGGCGTGGCGGCAGGTCAGCGTCACGGCTCGCGAGTGCCTCGGCGTGTCGAAGTGCCCGATCGGGTCCGACTGCTTCGCGGAGCGGGCGCGGGCCGAGGCGGGCAAGGCGGACGTGGTGGTCACGAACCACGCGATGCTCGCCATCGACGCGCTGGAGGGTTACCAGGTCCTGCCCGACCACGACGTCGTGGTGATCGACGAGGCGCACGACCTGGTCGACCGCATCACGTCGGTGGCCACGGAGGAGCTGAGCGGGGCGTCGGTCGGCATGGCGGCGCGCAGGTGCGGGCGGCTCATCGACCAGGACATCGCGGACCGGCTGGCCGAGGCGAGCGACGGGCTGGCGATGATCCTGGAGGACATGCCGTCCGGCCGGCTGGACGAACTGCCGCGGGCGCTCGCGGGTGCGCTGGCGGCCACCCGCGACGCGGCGCACAACTGCATGTCCGCCATGGGTTCGGAACGCAAGGAGGACCCGGACGCGGCGACGACGCGCAAGCTCGCGCTGGCGTTGCTGGAAGAGGTCCACGACTGCGCGGTGCGGGTGCTGGAGGCGTTCGACGAGGAACGCGACGTCGTGTGGGTGTCGGGCGACTTCAACCAGAAGGCGCCGTCCCTCAGGGTCGCGCCGCTCGGTGTCGGCGGCCTGCTCAGGGAGCGGCTGTTCGCCAAGCGCACCACCGTGCTGACGTCCGCGACGCTGACGCTCGGCGGCGCCTTCGACGCGATGGCGCGCCAATGGGGCCTGCCGCCGGCGGAGAAGGTCCGCAAGATCGAGGGCGCGGCGACCGACAAGGACATCGACGGTCCCAAGTGGAGCGGCCTCGACGTGGGCTCGCCGTTCCAGCACGGCAAGAGCGGAATCCTCTACGTGGCAAGGCATCTGCCGGCGCCGGGCCGCGACGGCCTGCCGCCGGAGTACCTCGACGAGATCGAGGGCCTGGTGAACGCGGCGGGCGGCCGCGCGCTCGGCCTGTTCTCCTCGACGCGGGCGGCCAAGGCCGCCACCGAGGCGCTGCGGGACAAGCTCGAGTACCCGATCCTGTGCCAGGGCGACGACGCGACGGGCCTGCTGGTCAAGAAGTTCTCCGAGGACGAGCGCACGTGCCTGTTCGGCACGCTGTCGCTGTGGCAGGGCGTCGACGTGCCGGGGCCCAGCCTCCAGCTCGTGATCATGGACCGCATCCCGTTCCCGCGCCCGGACGACCCGCTGGCCTCCGCCCGCCAGAAGGCGGTGAGCTCGCGAGGCGGCAACGGCTTCCTGACCGTCGCCGCCACGCACGCCGCCCTGCTGATGGCCCAGGGCGCCGGCAGGTTGCTGCGCTCGATGTCGGACAAGGGCGTGGTGGCCGTCCTCGACCCGCGCATCGCCACCGCCCGCTACGGCGGTTTCATCAGGGCCTCACTCCCCCCGTTCTGGACGACCTACGACCCGGAAGTGGTGCGCGGCGCCCTCAAGCGCCTGGACGAGGCTCAGACCCCTTGATCCGCTCGACCAGCTCGTCGCGGTAGGCCTGGACCTCCGGCAGTTCCGGTTCGGAACCGTCGGCACGCGCGAGCGCGCCTTCGAGGATCTTCAACCCCTGCCGCTCGTCCCCCTTGGCGTCCGCCAGCCGTGCCGCGTTCTCCATGGCTTTCGCGAGCTTGGTGCGCGCCTCGGGTTCCTGGGCGGCCTTGTTGATCCGGATCCAGTTGCCGCCCGGATCGACGACGGTGAACCCGGTGTACCGGTCGTTGCGCAGCCGCGGCCGGGTCATCCTCGGAATGCCGGAGATGAGCACCTTCCCGTGCACAGCGCGCATTCCCGCCGCGAACGCCTCGAACAGCGGACCGGTGTCCTCGACGATGACCACGCACGTGCTGTGCGACTGCTCGGGAACGTGCCCCTCCAGTCCGTAGAAGTGCAGGTTGATGCCTTCACGCTGCACGCAGACGTATGGGTTCGGGCGCGTCTGCCGGTAGGTGAGCGAGAAGCCGAGCATCTCGTAGAAGGCCGACATCTCGTCGATGTCGACGCAGGGCAGGAGCGGAATCGTCAGTTCGTTTGCCACCGCCCGAAGCTAAGCCCGGAACCGCCGAAACGACACGGAGCTATTTGCTCGTGCGAACACTGGATCAGCTGTGCAGGCCGAGCCGTTCCAGCAGCTCTTCGCGGAACTCCAGCGCCGAGGCCCGCTCCTCCTCCGAAGCGTGCACCTCCCGCGCCAGCGCCCCTTCGAGGATCTTCAGCGCCTGCCGCTCAGCCGCGTGCGACCCGGCCAGCGTCACCGCGTTGTTCAACGCCCGCGACAGCCCGTTGCGCCGGTTCTCCCGTTCGCGCACCGAGGGCACCACCCGGATCCAGTTGCCGCCGGGATCGACGAACAGGAACCCGTCCCGCCGGGGCCGCGTCATCCGCGGGATGCCCGTGACCAGCACCTGCCCGTACACGGCGCGCATTCCAGCCGCGAACGCGTCGTACAGCTCACGAGGGTCCTCGGCCTGGATCAGGCACGAGCTGTACGACTGCTCGGCCTGGTATCCGGGGATGCCGAAGAAGTGGAGGTTGATCTCCTCCCGCTGCACCGACAGGTACGCGTTCGGCCGGTACTGCCGGTACGTGACCGTGAACCCGAGCATCACGTAGAACTCGGCCACCTCGTCGATGGAGGCGCACGGCAGCAGCGGGATCGTCACCTCGTTGGCCACGTCGCCAAACTAGACCCGTAGATCAGCCGTCGACCAGCAATCCACGTAACGGTCCTTGCAGCCTTCCGGCACGGCGGGACACACCGGGCAACGACGTCACCCGCGCCGGACGTTCCAGGGCCGGGCGCCACATCGTGTCCACCACCTCGTGCACAGGACCGGACACGTCACCGTCCAGGCCGTCCAGGTGCTCCGCCCACAGCTTCAGCCGAGTCGCCCGCACGACCTCGGCGTCGTCGGTCACCACGTTGACCTCGGTGTCGTTGAACAACGAGTGCTCGTTCAGGTTCGCCGAGCCGACGGACATCCACTTGTCGTCCACAATGCACAGTTTGGCGTGCACGTAGACCGGCGCATCTCCGTGCGAGACAAGGGTTGCGGCGAGAACACGCTCACCGGGATCGGCGTCGAGCATCCGGCCGAGCTGTCCGCGGGTGGTGTCGGCGCCGTTGCTCGGCTTCTGCGGCAACACCAGCACCAGCCGGAAGTCCGGTGACGGCGGGTTCTTCAGCTTCTCCAGCAGCACCTCGGTGATCTCCGGCGACCACAGGAACTGGTTCTCCACGTACACGAACGACTCCGCCGCCCGCAGCGCCCGCAGGTACGAGTCGAGCAGGCTGAAGTCGCCGTGCGGCGAGAAGTCGTAGGTCTTCTCCGGAATCGTGCGGACGAGCTGCACCGACGACGACCCGGCCTCCGGCGGTACCTCGGGCGAGGGCAGGGTCTCCCCCGCGATCTCCAGCCAGCGCGCGGCGAAGTGCGAGGCCACCTCCGCGACGACCGGGCCCTCCAGCTTCGCGATGTGGTCGTGCCAGCCGAGGTCGCGCGGCGGGTGGTCCGGCGAGTCGTGGCGGTCGCCCTCCACCGCCGTCATGTCGAGGCCGCCGACGAACGCCACGTCGTCGATGATCACGATCTTCTCGTGGTGGCAGTGCAGGGTGCGTTCGCGCGCGTCGAGCTCGCAACGGACCGCTCCGCACTCCAGGAAGGCCTTCTGCGCCGCGGCGGCGCGCTTGCGCGTCGGTTCGAAGAACGGCACGGGCGGGCCCGCCCACAGCAGGACGCGCACCGGCACCCGTTCCGCTGCCGCCGACAGCAGTTCGCGCAACTGCGGCGCCCCCGGTTCCCGGGTCAGCTGGAAATCCGGTGACGCGTGCCAGTTCGCGATGTGGACGTACTTCTGCGCACCCTCGATCGCCTTGGCGATGACGGGGAACGCGTTGGCCCCGTCGACCAGGACCTCGATGTTGTTGCCGCGCTGCACGGGACGGCGCGGGGTGAACCATCCCGCGCCGTCGCCCTCGAGCACGTCGCCCCATCCCAGTTTCCGCAGTCTTCGCGTGTGATGGGAGCACAGCAAGTTCTCCAGCCCGTCTCCGAGCCGGGCGTCAAGAACGTCGAGTAAGCCCACGAGAGGCGGATTTACCCGTTTCACGCGCTTCTAAACAGCGAGCACCGTCGTGGTGCCCGGTTCGACCTCCGTGAAACCCGCGTCCCGCACGGCCACGACGTCGCCGCGGTGGATCAGCGAGTCCCACTCCGCGACGGACGGCGTCCGCACGGCACACCGGTAGTCCAGCTCCGCCCACGCCTTCAGCTCGACCGCGGAGAGGTGCGGCGCGAGCAGCATCGACGCGTGGCCGACCTGGGCCGCGAGCTTGCCGGCGGACATCTCGACACGAGGGTTCACGTACAGCAGCCGCGCGCCCTCGGGCACGGGCCCCGGCTCGTCGGCAGGCAGGTCGGAGCCGGAGATCTGCAGCTTGGCGACCTCCCGCGGCGTCTCGGACACCAGCACGGGCAGCAGCGAACGGACCGACGCGCCGTCGACCGTCACGGTCACCCCTGGCAGCTCCTGCACGGCGTCCCACTGCACGCCACGGGCCCGCCGCGACACCTTGCGGATCCGCCCGGCCACCCACGCCCGCACGGCCTCGTGCCACTCGCCGTCGACGTCGGCGCGCGGGTCGAGGCACACCGCGACCGCCGACGCGGCCGCGGCCTCCAGCAAGGCCGTCCGGGACGGCGGGTCCACGCGTTCGATGCGCAGCACCATCGGCATCGCTCGGACTTCGGACTCCTCCGCGTAGTTCCGGGAGGCGATCAGATCGAGGATCATCACAGCCGGATCTGCTCCAGGCCGTCCGCGGCGTCCGCGGCCTCCACCTCGGCCCGCGTCACGCCGAGGATGAACAGCACCGCGTCCAGGAACGGGTGCGACAGCGCCGTGTCGGCCACCTCGCGCAGCGCGGGCTTGGCGTTGAACGCGATGCCGAGGCCCGCCGCGTTCAGCATGTCGATGTCGTTCGCGCCGTCACCGACCGCCACGCACTGCGCCAGCGACACACCGACCTCGTCGGCGAACCGGCGCAGCGCCACGGCCTTGCCCGGCCGGTCGACGATCTCGCCGACGACCTGCCCGGTCAGCTTGCCGTCCACGACCTCCAGCGTGTTCGCCGCGCAGAAGTCCAGCTGCAGCTCGTCCGCGAGACCCGTGATCACCGACGTGAACCCGCCGGACACCACACCGCAGTAGAAACCGAGCCGCTTCAGCGTCCGGATCGTCGTGCGCGCGCCGGCCGTGAGCTCCAGCGTGGACCCGACCTCCTCCAGCACCTTCTCGTCGAGGCCCTCCAGCAACGCCACCCGGCGCCGCAGCGACTCGGCGAAGTCGAGCTCGCCGCGCATCGCGGCCTCGGTGATCTCGCGCACCTGCTCCTCGCACCCGACGTGCGCGGCCAGCATCTCGATCACCTCGCCCTGGATGAGCGTGGAGTCGACGTCGAACACCACCAGGCGCTTGGCCCTGCGGGTCAGCCCGGCGCGTTCCACCGCGATGTCGAGACCCACCCTGACGGACACGTCGGCGAGCGCCGACCGCAGCGCGGCGTCGTTCTCCATCGTGTCGTCCGCGACCGAAACGCGCAGCTCGAGGCCCGTGACGGGGTAGTCGGCGACACCGCGGATCGCGTCGATGTTCACGCCGAGCGACGCCAGCCGGCGCGCGACCTCGGTGAACGCCTTCGCGGTCACGGGGCGGCCCAGCACGATCAGCACGTGCGAGGACTCCAGGCGCGCGGTGCGCTTCGAGTTCGCGCCGATCTCGATCTCCACGTGCATCGAGACGGTGGCCATGGCCTGCTCGACCGACTCCTGCAGACCCTCGGGGTCGTGGTCGGTCGAGACCAGCGCGCCGAGCACCAGCCTGCCCCTGATCACGACCTGCTCCACGTCGAGCACCTCGACGCCGTGCCGTGTCAGCACGGCGAACAGCACCGAGGAGACGCCGGGCTTGTCGGGGCCGGTCACGGTGATGAGCACGGGCGTTTTCACGTCGTCGTCTCCTCGTCAGACGCGAAGAGCCCCGACCGCGCGAAGCAGCCGGGGCTCATCGTTGAACCTGTTACTGGCAGGTTACTTGTCGTGCTCCGAATCGTCCTTCTCGGAGGCAGTGCCCGACTTGATGGCGGATGCAGCCATCTCGGACAGCGCGGGTGCCGCCTTCTCGTGCGGGATGGTCTTGCCGGTGAAGGTCACGTGACCCTCGTTCCGGATCCGCTCGATCATGTGCGGGTAGTGCAGCTCGAACGCCGGGCGCTCCGAACGGATCCGGGGCAGCTCGGTGAAGTTGTGCCGCGGCGGCGGGGACGAGGTGGCCCACTCGAGCGAGTTGCCGTAGCCCCACGGGTCGTCCGCCGTGACGACCTCACCGAAGCGGTAGCTCCGGAAGACGTTCCAGATGAACGGCAGCGTCGACGCGCCCAGGATGTAGGCGCCGATCGTCGAGATCATGTTCAGCGTCGTGAAGCCGTCGGACGCGAGGTAGTCGGCGTACCGGCGCGGCATGCCCTCGTTGCCCAGCCAGTGCTGCACGAGGAACGTCGCGTGGAAGCCGAGGAACGTCGTCCAGAAGTGCAGCTTGCCGAGCGGCTCGTCCATGAAGCGGCCGGTGATCTTCGGGAACCAGAAGTAGATGCCGGCGAAGGTCGCGAACACGATCGTGCCGTAGAGCACGTAGTGGAAGTGCGCGACGACGAAGTACGTGTCGGACACGTGGAAGTCGATCGCGGGCGCGGCCAGCAGGATGCCGGACAGACCACCGAAGAGGAACGTGACGATGAAGCCGATGCTGAACAGCATGGGCGTCTCGAACGTCAGCTGCCCCTTCCACATCGTGCCGATCCAGTTGAAGAACTTCACACCGGTCGGGACCGCGATGAGGAACGTCATGAAGGCGAAGAACGGCAGCAGCACGGCGCCGGTCGCGTACATGTGGTGCGCCCACACGGCGACGGACAGGGCCGCGATGCCGAGCGTCGCGTAGACCAGGCCGTTGTAACCGAAGATCGGCTTGCGGCTGAACACCGGGAAGATCTCCGACACGATGCCGAAGAACGGCAAGGCGACGATGTAGACCTCCGGGTGCCCGAAGAACCAGAAGAGGTGCTGCCACAGGATCACGCCGCCGTTGGCGGGGTCGAACACGTGAGCACCGAGGTGCCGGTCCGCCAGCAGGCCCAGCAGGGCCGCGGTCAGGATCGGGAACGCGAGCAGCACCAGCACCGACGTCACCAGGATGTTCCAGGTGAAGATCGGCATCCGGAACATCGTCATGCCGGGCGCGCGCAGGCAGACCACGGTGGTGATCATGTTCACCGCGCCGAGGATGGTGCCGAGACCACCGACCACCAGGCCGGAGATCCAGAGGTCGGCACCCGCGCCGGGCGAGTGGATGGCGCTCGACAGCGGCGTGTACGCGAACCAGCCGAAGTCAGCCGCGCCACCGGGGGTGACGAAGCCCGCCATCACGATCAGGCCACCGAAGAGGTAGAGCCAGTACGAGAAGGCGTTGAGCCGCGGGAACGCCACGTCGGGCGAGCCGATCTGCAGCGGGAGCACGAAGTTCGCGAAGCCGAAGACGATCGGCGTCGCGTAGAGCAGCAGCATCACGGTGCCGTGCATCGTGAAGAGCTGGTTGAACTGCTCCTGGCTCAGGAACTGCATGCCGGGACGGGCCAGCTCGGTCCGCATCAGCATGGCCATCGCGCCGCCGACCATGAAGAAGGCGAACGAGGTGACCAGGTACATGATGCCGATTTGCTTGTGGTCCGTGGTGCGGAACATCCGCAGCAGGAAGGACCCCTTGACCGCAGTGCGCGTCGGGTAAGGACGCGTTGCGATCGGCTGCGGGGCTACGGCCGTCACGGTACCTCCAGGCCTTGGTGGGACCAGTAGTTCGGGAAACTCCCCGGATATTAGACGGAGCCGATCAGCTCCATTCGGGTGGGCCATGGCCGGTGGCCAGCGGCGTAGCGCACGTCACACGTATCCTGCCGCCGTGCTTCGATTGCTCGCTGTCGCTTCCGTCCTGTTGCTGGCCGCCTGTGGCTCTCCGGCCACGCACAACTCCGCGGACGTCACGTTCGCCCAGGGGATGGTGCCGCACCACGAGCAGGCGCTGGAGATGTCCGGGCTCGTCGCGTCCCGCACGGAGAACCCCCGGGTGATCGACCTGGCCAAGCGCATCGCGGACGCCCAGAAGCCCGAGATCGACCGCATGAACGGCTGGCTGCGCACCTGGAACGCGCCGGTGCAGGCCTCCTCGCACACCTCGCACGGCCACCCCGAGAACCACGGCATGGTCGACCTGGGCGACCTCGCCGACCTGGACGGCACGGAGTTCGACCGCCAGTGGCTGTCGCTGATGATCCAGCACCACAGGGGCGCCGTGGAGATGGCGCAGAAGCACCTGGGGGCCGGCACCGACCCGGAGACCCGCAAGCTCGCCCAGGACGTCGTCAGCCACCAGGAGAAGGAGATCGCGGAAATGGAGTCGCTCCTCCCCCAGGGCTGATGCCAGCCTTCGTGCCGTGAGCGCTCTAGCAGCCGCCGTGTCTCTCGCGGCCTCGCACGGCGTGGCCTGTTCCGACCCTGTCGTGCTCAAACACGGCAGCAACGTCCTCGTGCACCTGCGCCCAGCCCCGGTCGTAGCCCGAATCGCCGCACGCACGGCCCTGGTGCGGCCTTCCGTCTCGGACCACTTCGCCCGCGACCTGTCGGTGTCGTCGTTCCTGGCCTCACGCGGCGTGCCCGTCGTGACGCCCTCTGCGGAGCTTCCCGCCGGGCCTCATGTGTGCGACGGCTTCGTGCTCTCGTTCAGCACGTACGTCCCGCACGACCCCACGGCGCGACTGTCCAGGCAGGACGTCCTCAAGCTCCTGCCGGACCTGCACGCCGAACTGAGGCTCTACGAGGGCCGTCTGCCCACACGCGGCCCGCTGGACGACGTGGACAACGTCCTGACGTACCTGGACGGCCTGGGCGTGCCCGACCTGGCCAGGTTCCGGCAGTGGCGCGACGACCTGCTGGCCGGCTGGCCCGCACACGACAACGACGTCCAGCCGCTGCACGGCGACCCACACCCCGGCAACGTGCTGGTGACGCCGTCAGGCCCGGTCTGGAACGACTTCGAGGACACCTGGCGCGGCCCGCGCGCCTGGGACCTGGCCTGCTCCGCGGACAAAGAAGAAGCCGCCCAACGCACCGTAGACATCTACGGCGGCGGGGCGGCTCCTTCAGACGTGGAGTTCCACGCGGAGACACGACGCATGTTCGGCACGCTCTGGGGCGTGCTCATGCAGTGGTCTTAGACGCGACGCCTGCGCATCACGAGCACCAGCGCGGCACCAGCGGCCACGAGCGCGGCACCAAGGCCGAGCATCCAGGCGGACCCGAACCCGGTGGCGGCGAGGTCGTCCTCGTTCGCGACCGGCACGAACGCGGGCGTGGTGGTCGTGGTGGGCGCGACCTCGGAGGACGACGCCCCGGTGGTCGTCGTGGTGGTGCTGGAAGTCGAGCTCGGCGTCGACGAGTGGGTGACCGTCGAAGTCGTCGTGGTGGTGGTCGTCGTCGTGGTCGTGGTGGTGGTCGTCGTGTCCTCGACGCCACAGCCGTACCAGTGGCTGATGTCCGAGCCGTTCCCGTTGTCCTTGAGCGGCGCGCGCAGCTCCGTCCACGGCAGCGGGCCCAGCTTGTCGGCGAGGTACACGTTGAACACGGGGCCACCCTTGACGACGATGCCCGTGACCTTGAGGTCCGTTTTCACCCCGGTGATGTTCAGGCGCAACTGGTTGTCGCCACCCGTGTACTCGAACAGGTTCGGGTGGATCGTGACCCCGGTCAGCCCACCGACGGTGCAGGCCTCGGGGTGGTTGATGTCGACGTTCTTGAGGTACGCCGTAGCACGCGGGTCGTCGGTGACCGGCGCGTCCGGCTGAGCCAGCGACGTGGTCGCCAGGGCGAGCGTGGCCACAGCGGCCATGGCGGCCGAGGCGAGCAGGCCGGATCTTCTCAGAGGCGTCAGACGCATCGGGTTACTCCGTGGGGGTTGGCGGATGCGGCGATCTAAGACGATCGACGTCCCCCGAACGGCCTAGATGACGATCAACTTCGTCCTTGTGGCCGATTCGTTACCCGTCCGTGAAGTGGCATCCCCAAACGACCAAACGCCGAAGGGGCCGGAATACCGGCCCCCTTCGGCGTTCGTTCCGCAGGCGTCAGTCGTTCTGCGCGACCTCGGACGGGCGCAGGTAGACGGTGGCACCGCCGTTGGGCATGTGCCGGAAGAAGTCGACCTGGCTCACGGGCTGGCCAACCACTGGTCCCGCGCCCTGGGGGAGGTTCGGGGTGCGCGCGCCCTGCATCGGCGGCGTCACGGGGAGGCGGACTGGCTGGTTCGGGGTCACGTAATCGATCCTTGCTCTTGCTCTTGCTCGCAATGGGACAGGTCATCGATCAGCTCGATCAAAAATGATTGCCGCAAGGACTCCAGCACGGCGGAGAGACGCCGGATCGCGACGCCTTCGGTCACGCGCCAGTCCTCGGTAGCCGCGGCCAGCAGGGAGGCGCAGTCGATCGTCGCGCCTTCCACTCGAAGCTGGGACATGACCCAGCTCGAGTCCGCATCGAGCCAAAAGATGTCAAGTGGACGGGTTGCCTTGGTCACGACCACTCGTCCCGACGCCGCACGGGCGTACCTCACCCCGGGTACGAGCGCCAGGTGACGTGGCGGTTCCGCTCCGTCGTGCGCTGCCGCGCCACCGCTCTCGGCCCGCGTCTCGTCATGATCCGCCGGAACGCCGAGCAGGGCGCGCAACAGCCATCGTGCGTCAGTGTGCAGATCGCTCTCGTGGTCGAGGAGCCAGCGGCCGATCTCAGCCGCCCTGTCGTGTGCCTTGGGCAGCAACGAGACCGGGCCGAGCTCCTGGGTTCCGCACGCGCGGTAGAACTGGGCGAGTGCCGTGTAGGCATGCCACGCCGCGAACGTCTGCTCCAGCGGCCACATTACCTTCGACCAGGAATTGACGAAATGCTCCGCTCGCTCCGCCCGTTCGCCGTCGAGGAACTCGCGGGTCACGGCGAAGTCGAAGAACTTGAGGTGGGAGCACTCGTGCACCAGCGCCTCGGCGATCTCGATCGCCGAGGCGGGTTCGTCGATGAGGACGAGACCGGGCAGGTAGCGCGTCGACGCGGACACGACACCCCCTGAGGTCTCCGCCTTCAGCACCGCGAAGAGCGTCAGGTGCGCGAGGAGGTCGTCAGACATCTCCGGCGCCAACCGGCGGAACAGCCGCACGGCTTCGGCCACGAGCGCGAGAGCCGCGGCGAAGCGGTCCCCGTCGGCTTCGGTCAGCACCTGGGGACGGGAGCCGGCCGGCGCGATGATCCGCAGTGCGGTGGCGAGCTTGTCGCTGGCCGCGGGGTCGGACACGACCGCGACGCCGGCGGCGTCACGCACGTCGAGCCGGGCCGCGTCGAGCAGCGTGTCCGTCGTCAGGTCGTCGTCGTGTCCCGCGAGGGCGCGTCCCAGCTCGTAGCGGACCACGGGATGGTCCAGCAGCTTGTCGGACAACCGCGCGTCCGGCGTGAAAATCTCGCCGGCGAGCCGGTAGAGCGCGCGCCGCTCGTCCACCAGCACACCAGCGGGCGCGATGGCCGCATGCATCGCATGCGTGCTCGCGACAGTCGGCACGGCCGAACCAATCACCAACACAACCCTAGAAACGCGCCACGGACGCCCAATGAGATCGGGGCACCACCGCGCGAACGGTGCCGCCCCACAAGCGCGTGAGCGTAGCGGCACGGAGCGTGTCTGTGATAGCCGACACCCGGAAAAAAGGCAGATGCCCGTGCCACCTGGGCGTACCAGGCAGCACGGGCGTCTGTCCCCCTCCCCCGGCATCAGCCGAACATGATGCTGGTGACGTTCACGAATCCGACAACGGCGAGCGTGAAGATCGAAACGGCGATCATCGTGAGCACGGTGCGCCACCCGATCGCGGTGACGGCGACGGCGACGGCGGCAGCGATTCCTAATGCACTCCCTGCAGACATTGGTCTTCCTCCCGACTAGGCGAGTACGTGCTCCCGGGTGTGGGCGACCCCAGGCGTATCGCCATGCCAAAAGTCTGCCGGGTTGTAGGTTGTCTGTCAACGGTCGACGGGTTGACAGACAAGTTGCAACCAGACCGCCAGAGGCCTAAGCTGGATCAATGCCCGCCGACGACGTCCATCTCGGCGAGAGCTGGTCGCTCTCGCCCGATTCGCGACGGCCCCTCCCGGAACTCATCGAGCAGAAGCTCCGGGAGTTGATCATCGGCAAGACGTTCAAGGAGGGCGATCGCCTCCCCACCGAGCCCGTGCTCGCCGACAAGCTGGACGTCGCGCGGTCGTCGCTGCGCACGGCGTTGCAGCGCCTGCAGCTGCAGGGCATCGTGGAGGTCCGCCGCGGGCTGGGCTGGTACGTGCGCCGCAGCGATCTCGCGGCGGTCGACGAGCACCTCGAGGGAAAGCTCGCCGCCAGGCAGTTCTCCCCGACCGATCTGCTGGAAACGCGGATCTCCCTGGAGACCACGGCCGCAGCTCTCGCCGCCATCCGCGCGGGCGACGGCGAGCTGGACGAGCTGGCGAAGCTGAGCCGCCGCTACCAGCGCGCGACCGTCGAGGACACCCAGGAGGTGCTGGACTCGGACGAGGAGTTCCACCTGGCACTGGTCCGCGCGTCGCACAACGAACTGCTGGTGCAGATGTACCAGGCACTCGTTCCGGGTCTGCGGGACTGCAAACGGCACGCGCAGCCGTCACGCGAGGTGCACAACAGGTCGGCGAACGACCACGAGCAGGTCGTCTGGTTCCTGCGCAGGCGCGACCCGGACGGCGTCAAGAGCACGCTGGCCACGCATCTGCTCGGGCTGTACAACGACCTCGCGACCGACGTGTCCCACGATCGGGCGACGCTGAACACGTTCGTGGGCCACGACGAGCCCATGTGGCAGCAGACCGAGCGACGCCGCTGATACGGCGTCCGCCGAAAGGCCCTGGCGCTGGTCCCGCATCACTCCCACCATGTATGACAGTCGGTGGAGCGAGGGGGCGGGCGACGAGTGGTGACGGCACAACCCCGCAGGCGCTGGCGGGCCGTCGCCATCGCCGCCGGCTTCCTGGTCGTCGCCACAGCTGATCTGGCCGCTGTGCTGCTGTGGCACCCGTCCTCCCCCGTGGGCGCACTGCTGCACCAGGTGCTGTTCGTGGCGTGGCCGTTGCCCCTGCTCATCGCTCTGGTGCTCGGCGGCTACGAACTCTTCCTGCACCGCCGCCTGGTCACGGAGCTCGGCGTGATCTCCGGGCCGAGCATCCTCGCGCACCTGTTGCCGAGCGAGGTGCTGAGAACGTTCCTGTCGTCGGTCTACGGCGCCAACGAGGCGAACCAGGACGTCGTGTCCGGCCTTCTGGGCGGCGAGGGGGTGAACCCGCGCGGTGGTGATCTCACGATCAGCACGAACACGACGGTGAAACTGGAGCTGGAGGGCATCGACACCAGGGCCTACCACCTGATCACCACACAGAGCTACCAGTTCCGCCACAACGTCCCGGTCGACCGCTTCGTGCTCTTCGTGACCAGCAGCGTCCTCCTCCGCGACACGATCAGCGCGGCCTGCCGGTACCCGTTGTTCGAGCTCTACTTCGTGCCCGACCAGTCGCAGTTCCTCGACTCGGTCGACGACATGCTGCACTCGACCCAGATCGCGATCGACTACATCGACCACGACAACAACCGGCGGTCAGCCGAGCCGAGCCAGATCCCTCCGGTGGAGGTGCGGTTCGGCGAGTGGGTCAACTACCTCACGTTCTTCCGCGAGGCGATGGGCGCGCTGCCGAAGCTGAGCCCGCACGCCCACGCGGGCGACCTCCGCATCTTCGAGTGCGACCTGAGCGACATCGCGGACGACCACGTGGTGCGGGCGATCTGCGGGCTGACGATCAACTCGCGCACGGTCCAGAGCACCGCCGACGGCTTCTGCTACTGGCAGTCGCCCTACCCGTCCTACGTGGAACGGATCACGTTCGACGTACGCCGGTTGGCCGTGGACCACGCACCCGAGCAGGAGTTCAGCGTCATGCCGTTCACGTTCCGCTCGAACACGCTGCCGGCGCAGTGGCTGAGCGCGGAGGACCTGAGCGACCTCCCGGTTCGTTCGTGGGTGCTGCCCGGCCACGGCATAGCGCTGCTCTGGCGCGAGGCGCGCGACTGAGCCGTCAGTCCTCCGGCGACACGAAGACCGTGCCTCCGTTCGGAGCGCTGCGGAACCAGTCGACCTGGCTGACCGGCTGACTGTCCGGACGGCGCTGCTCGGGCAGCGGAGGCAGCGGAGGAACTGCGGGCGCCGGCACGACCGGGCTGTGCTCAGGGGTCATCGAGGTCTCCTCCGTGGTCGAGGCGGCAGTTCGAGGGTAAGTCCGCGCATGCCTTCAAAGCTTCGACCGGGCGGGTGAGGGCGAAAGGCCCTGGAGCGGCGCACGGGACGCGTGAAGCCGTGGTTCGGCGAGCGCCTGCCGAGCGGGTGAGCATGCCTTGCAAACGGACGCAAGAAATTGCGTACACTTGCGACATGACGCAACGGAGGCTGGCCGAGGTCGCGGCCAAGGTCGGGGTCAGCGAGGCCACCGTCAGCCGGGTGCTGAACGGCAAGCCGGGCGTCTCCGACGCCACGCGGAGTGCTGTTCTCACCGCGCTTGACGTGCTGGGTTACGAAAGGCCGACGCAGCTGCGGGGGGAACGGGCCCGGCTGGTCGGGCTGGTGTTGCCCGAGTTGCAGAACCCGATCTTCCCTGCGTTCGCGGACGTGGTCGGCAACGCGCTCGCGCAAAGGGGCTTCACGCCTGTTCTCTGCACGAGGACGGCCGGCGGGGTGACTGAGGCGGAGTACTTGGAGCTGCTGCTGGAGCAGCATGTCAGCGGCATTGTGTTCGCTGGCGGGCTGTACGCGCAGAAGGATGCCAGTCACGGTCATTACCAGCAGATGATGTCTCGCAAGTTGCCTACGGTGCTGGTCAACGCCGCTATAGACGATCTTGCGTTTCCTCGGGTGTCGTGTGATGACGCGGTGGCGATCGAGCAGGCGTACGGGCATCTGACGTCGCTGGGGCACCGGCGGATCGGGGCCGTGCTCGGGCCGCCGGACCACGTGCCGAGCCTGCGCAAGCAGCAGGCGATCGACAAGTGCGGTGGGGCTGATGTCGAGCACGCGATGTTCAGCCTGGAGGGCGGGCAGGCCGCTGCGACCAAGCTCGTGCAGCGTGGGGTTACGGCGATCATCTGCGCCAGCGACCCCCTGGCGCTCGGTGCGATCAGGGCTGTGCGGCGTGCTGGGCTGGACGTGCCCAAGGACGTGTCGATCATCGGGTACGACGATTCCGCCTTCATGACCTGCACTGATCCGCCGCTGACCACTGTTCGGCAGCCCATCGAGGCGATGGGGCGGGCTGCTGTCGAGCTGCTGGCCAACCAGATCTCCGGCAACGCGGTGGCGCCGGACGAGTTGCTGTTCGAGCCCGAGTTGGTGGTGCGGGCTTCCAGTGCGCCGGTGAGGTGACGGGCGCAGTCGTCTTCTTGCGAGTTTTCGTCTGGATATTGCGTTCAGATGTAACGGCACCTTATGGTCGCCGTCACATCGACGCGCTCGCGAGAAGGGCGGCCCCACCATGAAGAAGTCCGCTGCCGTGCTGATTGGCGGTGTCCTGGCCCTAAGCTCAGTCGGCTGTGGGAGCGGTTCCACGACTGAGCCCGGCGGCAAGGTGCAGATCAACATCAACGGTCAGCCGCCTCAGACCCAGGCGTTCGACCGCAAGGTCTTCGACGAGGACGTCGCGGAGTTCGAGACAGCGAACCCCGACATCGACCTCGTGCCGCACGAGGGGTTCATGGACCCGAAGACGTTCAGCGCCAAGCTCGCCGGTGGCCAGCTTGAGGACGTCTTCTACGTCTACTTCACCGACCCCGCGGCGCTCATCGCCCGCAAGCAGGCCGCCGACCTGACGGACTACGTCAAGGACGTGCCGCACTACGGCGACCTGAAGCAGGAGCTCAAGGACGTCTTCACGGTCGGCGGCAAGGTCTACGGCCTGCCCACCGCCAACTACACGATGGGCCTGCTCTACAGCCGCGCCAACTTCACCAAGGCCGGACTGGACCCCGACTCACCACCGAAGACGTGGGACGAGGTGCGCTCCGCGGCCAAGAAGCTCAAGGACGCCGGCGTCACCGGGTTCGCCGAGTACAGCAAGAGCAACCAGGGCGGCTGGCACTTCACCACGTGGATGAAGTCCGTCGGCGGTGACGTCGCCCGCAAGGACGGCGACACCTACAAGGCCGACTTCAACAACGACAAGGGCAAGGAAGTCCTGCGCAGGCTCAAGGAGATGCGCTGGGACGACAACTCCATGGGCGAGAAGCAGCTCCTGGAGATCGGCGACGTGCAGAACATGATGGGCGCCGGGCAGCTCGGCATGTACCTGGCCGCGCCGGACAACGTCGCCGCGATCGTCAACCAGTTCAAGGGCAAGTACGACGACTACGGCCTGGCCGCGATCCCGGAGCAGAAGGGCACCCTGCTCGGCGGCGAGGGTTACATGATCAACCCGAAGGCGACGCCGGAGAAGATCAAGGCGGGCCTGAAGTGGATCCAGTGGAAGTACCTGAACCCGGACCGGCTCGAAGGCAACCTGCAGAAGTACAAGGACCGCGGTCAGCCCGTCGGCCTGCCGATCCCGCCGATCGCCGACATCTGGACCGGTGAGCCGCGCAAGAAGCAGGAAGAGCTGAAGGCCAAGTACGCCACCATGCCGGTGAAGAACTTCCAGGCCTATGTGGACGGTTCCGAGAAGACCAAGGGCTCGCTCGAACCGCCTCAGGCGCAGCAGGTCTACGCCATCCTCGACAGCGTGGTGCAGGCGACCCTGACGAACTCCGACGCCGACCACTCGGCACTGCTGAAGGACGCGGAGACCAAGGTCAACGCCGTTCTGGCGCAGGTGAAGTGAGTGCGGCGCCACGTCACCGCGTACGGCTTCCTGAGTGCCGCGCTGGTCGTCTTCGCGGTGTTCTCCTGGTACCCCATCGTGCGCGGGGTGGTCCTGAGCTTCCAGCAGGTCAACTTCGTCACGAGTCCCGACTGGGTGGGCTGGGAGAACTTCGAGCGACTCTTCGCGGACCCGCTGTTCGGGGTGGCGTGGCGCAACACCTTGTACTTCACGCTGCTGGCACTGGTCCTCGGTTTCGGCGTCCCGTTCCTGACCGCCGTGGTGCTCAACGAGCTGCGGCACGCCAAGGGCTACTTCCGCCTGCTGGTCTACCTGCCGGTGATGTTGCCTCCGGTGGTGACGGCCCTGCTGTGGAAGTGGTTCTACGACCCGGGACCGGGGCTGTTCAACTCCGTCCTCAGAGGACTCGGGCTGCCGACGTCGCAGTGGCTCGACTCCGCGGACACGAGCATGATCAGCCTCGTCCTGGTGATCACCTGGGCGAACATGGGCTCGGCGACGCTGATCTACCTGGCCGCGCTGCAGACCATCCCCGGTGAGCTGTACGAGGCCGCCGACCTGGACGGCGCGGGGATCGTCAAGAAGGTCTGGCACATCACGATCCCGCAGACCAAGTTCGTGATCCTGATGCTGTTGCTGCTGCAGGTCGTCGCGACGATGCAGATCTTCACCGAGCCGTTCATCATGACCGGCGGCGGCCCGGAGGAGTCCACGGTCACCGTGCTGCTCCTGCTGTACCGGTACGCCTTCTACTACAACGACTTCGGCACCGCGAGCGCGCTGAGCCTGATCCTCTTCGCGGTGCTGGGCGTCTTCTCCTTCCTCTACCTCAAGATCACCAAGAAGGCCGACGCATGAGGACTCTCACCAGGGGAACGGGCCCGGCGTACTGGATCGTCCTGGCGGGCACGCTGGTGCTGTTCACGGCGGCGTTCCTGCTCCCGCTGGTCTGGGTGCTGCTCGGCGCGTTCAAACCGCCGGCGGAACTGGCCCAGCAACCGCCGACGATCCTGCCGCAGACGTGGGAACCGGGTGCGTACGTCGACGCCTGGAACTACATGGAGCTCGGCAAGTTCTTCGTCAACACGCTCATCGTCGCGATCGGCGCGTGGGCGGTGCAGATGGCCGTGATCGTCCCCGCGGCCTACGCGCTGTCCAAGCTCCGACCGATCTTCGGCAACGTGGTCATGGGCCTGATGCTGGCGACGCTGATGTTGCCCTCGACGGCCGTGCTGGTCCCGGTCTACCTCACGCTCACCGACCTCGGCCTGCTCAACAACCCGGCGGGCATCTGGTTGCCGGCCGCGGCGAACGCGCTGAACGTGTACCTGCTCAAGCGGTTCTTCGACCAGATCCCGGAAGAGCTCCTCGAAGCGGCCAGGATCGACGGCGCGGGCACGTGGACGACCCTCGTCCGCATCGTGCTGCCGATCTCACGCCCCATCCTCGCCGTCGTCTCGATCTTCGCGGTCGTGGCGGCGTGGAAGGACTTCATCTGGCCGCTGCTCGTGTTCCCCGATCCGGCGAAGCAGACGCTCAGCGTCGCGCTTCAGCGCTTCGCTCCGGACACCCCGATCAACCTCCTGCTCGCGGGCCTCGTGCTGGCGAGCCTGCCGATGGTGGCGCTGTTCCTGGCGTTCCAGCGGCACATCCTCGCGGGGCTCACCGCGGGCGGCGTAAAAGGCTGAAAGGACACCAGATGAGTTGGTGGCGCAACGCTTCCATCTACCAGGTCTACCTGCGCAGCTTCGCGGACGGCAACGGTGACGGCATCGGCGACCTGGCCGGCCTCCGCGCCAAGCTCCAGCACATCGCGAGCCTCGGCTTCGACGCGATCTGGCTCAACCCGTGGTACCCGAGCCCGCTCGCGGACGGCGGCTACGACGTGGCGGACTACCGCGACATCGAGCCGGTCTTCGGATCGCTCGCCGACGCCGAGAAGCTCATCGCGGACGCGCACGGCCTGGGCATCCGGATCATCATCGACCTCGTCCCGAACCACAGCAGCGACCAGCACCCGTGGTTCAAGGACGGCCTGTGGGACCGCTTCCACGTCCGCGACGGCGAGGAGATCCCGAACGACTGGCAGTCGCGCTTCGGCGGCCCGGCGTGGAGCAAGCTCGACGACGGACGCTGGTACCTGCACCTCTACGCCGCCGAGCAGCCGGACTTCAACTGGGAGAACCCGGTCGTCCACGACGAGTTCGAGGACATCCTCCGGTTCTGGCTCGACCGCGGCGTCGACGGCTTCCGCATCGACGTGGCCGACGGCCTGGTCAAGGACTTCAGCAAGCCCGACGCGGACCTCCCCTACTCCGACCAGGACGGCGTGCACGAGATCTACCGCCGGTGGCGGCAGATCGTGGACGAGTACGACGGCGACCGCATCCTCGTCGGCGAGATGTGGCTGCCCGACCCGGTCAGGTTCGCCCGGTACCTCCGCCGGGACGAGATGCACAGCGCGTTCAACTTCGACTTCCTGTGCTGCCCGTGGAACGCCGGCGAGCTGCGCAAGGTCGTCGACAGCACGCTGGCCGCGCACGAACCCGTTGGCGCGCCACCGACCTGGGTGCTCTCCAACCACGACGTCACCAGGCACGTGACCCGCTACGGCCGCGAGAAGACGGGGTTCTCCTTCGCGGACAGGCAGCACGGCGCCCCGACCGACTTCGAGCTGGGCACCCGCCGCGCCCGTGCGGCGATCATGCTCACCGCGGCACTGCCCGGCGGTGTCTACGTCTACCAGGGCGAGGAACTGGGCCTCTGGGAGGTCGAGGACCTGCCGGACGAGCTGCGCGAGGACCCGGTGTGGCACCGCTCCGGCTTCACCGACCGGGGCCGCGACGGCTGCCGCGTGCCACTGCCCTGGTCCGCGGACGACGGCCCGAGCTGGTTGCCGCAGCCCGAGAGCTGGCAGAAGTTCTCGGTCGCGGTCCAGTCGGACGACCCCGAGTCGATGCTCGCCCTGTACCGCCAGGTGTTCGCGCAACGCCGCGGCATCGACGGCGACCTGCAGTGGCTCGACCTGGGCGAGGACGTGCTGGCGTTCCAGCGCGGCGACCACACCTGCGTCGTCAACCTGTCGGACCGGGCGGTCGATCTGCCGGGCGTGCCAACGTTGTCAAGCATTCCGCTCACCCACGGCCAGCTGCCGCCGGACGCCGCGGCCTGGCTGAAGTAGACGGGGGCCGGGGGTGGCCACGAGCCACCCCCGGGCTTCACCTCGTCGCGTACGGCGAGTCGTCGGCCTTCGCGGCCTCGGTCGGCAGGTTCTTCGCGATGCCGATCGCGGTGGTGTCCACGATGGCGTCGGCCGCAGCCTTCGGCATGATGGCCTGCAGCCCCGTCTTGCACTTCTCCAGGATCTCGAAGATCTTGTTGACGACCTTCGACAGGTTCCGGATCGTCGTGATGACGTTGTTGAGCCACTTGGAGACCTTGTCGGCCCACTTCATGATCAGTCGGATGCCGTCCGCGATGATGCCCGGAGTCGCGAGCCCGACCGTGAGCAACGCGGCCGCCGCCCAGCGGATCAGCGCCTGCACGAGCTCGCTCATCGCCATCGAGATCAGGTCACGGACGATCGTGCGCACGGTGGCAACGGCCACGCCCGCGCCGGTCAGCGCGGCACCTACGCCTTCAGCGGCAAGGCCCGCGGCCTTCACACCGGTCGCCTCGGCCTTCGCCACCGCGGTGTAGGCGTCGATCGCGGCACCCCGCCACGCGCTGGTGTCCGCCTCGACCATGCGAGCCATGTCCTCGCCGGCCTTCTTGAGGTGATCACCGACGTTGCCCCAGGTGGCGGCGTTCTGGTTGATCACACCGGGGTTACCGGCGAGCGAGTCCAGCATCGACTTCAACGGCTCGACGTGCTCGATGAACCACGCGAACGCCGACGACAGCAGCGTGCCGAACGGGTCGGCGAGGAAACCCAGAGCGTCGATGCCCGCGCCCAGGACGTTGATGCCCGCCTCGGCCCAGTCGCCGCGCTGGACAGCGGAGACCGCGTCCGCCGCCGGCTCGACCAGGTTGAGACCGGCGAGTGCGCCCGGAGCGTCAGGCGCCTTGGCCACCAACGGGTTCGGTGCGGTCATGACGTCAGCTCCCCGAGCTTCTCGACGATCTTCCTGAAGTTGCCGCCGAGCTTCTGGTCGACGTCGTCGTACACGTCAGCCATCCCGTTGACACCGTCCACTGTGGCGTCGACGACGCCGTGCGCGGTGTTCACGGCGCCGGTGCCGGCGGCCTCGATGGTGCCCATGATCGGCTCCAGCAAGGGGCTGCAGAGGATGCCGTACGCGTTGGCTCCGTTGATCTGCGCTTGCCCGATGGCCTGCTGCGCCATCGCGATCTGCCTCACGATGCCGTCGAGCCGTTTGGCGTGCTCCCGCATCGCCTGCGTCTGGACGTTGAACCCACCAGCGGTCACGGTGATCACCAACCCTTGTCGTCGCGGGCGAAGTTGTGCCCGCCGAAGTCGTCGTCGTCAGAAGGGCCCGTGGGACGCGGAGGCGTGGGGTTCTCGGGCGGGGGTTCCGGGAAGCGCTCGTGGTAGCCGCCCATCAGCGCGTCCATGGTCGCGGAGTCGTCGCCGATGATCGGCGCCATGACCTCCTGCATCCGGGACGCGATCTGCGCCTGAGCGGTCCGCATCGCACCGAGGATTTCGGCCGACAGCTGCGCGGGCTGCTTGCGCAACGCCGCGTCGGTCAGGTCCAGCGCCGAGACGACTCCGTTCTGGTCGACCGTGACGGACACCGACCCGTCAGAGGAACGCTGGGTCACCTTGACCGCGTTCGCGACCTGCTTCATCTCATCGGCTTGCCGAAGCTTCGTCTGGATCTGCTCGTTCCACTGACGCATCATCACGTCGGGATCAGCTGCTGCCGGATTCATCTAGTAGTCCCTCTCCTGTGCCTTCTTGCGACGGGATGCCGCCGTGCCCAGAACGGCCAGCGCCCCGATTCCACCGATCCCCAGCCCTCCGAGCACCGCACCGATGCCCAGCACCACGCTCGGCTCGAAATCAGCGCGGTACACCGGCGGGTTGTCTGGTCCGTTGCGGACCTCTCCCTCACCCCGCTGCACCACGGGCACCTCGGCGCCCTTGTCGGACGGGGTGAGCTGGCCCGGTTCGGCCGTCACCCGCGCCTGCCTGCCGCTCTCCCACACGACGTCGGCCTGGCAGGTCCACCAGGTGCCGTAGCCGCGAATGCTGACCGGCCCCTGGCTCGTGCAGTCGGACACGCGTGCGACACCCCGGTCCGCAACGGCCGTGGTACCCGCGGCGGGCGCGAACTTCGTGAAGCCCGTCAGTCCCAGCAGGACACCGGCACCCAAGATCACCAGGGCGAACAGTCCAGCGACCCACTTCATGCGTCTCGTCCCCTCGTAGGCCCCTGTTCGACTTCGTTCCGTTCCGCCCGGTTCCACCGAATTCACCAACGACTTGGAGGCCATCCGGGCACGCGGTAGCGGCAGTTCGGGCGTGCCCATTCTGGTCGACCTGCGTGAACGAGCTGTCACACACGGCGAACCGGGCGAAAATCGGGCAGGATCTCACCCAGTTGTGGCACCCACCACAATGTTTCGAGGGTGTTTCATCTATGCACGGCCCGAACGGGCAACCCAGTAGCCGAGTGGGCAGGTGACATGCGAGCCGAGGAACGCAAGCGGCGCATCCTGGCCAGGGCCCGCGCCGACGGCCGCGTCGACGTGGTGGAGATGGCGCAGGAACTGCGCGTCGCGCCCGAGACGGTCAGGCGCGACCTCCGCGTGCTCGACGAGCACGGCCTGGTGCGACGCACGCACGGTGGCGGTGTGCCGGTCGAGAGCGCCGGCTTCGAGACGGGGCTCCGGTTCCGCGCCGGGTCGCACGTCCCGGAGAAGCGGCGCATCGCGAAGGCGGCCGCCGAACGCCTCGACGACGCCGAGACCGTGTTCATCGACGAGGGTTACACGCCGCAACTCGTCGCGGAGGCGTTGCCCACCACCAACCCGCTCACGATCATCACCGCGTCGCTGCCGACCGCGGCGGCGATGTCCGAGCACCCGTCGTGCACCGTCCTGCTGCTGGGCGGCCGCGTCAGGGGCCACACACTGGCCACTGTGGACCACTGGACCACCCGGATGCTCGGCGAGATGGTCATCGACCTCGCCTACATCGGTGCGAACGGCATCTCCCGCGAGCACGGCCTGACCACGCCCGACCCGGCGGTCGGCGCGGTGAAGGCCAAGGCGCTCAGCGCTTCCCGGCGGAAGATCTTCGTCGGGACGCACACGAAGTTCGGCGTCTCCAGCTTCCACCGGTTCGCCGAGGTCTCCGATCTGGAGGCGGTCGTCACCGACAGCGGCCTCACCGCGCACGAGGCCCACCGCTACACCCTCCTAGGCCCCAAGGTCATCCGTGCTTGATCATCTTGGGCACTGACCGCCCTCACGATCCGGGTGCGACATCCCCCTTCTTCAGCGCGCCCAAAAACCCTTGAAAGGAACCGACGATGTCGTCGATTCGCACACTCGGAGCCGCTACCGCAGTGTTGCTGCTCGCGTCCGCCTGCTCGGGAGCCGGCGGCGGGGGCGGCGGTGAGAACTCGGTGAACGTCCTGATGGTGAACAACCCGCAGATGCAGGACCTGCAGAAGCTCACCGCGGACAACTTCACCAAGGACACCGGCATCAAGGTGAACTTCACCGTGCTGCCCGAGAACGACGTCCGCGACAAGATCAGCCAGGACTTCTCCAGCCAGGCCGGGCAGTACGACGTCGCGACGATCTCCAACTACGAGACACCGATGTTCGCCAAGAACGGCTGGCTCGCGCCGATGGACGACTTCGTGTCCAAGGACAGCGGCTTCGACCAGGCCGACATCCTGGAGCCGATCAGGCAGTCGCTGACCGCGGCGGACGGCAAGGTCTACGCGCAGCCGTTCTACGGCGAGTCGTCGTTCCTCATGTACCGCAAGGACATCTTCGAGGCCAAGGGCGTCACGCTGCCCGAGAAGCCGACCTGGCAGCAGGTCGCGGACGCTGCGGCGAAGGTCGCGACCCCCGAGGTGCGCGGCATCTGCCTGCGCGGCCAGCCGGGCTGGGGCCAGGTCATGGCGCCGCTCACGACGGTCGTGAACACCTTCGGCGGCACGTGGTTCACCAAGGACTGGCAGGCGCAGGTCAACGCGCCGGAGTTCAAGGAGGCCACCAAGTTCTACGTGGACCTGGTGCGCAACCACGGTGAGGCGGGCGCTCCGCAGGCCGGGTTCGCCGAGTGCCTCAACAACATGACGCAGGGCAAGGTCGCGATGTGGTACGACGCCACGGTCGCCGCCGGCCTGCTCGAGGCCGCCGACTCCCCCATCAAGGGCAAGCTCGGCTTCACCCAGGCGCCGGTCGTGAAGACCGACAGCTCCGGCTGGCTCTACACGTGGGCGTTCGGCATCCAGAAGGCGTCGAAGAAGCAGGACAACGCCTGGAAGTTCATCTCGTGGGCGTCCGGCAAGGGCTACGAGGAGCTCGTCGGCAAGAACCTCGGCTGGTCGAAGCTCCCCGACGGCAAGCGCTCGTCGACCTACCAGCGTCCCGAGTACAAGCAGTCCTCCGGCAGCTTCTCCGCGATGGCCGAGGCCGCGATCAAGGGTGCGAAGCCGCTCAACCCCGGTGTGCAGGAGCGCCCGGCTCCCGGCATCCAGTTCGTCGGCATCCCCGAGTTCACCGACCTCGGCACCCAGGTGTCGCAGCAGATCAGCTCGGCGATCGCGGGCGCGGTCACGGTGGACGACGCGCTGAACAACGGTCAGGGACTCGCCGAGAAGGTCGCCGCGAAGTACAAGGGGCAGTGACATGGCTGTCCTAGAGCGGGAGCGGCCGGTCGTGGACCGGCCGCCCCCTGCCCCCCGCAGGAACTACCCGAAGTGGGCGCGGCGGGCTCCTCTGCTGCCCGCGCTCATCTTCCTGATCATCGTGACGCAGCTGCCGTTCGTGGCGACGCTGGTCATCTCGTTCATGAAGTGGAACTCGCTCGACCCTGCCAACCGCGGGTTCGCCGGGTTCGACAACTACGTCAACGTCTTCACCGACCCCGACCTGCGTTCGTCGGTCGTCAACACGATCGTGCTCACGGCGTCGGTGGTGCTGATCAGCCTGGTCCTCGGGCTGGGCCTGGCGCTGCTGCTGGACAAGAAGTTCGCCGGCCGCGGGTTCGTGCGCACCATGCTCATCGCGCCGTTCCTCGTGGTCCCGGTGGCGGCGGCGCTGATCTGGAAGCACGTGCTCTACAACCCGGAGTACGGCCTGTTCAACGGAATCCTCAACTGGCTGGGCTTCGACGCCCAGCCGGACTGGATCTCCACCATGCCGATGAGCGCCGTCGTGCTGTCGCTGGTGTGGCAGTGGACGCCGTTCATGATGCTGATCCTGCTGGCGGGCCTGCAGTCCAAGCCCATCGAACCCGTCGAGGCGGCCACGATCGACGGCGCGTCGTCGTTCCAGGTCTTCCGCTACCTGACGTTCCCGCACCTGCGCCAGTACCTGGAGCTCGGCGGGCTGCTCGGGTCGATCTACATCGTGCAGAACTTCGACGCGGTCTTCACGATCACGTCCGGTGGTCTGGGCACGGCGAACCTGCCGTACATGATCTACCAGACCTTCTACCAGGCCCACGAGTACGGCGAGGCCTCCGCGGCCGGCGTGATCGTGGTGGCGGGGTCGATCATCATCGCGACGTTCGCGCTGCGCACGGTGTCCTCGCTGTTCAAGGAGGAGAAGCGATGAACCGCATTTGGGGCGTGCTCGCCTGGTTCGCCGGAATCGTGTTCTTCGCGCCGGTGGCCTGGATGTTCCTGACCTCGCTGCACAGCGAATCGGACGCTGCCACGAACCCGCCGTCCATCGCGGCACCGCTGACGCTGGACGGCTACGCCGAGTTCTTCGACGCCGGCGCGTGGCCGCCGCTGATCAACTCGTTCAGCGCCTCGATCGGATCGACGATCATCGTGCTGCTGCTGGCGATCCCGGCCGCGTACGCGTTGTCGATCAAGCCGGTGGAGAAGTGGACGGACGTCCTGTTCTTCTTCCTCTCCACCAAGATGATGCCGGTCGTCGCGGCGCTGCTGCCGATCTACCTGATCGCGCAGTTCTCCGGGATGCTCGACAACATCTCGTTCCTCACGCTGCTGTACTGCTCGATGAACCTGCCGATCGCGGTGTGGCTCATGCGCTCGTTCCTGGCCGAGGTCCCCAAGGAGATCCTCGAGGCGGCCTCGATCGACGGCGCCGGGCTGGTCACGACCCTGCGCCGGGTGGTGGCGCCGATCGCGATGCCGGGCATCGCGGCGACGGCGTTGATCTGCTTCATCTTCAGCTGGAACGAGCTGCTCTTCGCACGGGTGCTGACCGGTGTCGTCGCCGGTACCGCGCCCGTGTACCTGACCGGGTTCGTCACGTCGCAGGGCCTCTTCCTGGCCAAGGTCTGCGCCGCGGCGGTCGTGGTCTCTCTGCCGGTGCTCATCGCCGGGTTCGCCGCTCAGGACAAGCTCGTCCAGGGCCTTTCGTTGGGAGCAGTCAAGTGAAAGCAGCAGTGATCACCGGCGTCGGATCCGTCGAAGTGACCACTGTGGACGATCCGAAGTGCGGTCCCCGCGAAGTGGTCGTCGACGTGGCCGCCTGTGGCCTTTGCGGTACGGACCTGCACATCCTGCAGGGCGAGTTCGCGCCCACCCTGCCGGTCGTGCCGGGCCACGAGTTCGCGGGCACCATCGTCGAGATCGGGTCGCAGGTCAACGAGCTCTCCGTGGGTGACCGGGTCGCTGTCGACCCGTCGCTCTACTGCCACGAGTGCCGCATGTGCCGCTCGGGCAAGAACAACCTCTGCGAGCGCTGGGCGGCCATCGGCGTCACGACGGCCGGTGGTGCGGCGGAGTTCGCGGTGGCCCCCGTGGCGAACTGCGTGAAGCTGCCGGACCACGTGCGGACCGAGGACGCGGCGCTGATCGAGCCGTTGTCGTGCGCGGTGCGCGGCTACGACGTGCTGCGGTCGCAGATGGCGTCCCGGGTGCTGATCTACGGCTCGGGCACGATGGGCCTGATGATGCTGCAGCTCGGCAAGCTGACCGGCGCGTCGTCGATCGAGGTCGTGGACCTCAACGAGGAACGCCTGAAGACCGCGGTCCAGCTCGGCGTCACGGGCGTGGCGTCCTCCGCGGACGAACTGGACCGGCCGCAGGGCTGGGACGTCGTCATCGACGCCACCGGCAACGAGAAGGCCATCCAGGACGGTCTGGGCCGGGTCGCGAAGGGAGGCACGTTCCTCCAGTTCGGAGTCTCGGACTACTCGGCCCGCGTGACCATCGAGCCGTACAAGATCTACAACCAGGAGATCACCATCACCGGCTCGATGGCGGTGCTGCACTCGTTCGAACGGGCGGCGGACCTGTTCGCGACCGGGGTGCTGGACCCCGAGGTCTTCATCAGTGACAGGGTGCCGCTGGACGGTTACGCCGGGGCGTTGGACCAGTTCAAGGCCGGTGTCGGCCGCAAGATCCAGGTTCTTCCGTGATCTAGCCGGAAAAAGTTCGGGGAAGTTCGTGGGCACTCGTGTATCCAGACGGGTGCCCACGACTCCTTCCAGGCATGTCGAAGTCCGGGCAGAAAGTAACGCCGCCGTACTTTTCGCACATGTCCGACGAAGAGCTCCTCGCCTGGTACGCGGAGCTCCAGGTGCGCGCGATGAACGCGCCACCTGAGGACGTCGATTTCGATCACACCCACAAGGCCGCCCAGCCCAGGACCGTGGAAGAGCTGCGCCACCGGATCATGACCTTCCAGGGCTGGCCCGGAGGTCTCTCCACGATGGACTCCGGTTCACCGTTCCACAACCTGTGGCACTGGCTCAGCGACTGACGCGGCGCGAGGTCACCCTCGCCCGTGTCATCGGCGCGTTGGTGGCCGCCTGTGTGCTCTTCGCCGTCGTGCACACAGCGGTCACCGGCGCCGTCTCGCATCCGCGGAACTGGCTGGTCGCGTTCGCCTGCACCCTGCTCGGGGTGCGGGTGATCGGCCACGTCCGCAGGTCGTCCGTCGGGTGGTTGCTGCTGGTGATGGGCGTGTTCGGCGCCGTCGCCATCGCGGTCGCGGGTCAGTCCGCCGACCACCCCGCCCGATGGGTCGAGGCGTGGGTCTGGTGGCCCACGTACGCGCTGTTGCCCGCTGTGGCACTGGTCTTCCCCAACGGCAGGCCGCTGAGCAACCGCTGGTGGATCGCCATCGGCGCGTCGCTGTTCAGTGCCGTGGCCGGCACCATCGGGATCGCCTGGGCGTCGTGGGGCGATCCCGCCTCGTACTGGCAGAGCGGTGGTGACGGGGTCGCGAAGACGATCACGCTGATCGCCGTGCTCGCCGCCGGGGTCTCCGTGCTCGCGGCCGTGGTGTCGCTGGCCCTGCGGTGGCGGAGGGCCGAAGGGGACGAACGCCGCCTGCTCGTGTGGGCGTTCGCGCTGCTGACGCTGGCCGGCGTGGCGACCGTGGTGGAGACGACGGACGGGCACATCGCGTGGATCGTCGGTGTGCTGGCGTTCCCGGCCGCCGCGGTCATCGCGATCCTGCGGTACGGCCTGTACGACATCAGCCTGCTGATCCACCGGTCGTTGCTCTACGGCTCGCTGACCGTGGTGCTGCTGCTGGTCTACCTCGGCGTGATGGTCGGGGCGGGTCAGCTGTTCGCGAAGGACGCCGAGGTGATCGGCGTCGTGGCCGCGGGGCTGGTGTTCGCGCCGATCCGCAGCTGGGTGCAGCGCAAGCTCGACCGCTGGCTCTACGGCGAGCGCTCCGATCCTTATGCGACGTTGTCCACGTTGAGCGAGAAGCTCGAACAGTCGCAGGACGTGCTTGCGACGGTGGCGCAGACGGTCGCCGAGTCGTTGAAGCTGCCGTACGTGGCGATTCGCGGCGGGTCGGTGCTGGCCGAGCACGGGCGCAGCCGCGGGTGGCCGCAGCTGCGCTTCCCCATGACGTACCGGGGTTCCTCGGTCGGCGATCTCGTGGTCGAGCCGCGTGCACCGGACGAGCGGCTGAGCGATCGCGAACTGAGCCTGCTCGTCGACCTCGCCCGGTCCACCGCCCCGGCCGCGCAGTCGATCAAGCTGACCGCCGATCTGCAGCTCGCCCGTGAACGGCTGGTGCGCGCCCGCGAGGAGGAACGGCTGCGGCTGCGGCGCGACCTGCACGACGGCGTGGGACCGGCGCTGGTCGGGATCCGGTTGCAGCTCAAGGCGTTGCGCCGCTCGCTGGGCGACGTGCTGGACCCGGTGCTGGCCGACGTCGACACGACCGCCGTCGAGGTGCGCAGCCTCGTGGACGGGCTGCGGCCGCCGATCCTCGACCAGGGCCTGGCGCTGGCCGTGCGCGACGAGGCCGCCCGCTTCGGCGGTGACCTGCGCGTCGAGGTGCGAGCCGAGCAGATCGACGGGCTGTCCGCCGCGGTCGAGGTCGCGGCCTACCGGATCGTCGCGGAGGCTTTGACCAACACCTCGCGCCACTCCGGAGCGTCGACCTGCGTGATCACCGTGCGGGCCGACGGCGACCTGGTCGTGGAGATCGTCGACGACGGCCGCGGCGTCGCGGCCGGTGCCAAACCGGGTGTGGGGCTCGATTCGATGCGGGAACGCTGCGCGGAGCTGGGTGGATCGTGCACAGTGGGACCCGCGGAACCACACGGGACTCGGGTGGTGGCGCGGATCCCGTTGGAGGCCCAGTGACGCGGGTTGTGATCGCAGACGACCACCCGGTGTTCCGGCGCGGCCTGAAGGCGTTGCTGGACGGCGAGGACGGTCTCGAGGTCGTCGGTGACGCCGCCGACGGGCAGGAGGCCGTGCAGGTCGTCCTCGACCTCGCGCCGGACGTCGTCGTGATGGACCTGCACATGCCCGTCATGGGCGGTGTCGAGGCCGCGAAGCAGATCCAGGAGGCCCTGCCGCACGTCGGTGTCCTCGTGCTGACGATGCACGAGGACGACGAACTGGTGTTCGCGGCGATGAAGGCCGGCGCGCGCGGCTACCTGGTCAAGACGACGGACGACGACGAGATCGTGCGCGCGGTGCAGGCGATAGGAGCCGGCGAGGCGATCTTCAGCGCCACCATCGCCCAGCGGATGATGGGTTACTTCACCGCGATCTCGTCGTCCAAGGCAGTGCTGTTCCCACAGCTCACGGACCGTGAACGGGACGTGCTGGAGCTGATGGCGTCAGGCCTGGACAACCCGTCGATCGCGCACCGGCTGACGCTGTCGGGCAAGACCGTCCGCAACCGGGTCTCCGCGATCTTCACCAAGCTGCAGGTGGCCGACCGCGCACAGGCCATCGTGCGGGCCCGTGAGGCCGGGCTGGGAAGTCCCTCCCAGATGGGGACACAGGTCACCTGACGACGGGACAGGTCCCTGGATTGGATCGGCGTATCCGCCGAAGGGGGCCCGATCGCATGGACATCACCTGGGACGTCGCACACGCGCGGCTCAGCCACGACCGAATGCTGCACATCGCACAGGCGCTCATCTCGATGCGCCCCGAGACCGTCACGCTGGGCGGCGGCGAGCCGCTGGGCGTACCCGGCCTGTTCGAGATCGTCGAACTGTTCCGCGCCGCCGGCATCGACGTGGTCCTGCGCACGTCCGGCAAGTCGCTGCACCCGTCGATGGTGCGGACGCTCCTGCTGTCGTGCTCACGCATCGAGGTGTGCGCGATGGCGTTCACGCACGCCATGCACGCGCTGCACCTGCTCGACATCGGCGCCGCCAAGCTCGACCGGCACGCCGTGTTCGGCCTCGACGCCACCGGCATCCGCCGCGGCTTCGACCGCCTGGAGGAGTTCTGCGCGACCACCGCGTTCGAACTGACCCGGCTGGGGTTCATCGCGTTCAGCGACACGCTCGGCTCGGACCACGCGCAGTACCTGCAGTCGCTCGCCCCTCAGACCGTGCGGGTGACGGTCGAGACCGCGAACACCTCGGTGGTCAGAGCGAGTTGATCAGGGCGCGCCAGGCAGGGGTGGAGAACGCGAGTACGTCACCGCTCGCGTTCTTCGTGTCCCGCACGAGGGCGTCCTGGGCCAGCGACACCTCGACGCAGCTGCCGCCGCCGTCACCGTTGCTGTAGGTGCTCTTACGCCAGGTCCGCTCCGCCGTCATGGGAATCCTCTCGAAGTGCGCTGACGTACTCCGCCAGCTTGCGCTTCGATTGTTCCGCATCCAGAGCCACCGCATCCAGCCGCTGAAAGAGCCTCCTGGTCCGTGCCACTGCAGCGCTGTCCTGCGCATACACGTTCGCCGTGTCGGTCTCGCTGTACACGACCGGCGCGGCCTTGCCGAACTCGTACAGCGTGCAGGCCGAGCGGAGAGTGCTGACGTGAGCAGGCACGATCCGGAGCATGTGGGTGTTGAAAAGAAGGCGCAGGTACTGGTCCTCGCGAACTGACGGGCTGCCGAGCCGCATCCGCAGCGCCAGTTCGTGCAGGTAGAACATGCACTCCGGGCGGTTCGGCCGTCTCATGATCGTTTGCCGGTCCATGCGCGCTTGGACGAACCTCTCGATGTCGTCGGGCGCCTCGATGTGAGAGTCGACGAACAGCTCGCGCGCGTAGTCGTCCGTCTGCAACAAACCGTGCACGGTCATGATGTCGTAGGAAATGATCTTCGTGGCCATCGCCTCGGTCAGCGCGAGTGTGCGCAGCTTGTCCGGCACCTGAGCGAGGTACAGGTCGAAGGCGTTGTAGTAGCGACTGCGAAACGCGTCGATGAAGTCGATGTTCTTGCCGCACGTGGCCATGTACTGCACGAGATCGACGTCGCTCGCTCGCACCTTGCCGAGTTCGATGTCGGACACCTTGCTCGGATCCCAGCCCAGACTGATGGCCATCGCGCGGCCGTGGAACTGGGTGCACGTCTCCCGCAGGCGGCGCAGCTCGTCGCCGAGCTCCCGGCTGTACGGAGTGGAAATGATCGCAGTCATGCCCAATGACGGTATGGCTTGGATTTGATCCATGCCACTGACTCATTCGGGTGAAAATGAGCTAGAAAATAGCCCCGCGAGCTGCGAAAACGTCCCCGATAGGTTGCATAGCGCCGAGAGCGAGACGCAGCAGCACGCGCGCCTTGCGGGGACATAGCCACCCGGCCATCACCACGCCGCGTTCGATCAGGTCCGACTCCGACCCGACGAACCCGTAGGTGTTGCGGAACGTCGTGCCCGCACCCGTCCGCGTCGCGACCACCACCGGGAACCGGGCCCGCGAGATCGCCTCCGCCATGCCGGCCGACACGTGTCCGGCGCCGGTGGCCGCGACGACGGTTCCCTTGACGTCGAGCCAGTCGAGGATGGCGCCGTCATCGTCCACAGTGGCCTCGATGAGGGGAACCGCCGGCACGTCCAGGGGTCGTGGCAGCGCGGGCAAGCGGTGTGCGGGGTGGAAGTACTGCGCCGCACCCTCGACGACCAGTCCCAGTGGGCCGGGGAACGACTGGAAGGCGTTCATCAGGCTGCTGTGCGCCTTGCGCACCCAGCGGGCGGCGTGGATCTCGTCGTTCAGCACGAGCAGTGCGCCGCGACCGCGGGAATTCTGTGCTGCGGCAACGGACACGGCTGCGGCGAGGTTGGCGGGGCCGTCGGCGCCGGGGAGTCCTGGGTGCCGCATCGCGCCGGTGACGACGATCGGTTCGTCGTGCGGCCAGAGGCAGTCGAAGAAGTACGCGGTCTCTTCTAGCGTGTCGGTGCCCTGGATGACGACGACGCCCCGCGCGCCCTCGGACACCTGCTTGTCGGCCCAGTCGAAGGCTTCCAGCAGGGTCGCGGAGGTGAGCGAGGCGCCGGGGATCGTCGCCAGGGTCGCGATCTCGCCGACTTCCAGACCTCGGACCAGGTCATCAGCGCCGAGTGTCGGTGTCACCGCGCCGGAACCGGTCATCGTGATCGTGCCGCCGAGCGATGCCACCGCCACCCGTGAGTCCATGCACCTCACTCTAGGGTGGATCGCATGACCGGACTCGGACTCGTCGCCTGGCCGCCTGCCCCGATCACGACCGAGCGGCTCGTGCTGCGCGAGTCCGAGGCGGGCGATCGCGAGGCGTTCGTCGAGTTGTTCTCGTCGCCCGAGGTGGGCACCTACGTCGGTGGAGCCGAGCCGCGAGACGAGGTCGAGCGCACGATGCCCGAGGTTCCGGGCAGGCGCACGGGTTTCTTCGTGGTCGCACTCGACGGCGCGATGATCGGCATGATCACGTTCGACGACGCGCAGTTGGGCTACATGTTCCTGCCGGAGGCATGGGGCAAGGGCTACGCGTTCGAGGCGTGCGCGGCGGCGCTGGCGTGGTTCGCCGCCGCGCTTCCCGGTGAGCAGGTCGTGAGCGACTGCCAGGTCGCCAACGAGGCCTCGATGCGCCTACTGGCGAAGCTGGGCTTCACGGAAGAAGAGCGCTATGAGGCTTACGGTGCCGAGCAGTGTCACTGGCGCCAGTAGGTGATGTTGCGGAAACGGGCCTCCGCCCGGCCGCTGCCGTGGTGGTAGACGCCGTTCTTGAAATAGCGCGTCGCCGGGCCCTCGTCCTGGTGCGTGAGCTTGAGGGCGCCGTTGTAGTACGTCTTCACGGTGCCGCGGCCGCCTGATACCGCGGTGTGTTCGACGCGGATCTTGAACCACTTGTTGTAGATGCCGGTGGCGACGACCTGGTTGCTGTCCTTGCGCAGGGTGCCACCGCTGGCGTTCGTGACGTTGAGCATCACGTCGGTGGCTCGGGTGCCGTCGGGGCGGCTGCCGCGCAGGATCTGCACGACGGTCGGGCCGCTGACGCCGGCCGGGATGTAGATCTCGCCTTCCCAGGCGCGCGAACCGCTGGAGTACTCCTGGTTGAACCGCAGTTCGGTGCGCGGGTCCGTCGGGCTGCCTTGGGTGTGCGGCTGGTCGTAGTCGTACACCCACGTCGTGTGGACGCCGCCTTCGAACTTGTACCGCGCGCTGGTCGCGAGGTTGTACGGCTTCTGGACGGTGTAGGTGTACGGCGCCGAGACCCACTGCGCAGACGGCGGCTGAGCGAGGGCCTGAGCCGCCGGGGCCACGAGCAGGGGTGCCGTCAACGCGAGGGCGAGCACGGATCGTCGTGTGTGGAGTGCAGGGGTTTCCACGTTGAATCCCTCCGACCTTCGATAAGTGGTCTGTACCACTGTGAGGTCAGAGGGCGGAGGGAATCAATACTTCGTTCAAATTCCGGAACAACGTTCAGATGGGCGAACTTTTCACATCCCTGAACGGATTTCGTCGAAGGTCGGGAACCTCGTCGCGATGTCGCTTCCGGTGAAGTTCCCGATCCAGCCGTCGTCGTCGTGGAAGAACCGGATCGACACGTAGTCGGGCGTCGTGCCCATGTCGAACCAGTGCGTCGTGTTCGCCGGGACGCTCAGCAGGTCGCCCGCCATGCAGAACACCGCGTAGACCTTGTCGCCGATGTGCAGGTAGAAAACGCCTGCGCCACGGGCGAAATAGCGGTCCTCGTCGTCGTCGTGCGTGTGCTCGGCGAGGAACTTGTTGCGGAACTCGACGGCCTTCGCGCGGTACTCGTCCGTGTCGGCCGGGGTCATCTCCATCGCGTCGACGTAGCCGTAGCTCTCCGTCTCGCTGACGCGGGCGACCTCGTCCTTGTAGATCTCCAAGGCGTTCTCGGCGGTCACACCGTCCACAACGGACCAGCGGCTGAAGCGCACGCCGTGCTCCTTGAGCGCGGTGGTGATCTCCTCGGCGTCGGTGGTGCGCAGGACGGTCTCCTCGGGGCCGGTTTCCGGCCACACGGTCAACAGCGTCATGAGTGCCTCCCCGTAAAGATGTCTCGCGTCTCCACCTTGAAGCGCAGCAACCACTCCAGGCATTCCAGGCGGTGCCGGGCCTGCACCAGGTCGTCGCCCCACACGTACACGCCGTGCCGTGCGACGAGCAGTGCCGGCACCTTCGGGTCGAAGCCCTTCTCGAAGGCATCGCCCAGTTCGAGCATGTCCTGCGAGTTGCGGACGACCGGGATCACGACCTCTTCGTGGGCGTACCGGCCGAAACCCTTGAGCATCTCCAGGTCCTTCAGCACCACGCCGCCGGGCCAGTGCTCCGCCGCGACGACGGTGGCGAGCGCGTGGACGTGCACGACGGCGCCCGCGCCTGCTACGCGAGCGATCCTGGCGTGCAGGCCCGCTTCGGCGGACGGCACCTTCGGCGAGTCGACCGCGTTGCCGTCGGCGTCGATGACGACGCTGTCCTGCGCGGTGATCTCACCCTTGTCCACGCCGCTGACCGTGACCGCGAGCCGGAGCGGATCGCGTTGCAGGACAACGGAGAGGTTGCCGCTCGTGCCGCGCATCCAGCCCATCTGCGCGAAGCGGACGCACTCGCGGGCCAGCTCGGCGGTCACGAGAGCTCCCAGACCGTCGGGTGGGGCGAGAAGTCGGCGTTGCCGTACGGCTCACCGGCGCGCGCGACGCCGACCGTCTTCCAGCCCGCCTCCTGCGCGGCGTGCAGCTCGGCCGGAACGTCGCTGTAGAAGGTGATGTCGTCGCTCTTCAGCACCGAGGCGATCTTGTGGTACGACGCGGCCTCGCGCTTCGGGCCGGCGTTGACCGTGTCGAAGTGGTGCTCCAGCAACGGGGTCAGGTCGCCGTCGGTGGTGTGCTGGAAGAACGCGACCTGGCCCGCGACCGAGCCGGAGCTGAAGATCGCGAGCTTCACGCCGTCGCCGTGCCACTTGCGGATCGCGGGGACCACGTCCGGGAAGAACTCCGCGACCAGGTCGCCCTGCGCGTAGCCCTGCTGCCAGATGAGGCCCTGCAACGTCTTGAGGGGCGTGACCTTCTGGTCGGCGTCCATCCAGTCGTGCAGCGCCTTGACGACGTCGTCGTGCCCGCTGAGCTCCTTGATCTGCCGCACGGCGTCGGCGACCACCGGGTCGTCACCGTGCTGCTCGATCCACGGACCGAGCCTGGGGCGGGCGTAGTCGTAGAGGACGACCAGCACCTGGTCCGTCGCGCTCAGCGTGCCCTCGATGTCGAGCACGACCCACTTGCTCACCGCTGTTCTCCCTCGTAGTACTTGTCGAGCTCCCCGGCGCTGTAGACGCCCCGGTCGGTCACCACCGTCGTGACGAAGCGCGGCGGCGTCACGTCGAACGCCGGGTAGTGCCCCTTGACCCTCGGCGTGGCACTCGGCCTGCCCAGCACCTGCAGCACTTCGGCACCGTCGCGGTACTCGATCTCCACGTGGTCCGTCGTGGGAGCCAGCAGATCGGGTGCCTGCACTTGGGCGTGGAACGGTACTCCGAACGCGTGCGCGGCCACGGCCAGACCCAGTGTGCCGACCTTGTTCACGACGTGCCCGTCCATGGTGACCCGGTCGGCCGCCGTCACCAACGCGTCGACCTCGCCGCTCTGCAGCACCGCGGCGCCCATGCCGTCCGTGATGAGCGTGGTGTCGACGCCCATCTCGATCAACGTCTCCGCGGTGAGCCTGGCTCCCTGCAGGTAGGGCCTGGTCTCGGTGCAGAAGAAGCGCAGCGTCTTCTGCTGGTTCTGGGCGGCTCTGACCGTCTCCGTCAGGTACAGGTCGGCCCAGCAGTGCGTCATGACGGTGGCGTTGTCGGGCAACAGGTTCGCCGTGTGCTCGCCCAGAGCCTGGCTCTTGGCCCGGTACCTGCGGTCGCCTTCCTCGGCGCCCGCGAGTGCGTGCGTGACGTTCCGCGCGGCGTCCACGTGGTCGAGGACGACCTTGGTGGCCTTGCGCAGGGCGTTGTTGGTGCGCCTGGTGTTCTCGAGCACCCGCGCGGTCTCCGCCAGCTGCGCGCGGGCCTGTTCGAACGGCAGCGCCTCCAGGGTGCGTGCCTTCAGCACCATGGCGAACAGCACCGCGAAGTACGGTCCGGAGGACTGGGTGACCATGTCCTCGATGGCCTTCGCGACGTCCTCGGCCGTGCGGCACAGCACCCAGTTCCGTTCGAACGGGAACTGCCGCCGGTCGAGGATCAGCACGCCGTCGCCGGTGAGCCGCACCGAGTCGGCGAGCACCGGCTGCATCAGCTGTACCCGGTGTGGGCGGGGCGCGCGCCGGTCAGGAAGTGCTCGCCGACCTCGCGGGCCTTGTAGACGACCGGGTCGTGCAGCGTGAGCGTGCGGGCGTTGCGCCAGAAGCGGTCCACGCCGTACTTGGCCGCGGTGCCGCGCGCGCCGATCTGCTCGAAGATCCGGCTGGTGACCTCGTTGACGAGCTTGGTGCTGACGACCTTCGCCTCGGAGATCGTCACCGCGACCTCGCCGCGCTTGGCGGCCGTCAGGTTGCGGCCGAATTCGGAGGCCTCCCACAGCTGACGGGCGGCTTCGTCCGCGAGCAGCCCGGCGGCCCTGGTCTGGGACACCATCTCGCCGTAGGCCGCGACGATGTACGGGTCCTCGGTGGCGGACTCGACGCCGCTGACGAACCACGGGCGGGTCTTGGTGCGGGTGTAGTCGGCGGCCTCCGCGAGCGCGCCCTCCGCGATGGCCACGTAGAGCTGGGCGAGCACGAGCTGGAAGCCGAGCGCGGCGAGGCTGACGCGCGGGTCCTCATTGGCCGGCTGGACGCCGAGAACCTCCGTCACCCGGACGTTCTCGAAGGTCACCCCGCCGGACGCCGTGAGGCGCTGACCGATGTTGTCCCAATCGTCCAAGTAGGTGATTCCGGTCGCTTTCCCGTCGAGCAGGAACGTGAGTTTCTCGCCGTTGTCCGTGCGCGTCGCGCTGACCACGAGGCGATCGGCGACAGCGGCTCCGGTGGCGAAGGTCTTGCGACCGTTCAGGACGAAACCACCTTCGGCGGGCGTCAGTTCGAGCGCCGCGTCGAGCGGGTTGCTGACGCCGGCCCAGAACTGGTCGGGCTGGACGCCGAACTGCGCGTCGAACAGCCCGCTGCGCCAGATCTGCAGGTAGTGGTACCCGAGGAGGTGACCGGCGTTGGCGTCGGCGGCACCGATGATCCGGCCGACCCGCTGCTGCTGCGTCCAGTCCCGGACGTTGAGCAGACCGCTCTGCCGGAGCAGTTCGACCTCTTTGGCGGGCGGCTGGCCGGCCCGGTCCCTGTCCGCCGCGTCGGACCTGAGCGTCGCCGCAACCTCGTGCGCGACGTCCAGCCAGTTCGACATCCCTGCTCCTCTCGGTGGTACCCGGTTCAACTTACTTCTTCACACCACCGGGCTAACCACGATGTGAGAGAGACCGTGGCCTGGCAGACTGCGCGCGAACCTCGCTCTGGCGGGGGTCCAACATCTAGGGAGCAATTCGTATGGCGCAGGGCACCGTGAAGTGGTTCAACGGCGAGAAGGGCTTCGGATTCATCGCGCAGGACGGCGGCGGTCCGGACGTGTTCGTCCACTACTCGCAGATTTCCGGTTCGGGCTTCAAGTCGCTTGAAGAGCAGCAGCGCGTGGAGTTCGAGATCGGCCAGGGTCAGAAGGGGCCGCAGGCGCAGGACGTCCGCGCCATCTGATTGAGCTCTTCGAAGCCCGCTCGGCCTCGCGCCGGGCGGGCTTCTTTTGTGCCCAGACGGAATTGGCGGCAACCGAGGGAGTCGAACCCTGCGCGGCTTGTGAAGGCGGCGCCCGAGTACCGGCCCAAACCCTTCGGTCGGGCGACGGCTGCCTTGAGTTGTTCTGCCCCCTAAGAGGGCGCTACGGCATGTGGGATACCCACAGTGTTAAACGTCCACACGCTTGAAACCGTTTCATGTTTAACGCCGGTAGGTGACTCTGGTCACCGTGCGATACCTCCCTGCCATCGCGGCCCTGCTCCTGCTTCCCCTGGTACCCGCCACCGCTGAAGCGGCTCCCGCGGGCACGTTCTACGTCACCAGTGTCCGGACCGGCCTCAACGTCGCCCAGAGCGGCAGTGGACTGGCACTGCACCGCCCCAAGGGCAACGAGGACCGCCAGCAGTGGCGGCTGAGCGACGGGAGGTTCGAGAACACCGACTCGCCGGGCCAGTGCATCACCCGCCAGCTCACCATGGGTTCGTGCTCACAAGGGGATACGGTTCACGAGCCCCGCCAGTTCGGTGATCAATGGGAGTTCTTCGCCCTCGGCGGTGAGTCGCGCTGGTACCTGACGCCGGTCACCGCCCGGACCAGCCCGATGCCGGCGGATCCGCGGCTCGACCAGATGACGTTCCTGACCGCCCACAACGCCTATGCGAACGGGGTGGACGGCGGGTTCGCGCCGCCGTTCGTCAACCTCGCCAAGAACCAGACGCGCGGGATCGTGCAGCAGCTGAACGACGGCGTCCGCGGGTTCCAGCTGGACATCCACCAGACACCGGACGGCGCGATCCTGTGCCACAACAGCTGCACCCTCGTCAGCAAGCCGGTGGCGCTCAACGTCGACGTCCAGCGGATCGTGGACTTCCTGCGCGCCAACCGCAGCGAGATCGTCACGATCTTCCTGGAGGACTACGTCGACGCGAACACGCTGCGCGCCGAACTGCGCAAGGTGCAGGGGCTGAACGACGTGCTGTACCGGGCCGAGGGCGTGCAGCAGAACGGCTGGCCCACGCGCGGCCAGATGCAGAGCAGCGGCAAGCGGCTGCTCATCTTCACCGACCACGGCAAGGACGGGCGCGAGGACTCCGGCGTGCTCTACCAGAAGGACTGGACCGTCGAGAACTACTGGTCGATGGGTTCGGGGCTCGGCAGTTCCGACTGGTCCTGTTACAGCCGATGGGATGAAAAACCGCTCACCGCGACCGGCGCCTTCCAGCCCTTGTTCGTCATGAACCACTTCCGCGACGTTCCGTTCACGAGCACGGCCACGACGGACAACGGCAAGCTCGCGAACCGGGCGCAGCAGTTCTGCCAGCCGGCGGCCAGGAAGAAGCCGAACTTCCTCGCGGTCGATCTCTACCACCTCGGGAACGCGCAGGCGGCGGTCAGCCAGCTGAACTCATACGTATATGGGCCGTAGCCCAAATGCTGGGAGTTGTACGCTCCGCGCATGGCCTCGATCCTGTTCACGCGCGGAGCGCCCTCTCTCGACATCATCGACCAGGAAGGCCTGCGCGAAGCGGCGCAGAAAGCCTTCACGGACGACCCCGGCGGCACCTTCGCGTACGGCACGAGCGTCGGCTACGTCCCGCTGCGCACCTGGCTCGCGGAGCAGCACGGCGTCGCGCCGGAGCAGGTGCTCGTCACCAACGGCTCGATGCAGGCCGACGCGTTCCTGTTCGAACTGCTCGTGCAGCAGGGCGACGACGTGGTCGTCGAGGCGCCGACCTACGACCGCACGCTGCTGAACCTGCGCCAGCGCGGCGCCAAGATCCACGCGATCGAGCTGGAGACCGACGGCATCAACGTCGACGCGCTCGAAGCGCTGCTGGAGAGCGGTGTGCGCCCGAAGCTCGCGCACATCATCCCGAACTTCCACAACCCGGCCGGCTACACGCTGTCCGAGGCGAAGCGCACGCGTCTGCTGGACCTCGCGGCCAAGTACGACTTCGTGCTGTTCGAGGACGACCCGTACGTCAAGGTCCGGTTCGAGGGCGAGCCGCTGCCGACGATGCTGTCGCAGGACGAGAACGAGAAGGTCGTCTACGCGTCGTCGTTCTCGAAGACCATGGCGCCCGGCATCCGCTGCGGTTACCTGGTGGGCCCGAAGGCCGTCATCAAGTCCATTCAGGACATCGCCACCACCACGTACATCTCGCCGAACATGGTGGCGCAGTCGATCGTGAACTCGTACTGCCGCTCCGGCCGTCTCGAGGAGTCGGTCGCGAACGTCCGCACCGCGTTGCGCGCCCGCAAGGACGCCCTGGTCGCCGCGCTGCAGCGCGAGCTGCCGGAGGCCGTCTTCACCGCGCCGCAGGGCGGCTACTTCATGTGGGTCGAGCTGCCGGGCGTGTCGATCGACAAGCTGGTGCCGGTCGCGAAGGAGCACGGCGTCGAGTTCGTGAAGGGCTCCGACTTCCTGCTGGAGGGCGGCGACAACGCTCTGCGCCTCGCGTTCTCGGGCGTCACGCCGGAGCAGATCGACGAGGGCATCACGCGTCTCGGCGCGGCCGTCCGATCGCTCTGATCTGCGCTTCCAGGTGGTCCGGCAGCGCACGTCGCTGCCGGAGCGCCTGACGCAGCCGGGGCAGGGCCGCCCGGAACGCCTCCGGGTCCTTCAACGACGCCGCTAACGCACTGGTCAGCGGCCGTCGCATCCACGCGGCCAGCAGCACGTTGCGCCGCTCGACGACGTCCTCCCCCTGCGCCCGGCCCGCCGCCGGGTGGTGGTGCGCCACCACGTCGTCAACGTAGCAGAGCGCCCACCCCGCCGCCGCGAGGTCCCACGACAGCAACGTCTCCTCGCCGCGGAAGAACAGCACCGGGCTGAAGCCGCCCACGTCCAGGAACGCCTGCCGCCGCACGATGGCCGAGCAGGCCAGGAACCCGAGCACCGCGGGTCCCGCGACCCCCTCGCCCAACGGGCTGTCGCGCAGCAGCGGCGTGATCGGGTCGAGCCTCTCCTCCGGCCCCACCAGCGTGCGCGCGACGATCACCGCCAGGTCCGGGTGGTCGTCGAAGATCGGCTGGGCTCGCTCGATCGCGTCGGGCGCCCACCACGAGTCGTCGTCGGCGAAGGCGACGAACGGCGTCCGCGCCGCCTGCACGCCGAGGTTGCGCGCCACCGCGCCGCGGTTCACCGCCGACTCCAGCAGCAAGACCCTCGGGAAGTCGTTGCGCACACGGGAGACCGTGTCGTCTTCGGACGCGTTGTCGACCAGGATCACCGGCACCGCGAGCTCGCTCAGGAATGCCAGCGTGCGCAGCAGGCTGTCCGCGCGGTTCCGCGAGGCGATGACGACGGTGGTCCGGGCCATGCCAGTCGTCTACCCCGTCGGCCGCAGTCGACACGTTGACATCAACTGACACCAAATCTGGCAGATACTGACATTATGGGCTAGGTTGACGGCGTGGAGACGCTCACCGCCCGCGCCGCGAAGGACCTGCGCACCCGCCTCGCCATCCAGGAGGCGGCCATCGCACTGTGCCTCGACCAGGGCTTCGCCGCCACGTCGACCAAGGCCATCGCCGATCGCGCGGGCGTCTCCGAACGCACGCTGTTCCGCACGTTCGGCACCAAAGCCGCGATCTTCTGGTACGACGCGTTCCTCAGCCGCGTCGTCCGCGCGCTCGTCGCGGCCCCTGATCCCGTTGCGGCGCTGACGAAGGCGGTGCGCACGGCCGTCGACACGATCACGTCCGCACAGTGGGCGCTGGAACTCGGCCGCCGTTCGGTGATCGTCCGCGAACCCGACCTGATCGCGACCGGCACGCAGGAGCTCAACACCGGTGCCGCACAGATCGCCACGATCCTGACCCCGCCGCTCGCCTCCCCCGCACAGGCCTTCGACCTGGTGCTTTTCGCGCGGTTCGCGGTGGCGGGCATGGGGGCGGTCCCGATCCACGCGGACACGACACCGGCAGCGTGGGGCGCGGAACTGGAACGGGTTGTGCACAAAGCCGCGCACGGCGCGTTGGAGCGGTCATGAAGCTCATCACGAACCCGGACACACTGGCCGGTCTCAGCCACGACGAGGCCGAGTGGGCGCCGGCGGGCACGCCGTACGCCGCCTTCCGCCCGCAGTCCACGGAGGACGTTCAAGAAGCCGTCAGGCACTGCGCGGCGAACGACATCCCGATCGTGCCGCGAGGTGCGGGCACGGGTCTGTCCGGCGGCGCCAACGCGGTCGACGGCTGCCTGGTCCTCGACCTCAGCCGCATGGACGGGGTCCTGGAGATCGACCGGGACAACCTGCTCGCCGTCGTGCAGCCGGGTGTCGTGAACGACGACCTGAAGAAAGCCGTTGCCGAGCAAGGACTCTGGTACCCGCCGGACCCGGCCAGCTCGCCGTGGTCGACGATCGGCGGCAACGTCGCCACGAACGCGGGCGGCCTGTGCTGCCTCAAGTACGGCGTGACGCGCGACTACGTGCTCGGCCTCGAAGCCGTGATGGGCGGCCCCGTCGCGTACGGGACCGCGGTGCGGCTCGGCCGGCGCACCACCAAGGGCGTCGCCGGTTACGACCTGACGAGCCTGCTGGTCGGCTCCGAGGGCACGCTCGGCGTCGTCACCGAGGTCACCGTCCGGCTGCGCCCCGCCCCGCGTCCGTCCGGCACCGTCGTCGGCGCGTTCTCCAGCCTCGTCGCGGCAGGTCAGGCCGTCGCGCTGAGCACCGGCCGAGGCTTGCAGCCCGCCGCGCTGGAGCTGATCGACCGCGCCTGCCTGCAGGCCGTCGAGGACTGGAAGCACCTGGGCATCGAGCCGGACACCGAGGCCATGCTGCTGGCCCGCGCCGAGACACCGGACGACGCGGACGGCCTCGTCGCGGCCTTCACCGACGCGGGTGCCGTCTGGACGGAGCGTTCCACCGACTCGACCGAGGCCGAGGCGCTCTTCGCCGCCCGGCGCCTCACCTACCCGGCGCTGGAACGACTGGGCCCGCTGCTGACCGAGGACGTGTGCGTGCCCCGGTCCGCGGTACCCGCGATGCTCGCGCACATCGAGGAGATCGGTGCGCGCCACCAGGTCCGGATCGCGACCATCGCGCACGCCGGCGACGGCAACCTGCACCCGTTGCTGATCACCCCGCCCGGTGACGACAACGCGAGGATCGCCGCGCAGGCGGCGTTCGAGGACATCATCGACCAGGCGCTGCGACTGGGCGGCACCGTCACCGGTGAGCACGGCGTGGGCCTGCTCAAGCGCGACGGCATGATCCGCGAACTCGGCCCGGACGCGTGGTCGGTCCACCGGGCGGTCAAACACACGCTCGATCCCCTGAACCTGTTCAACCCCGGCAAGGCCTGAGGAGTCCGCATGCGCGTTCCGGTAGACGGCGGCGACCTGGCCGTCGAGATCCACGACGGCGACACCCCGCCCGTGCTCGCGATCCACGGCGTCAGCGGCAGCCGCAAGCTGTGGAACTGGCTGGCAGCGCACCACTTCTCGCTCATCGCCCCGGACCTGCGCGGCCGCGGGGACAGCCACGAGGTGCCCGGCTCGTCCATCAGGCAGCACGCCGACGACATGGTCCGCGTGCTGGACGCCCTGGACCTCCAGTCCGTGACGGTGTGCGGCATGTCCATGGGCGCCTACGCGGCCGTCGACCTGGCCGTGCGCCACCCGGACCGGGTGCGGGCGCTCGTGCTCGTGGACGGCGGCTTCCCCATGCCGGCCCACGCCCAGATGACCGAGGAGGTGCTGTCAGCGGCCTTCGCCCCGCAGGTGGCCGCCCGCGAGCGCACCTGGACCGTCGACGAGTACGTGGCCGTCCAGGCCATGGTGAACCCGGTGATCGACCCGGCCGACCCGTTGGTCCGCGACTACTTCGCCCACGACCTGACCCCGGACGGCCACCTGAGGCTGCCGGCCGACACCCTGGTCGCCGACGCCACCGACGTCATCTTCGGCACCTCGCGCTGGCGCGAGCTCACCATGCCGACGTGGTTCATCCACGCCGAGTGGAGCACCGGCCCGGACTCCCCGCCCGCCTACACCGCCGACCAGGCCCAGGCCTTCCGCGCCGAACTGCCCGTCCTGCGCGAACCCGTGCTGATCAACGAGGTCGACCACGGCGGCACCGTGATGACCCGCGCGGGTGCCGTTGTCACCGCGGAAGTGCTCGCGGAGGCACTCAAGTGATCTGAAGCCCGGGGTGATGTGAGCACTGCGCCACACCACTTGGATCCGAGCGCGTCCGCCAGTTAGTGTGTACACCAATGATTAGTACACCAAGCATCCCGGAGAACCCGCTCGAACTGGAGCGGCAGGTCTGCTTCGCGCTGGCCGTGGCCAGCCGGACGGTGATCGCGGTCTACCGCCCGATCCTGGAGCCGCTGAACCTCACGCATCCCCAGTACCTGGTGATGCTGGCGCTCTGGGAGCGGTCGCCGCGCACCGTCAAGGACCTGAGCAACGTCCTGCAGCTCGACCCCGGCACCCTCAGCCCGCTGCTCAAGCGGCTGGAGGCGGTCGGGTACGTCGAGCGGCAGCGGGACAAGGCCGACGAACGCGCGCTCGCGCTGACCCTCACCGAGAAGGGCACCGAGTTGCGCGAGGAAGCGCTCAAGATCCCCTTCAAGGTCGTGGAGCAGCTCGACATGACGTTCGAAGAGCTCGCGCAGCTGAACCAGGTGCTGCACAAGGTGATCGCCAAGGCGACGCGGTGAACCCCGCGCTGAAGGCCTGGTACTACGCCGGTGGGCGCGTGCCGCAGAAGTACCGGGAGTTCGTCCACGACGACGTGACCGGCCCGAAGTGGCTGCTGCGCTTCACCGTGCGCAGTCTCGTGCAGGTCACGCCGCTGACGACGGCCATCACACTGGCACTGGTCTTCGGACTCGGTTCGCCGTGGCCGCTCGCAATTGCGTGCGGTGGGCTCGGTTTCGTTGTAGGACTGTACTTCGCGTTGTCGTATGCACCTGAAAGTGTGGACTACCGGCTCACGAAGTACGGGTACCCGAGAGGGTCGGCGACACAGGGGCGCCGGGAGCGAAACGCCTTGCAGGACAGCGAACGACAGGCGAAGTACGACGCTGTCTGGCGGCGATCCGAGGGGTGAAGACCTATGGCCTTGTCGAGCGATCAGTTCCAGTTCACAAGGCCGCAGGCGCTCACACTCACGGCGGGCGTGTTGCAGCTCGCCTTCGGATGGCTGGACCTGTTCGGTCTTGACCCCAACTACCGGGTCGTCCAGCTCGGCGTCGGGGTGATGGGCATCGTGATGGCGTGGCGGCTCGGCCTCGCGCGGATGTACGGACTCATCCTGCTGCTGGGGTTCGGGATGCTGGCGTTCTCGCTCGACGACGTCACGACCGAGGGCTTCCTCGGGGTGCGGACGGCCCTGATCGGGCTCGTGATCACGCTGGCCAGGCCGGCAAAGCGGGCTCCGAGCTGACGTCGCGGCCCACCGAGTGCAGCGCCGTCACGGTCGCGAAACCGTCCGCCAGCAACGCCGTGTCCGTGCCCGGCACGAGCGACTCCTCGTTGTAGACGTGCACGAGCTCGACCTCGTCGTCGCCCACGTCGTCCACCCGGCTCTGCACCGTGCCGAACCGCGCCAGCTCCGCCCAGCGAAGTCCTCGCACGTCGGCGACGTTCGGCACGTTCAGCGACAGCACCGTGGCCGCGGGCATCTCCAGCAGCACCGGCAGCACGAGGCGTACGACCTCACCTGCCTTGTCCCACAACGGTTCAGGCCCGTCCAGTCCCACGTCGAGCGACGCCGCCAGCGCCGTGACGTCGTTGAGGTGCGCGGTCAGCGCCGCGCCGACGGTGCCGGAGTGCAGGATCGCGCGGCCGACGTTCGCACCCAGGTTCACGCCGGACAGGACCACGTCGGGCTTGCCGCCGAAGCCGCCCCGGCACGCGATCAGCGAGATCAGGCCCGGATGCGCCGCGACCGCGTAGGCCTCGACGTCGAGGCCCGGCAGGGTGCGGCGTTCGCTCGCCACCCTGCCGTTCTCGCCCGCCGCCGCGACCGACGCGCTGGTACCGCTGGCCTGCGTGGACGGCGCCGCCACCACCACTTCGAGGCCGCAGTCGGCGGCGGCCGACGCCAGGGTCCATAGGCCGGGAGAGTCGATTCCGTCGTCGTTCGTGATCAGCGCGCGCATCCGCTCATTCCTCGATCGGCTCCAGTTCCACGCGTTTGCTCAGCTCGCGCACGGCCTCTCCCCCGCCACTGCCGAGGCCGTGCCGGGTCACGTTGACCGCTCCCGCGGCCGCACCGAGCTTCACCGCGTCCGTCAACGACATACCCAGCGCGAGGCCCGCTGAAATCCCCGCGGTCATGGAGTCACCCGCACCACGCGTGTCGACCGGCTCCAGCTGCGGCATCTTCACGAGGTAGAGCTGGTCTTCCAGCAGCGCCAGCGCCGGTTCGTCGGCACGGGACACCACCACGCCGTGCACGCACGAAGCAGCGATCTCCTTGGCCTTCTGGATGAGCTTGGACAGGTCTTCCTCGCCCAGTTCCTCGTGCGAGACCTTGACGACGTGCGGGCCGCCGCGCACGGCCTCGGCGAGCCGGTCACCCGCCAGGTCGACGATCACGCGGCAACCGTTGCCGGTCAGGTCCGAGGTGAGGCGGAAGTACGTGTCGTGGGGCAGCACGCGGTCGTCGGACGGCCCGCTCAGCACGGCCGTGCCCGCGCGGATGCCCTCCACCAGTGCCGACTCGTAGACGTCGTCGAGCTCGTGGCGGGACAGCGCGTCGGGGATCATCTCGACCATCTCGTCCCGGCTGCCGTCGCGGCGGTCGTGCACGTAGGCGCCGTTGCGGGCGGCGACCTCGCGCGCCTTCAGGTCGACGTGCTCACCTTCCAGCAACGTGCGCAGCACACGACCGGTCTCACCGCCGAACGTCGCGCACACAACGGCTTCGACGCCTAAAGCGGCGATCATCCTGGACTGCCAGAAACCCTGGCCGCCGGCGTGCAGGTGCACGTCCGGCTCACCGTCGAGGTCCTCGACGGTGATGGTCAGTTGAGGGGACGGGGCAAATACGGCAACTCGGGCATCCACGACGTTCTGTTACCCGGTGCGGGCACTCGATAAGCGCCCGCACCGGATGAATCAGACATCACGCCCCGGAACCGCCGGTCGGATCCTCCCCGTCCTGCGGTGCGGACGCGCCGCCCGATCCCATCTTCTCGTCGGCGCGCCACTCACCCGGTTGCGTCATGTCGCGGTACTCGTCGACCTCCTGCGGTGTCGGGTCGACACCGGCCTCTTCGGCGAACTCTTCAGCCACTTCCGGATCAGTCATGGCCGACGAGTACCCAGGAGGAGTCAGCAAACGCCTCCGTCACGCCAGACGCCCCACTGGCCGGTGGTGCCGGGCTCCTCGCCCCGCGTCCACCACTGCGCGGTCCACTTGCGGCCGTTGTGCGAAACCACGTTGCCGCCGTTGTAGACCTTGTCGCGCTCCCACGCCGGCTGCGTGCACGGGCCCGGCCCCGGACCGCCGGTGTCCCACGGCACCTGGGTGGACTTGTAGAAGTTGATGCCCATGGTCGTCCAGCGCGGGCCCTGGTTGCCCAGGCGCACCTTGAACTGGTCCCAGTTGTGCGTCGACCACGGCGACCAGGCCAGCTCGGCGATCGCGCCGAGCCTCGGGAACGCCATGAACTCGATGTCGCGGCCGGTCACCAGCGTCTCGCTCCACAGTGGAGCCTCGACGCCGTGGACCGCGGACTCCGGGACACCGCTCAGGTGCGTGCCGGGGTTCCACTCGTAGGCGGTCTGGACCTCGATCAGACCGGCCCACGACAGGCCCAGGGGCGTGCTGGAGTTGTACTTCATGTCCAGGTACGCCTTGTTCGCGGGCGACATGATGACCTTCTGGCCCCGTGCCGCCGCTGCCTGCACCGTGGCGTTGGACGCCGAGGTGCCCCAGTACTGCGGCATCGCGGTGGTGTCGGTCGTGGTCTTCACGAACTCGTGCCAGCCGAGCACGGTCTTGCCGTACTTCTTCACGATCGGCAGGGCCCGGTCCATGAACGCCTGGTAGTCGGCGTCGGAGGTCGCGTGCGCCTCGTCACCGCCGATGTGGAAGTACGGGCCGGGCGTGAGCGCCGCGATCTCGCGCACCACGTCGTCGACGAACTGGTAGGTGATGTCCTTGTTCACGCACAGCGAGGAGTAGCCGACCTCGATGTCCGTGCGCAGCGGCGGGGCCTGGCCGTTGCAGTTGAGCTCCGCGTACGAGGCCTGCGCGGCGTTGGTGTGGCCCGGCATGTCGATCTCCGGGATCACCGTGATCTTGCGCGAGGCCGCGTACTGCACGATCTCGCTGTACTGCGCCTTGGTGTAGTAACCGCCGGGGCCGCCGCCGACCTGCGTGCTGCCGCCGTACGTGGCGAGGCGCGGCCAGCTGTCGACGACGATCCGCCAGCCCTGGTCGTCGGTCAGGTGCAGGTGGAAGTAGTTGATCTTGTACAGCGCGAGCTGGTCGATGTAGCGCTTGACCGTGGAGACCGGGTGGAAGTGGCGGGCCACGTCGAGCATCGCGCCGCGGTAGGAGAACCGCGGGTAGTCGACGATCAGCGTGCCCGGCACGGTCCACGGACCGGCCTGCGCGGTCGTGCTCTCCACCTTGGCCGGCAGCAGCTGCCGCAGCGTCTGCACGCCGGTGAACAGGCCTTCTGCCGTGTTGGCGCGCAGGACGATGGAGTTCGCCGCGACGTCGAGCTGGTAACCCTGCTGGCCGACCGTGCCCGGTGCGCCCGTGAGCAGCAACGAGATGCCGTCGGACGGGGTTCCGGTCGTGTCGGACACCGGGAAGGCGTAGCCGGTCGAGGGCCGCAGGACTCCGGCGAGGAACTCGCCGACGTCACGCGCGGCAGGGGCGGTGTAGATCTTCGTGGCTGCCGTCAGCGCGTGCGTGACACCGCTTCTGGCCTGCACCGAGACAGGGACCGGCACGAGGCTCTGCAGTGGTTCCGCGGCTTGCGACTGCGCGCTCACGGACAGCGCTGCGGTGACAGCGATGACCGCGGCGAGAACGCGAGTTCTCACGACTCCTCCTCACGAGTCGGGGGCGGCGACCCTGCCTCCAGCGTGCTCAACCATCCCTATGACGTCAATGGTCTAGGCCAATTCTTTGTTCGAGACCGGCTCGAAAGCGGCCTTGCGCGCGGCTCTGCGCAGCGTCCGGAGCAGTACGGGGCCCGTCACCGCGACCAGAACGGCGGTGGTGACGGCCCGCATGAGGTCCCAGCCGAGCGACGTGGCGAGCGTGAACGCCGCGAGCCGCACCAGGTTCGTGCCGGGCGAGGAGTCCGGGTCGAAGCTCACCGACGTGCCCTCGCCGACCGCGAACGGCCAGAACGACAGGTTGAGCAGGAAGCCGTAGACGAGCGAGCTCATCACGCCGTACGCCGCCAGCAGCGCGATCTCGGCCTTGCCGCGCCACCGCGGGAGCAGTCCGGCGCCCAGGGCGACCCAGGCCGCGCCGAGCATCTGGTACGGCAGCCACGGCCCGACGCCGCCGGTCAGCAGGGCCGACGCGAACAGCGTGGTGTTGCCCAGCACGAACCCGAACCCCGGCCCGAACACCCGGCCGCCGAGCACCATCAGGAAGAAGACCGTCTCGATGCCGGCGGTGCCCGGTCCGAGCGGCCGGATCGCGGCGCCGAGCGCGGACAGCACGCCCAGCATCGCGATCGCCTTGGAGTCCATGCCCTTGTCGCTCAGTTCGGCGAGCACGACCGCGAGCACCAGCGGCAGCAGCAGCGCGAACGTCCAGGGCGCGTCACCGCCGTGCGCGATGTCGCTGGCCGGCGCCACGACGAGCGGCCAGGTGAACGCGGCCAGCCCGATCACCCCGGACACCGCCAGTGCGACCACCGAGCGCCTGCCGATCGCGATCACAGGGCGGCCTCGACGTCCGCGACCGTCAGCCACGGCCCGAGGACCTTGCTGACCTGCGGGGCGAAGATCGGCGACGACGTCACGACCTCGCGCGCCGGGCCGTCCGCGACGACCTCGCCCTCGGCCATCACGACCACGCGGGTGGCGTACTCGGCGACGAACTCGACGTCGTGCGTGGCCAGGACGGTGGTGCCCGGCAGGTTCTTGAGGACCTGGGCGAGCGCCTCCTTGGCCGGGTAGTCGAGGCCGCGCGTCGGTTCGTCGAGCAGCAGGACGTCCGGGGCTCCGGTCAGCACCACCGCGAGCACCAGCGCGAGCCGCTGGCCTTCGGACAGGTCGCGCGGGTGGGCGTCCGGCGGCACGGAGGCCAGGCCCTGCAGCAGTTCCCGGCACGTTCCGGCGGGTTGCCCGGTCTCGGAGTCGGCCTGGGCGCACTCCTGCGCGACCGTTTCGAGGTAGAGCAGGTCGGACGGCTGCTGCGGCACCAGCGCCACGGCCTGCCGTCGTTCGGCGGGCTTCAGCGTTTTCGGGTCGGCGCCCGCGACGGCCACGGTGCCGGACGTGCGTTTGCCGCTGCCCTGCACCGCCCAGAGCAGCGACGACTTGCCGGAACCGTTGCGCCCCATGAGCGCGACGCGTTCACCCTTGCCGACGTCGAGCGTCACGCCGCGCACGGCCTGGACATCTCCGTACCGGACAACGACTTCGCGTGCTTCGAGGACCGGGCTGGTCTTCGCCACGGTTTCGACCTCGGGCTCGGGGAGCCGGGCGCGCAGGGGTGCGGCACGGCGGCGCGCGTCGCGGACCGAGACCGGCACCGGCTCCCAGCCGGCGAACTGTGCGAGCCGGACGACCGGTGGCGCGACCGGAGCCGCCGCGAGGATCTCGCCGACGTCCCCGATCTTGCCCTGCGGCAGCAGGAGCGCGCGGTCCGCGTACTGCGCCACGCGTTCGAGGCGGTGTTCGGCGATCACGACGGTCATGCCGAGGTCGTGCACAAGTCTTTGCACGGCAGCGAGAACGTCCTCGGCGGCGCCGGGGTCGAGCGCCGAGGTGGGTTCGTCGAGGACGAGGACCCGCGGGTGCGCGGTGAGCGCGGCGCCGATCGCGACCCGTTGCTGCTGACCGCCGCTCAGTGTCGCGAGTGGACGGTCGCGGAGGGCGGCGAGGCCCAGCAGGTCGAGGGTCTCCTCGACGCGCTTGCGCATGACGTCGTTCGTGAGACCCAGTGACTCCATCGAATAGGCGAGCTCGTCCTCGACGTTGTCCGCGACGAAGCCCGCCACCGGGTCCTGGCCGACGAACCCGACCACGTCCGCCAGTTCGCGCGGCGGGTGCGTGGCGGTGTCGCGGCCGTCGACCAGGACGCGTCCGGCGAGCGTGCCGCCGCTGAAGTGCGGGACGAGGCCGTTGATCGCGCGCAGAAAGGTCGACTTGCCGGAACCGGTGCGGCCGACGACGAGGCACAGCTCGCCTTCGGGGATCTCCACGCAGATGTCCGCGAGCACCGGCTGCCCGGTGTAGGTGATCGTGACGTCCTCGAACCTGATCATGTCTCCCTCGCGATCACCACGGGCGCCAGCGCCAGGAGCACTCCCAGCGCGGGAACCAGCGGCAGTTCCGGCACCTGCAGGGGAACCGTCGACGGTGACAGCGCCGGATCGGCCGAGAACACCAGCACGACCGCCCCCGCCATCCCGCTCGCCGCCACCCCGATCGCGGTGGGCGACCACCGGTCCGGCCGGTACCGCGTGCGCGGCACCCGGCGCGCGCCGACCCGCAGGCCCGCGATCGCCAGCACGCCACCTAGTGCGAGCAACGGCCAGCCCGTGCAGGCACCCGCCAGCAACCCGTACGTGCCGATGCAGAGCCCGAACAGCCCTGCCAGCACCAACGTCCCGGTGAGCACCCGGTCCTTGCGCGAGATACCGGCCGTGCGCCCGTAGCCGCGCGAGTCCATAGAGGCGGCCAGCACCAGCGACCGGTCGAGCGCGTCCTCCAGCACCGGCACCAGCATCGTGCGGATCGCCCGCGCTCCCCTGGCCGTGTCACCCCTGAGCTGCCGCGCCCTGCGCACCGACCGTGCGGACGCGACCAGCTGCGGCGCCACGGTCAGCGCCACCACGACGGCGACGCTCACCTCGTACAACGCGGCCGGCAACGACCGCAGCAACCTCCTGGGGTTCGCGAGGGCGTTGGCGGCGCCGACGCAGCTGAGGATCGTCGCGAGGAGCAATCCCTGGTACAGCGCGAAAACCAGGCCCTCCGCGCTGACCGGGCCGCCGACGCGGATGCCCTGGGCCCAGTCCGGCAGCGGGACCTGCGGCAGCGTGAACAGCACGGTCGGACCGGTGACGCCGCCCAGGAACGCGTGCAGAAGGACGCGCAGGCCGATGATCAGCAGACCGAACTTGAGGAACACGCCGTAGGTGCCGGCCCACGGCGTGTTCGCACGGCAGGTCACGACGACCACGCCCGCCACGGCCAGGACCAGGCCCAGCAGCAACGGGTTGGTCGTGCGGCTGGCCGCGGTGGCGAGCCCGAGGGCCCACAGCCACCACGCACCGGAGTGCAGCTTCACCCCACCGGCCCTACGCGTCTTCCGCGGCGCGGCGACGCCGTGCGACGAGCAACCCCGCCACCACGAGTGCCGCGATCACCAGCACTCCCAGCAGGGTCCACAACCAGCTCGGGCCGGACTTCTCCTCCACCTGCTGCGCCTTCTCCGCCACCGCGGGAACCGAAGTCTCCACCGATGACGCCGTCGTCGACGACGGTGGTGCCGACTCCGGGGAAGACGGTGTGGCAGCGGAAGAAGAGGCCGGCGGCGCGGTGGTCGTCGCCGTCGTGGTCACGGCCGGCGGTCGCTGCGCAGGAGGTTGCCCGGCCGGTGGCTGCGGAGGTGCCGGTTGCCGCGGTGCGGGCGGGGCCGGGGCGGCGGGCGGTGCGATGCCGGGCTGCTCACCGGCGCCGAACGCCCACCCCTCCACGGTTCCACGGGCCGGCACGTAGGTCGCGGCGCCCTGGTTGCTGTACGACCAGGAGCCACCCGCCGGTGCGTGCCAGTACGACCAGTACGCGGTGGCGGGCGAGGCGTTGACGCACTTGTCGGCGTCCGTGCCCGGCCTTCCGCCGATGCGGCAGACGAAACCGGCCTGCCGCGACGCGTAGGTGTAGCCGAAACCGGCCGCGGTCAGTGCCGCGACACCGGAGGCCGGGGTGCCCGGCGCGCAGCCCTGCTGCACGCCGCCGCCGAGGCCGCGGTAGTCCACGACGACGGTCACGCCGTCACAACCGGCCGCGAACGCCGGCACCGGTACGAACGCGGCTACCAGTGCCAGCGCGAGGAAGAGCCTCTTCACGGGGTGGTGCTCGGTGCGGTGCCCGCGCCGAAGGACCAGCCCTCGACGGTGCCGGGAGCCGGGTTGTAGCTGCCGGCGCCCGAGCTGCTGTAGGTCCAGGTGCCGCCGGGCGTGCCGTGCCAGTACGACCAGTACGCGGTGGTCGGGGCGCCGTTGCACGGGTTCGGCAGCGCGTTGATCGTGCACACGAAACCGGGCTGGCGAGGCACGTACCCGACCACGAACTTCACGTTCTGCAAAGCCACGATGCCCGAACTCGGGTCGACCGTGGTGCAGGCCGTCTGGACGCCGCCGCCGAACGAGGTGAAGTCCACCACGACCTTGACGTTGGCGCAGGACGCGGCGGAGGCGGCAGACGTGACCACGAACGAACTCGCGACCAGCGCGAGAACGGCGAGCATGCGGCGCATCACGCACCACCCTTCCGACGACGGGAGACGAGCAGGAGGACGGCGCCGGCCAGCACCGCGAAAGAACCGAACAGGGTCAGCGGCACGGCCTGGTCGGGTCCGGTGACGGCGAGCGGCGGATCGGCCGGTGCTTCGGCGGGACCGCCGGGAGCGGGTGCCACCGGCGTGGTGGTGGCCGGAGGTGGTGTTGTGGTGGTCGTGGTGCAGTCGATCGGCGGCACACCGGGGGTCGCAGACGACGCGGACACCTCGGCGAGGCTCACGCGGGCGAGCCCGAGCATGCCCTGCGTGGTCGCGCGCACGACCGTTCCAGCGTCAAAACCCGTGCTGTCGAAAGCGATCGCGCCGCGCTGGTCGGCAGGTCCGGTGCAGCCGATCTGCAACGTCTTCAGGTATGCCACGGCCTTGTCCGCGGCGGCCTTGCGGCCACCGGCGAGCAGTGCGCCGACCGCGAGGCCGGTGGTGTTGGCGTTCGTCGGCGGCTCCATGGCCTGGAACCCGCCGTCCGCCTGCTGCTGCTTCACCAGCCACTCGACGGCCGCGGCGGACTTGTCCTTCTCGCCGGCCGCGAGCAGTGCCTGCAGCACCATCGCGGTTCCGTCCACATCGGACTTGCACGCCGGCAGGCCGAACGCGATCGGGAACCCGCCGTCGGGACAGGCCGTGGACGCCTGGAACTCCACCGCGGCGGACACGTCTTTGCCCGCCCGGTGCAGCACGATGATCGCGAGCGCCTGGGTGAAGGCGTTGGTCTGCTCGTACGCCGGATCCGTCCTGTCGCGGTACCGGCCGGTGTCGTCCTGCAACGCCACGAGCCGTCCGAGCAGGTCGGCACCGCCGTAGGCCGTGGGATCCTGCCCCAGCGCCTGCGCGACCAGCGCGAGCTTCGTGAGGCCGCCGACGTACGACTCGGCCTCGCCGTCCCCGGCGAACGTCTGCAGCTGCGCCGGCTCGGCCAGCCACGCGGAGGCCTTCACCGCGGTCGACCTGCCCACACCGGCCGCGGCCAGCGCGTAGACGCCGTCCGCCGTCAGCCCGGGATCACCGGAGCTGGGGTCTGCGGGGAAGCGGAGCAGCCGATCGCCCTCGCTGAACTGGCTGACCAGCCACGTTCCCGGCGAAGGTTCCGCCGCCTGTGCCTGGGGTGTCGCCACCAGCGCGGTCGCCACCAAGGCGACCAACGCGGATCTCCTGATCACTGCGCCTCCCATGCCCGCTGTCCTCGACGGGTCGGTGGAGCTACCGCACGCCACGGGCAGTCGGACTATCACCGTTGCGGGTCAGTGCCGGAGTTCCACCGGCTTCCCCCGCGGCGTGCGGATGCTGTTGTCAACCATGGATCGTGCGGGAGGGATCAATTCGAGTCAAATGGCTGTGAGCTGAGCCATTGATCATCACCTCCGCCGGCCGGTCAGTAGCCGGGGAGGCTGAGGCTGTTCACGATCTCGGCGAAGTCGTCACCCGGCGCCCCGCCGGTCTCCACGTTCCGCAGCGCCATGTCCTGGTTCGCGGTCACGTACGGCCGCAGGAGCTCCTCGTAGCGCTGGAAGGCGGCCGACGGGTCCTTCGCGAGCTCACCGGCCAGCACGTACGCGCCGACCAGCGCCATGCTGGTGCCCTGCCCGGACATCGGCGACCCGCAGTACCCGGCGTCGCCGAGCAGCACGACGGTGCCGCGCGACCACGAGTCCATCCGGATCTGGCTCATCGAGTCGAAGTGGAAGTCCGGCGCCTCCCACATGTGCTTCAGGGCGGTCGGCCACACCCAGCCCGCGCCGTCGAACTTCTCGGCGAGCAGCCGGCGCTGGGCGTCGACGTCGCGGTGGTCGAACGACACCTCGCCGTGGAAACCCATGTACACACGGCATTCCGCGTTCAACCGGGCGCTCATGATCCCGCCGCCGACGACCCCGCCCTGCTGGAACGTCTGCCAGTGGTCGAGACCGAGGAAGTTCGGCGCGGTGAAGACGGCGAGGTTCATGCCGAGGTGGCTGATGAACCGCGACTCAGGCCCGAACACGAGCTTGCGGACGTGGGAGTGCAGGCCGTCCGCCCCGACGACGACGTCGAAGTCGCGCGGGGCGGCCTTCTCGAACGTGACGCGGGTGCCGTCGATCGAGGTGATGGTGTCGTCGAAAAGGTACTCGACGCCGTCCGCCGCGTCGAACAGCATCTGGGCGAGGTCGTCGCGCAGCAGTTCGACGTCGGCGCTCGCCAGGTCGCCGCCGCTCAAGGTGTGCGTGGTGGAGCGGAACAGCTCGTTGCCGTCGGCGTCGACCACGTTCATGCCGCGCATGCCGGTGCTCAACGACCGCAGCCTCTCCCCGAGGCCCATGCGCTCGACGACCTCCAGCGCCGGGCCGCGCACGTCGATGGCCTGGCCGCCGGGCCGCAGACCGCGGGCCCGTTCCACGACGGTGACGCTGAAACCGTGGTGGCGCAACCAGTACGCGAGCGCGGGCCCGCCGATGCCGGCGCCGGAGATCAGGACGTTCTTCATGGTGCTGCCCCCTGTGAGCCGGTGTTGCCCACAAGGTGCCGCCAGGCGCTGACCGTCCGCTGACCGTCGGCGGTCAGCGCCTGACCGCGACTACCGGGAGAAGAGCTTCGCGGCCGACGTGCCGATGCCCGACGGCCCCTGGTGGAACGCTCCCACGCTCACCGGGGTCCGGATCTCGTCCTCGCCGTAGCGACTGGTCTCCTCGTGCCAGTTGAGGATCGCGACGATCCAGTCCTTCAGCTCGTCGGCGTAGCGGGTCAGCGACGCACGTGTGGCCGAGTCCAGCGAGAAGTCCTCGAACATCTGCGGCAGGTGCGTCTCGACCGAGGCGATGAACTGCCCGAGGCGGGCGTCCATCAACGCGTAGGTCACCTCGAACGCGCGGGACTGGGAGACACCGAGGAAGTTCTCGATCACCCTCACCATGTTGTGCACTTCGCCCTCGTACTGGATCTCCTTCAGGTACGAGAAGACGTCGTTCATCAGACAGGCGTAATCCATGGCCGACCGTTCCATGGTCTGGATGACGCGAGTTCCCCAGATCTCCGGCGGCACCGTCGTCGAATGCGAGAAACGCGACAGGGAGGTCGTCAGTTCCGAACCGAACGTCGACCGCCTCATCTCCAGGTAGTCGATCGGGTCGGGAATGCGGTTCTGCTGGATGTTGACGACTTCCCACACCCACGCGTCGACCATGTCGTCCACGGTCTGCCGGAACGTCGTGCGGAACTCGGGAGACATGGGGCCGGCGGTCTTCTGCCACAGGTCGGCCAGGCTGCGTTCCGTCGCGTTGACCGGCACCAGGGTCGGCACCATGTCCAGCGGCATGCACTGCTTGAGCCGTGCGGTCTGCAGCTTCAGGCCGGCCAGGTCGCGCAGGCGCCCGAAGACCCACGGGTAGACGTCGTCGGCATAGGTGCCCCAGGTCAGCCAGCACGCCGAGAGGAACAGCTCGGCCGGGGTCGCGTCCGGGTCGAGCCCCGACGAGCACAGCGCGAGGTCGAACCCGCGGTGCTTGGCCTCGTCCCAGATGCCCTCGCTGTGGATGCCCATCTCCCGGCCCCACACGACGATCTCCTCGCGCACCTGGTCGAGGTGCGGCGACAGGGTCAGCGTGAACGGGACGTCGAAGTCCGGCAGCGTGTACGGCTCGACGGTCTTCGGCGTGCTGGAGAACTGCCGGAGCCGCTGCGGCATGGTCTTGGCGTACGAGCCGAGGATCCCCAACTGGGGCTTCGGGGCCTTGTTCATGTACCGCGACGACCGCAGGTGCCACTCGTGGCCGCCCGCCTGCCAGTCCTGAAGGCCCTTCACGTAGCCCAGGACGGCAGCGCGCCCGATGGGGTCGATGGCGTGCTCGTCCAGCAGGATCGGCACCTCGGTGAGCGCCGTGTGCTCGAACTGGTGCAGCCGCGAGGTCAGCAGGTCGTTGACGGCCTCGGCGGCCTGCTGCGTGGGCAGGTCGAGGAACTTCTCGAACACCAGCACGCCGTTGGAGAGCTCACCCTCGTCGAGCACCTCGCGTTCGTAGGAGAACAGGTCGTTGCGCAGGTGCACGGCGTCGCTGAACGTGTCCCTGAGGACGCCGATGGGCCGTGACAGGGCGATCCGTGCGGGCACCTCGAGGCCGACGGCGTGCTCGACGAGGTTCGCGGACCACGGCGCGCCACCGACCTTGCGGCGCATCTCGACGTACTCGATGGGGTTGGACAGCCTGCGGGCGCTGATGTTGTGCAGCTCCCACATCGACTCGTCCAGCAGGTGCTTGGTGTTGGCCGCGAACCGTTCGCGCCAGTCGAGCGAGTGGGTGGGCACCGTGCGGCGCCAGAGGTCGGCGAGGCCCTTCTCCACCGGGTTCTCCGGCGTGGCCGTGATGGCGCCGTTGACCGGCATGAACAGCGGCAGCCGGTCGAGGTAGGCCTGCGCGCCCCCGATGTCCGGGTTGCGCTTGTAGAGCTCGACGAAGTGGTCGTCGAAGTAGAAGACCCACACGTACCAGTCGGTGATGAGGTCGAGCACCTCACCGTCGCAGTCTGGGTGGGTGTACGCGCAGAGCAACGCGTAGTCGTGCGACTCCAGGTCCTCTTCCGTCCAGATGACGGTGCCGTGCTGCGGCACGTCGACCATGTCCATCTCGCGTGCCCAGGCACGGGTGTGGACGCGGGCGCGTTCGAGGTTCGGGTTCAGCCGGGCCGGGTAGGGCGTGTAGAACTCCGGCAGCTGGAACGGCTGCATGTGCGTTGGACCTCCGCGCGTTGGGCTGACGCACTGCACGCAACCAGCCCCGCGCACGGGGGCGCCAGATGGTGAAACCGTGATCCACACGTGCGTGGATCTCTGTCGCCCGTTCAGCCCAACCCGGTCCGCCCGGCGAACACTCAGCGCACGAGGGACTGGGCGCTGAGTTTCACCGAGAACGGGAATTGCAGCTCGATGATCTCCTCGCCCTCGGAATGCGCCTGCTCGACGTAGACGCCGTTCTCGAGGTGCAGGCACCGCAGCCACGGACGGTCGTAGTCGATCATCCAGTAGTTCTCGCAGCCGACTTCCTGGAACTTCGCCCGCTTGAGTTCGAGGTCCACGTGCCGCGTGCGGGGTGACAGGACCTCGACCGCCAGCACCGGCGGCCCGATGAGCGCCTGTTTCGAGAACTGCTCGCGCCGGCCCACCACCAGGTCTGGGATGAAGACCGTGTCGTCGGCGAGCACGACGTCGACCGGAGCCGGGAGGACCTCGAGCTCCGGTGGGCAGACAGCGGTCAGCGCCACCAGCAGTCGGGCGACGACCCGCTGGTGCACGGGGCGGGGTGAGGGGCTCATGACGAGCACCCCGTCGACGAGTTCGAAACGGTGCCCGTCATCAGGCATCGCCTCCAGGTCCGCCCACGTCAGCGGTCTGCCGTGGGGAAACGTAGGGACACCACCCATGGTGCGTTCCACCCCCGTGTCGTGACCACCGTCCGCCGGACGGATCCCGGCGATGCCATTAGACAAGACTGGTCCGTTTCTCACGACTCGCAAGCCCCTTTTGGCCGACCCGCACCACTGCACGCACACGTCCCCGTCACCACCGTCCCGCAGGGTGAGCAACGGCTGGTCCTGCCGTGGAAGGCGCCACCCGGACGGAGCAGCGAGATGGTTTCAATCGAACAAGTGGCTAATTTCTGATCAATTTTCGGGCGATTTTTGATAACGCACGCCACCCTGCCAATTGCTCGCGAATGCGACCCTAACGGAATCTTACGGGCGAGCCAAGCACTCCGTTGGAGCAATACCCCGGTCGCATTCCCCTGAATCGGTGTGATCGCGGTGGGGACGGCGTGGGGACGGACTTCACGACCCTCGGTGGCGACACCACCGAGGGGAGCAGGGGAATGCGCAGGACGTCGGACAGGATCGCGCAGTGGGTGGCCTTCGCCGTGCTGGCGGCGGCCGTGATCACGTTGGTGGCGCTGGGGCTTTCGCTCTAGCGAGGGTCTGTTCCGCGAAGGCTGCGGCCCGCGGCTGGGGCGTGCTCCTGGCCGCGGCCACCGCCTCCTCCGCGCACCGGACGGCGGCGACCCGGTCACCCAGCGCCAGGTGCACGGCGGAGAGCTGCCCGAGCACGCGGTCCACGCTCCACCAGCTGCGCTCCCGCACGATCACCAGGCACCGGCGCAGGTGGCCGAGCGCCTCGGCCGGTCTTCCGCCCAGCTGGGCGTCGAGTGACAGGGAGACGAGCAACGCGGCCTGTCCGATGTGGTCTCGCACGTCCTCCATGGACGCCAGCACCGCGTGGTCGTCGGGGAGGTTCGTGTACGTCCGGCACAGCCGTGCCGCCTCACGCGCCAGCTCGCGTGCGACGGCGTGATGGCCCATTTCGTAACGCCAGTAGGCGTAGTCGGTCAGGGCGAGCGCTTCCCCGCGGCGGTCGGCCGACTCGCGGTAGGCGACCAGCGACCGGTCCGCGTGGACCAGGCACTCCTCGTCGGCGAACGCGTCGAAGTGCACATGAGCGATGTTGTGCAGCGTCAGGGCGGCGGCCCGGACATCACCGTGTTCCTCCATCAACGCGACGGCCTCGCCCATGTACGCCAAGGCCTCCTCGGTCCGGCCCTGCTGGGCGTGGTTGATGCCGATGTTGTGCAGCGCGGCCGCCATCCCCGTCGGCGCACCCGCCTGCCGCATCAGCACGACACCGCGTTCGAAGTGGTCCAGCGACCCCTCGTAGTCGTGCCGTTCGCGCGCGATCATGCCGAGCAGGCCCAACACGGACGCCTCACCGCGCAGGTCGCCGATCTGCCGCATGAGGGCGAGAGCCTCGCGCAGGTCCTTCTCCGCCTTCGGGTCGCCGTCCTCCATGTACGCCGAACCCAGGCCCCGCAACGCTTCCGCGCGAGCCTTCAGGTCACCGAGGTGACGTGCGGCGCCGAGGGCGACGTTCAGCACCTCGACCCGCTCCCTGCCGGAGCCGCGCAACAGCAGGTAGTGGGCGAACTGGTGCGGTAACTGCCACGCGTGGTGGAAGAACCCTTCGTACGCCGCGAGGTAGACGGCGGCCCTGAGGTTCAGCCGCTCGGCCTCCTGCCACGCCAGAGCTTCGAACGGGGTGCGGAACCGCGGCGGGTCGACCAGCTCGTGGGTGACGGCCGAGTCGAGTTCCGGACGGCCCGGGGCGATCCTCCGCGCGGAGTCCTCCGCGCCACGCAGGTAGTGGTCGAGGATCCGCGCGATCGCCTCTTTCCGCTCCGCCGGGTCGACCGACGCCTTGGCGTGGTCCGCCAGCAGGTCGTGGAAGCGGTAGCGGCCGTTCTCCTTCTGCTGCACCAGGTGCGCGTCCAGGAGCTCGTCGAGCAGCCGTTCGGCCTCGGCACGGGTGGTGCCGATGACGGCGGCAGCGAGGTGCGCGTCCCAGTCCTCTCCGGTGTGCATACCCAGGCGCCGGAACAGGCGCTGCTGCTCGGGCGTGAGTTGCTGGTAGGACAACGCGAACGCGCCCGCGACGCTGCGTTCGCCCGCGGTCAGTTCCGTCAGCCGCTGCTCGGTGAGGCGGCGGACGAGGTCCTGCGCGGACCACACCGGGCGCGTGCGCCAGCGGGCACCGACGATCCGCACGGCCAGCGGGAGGTATCCGCACAGCCGCACCACCTCCCGGCAGTCCTCGTCCTTCCTGCCGGCGATGCTCGCCAGCAGGTTCAGCGAGTCCTCTTCGGACAGCACGTCCAGCGAGATCGTGCGGGCGGCGTCCAGGTCGACGAGGCGGCGCCTGCTGGTGACCAGCACCAGGCCCGTGCCGGGCAGCAACGGGCGGACCTGGGCGGTGCTGCCCGCGTTGTCGAGCACCACGAGTGCCTTGCGGTGCGCCATTTCCGCGCGCCACCGGGCTGCGCGGGCGTCCAGGCCGTCCGGGATGTCCTGCGCGGGCACGCCGAGCGCCGTCAGCAGTTCCAGCAGCGCGTCCGACGGCGTGCGCGGTGCTACGCCCGCGGTGTAGGAGTGCAGGTCCACGAACAGTTGTGCGTCCGGGAAACGGGAAGCGAGCCGGTGGGCGGCGCGGACCGCGATCGTGGTCTTGCCGATGCCCGCCATGCCGTCGATGGCGGTGATCGCGACGCACCCGGACGGCACGGCGGCGAGGATCTCGTCCAGGTCCGAGGCACGTCCTGCGAAGTCGGCGATGTCGCCGGGCAGGTCGTTGCGCACGCGCGGCCGGTTGTCGGCCGTGAGCACCTGCTGGTGCGCCTTCTGCAGGTCCTTGCCGGGGTCGAGGCCGAGTTCCTCCGCCAGTCTGCCGCGGATGTCGTCGTACGCCTGCAACGCCTCGGTCTGCCGGTCGCAGCGGTGCAGCGCCACGATCAGCTGTGCCCACATCCGTTCCCTGGCCGGGTGCTGCCGGGTGAGCGCACGCAGTTCGGGCACCAGCCGTTCGTGCCCGCCCGCGCGCAGGTCGGCCTCGATCCGGGCTTCCAGCGTCGTCAGGTACTGCTCGGTCAACGCGGGCGCGTGGTCGCGTTCGAGCGCGTCGCTGCCGATGTCCGCGAACGGGCGGCCGCGCCAGAGCGCCAGCGCCTCCGCCGGTTCCAGCCGGCCGAACCGGTGGACGTCGACCTCGTCGGGCCGCACGTCCAGCAGGTAACCGCCGGGCCTGGTCAGCACGATGCCGGGCAGGGCCTCGCGGAGGCGGCCGACCGTGGTCTGCAGAGCGTTGCGCGAACCGCCGGCCAGCTCGACGAGCTCGTCGACACCGACCACCTGCCCCGGACGCAGCAGCAAGGCGGCCAGCACCACGCGCCGCTTCCCCGGCGGGATGTAGACGTGGCGCCCGTCGAGCACCACGTCCAACGGCCCGAGCAGGCCGAACGACCTCACTGCCACTGACCCCAGTGCACGACCTCGTCGAACGCCTTGCGCTTGCGCCGCAGTGGCGAGGCACCCTCGGAGACGCCCTCCTCCGCCGAGTGCCCGATCGCGATCATCCCGATCGGCGTGTAGGTGTCCGGCACCCCGAACGCCGCGCGCAGCTCGGGCCACGTCTCCTTGTCCGTGCCGAAGAACACGGCGCCCAGGCCCTCGTCCACGGCCGTCTGCAGGATCAGCAACGAGGCCATGCCGGTGTCGATGTCCCAGTACGGCACGGGCCAGCGGTCCTCCTCGCCGAGCGAGGTCCACGCCTTGTCCGACTGGGAGTAGCGCTCGAGGTAGACGGTCTTGGCCGAGAACGGGATGACGACGACCGGCGCGGTCTTCGCCTCTTCCCCGCCCCACCACTCGAACATCTCGGTGAGCCGCCGCAACGGCTCGCCCCGCAGCACGAGGAAACCCTGACCCTGCGAGAACCCCGCCGACGGACCGCGCACGGCGTTGCGCATGATCCGCTGGATGCTCTCGTCGCTGACCGGCTCGTCGCTGAACTTGCGCACCATCCGCCGGCGGCGAACCACGTCCTGGAACTCCACCCGTACCTCCCCAGATAGGTCTTCCGACCGTAGCAGCGTCCGGGGAGATCCACTCAGAGCCGGCGAAGCCCCGCCAGCACCCGTTCCAGCAGCATCCCGTCCGGCCTGTCGCCGCCGTACGACGACGCCGTGCGGTGCACGTCGATCAGCCCGTGCCCGGCCATGTCACCGAGCAGCACCTTCGTGACGCCCAGCGGCAGCCCGCGCAGGGCGGCGATCTCCGCCACCGAACGGGGCTGCATGCACAGGGCCAGCACGTCCTGGTGCTCCGGGCGCACGGCCGTGGACGAGAACTCGTTGACCGAGACCAGGGTCTCGATCTCCAGGTGCACGTCGGACGTGGTGCGGCCGCCGGTCCACGCGTAGGCGCGCACGATCGACGACGAGTCGTACCCCGACTCCACCGAGGGCAGTGGCGGGATCTCGTCGAACGGCAGCGTCGCGTACGGGTCCGGCTCCGGCGGCGGTTCCGGTGCGCGCTGGGCCTTCTTCTTGCCCCGCTTGCGGATCCGGTCGCTGTCGAAGCTGAACCCGCTCATCAGGTCACCGAAGTTGACCTGATCGTCCGGTTCCCTGCTCATAGGAGCTCAGCCCGCAGTTCCGGCGTGAGCAGCTGGCCCACCTGCCGCACGACGACGGTCATCTCGTACGCGATCTGCGCGACGTCGGCCGAGGACGACGCCAGCACCGCGAGGACGGAGCCGTCGCTGATCGAGGACAGCAGCATCACGCCCCTGTCCATCTGCACGACCGTGCGGACGACCGACTCACCGGCGAAGCACTGCGACGCCGAGTCGGCGAGGGAGACCACACCGGCCACGATCGCCGCGAACTGCGGCGCGACGTGCGCGGGCAGCTTCGAGGACGAGATCAACACCAGGCCGTCCGCGGAGATCACCACGGCGTGCTCGATGCCGGGGGTGCGTTCGGCGAAGTTGGTGACCAGCCAGCCGAACTGGTCCACCTGCGTGCTCATCGACTCTCCTGGTTTTCGGGAAGGCCGCGTTGCACACCCCGCTGGAACGCGTCGAGGAAGCCTCGGGCCGATTCCGGCGTCTGGCGTGCGGGCGCGGGGGGAGGCTGCGGTGCGGCGGCCGGCGTCGTCTGCTGGAACCACGATGCCTGCTGCCGTTCGATCGTCTCCCCTCGGAAAGACTCCCAGGACTCCTGCCGTCGTGGTGCCAGTTCGGCCGGAACCAACACGATCGCGCGAGTCCCGGCACCTTGTTGTGCGTCCAGACGTACCACGATCTGGTGGCGTGCGGCGAGCCTGCCCACGACGAAGAGTCCCATTTCGCGGAAGACCTGGACGTCCACGCCCTCCCCCGCGGCCGCGAGCCGCTGGTTCACGCCCTCCATGGCCTCGGGGTCGATGCCGATGCCCTGGTCGACCACGTCGATCTGCACGATGTCGCCCGCCTCGATCGACGCGCTGATCGAGACCTGGGTGTGCGGCGGCGAGAACGCCGTCGCGTTGTCGAGGAGCTCGGCGAGCAGGCGGACCAGGTCGCTCGCCACGTACCCGACGACCTCGGCGTTGGGTGCCGTGTGCACCATGACCCGCTGGTACTGCTCGATCTCCGCGGCCGCCGCGCGCAGCACGTCGGTGAGCGGGATCGGCTTGTGGAACCGCCGGGCCACGTCGCCGCCGGAGAGCACCATCAGGTTCTCGTTGTTGCGGCGCATGCGGGTGGCGAGGTGGTCGAGCTTGAAGAGGTTCGCGAGCTGGTCCGGGTCCTCCTCGTACTTCTCCAGCTCCTCCATCAGCTTGAGCTGGCGTTCGACGAGGCTCTGGCTGCGCCGCGAGAGGTTCACGAAGATGTTGCGCATGTTCGCGCGCATGCCGGCCTGCTCGATGACCGACTTCACGGCCTGCTGGTGCACCGCGTCGAACGCGCGCGCCACCTGGCCGAACTCCTCCGTCGTGTGCACCGGCACGGGCTCGATCTCGGTGCTGCCGCGTCCCGTCGCGACCATTTCGGGAAGTGTGTCCCAGGCCACGTCGAGCGCGGAGCGGCGCAGCGCGTTCAGCGAGCGCAGCAGGTAGCGGCCGACCACGAACCCGATGGTGGCGGCCAGGATGATGCTGGCGAACAGGATCGCGGACGCGGCACCGGCGGCGTCGCTGCTCTCGTCCCGCAGGCGGTCGGCGGTGGCGCGCAGATCGTCCTGCAGCCCCGTCACCACGCTGCCCATCGACGTGGCGACGGCATCCGTCGCCCTGCTCCAGTCCGCCGCCGCGATCGGCAACGGCGGTTTGGGCCTGTTCGCGTTGGTGCCGGTGCTGGGCGCGTCCGAGGTCGGGTGCAGCACCGCCGTGGCCAGCATCGTGCGCTGGGCCTCGATGTCCGGGCCGCTGAAGTTCTTGCCGTAGACCTTCATCTGGTCGGGCGTCGCGAGGGCCGCGAACTCGTCCGCGATGTAGCCGAGCTTGACGTTCGACTCGACCAGCGCGCGGACCTCGGCGTTGGTGAGCTGGCCGCGGGTGAGCCCGGACAGCACGACGGCCTGCTGGTAGAGCACCTGGTCGCGGACGTGCACCACGTGGTGCAGACCCATCGCGGTGCGCAGCAGGGCGGCGTCGCCGAACTCGCTGGCCATCACCTCGTCGACGTCGAGCAGCGAGTCGGTGAGCTCGGTGTAGATCTTGATCACCGCGGGGATGTCGTTGCTGCTGCGGTCGCGCAACACCGTCAGGTCGCCGATGCGGTTCTGGACGTCGCTGAGGCGGGCGGTCACGACCTCGCTGAGCGAGGTCTTGCCGATCTGGTCGCGCAGTACCGCGCGGGCGTCGTCGGTGCGCTTGCTCTGCTCGGAGAGGATCTCCGGGCCGGCGCCCTCGGCGACGATGCGCCGTTCCGCCTGCACGCCCTCGATCACGGGGATCAGGGCGGCGCGGACCTTCACCAGTCGCTGGAGCGCCGCGTAGGTCTCGGCGCGGTCGATCTGCGAGTTGATCTGCAACACGCCGGAGCCCACCGCGATGGTGACCGGAACGATCAACACCGCGGCGAGCTTGACCGGCAGGCGCCAGTTGCGCCAGTTCACGAGCGCGTTGAACATCAGACGAAGAGCTTGGCCGCGTTCAGGAAGAGCCGGTACAGGCCGTAGGCGAGCGGCAGACCCACCCACAGCCAGGCACCGACCAGCAGCAACGTGCTCGATCGGTTCTCTCGGGGTGAGCTCACTTCTTCACCACGCCTTCCGCGTCTTCCTTCTCAGCCGTCTCTGCGACGTCCGCAGCCTCGGCCTCGTTCCACTTGGTGACCGTGGCGTCGTCGTCGCCCTTCGGCGAGGGCCTGTCCGTCTCGTCCGCGACCTCGGGTTCGTGGAACTTCGGGTCGACCGGGCGGATCAGCTCGTTCGCGATGAACCCGACGACGAGCAGCGCGATCATGATGTAGAACGACGTGGCGTACAAGTCGGGTCCGGTGTGGCCCGCCTTCTTGCCCGCGTCGGCGATGGCGTTGACGATCAGCGGCCCGAGGACGCCGGCCACCGACCACGCGGTGAGCAGGCGACCGTGGATCGCACCGACCTGGTAGGTGCCGAACAGGTCGCGCAGGTACGCCGGGACGGTCGCGAAGCCCGCGCCGTAGAACGACAGGATCACCATCGCCGCGATCACGAACAGCGGGGTGCTGGTCGAGCCGACCGTCAGCAGCACCAGGTAGAGCAGTGCGCCGACGCCGAGGTAGAGGCGGTAGATGTTCTTGCGGCCCACGATGTCCGAAGTGGACGACCAGACGAACCGGCCCGCCATGTTCGCGGCGGACAGCAGTGCCACGAAACCGGTCGCCGCGGTGGCGGCCACGGGAGTCGAGGACTCCTTGAAGAAGTCGACCAGCATCGGCGCGGCCTTCTCCAGGATGCCGATGCCCGCGGTGACGTTGAAGCAGAGCACGACCCACAGCAGCCAGAACTGCGGCGTCTTGATCGCGTTGTTCGCGGAGACGTTGAAGCCGACGTTGGCCTTCGGCCTGTCCTTGAGCAGCGCCACCTTCTCCGCCGTGAACTCCGGGGAGGGGAGGCGGATCAGCAGCACGCCGACGCTCATGAAGACCGCGTAGACGATGCCGTGCACGAGGAAGGCCTTGCCGATGCCCGACGTGGTGGCGCCGAACGCCGTCAGCATCGAGGTCGACCACGGTGACGCGATCAGCGCGCCGCCGCCGAAGCCCATGATCGCGATGCCGGTCGCCATGCCCGGCCGGTCGGGGAACCACTTGATCAGCGTCGAGACCGGCGAGATGTAGCCGATGCCGAGACCGATGCCGCCGACGAGGCCGTAACCGAGGACGACGACCCAGTACTGACCGGCCCACACGCCGGCCGCCGAGATCAGCAGACCGGAGCAGAAGGCGATCAGGGACATCAGCATGGCCCAGCGCGGGCCCCTGCGCTCGACCGTCGTGCCGAGCACGGCGGCGGAGAGCCCGAGCATCACGATGCCGAGCTGGAACGGCAGTGCGGACTGCGTTCCGGTGATGCCGAGAGATTTCTCCAGCGGCGTCTTGAAGACGCTCCAGGCGTAGGCCTGGCCAATGGAGAGATGAATCGCCAGAGCTGCGGGCGGAACGAGCCAGCGGTTCCATCCGGGAGGCGCGACTTGACGTTCGCGCGCTAAGAACCCCACTTTATCCCCAACCGTCACCAATAACGCGGACCGATCGATCCTAGGCCAGGTGCACACGTGCGACAACGGGCTTGACCAAGGCTTCAGGTGTTGCACCTGATGCAACTCGCGACCGTCCACATGATACAAAGCCTGGTTCGAACCATTTGAGACGAATGGGTGCCGGACTTTCAGTCCGGTTTCAGTCCGGTCAGCGTTCGGCATTGGTCCGGTTTCGTCCGTTTCCGGGTTCCGCGTCACGTTGACTGCACACGTGAGACCGCTACAGTGGGCGCCGCACACGAGGGGCAGGGGTACATGACCAAGGCGATCAGGTCGCCTGGCGAAGCGCAGCACGAGTACCGGGAAATCCGGGGTTTCGCGTCGTTCGACGACCCGGATACTTTGTCGTACGTCGATTCCGACGGCACACCGAACTACGAGCTGATTCGGCAGACCGACGAATTCCGTGTCCTCCGCCGGCGGCTCACGACGTTCATCTTCCCGATGACCGCGCTTTTCCTCGCGTCGTACCTGACCTTCGTACTGCTGTCCGCGTACGCGAAAGACTTCGTCAGCACCAAGGTGATCGGCGTGATCAACCTCGGGATCCTGCTGGGCCTCGGACAGTTTGTGACTTCGATCATCATCACGCTCGGTTATGCCCGTTACGCAAAGCGACGGCTGGACCCGCAGCGGAAATTGCTCGCCGAGAAGACGGGCGTCGAGGAGTAAGTCATGCCCACCACCGGCAACCCGGTGCTGAACCTCAGCGTCTTCGCGGTGTTCGTCCTGATCACCCTTTACATCGTCTACCGCGTGAGCAGCCGCAACGTGACGGCGTCGGACTACTACGCCGCCGGCAGCTCGTTCACCGGCGCCCAGAACGGCGTGGCGCTGTCCGGCGACTTCCTGTCCGCCGCGTCGTTCCTCGGCATCTCCGGCGGCATCGCGGCGCACGGCTACGACGGGTTCCTCTACTCCGTCGGCTGGGTCGTCGCGTGGCTCGTCGGCCTGCTGCTGATCGCGGAGGGCCTGCGCAACACCGGCCGCTTCACCGTCGGCGACGTGCTGGCGTTCCGGATGAAGCAGCGCCCGGTCCGCGCGGCCGCGGCGAACGCGACGCTGGTGATCTCGTTCTTCTACATGATCGCGCAGATGGCGGGCGCCGGCGGCCTGATCGCGTTGCTGCTCAACGTGACCTCGAAGTGGGGCCAGGCGGTCCTGATCGCGCTGGTCGGCATGGTGATGGTGCTCTACGTGCTGATCGGCGGCATGAAGGGCACGACCTGGGTGCAGATCATCAAGGCCGTCCTGCTGCTGCTCTGCGTGACGCTGATGAGCGTCTTCCTGCTGGGCAAGTTCGGGTTCAGCCTGTCCGCGATCATGCAGCAGGCCACCGAGAACAACCAGCTCGGCGAGGCGGTGCTGGATCCTGGTGCGAAGTACGGCTTCAGCGCGATGTCCAAACTGGACTTCGTCTCGCTGGCGCTGTCGCTGGTGCTGGGCATCGCGTCGCTGCCGCACGTGCTGATGCGCTTCTACACCGTGCCGAACGCCTCCGAGGCGCGTCGTTCGGTCGTGTGGGCGACCTGGACGATGGTCATCTTCTACCTGTGCACGCTGGTGATCGGCTTCGGCGCGATGGCCCTGGTCGGCACCGACAAGATCGCCGCGGCACCGGGTGGCGAGAACTCCGCCGCGCCGCTGCTCGCGTTCGAGATCGGTGGCGCGGTGCTGCTCGGCGTCGTGTCCGCCGTCGCCTTCGCCACGATCCTCGCGGTCGTCGCCGGCCTGACGCTGGCGGCCTCCGCCTCGTTCGCGCACGACGTCTACGCGAACGTGATCAAGCGCGGCAACGCCGAGCCCCGCAGGGAGATCCGGGTCGCGCGGCTGACGGCAGTGGTGGTCGGCGTCCTGTCGATCATCGGCGGCATCGCGGCGAACGGGCAGAACGTCGCGTTCCTCGTGTCGCTGGCGCTGGCGCTCGCGGCCTCGGCGAACCTGTCGACGATCCTCTACACGATCTTCTGGCGGCGCTTCAACACCACCGGCACGCTGTGGAGCATCTACGGCGGTCTGGGCTCGTGCCTGACGCTGATCATCTTCTCGCCGGTGATGTCGGGCGCGAAGACGTCGATCTTCCCGGACATCGACTTCGCGTGGTTCCCGCTCGGCAACCCCGGCCTGGTGTCGATCCCGTTCTCGTTCCTGTGCGGGTTCTTCGCCACGATCTTCTCGAAGCGCGAGCCGGAGATGGCCGCCAAGTCGGCGGAGATGGAAGTCCGGGCGATCTCGGGCATCGGCGCCCGCACCTGATCAACCGGGAATGATCCCGGACTCGTGGGCGATGATCGCGGCCTGCACCCGGTTGCGCACGCCCAACTGCCGGAAGATCGTGCTGACGTAGACCTTCACGGTGCCCTCGACGACGTGGAGGCGCGCGGCGATCTCGGCGTTGGACAGGCCCGCGCCGACCAGGCCGAGCACCTCGCGCTCCCGTGCGGTCAGGACCTCGATCCGTTGCGTCGCAAGCGGTCGCGGATGCGCGCGGGAGAGCTGGTCCACGACTCGCTTCGCCACCATCGGGGACAGGAACGCGCCGCCGTTCGCGACGGCGCGCACCCCGGAGATGATCTCCTGCGGGTCGCCGGTCTTCAGCACGAACCCGGCCGCGCCCTCCCCCAGCGCCCGGCTGATGTACGCGTCGTCCGCGAACGTGGTCAGCACCAGCGTCTTCGTGCCGGGGTGGCACTCGCGGATCACCTTGGCCGCGTCCAGCCCGTCGAACACGGGCATGCGGATGTCGAGCACCGCGACGTCGGGACGGTGCCGGGCGACGAGGTCGATCACCGCGCTGCCGTTCTCCGCCTCGGCGACGACCTCGACGTCCCCGGCGGTGCCGAGGACGGCCTTCACGCCGAACCTGACCACCGGCTCGTCGTCCGCGAGCACGACCCTGATCAACCGCTCCTCCTGGCGAGCCACTGCTTGGACACGAGCCGATCATCCCGGAAGCACAGCTGGTGCAGGTCGTGGCGGTCGCCGTCGAACGGGTTGGGGTGCGTGCTGTAGTAGCGGCACTCGGTGCCCGGCGGCGCGGTGACGCCGAGCGGGTTGTCGACGCGGGTGCGCAGCGGCAGGTCGAGGGTGTCCTCGTGTTGCCCGGCTTGTGCCCGTTCGAACTGCTGCGGCGTGAGAACGGACGTCACGGCGTCGAACACCATGTAGCCGGGCACGCCGATCGCGATTCCCGCGCACACGCCCGTGGTGATCAGGACCGTGCGTTTGGCGCTCTTGCGGAGTTCCTTCTCCGTGCGTTCGCGGCGAACGTGCGTGGGCGTCGTCCGGGCGCGGGGGCGTTCCGGGAGCTTCGCCCTGACCTCGAACCCTCCGTCGTCGGAGGGCGCGGCCTCGAACCAGCCGCCGACGAGCGCGACGCGTTCGGCGAGGCCCACGAGTCCCTTGCCGCTGCCGACCGCCTGGGTCTTCGGCGCGGGACCGTTGGTGATGCGCAGTTCCAGGTTCGCGGACAGGCTCACGATGACCTTCGCGCCGGGCGCGTGCTTGATCACGTTCGTCAGCGCTTCGGCCGTCACCCGGTGGACCGTCCGCGCGATGATGCCGTCGATCGCGGTCTTGCGGCCGTTGACGAGCTCGACGTCGAGTCCGCTCCTGGCAACGACCTCCTCGATCGTCGCGACGGGTTCGTCCTCGTCGGCCCGCAGCACCTGCATGACGTCGGCGAGCCGTTCCGCCGCGGCCGTGACACTGGCACGGGCGGTCTTGGCCGCCTCGCGCTGTTGCGCGGTGAGCGTCGGTTCCAGCTCCAGCGCGCCGGTCAGCAACGCGGCCCGTGCCAGCTCGTGGCCGACGAGGTCGTGCATCTCGCCCGCGAGCCGGGCGCGTTCGGCGTTGCGGGCGTTCTCGACGCTCCGCTCCAGCAACGAGGCGTGCTCCCAGCCGACCTCCTGCAGCTCCCCGTACCGGCGGCGGAACCGGCCGAAGGCCCAGGGCACGACACCGAGCACGCCGATGCCGGACGTGACGGCGAGCGCGGTGTCGGAGCCACCGCGTTCGGTGAGAGCCACGACGACACCGGCGATCTCCGCGAGGGTCAGCGCGATCGCGGTCGCGCGCGGGTCCTCCGCCTGCCGTCCGGCGAGGAAGCTCGTGATCGCGAGCGCAGGTGCCAGCGCGATCACGCCGGTGGCGCTGTCGAACTCGACCCGCAGGAGGTAGCAGACCAGCCACGCGCCGAGCGCGAGCCCGAGCGCCACCGCCGGCCTGCGCGCCACGACCTTGAACGCCGCGGCGAGAACCACCAGGTACAGCAATACTTCCCAGACCGCGAGGCGTCCCGGCCGGGAGGTCGCCGCCGCGGCCACCACCGGCATCGCCGCGCACACCCACAGGACCAGCCGCACCCACACGGCGACCATCATCGCAGTCGCTGCATCACCACGGTCGGCGCGTCCGCCACCTCGCGCCGCTGCCGCCTCCTGTCCAGCAGCACCGCGATCCCCCACGACACCAACGCTCCGAGTGCCAGCCCGGCCATGACGTCGTGTACATAGTGGACACCCACGACCACCCGCGACGACGCCGCCGCGATCGCGCACACCGCTGCCACCCAGCCGTAGGTCCGGTGCAGCGCCCAGATCGCCATCGCGGACGCACCGGCGATCACCGAGTGGTTGCTGGGGAACGACCAGTCACCCGGCGCCGGGCACTCCGCCATCGACGGCGCGGTGCGGCAGGGCCGTTCCTCGCGCACGACCAGCTTGACGACCTCGCTGATCGCGTACGCCACCACCACACCCGCGCCGGCGAGGAACGCCCGCAGCCGGTGCTGGAACCACAGCAACAAGAACATCAACGCGAACACCCCGAGCACCGCGTCGGTGCCCACAGTCAGCCAAGTCACCCAGCCGAACCTACGAAGACATCGGCTCCCGCGCCCCTGCCCTTCGGAACCGGGTGACCTTTACTTTCGACAGGGCGCCACCGTCCTGCGGCGACGGCCGAAGCGTGGAGAATGCACCGGGTGCTGATCCAGCGAGCGGCCATCGCACTCGTCCAGGTCCTCGGACTGGCCGTGTGGTTCTCGATGTCCGCCGTCGTTCCTTCGCTTCGAGCCGAGTGGGGCATCAGCGCGGGCGCGGCGGTGTGGCTGACGGCGTCCGTGCAGCTCGGTTTCGTGGCGGGCGCGGTCGGGGCCACGGTGCTGAACCTGGCCGACCGCGTCCGCCCGCACATGTTGCTCGCCTGTTCCGCGGCTCTGGGAGCGGTGTTCACGCTCGTGCTCGGGCTGGTCGTGGACGGGCTGGGGGCCGCGATCCCGTTGCGGTTCCTGACCGGGGTGGCGCTCGCCGGTGTCTACCCGGTGGGCATGAAGCTGATGGCGTCCTGGTCGGAGACCCGCAACCGCGGACGGGCGCTGGGCGTGCTGATCGGGGCGCTCACGCTGGGGTCGGCGCTCCCTCATGTGTTCGGGCGGCTGCCGTGGCGCGAGGTGCTCTTCGCCGCCGCGGCCATCGCTCTGCTGGGTGCGGTGGTGGCGCTGTTGTTCGTGCGGCCCGGCCCGTTCCTGACCGCCACGACCGCACAGCTCAACCCGCGTTACGCCGTGCAGATGTTCCGGGAACGCAAGCCGCGGCTGGTGAACCTCGGCTACTACGGGCACATGTGGGAGCTGTACGCGCTGTGGACGTGGCTGCCGACGTTCCTGCTGAGTTCGGGCGAACCCGTTGGTGTCACGGTGTTCCTGACGATGGGCGTGGCGGGGTTCGCCGGCTGTCTCGCGGGCGGCTGGGCGGCGGACAGGTTCGGACGCGCGCCCGCCGCCGTGGGAGCGCTGACGGTGAGCGGCCTGTGCTGCCTGCTCTCGCCGCTCGCGTGGGGAACACCGCTGCTGATCGCGTTCTGCGCGGTGTGGGGCGCCTCGGTGATCGCGGACTCCGGGGTGTTCTCGGCGTCGCTGAGCGAGGTCGCCGACCCGCGCTACGTCGGGACGGCGCTCACCGCGCTGACCGCCGCCGGGTTCGGGCTGACGGTGGTCAGCATCCAGCTCGTTCCGCTACTCGCTGACGTCGTGACCTGGCGTTACGCGTTCCTGCTGCTCGTGCCCGGTCCCGTGGTCGGTGCGCTCGCCATGCTCAGGACCAGGTCGTAGTAGCCGTCGGGGTTGTCCGCGCCGGACCGGCCGTCGATCAGCTCGCGCACGACGTCGCAGTGCCCGGCGTGCTGCGCGGTCTCCGCCGTGACGCGGACGAGCAGGTGCCCGAACGTGGTCTGCCGCCGGTGCTCCGGCCACCACGCCACCGAGCCCGGGGCGTCCAGCGGCAGCTCCGCGATCGACTCGTCGGTGTGCTTCCAGGCCTGGCGGTACAGGTCGACGAGGTATTCGCGGGACTCGGACGGCTTGGCCCACAGGTCGCCGTTCTCCCAGACCGACCCGTCCTCGTTCCACGGCAGCGTGACCGGCGCCGGACGGCCCACGCTGTCGCCTAGGTAGCCGAACTCGATGCCGATCAGGTGTTTCACCAGGCCGAGCAGGTTGGTGCCGCTGGGCACGAGCGGGCGCCGGACGTCGTACTCGCCCAGTCCGTCCAAAGAGGACAGGACCGAGTCGCGTGACTCCTGGAGGTAGCGCTGGAGGTCGTGAGCGATCATGCCGCCGACCCTAACGGCGTTGGGCGACAACGTCCTTCGGTTTCGCCACGACCTCCTGCGGCGGCCGCAGCACGTCCGGCGCGGTGCCCCACTGGCTGTACACGGCGGTGAGCCGCTCGGTCTGCCCGTCGACGGACGGCGTGCTGCGCTCGGCCCGGACCACCCGGTCCTCGTCGTCCACCTCGACGACGAGCCGCACGTCGCCGTTCGTGTAGCCGCCCGAGTGCGGCACGCCACCCGCGGCGAACACGTACCGGTCGCCGTCGTGCTCGACGAGCCGGACGGTCTTGCGGTCGATCCCGGTGAACACTCCGCTGGGCCGGTACTCCTTCGCTGCCAGCGACAACTCCACCGAGAGCGGGCCCACCCACGGCGCGTCGTTGAGCCCCATGCTGGAGAACTCCTTGCCGGGCGGCAGGGTGAGGTCGCTGTGGCTGAGGTAGTCGTCGTGCTGCACGCTCACCGAGCGGTAGTCGGTGGTGCGGTACCTGTTCTCGACGTGCGCGGTCACGTCCCACTGCGGCGTGCCGCCCATCCAGCTGAAGTGCACCACACCGGCGTAGGTCTGCTTGCGCGGGTCCTTGCCCTCCACGTCGATCTTCACGTCGAGCCGCACCGACTTCTGCTTCCCGATCGCGTCTCGCCAGCCGTCGAGCAGTGCCACCGGGTCGGCGGGCGTCGCCGAGCACGCGGCCAGCACCAGGAGCAGGGACAGGGCGAGACGCATGCCACGAGTCTGGCAAAACACGGTGGCCCCGACGTGCGGAATGAGAAGGTCGGGGACGTGCAGAAACTGATCATCGCCGCCCTGCTCGGCGCCTCCCTGGCGACCACTGCGGTACCCGCTTCGGCCGGCACCGCCCATCGCGTCGACGCCGCGGCCGGGTGGCTCGCGAGGCAGATGGCCGACGGCGAGCGCCTGGAGACCGAGTTCGGTGGCGTGAAGTACCCGGACCAGGGCCTGACGATCGACGCGATCTTCGCCTTCGCGGCGGCCCGCACCGCCGACGACTACGCGGACCGCGCCATCGCCTGGCTCGCGAAGCCCGAGACCTCCAGCGCCTACCTCGGCTCGGACGGCGAGTCGTACGCCGGCGCGCACGCCAAGCTGGCCGTGGCCGCGCGGGTGAAGGGCAAGAACCCGCGTGCGTTCGGCGACGTCGACCTGGTTGCGGGCCTCAAGGCGTTGCAGGCACCGTCCGGCCGGTTCTCCGACCGCTCGCAGTTCGGTGACTTCTCGAACGCCTTCACCCAGTCCTACGCCCTGTTCGCCCTGGGCCGTGACGCCCAGGGCGCCTCCTACCTGGCCGCGAGCCAGTGCCCGGACGGCGGCTTCCCCGTGACGTTCGAGACCTCGCCGTGCGTCAGCGACGTGGACGCCACCGCCATCGTCGTGCAGGCCCTGCGCACGCAGGGCAAGCCGACCGTCAGCGCTCTGACCTGGCTGCGGTCGAAGCAGCAGGCGGACGGCGGGTTCCCGGCCGCGCTGGGCGGCTCGAACGCCAACAGCACGGGGCTCGCGGCGCAGGTCGTGAACGGCATCGCGGCGGTGAGGGCACGTGACTACCTGAAGTCGCTGCAGGTCGGGTGTGCCGGCGTGGAGAAGGGCGCGATCGCGTTCGACGCGTCCGGCTTCGACAAGGCCACCGCCACCCGCGCGACGGCCCAGGCCGTGCTGGGGCTGACCGGGGCGAACCTCGTCACGCTCCGCAGCGGCGGCCCGGACGGGGCTCCGACCCTGCACTGCTGACGTTTGCGCGCCCGGTTCGCCGGAAACCACGAGGGCATGACCGAACACCAGCAGTTCACGACGCCCGAGGGTGGCGGCGAGCCCGTCGACGAGGAACCGGACGCGGTCGCGGTCGAGGCAGGCGGAGGCGACTTCGTCACCTCGCCCGAGGAGACGGCGATGCACATCGAGGAGACCGAGGAGGGCGGCGGCCGCGTCGACCGTCCGGGCGACGGTTACCTCGACGAGTAGGCACTTTCGGCTGACTCACGGAGGGTGACGCCAGGTCAACGCGGGATCGCTCGAATGTCGCTCGAGTTTGGCTTGAGCGGCCGTTCGTCTAGGACACAAGCTGACCTCAAGTGGTCCTAGAGTCCTTCATGTCGGGACAAACGAGCGAAGGACAGAAGCGATGACCACCACCGAGATCCTCACCGGCGAGCGCGCGGACCTCCTCGAGACCCTGAAGCAGCACCGCTGGTTCCTGACGTTCACCGCGCAGGGCCTGAGCGACGAGCAGGCGGCGTCGAGCCCGACCGCGAGCGCGCTCAGCATCGGCGGTCTGATCAAGCACGTCGCGACGGTCGAGGAGAGCTGGGTCAAGTTCATCGAGCACGGCACCTCGGCGATGGAGTCCGACCCCGAGTCGACGGACTACGAGAACCACGAGGCGAACTTCCGCATGGAGCCGGGCGAGACGCTGGAGAGCATCATCGCCCGCTACAACGACATCGCGGCGCACACCGACAAGCTGGTCGAGACGGTCGACATGGACCTCTCGCACCCGCTGCCGTCCGCCCCGTGGTTCCCCGAGGGCAAGACGTGGTCGGCCCGGCGCGTGTTCGTTCACATCGTCGCCGAGACCTCGCAGCACGCGGGCCACGCGGACATCATCCGCGAGACGATCGACGGTCAGAAGACGATGGGCTGAGCTAGGCGCTAGGCGTTCGGCGGCGAGAAGGTCGAGAGGAACTGGTCCCGGAAGTCGCTCATCCGCGACACCGGGGCCGACCCTCCCGGCTTGATCCCGTCGTCCCACTTCCAGGCCCCGACCTCGGCCATCACGGCCGGGTCCTTGGCGACGACGGTGATCGGCACGTCCCGCGAGGCTCCTTCGCCGGTCACCATCTGCGCGGGCTGGTGGTCGCCGAGGAACACCATCACCAGGTTCTCGTCGCCGTACTTCTCGATGTACGAGAGCACGGACTCCAGCGAGTACGAGATGGAATGCGCGTAGTCGGCGCGCACAGCCGCAGGGTCGCGGCCGAAGATCGACTCGGGCGGGTCGTTCGATGCGGGCATCGTCGAGTAGATCGAGCCGTCGCCCAGTTCGTCCCAGTTCACGGAGTCCGGGGTCGGTGACCACGGCGCGTGCGAGGACACCATCGGGATCGCCGCCATCACCGGGCCGTGGGCCTTCGCGCGCTCGTTGCGTTGGAACGACTCCAAGGTGAACTGGTCGGGGGTCGTCGCATAGCCGAACCGCGGGCCGTTGTAACCGAGGTCCTGGGCGGCGTAGATCTTGTCGTAGTGGAAGAAGTCGCCCTCCGGCCACGCCTGCGTGATGCCGGGGACGACACCGACCGAACGCCACGACGACTCCCGGAACGCACGCGGCAGCGTCAGCCGGTCGGAGGCCACGAGGTTGCGGTACCGCTGCTGGTTGTCGATCCACAGCCCGGACAGCAACGTCGCCTGCGCCATCCAGCTGCCCCCGCCGGCGGTCGGCGACGTCAGGTACGCCGAGCGGGACGAGTACCCGGCCGCCTTCAGCCGGTCGTTGCCCTGGGCCAGCTTCGCGGCGACGTCCGGCATGTCCAGCGCCGACTTGCCGTAGCTCTCCACGAACGTGAAGACGACGTCCTTGCCCTGCAACGAGGACAGCAGTCCGGGGCGGTCGCGGAACGCGTCGGCCGAGGCCTCCGCCGCGAACACCTCCCGGTCGTTCAGACCGGCCTGGACGCGCCGCGCGTGGTCGACCAGCGCCGTCGCGGCGGCGTCGGAGTAGACCGGAACCCCCGGCACGGCAAGAGAAACGCACACCACGACCGCCGCGGCCACGGCCCGGATCGCGACGGGACGCCGTCCGGCGGCGACAGAACCGAGGCGCTGCACGGACACCGCCGCGACGAACACGATCCCGGCGACCAGCACGACCGCGAGCCCCACGGCGAGAACGGAGGCGAAGCGGCCGAACGTCACGTCCACGAAGTCGATGGCGGGCACCAGCAGCGGCCAGTCCAGCACGAGGTCGAACGGCCGGTACAGCACCATGTCGAAGCCGATGTCCATGATCTTCACGACCGTGAACAGACCCAGCGCGACACCTCCCGCGATGGCTGCGGGCTTGCGGAACCGGTCCGGCAGCAGCACCAGCACGAGCACGCCGACGAGGCCTTCGAGCGGCACCCGCAGGAACGCCTCGAAGGAGAACTTCTCGAGGTCGCTCGGTGCGATGAGCACGAACAACACGAACAGCCCTGCCAGCACCGTGGCCGTCCGTCGCAGCAACATCTTCACCGAGAAGCCCCTTTCCAGACCCTATGAGGTAAAACGCGGCAAGGCCCGCGAACGGTTCACCTGCTCTACGATCGGCTTCGTGACCCGCCCGCACGTTCTGCTCAGCGTCGCCGTCAGCCTCGACGGCCACATCGACGACCGCGGCACCGAGAGGTTCCCTCTTTCGAACGCCGAGGACTTCGACCACGTCGACCGGATGCGCGCGGAGTCGGACGCGATTCTGGCGGGGGCCGAGACGTTGCGCCGTGACAACGCGCGACTGCTCGTCTACAGCGACGAGCGGCGCGCGGCGCGAACAGCGGACGGCAAACCGGAGTACCCGTTGCGCGTCACCGTCACCAGAAGTGGAAATCTGGACCCTGACCTGCGGTTCTGGCACTGCGGCGGGGCCAGCCTGGTGTACTCGCGCACCCCGGAGACCACGGTCGGCCACCTCACCGAGACGAAGACCTTCAGCGAATTCTCGGAGATTCTCGACGATCTCGGCGCGCGAGGCGTGAGAAAGCTCATGGTCGAAGGCGGCACGAGCATTCACACCGCGTTCCTCGAAGCCGGACTGGCCGACGAGATCCGGGTGGCGGTGGCACCGATGCTGATCGGACAGGCGACGGCCCCGCGTTTCGTGAATCCCGCCGAATTCCCCGGTGGACCGGCACGCCGATTCCACCTGGAGGACGTCACGAAAGTCGGGGACGTCGCGGTGCTCCGCTACTTCCCGAAAGTCACTTCCGAACGAGCTTGAGCGCGCCGAAGATCTGTTCGCGGCGGTAGACCGCGATCACCAGCGCCCACACCATGAAGATCAGCGGCATCATCGCGTCGTCGAAGCCGCCGTTGGTGACCAGCGTCAGCTCGGTCAGCGCCGCGCCGGCCATGATGCCCGCGAGGCCCAGCGCCGCGAGGCCGCAGATGCGCGGGATGAGCAGGCCGATCGCGGTGGCGATCTCCAGCACACCGGTGAAGTAGCGGAACCACTGACCGAAGCCGATGTCGTCGAACTTGGCGACGAACGAGTCGGTGAACAGCGCGTAGCCGTTCATCACGAACTGCACGGCGAGCACGATCTGCAGGATCCAGACGACGATGTTGCCGATCTTCGCCGCTGTTGAGGTCTGCTCAGGCATGGCGGGATTCTCGCACCGAAACGGCCGCGTTGTTCCACAGCCAGAGCACATCGCGACCGAACGACCACACGAGCGATGCCAGCGCGAGACCAACGAGGACGCCCGCGAACGGCAGCAGGCCGGACGCCGCCACGACGAGGAAGATCCCCTGGACCGCGGCCACGACCTTGCGGGCGTAGCTGCCCGGCAACGGCGCGTTCATCCAGCGGAAGCGCCAGGAAGCGGCCACGAACACGTACCGCATGAGCCCGATCGCGAGCACCCACGGCCCCATGTGCACGGCCACGTACGCGCTGAGCACCAGGATCAGGAACGCGTCGACCTCCATGTCGAACCGGGCGCCCAGCGCGGTCGAGGTGCCCGTGCGGCGAGCGACCTGGCCGTCCACCCAGTCGAGTGACAGCGCGACGGCCGCCAGCGTCACGACCAGCGCGACCGGGACGTCCTGCCCGGCGCGGTCCGCGACCAGGGCGGTCACCGCGCCGACCATCAGGCCGCGAGCGAGCGTGACCCGGTCAGCAGGACCCAAAGCCGAGGTGCGGTGTCGTTGCATGCCGTAGCCGAGGAACGCCCACGTGGCGAACCCGTAGGCCAGACCGGCGGCCCAGCCGAGCGGGCCGAGACCGGTGGTGGCACCGACCACGCCCAGCGCGAGGACCTGGAGCACCGCCCAGATGGCAGGCTCCCGCAGGACGGGTGCGGTCCTGGTGTGCTGAAGTGTGATCATCAGGTGCCCCTAACGAACTTCGTGCGGCGGAGGTGTTGTGAGTGACACGTACGGCGAGTGCCTTTTGGCTCAACGAATCCGGAAAAGGTGAAGTTCGGCAGGTCACACTGGCCGAGCCCGGTCCGGGTGAGGTCGAGGTGCGCACGCTGTTCTCGGGTGTCAGCCGCGGCACGGAGACCCTCGTGTTCCGCGGTGGCGTGCCGGAGAACCAGCGTGCGGTGATGCGGGCCCCCTTCCAGGAGGGTGACTTCCCGTGGCCGGTCAAGTACGGGTACCTCAACGTGGGCGTCGTCGAACACGGGCCGGAGAACCTGCGCGGGCGCACGGTGTTCTGCCTCTATCCACATCAGACTCGTTACTTGGTCCCGGAAGCGTCGGTCACGCTCGTGCCGGAGGCCGTTCCCGCTGCTCGGGCGGTGCTCGCGGGCACGGTGGAGACCGCGGTCAACGCCGTGTGGGACGCGCGTCCGCTGGTCGGCGACCGGATCGCGGTGGTCGGCGGCGGCATGGTCGGGTCGAGCGTCGCGGCGGTGCTCGCCACGTTCCCCGGTGCCCGCGTCGAGCTCGTGGACGCCGATCCGGCCCGGGAGGAGGTGGCCCGGAAGCTCGGTGTCGGCTTCGCCCTGCCGGACGACGCTCTCGACGGCTGCGACCTCGTTTTCCACGCCAGTGCGACCGAACCCGGTCTCACCACGGCTCTCGGCCTGCTCGCGCCGGAGGGCCGCGTGATCGAGCTGAGCTGGTACGGCGACAGGAAGATCTCCGTGCCGCTGGGCGAGTTCTTCCACTCGCGCCGTCTGACGATCCGCAGCAGCCAGGTCGGCACCGTCGGCCGGCCCGACCGCACCTACGCCGAACGCATGGCGGTCGCGCTCGACCTGCTGGCCGACGACAGGTTCGACGCGCTGATCACGGGCCACAGCGCGTTCGAGGAACTCCCGGACGTCATGCCGAAGCTGGCCGACGGCGAGATTCCGGCGCTGTGCCACCGGATTGACTACGGTCAGGCCCATGTTTCCGAGTGACACCACGGTCGACGTCCGCGGCAGGAGCGTGGCCGTGCTCCCGGTCGGCAGCACCGAGCAGCACGGCCCGCACCTGCCACTGGCCACCGATTCCGTGATCGCGTGGACCATCGCGTCGGACATCGCGGCCAGGTATCCGGTCCGCCTGCTGCCGCCGATCCAGTTCTCGTGCTCGCAGGAGCACGCCGACTGGCCGGGGACCGTCAGCGTCTCCGCGCGCACGTTGATCTCAATGGTCACGGACATCGCGGAGTCCTTGCGGCGCAACGGTGTCACGAACGTCGTGCTGGTCAACGGCCACGGCGGCAACTACGTGCTGTCCAACATCGTGCAGGAGGGCGAGGGCCTGGCCCTGTTCCCCGGCCGGGACGACTGGGCGTTCGCGCGGGAGAAGGCCGGCATCGAGACCTCGGCGTACAGCGACATGCACGCGGGCGAGCTGGAGACCTCGATCCTGCTGCACGCGCACCCCGATCTGATCCGGCCCGGCTACGAGACCTCCGACCACCTGGCGGAGGACAGGCGGCACATGCTCACCCTGGGTCTGGCGCCGTACACGTCCTCCGGCGTCATCGGGCGTCCCTCGCTCGCGTCAGCGCGCAAGGGCGAGCTCCTGCTCGCGGGGCTCGCCGAGTCGTTCCGCCACTACCTCGACCTCTTCGGTCTTGGCACGGCGTGACAGGAACAGCACGACCGCGCCGGGCAGTGCGGCGATGAGCGCCAGCACGCCGTAGACGATGCCCGTGGTGAAGCCCTGCGCGGCGCCCAGACCGGCGGCACCGAACGCCACCGCGAGGAACGCCTCGCGCGGGCCGAACCCGCCGATGTTCACCGGGATCGCCATGATCAGCAGCGCCAGCACGACGACCGGCGCGAGCTGGGTGATCGTCGCGTCCGACCCGGCGGCGCGGGCGGCCACCAGGAACATCGCCACGTAGCCCGCGACCGTGGCGGCCGACAGCCCGATGACGGCGGGCCAGGTCCGCAGCGACAGCAGCCTGATGCCGTCCGCGAGGGTGTTGACCAGCGCCTTGCGCACCGGCCGGACGTTCCAGCCGACGGCGGTGAGGACGGCCAGCCCGGCGAGGACCAGCGCGACCGTGGTGTCGTTCGGTGCCAGGTCGAGACCGGGCGCGGGGTGCGTGAGCAGCACCGCGAGCCCGATCCCGATGAGCACGATCTGACCGGCGAAGCGCTCGAAGAACACGGCGCGCACGCCCCGTCCGACGTCGCCCGACTCACGGCCGTGGTTGACCGCCCGGTGCACGTCACCGAGCACCCCCGCGGGCAGCACGGCGTTGACGAGCTGGGCGCGGTAGTAGTCGCTGACCGCGGTGCGCAAGGTCAGCGGCAGGCCGAGGCGGCGCGCGACGAGGACCCAGCGACCCGCGCTGAGCACCGTCGTCACGAGCCCGATCGCCAGTGCGGCGGCCACGGAGAACGCGTCGATCGCGCGCAGTCCGTCGAGGAACGCCCCGGTGCCCAGGCGCACGCCCAGAGCCACCAGGATGCCCAACGCCAGCACCAGGCGAAGCCAAGGCCAGAACTTCTTCATCACACAGCTCCCGGTAGTGCCAGCAAGTCGACGTGGTGGACCACCACGGAGGCCGTTGACCTGCGGCGCAGGTACTCGGAGGCCTCCGAGGCGAGTGCGGGTTCCTGCTCCACCGCGGCGTCGACCCAGCCCTTGAGCCACTCGGACTGCAGGGCGTCGCCGTGCATCCGCCAGGGGCTCTGAGCTGTCCGAACCGAAGCGCCGGCTGCCACGAACGCCTCTTCGGCAGCGGCGGGAGCATCAGGTCCGAGCAGACGGCGCCCGTCCACGACGCGACGCTGGTGAGCGTTGAACGCGTCCTGGAAGGCGGCGTCGAGCGGCTCGGCCGGATCGATGTCGATCCGGCCGGCCACCGAGAGCGTGAACAGAGCGGGCACATGTGCTTCTACGCATGCAACCGCCAGAGCGTTCATCTCGTCAGTAGTGAGCAAGTCGAGCAAAGCGGAGCAAGTGACCAGGTCAGCGCCTGCGATGTCGGCGGCTTCCAGAGACGTCAGGTCACCCTCGCGCGTCTCGGCGGTGACGTTCTCGAGGGCGCTCATGCCGGCCTCGGCCAGCCCGAGCAGCCGGGGGTCGCGGTCGTGCAGCACCCAGTGCTGTACGCCGCCGAGCCTCCCGGCGAGCCATCGTCCCATCGATCCCGTTCCACAACCCAGGTCACGGATCGTCAGGGGGTTTCGGTTCACCAGAGTTTCGCGGAGGGCGTCCACGAGCTCCGTCGAGCGTGCCTGTGCGTCGGCGTTTTCCCGCAGTGCCAGCCATTCCGGGGCGAAGGTCATGGCCGGAGCGTAGCCAGCACCCTCCGCAGGTCCTCTGTGGATTCATCCCAAGTGGACAGAACGGCCCGCCGGGCGAGCGCCTTCGCACGCAGCTCGGCCCGGAAACCTTGATCTTCGAACCAGCGCGTCAGCGCAGCTTCCAATGCATATTCGTCCCCGGCGGGAATGAGCAGGCCACCGTCACCGAGGGCGTCCGGGACCGCGCTCGCGATGACCGGCAGACCGTGCGCGAGCGCCTCGGTGACGACCATGCCGTAGGTCTCGTTGCGGGAGGCCAGCACGAAGAGGTCGGCACTGGCGTACGCGCTGCTCAGAGCCTTGCCGGCGAGCGGCCCGGGGAAGCTGACGCGGTCGTCTCGCGGGAGTTCGCGCAGGAACGGCCGGTGCGGGCCCACGCACGTCAGCCGCCAGTCGCGTTCGATCCTCCGCAGAGCCCTGACCAGCAGGTCGTGGCCTTTGCGGGGTGTGATGGACGCGACGCAGAGCAGGTGGTGGATGCCATCCGTGCCGTGTGCCCGCGGCGCCGGATCGGTGCCTGGGAGGACGACGTGGACGTGGTCGAGCCCATGCCTGCGCTCGATGTCGCGCGCGGCCGTCGGGCTCGTCGCGATGACCGCCTTCGCGGCCCGCAGGACCTGCCCTTCGCGGGCGTCGAGAGCGCGTGCGGTGCCGGGGTCGAGGCCCGTCTCGTCGGCGAGCGGCAGGTGCACGAGGACAGCGATGTTCAATCTTCGTGTGTGAGGAACGACGATTTCGGGTAGACCGCAACTCACGAGGCCGTCGAGGAGCACGACGTCTCCGTGCGGGATCGCCGCAAGCGTTTGCTCCAACGCGGTGGCATCGCTGGGACTCGGCCAGTCACCAGCGACGAGCAGACGGTTCAGGCCGGCGCTCACGCGCAGGTCGTAGACGTTGCCGCCGCTGGGACTGCCCGGATCTCCGACGTCAGCCGGAAGGACGAAGTGCACGTTCGTAGCCCGCCCACGCCACATGCGACTCGTGAAGTGTGACGGCGATCGCATCGATCCCGTGAGCACCCTCACCCAGGGCACCCTCGGAGATCTTGTCCGCGAGCTGGTCCGCGATGTGTTTCGCGAGCCATTCCGTGGAGGTGTTGATGCCCGCGAACTGGGGTTCTTCGTCCAGGTTGCGGTAGTTGAAAGCGGCCAGGACCTTGTTCAGCTCCTGGGTGGCGAGTCCGATGTCGACGACGATGTTGTCCGAATCGAGCTCAGCCCGTTTGAACGTTGCGTCCACCACGAACGTTGCTCCATGGAGACGTTGTGCTGGACCGAAGACCTCGCCGCGGAAACTGTGGGCGATCATCACGTGATCGCGAACGGTGATGCTGAACAGGGTGACCTCCGCTGTGCGGTCGGGTTACGGTGCGACTCCATCCGAGCGTAGCTGCACGTTCGGAAGGCGCCTGGTGACAAGGGGACCGGAGATGTTCGAAGAGGCCTTCACCGAGGAAGACGTTGCGGAGTCCGATCTGGTGACCCGCCGTGGCACCTTCCGCGCAGTCGCGTTCCGCGCGGACGGCCACGAGCACATGGCCCTGGTGTACGGCAAGACGAAGCTGCGCGAGAACGTCCTGGTGCGAATCCACTCCGAGTGCATGACCGGCGACATCTTCGCCGCGATGCGCTGCGAGTGCGGCGAGCAACTCGACGCCGCGCTGAACACGATCGTGCGTGAGGGCAGCGGGATCCTCGTCTACCTGCGCGGCCACGAGGGGCGCGGAATCGGCCTGGTGTCGAAGATCCGCACCCACGTGCTGCAGGACCAGGGACTGGACACGTTGGACTCGGCCACGTCACTCGGCCTGCCCGTCGACGTCCGCGACTACTCCCCCGCGGCTCGCGTGCTCAAGCACCTGCGCGTGCAGTCCGTGCGGCTGATGTCCAACAACCCGGACAAGATCGCGGCGCTGGAGTCCCACGGGATCTCGGTGACCGCGCGTGTCCCGTCGCTGATGACGCCCAACGCGCACAACATCGCGTACCTGACGGCGAAGCGGGACCGGCTCGGTCACGACCTGCCCCAGGTCGAGGAGTTCACGACGCTGCCGCATGCCCGCTGACCATTGCTTTCCCAGCATGTGGCGCCCAGACTGGGCCGATGCTGGCGCTGCGGGCAGGGCGTGCGTTCGACGGTGAGCGGTCCGTTCCGGGCCCCGTCACGGTCCTCGTCGAGGACGGGAAGATCACGGCCGTCGAACAGGGGCGTCCCGACGTCACCGGTGCCGAGGTGGTCGACCTCGGCACCGCCACCGTCCTGCCCGGACTGATCGACACCCACGTCCACCTGTGCGCGGACAGCGAGAACGGTGCGCTGGACCGCCTGCCGGACTTCACCTCCGAACACCTCGACGCGGTCATCAGGGACAGCCTCGACCGGCAGCTGCGAGCCGGCGTGACCACCGTCCGCGATCTCGGTGACCGGCAGTGGTCGGTGCTCGACCAGCGATCCCGGCACCGCCAGCGCGTCCTCGCGTCCGGTCCGCCCATCACCTCCCCGCGCGGCCATTGCTGGTCGATGGGCGGCGAGACCAGCGGTGACGACGCACTCCGCGAGGCGGTGCGGGAACGTGCCGAACGGCGCGCCGACGTCGTCAAGGTCATGGCCAGCGGCGGGTTCGCGACGCCCGGCACCGCCGTCGGCGACTGCCAGTTCACCGAGCACGAACTCCGTGTGGTCGTGGAGGAATCCCACGCCCACGGACTGCCGGTGACCGCCCACGCGCACAGCCTGGCCGCGGTACAACGAGCCGTGGCCGCGGGCGTGGACGGCATCGAGCACTGCACGTGCCTCACGAATCGAGGCATGCAGATGCCGGTGGAACTGATGGACGCGCTCGCCGAGGCCGGCATCGCCGTCTGCCACACCCTCGGCAACACGCAGGATCCGCCGCCACACGTCATGGCGGCGTTCGAACGCGCCGGGATGAGCATCGCCGCGAAGCTGAACATCGTGGGCCTCATGCACGACCACGGCGTCAAGGCGGTGTCCGGCACCGACGGCGGGATCGGGGCGGGCAAGCCGCACGGCATCACCGCCCACGCCCTCGGTCACATGATCGAGGCGGGCGTTCCGAACGCGGCCGTGCTGGCCGGTGCCACCAGTCAGGCGGCGAAGGCGCTGGGCCTGCGCAAAGGGCTGCTGAGACCCGGCTGGGACGCGGACGTCATCGCCGTGCAAGGAGATCCCGTGCGGGACATCACGGCGTTGCACCACGTGACGACCGTGGTGATCGGTGGTCAGATCGTGACGACCGTCTTACCGGCGGACCGCCGCGAGTAGACGTGGTCCACCGCGTCGAGCGCTTCGGACAGCGGGAAGACCTTGCCCACGGCGGCTTTCAGCGAGCCCGCCTCAACCAGCACGCGCAGCTCGTCGAAGACGTCAGCGCGCTCGGTGGACATCAGCGGGACGAACTTCCTGGACGAGAACGGGTTCAGCAGGAGTGAGCCCAGCGACTTGTGGAAACCGCCCGTGATCGAACCGCCGGTCTCTGCACCGACCAGCACGATCCTGCCGCGCTCGTTCGTGGCTCCACGCAGCCGGGACAACGGCCTGGCGCCGCCGCAGTCCAGGATCAGGTCGTACGTGCCGGAGAAGTCTTCGACGGTGTAGTCGAAGACCTCGTCGGCGCCCAGGGACCGCACCAGCTCGACCTTGCGCGTGCTGCACACACCGGTCACATGTGCGCCCAGCGCTTTCGCGATCTGGACCCCGAACGACCCGACGCCACCGCCCGCGCCGAGGACCAGAACCCGTTGTCCCGGCCGGATTCCGCGCAACCCCTGCAGCGCCGTCCCTCCCGAGATCGGCAGCGCGGCCGCCTCCGTGAACGAGATACCGTCCGGCTTGCGCGCCAGCCGTGAGACCGGCGCGACCGCGTACTCGGCGAACGACCCGTCGCACGTGCCGAACACCTCGTCGCCGACCGCGAACCCGGTGACACCGGGCCCGATCTCCTTCACCACACCGGCGACGTCCCGTCCCGGCACCGGCGACTTCGGCCCGCGAAGCCCGAACCCGAGGAACCGCAGGAGGTACGGCTTGCCGGTGAGCAGGTGCCAGACACCCATGTCGACGCCCGCCGCCCGCACCTCCAGCAGAACCTCACCCTGCCCAGGCACAGGCACATCGAGGTCACCGGGCACCGCCGATCCGTATCTTCGTTGCACTACAGCCTTCACAGCTCTTCCTCCTCCGGGTACTGGAACACTTCCTCGAGCGACACCCCGAACACGCGGGCGATCTTGAAGGCCACCTCCAGCGAGGGCGAGTACTTGCCCTGCTCGACGGCGATCAACGTCTGCCGCGTCACGCCGATGGCCGCGGCGAGATCGGCCTGCTTCATCTCGCCGTGCGCGAAACGCAACGCACGGATGGAGTTCGTGACTTTGGTCGGCTTCACGGCATCCCCTGCCGGTAGAACGCGATCTTCGCCAGGGAACCGAGCACCGCGGACAGCACGAAGCACAGGTAGAGCACGTTGGCGATCCAGAAGTACGGCGCCTCGAGCATCGCGAGCGCCATCGCGGACACGCCACCGATGGCGATGAACGACTGGCCGATGTGGTCACCGAACCGGCCGATCTCCTGGTCCCGTTCGTCCGCCTGCAGCCCGTCGTCGCGGGCGGCGATGCCGAGCCAGATCCCGGACACGATGCCGGCGACGATCCCGCCCAGGATCGTCCACAGCAACGCGCCGACGTACGGCGCCTCGGCCAGCGGACGTCCCGCCATCCCGTTCAGGACGAGCACGACATACACGGCATAACCAGCTATGGCGATGATCGCCAAGGCCCACGCCCGCTTCTCCTCGAACGCCATGTCCCGCTCCTGATGTCAAAGAAACCTGACATCACCAAGGTAAAGCGAATCAGACACCGTGTCAAACATCTTTGACTTAACCTTTTCGTGATCAACGCGTCCGTATGGCGGTCGACTACCTCCGATCGGACCCATTAGCGTGCGGCGCATGCTCCGTCCGATCCTTGTTGCGTGCGCGCTCGCCCTCACGGCGTGCGGCCACGCGGTGACGGCGGAACCTCCCGCCGTCGCACGCACGCCGCCCCCGTCGCACACCCCCGCGGCAGCACCTCTCGTCGCGACGCCCGAGGTCTGCCCGCTGCCCGACAGCGGGTTCGAGTGCGACTTCCAGAAGCGGATCAAGGCCGCCCAGGACTACGCCGAGACCAGGCCGGGAACCACGGGTTTCGTGCTGCGCGACCGCAAGTCCGGCGCGACCTGGCGCAACGACCACGCCGGCGACATGACGTGGACCGCGTCGACGATCAAGCTCGCGATGGTCGTGAACCTGCTGGAGCGCCACCGCGCCAGCAAGATCAGGCTCAGTGCCGAGGACCGCCGCCTGATGAGCGCGATGCTGCACACGTCCGACGACGACGCGGCCGACACGCTGTGGAAGCGCTACACGGGCGCGACGTTCAACGCGGCGTTCGGCAAGTACGGAATGACCGATTTGTTGCCACAAAAGGGTTATTCGACCGCGTTCCCCTACTGGGGCTTCGAGAAGTGCACGGCCAACGACCTCGACCGCCTGATGAACTACGTCCTCGACTCCGTGCCCGCGGACGACCGCGCGTACATCCTCGGGCAGATGCGCGAGGTCGGGCCCGTGCAGCAGTGGGGCGTCTGGGGCCCCGACTCCGGCGCCAAGAACGGCTGGTCGGAGGAGGAGGGCGGCTGGGTGATGAACTCGGTCGGGTTCGTCGGGAAGGACGAGCGGTACACGCTCGCGATCATGAACAACCTCAAGGGCGAGGGCGCCTACGACGAGGGCCGCGCGACCGACACCGAGATCACGCGCATCCTGTTCCGCTAGAGCGGGTGTTGGCGCGGCATCGGTTCGAAGTGCTCTTGTCGAAGTCCGGCGGGTACAACGCGATCATGCGGATGCCTTCGGGACGCAGCGTTGCGACATGATCTCCGCATAGCGCCCCTGCCCCGCCTTGGCCGCGTGGAACGCGCCGTGCGCGGCATCGTCCACCTGGGACTCCGCCAGGAACGCCGCACCGTTGTCGACCAGGACGTCGACATGGCCGAGCAACTCGCCGGTCTGCCGCCACCTATGATCACCACGTTCGTGACCGAGAAGCTGCAACCTCGATCCCGGTGGAGGTCGAGCTGCTCCGCGAGCAGCGTGCGCCGTCAGCCCTGGACCGACTCCCAGAGGCAGAGCACGGTGCCCTCGCTGTCCTTGACGTACTGCGAGAACCCGTAGTCGCCCACGCGTTCCTTGGCGTTGAGCACCGCGCCGCCCGCCTCCACGACCTTGCTCGCCACGGCGTCGACGGACGGCACGTCGATGATCAGCACCGGCCCCTGCACGAACTCGGTCCGGGGCGAGATCCCGCCGTCGGCGTCGGCCACGTCGACCGGCTCCCCGTCGGTGTCGACGAGCACGTAGTCGAACGGCAGCCGCTGCGCCGACCACCCGAAGACGGCGCGGTAGAAGGCCGTCGCGCGGCCCAGGTCGTCCGCGGGCAGCTCGAACTTGACCCTGGTCATCGCGCGAGGTCCGGCACCTGGGCGACGAGCTCCTCCGGCGCGGACAGCCGCCAGGCCTCGAACACCAGCTCCTTCATCTCGTCGGCCTCGATGCCTTCGAGGTACACCACGACCCAGCCGAAGCCGCCGGACGTGAACTGCGGCTCGAACACCTCGGGCCGCTCGGCCACGAGCGCCTGCTGCTCGGACAGCGTCTGCTTCAGCCCGACCGTCTGCGTGCGCGGCCAGTAGTAGCCGAACACCTTGCCGCGCACGCGCAACGTGTCGTACTGCTGACCGGACGACCGCTGCGCCTCGGCGAGCCCGTCCACGATCTTGAAGAGCTGCTTGTTCGATGTCGCCACTGCCGACCCCCAAAGCCGAAGGCGGAAAGTATAAATCCGGCTTTCAGGACGCGGGCGCGGTGAGCCTCCCCAGATGCCCGACGACCAGTGCGGCGTGGGACAGCGGAGTGCTCAGGTCCTCGACGTCGCCGTTGGTCGTGTAGTCGAGCAGCACGACGTCGGCCGACTCCGCCAGCTCGCGCAAGCGCTCGACCTCGGCCCGCAGGCGGTGCTCCAGCACCCAGTGGTACGCCGGTGAGTAGATCTCCTGCCGGGCCTTGCGGTAGTCCAGCAACTCCTCGCCCGCAAGCCCCGCGCGGTGCCCGCGGACCGGCCCGAAGCGGCGGACCGTGCGCTTCAGGCCCTTCATCGACGTCACCGCGAGCTTCGACGGGTCGACGTCGGCGCCCTCGAAGACCTTCAGCGCCTGCCACAGCCCTTCGACGGACTCGCTCGTCACGCCGGGCGACAACGGCACCGGGATCTGGCCGTGCGGGAAGAAGGGGCTGAAGCGCACCCACGGCTCAGGGCCGCGGGAGGTCACGTCGATGACCACCGCGTCCGGGCGCTTCACCTTGCGACGCTTGCTCGCGACTTCGATCGGCATGGCCCGAGCATGGCAGGAGGGTCTGACAATTCCGGACGGTCAGCGCACCGGCTGAGCGGTCATGGTCGTCGTTGACGGGACACGGCTTCGTTGGGTCAGCACGACGCAGACGAGGACGACGGCCGCGGTGGCGAGGGCCGGCCAGCCGACCGGTTCGCCCAGGACGAGCGCCGACCACATGAGCGTCAGCACCGGTTGGGCCAGCTGGATCTGGCCGATCTTGGCCACACCGCCCGCGGCCAGGCCCGCGTACCAGGCGAAGAAGCCCAGGAACATCGAAATCAGTGACACATAAGCGAAACTGAGCCACACGACGCTGTCGTCACGCGAGAAGTCGGCTGTGTACAAGGAGATCGGGATGGTCACCGGGAGCGAGACGACCAGCGCCCAGCAGACGGTCCTGGCGCCGCCCAGTTCGCGGGAGAGCGCGCCTCCCTCGGCGTAGCCCAGGCCGCACAGCACCACGGCGACCAGCAGGTAACCGTCGGCCAGGCTCAGCGAGCCGGAGAAGCCGCCGCCGGTGGCCACGAACGCCAGCACCGCGAGCAGACCGGCGCCGCTGGCGAGCCAGAACCTGAGGGGTGGGCGCTCGGAGGCGCGCAGGACCGCCCAGATCGCCGTGGACATGGGCAGCACCGCGATCACGACGGCGCCGTGGGCCGAGGTCTGCGTGGTGAGGGCCAGGGACGTGAGGAGCGGGAAACCGACCACGATGCCGAGGGCGACGATGAGCAGGCGGCGGACCTGCGTTACCGAGGGCAGGGGCGCTCGCGATAACGCGAGGTAGGCGATCGCCAGGAGCCCGGCGACGAAGGCGCGGCCGAACGCGACGAACCAGGCGTCCAGTCCCGCCACTGCCAGGCGGGTCGCTGGCAGGGAGAAGCTGAAACCCAGGACGCCGAGCGCGCCGAGTGTTACCCCCGCTGGCACGATAACGTTACTCTTGGCTCTCATGAATGAGGATAACGCAGCTGTCCGCGTTATCGAGCACCTGAGAGCAGCGGCACTGTCCGGTCGTCCCGGCGACCGCATGCCCTCGGTGCGCGAGCTGATGGCACGGCACCGGGCATCGCCTGCGACGGTCCAGCAGGCGATCCAGCGCGTGGCCGCCGAAGGGCTGGTCGAGGTGCGTCCCGGCCGCGGCAGCTTCGTCGCCCCGCGGACGGCGGCCGCGAGCCACGACCTGTCGTGGCAGGCCGTCGCACTCGGCGAGGGCAGGCCCGGTGAGGACCTGGTGGCGAACCTCGTCGCGGTGCCGAAACCCGAGGCCATCCCGCTGACCAGCGGCTACCTCGATCCCGACCTGCAGCCGACCGACGCGCTCGGCGCCGCGCTCAGCCGCGCCGCACGCCGTCCCGCCTCGTGGGGACGCGTCCCGGTGGAGGGCAAGGAGGAGCTGCGCGCGTGGTTCGCGAAGGAGGCCGGCGGCGAACTCAGGGCCGGCGACATCACGGTGTGCGCGGGCGCCCAGGAAGCACTCGCGACGGTCTTCCGCGGGCTTGGTGAGCGTGGCGACGCCGTGCTGGTCGAGTCCCCCACCTACCTCGGTGCGATCGCGGCGGCGCGCGATGCCGGGCTCAAGGTCGTTCCGGTGCCGGCGGACCAGGACGGTGTGCGGCCGGACCTGCTCCAGGCAGCGTTCGAACGCACCGGTGCGAAGGTCTTCTACTGCCAGCCGCTGCACGCGAACCCGCACGGCGCCGTGCTGTCCGACGAGCGGCGTGCCGAGGTCATGCGGATCGTCCGCGGCGTGGGCGCGTTCCTGGTCGAGGACGACTGGGCGCGCGGCTTCACCATCGACGGCACCGCGCCGCCGACGCTGGTCTCGCAGGACACCGACGGCCACGTCGTCTACGTCCGCTCGCTCACCAAGGTCGCCGCGCCCGGCCTGCGCGTCGCCGCGATCGGCGCCCGCGGCCCGGCGGGCACCCGGCTGAAGAACACCCGGTCGCGGCAGGACCTGTACGTCGCGGGGCCCTTGCAGGAGGCAGCGATCGACTTCGTGACGTCCCCTGTCTGGCGACGGCACCTCCGCACGCTCCAGCAGTCCTTGAGGTCCAGGCGTGACGCTCTGAGACGCGCGCTCGGCGAGCACCTGCCCGAGCTCGAGATCGCCAGGTCGTCCGGCGGGCTGCACCTGTGGGCACAGCTCCCCGACGACGTCGACGACCTGGAGCTCACGACGGCCGCCGCCGCGCGTGACGTCGTGGTGTTCCCCGGCCGGGCGTGGTTCGCCGCTGAACCACCGGGCGGTTTTCTCCGTTTGACCTATGGCGGAGCACCTGAGCACGTGCTCGCCGAGGGCGTCCGGCGGCTGGCCGAAGCCATGTCCACCCTGCGGCGATGACCGCTTCGGGTGAATTGCATCATTCATTAACTTGACTCAATCCAGAAAAGGCGGCAGGGTGGGTTCGTGCCCACGGCTTCCGATTTCGAGCGCCTGCTGCGTGGAGCGTCGCTTCGGGTGACGGCCCCGCGGATAGCAGTGCTGTCCGCAGTGCACTCCCACCCGCACGCCGACACGGACTCGATCATCGGCGTCGTGCGTCAGAACCTCGGCGCGGTCTCCCATCAGGCCGTGTACGACGTGCTCCGAGCGCTGACCGGAGCCGGACTGCTGCGCAAGATCGAGCCCCAGGGTTCGGTCGCCCGTTACGAGGCGCGCGTCGGGGACAACCACCACCACGTCGTCTGCAGATCCTGCGGTGCCATCGCCGACGTCGACTGCGCAGTCGGCCACGCGCCATGCCTGGACGCATCCGACGACCACGGCTTCGTCATCGACGAGGCCGAGGTCATCTACTGGGGCTCGTGCCCCGAGTGCACGACCGCCGCGAAAAGTTCCTGAACACCCGGAAGGATGCCTGTGTCCGACAGCACTGACGCCAAGCTGAGCGACCTGAACGAGGAGGAGGCCGGCGGCTGCCCGGTCGCGCACGGCCGGCGCAACCACCCCAGCGAGGGCGGCGGCAACCGGGACTGGTGGCCCAAGCAGCTCAACCTCCGGATCCTCCGCAAGCACCCCGTCCAGGCAGACCCGTTCGGCGGTGAGCTCGACTACGGCAAGGAGTTCCTGACCGTCGACCTCGACGAGCTGGCGCGCGACGTCGACGCCGTGCTGACCGAGTCGAAGGACTGGTGGCCGGCGGACTTCGGGCACTACGGCCCGTTCATGATCCGCATGGCGTGGCACAGCGCGGGCACCTACCGCACCCACGACGGCCGCGGTGGGGCCGGCGCGGGCATGCAGCGCTTCGCTCCGCTCAACAGCTGGCCGGACAACGGCAACCTGGACAAGGCCCGCCGTCTGCTGTGGCCGGTCAAGAAGAAGTGGGGCAAGAAGGTCTCCTGGGCCGACCTCATGATCTTCACGGGCAACCGCGCGCTGGAGACCATGGGCTTCGAGACCTTCGGTTTCGCCGGCGGCCGCAACGACGTGTGGGAGCCGGACGAGGACGTCTACTGGGGCCCGGAGACCGAGTGGCTCGGCGGCGACACGCGCTACAGCGGTGAGCGCGACCTCGAGTCCCCGCTCGCGGCCGTCCAGATGGGTCTGATCTACGTCAACCCCGAGGGCCCCAACGGCAACCCGGACCCGCTGGCCTCCGCCCGCGACATCCGCGAGACGTTCGGCCGCATGGGCATGAACGACGAGGAGACCGTCGCGCTCATCGCCGGCGGCCACACCTTCGGCAAGGCGCACGGCGCCGGCGACCCGTCGCTGGTCGGTGCCGAGCCCGAAGGCTCCCTGATGGACTCGCAGGGCTTCGGCTGGATCAGCACGCACGGCACCGGCAAGGGCCGCGACACCATCACCTCCGGCCTGGAGGTGACCTGGACGCAGCAGCCCACCAAGTGGACGAACCTGTTCTTCAAGAACCTCTTCGCCTTCGAGTGGGAGCTCACCAAGTCGCCCGCCGGCGCGCACCAGTGGAAGCCGAAGGACGGCGCGGGCGCCAACACCGTGCCGGACCCCGAGGACGGCACGCTCAACCGCACGCCGATGATGCTGACCACGGACCTCGCGCTGCGCTTCGACCCGATCTACGAGCCGATCTCGCGCAAGTTCGCGGAGAGCCACGAGGCGTTCGCCGAGGCCTTCTCCCGCGCCTGGTTCAAGCTGACCCACCGCGACATGGGCCCGATCCAGCGCTACCTCGGCCCGCAGGTGCCGCAGGAGGAGCTGATCTGGCAGGACCGCCTGCCCGTGCGCGACTACGAGCTGATCTCCGCCGACGACGTCGCGTCGCTGAAGGCGAAGATCCTGGAGACCGGGCTCTCGGTCTCGCAGCTGGTCAAGACGGCGTGGGCCTCGGCCTCGTCGTTCCGCCAGAGCGACAAGCGCGGCGGCGCCAACGGTGCCCGCATCCGCCTCGAGCCGCAGCGCGGCTGGGAGGTCAACGAGCCCGAGCAGCTCGCCCAGGTGCTGCGCACGCTGGAAGGCGTGCAGGAGGCGTTCAACAGCTCCGCGACCGGAGGCAAGAAGGTCTCGCTGGCCGACCTGATCGTCCTCGGCGGTGCCGCGGCGATCGAGCAGGCCGCCAAGGCAGCCGGCCACGACGTCGAGGTGCCGTTCCTCGCGGGCCGCGTGGACGCGACCCAGGAGCAGACCGACGCCGAGTCGTTCGCCGTCCTGGAGCCGAAGGTCGACGGCTTCCGCAACTACGGCGGCAAGGCCACCCCGTTGCCGTCGGAGTACCTGCTGATCGACAAGGCGAACCTGCTCGGCGTCTCGGCGCCCGAGCTGACCGTGCTGATCGGCGGCCTGCGCGTGCTGGGCGCCAACCACGGCGGTTCACAGGCGGGCGTGCTCACGGCCAAGCCGGAGACGCTGACCAACGACTTCTTCGTCAACCTGCTCGACATGGAGACGGAGTGGAAGTCGGTCACCGAGGACGAGGAGAACTTCGAGGGCCGCGACCGCGCCACCGGTGCCGTTCGCTGGACCGCCACCCGCAACGACCTGGTGTTCGGCTCGAACTCCGAACTGCGCGCCGTCGCCGAGGTCTACGCGAGTGACGACGCCTCCTCGAAGTTCGTGCAGGACTTCGTCGTCGCGTGGAACAAGGTCATGAACGCGGACCGCTACGACGTCTGATCCAGCTCGACCCTCAGGTGCCCCAGGCCATTCCCGGCCTGGGGCACCTTCGTGTCTGGTGCCCTTGTCCTCATCTCACAACGGCGACGTCCTGCGCCAGGCTTCGCGGGCAACCGATGGTGGCCGGCTCGGCGAGGTCAACGGCATGGGGCAGCAAGGGACACAACCGATGGAAGTCGCCGGCGCGATGGCCATTGATGCCGGGATGTCCGGGCTGTGGTCCCCGGTGTCGTTCGACGACATCGCCGGCATCCGGTCGACCGTCCGCTCGCGACGATGCCGCTCGGACAGATTGCGTTGTGCGGCAACGTCATCGCTTGACGCGCGGTAACACCTGCGTCGCCTCCGGGTCGCCCTTCGAGCGCTGGCGCAGGCGCGTGACGACGAACCACACGACGACCGCGGCCACGGCGAGCAGAACCAGTTTCTGGAAGACGCCGGCGTAGGACTCCACCCGGTGCCAGTTCTCACCCAGCAGGTAGCCCGCGCCCACGAAGATGGTGTTCCAGATCAGGCTGCCCAGTGTGGTGAGCACGAGGAACTTCGGGAAGTTCATGCCTTCCACTCCCGCGGGCAGGGAGATGAAACTGCGGAACAGCGGCACCATCCGGCCGAAGAAGACGGCTTTCGTTCCGTGGCGGGTGAACCAGGCTTCGGTCTTGTCGAAGTCGGTCACGCGGACCAGCGGGATTCGGGCCACCAGGGCGCGGGTTCTGTTGCGGCCCAGGAGCATTCCCGCGAAGTAGACGATCACGGCTCCCGCCACCGAGCCCACGGTGGTCCAGAACAGGGCCGCTGGCAGGCTGAACACGCCCTTGCTCGCGGAGAAGCCGGCCAGGGGTAGCACCAGCTCGCTCGGGATGGGCGGGAACAGGTTGTCCAGGCCCACGACCACGGCCGCGCCCACGCCTCCCAGTGATTCCATCAGCGAGACGGCCCAGTCAGCCAGCATCGGTTTTCCCCTCAGGTGGTGGTGAAATCGTTCGGGGTCAACGTTAGGAATGGGCAGGGGGCGGGACCATGAGGTTGTCCGTCGGGAATCGTGGGGCAAACCGCAGGGCGATAGTGCGGTAAACCGCAATGCCGGGTGCCGGACGGGTCAGTACGGTGGCGAACGTGCATCAGGTGGAGCGGCTCGGCGCGGGTTCGCTGGTGCGTGGCTGGTTCCGGATGCTGGTGGGTCTCACGATCGGTTCGCTGACGGGAGTCGCCGGCCTCGCCGCGGCGGCCGCTGGTGTGGGCGTGGTCGGGCTGACCGAGTACGAGCTCGGCAGGATCACGCGGTTCGACCGGGCCGTGCACACGAACCCGCTGACGCGGCAGGGATGCCGTCGTTACCTCGCGGTGCGGTGGCTGGTCGGCGCGCTCGGCGCGGGTGTGATCTGCCTGCTGGCGTTCTGGTACGCCATCGGGATCTCGATGGTGACGGCGTGGCTGTTCGACGGCGACTGGGCGTTGGTCGAGGACGCGGACCGGGTCACGCTCGGGCTGCTCGCGCTGGTGGCGATCCCCGGTGCGCTGGTCATCTTCGTGACGACGGCCGGCGTGGTCGGAGTGGCGGTGCTGGACCGGTGGCTCGCCACCGCGATGCTCGGGACCAGCCAGCAGACGTTGCTGCGCGAGCGGGTCGCGGAGCTGAAGAGCACGCGGGCCGAGGTGATCGAGGCGATCGACGACGAACGGCGGCGCATCGAGCGCGACCTGCACGACGGCGTCCAGCAGCGGCTCGTGGCGCTCGGCATGCTGATCGGCCGGGCGAAGCGGGCCAGGGGTGAGGAGCAGTTGCAGGAGTTGTTGCGGCAGGCGCACGACACGGCGGGCGAGGCCATCGACGAGTTGCGCGAGGTCGCGACGCGCGTCTACCCGGCCGTGCTGGACGACGCGGGGCTGGACGCGGCGCTCGAGGTGCTGGCGGAACGGTCCAGCGTGCGCGTCGAGATCAGCAACAGGCTCGGGTCGTCGCCCGGCACCGCGCTGGAGACGGTGATCTACTTCGTCACGTCCGAGGCCGTGAACAACGCGGCCAAGCACGCGGACCCGTCGCTGGTCGAGATCCACGTGCGGCCGGACGGCGAGGGCGGCATCGCGGTCCTGGTGCGGGACGACGGCATCGGTGGTGCCGACCCGACCGGCACCGGGCTGTCCGGGCTGGCGAGAAGGGTCAAGGCGGTGGACGGGGACTTCGAGGTGACCAGTCCGCCCGGCGGTCCCACCACGATCTACGCGAGGGTGCCGTGCGAGTGATCCTGGCCGAGGACTCGACGCTGCTGCGCGAGGGCCTGATCCGCTTGCTCGCCGAGGAGGGCCACGACGTCGTGGCCGCCGTCGGCACCGCGCCGGAGTTGCTGAAGGCCACCGAGGAACACCGGCCGGACATCGTGGTGACGGACGTCCGGATGCCACCGGACCACAAGGACGACGGAATGCGTGCCGCACTGGAGATCCGGGAGCGGTGGCCGGAGGTCAGCGTGCTCGTGCTCTCGCAGTACGTCGAGAACCGCTACGCCACCGAGCTCATGACCAGCACCGGCGGCAAGGTCGGCTACCTGCTCAAGGACCGGGTGGCGCAGGTCGACGAGTTCCTGGAGGCACTGGACAGGGTCGCGGCGGGCGGCGCGGCGTTCGACCCGGAGGTCGTGCGCAGGCTGCTGACCAGGACGACGCACGTCGACCCGTTGGAAACGCTGACGGCGAGGGAGAAGGAGGTCCTCGAGCTGATGGCCCAAGGCCTCACCAACGCGCGCATCTCCACGCAGCTGCACATCTCGCAGAGCGCCGCGGAGAAGCACATCAACGCGATCTTCGACAAGCTCGGCCTCTCCGGCTCGTCCGGCCTGAGCCGCCGGGTGATGGCCGTCGTCCGCTACCTGGGCAGCTGATGACCGTCGAGGAGCTGCTGTCGACGCCGGGCGCGAAGCTCGAGCGCGGCACGTTCAACGATGCCGTTGTGGTGCGGGGGAAGTGGGTCGCGCGGTTCCCCCGCCAGGACCTGCCCGACGCACGGCGCCGCGCGCAGGCGCTCAGGCGGATCTCGCGGCTCGGCCTGCCGTTCGCCGTGCCGGAGGTCGTCGAGGACCGGCTGGACCTGCCGCTGGGCCAGGCCCACGTCGTCATCTCGTACCTGCCCGGCAAGCGGGCGCGGACCGTGAGCGACGACGCGGTCCGCGAGGTGCTCGACGCACTCGCGGCGGTCCAACCGGACGAAGACCTCGGTGCCCTGCTCGACGAACCGCTGCACCACGCGGGCGGCCGGCACGCTGCGGAGACGATCACGGAGCTGGTGTTCCCGCTGCTCGACGCCGACGAACGCGCCCAGGCCGCGGAAGTCCTGCGACGCTTCGCGGACCTGCCACCGGCACGAGGCTTCGTGCACGGCGACCTGGCACCGGTGAACCTGCGCTGGCACAAGGGAAAGGTCAGCGGGATCATCGACTGGGACTTCGCCTGCGCTGGCGATCCCGCCCTCGACGCGGCCGCGTTCGCGAGCTACGGCTGGCCCCTGGTCGAGCGGGTCAGGCCGGAGCTGTACGAACGGGCCCGCACGCACGCCGCCATGTTCCCGCTGACCGGCGCGGTGTCCGCGATCCGTCAGCACGGCGACCCGGCGAGGTTCCTCGCCTGGTTCCGCCGCCGCTGCGCGGTCCGCGAACACCCACCGGCCAGCTGACACAGCCGGGCACCCACTCCAGGACGCCGGGGCGAAGACTCCAGACCCACGACGCCCCAGGTGTGCTCACCATCACAGGCATGTGGAGCACGCTCACCAGCTCCGAGGCGATCGCCGGGTTCCAGAGAGCCGGCGACAAGCTCGACGACCTCACGCCGCCTCGGGGTTCGTCCTGCTCAGCGCCACCACAGCAGCCCGGGCCCGCCGGGCGCGCGGGCCCCGGAAACCTGGGTCTGCCCCTCGCCTTCCGGCCGCAGTGGGCTCGCCGGCACGGGTGCACCTCCGCTGGTGCCTTCGAAGGCGGGATCCGTGCTCCTGGTCAGCGGGTTCTCGCCGCCGAGGGTGCTCAGGCGCCGGACTTCACCCGGACGGAGGACTTGATCACTATGATGGATGAGTGCCCCTGAGTCGTCGACCTCTCGCGTCACTCGCTGCGCTCGCGCTGGTCAGTGCGGTCACGGCGTGCACCAACGCAGCGGTCGGCGACCCGGTCGGAGCACCGCTCGACCAGCAGAAGGCCACGTCAACGAAGAAGGCACCCCCGGCGGCGCCTCCCAGGGACAAGATCAAGCTCAGCGTCGAGAACGGCCGCCAGAGCGGCGGCACGGTCATCGCGGGGGCCGGGGACGCGCCGTACAACTACGCGCCCGCCGTGATGGTCGACAACGGCAAGGTGCGCGCGTGGTGGTGCAGCCAGCTGAGCGCGGCACCGCCCGGCGGCGACGACATCCTCTACAGCGAGGGCCCGACCGCAGGCGGCCCGTTCTCGACGGCGGTCCCGGTCTTCTCCGGCAGTGGCGGCAGCTTCGACGCGATGCACACCTGCGACCCGTCGCTGATCAAGGTCGGCAGCATCTACTACATGTATTACACGGGCGCGGCGCGGGACAACCACGCGAACGGCAGCTCGGTCGGCGTCGCGTCCAGCAGGGACGGCATCACCTGGACGCGCGAGGCGGGCGGCCAGTCGATCGTCGCCCCCGCCGGCGACAACATCCGCGAGAACACCTACGGCGCGGGCCAGCAGTCGGCGATCTACGTCGACGGCTGGGTGTACCTGATGTTCACCGACACCACCGGCCTCGCCTCGCACCAGAACGGCGCCGGCCAGTACGTGCTGCGTTCGAAGGACCCGACGTTCACCAAGGGCGTCGAGGCGCTCGGCACGCAGGGGTTCAAGGCGGTCACGTCGAACAACGGCCCGCGCACCCGCTCGGTGGTCGAGGCGTTCAGCGCGGACTGGATGTGGATCGAGGCGGCGTCGTCGTTCGCCATCGCCCACGAGACCGACGAGGGCACCACCATCACGTTCTGGAACAGGGACTTCACCCGCCACCCGTTCGAGGCCGTGCTGATCCCCGGCGCCTGGAAGGAAGGCCCCGGTCTGGTGCGCACGCCGGAGGGCCACGCTCCGGTGGACGCCAAGGACCCGTGCGCACGGGTGGGGCTGGACGTGCTGCGCGGCACGGTCGAGGGTCCGGCCGGACCGACGAACATCTCCCACTTCGGCCTCGACGCGGTCGGGCTCAAGGGCTGCGTCACCTCGACCGAGGTGAGGGCGCTGAACGGTTTCGCGGTGCCTTCGCCGGAACGCACGCTCGACGTCGTCGTGGGCGGGAACGTGATGCGGTTCGAGCGCCGATCGGTGGCCGAGAAGTTCGCGCGCGGCGTGCTCGGCACCCGGCCTCAGGGCGTCGACGCGCTGAAGCTCGCGTTCACCGTCCCGGCCGGCGCCCCCGCGGTGACCAACCCGGCGGGCCAGATCGGGCTGCTGCTCGACGGCAAGCTGTGGGTGGTCGGGTCCGCCGAGATCGCGAAGCTGAACTCGTCCACGATCACCCCGGTGTCCGCCGCCCAGTGGGCCGGGTACGAGCGCCTGCCGGATCTCCTCCGGCGCTGACCGGATACGTTCTCCCCCGGGGTTGATCGGACATGGGGGATCGTCTGGTGGCAGTCACGACGCAACGACCCGGTGAGCTGGCGGACAGCGTGGTGCCGCTGCCGGACGAACCGAGGCACGAACTCGCGTGGCTCGGCCTGCTGTCCGCGTTCGTCGCGTCGGTGGCGTTCCTGCTGCTCATCCCGGCCGGCTGGTCCCGGCTCGACCACCTGTGGGCCGAGGACGGCGCCCGGTTCGTGGTCGACGCGGTGCGCTCGCCGGCGTTGCAGAACCTGGTCGACCCCTACGGCGGCTACCTGCACGCGCTGCCCCGCCTGGTCGCCGAGCTGGTCGCGCTGCTGCCGCTCGAGTGGACGGCCGCGGGCTTCGCGGTGTGCGCCGCGGTGCTGCGGGCGCTGGTCGCGTTGATCACGTTCTCGGCCTCCAAGGCTTACCTCAGGTCGACGCCGATGCGGTTCGCGCTGTCGTCCCTGGTCATCGTGTTGCCCGCGGGCAACTCCGAGACGTTGAACAACATGACGAACCTGCACTGGTTCCTGCTCTTCGGCGCCTTCTGGGCGTTGCTGTGGCGCAACGGCCCGCGCGTGCCGGTCGCGTTGTTCGTGGTCCTCGCCGCCCTGTCCAGCCCGCTGGTGTTCGTCCTGGCGCCGATCGCGCTCGTACGGCTCTTCCAGCCGCGCAGGGAGGTGCCGATCGCGTTCCTCGCCGCTCTGGCCGTGCAGGGCCTGACGATGCTGTTCGCCTCCCGGACGCCGTACTCGCACGACGAGGTCGACCCGGTGCAGGTGCTGCTGGCGAGCCTGTTGCGGGTGCCGGTGGTCGCGTTCACCGGATCGGAGCGGGTCAGCCAGTTCTACCCGTCGGACGGCAACCTGGTGATCGTCGCCGCGCTGCTGGCCGCCGCCGTGCCGATCGCGGCGGGCCTGTGGTTCGGCGACCGGCCCGCACGGGCGCTCTCGCTGGTCGCCGGCGCCTACAGCGTGGTGGTCATCGTCGCGTGCCTGGTGCTGAACTGGACGCAGGTCCTGCAGGTGCAGGCGCCGGACGTCGTGATGGCCGGCCAGCGCTACAGCATCGCGCCGTGCCTGTTCCTGTTCACCGCGATCTTCGTGGGCCTCGACGCGACACCGTCGAAGACCTGGCAACGCCTGGTGGTGGGCGGTAGCCGCTACTTGATCGGGTTCCTCGTGGTGGTCAGCATCTTCGCCCAGTTCCGCGAGACGAAGACCGTGCTGACGGGCATTCCGTGGGACGAGAGCCTGGCGCGCGCACGTGCGGAATGCGCCGCGGGCGCATCGGAAGCGCGGCTGGAGCACGAGCCCAAGGACTGGTTCTTCGTCGTTCCGTGCGAATCGGTGCGCTGAGCCTCGAAAACGCGGATTCCCGTTCGACAGACCGCCGGTCGGGCCGGCCGCCGAACGGGAAGGCGTGGCGTTCACCGCCCCCGAAGTGCTACTCGCTGGACGTCCGCCTGACGAAGTCGCGGAACGACCCCGCCGGCCTGCCCGTCACGTCCTGGACGGTCGTGGTGACCCGGTCCTCCGCTCCCCCTCGGATGTCCTCGTCGAGGCCGGCGAGCAGGGCGGCGAAGTCACGGGGCAGCACTTCGGCGATCCGTTCGGTCATCTCGGCGGTGCTGACGGAACGGTGCCGGACGGGCTTTCCGGTGACGTCGGTGATGATCGCGGCGGCGTCGGCGTAGCTCAACGCCTCCGGTCCGGTGATCACGTGATCGGTGTTGTGCGGCAACGGGTCCGTCAACGCACGGGCTGCCACGGCGGCGATGTCCCCGGCGTCGACGAACCCGACCCTGCCGTCACCGGTGGCCGTGACGATCTCGCCCGCCCGGACCCCGGCGGCGAGCGGGTGGTCGCCGCTGAAGTTCTGCATGAACCAGGACGGCCGCAGCACCGCCCATTCCGGCAGGGTGCGCACGAGTGCTGGGAGAGCGCCCATCCCCGTGGCGCTCTCCGGCACCGCGGACGAGCTCAGCAGTACCACTCGCCGCACGAGCCGCGCTCGAGCGAGCAGCGACTCGACCACCGGAACGGGGTCGACGACTCCGATCGGGGGGATCAGGTAAACACGATCTATCCCTTCCAGGGCGCCTTCAAACGTCGCCGGCACGTCCCAGTCGAACCGGACGTGGCCTGGGAGCACCGGTTTCCTGGTGCCGACGCGGGCATCGGGCAGCAACGAGGCGAGGCGGCTACCGGTCGTGCCGGTGCCGCCGATGATCAGTGCGACCACGCCAGGTCCTGCACCATCAGCGGGTTCCAGTAGTCGCGGTAGCTCACGATCTCGCCGTCGCGGGTCGTGACCACGACGATGTAGGCGGCCCGGTACGGCTCTCCGGTCGCGACCACGACACCCTCGGCCTCGAACTCGGCGATGACGACGTCCGGGTCGGACGTCCGGTGCACTGCCTGCCTCGGAAAGCTCCGGATGTCGAGCATCTTCGGGTAGTCGCGCACGTAGTCCTCGACCGCGGCACGACCTTCCAGCCTGGCGGGCCAGCCGGGCGGGGCGAACGGGAACTCCGCCACGCCGTCCTCGGCCCACAGGCCCGCGAAGCCGATCATGTCCTTGTCCAGCAGCAGTTGCAACGCCCTCGGGATGAGGTCCACGGAAGCTCCTCCGAAAGAAGTGGACGGGACGGTACCGTCCCGTCCACAACGTTAGGCGGGACGGGACCGTCTCGTCCAGTCCTATGATGTGCGTCATGACCAAGCGCACCCCGACCGGCGCCGCCGTCCTGCAGCCCCAGGTGACCCAGGCGATCACCGATGCCGTGTTCGACGAGCTGGCCCTGCACGGCTACGGCCGGCTGTCGATGGAGGCGGTGGCCAAGCGCGCGGAGGTCGGCAAGAGCGCGCTGTACCGCAGGTGGCCGTCCAAACAGGACATGGTGGTCGCGGCGCTGTCGGAGTTCTCCGTGCCACTGGCCGAGGTTCCGGACACCGGCTCGTTGCGCGGTGACCTGCTGGCCACGGTCACGGCGGTGCACGACTGGCTGACGCACCCGAGGTTCGCGACGATCCTGCCCGACCTCACCGCCGAGGCAGTCCGCAACCCGGCGTTGTCCGAGGCGATCGCGGCGACCATCGGCGAACCCCGGCGCTCGCTCGGTGCCGTGACGCTGCGGCGGGCGATCGACCGGGGCGAACTACCGGCGGACCTGGACTTCGAGATCGCCCTGGACCTGGTCGCGGCCCCGGTCTACTGGCGGCTGTCGGTCCGGCGCGCCGAGGTCGAGCCCGACTACCTCGAACGGCTCGTGGACCACCTGCTGCGCGCGCTTCAGTGCTGATGGGCGGGGTAGTCGACGTAGCCGTGCGGGGTCTGGAACCAGGTCTCCTGGTCGGAGGCGGCGAGCGGCAGGCCCAGCCGGAACCGTTCGACCAGGTCGGGGTTGCCGATGTAGGCGCGGCCGTAGCTGATCAGGTCGGCGCCGTTGGCGAGCCAGCGCTCCCCCTGTTCCTGAGTGCTCTCGACCGGGCCGATCTGGCCTCCGGGATTCAGGATGAACGCGGTCGGCCACGCCTTGCGCAGCTCCATCAGCGCCTCGTCGTCCACAGTGGCCAGGACGTGGATGTAAGCGATGTCCGGCAACGCTTTCAGCAGCTCGCCGTAGAGCACGGGGACGTTCTCCTCGACGATGCCCTGGATCTCGCCGCCCGGTGAGAGCCGGATGCCGACGCGGTCCGCGCCGATGGCGTCCGCGGCCGCTTCGACGGCTTCCACGGCGAACCGGATGCGGCCGCTGATCGAGCCGCCGTAGCCGTCGGTGCGCTCGTTCGCGCTGGAGGACAGGAACTGCTGGATCAGGTAGCCGTTCGCACCGTGCAGTTCGACCCCGTCGAACCCGGCGTCGACGGCCTTGCGGGCCGCGTCCCCGAACGCCTGGACCTGGTCGGCGACCTCGGCCGCCGGCAGCGCCCGCGGCACCGGTGCGGGTTTCATCCCGGCCGGCGTGAACACCTGCGCGTCGGCCGCGATCGCCGACGGACCGACGGGCTGGTGCCCGGCGACCTCCACGTGACCGATGCGGCCACCGTGCATGAGCTGGGCGAAGATGCGGCCGCCGTTCGCGTGCACGGCGTCGGTGACCACGCGCCAGGCCGCGACCTGGTCGTCGGTGTGGACGCCGGGCATGAACGGGCCGGCCTGGCCGACCGCGTTCGGGTGCACGCCTTCGGTGACGATGAGTCCGGCGGTGGCGCGCTGGGCGTAGTAGGTGGCCGTGGCCTCGGTCGGTTTGCCGTCGACGGCCCGTGCGCGGGTCATCGGCGCCATCACGAGGCGGTTCGGCAGGGTCAGGTTTCCGAGTCGGTAGCTGCTGAGAAGCATGAGAGCTAGGCTAGGAACCTGACATTGACGTCAGAGGTAGCTTTTGTGGTGGAGGTCTCATGCGCATCGGTGAGCTGGCGGAACGCGCGGGCGTGAGCGTGCGCGCGTTGCGCTACTACGAGGAGCAGGGCCTTCTCGCGTCCGAACGCACCGAGAGCGGGCAACGGCGCTACACCGAGAACGCCGTCGGCCGGGTGCGGCTGATCCAGCAGCTCTACGCCGCGGGCATCTCCAGCGCGTCGATCCTGGAGATGCTGCCGTGCGTGGTGACGGGGGTGGCGGCGCCGGAGGTGCTGGCCAAGCTGCACGGGCACCGGTCGTCGGTGGTGAAGCAGATCGACGAGCTGCAGGAGACCCTCCTGCAGCTCGACACGGTGATCGCGGGCGCCACGAAGGCCTACGCGACCGGGGTGCCGTGCCCGCCCGGCTGAGCGGGCACGGCACGCACGTCAGATCGTGGCGGTGTCGATCACGAACCGGTACCGCACGTCGCTCGACTGCACTCGCTCGTAGGCGGTGTTGATCTCGTCGGCGCCGATCAGCTCGATCTCCGAACCGAGGCCGTGCTCGGCGCAGAAGTCCAGCATCTCCTGGGTCTCCGCGATGCCGCCGATCATCGAGCCGGCGAGCGTCTTGCGTCCGCCGAGCAGCCCGAACAGGTTCAGCGAGATCGGCTCCTCCGGCGCGCCGACGTTCACGAGCGCGCCGTCGGTCCTGAGCAGCCCGAGGTAGGCGCCGAAGTCGAGCGGCGCGGACACCGTGGACAGGATCACGTCGAACTTGCCGGCGAGCTCGGTGAACGTCGCCGGGTCGCTGGTCGCGCGGTAGTCTTGGGCGCCGAGCTTGAGCCCGTCGTCCTTCTTGCGCAACGACTGCGACAGCACGGTGACCTCGGCGCCGAGCGCGGCGGCGATCTTGACGCCCATGTGGCCGAGCCCGCCCAGACCGACGACGGCGACCTTCTTGCCCGGTGCGACGCCCCAGTGCTTGAGCGGCGAGTAGACGGTGATGCCCGCGCACAGCAGCGGCGCGGCCACGTCCAGCGGGAGCCCCTCGGGGATCCGCACGACGAAGTTCTCGTCGACGACGATCTGCTTCGAGTAGCCGCCGTAGGTGACGTCACCGTGGCGGTCGACAGCGTTGTAGGTCATGGTGTTGCCGCCCGTGCAGTACTGCTCGAAGCCGCGCAGGCAGTTGTCGCACTCGCGGCACGAGTCGACCATGCAGCCGACGCCGACGCGGTCACCGACGGCGTGGCGGGTGACCTCGGAGCCGACCTCGGCGACCACGCCGGCGATCTCGTGGCCCGGGACCATCGGGAAGATGCCCTGGCCCCAGCCCTCGTCGACCTGGTGGATGTCCGAGTGGCAGATGCCCGCGAACTTGATGTCGATCAGGACGTCGTGCGCGCCGACCGCGCGACGTTCGATGGTGGTGCGCTCCAGCGGTGCCTTGGGTGCTGGAGCGGCGTAGGCAGCGACGGTGCTCATCAGTTTCTCTCCTCGTCGTCGTGTCGTTGAAGACACTGCGCCGATCCGGGAGAGCTACCCAGCCACCTGTTCTTCGTACGACTGGCGTGCCTACCACCAGCAGTAGCAGGCACGGTCCGCCCAGGCCGGGGATACTCGGGTGCATGGACGTCGACCCGCGCACCGAGCTGAGCGAGTTCCTGCGCAGCCGCCGGGCGCGGCTGTCCCCCGACGACGTCGGGCTGCCCCGCTACGGCCGCACCCGCCGTGTGCCGGGCCTGCGTCGCGAGGAACTGGCACAGCTCGCGGGCGTCTCGGTGGCGTACTACACCCGTCTCGAGCAGGGCAACGGCCGCAACGTCTCGGACGAGGTGCTCGACTCGATCGCACGCGCGTTGCAGCTCAACGAGGCCGAGCACACGCACCTGCGCAACCTGACGGCCTGCCCGTACGACAACAAGAAGAAGAAAAAGACCTCACGCGGGGTCCGCCCGGCCCTGAAGCACCTGCTCGACAACATCGGCGTGCCCGCCTACATCGGCGGCCGCCGCTCGGACGTCCTCGCGTGGAACCCGATGGCCGCGGCGCTGTTCGGCGACTGGGCCGAGCTGGAGCCGCGCGACCGCAACTGGGCGCGCTTCATCTTCCTCCGGAACTCCTACCAGGAGCTCTTCGTCAACTGGGAGAGCAAGGCCGCCGACGTCGTCGGTTTCCTGCGGATGGACGCCGGGTGCTACCCGAACGACCCCGAGCTCACCGCCCTGATCGGGGAGCTGTCGGTGAAGAGCGAGCTGTTCCGGCAGCTCTGGGCCAAGCACGACGTCAAGGAGAAGTCCTTCGGCACGAAGGTGCTCCGCCACCCGCTCGTGGGCGAGATGACGCTGTCGTACGAGACGCTGCGGATGCCGAGCGAGCCGGACCTGTTCCTGACCACCTACCACGCGGAGCCCGGTACGCCGTCCGCCGAGGCGCTGCAGCTGCTGGCCAGCTGGGGCAGGGACGCGACCCGCTCCGGCGAGTCCGTCAAGAACCGGACATGAGAACACCGCGTCTGGAGATCGAGTACTGCACCCAGTGCCGCTGGCTGCTGCGTGCGGGCTGGACCGCGCAGGAGCTGCTGACCACGTTCACCTCCGAACTGGGCGAGGTCGCGCTGATCCCCGGCACCGGAGGCGTGTTCGACGTGCGGCTCGACGGCGAGACGCTGTGGTCGCGCAAGGCCGAGGAGGGCTTCCCGGACCTCGCCGTGCTCAAGCAGCTCGTGCGCGACCGGGTGGCGCCGGAGCGTTCCCTGGGGCACACCGACCGCAAGAGCTCGGCCGACGTCGGCCTCCCCGGTCAGTAGCGCGAATTCGCTGCGGCACGGACTGGCGGCTCGTAGGGTGGCGGCCGTGCATCCGAACCAGGGTTGGCAGGTGCAGCAACCTCCACGGGGACACGGTCCGGGTTACGGCCCGGCGCCCGGCTGGGGGCAGCCGTTGCGGCCGAGCGTCGCGCCTGCGTTCCTCGCGGGTGGGCTGTGGCTGCTCGTGGCGGTGCTGTGCTTCGTGCTGGCAGGGCTGAACTCCGCCGACGGCAAGGGGATCCGGCAGACCCCGGAGGCCGCCGTCGCGTTGCTGGGACTGGCCTTCGGGCGCGGTTTCATCGCCAACGGCGACCCGGCGATCGTCGCCACCTACGTCGCGGGCGGTGTGGTGCTGTTGCTCGCCGCGCTGGTGATCGCCCGGCTCGGGTTCGCGCGCTGGGTCCTCGCCGCGCTCGGGTTCCTCGTGTGCGCGTACTACGTCTTCGCGGTCGTGCGACTGACGGTCGACCACGGCGGCACGCTGATCATCGTGCCGGGCATCGCGCTGATGCTGTGGCTGGCCGCGTCGATGGTGTCGGTGCTGCCGCCGGTCGGACGGGCGATGCGGTGATCAGTCCGTCCGGATGAACCCCTTCGACACCATCCAGTCGCGCGCCACCTCGCCCGCGTCCCTGCCCTCCACGTCGACCTGACGGCACAGCTCGATCATCTGGTCGTTGGTCAGCGCGGCGCTCACCTCCTCCAACGGGCCGCGCACCTGCGGGTACCTCGCGAGGAACTCCGCGCGCACGGTCGGTGCCACGTTGTACTGCGGGAAGGCCTTCTTGTCGTCCTCCAGCACGCGGAGCTCCTGCGCGGCGATGCGGCCGTCGGTGGTGAACACCTCGCCGACCGGGCACGTGCCGCCCGCCACGGCCGAGTAGATCGTGCCGATGCCGAAGTTCTTCACCTCGGTCGTCGGGAAGCCGTAGGTCCGTTGCGCAGCGGGAAAACCGTCCTGGCGGCTGGTGAACTCGGTCTCCAGGCAGAACACCGCCTGGTCCGGGTTCTGGGTGAGGAACGCCGCGAGGTCGGAGGTGGTCTTGAGGCCGTGCTGCTCGCCGTAGGCCTCGGTGACGGCGAACGCGTACTGGTCGTTGAGCGGTGAGTAGGCGAGCCACTCGACGCCGAACTTCTCCAGGTCGGCCTTCTTCGTCGCGTCGTACTGCGCCTGTTCGCCGCCGGGCACCGGGAGAACGTTCCCCTGGTAGTTGATCCAGCCGGTGCCGGTGTACTCCCAGGTGACGTCGACCTCGCCGTTGAGCAGGGCCTGGCGCGCGGTCTGCGAGCCCTTGAGGTCGGTCAGGTCGATCACGTCCGCGCCGGCCGCGGACAGCGCCATCTCGGCCAGGTAGCCGAGCAGGATGTTCTCGGTGAAGTCCTTGGACCCCACGGTGATCTCGACGCCCCACAACGACGGATCGGGCTGGATGGACCCCGGCAGGACCTTGTAGGGCAACGCGGTGTTGACGTCCAGTCCGCAGCCGGACAACAACAACAGCGCTACCAGAAGCACCTTCCTCACCTGACCCCCTTGGGACCGAACCGCTGCTCGATCACCGCGCCGGCCCAGTCGACCAGCAGCGCGAGACCCGCCGCCAACGCCGAGCCGGTCACCAGGACCTTCATCAGGTTCAGCTTGTAGCCGGTGTCGATCAGCAACCCGAACCCGCCCGCGTTGACGAACAGGCCGAACGTCGCCGTGCCGACCGCGAGCACCAGCGACGTGCGCAGGCCGGCCAGGATCAGCGGGGTCGCCAGCGGGAACTCCACGCGCCACAGCACGCCCGGCGCCGACATGCCGATGCCGCGACCGGCGTCCACAAGGGACGGATCGACCTGCTGGATGCCGACGATCGTGTTGCGCAGCACCGGGAGCAACGAGTAGAACGCCAGCGGCAGCGCGGCGACCCACAGCCCGCCCGAAGCGCCCGTGACCAGGAACCACAGCACCAGCACGCCCAGCGCGGGCGCGGCCTGGCCGACATTCGCGACCGCCAGGAACACCGGGGCGAGGAAGCGGGCCCACGGCCTGGTGGCGACGATGCCCGCCGGAACCGCCACCACCACGACGATCGCGGTCACGACGACCGTCATCGCCAGGTGGTCGCGCAGCGCGGTCAGCAACGACGTGGCGTTCAGCGTGCTCTTCTCGGTCGCCGTCAGCTCACCGCCGAACACCCACGCCAGCACGCCGCCGACGATCAGCAGCACCACGACGGGCTGCGCCCAGAACCGGATCCGCCCGGCCGTCACGAGTGCGCCCGCCGCTGCTGCACGACGTCGGTCACGGTCGCGAGGTCGACCGTGCCGACGTACTCGCCCCGGCCACCCGTGACGATCGCCCGGCCGCCCTCGTTCACGATCGCTTCGAGGGCGTCCCGCAACGTCGACTGCAGCGTCACGGAGTCCTGCACCGGACGTCCGGCACCGGCCAGCGAGGTCACGCGCTTCAGCTCGTTGCACTGCACCCAGCGCGACGGGCGGTCGCGCCGGTCCAGCACCAGCAGCCACTCCTCACCGTCCAGATCCACAGTGGACGGATCGGCGTCGGAGCGGGCGGTGACGGCCTGACCCAGTTCGACGTCACGCACCCTCATGAGCGTCAAGGCCTTCAGCGACGCGCCGGCGCCCACGAACCCGGCCACCGTGTCGTCCGCCGGGTTGGCCAGGACGGCCTCCGGGGTGTCGTACTGCAGGATCGTGGACCGGTCGCCGAGCACCGCGATCCGGTCGCCGAGCTTCACGGCCTCGTCGAAGTCGTGCGTGACGAACACGATCGTCTTGCGGAGTTCTTCCTGCAGCCGCAACAACTCGTCCTGCAGGTGCCCGCGCGTGATCGGGTCGACCGCGCCGAACGGCTCGTCCATCAGCAGCACCGGCGGATCGGCGGCCAGCGCCCGCGCGACACCGACCCGTTGCTGCTGGCCGCCGGAGAGCTGACGCGGGAAGCGACCGGCGAACTCGCCGGGGTCGAGCCCGACGAGGTCCATCATCTCGTCGACGCGGTCCGAGATCTTCTTCTTGTCCCAGCCCAGCAATCCCGGCACGACTCCGATGTTCTGCGCCACGGTGAAGTGCGGGAACAACCCGGCCTGCTGGATCGCGTACCCGACGCGCCGCCGCAGGTCGTCCGGGTCGATCTTCAGCGCGTCCTCGCCGCCGATCGTGATCGTGCCGGACGTCGGCTCGATCAACCGGTTGATCATCCGCATGGTCGTGGTCTTGCCACAGCCGGACGGCCCGACGAACACCACGACCTGCCCGGCCGGCACGACCATCGAGAAGTCGTCGACCGCCGCCGCCTTCTGCCCCGCGTACCGCTTCGTCACGTGGTCGAGCCTGATCTCGATGCCTTTTTCAGCCACGAACGCCCCTCGACACGGTGAAACGGTTGACCAGCACGTAAATTCCGTCGAGCAGCAGGGCGAGGACCACCACACCGATCGTTCCGGTGAGGGCCTGGTTCATCGAGTTCGCACTGCCCGCGTTCGCAAGTCCGGAGAACACCTCCGAGCCGAGCCCCGGCCCTTTCGCATAGGCCGCGATGACCGCGATCCCCATCAGCATCTGCGTGGCGACCCGCATTCCGGCGAGAATCGCGGGCCACGCCAGCCGCAGCTCGACCTGAGTGAGCACTCCCAGCCTGCTCATCCCGATTCCTCTTGCGGCATCGCTCACAGCCGGATCCACGCCGGCCAGCCCGACGATCGTGTTGCGCACGATCGGCAGCAACGCGTACAGCACCAAAGCGACCACCGTCGTGTTCGCGCCCAGGCCGAACACCGGGATCAGCAACGCCAGCAGAGCGAACGACGGAATGGTGAGAATCGTGCTCGCCAACGCCGTGGCCAGCGCGGACCCGGCCGGGCTGCGGTAGACCGCGACCCCGATCAGCACTCCGAGCAGCGTCGCCAGAACCGTGCACTGCACAACCGCACTGACGTGCAGGAACGCTTGCAAAGACAGCCGATCCCAGCGATCGGCTACGTACTCGAGCACATTCATCCTCGTGGCCCCGCCCTCGAAGTTGGCGTCAACCCAACACCATTGTGGACAGTGGGGCAACCATTCGCCACCGAACCATCGTCTCAGCCGGTGGAATTCCGGTGGCGTTCAAGGCGGTTCTGGTAGACCTCTGCGGCTGTCCACCAGGCCGATCGCTCCAGCGGGTTTCGAGCCGTCACTCATACGTTCTTCAACTAACCAAGAACGTGCTCGCACCGACTCACGCCTGCTGACCGCTTGGGGGATTTCTGAGATGTCGCACGAAGCTGAAGTGGACGGCGGCTGCCTTCCCGACCTGCTGCGCAAGCAGGTCGAGGAACACCCTGATCGCACGGCCGTCGTCTTCGGTGAACAGAGCATCACCTACGGCGAACTCTTCGAGCAGAGTTCCGCGCTGGCCACACACCTGCGGCGGCTCGGCATCAGCGAGGACGACTGCGTCGGCATGTTCGTCGAGCCGTCACTGGACCTCGTGGTCGGAGCGTGGGGGATCCTCTGCGCCGGCGGCGCCTACCTGCCGCTGAGCCCGGAGTACCCCGAGGAGCGGCTCCGGTACATGATCGAGGACTCGCGCACGAAGGTCGTCGTGACGCAGCCCGCCCTGAAGCAGCGCCTGGCCGAACTGGCCCCCGCCACCACGAGGATCGTCACGCTCGACGACTGCGACGAGGCGTTCGACGACGGCTTCTCCCCTGCCCACAACAGTCTCGCCTACATCATCTACACCTCGGGCAGCACCGGGCGGCCCAAGGGCGTGATGATCGAGCACCGCAGCATCGTCAACCAGATGCTGTGGCTGCACGACGCGCACGCCATCGACGGCACGAAGCGCGTGGTGCAGAAGACCCCGATGAGCTTCGACGCGGCGCAGTGGGAGATCCTCGCCCCCGCGGTCGGCAGCACCGTGGTGATGGGCCGGCCCGGCATCTACCGCGACCCCGAGATGCTGATCGGGACCATGCGCGAGCAGGGCGTCACCACGCTGCAGTGCGTGCCGACGCTGCTCCAGGCGCTGATCGACACCGAGGAGTTCCACACCGTCACCTCGCTGAAGCAGGTCTTCAGCGGCGGCGAGGCGTTGTCCCGCACGCTGGCCCAGGCGTTCTTCGCGGACATGCCGAACGTCAGCCTCATCAACCTCTACGGGCCGACGGAGACGACGATCAACTCGTCGTCGTACGTGGTAGACCCCGCCGCACTCGCCGAAGCCCCGAAGTCGATCTCGATCGGCCTGCCCGTCGCGAACACGACGTACCTGGTGCTCGACGACAACCGCGACATGGTCACGCCCGGCGAGATCGGTGAGCTCTACATCGGCGGCGCCCAGGTCGCCCGCGGCTACCTGCACCAGCCGGAGCTGACCGAGGAACGGTTCGTGGACGGCATGTTTCGCACCGGCGACCTCGTGACGCAGAACCTCGACGGCACGGTGCAGTTCGCCGGCCGCGCGGACAGCCAGGTCAAGCTGCGCGGCTACCGGGTCGAACTGGACGAGATCCGGCTCGCGATCGAGACGCACGACTGGGTGCGCAACGCCGCGGTGATCGTCAAGGAGGACGAGCGCACCGGCTTCCAGAACCTGATCGCGTGCGTCGAGCTGAACCCCAAGGAAGCCGCCCTGATGGACCAGGGCAACGCCGGTTCGCACCACCAGTCGAAGTCCAGCCGCCTGCAGGTCCGCGCGCAGCTGTCGAACCCCGGCGTGCGCGACGACCTGGCCGGCCGGCAGAGCTTCGAACTGCCCGGCGAGGAAGCCTCGTGCCTGCAGCGCAAGGTCGTCTTCTCGCGCAAGTCCTACCGCTTCTACGAGGGCGGCCAGGTCACCGACGCCGACCTGGCGCGGTTGCTGGAACGCAAGCCGATCGGCGCGGGCTCCCAGGACCCGAAGTCCGTCCACGTCTCCGAACTGGGCGAGATCCTGCGCTACTTCGGCGCGCACTTCAGCGACCAGCGGCTGCTGCCGAAGTACGGCTACGCGTCACCTGGTTCGCTCTACGCGACCCAGCTCCACCTGGAACTGCACCACATCGCGGGACTTCCGGCCGGGTTGTACTACTACCACCCGCTGCGCCACCAGCTCGTGCTCATCAGGCCGCTCGAGGAGAGCTTCGAAGTACAGGCGAAGCTGCACTTCATCGGGCACAAGGCCGCGATCGAGGCGGTGTACCTCAACAACATCCAGGAGGTCCTGGAGATCGAGACCGGCCACATGGTCGGGCTCTTCGAGGAGGTCCTGCCCGGCTACGGCCTCGACATCACGGCCTCCGCGTACACACCGGAGACCAAGGCCCTGCTCGACGTCGACGACGAGGACTACTACCTCGGCACGTTCGAACTGTGCGCGTACACCGGTGTCCGCGAGGACGACGTCGACATCTACGTCCAGACGCACCCCGGCCGCGTCGCGAACCTGCCCGGCGGCCAGTACCGCTACGCCGGCGGCGAGTTCGAGCGGGTGTCCGACGACCTGGTGCTGCGCAAGCACGTCATCGCGATCAACCAGGCGGTGTACGAGCGCGCGAGCTTCGGCATCAGCGCCATCGGCCGGTCCACGGAGCTGTGGCGGCGCTACATCGACCTCGGCCGGACCATGCACCGGTTGTCCGCCAACGACGTCGACCTCGGCTTCATGTCGTCGGGCTACAGCTCGAAGACGAACAACGACCTCCCGTCGGCCAAGCGCATCTGCGACATCCTCAAGGCCGCAGACCGGCAGGACGGCCCGTCGTACTTCTTCCTGGGCGGCAAGGTCTCCTACGACCAGCGACGCAGCCCCGGCATGAAGGAGGACGTCGTCCACATGAAGGGCCCGGCCGAGCTGATCCGCGACGACCTGGTCAACTTCCTGCCGGACTACATGATCCCGAACAAGGTCGTGGTGCTCGACGCGCTGCCGGTCACCGCGAACGGCAAGATCGACGTCAAGGCGCTGGAGAAGTCGGACAAGACCAACGTCGACGACCAGGACCGGCCGTTCGTCGCGCCGCGCACCGTCACCGAGCGCCGCATCAGCGAGATGTGGAAGAAGCTGATGAAGCGCGAGACCGTCTCGACGCACGACGACTTCTTCGAGACCGGCGGCAACTCGCTGATCGCGGTCGGGCTGGTCAACCGCATCAACAAGGACTTCGGCACCAGCCTGCCGCTGCAGGTGCTCTTCGAGTCCCCGACGATCGAGCAGCTCTCCCGGCGCGTCGACGGCCTGCACGAGGGACCGATCTCACGGCTGGTCCCGTTGCAGCCCGGCGGAGACGGCTCTCCCGTCTTCTGCTGGCCGGGGCTCGGCGGCTACCCGATGAACCTGCGCACGCTCGCAAGTCGTTCGGAGCGCCCGTTCTACGGCGTGCAGGCGCACGGCATCAACGAGGGCGAGATGCCGTACGGCACGATCCGCGAGATGGCCGCCGCCGACATCGAGGCGATCAAGGAGGTGCAGCCGGAGGGCCCGTACACGTTGTGGGGCTACTCCTTCGGCGCGCGGGTCGCGTTCGAGACGGCCCACCAGCTCGAACAGGCGGGCGAGGTGGTCGAGAACCTGTACCTCATCGCGCCGGGCTCGCCGAAGGTGCGCTCGGAACGGGACAGCGACGAGGCCTCCTACGACAACAGCGCGTTCGTGACGATCCTGTTCTCGGTCTTCGCGGGCAGCATCACCGACGCGCGGCTGGACCGGTGCCTGGAGGTCGCGAAGGACGAGGACAGCTTCGCCGCGTTCATCAGCGGTGAGTTCCGCGACCTCGACAGCGAGCTCGTGCGGCGGATCATCAAGATCGTCACCGAGACGTTCTCCTTCAAGTACACCTTCGGCGAGCTGGCCGAGCGCACGATCACCGCGCCGCTCACCATCTTCAAGGCGCAGGGCGACGACTACTCGTTCATCGAGGGCAGTGAGGGCTTCTCGGTCACCGACCCGGTGGTCGTCGAACTGGAGGCGGACCACTACAGCCTGCTGCGCGAGCCCGACATCGACGAGTTGCTGGCGTCCATGCGGCAGAACGCGACCGTGCAGGAGGAGGTCGCGCGGGTGCCGGTCCTGCTGTCCGACGAGCAGATGGCCGAACTGATCGCGGCCGTCACCAAGGCCGTCACCCTCGCCATCGTGGGAAGCCGGTCGTGAGGAGGCTCGCATGCCGCACGTGAACATCAAGCACTTCCCTGCACCGCTCGACGACGAGCAGACGTCCGAGCTGGTCTCGGCCATCACCGAGGCGGTGACCAGGGCGTTCGGCTGTGCCGAGGGCGTCGTGTCGATCGCCCTGGAACCGGTCGAGCAGCAGGCGTGGCAGGACCAGGTCTACGCGCCGGAGATCGTGGAACGGAACCACCTCCTGCGCAAGACCCCGAACTATTGAGGTGCCGATGCGCATTCCCCTGGTGTACAGCGAGGAAGTGGCCGAGGCGGTCACGGCGGGCCAGCCCGTCGTGGCGCTGGCGTCGGACGTGCTCAGGTCCGGCCCGGACAGCGCCGAGACCGTGCGCCTGGTCGAGGACGCGGTGCGGGCGAGCGGGTCGGTCCCCGCCACGATCGGCGTGGACAAGGGACGGATCCTCGTCGGTCTCTCCGAGTCCGACATCGAGAGGTTCGCCACCGCACCAGGGGTGTCCGCAGTGGACGGCCGGGACCTGCCGGTCGTCCTTGCCCGCGGCACGACCGGGGCGGCGACGGTTTCGGCGTCGATGGTCGCGGCCGGGCTCGCGGGGCTGAAGTTCCTGTCCAGCGCGGAGATCGGCGGCGTGCACCGGGACGGCCGGCGGCTGTCCCCCGACCTCGTGCAGCTCACCCGCTCGAAGGTCGCGGTGGTCTGCGCGGGGGCCCGGAACACCCTCGACCTCGGGCTCACACTGGAGTTCCTGGAAACGCACTGCGTTCCGGTCGTCGCCTACCGGTCGGACGACTTCCCCGCGTTCTACTTCGAGACCTCGGGTCTGCCCAGCCCGCACCGAGTCGACGACCCACGGGTGATGGCCCGCGCGATCGAGAGCCACTGGGCGCTCGGCAACCCCGGCTCGTTCCTCGTGACCACACCGACGAAGCCCGCGGACGCGATCGACGACGACGAGATCGAATCCGTGAAGGCGACCATGGCGGTGCGGATCAACACCGCCGAGGTCGCGGGAGAGCTCGCCGCCGCCCACGCGAAGGAGTTCTCCTCATGAACCGGTGCGCGATCTTCGACCTCGACGGCACGCTCGTCGACTCCCCGCGCGGGATCGTCACGACGTTCGCCGCGGTGCTCGCCCAGCTCGACCTGCCCACGGCGGACTCCCCGACCATCCGTGCCACGATCGGGCTCCCGCTGCCCGCCGCGTTCGCGAAGGTGCTCGGGACGTCCGAGGACGAACCGGTCGTCACCGCGTGCGTCGAGCTCTACCACCCGACGTACCGCAAGATCGTGCTGCCGATGGCGACGCAACTGGTGTTCCCGGGCGTGTACGACGGGCTGCAGTCGTTGCGGGACGACGGTTTCCAGCTCGCCGTCGCCACGAGCAAGTTCATCGGCAACGCCGAGGCGCTGCTCACCGCGGCCGGTCTGCGCGAGGAGTTCTCCGTCGTCGTCGGCGCGGACCAGGTCTCGAAACCCAAGCCCGATCCCGAATCCGGCCTGCTCGTGCTGCGCAGGCTCGGGGTGTCCCCGCGCAACGCGGTCATGGTCGGGGACACCACTCACGACATCAACATGGCGCACGGCGCGGGCATCGCGTCCGTCGCCGTGACCTACGGCGTCCACGGCGTCGACCAGCTGCTCAGCGCGAACCCGACGTGGCTGGTCGACTCGTTCGCCGGGGTCGTGGCCGCCGTGCGCGAGTGCGCCTGAGGTCAGCGCACGACGTCGTAGACCAGCTTCTGGATGCCGTTCGAGTACGACTCGCTCTCGACGACCTTCAGCACCTGCTTGGCCTTGTCGGTCTCGCTGAACAGGCGCTTGCCCGCGCCGAGCAGCACCGGGAACACCAGCAGGTGGTAGCGGTCGATCAGGCCCGCGTCGGAGAGGTTGCGGTTGAGCGTCGCGCTGCCGTGCAGGGAGATCGGCCCGCCCTCGGTCTCCTTCAGCGCCGCCACGTCGTCCAGCGAGCGCAGGATCGTGATGTCGCCCCAGTTGTCGACCAGCTGGTCGTCCTTCAGCGTGCTGGACACGACGTACTTCGGCATCGCGTTGTACTTCGGGAAGTAGTCGAGCGTCGGCCACACCGGGGCGAACGCCTCGTAGCTGACGCGGCCCATCATCATCGCCGCGGCCTCGTCCTGCTCGCGGCCCTTGATCTCGTAGGCGGCCTCGTCGAACTCGATGTCCTGGAAGGTCCAGCCGGCGCTGCGGTGACCGGGCTCGCCGCCGGGTGCCTCGACGACGCCGTCGAGTGAGACGAAGGCGGTGGCGATCAGGGTGCGCATCTGGTTCTCCTCGGTGTTCGCGCTTGCTGTCATCAGTGCGTCGAACGGGAGACGCCGGGATCGACATCTCGCGCCAGGAGATTTTGCGCCACGACCCATGGCGGCGCTGAACACCCCTCCGAGTCCAGCGCCGGGGACTGGAACTGCACGGCACCCGGCAGTACTAGCCCCTGAGCCAGTCCCAGCCGAACCTCCGGACCACCAGCACCAGTCCCAGCAGGACCATCACCGCGTACGCCGTGACACGCAGCGCGTCCGGCATCTCCACGTAGTTCAGCACGAACCAGCTCCTCGACCCACCGGTCAGGTTGTTGATCAACCCGCCGCCGCCCTGCACCAGCAGTACCAGTGCGATCAGCTCCACAGCTCCCCCTCAGATCAATACTTTTGTATTGTTTTGACACCCGAAACGGTAGCCCTGTCCCGCCTCGTGGTCAAATCAATGCGAACGTCTCGAAAAGAGGGAGTCGAGTGAAGCCGGTACGAGGCAGGGGCGCCGCCCACGACGAACGGCGCGGCGCGATCCTGGAAGCGGTGTTCGAGATCATCGACACCGAGGGCACCCACCAGGTCAGCATCCGCCGCGTCGCCGAACGCGCCGGTGTGTCCGTGGGCCGCGTCCAGCACTACTTCCCCAGCAAGGACGACCTGCTCACGGCGGCGTTCACCGCGATCAACGACCTCGGCACCGCCCGCGTGCAGGCCCGCCTCGCCGAGTCGTCCCCCGCCGAGGCGCTGCTGACGGAACTGATCCCTGGGACCGAGGAGGAACGCCGGCAGTTCCGCGTCGCGCAGGCGTTCGAGACGCACGCCCTGACGAACCCGGAACTGGTCGCGCAACTGCGCCAGGGCTACGACGAGCTGGTCGGCCTGCTGACCGTGCTGACCGGTCCGGCGGCGAAGGAGCTGCTCGCGTTGGCGCTGGGACTCGCGCACCTGACCCAGACGGGCAACCTCACGCCGGAGGAGGCGCGCGCGATCGTCCGGTCAGGAATCGAGAAGCACGGCTGAGCCCGCGCTCCTACCGTTGGGTCCAACAACGACCGGGAGGACCGAGAAAATGGCCAGCAGCAAGGGAATCCGCCAGTTCCACCGAGTGGTGAGCATGGTCTTCACGGCCACCGTGGTGTTCACGGCGGTCGCCCTGACCGTCGACAGTTCCGTGGTGTGGGTGTCGTACGTGCCGCTGCTGCCGCTGTTCGTCCTCATGGGAACGGGGATCTACATGTGGTTCCTGCCGCAGCTGGCCCGACGCCGCGCTAACCGCTGAGCCGGTTCTCCAGGTGCGTGAGGGTGGCCTCCAGTGCCACCCCGTACACCGCGATCCGGCAGGCCAGCCGCCACAGCGTCGCGTCCGTCGGCGCCACGGCCAGGCTGATCACGAGCTCCCGCACGAGCCGCCGGGTCTGCTCGACCAGCACCCCGACGCTCTCGGTGATCTCCCCGAACGCCGCCGACACCGAGCTCAGCCCTCGGATCGCCTCGATGTTGTGACCCATCAGCCGCAGGTGCTCCTCGGCGCCACTCCACTGAGGCGCGTCCTGTTCCAGGAGGTCTTCGAGCTCGTCGGCCATGTCCTGCTGCTCGGCCGCGATGTTGTACCAGGTCATCGCGTGCGCGGCGATGACGTCCGGCAGGCCGGTGAGGTCGTCCAGGGAGTCCCGCAACGGCCTGATCTGCTCCATCGCCGCTCGCGCGGAGTCCTCGACCGGCTCGACCAGCGAGGGCACGGCGGCCTCGCGCACGGGGTCGGGATCAGGTGGCCGCACGCCGTAGAGGGCGTACAGCCCGGCCACGATCAGGCGCAGGTTCTCCTCGACGTAGGAGACCAGTTCGTCCTGCCGAGCGTGCTTCTCCAGGACGGCGTCGATGATCCACCGGCACAGCCGCCCGTACACGGTCTCGTCACCGACGACGACCGCACTGGCCTTGTGCACGGCCGCGAACCGCATGCGCACGGCCTCGATCCGGCCGGCGTGACGCACGATCTGACCGGCCACGCGCCTCCCTCGGCTCGGCGAACGCTCGCCCGTCCACGGTAGCGGGCTTGACTCTGCACCACGGTGCAGAGTCCATCGTGGCCGCATGACACAAGATCACGTGACCCGCTGGGGCAAGGCCGGTGCGGCGTACGACCTCGTGGCGAGCATCGCGTTCGTCACGCCCTGGACCGGCGCACTGGCGCTGGACCTGCTCGGCACTCCCCACACCGAGCAAACGCTCCTGTTCTCCACGCTGTTCGGCACCGTCGTGGTGATGTGGTCGATCGTCCGCTGGCTCCGGCCGGAACGGTTGCTGATCGCCGCCGACACCACCGGGCGTGCACTGTTCAGCCTCTGGTTCGCGTGGGCGTTGTGGCAGGGGCACACCCCGGCGCTGGCGGCGTTCCTGGCGCTGGAACTGTTCTGGGGCGCGGCCCAGCTGCGCGCGCTGCTGCGGAGGTAGTTTCCGGTGGTGCGCATATCCGAACTGGCCCGCGCCGCCGGGGTGGGCATCAGCACCGTGCGGTTCTACGAGCGCCGCGGCCTCGTCGTCCCCACCGCCCGGTCCCACGGCGGCTACCGCCACTACGACCAGGAAGCGTTGAAGCGGTTGAGGTTCATCCGCCGCGCGGCCCGGCTCGGGTTCACGCTCACCGAGCTCGAGCAGCTCCTCTCCGCCTCCACGACACCCGACGTGGGGGACGTGGTCACCGGCAAGGTCGCCGAGATCGAGCAGCGGATCGACGACCTGGACCGGGTGCGGCTCGCGTTGCTCGACGTCGCCGCGAACGGCGTCCGGGACCAGTGCCCGGTGGTCGCGGCGCTGAGCGACTGAGGCGTTCCTGCTCGTAAGCTGTCGGCTGGCGAACGGGAGGTCGAGCGGTGGCGGACGACACGGTGGCGGGGCTGATGGCCGAACTGGCCGCGCTCGAAGACCCGAAGGCACGCGCGGTGAACGAGAAGCACGGCGACGACCACGGCGTGAACCTCGGCAAGCTGCGCGCGATCGCGAAGCGCCTCAAAACGCAGCAGGACCTCTCGCTCGAACTGTGGGCGACGGGTGACACCGCGGCCCGGCTGCTGGCCTTGCTGATCTGCCGCCCCAAGGCGTTCGGGCGCGACGAGCTCGACACCATGCTGCGCGAGGCCAAGCGCCCCAAGGTGCACGACTGGCTCGTGAACTACGTGGTGAAGAAGAGCCCGCACACCGAAGAACTGCGCGTGCTGTGGTTCGCCGACCCGGACCCGGTGGTCGCGAGCGCGGGCTGGGCGCTGACCGTCGACCGGGTGGCGAAGAAGCCGGAGGGCCTCGACCTCGACGGGCTGCTCGACGTCGTGGAGGAGGACATGAAGGACGCGCCGGAACGGCTGCAGTGGGCGATGAACCACTGCCTGGCGCAGATCGGGATCGAACACCCCGCACTGCGCGCCCGTGCGGTCGAGATCGGCGAACGCCTGGAGGTCCTCAAGGACTACCCGACGCCGCCGGGCTGCACGTCGCCGTTCGCACCGATCTGGATCGGCGAGATGGTGCGGCGCAACGGTTAGAGCCAGCCCCGTTCGCGCGCGGTGTTCGCCGCCTCGGAACGGTTGCGCGCGCCCAGTTTCGCCATCGCGGTCGACAGGTAGTTGCGGACCGTGCCCTCGGCGAGGTTGAGCCGGGCCGCGATGTCGGCGTTGCTCGCGCCCGTCGTGACCTCCTGCAGCAGCTCGCGTTCGCGCGGTGTCAGGGGATCGGCGCTGTCCCACGCGGCCATCGCGAGCTCGGCGGCGACGACGCGTTCGCCGGCGTGCACGCGGCGCAGCGCCGAGACGAGGTCCGCGATCGGTGCGTCCTTCAGCACGTATCCGGAGACCCCGGCGTCCATCGCGCGCCTCAGGTACCCGCTGCGGGCGAAGGTCGTGATGATGAGGACGCGGGTGGGGTCGCCGCGCTCGCTCAGCGCCTGCGCGACGTCCAGTCCCGTCCGGCCGGGCATCTCGATGTCGGTCAGCAGCACGTCGGGCCGGTGTTCCGCCACGGCCGCGAGCGCCTCGTCGCCGTCCCCCGCGGTCGCGACGACCGTGACGTCGGGCTGCAGGTCGAGCAGCTGGGCGAACGCGCCGCGCACCATCGCCTGGTCCTCCGCCAGCACGACCCTGATCACGTGGCCACCTTCAGCGGCACGGCGATCGTGACGGTGGTGCCCGCCGAGACCGTCCGCGCGACCAGGCCGCCCAGCGCGGCGATCCGCTCCCGCATGCCCGTCAGCCCGTTGCCCTCCGGCGCGTGCCCGCCGACGCCGTCGTCGGCGACCACCAGCCGCAGCTCACCGTCGCGGGCCTCGACACCGATGTGGCACGTCCTGGCGTGCGCGTGCCGGGCCACGTTGGTCACGGCCTCCCGCAACGCGAGCGCCAGTTCGTGCTCGGTCGAGCCGACGATCACCAGCCCCGGATCCCTGCGCACGGTCACCTCGACGCCCAGGCTCGACAACGCGGCACGTGCCGCCTCCAGTTCGGTCTCCAGTGACGCGCTGCGCCACCCCGTCACGGCGTCGCGGATCTCGCCCAGCGCCGCGCGGGCCGTCCGTTCGATCTCCGCCGCCTCCTCCTGCGCCCGCGCGGGATCCGCGGCGACGAGTTGCGCGCGCAGGACGATCGCGGTCAGCGTGTGGCCGAGCAGGTCGTGCAGGTCGCGGGCGATGCGCTCGCGTTCGGCGAGGGTGGCGAGGTGCTCGATCCGGGCGGTGCGGATGCGCAGGTCGGCGCCTTCGCGGTCCCGTTCGGACCACTCGACCTGGAGGATGCCGATCACCCACAGGAAGATCAGCGACGGCAGCAGCCCCCACAGCCGGTACGGCATCTCGACCACCGACACCACGCCGAACAGGCAGATCAACGCGGTCAGCGCGACGAACCACCGCATCGCCACCCGCCGCGACTCCGCGAGGCCCGCGAACGTCGCCGCGTAGACGAACAGCACGGCGGCGCCGGTGTTGAACGGCGTCGCGAAGGCGCCGAGCACCACCGTCGGCACCAGGCACCACCAGCGGACGCGGTCCGGCCGCCGCCAGGCCAGCACGTACATCGGCACGAAGGCCGTGGCGACGACGGCGACGAGCGCCCAGTCCACCCAGTCCGTGGCCGGGTCGAAGATCGGTGCCCACAGCAGGTTCCCCAGGTAGATCAGGTGCAACCAGCGGGAGATCCCAGCGACGATTCTCATGACCGCGCATGACGATACGACACGGCCGCGAGCACCGCAGCCACCAGCGCGAAGCCCAGCAGCACGAGCACGTGCGCGACGACCGGCCCGCCGGTCAGCTGGGCGCGGGCGAGCTCCGACAGGTGGTAGGTCGGCAGGAACCGCGCGACGTCACCGAAGAACGCGGGCATGATCTCCAGCGGCATCCACAGTCCGGAAAGGACGGACGTCGGGATGAGGATCGCGTTGAGCACGGCGGCCGCGGCACCCGCACCGACCTGGAACCCGATCGCGAGGCTCAGCAACGCGAACGGCAGCGCGCCGAGCACCAGCACGACGAGAAGCCGCAGCAACGCGGGCAACGGCGCGTTCAGCGAACCGGTGACGGCCGCGGTCGCCGTCATCGCGACCAGCACCCCGGCGGCGTAGGGCAGTGCCGCCACCACCTTCGCCGCCAGCGTCACGCCGATCGGCACCGCCGACACCTGCTTCGCGCGCAGCCAGCCGCGTTCCCGGTCGGACGCGACGCCGATGCCGGGGTTCATCAGCACGACCGAGATCACGCCGAACGCGCCGAACGTGGCGATCATCGTGGTGCCCGCGGAGACCCCGCCTGCGCTGAACTTCCCGAACAGCGACACGAAGAGCGCGAAGAACCCCACCGGCATGATGATCGAGAAGAACAGGGCGGCCGGTTCGCGGACGATACCCCTCAGCTCGTCCGCGAGCTCCACGCCGAAGACCTTGTGCACGGTCACGCGGCACCCCTCTCGATCAGACCCGCCACTGCCTCTTCCAGTCCGGCACCCTCGACCCGCAGGTCGGACAGGCCGGGGTCCTCCGCGAGCAGCACCCGCAACAACGCCTCCGGAGCACGCGTGCCGAGCCGGACGTGCTCGCCGTCGTCGCGCAACGACACGACACCCGGCAGCGCTTGGAGGCGCTCCAAACCGAGGGCCGTCCGGGCGATCACCGTGCGGTCGGGCAGCCGCGCGACCAGTTCGTCCGGCGTGCCCCCGGCGAGCACCCGGCCGCGGTCGAGCACGACGACGCGGTCGGCGACGGCCGCGGACTCCTCGATGAGGTGCGTGGTGAGCAGGACGCCGGCGCCGCGCCCACGCCGTTCCGCGAGGATCTGCCAGAACCGCTTGCGGGTGGGCACGTCCAGACCGGCGGTCGGTTCGTCCAGCACCAGCAGCGCCGGATCGGCGACCAGGGCCATGGCGAGCTGCAGTCGTTGCTTCTGGCCGCCGGAGAGCTTCGACGCGCGCCGCCCGGCCAGTTCGGTCAGGTCGAGCTCGGCCATCACCGGCCCGGCCGCCGCACGGGGCTTGCCCGCGCGCACCGCGGCCCCGACGACCAGCTCGGACACCTTCAGCGTGTTCGGGAACCCGAGCAACTGCTGCACCACCCCGAGCTGCCGGCGGGTGGACGCGACGCGGGGGTCTCCACCGCACACGAGCACCGAACCGGCCTTGGCCGGCAGCAGCCCGATCACCTGGTTCACCAGCGTCGTCTTGCCCGCGCCGTTCGGCCCGAGCAGCGCCACGCACTCCCCCGCGCCGACGTCGAGATCAACGCCGTCCAGCGCCTGCGTGGCACCGTAGCTGTGCCGCGCCCCTCGTACTCCGAGCACCGTTTCCATGGCGCTGAGCCTGGTCGGAACCGGCTCCCGTCAGTAGTGGAGCAGCGTCACGACCTCGGGATGACAAAAGTCATTCGGGCCGGACGGCCTGCGCCCTCGGGTACTTGCGGCCGGGCATCGGTGCGGGCGACCCGGTGAACGACACCGGCGTGCCCGCGAGCAGCAGCGTCAGGCCGTTCGGCAGCTCGTCGCGCGAGACGAACCACGACCCGCCGCGCGTGTCCGTGATGAACCCGTGCGCCTGCCCGGTCTTCCAGGTCGCCACGGTGCCCCGCCGGCGCCCGCGTGGCGCCCCGACCGGCGACGCCACCGCCTGCGACGACCGCACGAAGGCGCGTCGCAACGGGTAGTCGGCCTGGTCACCGGGCGCGAACAGCTGGTCGAAACCGGGGGTGAACGGTGTCGCGGCCCGCAGCGGCGCCGCGGTGCGCGGAGTCCAGGCAGGTGGCGCGTTGACCGTCATGATGTCGACGACCGGCACGATCACGTGCACGCCCCGCGCCGTCAGCCGTTCCGCGAGAGGGGTGAAGTCCGAGTCGCCGGTCAGCAGGACGACCCACTGCAGCGGCACCGTCGTCGCCCGGTCCCACGCCTCCAGCGCGAGCAGGACGTCGACCCCCTTCTCCTTGCCGTTGTGCAGCGGCAGGTCGTGCCGCGTGATGCCGGCGGAGGCCAGCACTCGGTCGAAGGACTCTGCGGGGGTGTCGATGCGACCGCGCACGTAATGCGCCTCGGCGACCACGCACTCGTCCAGCGGACGACCCGTCTCCTTGTGGACGTACCAGCGCAACGCGTCGTGCAGGCCGTCGAGAGAGACGCGCGCTCCTCTGGGGTGCGCTGTCGCGTAGAAGTCGCTCAGATAGGCGAACCACGTGCCGTCGTAGAACACTCCGATCCGGACGGTCTCACCCACCAGCCGAGATTACTACTTCCCCCCGAACGCGGAATGACCAGGCGCTGCCGGTAACTCCAGCAGCTGGCCGGCGACGTCCAGGAACTCTCCCCCGCACTGCCACTCCGTCAGGTCGGGATCGACGACGAACGGGTCCGTGGGGTTCGCGTCCTCCTCGGCCACGCGATAGGCCAGGGCCTCCGACTCCGAGTACGCGAGCACCGTCTCATTGGTGCCGCGCCACACGCGCCTGAACATCACCGCGTTGACGCACGTGAAGTGATCACGCACGACTGTCCTCCGGAACCCGCTGCGCAGCAACAACTTCATGCATTCTTCGACGCCGCTCACAACACCCGATTGTGGCTGTGAGCAGCGGCCGTCCTCATCGCCCATCACTCGATAGGGTCAAATGTTTGAGGCACGTGCACAACGCAGGCATCCCTCTTTCGTGCAGGCAACCAGCCGAGAAGGACTCGATCGGGCTATCGCCTGCGGCGGGCGGATGCGCAAGCCTCTGGCGGTGGTCGACATCCCCGCACCTGATCCCGCCGCGCCGCTCTACGACCGAGCCGCGACCCAGATCCCGAGCATCGCCGAGAAGGTGCTGGAGGCGTTCTTCGCCAGATCCGCCACTTACCGGCAGCTGCCGCACCAGCTGGTCGACCGCGAGATCACCGAGGCGGTGACCCGTCACCTGCAGGTTTTCCTCCGCGCGCTGCGGGAACAGCGCCCGCCGGCGCCCGAGGAGCTGGACATGCAGATCGCGACGGCGGTGCGGCGCGCCCAGCAGGGCGTTCCGCTCGACATCGTGCTCAGCACCTACCACGTCGCGGCGACCGTGGGCTGGGAGGCGATGGCCGCCGTCGCCGAGCCCGAGGAGATCCCCGACCTGCTGGCGACGGTGCCGGCGCTGCTGCGGTACCTGAGCGTCGCGGTGCCGGCCGTGGCCGGGTCGTACCTCGCAGAGCAGCAGGCCCTGCACGCCGAACGCCGCGAAGCCGGCCGTGCGCTGGTCGCGGCCCTGCTGACCGGCCGGGAGGCCGAGCCGCTCGCCGAACGGATCGGGCTGGAGCTGTCCAGTCATCACGTCGTCGTCGCCATACGCGTCGAAGCACCGTCGGTAGCTGATGGTGCCGACGCTCGTCTTGCCGTTCATGGGCTCGTGCGACGGCTACGGGCCGAGCTGCCCAAGCACGCCCTCTCCGCGTTGGACCACGACGGCGGCACGGTGCTGTTGCCGACGACAGAGGAGGGCCTCGACCAGGAGCTGGAGGACTCAGCCGAACTGGTCCGCGCCCTGCTCACCGCCGCCGGCACCGGCCTGATCGGCGGGATCGCGGCGGCGGAGACCAGGGAGGACATCCCCGCGGCCGCCCGGCAGGCCGCCGACATCGCCGAACTCGCCCAGCGCCTCGGCCGGCAGCCCGGCGCGTACGTCCTCGACGACGTGCTGCTCGAGTACCAGCTCTGCCGCCCCGGTCCCGGCCGCAAGCGCTTGGCACGCGTGATGGACCGGCTCTCCGAGCACCCCGACCTGGTGCACACACTGCGGACGTTCATCAACAGCGACCACAATCGCCACCGCACGGCCGACGAGCTGCACCTGCACCGCAACACGCTCAACTACCGCCTGCGCCGCGTCGCCGAGCTCACCGGCTACAACCCCGCGGACCCGACGGACATCCGGCTGCTCTCGGCGTCGTTGATCGTCCACGACCTGAGGACCTGAAACGCCAAGAAGGCGAGCGCACGGGTGTGCGCTCGCCTTCTTCACCAACTCAGATCAGTCGCCGTGCGGGTTCTGGACCGAGACGTGGACGTGGTCGTAGTGGCCGGCGGTCACACCGCTACCGCCGGTGTAGGTGCGCCAGCCCTCGGAGGCACGGGCCACGCTCCAGATCTTGCCCTGCCAGATCACGTAGCGGACGTCGAGCTTCGACGCGTGCTTCTGCAGCCAGTAGGCCAGCTTCCAGCCCTGGGCCTTCTGCGTCGCCGTCGGGTAGGTGCCGATCGCGTTGGAGATGGTGCAGTCGAGCGCGTTGCCGGTGTTGTGGTTGCTCGTCGACGACTCGTAGCTGCGGTAGTCGCCCACCCAGCACTGCTTCTCGCCGGTCTTCGAGGCGATCTGGTCGTCGATGAACTGCGTGCGCTTGGTGGCCTGGGGCGCCCGCGCCGTGGCGGACGGGTGCGGGTTGGTCTCCGGCGCGGGGTACACGCCCGGCGACGGGTCCGGGTCGCCACCGGCGTCACCGATGCGGTGCGAGGCGTTCTCGTTCTTCAGCTCGGTCTTCAGGTTGCCCTTGGCGCCGGCCGCGAACGTCTGCTTCGCGCCACCGTAGTTGCTGTTGTAGAACACGGTGACGGCCTTGCTGGTCTTGTTCCAGACCGACGCGGCGTTGTTCTTGACGCACACGCCCTGACCGTTGCCCGCGCTCTTGAAGTCGTAGCAGCTCGGCTGCGAGTCACCGTAGTCGGCGACGGAGTCCGCGAAGTCGGACACCGAACCCGCGTTGTCGCTGTTGTAGTACAGGCAGAACTCGCCCGACTCGCAGGAGCCGTTGCGATCGGTCGCCGCGTTGGCGACACCGGCGCCGAAGGACGCGCTGACGAGCGCGCCCATCAATGCCACGAAGGTGAATTTCTTCAGCACGTTTGACCCTTTTCGCTCCACAGGCTCCCCGGCCTGTGCAGGGGAAGCTTCGTTGGGTCAGAGAATTCCGAGCGCCGCTGACATTCCGCTGACACCCGCAGCCACCGAACTGTCAGGCGAGCTATTTCTCGCAGGCCACGCCGTCGCCGTCGCGGTCGAGAGCCGGGCGGTAACCGGCCTGCCCGCGGTACAGCGGTGCCGCACCGGCTGCCTTCGCGGCGGTGCAGTTGGCGAAGTACGCGGGTGCGGGCGCGGGCGGCGCGGGCGCCGGTTGCGGCTGGGGCACCACGGGCTGAGGTGCGGGCTTCGGCGCCACCGGCGGTGCCACGACGGGCACGGGCTTCACGTCGAGCCCGCTGCACGACGGACCCCAGAACCCCAGGGAAGCCTGCTTGGCGGCCGACTCCGCGACCTGGATCGCCGCGTCCGCCCCGGCGACCGCGCGAGCGACGCCCTGACTGACCGCGAGCACCGCGAAGTCCTTGCCGTCGGCCAGCACCAGGCTCGACGCCGCCGCCTGGACCGGCTTGCCCACCAGTGTCTTCGTCGCGAACTCGACGGCCGACGCGGCCCAGCACTCACCGGGCTGGGCGAGTCCGGCAATCACGAGCTCGGTGCCGTTGGACAGCAGCACCGTGCGACCGTCCACGATGGACTCCACGGTCACCGGCGGAGGAGTGGTCGTCGTGGTGGTAGTGGTCGTGGTGGTGCTCGTCGTGGAGACGTCGGCCGCGAGCTTGGTGGGCGCCTGCGTGCCGCATGCGGACACCACGAGCACAAAACCGGCAGCGATCGCGGCTCCGGTCGACAGCTGCTTGGAAACGGTCATGGCCGCCACATCGCGGCCTTCTCCGCATCTCGTTACACAAGTCCATTCGACTGCGCATAAAGCGCGGCCTGCGTGCGATCGCGCAACCCGAGCCTGCCGAGAATGCGCGAGATGTGATTCTTCACCGTGCCTTCCGACAGGTGGAGGCGTTCGGCGATCTCCTTGTTCGTGGCCCCGGACGCGACCAGCCGCAGCACCTCGGCCTCGCGCACGGTCAGCGGTTCGCGCTGCGTCTCCGACCGGTCCAGCACCGCCGCCAGCCGGGCCGCCGCAGCCGGGTCGAACTGCGCCACGCCCGCCGCGGCGAGCTTCACCGCCGCCGCCAGCTCCTGCGAGGGCAGGTCCTTGAGCAGATAACCGGTCGCACCCGCGCGCAGTGAGCGCACCACGTAGTCCTCGTCGTCGAACGTGGTCAGCATGACGACCTTGCAGGCCGGCGCACGCCTGCGCAGCAACGCCACCGCCTCGACCCCGTCGAGACCCGGCATCCGCACGTCCATCAGCACCACGTCCGGAGCCAGCGTCACGGCCCGCTCCACGGCCTCGTGCCCGTCCGCCGCGGTACCGACGACCTCGATACCGGGCTGCAGGCCCAGCAACGACGCGATGCCCTCCCGGATCAGTCGCTGGTCGTCGACGACCAGCACGCGCGTCATGGTGTCCCCGCGACGGGAATCGTGACGGTCAGCCGTGTGCCCGCCGGCGTGCTGGCGAGGTCGACCCGCCCGCCGGCCAGCGCGACCCGTTCCCGCATCCCGAGCAACCCGAACCCCTCCGCCGCCGCACCCATGCCGCGTCCATCATCGGCCACGGTCAGCCGTGCCCGCTCGGCGTCGAGTTCGACCGCGACGCGGATGCGCGTGGCGGCGGCGTGCCTGCGTGCGTTCGTGATGCCCTCCTGCGCCGCCCGGTACAACGCGTGCAGCGCGCCGGTCTCGTGCTCCTCGGGCGAGCCACTGACCGTCAGCGTCACATCTCCCTGCCCCGCAACCAGTTCGTCCAGGGCGGCCGGCAGGTGGAACGACCGCAGCGACCGCACCGACTCGCGCACCTCGCCCAACGCCCGCCGCGCCGACCGTTCGGCGTCCAGCACCGCGGCCTTCGCCGTGCCGGGCTCACGTTCGTGGAACGCGGCGGCCTTCTCCAGCGACACCACGATCGCCGTGAGGTGGTGCCCGAGGTCGTCGTGCAGGTCCCGGGCCACCCGAGCCCGTTCTGCCGCCGCCGACAGCTCCGCGACCGTCCGATGCGACTCCTGCAACCGGATCCGCCCATCGCGCTCACGCACCGCCACCGCGGCCATCGTGATCGTGAGGACCAGTCCCACGGCGAACATCACCAGGTCCGACACCTGCTCGACGTGGGCGTACCAGTCCGGCGTGCTCACCACGGCCAGTCCAAGACACGCCACCGCCAGCACGATCGCGACGCCCTGCCCGAACGCGAAGTAGGCCGTGAACGGCACGAGCAACAACAACAGCCGAGCCAGCCCGGAACCGTCCACATAGGCCAGTGCCAGGTACAGCACGGCCCGCAACGCCGACAACACCACCGCAACGCGCTTGGGCGTGCGCACCGGATACCGCCGGAACTCGGCCAGGTCCACGACCGCCAGCACCAGCAGGCCGCCGACCAGCAACGGCACGTCGGTGTCGCCGAGCCCGGAGACAGCCGCATACACCCCCGCGACCAGCACGGCGGCACACATCACCGGCGACACCCAGAACGCCGGCCGCGAGGTGACCATGCCGCTCAGGCTAGCGCCGGACGTGCCGGCCACACCGTCGCCGAAAGCCACACCAGCACCACCGCGCACGCGACGTGCACCAGAGCGGACAACGGCGTGTCCGGCAGCACGGCGAACACGGCCAGCAGCACGAAGCCGACCCCGTACCCCCACGCCGGCACCGCCGGGAACACCTTCGCCCGCACCATCGACACCCCGAACAGCACGGACCCGAGCACGAACACCAACGACCCGGCCTTCAGCACCACCTGGGTCAGCGGCGCCAGCGACCCCGGTTCCAGGAAGAAGATCACCAGGTTCAGCGCGAACGCCACCCCGGTGAACAGCCCCAGCCCGAGCAGGTTCGCGGCGAACGCGAACGCCCCGAACCTCCCCGACGCGTGCGCCTGGTGCCCGTGCAACGCCAGCACCGCGGGCGCCCCGAACGCCGTCCCCAGCCCGATCACCGCACTGGTGAGCGCCGTCTCCCCGGTGAAGGCCTCCACGGCCCCCGGCACACCGATCGACAGGGCGAGGACGACCCCGCACACGGCACCGAACCTCGGCAAGAACATCTCGTTGTCAGCCACACCACCGACGCTAGGAACACCACCACCGTGCGCCGAAGTCCCGACCGGCCACATCGACGGCCAGAGGTCACGCCGCCAGGGGTGCCGATCGGCACGTGCGAGTCAGTTGTTGTTGATCGTGCCTGCCGCATTGGCCTGGGCCACCAGACCGGCCACGTCGGCGACGAGTTTCTTGAGATCCTTCAACACCGTCTGCCAGCGGTCCGGCCTGCCCTGGGAGGTCGGGTACTTCTGGGCGAACAGGAGATCGACGTTCGGCGCGCCCACCACGGCGGCGTGGCAGGTCATGTCCGTGGCGATCCACTTCTCCGGCGCGGCAAGCCCCCAGGTCGCGTCGGACACCGTGACGGTGACACCGATGCCGTACCCGAGCGCCCTCACGTCGATGCCGAGCCCGTTGAGTCCCTCGTAGACCTTCTTGACCACCTCGACGGCCGTCTTCACCCGGTTGTCGAAGGTGTTCTGCTGGCCGTTGGCGTTGCTGGTCAACGCGGTGATGTTCTTCTGGTCGGCCGACCCGCCGAACATGGCGTTGAGCAGGTGCCCCGCCTTGAACGCGCGGTCGGGGTACTTGAGGCGGATCGCGCCGAGCACCGGCAACGAGGCCGTGGACTGCGCGTTGCTGTTGATGTTCACCACGGCACCAGGACCGAGCGTCGCGGTGCTGAGCCGCCCACCGCGACCGTTCGGCAGGCCCGCGTTGTCCTTGAACTGGATGTAGCTGGGCCCGGCGAGGTACTGCATCTGCGAGATGAACAAGGGGTTCGGGATGACGAGCCGGCTCCGGCCACTGGTGTCGGCCAGGGTCGCGGCGGCCTCCTCGGCAGCCAGCTTCTCGTCCTCCTCCATGTCGTCCTCGAGGGACTCGTCGTCCGACGAGCCGGACCCGTCGTCAGACGAGCCGGACTCGGAGTCCGAGTCGTTCAGGCGGCGCCGTTTGGGCGAGCGTTCGTCCTCCGAGTCCGAGCTGCTCGACTCGTCCTCCGAACTGTCGACCTGGAACTCGTCGTCGCTGTCGTCGTCGACGACGTTCCTCTTGCGCTTGGTGGTCACCGAGTTCCCCTCGTTCGCCGGTCCGCGGCGGAAGATCACCGCAGCTCGTTCATCGGTGGGAACGAGAGGAGGGTTTCGGCGCATTACGGTGACGGCGGTGCGCAATCGAGTCGGCGAATACCGCCTCTTCCGGGTTCCTATGACCCGGAACAGCAAGAAACCCGCCCGGTCAGCGATGTCGCCAGACCAGACGGGTTCTACCTACAAGTGGAGCTGAGGGGACTCGAACCCCTGACCCTCACACTGCCAGTCGGGTCAGGTCATGTCTCTGACCTGCAGAAACAGAGAACTCCATAGTCAACCAGCGTGGTTGGGCGTCGTTCAGCGCTGTTCGGCGCCGTTGCGCGACGTTCTGCTCTACGCGGTGCTCCAGAACCGCTCCACTTAGAACAGTGTGAGGCTCGTAGCCGAAAGTCACTCGACGAGCCGCCCAGCGGGCCCGGCGTTCGCCTGCTGCCGAACGCGATCACGGTCCTGGCCATGTGCTCGGGCCTGTCCGCAGTGCACTTCGCGAACGTCGGCATGTGGGGCGCGGCCATCGCCGCGATCGCGGCAGCGGCCGTGTTCGACGGCCTGGACGGCCGCATCGCGATGCTGCTGGTGTCCCGCATCGGACGCTGTCCGTGAAGACGGTGAAGGTGCCGCCGCGCGCGGTGGCACCACTGCTGGTCCTCATCGGACTGCTTGGCCGCCGCCGCGATCACCACCTACCCGCTGGTGGGACTGATCATCGCGATGGTCGTGTACCTGGCGCACCTGCCGTACTCGGTACGCCGGTACATGTGGCTCTCCAAGCACCCGGAGGCCTGGACCGTCACGGGCCGCCGACCGCCGTACGATCAAGCGGGCGCACGGTGTCGCCGCACGCCGTCTCGGCCTGCGTCAGCCCTTGCACGGTCGCGTCGCCGGCGCGGCCATGCGCGCGGTGCGCAGGCCACGGCGTGACGCCTCCACCGCTGCGGCGGCGGAAGGTGCGGTGCCCAGTGCCAACGGACGCCGCCGCTCGTGGCGCCAGTTAGGACTTCTGCGGCGGTCCGAACGCTGACCGAACCCACAACGGACCGAGGGCCGGGCACGATGATCGTGTCCGGCCCTCGGCTTCTTTCACTGCTGCATCCTCAGCCGTTCAACTGATCGGCCAACTCCGACAGCCCCCACACCTGCTCTGACGTCAACTGACGCACTTCCCACAGCAAAGCGGCAGCATCACGGTTCTTGGCCGAGTGCACGTGATCTCCGATCGCCAGATCCACGTCCATCAACGTTGCCAGGACACCGGCTGGCATCCCGAAGACAGCTGCGAGGCCGATGACGAGCTTTGCGTCGAACACTCGTAGCCCGCGCACCATCCCGCCGATGTTCGATGTTGACAGGTAAATTCCGGACATCAGGTGCAGCACCTGGACCGATGCACCCCAACTCATGTTGCGAAGTGCCAGCATTCGCGCGAACAGCGAGCCGAATCCCGGCGGGTACGGCTGCCCGGTCGGCTGCAGAGGACCATAACGCGACGGCCCGGACGGCGGCTGCACAGGCAGCGACCGAGCGACCTCGCGCAGCCGTTTCCTACCCGCCTCAGGCAAGCGAAGCGTGCGCTCCACCAGCTGGGCGAGCGCACCGCTGGCGTTCGGATGAAAGGGCAACTCATCCTCGGGGACAGCCAGATCCGCGACGATGAAAAGATCGAGCCTCTGCACGCCGAGCTGCTCCGCGAGCCGACCGAGGAGTTCCTCAGTGTAACCTCCGCCCTCTACTCGAGGACGATCGTCTCCTCGGCTCCGCTCCAGGCGTTCCAAAAGCACGTCTGGGCCGGGAAAAGCCGTACGACTCATGAGCCCTCCGGTTTCCTCAGTGACCATGCCTTGTCGTCGAAGCCCCATCCGTGCCGGTTGAACGCCTTCTTTGTGATGCTCAACAAGGAGTTGAACCCCGGAGTCTCTGTTGGCATGTAGTGCCCTGAGTGGTTGCTGATAGCTCTGATCACGCGGTTCTCCACCGAGAACATACCTGCCATGATCACCCCGTTCCTCTTGGCCAGGGACGTGTGTCCGGCACTGCCGAGCCCGACTGCCTGAACAGAAGCCTCGGTCGCGGCACGCAGCGCGCCATCCTCACGAACGACGAAGAGGTACTCGCCATCCGCAAGTGACGAACCAGGCGCCTCGCCGATGTCGTCGGGAATCCTTTCCTGGAACTCGGTGTCGACCCCCCTGCGACCAGGATGAAAAACCTGGTTTCCGCAGTTGTGAGTGAGGACGGCGGCAGCACCCAGCTGAACATGAAAGGTGTGCTCGCCGTTGATCGTCAGGTTATGAACGCGCTGCTGAGCCGTCCACTTCCGAATCTTCGCGATCTGCACCACGGTTCCGGTAGAGGTCTGCAGCAACTGACCAGCGAAGAGCTTGTCCGCCCGAACCCAATCCCCGAGTTCAGGCGACCAGAACCGGTGCCCGTCGGTGGCGACGATCTTCTCGTCCTGGCCCTCGACCATCAGCTCCACGAGGTTCTTGGAGCCGTTGCCGGCGATGGTCCGTACCACGCCCTGGCTCTGGCTTTCGCCGGTCTCCGGATCCGTGGCCAGGACTTGATCTCCGAGTTCTATCTCCTCGATCGGTTTCGTCGATCCGTCTGCCATCAAGACCCGTGTGCCGGGTACGAAGCTGTTGACCAGACACGCGGCCGCCGTTTCGACGGCTTCGTCGACCTTTTCCTCGACTCGGCGCAGCCTCGCGGCGGCGTCTGCGATCTTGTCGATGATCCGGTTCGCCTTGATGATCGCCCTGGCGATCCGCTCACCGGCCTGCAGCAGCTTGAAGACCTTCGCCGCAGGCACCAGGCTGACGCAGGCGAGGATGTCGAACTCCGTGAAACAGTTCTTGACGTCGTTGATGCCCGCGAGGTCCATCAACAGGTCAGGAAGCTCCGCGACGACGATGCTCCACCACGACTGCGAGCTGTTCGCCTCGCGCAGGTACTCCTCGTACTTGTCCTTGCCCCCGAAAGCGGCGTAACGAGCCTGCTGTGCCGCCGCGGTGGACGCCTGACCCCGCTGCTGGTTCCTGCCGGCACTCGGGTACGCCTGCGCGAGCCCGTGATCGCCTGTGCTCGGCGCGTTGCCGACGATGATGCCGCGCTCCTTGTCGATGCCGTAGTTGTGGCCGTCGGCACCGGTGCCGCCCTCCAGGTACATGCCTGACGGGTCGGAGAACGTCACCGGGTTGTTGTTGCTGTAGGAGTACCCGTTGACCTGCTGCGGGTTGGCCGTGTTCATGATCGGGTCGTCTGACAGGAACCGGCCGGTCGCCGGGTCGTACTCGCGAGCCCCCAGATGCGTCAGACCAGACGTATCTCGTGTACCGCCGACAAAACCCTTGTCATCCGGCCAGGAGCCGCCGTTCGGGCCGCGGGCCTTGCCGAACGGGTCGAAGTACTGACGCTGATACGTCAAGTCACCAGCCTTCACCGACAACGTCGGCGTGCCCTGATGATTGCCCACCTCGTACGACAGCCGCCCGCTGGAATGCCGCACCGCTACCACGGTGCCGCCGTGCGCGTAGTAGCGCTTGCCGGACACCTGCTGGGTCGCATCGTCCATGACCAGCTCCATGCCCTCGGGCAGATAGAGCGTGGTACGGCCCGGTTCGCGCTTGATCAGCCGGCTACCGTCGGCGCTGTAGAGGTACGACGACTCCTTACCGGACGCCTCCACCACCTTCGACGTGCGGCCTTCGACGTCGTAGGAGACCGTCTGGGTGTTGCCCGCCACCTTGCGGGAGGTTGTGGCGCCGGTCTTGTCGTAATCGAACTCGTCAAGAGCAGTGCCGGACGGGCCGCTTTCCTCGATCGAGCGGACGACGTGCGGCTGCTTCGCCGGGTCGTAGTTGTACTTGCGGTTGACCACGTTGGATCCCGTGGTCGTGCGCTCGTTGGTGCGGTTACCGATGCTGTCGTACTGGTACTCGTGCTGGTACGAGGCCGCGCCGCCGACAACGGTGGTCGCACAGTCGCCTGACAGAGGAGTGAACGCCTTGGTCAGCCTGCGCAGCTTGTCGTACTGGAAGCACTGGGTGTCCCAGGCCGTCTTGTCGCTCGGCTCGTCGGCGATCCTGGTGATGTTGCCGCCGGTGTCGTACGAGTACTTCTGGTTGGAGATCCGCCAGTCGGTGTCACGTGAACGGTCCACGATGGACTGTTCGAGACGGCGGTTGCCCTCCTCGAAGTAGTTGGTCAGCCACAGCTGGTTGACACCATCGGTGGGGTTGGATTCCGGGCCGAGGGTCAGGCGCAGCGTCTCGCCGAACTTCGAGTAGATGTGGTCGCTGGCGTAGGTGGTGAGCCCGGCGGTTTTGACCGGCGCGCCCTGGTCGTTGTAGAAGGTGGCCACCGACTCCTCCGGCAGCCCACCCGCGGCGGGTAGCAGCGTGGACTGGGGCGCGCCGGTGACCGGCGTGTAGTCGCGCTCGAAGTAGTAGGTCTGCCCCAGTGCCCCTTCGGTCGCGGGAATCTCGACCTGGGACTCGCGAATGCGGCTGTAGGCGTCGTACCGAGTGACGCGCTGGATGTAGGCCTGTCCGCCGGAGAACCGGGTGGCCGAGTCGAGCAGGCCCTTCTTCTTGGCGTCGTACTTCCACTCCGCGAGCGTGGTGTCACCGGAGAGGATCTGGGTCTTGCGGCCCAGCTGGTCATACTTGAACGACACCGACCGGTTCTCGCTGTCGGCCGTCTTCACGACCTGGTCGAGGTTGTTGTACTCGACGGTTGCCGTGCCCCGGTCAGGGTCGGTCTCCTCGAACTTGCGACCCAGCCGGTCGTACTTGTACGACCACGTGTTGCCCGCTGGGTCGGTGACCTGTTCCAGCTGTCCCTTGAAGTTGAACTTCGATTTCGTCACGTCGGCGCCGGGACCGTTGTGCTGGATGCGTTCGATCTCACGGCCGTGCGCGTCACTGACGACGGTGGTCGGGATCTGTCCCGGCGGAGGCGTCACGTGCACGCGGTCGCCCGCGTAAACCGTGGTGGTGCTCCACTGCGGCGTGCCGAACCTGTGGAACGCGACGCTGACCGGGCGGGCCAGCTTGTCGTACTTGGTGACCTCCTGGTTGGGCACCTGGACATCCGCCACCACGAACAACTTGCCGTCCGGCGCCTGCCGGTTGAAGTAGGCGTTGCTCGTCTTGGTCACCAGGCCACGTGAGTCGAAGAACGTGTCCGTGATGATCCGCCCGAGATCCCCGGCCTTCTGCTCGCCGTCGGGCACCTGGGTCTGGCGAGCACGCAGCAGACCGTCGAAGATCTTGTACGAGACGTTGTACTGCTGGTCGCGCTCGCGCAACGACTTCGAGACCTCGATGACGGTCGCGGTCGCCTCGTCGTAGACGTACTCGTACTGGGCACTGGCACTGAGGTGCCGTGCCCGATGCGGGAGCCAGGTGTGGGTCAACCGGCCCAGCGCGTCGTACTTCGCGTCGATCCGCTCACCGTTCGGACCGATCTGGGCGACCGGCAGGCCGAGTGCCGGGTCGTACTCGACGGTCGAGGCGTGGCCCTTGGCGTTGGTGGTGGTCACCTTGCGCACCGGGAAGCCGAACGCGGGCTCCATGACCGTGGTGGTGTCGCCGATCGCGGGGTCGGTCGTCTTCTTGACCCTGCCGTAGACGTCGTACTCAGTGGTCGTGATCGCCTGATACGCGCGTGGGGTCGTGCGCTCGCCGTTCCACCGCGACGCGATGGTGACAAGCCCCTGGCTCGGCGCCTCACCAGGCAGCTTGCCGTCGTAGGCGGAGACCGTGTCGCTGATGGTGTTGTCGTCGGTCGCCACGGCATCACACTTCGCGGCGTAGGTGAGGATCCGGCTGGCATAGGTCCACATCCACGCGGCTTCGTTTGACGCGTAGGTGGTGACCGTGCACCGTTCGTCGCCGGTGACGTCGATGTCGCCTTCATCCTGGACCGTGAGGGCTTGGCCGTGAGCGTCGTCGAACGTCGTGCTCGCCCGCTTGGTCCGCCACTGATCGTTGCCGACCGCGGTCTTCGTGGTCACCGTCTTGGTGTTGAGCAGCAACGCCTTGTCGTCGCCGTTCTCCGCCGTAGCGACAGGCGAGATCCAAGGTTCGCTCGTGGTTTTCGTGTGGACCGCTCCACCGTTGAGGGAGAACGTCTTCCACACGATGCCCTTGAGCCGCTCGACGTCCTCGATCCGCTCACCGTCGTACTCGACCCAGGCATTGCGCTTACCCCTCGGCACCGGATCGCCGGGCGGCCGGTCGCCGGGCACGGGATCGCCGTCCATGCCGCGCAGGTAGATCGTCTCGGTCACCGGCCGATCGGGCTCGTTGGTGTCACCGGAGATCGTGCGAACCTTGTTGTAGCCACGCCACTGTGACCAGGTCCGGTACTTCGGATCACCGAAGTCGTTCTCGTCGTAGTGCCACAACGCAGCGTTGTCGATGCTCTCGTACTCGTAGTACGTTTTCGTCTGCTCGCTGAGCTGACGAACACGATCGTCCGCGATGACCGCGCGCACGACGTATTTGTGGAACCAGTGCAACTGCGGCTCAGTAGCGCCCTCCGGCGTCCAGTACGACGGGAAGCACCGCATCGTGTTCTCATGAGCGTTCGCGAGAACCGGCATGCGCTGCCCCGGCACACAATCCTTGTCGGTGTACTCGACCTCGGTGATACCACCGGCCTCGTGCTGGACGCGCTTGACGCGACCGCGCAGCAGCGGCGGATACACGTCGCTGTCACCGTCCACCCGATTCGCCATCGTGAGGCGCTCGAACTTCGTTGCGGGCAACGACTTCGCGTCACCGACCAGTCCGGTGTGCTTGATGCTGTCGAGCCACAGCGCCGGGTCCAGACCGTCGTTGGACGGCGGGAACGACTGGCCGAGCTCCCACTGGTCGACGTCACGCCACTCCGCGGCGACGTTCTCCTTGCGCACCTGCGTGGTGATCTTCGTGAGCCGCTGCTGGCTGAAGAACGTCGGCGAGTACTGGTTCTCGCACCTCGCACCGGGTGCGCAGATCTGGTCGAACGGCACGTCCGGCCAGTTCTTCGCGTTGTCCTTGTTCAGCTTGCCCGGAGCACAGTCGAAACCGCTCGACGGAATGCATCGCTCCGAGTAGTGGAACTGAACACGTCCCGGAGCCGGAGCGTTCTCGTCCGAGTTGTGCAGGCCGTAGTCGATGCGGTCCAACCGGCCGGCGCGCTCGTACTCCACTCCGTCGGTGGCCTCGAGGTTGCGGCCGTACCGGTTCTTCTCGGTCTTGTAGTAGAACCGGGTGACGTTGCCCTTCGGGTCCACCACGTAGTCGACGTTCCACCGCCACGCCTGACGGCACGACAGGTCCTTGAACGGCTTCCCTGCCGCCCAGCACTGGTCACCGGAGTGGTTGCCGAACACCGGCACCGTCCACGTCGACTCCGCCTCGCGCGAGCCGAGGAAGTACTGGGTGCCGTTCGGGGTCGTCACCTTCCAGTACTCGCCGTTGTCATCACCGCCCGCGACCGGCGTGCGGTAGAGGCGCTCAACCTTCGAGCCGTCGTCGTTCTTGGCCCGCCACGTCTCCGTGGTGCCAATCCTGACGAGCTCCGACGAGATGCCGGCGAGCTGGATGGTGGCGTTGTCGGTCACCCAGCACAGGTCGGCCGTCTTCTTCTGGCCGATCGTGGTGTTGAGGTCCTCTCCACAGCTCTTGTAGCGGCGCTCGATGAACCCGCCCGCGCTGAGGTCCCAGCCGTCACCGGACGACGACGCCTGGTTGTTCGTCGCGCTGGTGCGTCCGTCGACACCGCCGGACGAGTAGCCCAGCGACACCCCCGGCGCGCTCCCACCAACCGAACCCGGCAGCTTGATCGGGTAGTTGAAGGTGAAGTCTCCACTCGAACCACCGGCGGACCAGCTACCCGCAGGGGACAACGAGGTCGCCTGGAACGAACCCCCGGCACCACCCGTGGCGGGCTCGGCAGCGAGCAGCATCGCGCCCGAGGACGGCGCGAGATCGGTGGCCGTCAGCTTCTTCGTCTTGACGTCGTTGCGCGACTGCACCGCGGTGCGCGTCTTGCACTCGGCCTTGTCCGGCGTGGACAGCGCACATTCCGGCAGCCGCACCAACCGCAGCCGCGAACCGTAGTCGCCGCCGTAGGCGTGCTCGAAACCGGAGTAGTCGACCTCGACCGACGTCTTGCCTGGAGACTTCCCTGCCTTGTCGGACACCTTCAGCACGACACCGGCCACGCCGATCTTCGCTGACGTGTCCTGGCCGAACGTCTCGACCCGCACCGGGGCCGCGTCCGCCTTGCCGACCTTGACCGGGGCCGCACCGGCTTGGCGGAGGTCACCTGAAGCGGCGACCTCGGAGTTGCTCGCTGACGGCCAGCTGACGTTCGGGACAGGCTGGTTGCTCGCCACGATCGGTGCGACGGGCCGCAGCTTCGCGGCCTCGCCGGGAACGTTCGTCTCGGATTGGGTGTCGGGTTTTTTCGCGTCTCTGCCCGTGGGCTGGGCGAGCGCCGGCGTCGGGGAAACGACACCGGCGATCATCACCCAGCCCAGCGACAGGGCTAGAGCGCGCGACCACCTCTTGTGGTTGCGCATGAACTTCCTCTGTTAGGAGTGGAGTGCCCGATCAGCTGCGAACGGCCTGCGCCCGGATCTCTTCGTCCGAGAGCGCACCGGCGTAGACGCGGACGTCATCGATCCCGCCTTTCCAGAACCCACCCGCGGCGGTCGCAGGCGTGAGCCTGCCGAGCTCCACAGTGGACTCGGTTGTGGCCGACCCGCCGGTGAACGAAACCCTGGTGATGTAGATACCGTTCAGGTACAACCGCATCTCAGAAGCGGTCGTGTCGTGAACCGCCGTCAGGTACACCCACTCCTGCACCTCCGCTTCATAAGCGGTGGCAACAGTGGATCCGGCCATCACGAACTCCCACTTCCTCGACGCACCGCCGTACCTCAGGTCCAGCTGCGAGGTGCCGTTGTGCGCCAGGCTCACAATCGTCCGAGGCTTGTCCTCTGGCGCGTCCAGATCCAGCCTCGCCCACGTGGAAACGGTGTAGGAGCGGTCGGTCCGGATGCCCGGCGCAGGAGCCGAGACGTACGCCTCGACGTCCTGAGGCTGTCCCTGTTCATCAGGCCCGTTCAGCAGCAACGACGTGTACCTGCTGCTCGTCTCCCAACCGACCTTGCCACCCGCAGTGGCGACACGGCTGGTCACCTCGTCCTTCGTGGACGTGCCCGTGCCCTCGCCGATCTTGTAGTGGGCACGGATCCCTGCCTGCTTCGCCAGCACCTTGATCTCGGCATCATTCAACGTGCGGTTGTAGACCTTGAGCTCGTCGACCGAGCCGACGAAGGAGGCGATGTCCTGGCCGTTCCAACGATGGCGCCCCACCAGCAACTGCGACGCCTGCCAGCTCTCCAGCCCCACGACCTCGCCCTGCTTGATGCCGTCGACGTGCAGGGAGAGCGTCTTCGTCGTGGTCTCGTAAGTTCCGGCCAGATGGGTCCAGACACCGGCCACCACCTCGGCCCCTGCCCGCACGACCCTGAGGTCGGCCTTGTTGTCCTTCGCCGTCATGCCGAACGTCCAGCGTTTGACGCTCTGGTCGTAGTAGAGGCTGGAGCTGAGCGTGGAAGCGTCCGACGTGGAAAGGACCGCCTGGCTGGCGCTGGTGCCGTCGAGCTTCGTCCACGCCGACAGCGTGAAGTTCTTCGACGTGTCGACCACCGCGCCACCGCTGAGGTAGTCCTGCGCCACGTTCAGCCGGGTCCCCTTGCCCGAGTAGCCCGCCGCGGTGAGGTTCGGGGTGCCGTTGGACGTCAATGCGTTGACCCCGTTGGTATCGGTCAGCGCGCCGTCCAACGCCCAGTGCGCGGTCGCAGGCCCACCGGGCAGCACGTTGAACTCGTACCGCTGAATGTCGGACAGAAGGCCCGCCCTGTCCACCGTCTTCACGAACAGAGTCTGCGTGCCCACCGCGGTCGGCGTCCACCGGATCGTCGCCTTGCCATCCGCTCCAGCAACCATCTCCTTGTTCAGCGATTCGCCGCCGTCATGCGTGAACGAGTAGATGAACTTGGCTACGTCACCGCTCTGCGCCTTCACGGAGTCCAGCTCGAACGTGCCAGTCACACCCACGCCGCCACCAGGCACCGACGCCGGATACTCGACCGAAGTCGTCTGCGGCACAACGGGCTTCACCGTGTCGACGATGAACTCGCAGTTGCCCTTCCAACCGGAAGTCAGCTCACCATCGCTCGCGTTCACCGACCAGTTGTAGACACCGTCCTCAGTGATCGTGTCCGGCTGTACCTGAGCCTCGACATAGGAGCCCGAAGGTGTGTCCGCGTAGTGGTAGTCAGCGATACCGATGCTGTTCCCCACCGGTCCCCTGTGCAACGCGAAGTGCGACCAGAGCACGCCACCGTCGGGATCGGACAGCCGGCCACGCAGGCGCGGCGTCCTGGTCGGCACGTACGAGATCTTGTCCCCACTTCCGCACACGTGCAGGCCGCGTTCCATGCTCAGGTCGCTCGCCTTGTCCGGGGGTGAGTTGTAGATGACCCTCAGCACCGGGTTGAGGTCGAACCGGCGCCACGCCTTGTCGTTCGCGTCCAGGCTGTCGCTGATGAGTCCGAGGGTCATCGCGGGATAGGAGTTCTTGGCGTGGGAGTCGACCAGGCCGGTGATGTCGAACTCGGTCTGACCGTCGGAGGGGCAGTAATCAGCGTTGTTCTTCGTGTTGATCGTTCCCCACTTGCTGAACCACGCGGGCCCACCGGTGCCCCACGTGGTGTCAGGACCGAAACCGCCCATGTGCCACAAGGCAGTCGGCTGTACCTCAGCGCATTTCGCGGAGTGGATCACCTTCGTCGCGAACTTCGCGGAGTGGACCTTCTTGCCGGCCAGCGGCCCCGTGTTCATCTCGACATACGAGATCGAGGCGCCGGTGCTGCTGTGCCAGCCCGACTTGAGATCGCCCAACTGACCGTCGGTGCGGTCGTAGTTGCGGGCGTTCGGGAAGTACTCCTGCAGGACCAGATGGTGATTCTTGAAGCCGGCCCAGTCGTACCTGGGGTCGATCGAGACCGGGAACTTCGTCTCCGGCGAAGCGAGGAACGCCTGGTCGGGCACCACGGACAAGGTGGCGGCGGTGAGCTCGACAGCCATCTTCGCCGAACGACCGGTCGCGTCCCACATCTGGGAGGCATCACCGGTGAATCGGACCTGCCCCCTGTCGTCCTTCACCTCCAGCAGACCATCCCGCTGGCTCAGCTTGCCGCCCTTGACGTGGGAGCCGTAGGTGATCTTGCGTAGCTTGTCCGACTTCGCAGCCTCCGCGGTCTTGACCACCAACACCTGACTGAATCCAGTGGAGGTCGCATCGACCCTCAGGTCGACACCCGACCACACCTCTTCGTACGTCGTCGTAGAACCGTTCACCGTCGGTTCTGGCAACGCCTCAGGCCAGCTCAGACCTATCTCGACGCCGTCCTTGGCCACCACCGCCAGCGGCGTGCCCTTGCCCTTTCCGGCAAGCCGAAGGTCCACCAACGTCGCCTCAGGACGGATCAGACCGTCCGAATGCTTGCGCACCTCCGTGTCGACCGGAACCCACTGATCACCGCGCTTGACTCGCTCCGCACGGAGCGTCTGGGTCACGGTCATCGTGCCGTTCGGATTCGCCGAGGTCTCTGAGGCCTCGGTCGTCAGCCCGGACACCTTCACCGGCTTGTCGAACTTCCGCGCCGCCGCCAGCGCGGACCCCTCATCCGGCAACTCAGCCGGTGCCGGAGCCGCAAGCGCGTCAGGTGTGCCGAGACCAGCCGTCAAAACGAGCACAAGAGCAAACGCGCGCAGCCCAAAGCTGCGCGCCGATCTGTGGCGCACCAAAATTCCCCCAGTCAGAAACTCCCCCGGAACGGCAGCCAGCTTCAGCCAACATCCGCTCGAGATCAATCCACCGACCGGTGTAACCAAGCGCAAGACCAGTATCACAGTGAGTAGCATCGCCAGGCGGATCACAACGACCCCAGAGCCCGGCACGGGCTACAGCCGCACGTGCTGACTCGGCGCAGGAACCGGCCTGGGCACAGCGACGTCATCCACCGCGGCCCACACCTACCGGCGAGAACAACTCCAACGCCCCAGGCGGCCATCTGCACGGCCGCGGCCGCTCACACGTCGCGCACGAAATCGAACAACGACTCTTCAACGCGCCGCGACAACTGGCTAAGCGCAACCATAGAAACGTCCAGTCCGCCCTATTGCGCCGGCCCACACGCATCGCTGGAGCCAAGCTGCACAACGGACCTGACGCTCACATCGCCGGTGGGATGGTCACACCGTCAAACCGGACAGCCACAACGAAAGCACCCGGCACCATCAAGGCCGTTCAAACGTCATGCCTCCGGACCGCTCACCGCATACCGAATGCCCGCTGACCCTCACACCGTTGACAGGAGGGTCACATCGATCACCCCAGGCCAGGGGGCAGCACAACGACCGAACCGGAGAATCCTGCTCCAGAACTGCTCCACAGGGTCACCGCAACACGATCAACAGACGATCGTCCAAGATCCACCCACAACAGCAAGAAACCCGCCCGGTCAGCGATGTCGCCAGACCAGACGGGTTCTACCTACAAGTGGAGCTGAGGGGACTCGAACCCCTGACCCTCACACTGCCAGTGTGATGCGCTACCAGCTGCGCCACAGCCCCTTGAAGGTCCACGTTCCCGTCGGGTTTCCCCGTCGTTCTCGTGTGGCAATACCGTACAACACCCATGCCACAAGATAAAAATCGGGGGTATCCACGGCGCATTCGGCCTGGTAGGAGCCTATGAAGAGCACGCGGCACCGACCACCCCGAAGATCGAGTGCAAGGCCCCGAAACCCGCCACGAGCTGCACGAACAGCGTCCGCAACACGAGCAGATCGCGCGCACCGAACGCATCGAATCGGGAGTGACGCGCGGCACAAAAGCGAACGCCGCCCGACCCCGAACATCGGGACCGGGCGGCGTGCGAAGGACTTACTTGGCCAGGTCGGAAAGCCAGTTCTTGTTGTCCAGGTCGACGAGCTTGCCGCCGGAGGCGACGCTGGGCGTGCCGCGGAAGCGGCCCGACTCGCCGTCGCGGAGGGCGGGGTCGTTGCTGGTCTTGGACATCAGCTCGTCCAGCTGCGACTTGTAGGTCTGGTTCTGCACGCACGACTCGAAGGAGGCTGACGTGACGCCGACTTCCTTGCCCAGCTTGATGAGCTGGTCCTTGGTGTAGCCGGCTTCGCCTTCCTCGGGCTGCTTGTTGAACAGCGCCGCGTGGAACGCGTTGAACTTGCCGTCGTCGGCCACGCACAGGGCGGCGTTGGCCGAGTCGGTCGAGTAGCCCTCCGGCGACGAGAGGCGGTTGAGCATCGGCAGGATGTGGTAGCGGACCTTGACCTTGCCGTCCTCGACGGCCTTCTTGATGTCGGTGCCGTAGGTCTTCTCGAACGTGCCGCAGATCGGGCACAGGAAGTCCTCGTACACGTCGACGGTCACGGTGGCCGTGTCCTTGCCGACGAGCACGGTGCCGCCGTCGCGGACGGCCGGGGCCGAGATCGTGTGGTCCGCGGGGGCCAGCGGGATGGCGTCCGTGGTCGACGTGGACGGCTTCATCTGCTGGAAGACGACGTAGCCGATCACGGCGACGGCCAGCACTGCCACCACGGCGATGCCCGCTATTACCTTCGTGCGGTCGGAACCCGACGAACGGGCCTGGACCACCGAACGCGCGGCCTGCTTCTTCTTCCGCGCACTGCGCTCTGCTCCACCCACGGCGACGAGGGTAGCGACACAAACTAAAAGAAAGCTGAGCGCGCAATCACGCTTCTGGGTGACGTGGCTTTCCGCCGACCCGTTCGCCGGTCGGTACCTCCGCGCTTTCGTCGAGGCGGCCGCACTCCGGCGCCACCGCGGCGGCCGTGTGCTCCTCCTCGTGCGTGGGCAGGGTCTCGGGGGCGACGAGCCAGTAGCCCACGGCCAGCAGCAGTGAGGCGCCGGTGACGGCGAACGCCGCCTCGTAGCCGAACGAGTCGGCGATCAGGCCCGCGCTGATCGGGCCGATGATCGCGCCGAAGTCGGTCACCATCTGGAATCCTGCGAGCACGGGGCCGCCCTTGCGGCCGCCGATGACGTCGGCCACCACGGCGTTCTGCGGCGGGTTCAGCAGGCCCGCGCCCATGCCGGCGACGACGGACGCGGCCATGAAGACCCACATCTCGGTGGTGAAGCCCATCCAGATCGTGCCGAGGCCGCTGATGACCAGGCCGGCGATCGCGATGGGCTTGCGGCCCCAGGTGTCGGCGACCTTGCCGGAGACGAACAGCATCGCGGCGTTGCCGGCGGCGAACACGGACATCGAGATGCCCGCCTCGGTCGCGCTGTGGTTCAGCGCCTCGATCACGAACACCGACACCAGCGACATCCGCACGCCGAACACGGCCCAGCCGTTGGCGAACCCGGACGCCAGGGCGGCCCGGTAGGCGCGGTGCTGCAGCGCCTCACGCATGGTCATCGGCGTCTCGGTGTTGGTCCTGTCCATCGCGGCCAACGTCGATTTGCGCAGGAAGAACCACACCACGAACGCGGCGATGCACAGCATCCCGGCGTACGACACGAACGGAACCCAGATCCCCAACGGCACGAGGACGGCACCGACGACCGGGCCCAGGATGTTGCCCAGCAGGAACCCCGCCGCCCACAGCCCGGACGCACGCCCGCGCATCGGCTGTGGCGTGATCCGGATCAGCAGCCCGAGCGCCGCCACGGTGAACATCGTCGACCCGATGCCGGCGAGCGCACGCCACGTCAGCATCTCGCCGTAGCTGGCCGCGAAGCCCGACAGCCCGGTGCCGACGGCCACGATCAGGATTCCGATGATGTAGATCCGCTGCTCACCGAACCTGTTGACGAGCTTGCCGCTCATCGGCGCGAACGCCAGCCGCACCAAAGCGAACGAGGCGACGAGGATCGCGACAGCGGTGTTGCCGACGCCGAACGACTTCGCCAGCACCGCCAGCACGGGCGCCACGATCCCGAACCCGATGGCGATGATGAAACTCGCCGCCACCAGAACCCACACCTCGACCGGCAACCGCTCGCGCACAAAGCCTCCCTTAGCCCTGCTAAGGATATGTCACGCGGCAACTAAGTAACTCAGTCGAGCAGCTCATCCACTCTGCGTACATAAGCAGTCACCGGATACGCCGCAACGAATCCGCACGCCTCGGCGAACCGCTCCCCCGGACCCTCGTCCACCTGCGACGCGACCAACATCGCGCCCGACGAACGCAGAGTCGCGGCAGCGGACACCACCAGCGACCGCCCGACGCCACGACGCCGCCGCGCCGGACGCACCACGCACTGCTCGACCAGACCCACACCGCGCTCAGCGAATCCCGACACGAATCCGCCGATCCGGTCGCCGTCGTCCATCACCAGGATCGAACACCGCGGGTCGTCCAATCGATGCCCGAGCCAGCGGCTCAGCCGTTCACGGTTGCCGACGAGCTCGTCGGACAGCAGCTCGACGATTCCGGGAACGTCCGCGTCGACCGCGGGCCGCACGCCCTCGGCCACCGAAGCAGGCCCTCGGTGAACCACGGTCAGCAGCTCCTCGACCGCGTACCAGCCCGAGTCGTCGGCGATGCCCTCGATCTCGTCCACCGTGGTCGGTGACGCGTACACGACGGCCTCCGCGCGCCCCACCGCGGCGAAGGTGTGCTCGAGCTGCAGCAACGTGGACGCGACCTCGACCGACGAGCCGTCCAGCGCGCACCCGAAGTTGCCCGACGGCAGCGGGTTCTCCCGGTTGACCACCACGGCGGCGCTGCCGACCTTGCCCACCTTGCCGTACCGGACGGCACCGGACGCGAGCCGCGCTCCCTCCACCAGGATCGCCAGCGATCGGGACTGGTAGGGGTCGAGCAGCTCCGGGTCGTCCGGGTCGCGCAACGGGTCAACCAACGCGGCGGTCCTTCCACTGGGCACCTGGACGCGACGCGCAGTCCAGGAGTACACCCCGATCGTCGCCCACGACGCCGTCACCGGCACAGCCGAGGCCCCAGACGACGACCCTGGCACACTCAGCGACGTGGACCTGCCCGATCTCCCGGTGAAATCCGTTCTCCCCCAACTCCTGGAGCAGCTCCGGGAACACGGGGCGGCCGTGCTGGTCGCGCCGCCGGGAACCGGCAAGACGACGCTCGTCCCGCTGGCCCTCGAAGGCAGGGTCGTCGTCGCCGAACCCCGCAGGATCGCCGCGAGAGCCGCCGCCGCGCGCATGGCGAGCCTGCTGGGCGAACCGGTCGGCCACACCGTGGGCTACTCGGTGAGGGGCGACCGCAAGACGAGCAGGCACACCCGCATCGAGGTCGTGACCAGCGGTCTTCTCGTCCGCAGGCTGCAGCACGACCAGGAGCTGAAAGGCGTCGGCACGGTCCTGCTGGACGAGTGCCACGAACGCCACCTCGACGCCGACCTCCTGCTCGCGCTCCTGCTGGACGCCAAGGCCGGTCTGCGCCCGGACCTCAGGCTCCTGGCCACGTCGGCGACCGTTGCCGCGCAACGGCTCTCGGACCTGCTGAACGCGCCCGTCCTGCACACCGAGTCGCGCATGTTCCCGACGCAGATCACCTACGTCCCGCCCGCGCGCAACGAGCACATCGAGACCACGGTCGCGAGGGCCATCAACAAGGCGCTGTCCGAAGTAGACGGTGACGTGCTCGCGTTCCTGCCCGGTGTCAGGGAGATCAACCGAACCGCGAGCCTGATCCGGGCGGAGACCGTGATCCTGCACGGCCAGCTCAACGCCCAGACCCAGGACGCGGCCCTCCGGCGCGGCTCGAACCAACGGGTCGTGCTCGCCACGAGCATCGCCGAGTCGAGCCTCACCGTCCCCGGCGTCCGCGCGGTCGTGGACGCCGGCTTGGCCCGAGTCCCACGGGTCGACCACCGCAGGGGCCTTGCGGGCCTCGCCACGATCCGCGTCTCCCAGGCCGTCGCCGAGCAACGCGCCGGGCGTGCGGGCCGTGAAGCGCCGGGCCGCGTCTACCGCTGCTGGCCGGAGCACGAGCACTCGACGCTCCCCCGCTACCCGGAACCGGAGATCAAGACCGCCGACCTGACCAGGCTCGCCCTCGAACTGGCCGTGTGGGGCACCCCGGACGGCAGCGGCCTGAACTGGTGGGACGCCCCTCCGGAGGGCGCGCTCAAGGCGGCGCAGGAAACCCTCGACGCGATCGGCGCACTCGAACCCGGCCGCCGCGACCGCATCGCGAGCGTCGGCCTGCACCCGCGGCTCGGCCGTGCCCTCATCGACGGCAGCGCGCTCGCCGGAAACCGGACCGCCGCCGAGGTCGTGGCACTGCTCGACGACAGCACGCACCCGTCCACGAGCGACCTCGCGACCGCACTGAAGGCACCCGGCAAGTGGCGCCAGGAAGTCAAGAAGCTGGAGAAGCTCGGCACGAACCCGGCGGGCAACGGCGACCCCGCGCTCGTCGTCGCCCTGGCCTACCCGGAACGGCTGGCGAAGCGCCGGTCCAAGAACAGCAACGTCTACCTGATGGCGAACGGCACGGCGGTCGAGCACACCGACTCGCACGCCAAGTGGCTCGCGGTCGCGATCGCCGACCGCGAACCGGGCAGCAAGCACGGCCGCATCCGCCTCGCCGCGCCGGCCGACGAGGAACTGGCCGTCACCGCGGCCCAGGCCCTCGTGCACACGGTCGACGACATCCGCTGGAGCGGCGACGTCATCGCGAACGAGGTCCGCAAGCTCGGCGCGATCACCCTCGACGAGCGCCCGCTCAACGATCTGGCCAAGTCGCAGCAGGCACTCCGCCTCGGCCTGGAGGCCGAGGGCCTGGGCCTGCTCAAGTGGACCGACACGGCCCTCCGCCTGCGCGAGCGGATGGCGTTCCTGCACAGGACCCGCGACTGGCCGAGCGTCGACGACGAGCACCTGATCCGCGCGCTCGACCTCGGCAAGGCGAAGAAGCGCTCCGACCTCGCCAAGATCGACACGACGGCGTTGCTGAGGAGTCTGCTGCCGTGGCCCGAGGCCGCGGAGTTCGACGAACTCGCGCCGGAACGCATCGGCCAGGGCAAGGTCGATTACACGCAGGACCAGCCCGTGCTCTCCGTCCGCATCCAGGACGCCATGAAATGGGCGGACACACCGCAGATCGCCGGAATTCCGGTGGTGGTGCACCTGCTCTCCCCCGCCGGCCGTCCCACCGCCGTGACCAGCGACCTCAGGTCGTTCTGGCGCAACGGCTACCTGCGGGTCCGCAGCGAGCTGAAAGGCAGATACCCCAAGCACCACTGGCCGGAACGGCCCTACGACAAAAGCAAGCCGAACAAACTCGAACAAAATCAAGACAAAACTCGTTGAACCACCAGGAAACGAGCAGCGTTAGTCTCTTCTATGGCGCACATCGCGATCTTCCTGATGCCTGAGCGGGGACACGTCCTGCCCGTGCTCGGGGTGATCGCCGAACTCGTGCGCCGCGGCCATCGGGTGAGCTGCCCGGTCCCCGCCCGGTTCGCCGTCGCCGTCACCGAGTGCGGCGCGACGGCGATCCCCTACGAGCCAACGCTTCCCGACGAACTGCCGGCGACGCTCTACGAGGCCGCGCAGCTCGCGCTCACCGAGGCCGAGTCGGCGTTGCCCCAGCTCGAGCGCACGTTCCGCGACGACCGGCCGGACCTGGTGGCGTGGGACATCGCGGCCTGGTCCGGCGGCGTCATCGCGCACCGGCTGGACGTGCCGAACGTGCTGCTGGAAGTGCTCCTGACCAGCAACGCGCACTGGTCGCTCGGCACCGCGGTCGTGCCGCCGCGCCGGTTCGACCCGGCCGCGATCGGGTTCTTCACCAGGGTGCACGGCTTTCTCGGTTGCTCGCTGCCGGAGTTCGTCTCGGGCGCGCGCCGCCGGATCGCCCTGTTCCCCAGGGAGTTCCAGCCGGAGGGCCACACGTTCGACGAGCACGTCGCGTTCATCGGCCCGTGCCTGACCGAACGCGCGTTCCAGGGCACGTGGCAACCTCCGCCGGAGAGGCCGGTGGTGCTCGCGACGACGGACACGCAGGTCTGCGCGGACGCGGCGCGCGGAATGCCGTGGCACCTCGTCACGAAGGGCAAGGTGCTGAGCCCCGCGCTGAACGTCGAGACCCACGACGAGGTGCCGCAGCTCGCGGTGCTGGAGCACGCCAGCGTGTTCGTGACGCGCGGCGGCATGGGCGGGGTGATGGAGGCGCTGCACCACGGCGTCCCGATGATCGTCGTGCCGCACATGACCGACCAGCGGCTCCACGGCCAGCGGATCGAGGAACTGGGGCTCGGTGTGCTGCTCGACACGGTGACCGTGGAGAGTGTGCGCTCGTTGGTGGATCAGCTGGCGTCGGATTCCGCGATTTCCGCGCGGGTGAAGGACATGCAGCGGATGATTCACCGGGCGGGCGGCAGCGCGTCCGCCGCGGACGTCGTCGAGGAGGAACTGACCCGGTGAGACGGATCTGGGACGACGCGGTGCGCGCGCTCGGCGGCGCGCCGGACGCGGGCGATCTGATGGAGCGCTACGCCGAACCGCACCGGACCTATCACAACGCCTTCCACGTGGTGTCCGTCGTCCGCGACTCGTCGGCGCTGGCCGACGCGTTCGCGTTCACGGTCGAGGAACGCGCGATCCTCGCGCTGGCGGCCTGCGCGCACGACGTGATCTACGACAGCGAGCCCGGTGAGGACGAACGCGCATCGGCCGCGTGGGCCCGCGAACGCCTGGCAGGCCTGGACGAAGCGCACATCGCACGCGTGGAGTCGTTGGTGCTGGCCACGATCACGCACTCGTCCGACGACCCGCTGGCGCACGTGCTGCTCGACGCCGACCTGGCGATCCTCGGCTCGCAGCCGGAGCACTACGACCGCTACAGCCAGGCCGTGCGCCGGGAGTACGCGCGGTACGACGACGCGACGTGGCGGGCGGGCCGGGCGAAGGTGTTGAAGACCCTGCTCGACCGTGAGGTGCTGTTCGTGACCGAACCCGCGCGGCAGCGGTGGGACGACGCCGCGCGGACCAACCTCGCCCGCGAGCTCCAGTCCCTGACCTAGAGCACCGTGCGGGCGACGTCACTGATCACCGGAAACCTCGAGACGTGCCTTCCTGACGCTGTAACCGAAGTAGACGGCGAACCCGAGGGCCATCCAGGCGAGGAACGCGATCCACGCGTCCAGCTCGAGGCTGAACATCATGTAGACGCAGAACCCCAGGCCCACCAACGGTGTCACCGGGGAGAACGGCACGCGGAAGGTGCGCTTGCGGTCCGGTTCGGTGCGGCGCAGGACGACCACCGCGATGTTGACCAGTCCGAACGCGAACAGCGTGCCGATGCTCGTCACGTCGGCCAGCGAGCCCAATGGCACCAGCGCGGCCAGCACGGCGATGAACAGGCCGACGACGACGGTGTTCACGAACGGCACACCGGTGCGCGGGCTGAGCTTCGCGAAGATCGACGGCACGAGCCCGTCGCGGGACATGGCGTACAGGATGCGCGTCTGTCCGTAGAGGACGGTCAGCACGACGGAGGTGGTCGCCACGACAGCGCCGATCGACAGCAGGATCGGCCAGATCGCGCCGTCGACGTTGTCGGTCAGCACCCGGCTCAGCGCCGCTTCCTTGCCCTCGAACGTCTGCCACGGCATGGCTCCCACGGCGGCGAGGGCGACCGCGCAGTACAGCGCGGTGATCACGACCAGCGAGATGATGATCGCGCGCGGCAGGTCGCGCTGCGGGTTCTCGGCCTCCTCACCGGCGGTCGACGCGGCGTCGAACCCGATGTAGGAGAAGAACAACGTGGCCGCGCCGGCGCTCAGGCCCGCCAGCCCCAACGGGAACAGCGGCTGCAGGTTGCCCGCCTTCAACGCGGTGAACGCGACCGCGCAGAACATCAGCAGCGAGCCGACCTTCACCCACACCAGGATCGTGTTCGTGCGCGCACTGCCCTTCGAACCGCCGAGCAGCACCAGCATGGCGATCACCACGACCAGCACGGCGGGCACGTTGACGATCCCGCCCTCACCCGGCGGCTGGCTCAGCACGTCCGGAATTCGCAGTCCCACCACCAGGTGCAGCAGCTCGTTGACGTACTGCCCCCACCCGACCGCGACCGCCGCGACCGAGACGCCGTACTCCAGCACGAGGCACCAGCCGCAGACCCAGGCGACGATCTCGCCGAGGGTCGCGTAGGTGTAGGAGTACGAGGAGCCGGACGCGGGGATCAGGCCCGCGAGCTCGGCGTACGACAGCGCGGAGAACAACGCGGTGATGCCCGCCAGCGCGAACGACAGCACGATGGCGGGCCCGGCGAGCGGCACCGCTTCCCCCAGCACCACGAAGATGCCGGAGCCGAGCGTGGCACCGATGCTGATCATGGTGAGGTGGCCGACACCCATGGTGCGCTTGAGTTCGCTGCCAGGGTGGGTCAGCTGGTCGATCGGCTTGCGCCGCAACACCCGCGCCCCGATGCGCTGTTGGTTGCTCATCAGGACAACCTAACGCCCACCAATGCATCTAGCGGCCACCAACGGGGCGGAACGTGCGGCGGTATGTGTCCGGTGGCACACCGACGGTCCGGTGGAAGTGCCGGCGCAGCGTCGTGGCGGTGCCCATCCCGGACGCCTCCGCGATCAGGTCCACGCTGTCGTCCGTCATCTCCAGCAGTTCCTGCGCGCGCCGAATGCGTTGGGTGTGCAGCCATTGCAGCGGCGTGGTGCCCGTCACCGCCCGGAAGAGCCGCGCGAGGTGCCGTGAGCTCATGCTGGCCTGCCGCGCCATGTCCTCGACGGTGATCGTCTGGTCGAACCGCGCCGAAACCCAGTCGAACAACTCGGTGAGCGGATGCCCTTCACCCGACGGCACCGGCGCCAGCACGAACTGCGCCTGCCCACCGTCCCGGTGCGGCGGCACGACGAGCCGCCGCGCCGCCGTGTTCGCCGTCGCGGTGCCGTGGTCGCTGCGGATCACGTGCAGGCTCAGGTCGATCGCCGCCGCCTTGCCCGCGCTCGTCAGCACCTGCCCGTTGTCGACGTAGAGCACGTCCGGGTCGACCTCGACGCGCGGATACCGCCTGGCCAGCTCGTCGGTGTGCGCCCAGTGCGTCGTCGCCCGGAGCCCGTCGAGCAGCCCGGCCTCGGCCAGCACGAACGCGCCCGTGCACAACGACACGATCCGCGCACCCTTGTCGTGGGCCGCCTTGACAGCTTGGACGAGTTCCAAGTCGAGCGGCGCGTCCACGTCCGCGATGGCGGGCACGATCACGGTGTCCGCCTCCTCGAGCCCGCTGAGCGGCAGGTCGGGTTCCAGCGCGAACCTGCCGAGACGAGACGTCTCGTCTCCGCAGAACCGAACCTCGTAGTCGAGCTGCGGGGCGGTGAAGATCTCGTACGTGGCGGTCAGCTCGAAGTGCAGCATCCCGGTGGTGACGGCGAAGGCGAGCATGTCCGAAAGTGTACGCATCGTGTCGTTCCAGACACTGGCTCCAACCCCGCCGGGCAGCTTGACTGGTCCACATGGGACACAAGATCGCGGTCTACGGCGCATCCGGCACCACGGGGCAGTTCGTCCTGGCAGAACTGGAGAAGCGAGGCCACCAGCCACTTCCGTTCGGCCGCGCGCAGGCCACAGCTGACGACCCGGCCGCCCTGGACCGAGCCCTCGACACCGCGGCCGCGGTGATCAACACGGCTGGCCCGTTCGCCGTCACCGCAGGCCCGCTGATCGCCGCCGCCGAACGCGCCGGCATCCCGTACGTGGACGTGGCGGCCGAGATCGAGGCGAACGCCGACACGTTCGCCCGCGGCGCCTCGATCCCGGTGGTGCCCGCGATGGCGTTCTTCGGTGGCCTCGGCGACCTGCTGGTCACCGCCGCGATGGCCGGCTGGGACTACGCCGACGAGGCCCACATCGCCTACGGCCTGAGCGGCTGGCAGCCCACCGCGGGCACCCTCACCGCAGGTCAGGTCTCCCGCGAACGCCGTGACGGCCAACGTGTGCGGTTCCGCGACGGGGAGCTGCGCTACCACGGCGACACCGCACCCGTCCTGGACTGGGAGTTCCCGGACGGCACCCGCCAGGTGATCGGCGAGTTCTCCATGGCCGACGTCGTGACGGTGCCGAGTCACCTGCGGATCGCGTCGGTGACGAACTACATGTCGGCGGAAGCGGCCACCGGCCTGCAGGCGGCCCAGGCCCGGCAGGAGCCCGAGACGTTCGAGGTCGACGTGCGCGTGCGCAGGGCAGGCGAGGAACGACGCCTGACCGCGTCCGGCAAGGACATCTACGCCGTGAGCGCCCCACTAGCCGTGGAAGCGGTCGAACGCCTGCTGAGCGGCCGCTTCAACGTCACCGGCGTCGCCTCGGCAGGCGCGATGTTCGACGCTCTCGACTTCCTGGTGTCCCTGGACGACGTCATCCAGGCCAGGCACCGTTCTTGATGACTCCACGAAGTCCGTGCGCCGCAACGACGGGTCGAAGCGCGCGAGCACATCGTCGTTCATCGCCCGTACGTGGTGCCGAGCCGTCGTGACCGGACTCAGCTGCTCTGACCACTCCGAGCCTGCCGAAAGAGACCGGCGACCTCTTCGGTCATCCAATAGCGCACGTTCTCACCTTCGGGATACTCCCAGACCCAAGGCCACGAGCGTCCGACCGCCTGGCAGTGCCGAAGGGGCCACCCGAGAACTCCCGCCACGCCGTGCTTGCCGTTGGGCAACCCAAGCAGTAGCCCCAGCTCATCACCACTGAACGGAACTCCAGGCTTGTCCATCAACACGGAGAACAGAGCCTGGGCCTTCTCACTGAACTTCCCCCAAACAGCCGCGGCAAGCTCGCCGTCATCCCGACTCCACGCAACCAGTTCCCCCGGCGAGTTCAACCCGGTCACGCGTCCCAAGCCCTTAGATCGTGATGTCAACAACGGAAACGACGCAAGCGCCCCACGCCCCAGCTTGGACGGCGATGTCGCGAAGCGACGAGCCAGCCGGGGGTCCGGGGGCGTGCCCCCGGCGTGGGGGTCTGGGGGCTCGGCCCCCAGAGGACACCCGAGAACGAGAAAGGGCGAGTGCTGCCCACGAGCAGCACTCGCCCATCGAGTGGAGGTGCCGGGAATCGAACCCGGGTCCTGTGCCGGTTCATCAGGGCTTCTCCGTGCGCAGTCCGCTGTGTCTCTGCTTGGCCCCACCTGTCACGCGAACAAGCAGGTGTGACGGGCCCAGTCGCTGTGAGTTTCCCGGGCAGTCTCCGCGACCGAGACTGCTGGTAAGCCCTCTAGCTGATGCCGGGAACTAGGCCGAAGGCACTCCTAGGCCGACAACCGCTAGCTCCGCTGTCAGGCAGCGAGAGCGTACGCGGTGCGCTTGTCGTTAGACGTGGCGCTTATTGGTTTGCGATGACGCTTAACGGTGGTCTCTCGCCTGCACCGACACGCTTCCCCTGAATCAACGTCCACAGTCGAAACCGTTCACCCCCTCGTAGTGGTACGCATAGCATAACGACTGGGGCCACCGAGTTCTTCCCGAGGCAGGTAGGGCTGTCCCCACCTCTGACCGGATGGCTGGCCAGATGGTCTCTGACCAGCGAGAACGACACCATGGACGTCATGAGGAAACCGAACGCGCTCGCAGCCGGGTTCTACCTGCTGACCAACCTGGTGACCGGCATCTTCTGGTTCACCCTCTCCGTCGTGCTCACCGTCGTCGGGTTCGCCACCTCGGTCCTCTGGGTGGGTCTGCCGATCCTGTGGTCGGCGATGGCGGTCGTGCGGGGTGGCGCGACGATGGAGCGGGCGTGGGTCAGGGCGGCGTTGCGCACGGACATCCCCAGGCCTTACCGCGAGCCACCGACCGGCACGTTGTGGCAGCGGTTCAAGGCCCAGTTCACGGATCCGGCGACGTGGCGCGATTTCGGTTACCTGCTGTTGCTGTTGCCCGTCGGCATCCTCGAGTTCGTCTCCGTCGTCGTCATGTGGTCGGTGGCGGCGGCGTTCATCGCGGTGCCGTTCTGGATCGGCACCGCGCCGTTCGCGGTGATCGTGGGCGACTTCTGGACCATCGACTCGTTCGCGTCGGCGTTGCCGGTCTCGCTGATCGGGCTGGCGTTGATCCCGTTCGCGGCGCTCGGCACCCGGTGGCTCGGGTCGGTGCACGGCAAGTTCGCGCGCGGCATGCTCGGGCCGACCCGTGCGGACGCGCTGGCGATCGAGGCGGAGCGGCTGTCGTCCAGCCGGGCGCGTGGTGTCGAGGCGGCCGAGGCGGAGCGCCGGCGCATCGAGCGCGACCTGCACGACGGCGCGCAGCAGCGGCTCGTGGCCGTGGCGATGGGGCTGGGGCGGGCGAAGTCGAAGATGGGCACGGACCCGGAGGCCGCGGCCGAGCTCATCGCGGAGGCGCACGCGGACGCGAAGCTCGCCATCAAGGAACTGCGGGACCTGGCTCGGGGCATCTACCCGTCCGTCCTGGGTGACCGGGGGCTCGACGCCGCGCTGTCCGCGCTCGCCGCCCGTGTGCCGATCGAGGTCGACCTGCAGGTCGATGTGGAGCCGCGGCCGCCGACGTCGGTGGAGAGCGCCGCGTACTTCACCGTCGGCGAGGCGCTCACGAACATCACCAAGCACTCCAACGGCACCAAGGCGACCGTGCGGGTCAACAGGGTGGACACGGGAGTGCTGGTCGAGGTCACCGACAACGGTCAGGGTGGCGCGGAACTGCGGCCGGGCGGCGGGCTCGCCGGGCTCGCGGACCGGGCTGCCACGATCGACGGTGTGGTCGTCGTCGTCAGCCCCGCTGGTGGGCCGACCGTTATTCGAGCGGAGTTGCCGTGCGCGTGGTGATCGCCGAGGACTCGGTGCTGCTGAGGGTGGGCGTGCAGCGCCTGCTCGCCGACGAGGGCATCGAGACCGTCGCGGCGGTGGAGAACGGTGACGACCTGCTCGACGCCGTGACCGAGCACAGGCCCGACCTGTGCGTGGTGGACGTGCGGATGCCGCCGTCGTTCACCGACGAGGGGCTGCGGGCCGCCATCGAGTGCCGCCGCCGCTATCCCGGGCTGCCGGTGCTGGTGCTCTCGCAGTACGTCGAGGAGCGCTACGCCGTGGAACTCCTCGCGGGTGGCGCGAGCGGTGTCGGGTATCTGCTGAAGGAACGGGTGGCGGACGTGAAGGAGTTCGTCGACGCGGTGCGCAGGGTCGCCGACGGCGGCACGAGCATCGACCACGAGGTGATCACGCAGCTCATGGTGCGCAGCAAGAAGAGCCCGGTCGACAAGCTGACGCCCCGCGAACGCGAGGTCCTCGGGCTGATGGCCCAGGGACTGTCCAACACGGCCATCGCCGGCACGCTCGTCGTGTCCGACGGCGCCGTCGAGAAGCACGTCGGCAACATCTTCGCCAAGCTCGGCCTGGAGCCGTCGAACTCCGAGCACCGCCGCGTGCGCGCCGTGCTCGCCTACCTCGACAGCTGAAGCAGACGGGCGCCGTTGTCGTGCAGGACCGCCTGCTCGGCGGCGGCGTCCAGACCCCACGCCCTGATGGCGTCGAGCTGCACCTCGTACGGGTACGGGATGTTCGGGAAGTCGGTGCCCAGCACCACCCGGTCCGCCAGCCCGGCGATGCGCGCCCGCCAGTCCGCGGGCAGCGGCACCATCTGCTCGGTGAACGGGATGCCCACCATCGTGGTGTCGACGTGCACGTTGCGGTAGCGCTCCACCAGGTCCAACGCCCCCGAGTAGTCCGGCATCCCGGCATGAGCGATCACCGCGGTCAGCCGCGGGTGCTGCTTCAGGACCTCTTCGAAGACCCCGAGCCCGGTGAACTCGCCCGGCATCGGCCCGTCGCCGCAGTGCACGACCACGGGCACGCCGGCCTCCGCCAGCTGGCCCCAGACGCCGTCCAGCAGTGCGTCACGCGGGTCGTAGCCGCCGACCTGGACGTGGGACTTGAAACAGCGCGCACCGGCCTCCAGGGCCTTGCGCACGTACGCCTCGGCACCGGGCTCCGCGTAGAACGTGCCCGTCGGCACCGCCTCGGGGACCCGTGCCGCGAAGTCGGCCACCCACTCGTTCAGCCACGGCGCCATGCCCGGCTTGTGCGGGTAGAGCAGGGGTGCGAACGCGACGACGCCCAGCTCCCGCAGCGCGGTGAGCCGGGCGTTCTCGTCAGTGCGGTACCAGATGATCCAGTCGACCCCGGACTCGCGCACGCGGTCGAAGTACGCCCAGACCTTGGCCAGGACGTTCTGCGGCATGAAGTGGACGTGGACGTCCACCAGTGCCATCAGTAGCGACCCTTCAGTGCCCTGCCGTGGGCCTTGGCGATCTCGCGGTTCGCGTCGCGCTTCGCCAGGTCCTGGCGCTTGTCGTAGGACTTCTTGCCCTTCGCCAGCGCGAGCTCGACCTTGACGTAGCCGTCCTTGAAGTACATCTGCAGCGGCACGAGCGACAGACCGGACTCCTTGGTCTTGCCGATCAGCCGCTCGATCTCCGCCTTGTGCAGCAGGAGCTTGCGCTTGCGCCGGACCTCGTGGTTCGTCCAGGTGCCCGCGACGTACTCCGGGATGTGCAGCGCGTGCAGCCAGATCTCGCCGTCGTCGACCTGGGCGAAGGCGTCCACCAGGGACGCCCGTCCCATGCGCAGGCTCTTCACCTCGGTGCCGACGAGCTGAATGCCCGCCTCGAAGGTGTCCAGAATGGACCAGTCGTGCCGAGCCTTGCGGTTCGACGCGATGACCTTCTGCCCGCGTTCCTTGACCATGACGACCAGTCTAAATGCTCGGCAAAATCCTTAAAGCCGCACGTAGAGGCGGAGTGTCACGTAGCCGGTGGTCGCCGAGATGACTATCGCGACGAGGAACAGCCAGGGCGACACGATCAGGATGTCCAGGTAGCCGATCGGCGGGATGATGCCCGACTCGGTGAGGTTCCTGGTGATCCGGTCGAGGAAGAACGCCTTGAACAGCACCAGGCCGCCGACCGCGGTGACCGAGCCGATGATGCCCGCAACGACCGCCTCGATGAGGAACGGCAGCTGCGTGTACCACCGCGTCGCGCCCACCAGGCGCATGATGCCGACCTCGACGCGGCGGGTGAACGCCGACACCTGGATGGTGTTCGAGATCAGCAGCAGCGCGGCGAACGCCTGGATGAGCGCGAGGATCAGGGCGACGTCGCGCATGCCGTTGAGGCCCTCGAAGAACCGCTCCAGGAACTTGCCCTGGTCGTCGACGCCCTTCACACCGGGCTTGCCCTCGAAGGCCTGCTTGATGACGTCGGTGCGCTCCGGGTCCTCGAGCTTCACGCGGAACGTGGCCGGGATGGCTTCGGGACGCGCGAGCTTGAGCAGTTCCGGCTGGGCCTCGAAGATGCGCTTGAAGCGCTCGAAACCCTCGTCCCGGTTCTGGTACACCACGGACTCGACGCCGGACGTCGCCTCCAGGTTGGAACGCAGGCCCGCGCACGGCTGCTGGGTGCAGTCCTTGTCGTTGGCGCTGACATCGTTCGTCAGCAGCACGGAGACCTCGAGCTTGCCCGCGTAGTTGGCCTGCATCTTGTCGACCATGCGGACGACGAGCAGGCCACCGCCGAGCAGCCCGAGCGAGATGGCGGTCGTGAGGATCATCGCGATCGTCATCGTGACGTTCCGGCGAAGTCCGGTGATGACCTCGCTGAACACGAAGCTGGTACGCATCGGGGGCGGGGTTCCTTGGGGTTCGGGGGCTTAGGGACGCTTAGCGGCCAACGCCGTAAACGCCGCGCGCGTCATCACGGACGACCTTGCCGTACGACAGCTCCACCACTCGGCGGCGCATCGAGTCGACGATGCCGTGGTCGTGGGTGGCCATGATGACGGTCGTGCCGGTGCGGTTGATCCGCTCCAGCAGCAACATGATGTCCTGGCTCGTGTCGGGGTCCAGGTTTCCGGTCGGCTCGTCGGCGATCAGCACCAGCGGGCGGTTCACGAACGCACGGGCGATCGCGACGCGCTGCTGCTCACCACCGGACAGCTCGGTCGGGAACCTGTCCTCCTTGCCGTCGAGACCCACCAGCTGCAGCACCTCCGGCACCACCTTGACGATGGTGTTGCGGGGCTTGCCGATGACCTCGAGCGCGAAGGCGACGTTCTCCGCCACCGTCTTCGTGGGCAGAAGACGGAAGTCCTGGAACACGCAGCCGATCGACTGCCGCAGGCGGGGAACCCTGCGCCGCGACATCTTGGCGACGTCGAAGTTGGAGACGTAGACGCGTCCCCTGGTCGGCACCTCTTCGCGCAGCAGCAGGCGCAGGAACGTCGACTTGCCGGACCCCGAGGGCCCGATCAGGAAGACGAACTCGCCCTTCTCCATCTCGACGGACACGTCGTCGAGCGCAGGACGCGTGGAGGTCTTGTAGACCTTGGAAACGTGTTCGAGACGAATCACGAGGCGCGAGTCTACTCATGGCCGGGGTAAAGCCCCCGTTCCGGTTAACTTCCAGCCCCGGAAGGGCGGCCGGAACCTCGACGCGGCGTATCCGACCAGGCACGACCCGTCCACGAAAAGAGCACGTCCTGCCCTCGTTCGGGGCTGAACGTGCTCTTCGGTCAGATCAGGGCTAGGACTGCTGGGACTGCTTGCGCCACCGGATGCCGGCCTCGAGGAAGTCGTCGATCTCCCCGTCCAGCACCGCCGACGGGTTGCCGACCTCGTGGTTGTTCCGCAGGTCCTTGACCATCTGGTACGGGTGCAGCACGTAGGAGCGCATCTGGTTGCCCCAACTGGAGCCGGAGTCCTTCAGCGCGTCCATCTTCGCCTGCTCCTCCTGCCGGCGGCGTTCGAGCAGTTTCGCCTGCAGGACGTTCATGGCCGTGGCCTTGTTCTGCAGCTGCGAGCGCTCGTTCTGGCAGGACACCACGATGCCGGTCGGGATGTGCGTGAGGCGCACCGCCGAGTCCGTCGTGTTGACGCCCTGGCCGCCGGGGCCGGACGAGCGGTAGACGTCGACGCGCAGTTCCTTCTCGTCGATCTCGATGTGGTCGGTCTGCTCGACGACGGGCACGACCTCGACGCCGGCGAACGACGTCTGGCGGCGGCCCTGGTTGTCGAACGGCGAGATGCGCACGAGGCGGTGGGTGCCCTGCTCGACGCTCAGCGTGCCGTAGGCGTACGGGGCGCTGATGCGGAACGTGGCGGACTTGATGCCGGCCTCTTCGGCGTAGGACGTGTCGAACACGTCGACGCCGTAGTTGTGGCGCTCGGCCCAGCGCGAGTACATGCGGAGCAGCATCTCGGCGAAGTCCGCGGCGTCGACGCCACCGGCCTCGGCGCGGATGGTGATCAGCGCGTTGCGCTCGTCGTACTCGCCGGACAGCAGCGTGCGGACCTCGAGGCTCGCGATCTCCTCGCGCAGCTTGGCGCGGTCGTTGTCCGCGTCGGCCGCCGCCTCCGCGTCCTCTGCCTCTTCGGCGAGTTCGTAGAGCAGCGGCAGGTCGTCGAGGCGTGAGCGCAGACCGGTGACGCGGCGCAGCTCGCCCTGCTTGTGGGAGAGCGCGCTGGTGACCTTCTGCGCCTTCTCCTGGTCGTCCCAGAGGTCAGGGCGGGTCGCCTGCGCCTCCAGGTCCGCGACAGCGGCGCGCAGCGCATCGAGGTCCAGCACCGCCTCGATGCTCGAAAGGGTGGCGGAGAGGTCCTTGATGTCTGCTTCGACGTCCGGGTTCACGCAAAAAGATTACGCCAGCACCGGCCGTCAGTCGCGACCGGTGCGTGCTGGCGCTCTCTTCGAAGCGGTTCTACGCGGTCGGAATCGCGTCGAGCAGCTTGAGAACGGCCTTCGCGTGCGCGAGACCGAACTCCGCCACCGCCTTTGCGTAGGGGTCCTCCGCCGTCTTGGCCGCGCTCTTCGCGCTCTCCTGTTCCTGACCGTACGTCGAGCGTGCGGTCGTGATCAGGGACTCGCGCTGCTTCGCGGTCAGCGAGCCGGCGTGCACCAGTCGGAGGATGAGCGGGCTGCGCAGGTGGTCCGGGCCGGGCTCGGACAGCAGCCAGTTCTTGAAGGCCTTCTTGCCCGCGGCAGTCAGCACGTACTGCTGGCTGGACCGCGGTCCCTGCTTGCCGAGGCGCAGCAGGCCTTGGTCAGCCAGCGCGGGCAGCTCGCGGTACACCTGGGAGCGGGTCACGCTGAAGAACGCGCCGAAGCGGTCTCCTGCCTCCGCCACCAACTGGCCACCGGTCTTGGGTCCGTCGTGCAGCAGCCCGAGCAGGGCGGCTGCGGTCGCATTCAGGTCTGACACAACGACAACGTTCCCACGTCCGGGGGAAGCTGTCCACAATGGTCAGCCGTTCTGTCCACAGTGGCTGATCACCGGGCTAGTCTGATGGGCCATGCGGAGCAACGAAAAGTCTCGCTGAGTAAGCGGCAGTTTCCGAGCCTCACGCGTTTGGCCTCTTGACCGTCTGTGTCCATCCCGGATGGAAAAGTCCTTTCGCAGAACCGAAAGTCCCCGCTCTCACTCGATCGGCGGTACGACTCTCACCGGCCGGAGCCACCCGAATGGACGGTCGGGGGCCGTCGTCGCACGACCTGGTGATGTCCGCGCAGACCTCTTTCCCAGGCCCGGCATTAGGGGAAAATGATCATTGCCAGGCAGGCGCGGTTGAACACGGAGGTCGGGGACCATGAAGAACCTGAACTTGAAGTGGCTGGACCACAAGAAGGTGGCGGCGCACACGAGGGCGTGGGTGACGGGAGGCATCCCGGAGCAGGCCGGCAAGGACGAGTGCATGGTCTGCGGCAAACAGATCCGCAAGCACCGCACCGTCAACGGCCAGGGCCGCATCTGCTCCAGCATGCTGTGCGCCCAGTACTGGGCGGAGAACATGACCTGAAAGACCCTGGCCGAGTCACCTCGGCCAGACAACACAGAAGGCCGGAGTCCAGTGGACTCCGGCCTTCTGTCTATTCTAGTAGCGGGGACAGGATTTGAACCTGCGACCTCTGGGTTATGAGCCCAGCGAGCTACCGAGCTGCTCCACCCCGCGCCGCTTCTAGCTTGTCTTGCGGTGTTGCTGTCTTGCTGTTGTAAGGAGAACTCTACACCCTCCGAAAACCCATTTTCACCCACCCCCCTCAAGCAGCATCTCCGCAGGTCAAGGCCCCCAAAACCCGCATCACCCGGCCAGCACGTCAACCTCGGCCAAGCAGACCCACACGTCGCCACCGAGCAAGCCCCCGATACAGCAGGGTCGACTACGGAAGCCGGAGCCAAGGCAAAGCCAGGCCTTGGCAGTGGGGTGGGCTTGAGGACTCCGCCTCTACCCGCAAATGCGAAAAAGCCCTGTCCGCGTTTCCGCGAACAGGGCTTTCTCTACTTTGTAGCGGGGACAGGATTTGAACCTGCGACCTCTGGGTTATGAGCCCAGCGAGCTACCGAGCTGCTCCACCCCGCGTCGGTAATTAGAACCTTACGCGGGGCGGAGCGGTTAATGCAAATCGTGAGGTCAGCCAGACGGTGTGGGGCTCGGCACAACCGACGACTGGCCCGTCGGCGGCGCGGCCGGTGCCCCGGTGTTGTACTGCTTGAACCTCTTGGTGGCGTCGTCCAGCTTGGCGTACGCCTGGCCGAGCTCGGTGAAGTTGCTGTTCTGCTGGGCCTTCTTGATGTCGGCCAGCGCGGCGTCGATGTCGGTGACCGCCTTCTGCAGCTCAGGGCTCAGCGCGCTGTTGGTGGGCGGTGTGGTCGGCGGCGTGGAGGTCTGGCCGTTGCCGTTGTTGTCGCTCGGCGGCGGCACGACCGCGCCGGCACCGCTGAGCACCTGGTCCAGCGCCTCGTTGAGCGTGGACGCGTAGCCGACCCGGTCGCCGTACCAGACGAGCACCTTGGACAGCTGCGGGTACGACGTGTTGTTCGACGCGCGCTCGATGTAGACGGGTTCGACGTAGAGCAGCGCTCCGCCCACGGGCAGCGTGAGCAGGTTGCCGTAGACGACCGTCGTCTTCTGCTGGGTCAGCAGGTTGAGCTCGCGACTGACGTTGTCCGACGTGAGGAACTGCGTCTGGATCTGCTGCGGGCCCTTCGCGTCCTGGCTGAGTTGCAGGACGCTGATCTTCCCGTAGTTGTCCGGATCGGATCCGACCGAGACGTGGGCCGCCATGAACTCCCGGTTCTCGCGGACGAGCGGACTGGTCAGCTGGAAGCGGACCTTGCTCGGGTCGCTCGGGTCACCGGCGAGGACGTAGAACGGCGGCTGGGCGTCACGGCGCTTGCTCGCCGCGTCGCGCTGGGCGTCGGCCGTCGTCACGTTGTCGATCGTCGGGTCCTGCGGCGGTGCCCAGTAGGCGACACCGGAGTAGAAGTCCGACGGCGACGAGACGTGGTACTTCGACAGGATCTGCCGCTGCACCTTGAACAGGTCCTCGGGGTAGCGGAAGTGCTGGCGCAGCTCGGTGGAGATCTCGCTGCCAGGCTTCACCGTGTTCGGGAAGACGCCCATCCACGCCTTGAGGACCGGGTCCTTGTCGTCGATCTGGTACAGGCTCACCGTGCCGTCGTAGGCGTCCACAGTGGCCTTGACCGAGTTGCGGATGTAGTTGACGGGCTTGTTGACCTGCGAGATGACGACGCCGTCCGCTGTGAGCGAGTCGTTCGTCGCGTCACCGAGCTGCGTGCGCTGCGCGTACGGGTAGTTCTCGAGCGTGGTGTAGCCGTCGACGATCCACGTGATGCGGCCGTTGACGACGGCCGGGTACGGGTCGCTGTCGACCGTGAGCCACGGGGCGACTGCCTGCACGCGGTCGCGCGGCGTGCGCTTGAACAGGATCTTCGAGTCGTCCGCGATCGACTGGTTGAAGAGGATGTTGCGCTCGCCGTAGTACGCCGCGAAGGCGACCTTGTTGAACAGGCTGCCGATCGGGACGCCGCCGCTGCCGGTGTAGGTGTAGGACTTGGCGTCCGTGTCGTACTCCGCCGCCGAGCCGGCCGGGCGGCCGCCGACGATGGAGTAGTCGTTCACGCCGAACAGCTCGCCGAAGTAGGTGCGGGGCTGGTCGACCTTGATGCCGTTCTGCGCGTTGCCGACGTCGCCGTTGGACTTGACCTCACCGGTCTTGAAGTCCGGGTAGCCGCCGTTGGACTCGTCGGCGACCGCGTTGACCTTGTTCGCCTCGGCGTAGACGAAGCCGTTGCCGTGGGTGTAGATGAGGTGCTGGTTGATCCAGTCGCGCTGGCCCTGCGGCAGGCTGTCGAGCTTCAGCTCGCGCACCGCGACGATGTAGTCGCGGAGCTTTCCGTCCAGTGTGTACCGGTCGACGTCGAGCTTGTTCGGGAAGCCGTAGAACGGCCGCAGCTGCTGGAACTGGGTGAAGGTGCGCGACAGCACCGCCGGGTCGAGCAGGCGGATGTTGCCCAGCGTCCCCGCGTCGTTGGTCTTGACCTGGTCGTTGCTGACGTTCTGCTTGCCCTCGTAGGGCTTCGTCTCGACCTTGTCGTCCGTCAACCCGAACGACTGCCGTGTCGCCGCGATGTTGCGGGTGATCGACTCGGCTTCCTTCTGGATGGCGTTCGGCTTGACCGAGAACTGCTCCAGCACCGCGGGCCACGCCGCGCCGACGAGCACGCTCGACAGCACCAGCAGGACGGTCGCGATGGCGGGCAGCTGCACGTTGCGCATGAACGCGCCGGCGAAGAACGCCACGGCGCAGAACACCGCGATGCACAGCAGGATCAGCTTGGCCGGCAGCACCGCGTTGAGGTCGGTGTAGCTCGCGCCGACGAACTTCTCGTTCTCGTGCAGCAGCAGCGAGTACCGGTCGAAGAAGTAAGCGACGGCCTTGAGCAGCACGAACGTGCCGGCGACGAGCGCCAGGTGCAGCCGCGCGGGGCCCGAGAGCTGGCCGCCGCGACCGGCCAGGCGGATGCCGCCGAACAGGTAGTGCGCGATGACCGCGCCGATGAACGACACCGCGACCGTGATGAACAGCCACGACAGCAGCCACTCGTAGAACGGCAGCTGGAACGCGTAGAAGCCGATGTCGTGCCCGAACTGCGGGTCGGTCACGCCGAACGGCTGGGAGTTCAGGAACAGCTGGATCTGCTGCCAGTCGGCCTGCGCCGACGCGCCCGCGATCAACCCGACGAACACGGGGATGCCGATCGCGAAGAACCGGACCCGGCCCATCACGACGGTGCGGTAGCGCGCCACCGGGTCGTCCGGTCCGGACACCGGCACGAACACCGGCCGGGCCCGGTACGCGAGGAAGAGGTTCAGCGCGACGACGCCGCCGACCACGGCCCCGACGGCCACGAACAGGGCCAGGCGGGTGAGCAGGACTGTGCTGTAGACGTCGCGGAATTTCACCTCGCCGAACCACAGCCAGTTCACGTAGGTGTCGAGCAGCCGCGATCCCGTGATGAGACCGAACAGGAGCACAACACCCACGATGAGCAGTATTCGGCTTCGCCGGGACAGTTTCGGCAGTCCGACCGGAGGCCGTGTGGCCACGAGGCACGCTCCTGGATCGCGGTAAATCGATACGTACGTTTAGTCCAACTCTACGGACGACGCCCTGGGTTCCCGTGAAGTCCGCAGTCTTACGATGACACGCGTGTCAGCGAGTGAAACGCCAGCGGTCATCCTCCCGACGGTCGCCCGCGAGGTTGAGGAGTTCGTAGCGGCAGGCGGCTGGGAGCAGCCACCGCAACTCTTCGCCCTCGTGGCCACCTCAGACCTGCTCGACCAGCAACCGGAGCTGCGCAACCAGCTCGACCCCGAGTCGAGTCCGCTGACCCCGATCGCCCAGGACGAGCTGTCGGGCGACCTGGGCGACGCGCTCGCGGGCATCGAGTGGCCCCCGGCCGTCACCGGGTGCGCCCTGGCCCAGGAGATCGTCGTCCTGCCGCCGGAGGCCGAGACGGAACTGAGCCACGGCGAGCTGGACGACGAGGCGGCCCGCCGCTTCGCCGCCGAACACCCCGCCCGCCGCGAGGCGCGCCTGGTGGCGGCGGTGCTGCGCGACGGCTCGGTCTCCTGCGTGCTGAGGCTGCGCGGGACGGTCGAGGTGCCAGAGGAGTTCGTCGAGCACCCCGAACTGGCGCCCAACCTCACCGACGCCCTGCTCGCCACGCTGCGGCCCTAGTCGTCACATCCCCAGGCTGGCACAACCCCGGCGCGTGATCGCGCCGGGGTTGTGATGCGTTGCCCGATGTTCGCGGCAAGCGGACAGCGACCACCCGCCGGGGTCGCGGCCGGGTCAGCAGCTCGGCGTGTCCTTGCCGGCGTTGAGCGCCTCCAGCGACGACACGGCGTCCGTCAGGTTCTCGACCTTGATCAGCTTGAGGTCGGAGGGTGCCTGCTGCTTCGCGTCCGCGCAGTTGTCGGCGGGCACGAGGAACGCCGTGGCGCCCGCTTCCTTCGCGGCGACCATCTTGAAGGCGATGCCGCCGATGGGCTTCACGGTGCCGTCACCGGTGATCTCGCCGGTGCCCGCGATGGACTTGCCGCCGTTGAGCTCGCCCGGCGTCAGCTTGTCGACGATCGCCAGCGCGAAGATCAGACCGGCCGAGGGACCGCCCACGTCGGACAGGCTGATCTTGATCTTGAACGGCACGTCGGCGCGGTCGACCGGCGAGATGCCGATGAAGCCCGCAGGGCGGCCGTCGTCGCGGGTGCCGAGGGTGAGCTGGGTCGACTGGGAGGTGCCGTCCTTCTCGAACGCCACCTCGATGCGGTCGCCGGGCTTGGTGTTCTCCAGCGCGCCGCTCACGTCGGCGGCGCTCTGCACCTGCTTGCCGTTGACCGAGATGATGCGGGCGCCGAGCGGGATCACGTTGTCCGCCGGGCTGCCCTTCGTGACCTGGTTCGCGATCACCATGCCCGGATACTTGAGGTGGTGCAGCGCCGCGACCTCGGCGGCGGTCTGCGACTCGCTGAACGCGCGCTCGTTGTTCTCCTGGACCTGCTGCTCCGACTCGCCGGGCTTGAAGAACTCCTCGCGCGGCGCCAGCGCGTAGCGGCCGGACAACCACAGACCCAGCGCGCCGAACAGCGACACGTCGTCGGTGAGCGAGACCGTCGTCATGCGCAGGGTCCCCTTGGTGGGGAAGGTGTCCTGGCCCTCGACCGACACCACGTCGGCGTCCTTGACCTGGCCGAGCACGTCGTAGGTCGGGCCGGGGCCCAGCGCGACGTACGGGACTCTGGCGAAACCGCCGAGCAGTCCGAGCGCCGCCACCACTAGGAAGCTGACGATCAGCGTCCACGTCCGGCGGGTCAGTCCGCGTTCCCTCGGCGGGGGCGCGGGTGGGGGTGCGGTCGTGACGGTTTCACTCACGGCTGAACAGCGTACGACCATGTCTGTCCGCGTACGGTAGAGGCATGAGTGACGTGCCGTTCGGGTTCCGCCCCGACGACCCCGACGACAAGAGCGGGAAGCCGGGAGACAACCCGTTCGACTTCAGCCAGCTGGGCGACATGCTGAGCCAACTGGGCTCGATGTTGAGCAACGCGGGTTCGTCGAGCGGGCCGGTGAACTACGACCTCGCCAAGCAGATCGCGTTCCAGCAGCTGTCCTCGACGACGACCACGATCGGGTTCGCCGCCGACCAGTCGAGCGCGGTCACCGACGCCGTGCACCTCGCCGAGATGTGGCTCGACCCGGTCACGTCGCTGCCCGCGGGCACCCGCACGACGCAGGCGTGGACCGCGCGCGACTGGATCGAGCGCACCATCCCGACCTGGCAGCGCCTGTGCGACCCGGTGGCGCAGCGCATGTCCGGTGCCTGGGTCGAGGCGATGCCCGCCGAGGCCAAGCAGGCGGCCGGCCCGCTGCTCGCGATGCTCGGCCAGATGGGCGGCATGGCGTTCGGCTCGCAGCTGGGCAACGCGCTGGCGCAGCTCGGCGCCGAGGTGCTCACCTCGACCGACGTCGGCCTGCCGCTCGGCCCCGAGGGCACCGCGGCCCTGCTGCCGGCGAACATCGAGAAGTTCACCGAGGGCCTGGAGCGTCCCGCGTCCGAGGTCATGGTGTTCCTCGCCGCGCGCGAGGCCGCCCACCAGCGCCTCTTCACACACGTGCCGTGGCTGCGGCAGCGCCTGCTCGACACCGTCGAGGAGTTCGCCAAGGGCATCAAGGTCGACACCTCGGCCCTGGAGCAGCTCGCCGGCCAGATCGACCCGTCGAACCCCGCCTCCATCGAGGAGGCCATGGGCTCGGGCCTGCTCGAACCGCAGACCACCCCGGAGCAGAAGGCGGCGCTGAACCGCCTGGAGACGCTCCTCGCCCTCGTCGAGGGCTGGGTGGACGTCGTGGTCGACGCCGCCGTCTCCGACCGCCTGCCCGGTGCCCCGGCCCTGCGCGAGACGCTGCGCCGCCGCCGTGCCTCCGGCGGCCCGGCCGAGCAGACGTTCGCGACGCTCGTGGGCCTGGAGCTGCGCCCGCGCAAGCTGCGGGCCGCCTCGGCCCTGTGGAAGCTGGTCGGCGACCAGCACGGCGTCGAGGTGCGCGACAGCGTGTGGGAGCACGCCGAGCTCGTCCCGACCGCCGAGGACCTCGACGACCCGCTGGAGTTCGCGGAGCGCCTGACGAACACCCGCAAGGCGCTGGAGGACCCGATCGCCGAGCTGGAGCGCACCATGCGCGAGGACGAGGGCAAGGCCGGGGACGGCGACAAGCCGGACAAGCCGGAAGAAGCCTGACCAGCACTTGAAGACGTGAAGCGCCCGGCGAGCACACCCTCGCCGGGCGCTTCACGTTCGTGAGGGTTCTTCAGTCCTCTGTGATCCCCAGGCCTGCGGCGGCCGAGAGACCTTCCAGGTAGCCCATGGCCCGCTCGGTCTTCGGGTAGCGGTGGACCCACTCCCAGAAGTCCTTGCCGTGCCCAGGCACCAGCAGGTGCGCGAGTTCGTGCACCAGCACGTAGTCGAGCACCCACGGCGGCACGTCGCGCAGCCGCTCGGACACGCGGATCGTGCCCTCGGTCGGCGTGCACGAGGCCCAGCGCGTGCGCATGGGCGGCACCCAGCGCACGCTCACCGGCTCCGCCAGCGAGTCCAGGTAGCGCGCCGACAGCTCGGCGCACCGCGCCATCAGCGCCTCGTCCGATGTGCGCGCAGGGGACTTCCTGCGCGTCTCACTGCGCTGGAGGCGGCTCAACATCTCCGCCACCCAGTGCTTCTCTTCCCCCTTGGTCATCCGTGCCGGCAGAAGGACGACGACGGTGTCGCCCTCCCGGTACGCGCTGACCATGCGGCGGCGCCGGGGGCTCCGCCGCACTTCCACCCGCGGTTCGGCCATGCAGTCACCGTAAACGCCGTCACCGACAATTTTCGGCCCCCAACCGGCGGCAGGCGCGCACCCGGCGGGTGAAGTTCCACCGAACGGCGGCTGGACACGCGCGGGATCGACATGCGCGATTTCGCACGCCTGCGGAGGTACCGTCGCGCCAAGGTCCCCGAGTGTGTCCGCACTCACAACTGCAAGGGAGGGGCTGTGGCCGACACCTACAACGGCTACTGCGTCAAGTGTCGCGAGAAGCGCGACTTCGACGGCAACGTCGAGGAGACCAATGGGCGGCGCATGGCGAAGGGCACCTGCCCTGTCTGCGGTACGAAGATGACGCGGATCCTCGGCAAGGCCAAGGTCTGACGTTTGCGCTGGCAGGGGGCCACGCCCCCTGCCAGTCTTTCCTCCGTGGACACAAGACCTCGCGTGCGTGCAGGACTGTCCGTGGTGCGCAGAGCCCCCGGCGTCGTCCAGGTCGGCACCGACCCGAAGCACGCCGTCGTGATCGACTCGCTGCCCGAGGCGCTGGTCGACGAACTGATCACCCTCGACGGCCGGCACACTGTCGCTGAACTGGGTGAAAGGCTGAAAAGCCGAGGTGGCAACCCCACCCAGCTGGGTGAAGTTCTCTCTTCACTCGAAGAGGCAGGTCTGCTCGACGACGGTCCTCCGGCGAGGGGTGGGACGGCCGCCGTGCACGGGTCCGGGCACCTCGCGCTCTCCATCACTTCGCTCCTGGTGGAATCCAGCGTTCAGCTCGCCCACAACGCCGATCTGACCGTGCTGGCGGCGACGCTCGTCCCCGATCCGAACCTCGTGGGCACGCTGATGGCGTTCCGCACGCCGCATCTGGCCGTGCGCGTGCGGGAGGGCGTGGGGATCGTGGGACCACTGGTCCTACCTGGTCGTTCTTCGTGCCTGAACTGCGCGGACCTGCACCGCACCGACCAGGATCCGGCGTGGCCCGTCATCGCGGCCCAGCTCGCCGGCCGACCGGCCTCCACCGACGTGCTGTTCGCGTCGGGCACGGCGGCGCTGGCGGTGGCGCAGGTCCTGGAGTCGCTGAGCTACGTCCACGGCCGCGACCAGACCCCTCCACCCGTGGTGAACGCCACTCTCGAGCTCGACCTCATGTCCGGTGTTGCTGAGAGGCGAAGCTGGTATCCGCACCCGGACTGTCAGTGCTCCGCACATAACATGGCCGAGTGACCGAGATTCCGCGCAAGGCCGTGCAGCGCACCGCCAAGCTGGCGAGCCTCCCGCTCGGGGTGGCCGGCCGGGTTGTCGGCGGCTGGGGGAAGCGACTGACCGGACGCGCGGCCGACGAGGTCAACGCCGAGGTGACGGCCAAGACGGCGGAGCAGGTCTTCGCGGTGCTCGGCCAGCTCAAGGGCGGGGCCATGAAGTTCGGGCAGGCGCTGAGCGTGTTCGAGGCGGCCGTCCCCGACGAGCTGGCGGCCCCGTACCGCGAGGCGCTGACGAAGCTGCAGACCGCGGCCCCGCCGATGCCCACCCGCACCACGCACCGCGTGCTCGCCGAACAGCTGGGTGCGTCCTGGACGAAGCGCTTCCAGGAGTTCGACGACGTCCCGGCCGCGTCGGCGTCCATCGGCCAGGTCCACCGCGCGGTGTGGCACGACGGCCGCGACGTGGCGGTGAAGGTCCAGTACCCCGGCGCGGACGAGGCCCTGCGCGCCGACCTCAAGCAGCTGCTGCGGTTCAGCCGGCTGCTGCAGGCGATCATGCCCGGCGCCGACGTGCGCCCGTTGCTGGAGGAGCTGCGCGACAGGTACCTCGAGGAGCTCGACTACCGCGACGAGGCCACGAACCAGCGCACGTTCGCGAAGGCCTTCGAGAACGACCCGCACGTGCTGGTCCCCCGCGTCATCGCCTCGGCGCCCAAGGTCATGGTGACCGAGTGGACCTCCGGCGTGGGCCTGTCGCACATCATCCGCGAGGGCTCGGCCGAGGACCGAGACCTGGCGGGTCAGCTGCTCGCCGAGTTCCACTTCTCGGCCCCGTCCCGCTCCGGCCTGCTGCACGCCGACCCGCACCCCGGCAACTTCATGCTGGGCGACGACGGCCGCCTGCGCGTGATCGACTTCGGCGCCGTGGCCCGCCTGCCCGACGGCCTGCCCAAGACGCTGGGCCTGATGACCAGGCTGGCCCTCGACGGCCGCTCCTCCGACCTTGTCGAACTGCTGCGCACCGAGAACTTCATCCGCGAGGGCATGGAACTGCACGGCGAGGACGTGCTCGGCTACCTGGCACCGTTCGTGGAACCGCTGCGCGCCGAGTCGTTCCACTTCACCCGCCGCTGGCTGCAGTCGCAGGCCGAACGAGTGGGCGACCTGCGCAGCCCGGATTCGCAGACGGGCCGCTCTTTGAACCTGCCGCCGCAGTACCTGCTGATCCACCGCGTGACAATGGGAGCGACGGGCATTCTCTGCCAGCTCGACGCCCACGTGACCGCGCACGAAATCGTCGCACGCTGGCAACCGGGATTCGCCGACTAACTCGTCCGGGTGAACCGAGGCCGAGTTGTCCACAGCTTGGCCTTCAGCCCCCTTCGGCCGCTTGCAGCTGCGCCACGATGAACCCATGGCACCCATCGCGACCACCGCTGAACTGCGCAAAGCCGGGATCTCCCCACGGGAGGTCCTGCGCCACTGCACCCCCGCCGGCTCATGGCAGCGCCTGCTGCCGGGCGTAGTCCTGACCACCCCTGCACCCGCCACTCGCCTCGACAGACTGCGCGCGGTCCTTTCTTTCGCAGGGCCTTCTTCGGTGATCACGGGAGCCGATGCACTGGTTCGGCAGGGAGCCGCACTTCCTCTTCCCCGGCACATTCACGTGCTCGCGGAAAGCAATGTGCGAAGAGCGAATCCGTGGATTCTGCTGGAACGCACAACCCGCCCGCCGGCCGTGGTGGAACGCCACGGACTGAGGCTCGCGGGTGCCGCGCGGGCCGCTCTCGACATGGCCCGGCGGGAGTTGAACCCGCGCGCCATCGCCGAGATCATCGACGCCGTGGTGAGTGCGCGGTTGTGCACGCCGATGGAGCTCCGGGAGGAGTTACGGGTGAGCAGCCGGCGGGGAACGGCCCTGGTCAGGCAGGCCTTGTGCCACCTGTACCCGACCTGACGTGCGCACGCGGGGCGCCGGCCGCTCATGCCTTCCGCACGACGGACCGAGTTTCTGCCCCTGACACCGCGGTCAGCAGGGGTGCGGTGTGGAGCCGCAGTCCAGAGACGTCACGGCACCTCAACGGTCCACAACAGACCGGCCACCCGCCATCACATCTCGGACGACTCTCACGCCTCATGCCGTCTGATGCTGGGGTTTCACGCCACATGCCGTCTGGCGTTGGGGTCTCACGTCACCTGACCAGCGGCACTCTCAAGATTTGTGCACCGATCCCGGCGGGCCATCACCTGAGATCCCGCGTCACCTGACCCAGCGGCTCACATCCGAGGATCCACGCCGCCTCAACCTGGCGCCCGCGCTCAAGCCCGCGCAGCCTGACTGGACGCCACCTCGATCCGACGTCACTTCAACCCTGCCCTACCTCAGTCCGGCGCACTTCAGTGCGGCGCCGCTCAGTCCTGCGCCACCGCATCGCCACGCCGCCGCACCCCGATCCCCACCTCAGGTCGGGTACACGTCGAACCGAACCGCACGATCCGCGGCACCGGGCAGGTCAGCGCCAGTACTCGTCCGGCAGCTTGCCCTCGATGTCCCGGACGTGGGTCTTCGAGCACACCTGACACAACCACCGGAGCGACCCACCGGTCCGCTCCGACGACCAGGCCAGGAAATCCAGGTCGGAAACGGAGGAACGCAGCCGCCCGCATCTGTGGCACACCGGCTCCGCCCCTGCGGTCACCGGCGCCGACCCACGTGAACGGTGTCGGTTTCCAGCAGGAACACGTCCTCGCGGGCGCCGACGTACTCCGAGTCGGAGGGGTTGAGCAGGCGGCGGAGCGCGTCGCGGTCTGCGGGATGCAGGTGGGGGCCGGTGATCTCGTTCAGCCAGGTCAGGCGGTCGACCGCCCAGTCGCGGACCAGTTGTTTGGCCGGGGCCGGGTGGTCCACGACGAAGCTGAAGGCGCTGATCTCGCCGAGGCCCGCGTCGGCCAGGGCCACGTTCCAGCCGACCGGGAGGCGGGCTGAGCCCGTCATGTTCTCGCGCATCGAGACGAACCACGAGGCGCGGGCCGCGGCCATGCGGTCCTGCAGGCCGGGCGAGCCGACGCCCAGGTCCCACGGGAGGAAGCGGGTTTCGAGGCCACCTTCCGCGAGGGCCAGCCAGCCGCCGGGAGCCAGGGCTTCCACCAGGCGTTTCATTCCGCGCAACTGATCAGGGAGGTGGTGGATCACCCGCGAGCCCCAGATGAGCTCGACCGGGCCTGCGAACGACAGCGGGTCTTCGGCGGCGAGGTCGGCGAGCACCGGCTTCACCGACACGGCGCCGTCGGTTTCCGCGCGGGCCGCGGCGCAGGCCGCGTCCAGCAGTTCGGGGGTGGCGTCGACCAGGACCAGGACGCCTCCGCCGTGGTCTCGCAGAGCCGCGGCGAGCGGCACGCTCATGGATCCCGCGCCGCAGCCGACGTCCATCACGACCGGTGAGTCGGGCAAGGGCTCGACCAGTCTGCGGGCGACCGAGGCCAGCGCCTCCGCCTGCAGCGAGCCGTAGCGCCTCATCGCGTGGAGGCGGGCTGACCAGTCGATTCCGTCGTGAGTGTGGTGCGGCACAAAGGGAACGGTACGGAGGAACGGCCGAGGCCGCCATCCACCTTCTCGTGGACGACGGCCTCAGCTCGAGACTGTCAGAGGTCGAAGCGAGCCGCTCTGCGTCCCGCCCATCGCGACAACCTGCGCCAACGTTGCGCTGACGCGAGGCGGTTCGCCAGGCGTTGCTCCTCTGCGAACCTCTGGGCTTCTTGTATTCGTATTCGGACGAGTTCTTCATTCAGAGACATGGGAGTCAGGGCCTCGTTCAGGTAGGCGGGCATTGCGCTGTGGTTCAGATGCACGGTGTTCACGCCGCCGCCTCCGTCTTGCTGGCAGTGACAACAGTCGCGTCCTTGCGCGGACGGCCACGGGGCCGCTTGCGCGCGATGACGACTCCGCGCTCGAAGATCTCTCCACCCCAGACGCCCCACGGCTCGTGACGTGCGATCGCGCCGGCGAGGCACTCCGCGAGAACCGGGCAGGTTCCGCAGAAGGACTTCGCCTTCTCGAGGTCAGCAGGCGCGTCGGCGAACCAGAGGTCGGGGTTGTGGGTGCGGCAGGGGATGTCGAGCCCCTCCGCGAGGTCCGGAAGTCCCTCTCCGGTGAGCGGGACAGTCGCGGTCAACATCAGGGTTTTCTCCTTGTGTGGGGTACTGCAAAAACACGAAAGCCGCGGACTCTGTACGAGTCCGCGGCTTTCGTGAGCCTGGTGGTCCTTCGACCCCTTCTAGGGGGTCGGCAGGAGCCTTCTCACTTGATGCGCGGACAGCGCATTCGTGTAGTTGTCGACGTCATCGATGACCGGCAGCGCGATCGGCTGCTCGCTGCGCACTTCGGCACCAGCCAGAGCGATTCCGCGCAGAGCGGTGCCCCGCTCGCGGCCCAGCAGCGCCACTGGCTTGTGGGCAGAGGTCTGCCACATGGCCTGAGTGGATGCGGACGTGCAGAAGCCCTCGGTCAACGGGAGGCCGAGCGCGCGAGAGATGCTGAAGATCTTCACAACGGGCCACCTCCTCCGAACGAGAGAGCTCTGCATCGAGAGCTAGTAGTAGTTCTTCTTCCCCAGACGGGTCCTCCGGACCCGGCATGAGCAGGTTATGACCCCGTACCTGGGGCTCGCAACCTATTTAACGAAACTTGTCCCGATCAGGTGGCGGAGTACCCGACACCGGCTCGGACCAGGCCCAACACGTCGTCGCCGAACTTATCAAGCTTGGAGGCGCCGATGCCCGAGATCGCGACGAGTCCGGCCGAATCCGTGGGTCGCTGCTCCGCGATCGCCATCAGCGTCGCGTCGGTGAACACGACGTACGGGGGCACCTTCAGCTCCCGCGCCCGTCCCGCGCGCCACCGGCGCAGCGTCTCGAGCAGCTCCTCGTCCACATCGGACGGACAGGACCTGCATCGGCCGAGCTTGACGGCCTGCGACTCGACCAGCGTCGACGCGCACACCCGGCAGGTCGGCTTCTCCTTCTTCATGAGAGGAGGCCGTTGCGCGCCGCCGGATACCCGTGCGGCCGGGTGGTTCTCGGGAACGAGGTTGTAGAGGAACCGCGACCGGCGGCGGTACTTGCGCCCACCGGCGGCGCGGGCCAGCGCCCACGACAGCCAGATGTGCACACGCGCGCGCGTGACACCTACGTAGAGAAGGCGGCGTTCTTCTTCGACCTTCGCCTCGTCGCCGTCGGCGTACTGGATCGGCATCGTGCCCTCGACCAGTCCGACGAGGAACACGGCGTCCCACTCGAGGCCCTTCGACGCGTGCAGCGACGCCAGCGTCACGCCTTCGACCGTCGGCGGGTGCTGTGTCTCGGCGCGCATGTCCAGTTCGAGGCAGAACCTCGGCAGGTCGGCCTCGGGCGTGGCGGCGGCGAACTCCTCGGCGAGTTCGACGAGAGCGAGCAACGACTCCCAGCGTTCGCGCGCGCTGCCACCGGTCGGCGGCTCGTCGGTCAGCCCGACGCGGCCGAGAGCCGAGCGCACGACCTCGGGCAGGCTGCCGTCGGGATCGCCCGACGAGCGCAGCGTGATCATCGCCTGGCGGATCTCGGCGCGCTCGAAGAAGCGCTCGCCCCCGCGCACCAGGTACGGGATGCCGAGCCCGGCGAGCGCTTGCTCGTACGCCTCGGACTGCGCGTTGACGCGGTAGAGGATCGCGATCTCGGAAGCCGCGACGCCCTCGTCGAGCAGCGTCTTGATGCGGGCCGCGACGGCGTCGGCCTCGCTCGGCTCGTCGTCGAACTCGTGGAACCGCGGCTTGGGCCCGTCCGGCCGCTGCCCGATCAGTTGCAGCCGCGAGCCGGCCGGACGCCCGCGCGCCCACTTGATCACGTCGTTGGCCAGCTCGACGACCTGTGGCGTCGACCGGTAGTCGCGTTCCAGCCGCACGACGACCGCCTCGGGGAACCGGCGCCCGAAGTTGAGCAGCGGCTGCGGCGAGGCGCCCGCGAACGAGTAGATGGTCTGGTTGGCGTCGCCGACCACGGTCAGGTCGTCGCGAGCGCCCAGCCACGAGTCGAGCACGCGCTGCTGCAGCGGCGTCACGTCCTGGTACTCGTCCACGACGAAGCAGCGGTAGCGGTCGCGGAACTCCTGCGCGACCTCCGCGTTGTCCTCCAGCGCGCCCGCCGTGTAGAGCAGCAGGTCGTCGAAGTCGAGCAGTTGCGCCTCGGTCTTGAGCTGCTCGTAGGTCGTGTAGAGCTTCATGATCTGTTCGGCGGGCGCCGGGATGTCCCTCGCGGCGCGGGCCGCGGCGGCCGGGTAGTCCTCCGGCGTCAGCAGCGACGCCTTGGCCCACTCGATCTCGCTGGTCAGGTCGCGCAGCGCGTCGGACTCGGTCGGCATCCCGAGCCGGGACGCGGCGCGGGCGACGACGCGGATCTTCTGGTCGACGAGCTCCCAGCGCGGACCGCCGATGACGCGTGGCCAGAAATAACGCAGCTGGCGCGACGCGGCGGCGTGGAACGTCACGGCCTGTGCGCCGTGCACGTCCAGAGAGCGCAAACGTGTGCGCATCTCCCCCGCGGCGCGCTTGGTGAACGTGACGGCCAGGACCTGCGACGGAGCGACGTGGCCGCGCTGGCACAGGTACGCGATGCGGTGCGTGATGGTGCGCGTTTTGCCGGTACCGGCACCCGCGAGCACGCACACGGGGCCGCGCGGGGCCTCGACCGCGGCGCGCTGTTCCGGATCGAGACCCTCCAGCAACGCGTCCATGCCCGGCAGTCTCGCAGATGGCCGAGCTGTGCTAAGTCAGGCTCCCGCTGTGTTCGACAATTCCGGCCAGTATCCTGTGGGTATGGCTGGTAAGCAGGACAAGGCGGCGGCGAAGGAAGCGGCGAAGGTTCGCCGCGCGGCTTCACGCGCGCGGCGCAAGCAGATCTTCGAGGCGTTCAAGATGCAGCGCCGCGAGGACAAGGCGCTGGTTCCGATGATGCTGGGCGCCCTGCTCGGCGTCACGGCGATCGCCGTGGTCCTGGGCATCGTCTTCCAGGCCGTGTGGATCTTCGTGCCGCTGGGCGTCGCGATCGGCGCGCTGCTGGCCGTCATCATCTTCGGCCGCCGCGTCCAGAGCAACGTCTTCCGCAAGGCCGACGGCCAGCCGGGCGCCGGCGCCTGGGCACTCGAGAACCTGCGCGGCCGCTGGCGCGTCACGCCCGCCGTGGCGGGCACCACGCAGCTCGACGCCGTGCACCGCGTGCTGGGCCGGCCGGGCGTCGTCCTGGTCGCCGAGGGCGCTCCGCAGCGCGTCAAGCCGCTCCTCGCCCAGGAGAAGAAGCGCATCTCCCGCGTCGTCGGCGACACCCCGATCTACGACTTCATCATCGGCACCGAAGAGGGCCAGGTCCCGCTGAAGAAGCTCCAGTCGAAGCTGATGAAGCTGCCGCGCAACATCACCGCCGCCCAGGTCGACACGCTGGAGACCCGCCTCGCCGCACTGGCCAGCCGCGGTGCCGCACTGCCCAAGGGCCCGATGCCGGCCGGCGCGAAGATGCGCAACGTCCAGCGCGCCATGCGCCGCCGGGGCTGACCGAACCCGCTCCCACCAGCACGAAGAGGCCCGCCGCACAGCACGTGCGGCGGGCCTCTTCGCGTTTCCGGACCAGCGGCTAGCGGACCTTGATGACGACGGTGCCGGCCGCCTTGTCGTGCAGGCAGCGGCCGTCCGCGTCCCAGACCAGCGCCGGGATCAGCGGGAAGATGAGCACGGTGCGCAGCAGGGCGCGCGGCAGGTGCACGAACGTCTTGCCGTCGATGCGCGCCACCCGCAGCCCGAGCAGCGCGTGCCCCGGGGTGAACCCGAAGAACGCGACGGCGACCACCGTGATCACGAACCAGGCCAGCAGGCTCCAGTTCTTCGGCAGGTCGGGCTGGGTGAAGACCGCCGCGACACCCGCTGCGAGGAGGAAGTCGGCCAGGATGGCGAACGTGCGCCGCCCGATCGAGGCGATGGAGCCAGGCCCGTCCTTGGGGAAGCCATGGCGCTCACCGCGCCAGCGCTGTTGCGTGCCGTCGTTCGAGTCCTCACCCGGCGACAGCACGGAGTCGGGTCCTGACAGCCACGAACCGGTCCACCTGCTCACCCCACCAGAGTAAGGCCGTGCTCAACGGGTGAGCACTGGCAGGTCGCCTTGCCCACCTGGGCGGTCCCGTTAACACTGGCGAAACATCGGAGTGACGGACGGGCAACACCGCCGACATACCGTCACTCACGATGACCAGCCGTTGTCCATAGTCAAGGAGTCGACGAGGGTGTTCAAGAATTCCGACGAGGTGCTGAAGTTCATCACCGACGAGGGCGTCAAGTTCGTCGACGTGCGGTTCAGCGACCTGCCGGGCGTGATGCAGCACTTCACGCTGCCCGCCAAGGCGTTCGACGCCGACGCGATCGAAGAGGGTCTCGCCTTCGACGGCTCCTCCGTGCGTGGTTTCCAGTCCATCCACGAGTCGGACATGCTGCTGCTGCCCGACCTGTTCACCGCGCGCCTCGACCCGTTCCGGATCGAGAAGACGCTGATCGTCAACTTCTTCGTGCACGACCCGTTCACGCGTGAGGCGTACAGCCGCGACCCGCGCAACATCGCGCGCAAGGCCGAGCAGTACATCACCGACTCGGGCATCGCCGACACCGCGTACTTCGGTGCCGAGGCGGAGTTCTACATCTTCGACTCGGTCCAGTTCGACACGACCGCGAACTCCAGCTTCCACAAGATCGACGCGGTCTCCGGCTGGTGGAACACCGGCCGTGAGGAAGAGGGCGGCAACCTCGGCTACAAGGTCAAGTACAAGGGTGGCTACTTCCCCGTCACCCCGAACGACCACTACGCCGACCTGCGCGACCAGATGGTCCTCAACATGGAGGCCCAGGGCTTCACCGTCGAGCGCGCGCACCACGAGGTGGGCACCGGCGGCCAGGCCGAGATCAACTACAAGTTCAACACGCTGCTGCACGCCGCGGACGACCTGATGCTGTTCAAGTACATCATCAAGAACACCGCCTGGCAGGCCGGCAAGTCCGTCACCTTCATGCCGAAGCCGCTGTTCGGCGACAACGGCTCGGGCATGCACACGCACCAGTCGCTGTGGAAGGACGGCTCGCCGCTGTTCCACGACGAGAGCGGCTACGCGGGTCTCTCCGACACCGCCCGCCACTACATCGGCGGCATCCTGCACCACGCCCCGTCGCTGCTGGCCTTCACCAACCCGACGGTGAACTCCTACCACCGCCTGGTCCCCGGCTACGAGGCCCCGGTCTCGCTGGTCTACTCCCAGCGCAACCGCTCGGCGTGCGTCCGCATCCCGATCACGGGCAACAACCCGAAGGCCAAGCGCATCGAGTTCCGCTGCCCCGACTCCTCGGGCAACCCGTACCTCGCCTTCTCGGCGATGGTCATGGCGGGCCTCGACGGCGTGAAGAACAAGATGGAGCCGCCGGCCCCGATCGACAAGGACCTCTACGAGCTCCCGCCCGAGGAGGCCCGCGACGTCAGGCAGGTCCCCGCGACGCTGGACGCCGTGCTCGACAACCTCGAGGCGGACCACGAGTTCCTGCTCGAGGGCGGCGTGTTCACGCCGGACGTGATCGACACCTGGATCTCGTACAAGCGCTCCGAAGAGATCGACCCGCTGCGTCTGCGCCCGAACCCCTACGAGTTCGCGCTCTACTACGACGTGTGATCGGTTGAGCTTTGCGTTGAAGGCCCGGCGGGAACATCCCGCCGGGCCTTCGGCCGTCTCAGGTGCCGAGCAACGTCACGGTGGACGACGAGCCGCTGACCCGCACGTCGGACACGAGGACGTCGGCCTCACCGCCGGTCGGCAGCTTGATCCGGGCCTCACCGCCGGTGAGGGTGCCTGCGGCCGTGCCGGCGCCGGACAGCTGCCAGACGCCGTCGTTCACGGTCTCGATCAGATCGACCCGGTCCATCACGACCGCGTTGCCGTCCGCGTAGATGAGCCTGGCCGGTCCCGAGTAGCTGAACATCAGTTCTCCCCTGCCGGATCTCCCTGACGCCTGAACACACGTGTGGGACGGCTGCGAGGTTCACTTGATCCGAAAAGGACTCACACGGCGAGCCGGGAGCGGACCTCCATCAGCGCCTCGCCGAGCAGGTTGAGTCCGAGCCACTGCGCGGGGTCGGTGGCGCGCGGGTCGGACTCGACGAGGCCGATGCCCCACACGCGGTCCTGCGGGCTGGCCTCGACGAGAACTCGGGAACCCGTGCCCAGCAAGTAAGAGCGCAGCGCGGGGTCTTGGCCGAACTTCGCCAGGTTGCCCTCGACCACGATCTCCAGGCGCGCGGAAACCCATTCGGCGTCGGAGAAGCCCGAGACCTCACGGCCCAGCGCTTTGGCCTCGCCCGGTGTGCGGGCGGCCAGCACGCGCTCGGCCACGGAGGCGTCGCCGAAGAGCAATGCCTTGCGCCACATCATGTAGTGCTCGGCCGACGGGAAGTCCTGGCCGTCGGCGGAGAAGGAGCACGGCCACCACTGCGACAGGCATCCCTTGCCGATGCCGCCGTCACGTTCGGGCTGATGTCCCCAGAAGAACAAGTACTTCACAGGGCGAGAGGTTAGCGGCCCGAATCACTTCGGCAGCGGGATTCCGGCGATCGTGATCGCGGCGCCCGTCGGGGCGAACTGGCCCGAGATCGACGAGAACGTCAGAGTGAGGGAGTTCACACCTGTGCCGAGCTTCTCGTCGAGCACGACGGTGCCCGAGGTGGTGGTGCCCTGGGTGACGAGGCCGTCCCACTTGCTGCTCGAGGCCGCGTAGGTGCGGTTCAGATCGTCCACGACGGCGATGCCGACCACGGGGAGGGTCATCCTGGCCTGGGAGGCGTTCGTGGCCGTCACGAAGAGCTTCACCCGGTTGTTCGCGGCTTCCACGCGGTTGACCTCGACGGTCAGCATGCCGCGCTGCTGCTTGAACGAGCCCGTCGTGACCTTCACGTCCGCCGACGGCTCTGTCGTTTCCAGTGCGCCATCAGGGGTTTCGACGCCGTTCGACGTAGTCGTCGTGGCGGTGACGTTGGGCTGCGCGGCGGAGTTGTTGCCACTCAGTGCATATTCGATCACACCGAGTAGTGCGAGCACACCGGCAGCCACGCCCGCGATGGCGATCACGGTCTTTCCTCCGCGCGTGACCCTGCGATGCTGCATGACTTCCTCTGCTAGACCCCCGGCGAACTACAGCTCCCCCACTGAGCGCGCCCAGTCTCATCTCGATTGGGTGAAACGTCAATGCGCTAGGGTCCGCGCGTGTCCCAAGATGTCGCCGAATTCACGGCTCCGCAGCTGCTCACCACCCACATCTTCGACTCGGCACCCGATGCGCTCGAAGCGGTTCAGGCCGCTGACGTGCTCGACCTCGGTGTCCGCGTCTACAACCGGCTCGTGCCCGACGCCGACGACGCGGAAGCGTTGGAGGAGGAGTGGGTGGTCGAGGTCTACACCAACGCTCCCGCGGTGGACCCCGATTCCGACGAGGACTGAGCAGTCTCAGAAGTGGGGGCACACCGCGAGGTGTGCCCCCGAACCTGAAGAAATACCTGAAGATTTCAGACGGTCAGTACGACTTTTCCCCGCACATGGCCACCTTCGAGCAGCCTGTGCGCCTTCACGGCCTCTGCCAACGGAAAAGTCTGCTGCACCTCGACGCGCAGCTTCCCTGCCGCGACCAGGTCCACCAGCCACTGCGTCTGCCCCGCGTCGGGCCGCGCCCAGGTGTTGACCACACCGTTCTCCCGCGCCCTGGCTCCATCCACAATGGACGTCATCCGCGCCCGGTCGCGGACCAGCTGCAGAGACTGGTCGAACGCGAGCCCTCCCGCGTTGTCGACCACGGCGTCGACCAGGCCGTCGCCGCCGACGAGCTCCGCGACCGCGTCGACCAGCGCGTCACCGTAGGCGACCGGTTCAGCCCCCAGCGACCGCACGAACTCGTGGTTGCGCGGCGACGCGGTGCCGATCACCCGCGAAGCTCCCAGCTCACGCGCGAGCTGCACCTGGAGGTGCCCGACGCCGCCGGCGGCCGCGTGCACCAGCACGACGTCGCCGGAACCCGCGCCGACGACCTTCAACGACTGCAGCGCCGTCAGCCCTGCCAGCGGCAACGCGGCCGCGGTCACGAAGTCCACGGTGGACGGTTTGCGCGCGATCATCCGGTCCGGCACCGAGACCGACTCGGCGCAGGTGCCGAACTGGACGTGGTCCTTGCGCGCATACGCGAGCACCTCGTCGCCCGGCTTCCAGTCGTACACGCCGACGCCGACCGACCGCACGACGCCCGCCACGTCCCAGCCGGGGATCAACGGCAGGTGGTGCGGCAGCAGCCCCTGCAGGTACCCGGCTCTGACCTTGCAGTCCACCGGGTTCACCCCGGCCGCGCGCACGTCCACCAGCACGTGGTCAGGCCCGATCAGCGGGTCGGGCAGTTCCTGCAACGACATGACGTCGGCATCGCCGAACCGGGTGTACGCGATCGCTTTCACGGTTTCTCACCGTAGAAGACACGCTCCGCCACCGCACGTGCACGACGAGTGGTCCTGCGGTACTCCTCCAGGAACTCACCCGGATCACCACCGGGCTCGTACCCCATCACCGACGCGACCGCGACGAGATCGCGCCCGGACGTCGGCAGTTGATCGGAAGCCTTGCCCCGGACCAGCGTCACGGCGTTGCGCGCCTGCGTCGCGAGGTTCCACGCGGTGGTGAGCGCGGCAGCGTCCTCGGCGGCGAGCAGACCGGCGTCGACGGCCGCTGCCATCGCGGCCATTGTGGACGGTGTGCGCAGACCGGGCACCGCGCCGGAGTGTTGCAGCTGCAACAACTGCACGGTCCACTCGACGTCCGCGAGCCCGCCGCGCCCGAGCTTGGTGTGCGTGCTCGGGTCGGCACCGCGCGGCAGCCGTTCCGCGTCGACCCGTGCCTTGATCCGCCGGATCTCCCGCACGGACGCCGCGTCCAGCCCGGCCGCCGGATACCGCAGCGGCTCGATCAGCTCCTCGAACTCGGCGCCCAGCGCGGCGTCGCCCGCGAGGAACCGGGCCCGCAGCAACGCCTGCTTCTCCCAGATCTCGGCCCACTGCCGGTAGTAGGCGCGGTACGAGTCCAGCGTCCGCACCAGCGGGCCCTGTCTGCCCTCCGGCCGCAGGTCCGCGTCGACCTGCAACGGCGGGTCCTGTGACGGAGCGCCGAGCAGCCGCCGGATCTTCTCCACCACCCCGCTCGCCCACTTCGACGCCTCGGCGTCGGACACGCCCTCGTGCGGCCGGCACACGAACAGCACGTCCGCGTCCGAGCCGTACCCGAGCTCGTGCCCGCCGAGGCGGCCCATGCCGATCACGGACAGCGCGGCCACGGCGTCGCCGGACGCTCGCACCGCGGCGTCGAGCGCGCTCTGCAACACCGAACCCCACACCTCGGACAGCGAGGCGCACACCGTCTCCAGCGGCATGAACCCCAGCAGGTCCGCGGCGGCGATCCGCAACATCTCGTGGCGCCGCAACGACCGTGCCGCCGCGATCGCCCGTGCCGCGTCGCCGTACCGGGAAACGGCACTGCGCAAGGGTTTGCCGATCGAGTGCGGGTCGCCGCCGACCAACGCCTCGGTGTCCGCGAGCAGCCGCAACACCTCCGGCGCGCGCACCAGCAGGTCCGGCACGAGGCGGGACGTGCCCAGCAGCACCGCGAGGCGTTCGACGACGGCGCCCTCGTCCCGCAGAAGCCTCAGGTACCAGGGGGTTTCCGCGAGCGCCTCGGACACCTTCCGGTACGCGAGCAGCCCGCCGTCGGCGTCGGGCGTGCCCGCGAAGAGGTCGAGCAGCACCGGCAGCAGTGCGCCCTGGATGCGGGCCCGCCGCGACATGCCGTGCGTCAACGCCTGGATGTGCCGCAGCGCGCCGTCCGGGGACGTGTAGCCCAACGCCGCCAGCCGCGCCACGGCCTCCTTGGTGGTGAGCCGCAACGCCTCGGTCGGCACGCCCGCCACGGACTGCAGCAGCGGCCGGTAGAACAGCTTCTCGTGCAGCCGCCGGACCTGGTTGGCGTGTTTGCGGAACTCCGCGAGCAGCACCTGCCCCTCGGACTTCTGCCCGTCCGCCGCCAGCCCCACCGACCGCGCCAGCCACCGCAGCGCCGTCATGTCGTCGTCGGCCGGGAACAGGTGCGTGCGCAGCAGGCGCTGCAGTTGCAGCCGGTGCTCCAGCGTGCGCAGGAACCGGTACGAGCGCCCGAACTCCGCCGCGTCCTCGCGCCCGACGTACCCGCCCTGGCCCAGCATGGCCAGTGCGGCCGTGGTCGCCTGGATGCGCAGGTCCTCGTCGGAACGCCCGTGCACGAGCTGTAGCAACTGCACCGCGAACTCGACGTCGCGCAGACCGCCGCGGCCGAGCTTCAGCTCGCGGTCGGCGAGCCCGGTCGGCACGTGGTCCTCGACCCGGCGCCGCATCGCCTGGACGTCCTCGACGAAGTTCTCGCGCTCGGCCGCCGTCCACACGTAGGGCAGCACGACCTCGAGGTACGCCTGCCCCAGCTCGGCGTCACCGGCGACCGGCCGTGCCTTCAGCAGCGCCTGGAACTCCCAGGTCCGCGCCCACTTCTTGTAGTACGAGGCGTGCCCGTCCACCGTGCGGACCAGCGCACCGGCCTTGCCCTCCGGCCGCAGCGCCGCGTCGACCTCGAAGCACGACTGGCCGGCGATCTGCATCATCGTGCTGGCCAGCCGGGTCGCGACCCCCAGATCGCCCTCGGCGACGAACACGACGTCGACGTCGCTCACGTAGTTCAGCTCGTTCGCGCCGCACTTGCCCATGGCGATCACCGCGAGCCGGCAGCGGTCCGCGCCGTTCACCCGCCCCGCGGCGAGCTTCAGCGAAGCCCTCAGCGCCGACACGGCCAAATCGGACAGTTGTGCCGCCACCGTGTCGTACGGGACGAACGGCAACTCCGGCTCAACGACGTGCGCGAGGTCGTTGGCGGCCACGAGCAGCAGCTTCGCCCGGTACTCCGCGCGCAGCACGTCGCCGTCCGCCAGCTCCAGCGACACGTCGACCTCGTCGGTGAGCGAACGCCACCGCTCGGGGTTGGCGACGAGGAAGTCCGACAGCGCGGTGGACGAGCCGAGCACGGCGAGCAGACGCCCGCGCACCACGACGTCCTCGTGCAGCCCGGTCGACAGGGCGTCCCAGTCGGCAACGGCTTGGAGGCGCTCCAAGCCGCGCAGCGCGAGGTCCGGATCAGGGCAGCGGGACAGCGCGGACAGCACCGCTTCGGAGCCCTCGGTGGGCCGGCGGTCGGCCCACAGGCCGAGCCCGCGCAGCACTTCCTCGCTGCGCGGCTCGGTGAGCCCGAATCTTGCTGGTGACGCGTGGCGCACTGGTTCGCTCATCGTGAGCCAACTTTAATGCCCGCACATCGCTAGAAGACGATCAGTGAGAGTCCGTAGAGCACGACCGCCACGCAACCGGCGAAGCTCGCGTAGGCGGGCACCTTCTTGTCACCCGACAGTGCGCGGATGCCGAGCACGAACAACGTCACGACCACAACGGTGACCAGCAGTGTGGCGCCGAAGACCTGGAGCAGCGCCGCCCAGTCGACCTTCATGCCGCCACCTTGTGCAGCTCGGCCTGGGCCGCGACCTCGTCGACGATGTGCTCCGGCTTGATCGGCTCACGCCGCGCCAGGATCCAGATGCCGATCGACACCGCGATACCGATCGTGGCGACGCCGATGATGCCGACGGCGCCGGTCGACGCCCACTTGCCCGCGAGGGCTCCGACGATGCCGGCGGCGGGCAGCGTGAACAGCCAGCCGGCCGCCATCTTGCCCATGGTGCCCCAGTTGACGCCGTGCCGGTCGCGGCCGAGGCCGGAGCCCATGATGCCGCCGGACGCGACGTGCGTCGTGGACAGTGCGAAGCCGAGGTGCGACGACGCGAGGATCGCCGTGGCCGTCGAGGTCTGCGCCGCGAAGCCCTGCGCGGGCTCGATGGTCGTCAGGCCGCGGCCCATCGTGTGCGTGATGCGCCAGCCGCCGAGGTACGTGCCCGCCGCGATCGCGAGGCCGGCGCTGACGATCACCCAGGTGGGCGGGCCGGAACCGGGGGCGAGCGAGCCGGACGTGATCAGCGCGAGCGTGATGATGCCCATCGTCTTCTGCGCGTCGTTCGTGCCGTGCGCGAGGGAGACCAGCGAGGCGGACGCGACCTGGCCGACCTTGAAGCCGGTGTGCGAGACACGCGGGTCCGCCGCCTTCTTGAGCCGGTAGACGACGATCGTGGCGATGGCCGCGACTAGGCCGGCGACCAGCGGCGCGACGATCGCGGGCACCAGGACCTTGTCGACGACCTTGACGAAGTGGATGGCGTCCACACCGGACGCGACCCACGCCGCACCGATCAGGCCGCCGAACAACGCGTGCGACGAGCTCGACGGCAGACCGACGTACCAGGTGACGAGGTTCCACATGATCGCGCCGACCAGCCCGCCGAAGATGATGGCGGGCGTGATCTGCGCGTCGTCGACGATGCCGCCGGAGATGGTCTTGGCCACCTCAACGGACAGGAAGGCGCCTACGAGGTTGAGAACCGCCGACAGCGCGACCGCCGTGCGGGGCTTCAACGCACCCGTGGCGATGGAGGTGGCCATGGCGTTGGCCGTGTCGTGGAACCCGTTGGTGAAGTCGAAGATGAGAGCAGTGATGACGACGATGATCACTACAAGAGCGGGATCCACAGTGATCCTCCGGCTGGATCGAACAAGCTGTCCAGGAGATTACGGTACCGCCAACGGAGGATGTCTTAAAACCTACGAAAGTAACGTCACACCAACGGAAGTCGTGTGCCCGAACCCAGTGCGGGCAACAGTTCTCCCCGAACGAGTTTCGCGAATCTGCCCACGAACGGCTGCCACACCTCTTCGAAGTCGCGGTGCGCCTGTTCGAGGAACTCCTGGTCGAAGTGGTGAGCTCGCGCACAGGAAGCCGAATCAGGATCCTTGGCCGCCCAGTTCAAGACGATTTCCGGCGTCGTCTCGATGTGGAACTGGAGGCCGTAAGCGCTCTCCCCTACCCGAAACGCCTGATTCGGATATTTCGGGGACGCCGCGAGCTGCTCCGCACCAGGTGGCAGCAGGTGCACCTCGTCGTTGTGGAACTGCAGCACGTCCGGCGTGAACGGCAGGTCCGCGAACAGCGGGTCGGTGGCCGCGGCGTCGCGCTTCGCCACCAGCAGAACGCCGACCTCCGGGCCCTGCGGACCCTTGCGGACCTGGCCACCGGTGGCCGCCGCGAGCAGCTGCGCGCCGAGGCAGATCGCGAGGGTGGGCAGCCGCTTCGACACGGCGCTCGACAGCAGCCGGCGGGCGTCCGCGAGCCACGGGTGGTCGAGGTCGTCGAGCGCGCCCATCTCCCCGCCGAGGCAGATGACGCCCTGGTAGCCGTCGAGGTTCTCCGGCGCGGGCTCGTCCTTGAGCTGCACGAGGTGGAGGTCGATGCCCTCGGCCTCGAGCCAGTCGCCGAGCTTGGCCAGCGGGTCTGACTGCGAGGGTTGCAGGACGAGCAGGCGTGGTGCGTTCACGCATCTGAGCCTAGGTGGACCGAGGTCAGCAATGACACGCGACCTTGGATACGCCCGCTCCGGCGAGCTGGTCCGACTCGACCGGGTACCCCGCCTCCCGCCAGGCCGTGATCCCGCCCGAGAGCCGCTTGACGCGGTACCCGCGTTGCGCGAGCGCGAGGGCGCCCTTGGTCGCCGCGTTGCACTGGAAGCTCTCGCAGTAGCAGATGTAGACGAGGCTCGGATCGAGGTCGAGCTCGGCCGGCAGGTCGCGGTAGGGCAGGTTGATCGCACCGGGGATGCGGGCCTGCGCGAACGCCTCCGGGGCGCGCGTCTCCACGAGGACGTAGCCCCGGGTGTTGCCGTCGAGGAGGTCGCGGTGCACGTCGTCGGGGTCTGCCTCGAACGCGAGCTCTGCCGCGAAGTGAGCGGCAGCGGCGTGCGGGTCGGCGGCGGGAAAGCGCAGTGCGTTCGTCATACCTTCGATCCTGCTGGGACTGGTCCCGTTCGGACATGCGGAAGTCCAGGCGTTCGGGGCGTTCTCCCTATGATTTCCAGGTGGAACTCGATGCCGTGGACTGGAAGATCCTGTCGTTGCTGCAGCAGGACGGCCGGATGTCGTTCAGCGCACTGGGTCGTGAGGTGTCGCTGTCCGCGCCGGCGGTGACCGAACGGGTGCGGCGCCTGGAGTCGCTCGGGGTGATCACGGGCTTCACCGCGGTGGTGTCACCGTCCCGGCTGGGTCTGCCGATCGAGTCGATCGTGCGGGTGAGGGTGCGGTCGCTGGACACGCCGCGGTTCCGCTCGCAGGTGCTGGTGCTGCCGCAGGTCCTCGACGCCGACCACGTGACCGGGGACGACTGCTGGCTGCTGCGGGTCGTCTGCCGGACGATGGTCGAGTTGGAGGACCTCGTCGAGGTGATGCAGCGCTACGGCGACACGACGACCTCGCTCGTGTTCTCCTCCCACGTCCGCAACCGCCCGTTGTCACCCGACCTGCTGGGCTAGGCCCAGCTGTACTCGGACCAGTCGGAGACCGCGCGGAACCCGATGCCCTGGTAGACGGAGTTCGCCGTGGGGTTCGCTAGGTCCGCGGTGAGCACGACATGGTCGACGCCCTCGCCGTACGCCCACTGGCTGACCGCGGCGGTGGCCGCGGCCGCGTAACCGTGACGGCGGTGTTCGGGTGGGGTGTAGACGGGGCCGACCCTCGACACCCCGCCGACCGGGGTGGTGCTCGCCGCCCACGACACGGGGACACCGCCGACGTGCCACACGACGTGCCCGGCGGGCATCCACCTGCTGTCCGCCGCCCTCTTCTCGGCCTCGGCTCGCGGGAGTCCGTCCAGTTCGGCCACGAAAGCGGTCCACCAGCCGGTGATCAGGTCGTCGTCGGCGGGTGTGGCCGGCCTCGACTCACCGGGGACATCCGGCACCACCAGGTCCTCCAGCCGGTAGAGCCTCAGTGCGTAGATCTCCTCACCACCCTCCCGCCAGAGCGCGCGGAAGGCGTTGACCCGCTCCCGCGTTCCGGTGACCTCGTTGATCTCGCGGTCTCCGAGTGCTGCCACGACGTGCGGAGCCGCGGCCGGCGGCATCGCGGCGACGTGCAGCGGACGACCCTCCATCCGGGTTACGGCGCCGACGACGGTTCCGTTGTCGTGCAACGAGATCAGCACTGCCGGTGTCCTGCGCCCCTGTGCTGCCGCGTCCGCACTGGTCAGGTGCACGCTGTTGTTCACGGGATCGGCGTTGAGGAAGTCGCCTGCCACGGCGAGGAAGTCATGGATGTTGTTGTGGCTCAGTGCTTCCACCAGAACTCCGCCCAGTCGTCGAGTGGTTCGAAGCCGATCCGCTGGTAGATCGAGTTCGAGGTCGGGTTGGTCAGGTCCGCGAAGAGCAGGACTTCGGTGGCGCCCTGGTCCAGCGCCCACCGGGTGGCGACCGCGCTGACCGCGGCGCCGTAGCCGTGCCTGCGGTGCTCCGGCGGCGTGTAGACCGGGCCGATCCTCGTCATGCCTGCTTGCGGGCGGCTCGCCACGGCCCACGCGACCGGTGTGCCGTCGATCACCCAGAGGGCGTGGCCCTGGCCGAGGCGCAGCGAGGTGCGCATGGCCTCGGTCGTCGGCGCCGCCGGCGCTTCGGGCACTGCCTCGCTGAGGAAGGCCTTGCGCCAGGCGCCGAGGAGTTCCACGTCGTCCTCGGTGGCCATGCGGCTGGTACCGCCGACCGCCGGCGCGGCGAGGGTGGTCAGGCGGTACTGCCTGGTGGCCAAGGATTCGGTGTAGTTCTTGCCCGTCGCTGTGGCGAAGGCCTCAGATCTCTCGCGCGGGCCCGTCACGCCGGGAGCGTCCGGATCGACCTTGACGGCGACACCGGCCGCGAGCTCCACCGCGACGAGCGGGAGGTCCGCCGCTTGGAACGGCCAGGGCGGGGTGCGGACCAGTGAGCCGATCACTTTGCCGTCCTCGTGGAAGGTGATCAGGATCGGCGGTTGTTCGGTGGCCGGCGAACGGCGGATGCGGTCCAGGGAGGTGAGTGCCACGGTGTTTCGCACCGGATCGGCTGACAGCCGATCGTGGGCGGCTGCGTCGAACGATTCCAGCGTGGCGTGCACGACGGCGTCCATGGGTCCATCAGATCAGAGCACGCAAGCGGAAATCTGAGCACGCAAAAAACCCCTGAGGGGAGCACCGAAGTGCTCGACCCTCAGGGGTCTTCTGGAAATAATGTTCGGCGACGACCTACTCTCCCACACCGTAACCAGTGCAGTACCATCGGCGCAGAAGGGCTTAACTACCGGGTTCGGAATGGGACCGGGTGTTTCCCCAACGCTATGATCACCGAAACTCTATGGAGATGTACCTGCGGCGATCGGAATGCCGCTCGGTTCTTCCAGAACCGCACAGTGGATGCGTAGCGTCTTTGTAACAAGTCCTCGGCCTATTAGTACCAGTCAGCTCCAACCGTTACCGGTCTTCCAC
>NZ_QQAU01000011.1:0-309806 GCF_003350445.1 Lentzea flaviverrucosa
GTGGAAGACCGGTAACGGTTGGAGCTGACTGGTACTAATAGGCCGAGGACTTGTTACAAAGACGCTACGCATCCACTGTGCGGTTCTGGAAGAACAACCAGAACCGATCGAACCCCCAGCGGGGGTGAGTGACCTGCTGGTTCGGGGTTGCTGGTTGAATTTCATAGTGTTTCGGTGGTCATAGCGTTGGGGAAACACCCGGTCCCATTCCGAACCCGGTAGTTAAGCCCTTCTGCGCCGATGGTACTGCACTGGTTACGGTGTGGGAGAGTAGGTCGCCGCCGAACTTAATTTGCCCTGCGGGTTGAGCGCCACAAGCGCTCCCCGCAGGGCTTTTTCATGTCTGCGTGCATGCGGTGCTGTGGTCATTGAGCGGCTGTCCGGGTGATGAGACCCCGGCGAGCGGGTGACGTGAGTCAAGCTCGGGTTGTTCCTCCCTACCGTGATCGTCATGAACGAGCAGTGGGCCGGGGAGGCACCTTTGCGGTGGCGAGCGCGCAGGAGGCGGGGCAGGCACGCCCGCGAGCCCGCGCCGTCCTCGCAGTCGATCCTGCCCGCAGTGCTCGGCGTCGTGCTGCTGGTGTGCCTGATCCTCCTCCTGCTGACTTACCTCTAGTCCTAGCGGGACTGCAGCGCGTCGAGCGCCACGGCCTGAGCGATCACGAGCCGGCGGTCGACGCCAGGATCCTGGATCGAGACCAGGTAGTGGTCACGAAGCCAGGTCTTCTTGTCGACGCTGAACACGGACGCGCCGTTCTCCGTGACGAAGTCAAAGTGATACCGCATGGGGAACGGCGCATCTCCGATCACCGGAATCCACTGCCACAGCCGGCGAAAACCCGCCAGGAACTTGTTCCGCTCCGCTCCCGTCGCCTGACCCCAGCCCTGCTGCTCCAGGTGCCAGGTGGAACGCAGCAGCGACTTGGCGAAGTTCTTGCGGAACAAGCCGATCGACCTGCCCTGCCCGTCCGTCACGTCGTAGCCGCCACCCAGGTCCAGCACCTTGCGCGCGTTGAACTCGAACAGCACCTGGTTCTTCGACGAGTCGGTGTAGATCGTGACCCGCTCCTTGATCTTGAGCCTCTTCTGCTCGGCGAAGCCGACCAACTGGCCCGGTGAGCCGTTGTCGTCGACGAACACCTCGTACCGGTTGACCATGAACGTGACCTTCTGGTGCACATGCAGGACGTGCACGTTCTGGAGACTCACTGCTCACCCTTCTCGACAGGCACGGGAATCAGGCTCCCGGACGGGAATCGCCGCTCGTTGCGATCGATCTTGGCGAACGCGGCCTCGACGAGGTCGACACCGAGCTTGTCCGCCAGCCTGGTCAGGTAGTGCATCACGTCCGCGAGCTCGTCGCGGACGTTCCAGGCGAGTTCCGGGTCCTTCATCGCGTCCCGCGCCTCTTCGGGCGTCAGCCACTGGAAGAGGTCGGTGAGCTCGCCGACCTCCGCGGACAAAGCCATCACCAGGTTCTTGGGCGTGTGGTAGCTGTCCCAGTCGCGGGCAGCGGCGAACGCGCGCAGGGCGTCCCTCAGGTCCACGAGATCACGCTGACTCATGACCACTAAGTACCACGTGGACGAACGAGCAAGGATGGCGGCTATTCGGGCATGGATCGTCCGCGTCAACGTTGATTAGCTCTAGTCATGTCAACATTGAGCGGAATCAACGCCTCGTCCATCCTCGTGCTCGGCGCCACCGGCAAGACCGGCCGGCGCGTCACCGACCTCCTCGGCTCCGCCGCACGTCCGGCTTCGCGGTCCGCGTCGACGAGGTTCGACTGGTCCGCCCCGGACACCTGGGAGGCCGCCGTCGAGGGCACGACCGCCGTCTACGTCGTGCCGCCGGAGAACCCCTTGCTGCTGGCCGACTTCGCGCGTGTCGCGGTGAAGGCCGGCGTCACCCGGCTCGTGCTGCTGTCGATGCGCGGCGCTCCCGGCGACGACCCGTTCGAGTCGGCGGTCAAGGAGTCGGGTGCGGAGTGGACGATCCTGCGACCCACCTGGTTCATGCAGAACTTCGACGAGGACATGTTCGCCGCGCCCGTCCAGCACGGTGAGCTCGCCGTGCCCGCGGGTCAGGGCGTCCACCCGTTCATCGACGTCGCGGACATCGCCGAGGTCGCGGTCGTCGCCCTGACCCAGCCCGGTCACCACGGCCAGACCTACGACCTCAGCGGGCCCGAGGCGTTGTCGTTCGCTGAGATGCTGGCGCGGATCGTCGCGGTGACCGGCAACCCCGTGCTGTACGCGGACATCGCGCCGGAGGAGTTCGCGGCTGCGATGCGCGGGCTCGGCTATCCCGAAGAGATCGCAGACCTCGTCACGATGCTGCTCGTGCGCATCCGCACGGGAGAAGAGGCGCACCTGTCCGACGGCGTGCAGCGCGTCCTCGGTCGTGAGCCCCGGACGTTCGACGACTACTTGGGCAGCAGCAAGTTCGCCTGAAGGCCACGCGTGCCCTCGTTGGTGATGACGGCTTCGCAGAGCGCGCGCCCCGTGCGGGCGCGCCACTCCTGGGTCATGTCGCCATAGCGAAGGCCCATCGCATAGGTGAGCTGGCCGATGCACTCGCCTTCGAGGAGCACCTCGAGCGTGTGTTCACCGGTGTGAGACCCCCTAACGATTCTGCAGTCGCGGAGCTCGGCGATGACGTGCACGGGCGTGCGGCCGTTGACCACGCGGTGCAGCACGTACTGATGAGCCGCCTCGCCCATGACGGTGACCTGCTGTTCAGCCGGCAACGTCGGCGCCGTGCCGAGCGCCTCGTAGTCGAGCAGCAGCAAGCGCGGAGCACCGAGGTACAGGTGCACGCCGTAGCGCTGGCCGTTCCCGACGATGCGGGCCGGGCACGAGCCGACCTCGCCGCGTTCGGCCAGGTCGGCCAGAAGCGACTGGTAGTCGGCGGCCTGCTCGCTGCGCAGGTAGCCGGCGGTGACCGCGGTGCCGTCGCCACGCAGCAGGTCGACCCGCACCGCCGCGCGGTCGTGGCGGCCGGCGGACTCCGGTACGAGCACCGCTGTCGCCAGGACGGACGTGTCGTCCCTGGGATCGGATGCCGAGAGTGCGACCACCTCGGCGATGGCGTCCTGGTGGTGCGCTTCGCCGACGATCGCGATCCGCCCGGCTGTCGACAGGCGGCGAAGGCGTGAACGGGTGCGCGCGGGGACGATCTGATCAGCTGTCTTGTTCTTGGTGCCGATGAACATCAACGCGAACAGCGCGAGACCGAGGACGAAGCCCAGTGGGCCGAAAGCAACGGTCAGAACCAGCGCGAGCACGGCTACGGCGATCAAAACGGCGGCAGGCGAAGGTTCTGTGCGTTGCTGCATCGTCATGGGGCGTCCTCACGACTCGGCTTCCCGTCACTCTCAGTGTCGGGGATGCCGGACGATGCGTTTCACAAATAGCTCGTTTGGCCTAGCGTGACGGGCTGGGGACTCCAACCAGTGACCGGACTTGGTCGCGGATCGGGATCGTCCGTCAACGGTGAGTGAGGATTTTCTTCAGCGAGCTTCATCGTGGCGCCAAGAGAAGCCCAGCCGCGAGCGGTGCCGTAGGAGACGCCACCGAGGATGAGCGCCCCGAAGACGAAGCTCCAACTGCCGGTGAACGCGCGGAACACCGCATAGCCGGCCATCGCCGCCGTGAGGACGCTGAGCACGAGCATCACGTGATGCATGCCGTGCTTCACCTTCTGCTGGTTCGGCTGCATCGGCTGGGAGGGGCTCAAGTCCCACAGCCTCTTCGCGTTCGCCCAATGCGCGCTGTCCAGGGGAGGCCGCGGATCAGCCTTCGCACGCACCTTCGCCCGTTCCAGCACCAGCCGCATCGCCTGCTCGACGTCGTCCACCGGCAGCAGCCACTGCTGCCCGCCGCCGATGATCCGCAGCACCGGTCCCGGCGTGATCGCGAGCTCGCTCGTGTTGCCGAACCGCCACTGCGCGGGCGAGGTCACGAGGCCCGCCTCGACGTGACCGATCCGGTCGAACGGGATCGCGACCCGCCCGACGGGCGACTCCTCGTGCCGCGGCGGCGGCAGCTTGTCGAGCAGCAACCTGCGCGACTGCACCCGCAGCCGGCCTCCGCCACGCAGTCCGATGAGGACCTCGACGGCCGAGCGCCGCACGTCACCGGTGACCGGCCACGACACGACCTTCGCCGCGAGCCACGCGAACCCCCACGCGGCCAACGGCGTCGCCGCGGACAGCAAGGACTTCTCCCAGCCCGTCCCGGCGACGAGGCCGACGAAGGCGACCGGCACCGACGGCAGCAACGCGATGCGCGTCCACGCCGCCGTCATCCACCAAAGCACCACGAAGAGCAGCAGTGCCACCGGAACGGGCCAGAACCCGTTGAGGTCGGTGAACTTCTCCGTGAGCTCGGCGGCGAAGTCGAACTCCTCCCGCCTGCCGGGCAGCGACCGCTGGAACAGGTACGACGACAGCGTCAGGTACCCGAACGGCACGCCGGCGTAGCTGAGCAGGATCAACGGCACGGCGACGAGATACCGCAGGAAGATCATGTGCAGGCCCCCAGGTCGGATCAGTTGACCAGGGTAAGGCGTGCTCGTCCTTTCGGCCCTGGTTCTCCGCCACCCGGCAGTGCGGTCAGCACGAGCCCGAACACCAGCCCGTTCAGTTCTTCCAGGCCCAGGTTCAGTTCTTTGGCCACGTGCAACGGTGTCGTGCCGTTCTCGCGGAGAACCCGGAACACCTTCGTGAGCAGCTTCGAGGTCTCACGGCGCGTCATGCCGCCCGGCACGAGGCTGTGGACGTTCGCCCACTTCGTGAACTGGTCCCTGCCCACGTGCCAGTGCCGGTGGTCGGTGCCGGGCAGTTGTCGCTGGGGCATCAGGAACTCGGCGGCGAACTCGTGCGGCTCGTCGTGCCCGAGGAGCACGGCGAGCTGGACGGCCGCGTCGAACCGGGCCTGCTCCGGCGTCGCGGACGGGGTGAGGAACACGAACGGTGTTCCGTTGTGCCAGCAGGAAAAAGCCTCCTGCCCGGCGCAGTCGACCGGCAGCGAGAACACGCGAACACCGTGGGACTCGAGCAGCTGCACCATGTTCGGCGCCGGCCCGGTGGCGAGCCGCCACGCGTCACGTGTGCCCTGCGGCGAGGTGCGCGGAGGCGGCAGGTCGGGCTGGGGGAGCACGAACAGCCGGTCCAGCCAGCCGTTGAACTCGATCGCGAGCTGCGCCGCCGCCGTCGCCTGCGCATCACGCGGCGCGTTCTGCGGCCGCGGCGGTTCCGGTGCCGTCAGGAACTCGGCCGGGAAACCGAGCGCACCGGCCAAAGATTCGATGGTGGCGGCCTTGGGCCTGCGCAGGCCGCGCTCGTACTCGCCGATGGCCTGCACCTGCACGCCCGACTTCCGCGCCAGCTCGGCCGCGGTGAGTCCGCGCCGGGTGCGGGCGAGCGTGAGTCGCGAGGGCGTGAGCATGATCCGGTCATTGTCGCTGGTGGGTGATCCCGATGCCACGCGGGAGGTGCGATCGGTGTGGCGGTCAGCGTGCCCAGGCGATCGCCGCAGGTAGCGCTACCTGCACGGCCAGCAGGCACGCCGTCCGCCCCGGTGTCGCCACCAGCCGGCGCACGCGTTCGCTCAGCACCTCCGCGACAGGGGCACGGCGAGGAGGCGTGTCCCCCTCGGCCTCCTCCGTGGTGAAACGGACGCGGATCGCGCGGATGCGGTCCTGCGCGATGATCACCCGGTTCCAGCCGCTGTCGAACGGCAGCTGCTCGCCGTCCGAGGTGACGCGGTGCAGTGGGGCGGTCAGCACGAGTTCCCGGTTGTCCAGCGCGGTGTCGGACGAGAACGACTCCCTCGTCCCGATGTACCCGCTGCCGTCCTCGAGATCGACCTGGACCTGCGTGACGATCCGCTTTCCCCGCAACGTCTCCGCGTTCTCGGTATGAGCGCGCTGTGCGAACCGGGCGAAGACGGTCACCCACGCGCTCTCGTGCTCGATCGCGCCGGGCAGGCCGTGTCGTGGCGACAGCTGGAAGTGGAGCAACGCGAGAGTGCCGGCCAGCGTCAGGAACAGGACCGTGCCGAAACCGGTGGCCCACAGGTGGTTCGGGACGTACATCCGGTCGATCAGGATGGCGCGCGGGTCGGGCAGAGGTGAGCCGGGCAGCGACCGCAACGCGCCCAGGACCAGCAACGTGACGGTGCTGAGCGCGATACCGCCGACGAGGATCCGGCTGGTCTCGGTGAAGATGCTCTCCGCGCGTCCCGGCCGGGCGCGGAGCCGCAGCAGTTCCAGGACGATGCCGGGGAAGGCCACCAGCAGGAAGATCGCTACGGCGACCGGAGTGGCGGGCATCGGGTGCTAGGACTCCTCAGCCGGAGCATCCGCGGGCGGGAGCGGAACGGCCGGGTCGGAGATCGTGACGGACCGGGACCTGTCGACCACCATGCTCTTCTCCTCGGGTTCGGTCGACGCCGAAGACATCACATCGTCTGCCATGGGCGCAGGGTAGTGACTTGGGTGCACCGTGTTGGTGCATTTGGGTGAAGACGCAGGTAAATACCATTCGGGCCCGCACGGATTCGGCAGTGTGGTGCTGTGACGCCGTTGATCAAACGCGCGCTGCTCATCGGAACCGAGCAGTACCTCCATCTGAGCCCGCTCGCGTGTACACGCGCGGACACAGCCGCGCTGGCCCATGTGCTCCGCCATCCCGAGATCGGAGGGTTCGACGCGGTCGAAGTCCTCCAGGACGCAGACTCGGCCACAGTGCGCGTGGTGGTCGAAGACTTCCTCAGCGCGTCAACGGAACACGAACAGGTGCTCCTGTACGTGTCGGGCCATGGCGCGGTCACGAGCGAGTTCCACTTCGCCGCGACGGACACCAGTCCGAGCAGCCTGGAGGAGACGGCGATCAGCGCCTCGTTCGTCAACGACGCGCTGCAGCAGTGCCGTGCCGCGCAGAAGATCGCCATGTTCGACTGCTGCGAGAGCGGCGGCTTCACCACGGGTTTCACGACCGACGTGCCGAAGTCGGTGGCATCGGCCCCGATCCTGCGCTCTCGCGGCGTGTACGTGCTGTCGTCGTCGAGCGCGACCGAGACCTCGTACGGAGGCGGGATCGGACCTGACGGACAGCCGTTGCCGTCCGTGTTCACCGGTGAGATCGTCGACGCGCTGCGGAGCGGCCGCGCCGATCGTGACGGCGACGGCAAGGTCACCATCGACGAGCTGTTCGACCACGTCTCCGAACGCGTGCGACGGCTGGGCCGTGGACAGACACCCGAGAAGTCGGCCCTCGGCGTCAACGACCGCATCGTGCTCGCGGCGACGTGGCGTGGTCCCGTGCCGGCGTTCGCCCCCGCGGTTCCCGCGCGTGCGGCGGCGACACCGCGGATCGCGCTCGCACCACCGCACAAGGCAGGCGGCATCTGGACCGCGCTGCTCGAGTACTACCAGGCGTGCCTCGACGCCGAGACCGCCGCGCCACGTCTGATGAGCCCGGCCGACGAGGGCAGGGTCTTCGTCTGCGTGCCAGGAGAGGAGCAGCTGCTTTCGGGCGCGCTCGACGCCGATGGCAGCTGTCCGTTGCCGGACGGCATCGGTCCGCTGGTGGGAGCGGACGACGACGCCGAGCTCTGGTACGGCTACCCGACCGCGGTTCTGCAGAACGCGGAGAGCCGTGGCGTGGAGCTCGCACCGCTGCTCGTTCGCCCCGTCGAGCTGGTCGGCGAACCGGGGGAGCTGCGGCTGCGGCAGTGCGGGCCGGTGCGCCCGTACGCCCCGCTGGCCAAGCGGCTGCTGGGGGAGGAGGACGCGCAGCAGCTGCTGGAGACGTACGCGCCCACCTGGCACCCGGGTTCGCACAGCCTGATGGTCAAGGACATCAACTACCACCTCCGCGAGGAGTTCGAGCTGCGGCTGGTGCAGGAGCTCGATCCGGAAGCCCTCGACGTGAGCATCGACCTGACGAGTCCGGACAGCGGCGTCTCCAACGTCGCGTTGCTGTTCACCGTCGCGCACGACACCCGGACCACGGGCGGCCTGACCAAGGATCTGGAGATGCTCGACCGCAAGCAGACCCAGATCAGCGAGACGGCGTTGTCCGCACTGGCGTCAGGGCGAGCCCCGGCACCTCTCCGCCCCTGGACGAACGTGACGCCGCTGGCCGCGAACGAGGGGCAGCTCGACATCATCGAATCCGCGATGACGACGTCGATGACCGTGGCGACCGGACCACCCGGAACCGGCAAGAGCCAGCTGGTGGCCAACCTGGTGGCGACCGCGGTGTGCGCGGGGCAGAGCGTGCTCGTCGTGTCCACGAACAACCGGGCCGTCGACGAGGTCTGGGAGCGTTGCGAGAAGATCGTGCCCGGTTCACTGGTGCGGACCGGGAGCAGGAACAAGAAGCGGGACTACCGGCAAGCGGAAAGTGACACGCTGACCGCACTGCTGAAGCCACGGCCTGGCGCGGCCACGATCACGACCCGCAGAGCGGAGCTCCAGCTCGCCCAGGACCACCTGGGCCGCATCAGGGCAGGCCTGGGGCAGAAGGCCACAGCCGAGCAGCACCTGCTCACGGCAGGAGTGGCGCGAGAGCAGACGGCGCTGGCTTGGCAGTGGCGACTTCCCGACACCGAGACGTTGCCGGCGTGGGCGTTGCGTGCCAGGAAACTGGCCAAGGCGTGGTTCTTCGGCCACAGCAGGCGGACCCGCTTCCTTCGGAATGCCGGCTGGACGGGCGGCGTCACACCTCAGACGTGTGTCAGCGCCGCTGAACGAGCGGATGCCGAGCTGCGGTGGCGACGTGCTCGTGCGGACCCGGCGCTGGAGTGGTCCGACGAGGACTTGTCCTCCACGCTCGCCAGTGCGGAGAAACAGGTGCGTGACACCTCGGCCGCGTTGCTCGCCGCCGTTGTCGCGGAAGGTGCCAGGAGCGGTGGCACGGCCGTGAGTGAACTGCTGCAGGCATCGGGTGGCGGTACCCGTGACTGGAGCGAGGTGCGGGCTGTCCTGCCGCACGTGCGCGGGTGGGCGGTCACCGCGTTGAGCGCCCGCAGGTTCCCCATGGACCCGGGACTGTTCGACCTCGTCGTGATCGACGAGGCGAGCCAGTGTCTTGTTCCCTACGTGCTGCCGCTGTTGTTCCGGGCGAAGCGCGCACTGGTGATCGGCGATCCCCTGCAGCTTCCACCGGTGGTCACGGTCGCCCCGGAGGTGGAGGCCGCGGCTCGCCGGGCGGCGAAGGTGCGGGCGGCGTGGCTCGAGGAACGGCGGATGGCCTTCCACCGCCATTCGACGTTCCACGCGTGCCAACGCGCGATGCCGATGACGTTCATGCTCAGCGAGCACTTCCGGTGCCACCCTCAGATCGCCGAGATCTCGAACCACCGTTTCTACGGCAGCAAACTCACGGTTCTCACGAACGTCTCCCAGCAGAAGCGGATGGACGACCGCGCCGTCGTGTGGGTGGACGTGAAGGGCAAGGCCGAGCGGCTCGGCAGCGGGTCGTGGGTCAACCCGGCCGAAGCGGCCAAGACCCGTAGTTGCGTCGAGCACCTGCTCAAGATGCTCCCGGAAGACGCCACGGTCGGCGTCGTCACCCCCTTCAAGGGCCAGGAGGAACGGATCTCCCGGTGGTTCACGGGAAACGAGCGTGTGCGCGTCGGCACCGTGCACACCTTCCAGGGCGGCGAGCGCGACGCGATCGTGCTGAGCCTCGTGGCGGCCGACGGCATGAGGCAGGGGAGCATCGCCTGGTTGGAACGGCAGCTGTTCCTGTGGAACGTTGCCATCACCCGCGCCCGGTCACATCTCATCGTGGTCGGCGACCGCTCGCTGTGGAGCGAGCGGGGCGGTACCGCGGGGGCGCTGATGAGTGCTGCGACCGGCCCGGTGCCGGACCTGACCGGAGACGACGTGGATCCGCTCGTTCTCCGGCTCAAGCAGGCGCGGCCGGATGCGCAACTGTCCGTGCCGACCCTCGGCTACGTCGCGGACGCCGTGGTCGGCACCGGTCCCCTGCTGCTGGACCGCGGCGCTGGTACCAGTGAGCCCGTACGCCACCTGCGGCTCACCCTCGCTCGCACGGCTCTGCTCGGCCCGGACGCGAAACGCATGCACGCCTGGACCCTGTTCGACCGCTGACACCTCAACGGCGCAGCGCGATCGGGAAGTCCACCTCCTCCGGACCGTCCACATTGGGCGCCTTCAGCTGCGGGAACTCCATCGGCGGCAACGGAATCCGATGCGCCCACCGCTCGATGATCTGGTTCTGCGGCGTCGGCTCCGGCTGCGACACCTCGCGCAACACGACGAGCCGGTCTTCGAGCTGCAACGGATAAGTCACCAGGAACCACAACTTCAGCCCCTCGCTGCGCGCGCCCTCGAACAGCGCGAACTGGTCGTGGTCGTTGTCCCGCATCATCGCCGCGAGGGCGGGCCCCTTCGCGTAGTCGCTGCGCAACGGCGCCTCCGGCGACCCCGTGCCCCGGTTGCCCTGCAACGTGCCGAGCAGCACCGGACGCGACGGGTGCCGGATCAGCCCCGCGTTCCAGTGGTCGAGGCGCTGCCACCCCTCCGCCGCCAGCAACTGCCGCAGCGTGCCCACCCGGTGGATCCAGTCGAGCAGACCCGGCGCGTTGGTGGGCCCGAACGGCGGCGAGGCGGCGCGCGCGTCGATACCGGCGGCGATCGCCCGGTCCAGGATCGCGGTGCGCAGGCCCAGGTCGGCGAGCCTGTCGTCGGCGGTGGGGGTGAGCTTGCGGAAGGCGGCGTTGGTCATGGGTCGACGGTAGCGACGGGGTCTGACATTTCCGGGAAACTGCTGCTCATGTACCGCTACGTCGATGCGGGTTCTGCGCCGTACTCGCCGCGTCGGCACGCGCCGGAGTTGGCGGTCGGGCGAGCGCTGCGCCGCCGCGGACTGCGCTACCTCGTCGACGTCGCCCCTCCCGGCACCAACCGACGCAGACGTGTCGACGTGCTGCTGCGAGGGGCACGGATCGCGTGGTTCGTCGACGGTTGCTTCTGGCACTCGTGCCCGGAGCACGGCCAGTTGCCGAAGGCGAACCGCGAGTGGTGGCGCGTGAAGCTGCATGGAGTGGTCGTTCGCGATCGGGACACCGACGCGCAGCTCACGTCCGCGCGCAAGACGTGAATGCGGTGCCCCGGACCGAAGTCCAGGGCACCGCACCAGCGGCCTTTCTCCCGGTCAGGCCGCCACCGGCGTGAGCTGGTGCAGCACGTCCCGCTCACCCAACTGTTCCTGCGCCCACTCGGCCACCGCCGCGTCCTGCGCGAACAGGACGATCTGCCGGTCCGCGGACAGCTGCAGCAGCAGGTCCAGCACCGCACGCGTACGGGCGTCGTCGGCCTGCACGGTGACGTCGTCCAGCAGCAGCGGGCAGGATTCGGTGGCGAGGTGCTGGGCGAGGGCGACGCGCAGCAGCAGGTAGATCTGTTCCGCGGTGCCGAGGGACAGGCGTGAGGCCTGGTGCCAAGACTCGGAGGCCGCGCACACACGCACGGTCAGGGTCGACGGGTCCACGGCGGCGTCCACGTAACGGCCGTCGGTCACCGAAGGCAGCCAGGTTCGGAGTGTGTTCTCCAGGGCCGGCGCGATGGTGCTGTGCACCTTTTCGCGGGCCGCGGTCAGGTAGCGGGAGGCTAGGCCGATGGCTTCCACCTCGGCGCTCACCTCGGCCAGGACCGCGGTGGCGGCCTGCACCGCCTCTTCCGCGTCCGGGACGCTCGGCAGGGCGCGGGCCAGTTCGGCGACGGTGGCCGCCAGGGAGTCCGCTGTGGAGGCCAGGGCCGGGTCCACCGGGTCGCAGGCGGCGTAACGGGCGGCTGCCTCCAGGAGGGTGGCGTGGTGGGTCTGGGCTGCTGAGCGGGTGGCTTCCAGGTCGTCCAGGGTGCCCGCGGCGATCAGGGCCTGGAGTTCGGCCCACGCGTTGCGCTCGTCCTCGGCCTCGCGCAGCAGGCGGTCCCAGCCGCGTTGCCACTCGGCGATCGCGCGCAGGAGGTCCTCCGGGCGGTCGCCGGTGCCGCCGATCGCGGTGACGGCTTCGCGCAGCAGGTCCAGGGCTCGGGTGTGCGCGGCGGTCGCCTCGGCGACGGTGGCCTCGGCGAGGCGCCGGTCTGCCAGGGTTTGGGACAGCTGGGGGCGCTGGGCGGCGATCGACGCCTGGCGGGCGCGCACCTTGCAGTCCGTCTCGTAGTCCACCAGGAGGTCCGGCACGGTCATCGAGGCGTCGGACTTGCCGCGTGCGGCCAGTTCCACGCGGATGGCCTTCTCGGTGCGGGCCACCTCGGACACCAGGTCGGCGTGTTCGGCCTCCCACGCGGGGCGGTTGGCCAGGCGCCACAACGTTTCGCGGTCCGCGGGCACGCCCAGCGACGCGCACTCGGCCACCGCCTCGTCGTGCACGCGCGCGGCTTCCGCGGCCACGGCGCGCTGGCCCTCGGCCTCGGCCAGGGCGCGGTCCGCGCTGAACAGCACGCTCCGCGCCTGGGTGGCGGCGGCCGCGCGTTCGGCGGCGAAGGTCACGGCGGTCTCGCGTTGCTCGGCGTTGCCGCGCGACATCGCGCCGCCGACTCCGGCCACCAGGGCGGCGACGAGGACGCCGATGGCGGCGAGTTGCTGGCCCGTCAGGAACAGCAGCAGGCCCACCAGGCTCGTGAGACAGCTCAGGGCCAGCAATGCGTTGCGCAGGAACGGGTTCGGTACCGCGATCTCCTGCACGTGCGCCGCCGCCACGTCGGCCTCGACCTGGGTGCGGGCCGCGACGGCGGCTGCCTCGTCCTGGGACTGGCGGGCGTTGTCCACGTCGACCGACGCCATCGTCAGACGTCCACCGGCGGCCGGGTCCAGGCGCGTGGCGAGGCCGCGCAGCACCGGCGGTTCGGCGTTCGTCCGCGGTGACGGCCGGCGTTCGTGGTGCGCGGCGGCGACGGCGGACGCGGTCGCGTAGGCCGAGGCCACGAGGCGGAGTTCGTCGTCCAGCGCGGTCTCGCCGACGGGGAAGTCCGGCAGGGCGGCGAGTTCGGCCTCCAGCGCCGCCGCGGACGGGCCCGGCAGCACGCGCGGGGTCGGCGCGGCACGCCACGCCGCCAGCGCGCGGTTGACCACGTGGGTCAGTTCCTCCTGCGCGGCGATCCCGGACGGCGGAGAGTCGCCGAAGCGCTCCTGCAACTCGGCCAGCCTGGCCACCCTGGCGGAGATCGCACCGAGCGACTCCGCGTGCTCCTGAACGGCCAGCCGGGCACGAGCGGCGGCGGCCGAACGCGCCTGGGCGCTCAGTTCCAGGTAACGCGCGTGCTCACGGCAAGCCGCGGCCAGATCGGTCTCGGCTTCGCGCAAGCGGTTCCGCGCGTCCCGCAACGCGTCCACGGGCGCGGTCAGCCGTTGCAACGCCTGCTCCACCGTGCCGTCCGTGCCCGCGGTGGCCGCCGCCCGGCGCAGGTGGTTCTGCAAGCCGTCCGCCGCGTCCAGCACGGTCAGCAGCTGTGCCTGGTCCACGCACGCGGTGGCGGCGAACGACATGCGGTCCAGCCCGACCCAGCGCGCGGCGTCCGGCGCCAGGTCGGCGTTGAGGTCGCGGTCCACCGCGACGACCTCGCCCGACTCCAGCGACACCGTGGCCGCCACCCGCCAGGACTCGCCCTGCCACGGACGGTGCCGCGCCGAGGGATCGCCGCACAGGGCCGCGCGGATCGCGGCGTGCCACGACGACTTCGCTGATTCGTTCGCGCCCGACACCACGGTCAGACCGGGCGCCAACGACAGGGTGCGGTCGTGCAACGGCCCGAACGCGTGCGCGGTGACGGACTCGATCCTCATCGTTCCTCCAGCGCGCGCAGGCCGGCCGAGAGCACGCGGCCGCGCAGAGCCACGTCCAGGGCGGGGTCGGCGAGCACGTCGCGCACGAACTGACCGCGCACGGTCCGTTCCGCGGCGACGGTGTCGAAGTCCAGCAACGGGAACGTCTTCTCGGAGTCCATCCAGCCGAGCGACCGCGACGCCGACACGTCGAACACCTCGCGCGACACCGAACCGTCCTCGTTCACCGTGCACAGAACGGCCCCGCGTTCGCCGGTCTCGCCCGGTGTCAGCGGATCCGGGTTGCCGGGGAACGTGTAGTCGGTGGCGTGCTCCGGCGTGTGCACGTGCCCGAGGAACGCGTGGTCCAGCCCGGTGATCGCGACGTCATCGGGCGTGGAACCGTGGCACAGCGCCAGGTTCACGCCGCCGCGGTTCACCGCGAACCCGTCCAGGACGTCGCGCGCCGGACCGGGCCCGACGTTCGCGGAACCCCACAGCGTGATGCCGTCGGAGAGCTCCACGGGTGTCATCGACTCCGACGAGAACACGTGCACGTTCGGCGTCCAGTCCACCTGCTGGTAGACCGACTGCGGTCCGTACCAGTCGTCGTTGCCCGGGGCCAGGAACACCGGTACCTGGCAGTCGAAGGACGACCGCAGGAACTCCGCTGTCGAAGGGGAGCAGCGATCGTGCTCGTACAGGTCGCCGGCGCAGAGCATCGCGTCCACGCCGGATTCCTGCGCGAGGTCGACGATGTGGCCCAGCGTGTCACGCAACGCTTGACGCCGCTCCGGGCCCGCGCTGGAAAAGCGCGTGTCCAGGTGCAGGTCCGCGAACAGCAGCAGTTTCACCAATGCCCTCAGGTGAGGTCGATGTTGCCGGACAGGGTCAGGGTCGGCCTGAGAGTCGCCGCGACCGAGGCGGTGTCGGCGTGCCAGCCGGTCAGCTCCGCGACGGTCGGGGTCAGCTCGTAGCCGTGGTGCCGGATCGCGCGGCTGAGCGCGTGCCACAGCTGGGAGGCGTCGTGCGCCACGTCGGCGTCCACGTGGGACGGCAGGCTGAGCAGCAACGCGTGCACGGGCTGGTCGGTGTTCTCAGCCCCGCAGGCGCGGGCCACCGACCGTTCCACCGCGGTGCGCAACAGCTCGGCACAGCACCGGATCCGCACGCCGTCGAGCTGGTCGGGGCGCGCCAGCAGGTTCGCCACGCAGGTCAGCCGGTCCTGGACGTCGGAGGGGAGGCTCATCGCTGCAGCCACCCCGCGAGCAGCTCGGTGTCGCGGATCAGCACGTCCAAATCTCCGCTCTCGCCGCCGACCCGGCACGCCAGCAACAAGTCCACCGCCCACGATCCGACGACCTCCTCCAGGTGTGGCAACAACTTCGAGGTTTCCGCGAGGTCGTCGAGGACGGCCAGCGCGAGTTTCTGCCTGGTGGTCAGCGCGCACTCGATCAGGCGCTCGACCTCGGCGTGCGGTATGCCGCGGCCGAGCCGTTCGCGGCGGAACCGGGCGTGCGACGCCGCTTCCAGAGCCGTCCGGCAGCACGACGCCACGAGCTCGGCGCGCAACGCGTCCGGCAGGTCCTCGTCGACCCGCATCGCGCGGGCGTCGGCCAGGCAGCGGCCGACCGGGTCGTCGGACATCCGCACCTGCACGACGGAGTCCTCGCCGCGGCAGACCTCCCAGACCGTCGCCGGCAGCCGCAACCGCCGCAACGCCTCCACCAGCCGTTCGTCGTGCGTGAAGACCACGACCTGGCGGGTCAGCCCGACGTCGGCGAGCACCTGCGCGAGACCGTCCACCTTGGTCGGGTCCATCGCCTGCACCGGGTCGTCGATCACCACGAACCGGAACGGGCTCTCGTCCACCAGCGCGCGCGGCAGGAACAACGCGAGCCCCAGCGAGTGCAGCTCGCCCTGGCTCATCACCGCGAGCGCCGAGTTCGAGACGCCGTCGACCGACACGTCCAGCTCGACGTTGCGGGTGCCGCCGAGCCGCACCGCGCCCAGGTCGACGTTGCTCTGCTGGCGCAACCGCTGCCAGATCCGCTGCGACTCCTTGGCGAACGGCGCGATCCGCTCGGACCGCAGCGTGGCCGCGGTCTTGCGGATCCAGTTCTCCGCCTCCGTCACGTCGGCGAGCACCTCGGCGTCCGCAATCGCCTGCTGCGCCTGCGAATGCCACTCGAACAACGCGATCGCCATCGGCCGCCACACCAGGTCACGGCGGTCGATCTGCTCGCGCGCCACTGCCTTCAGCTGGTCCACGGCCTGCACGAGGTCCGCGTACCGGTCGAACAACTCCTGGCGCAGCCGCACGGGGTCGTCGATCGAGACGCAGGCCTCCCACGCGTGCCATGCCTGCAGCACGGTCGTCGTGTCGAGCACGCCCTGCGCCTCGGCCAGCACCTCGGGCGCCGGTAGGCACAACGCCCGCGTGGCCGCGACGGCCAGGTCCAGGCGGTCGGCGGCCTCGTGCAGTTCGGCGGCGGCCCTCGCGAGGTGCTCGGCGCGGTCCTTGGCCTTGCCGAGCCACAACCCGTCGAGCCGGCCGAGATCGCACACCGGGCACGTCTGACCGCCGCCCGACTCCTGCAGCTGGATCGCGAGCCGCAGGATCTCGCTGCATCGCAACGAGTCCTGCGCGTTGGCCGTGGCCACCGCGGTGACCGCGCCGAGTGCCAGGTCGAGCGTTTCGCGGACCCGGTCGACCTCGTCGTCGGGCGGCAGCGCCACGTCCACGATCTGGTGCAGCAGGTTCGTGCCGGTGCCGACGTCCGCGCCGAGCGCGAGGTCCGCGATGGCGTCGAGGTCGGGCGAGTCGCTGCCGAGCAGCGCGGCGGCGCGGCGGGCTCGTTCGTCCTGGGACGCCAGCAACTCCGTGCGCACGCGTTCCCGCCGGTCGTGAGGGCGGGCGACGATCTCGGCGAGACGTTTGCGGTGCTCGGCGAGCGCCTGCTGTGCCTCGGTGATCGCTTCCAGGCCCAAGAGGCGGTGCATCGCCTCGTAGAGGTCCTCGGGTTGTGCGTCGAGAACGGTCCCCAGCTCGCTGTAGGGCAGGAACGGCCGGTAGGTCTCCAGCGCCTCGTGCCACTTGCTGTCGTCGAACGGCCTGTCGTCCTGCGTCCACTCGCCCTGCGCCAGGTCGTCCTGCGGCGCCCACTGTCTTCGGATCGTCGTCCTGTCCGTCCGAGTGGCTTGGACGAGCTCCAGTTCGACGGCGGTGTCCCTCTGGTGCAGGTTGCGCCAGCCCTGCCGCCACACGTCGTGCCGTGCTCGGGTCCAGCGCGAGTTGTAGCCGGTCAGCGCCAGTTCGGCGGCCTCGGCGAAGCTCGACTTGCCCGAGCCGTTGCGTCCGGTGACGACGGTCAGTCCCGGACCCGGCGCCAGCGGCAGACGTGCCTGGGGGCCGATGCCGCGGAAGCCGCGCACCCGGATCTCCGACACGAAGATCTCCTGGCCAGGGCCGTCGGTCCGCTCTCTCGGGGCCTCTTCTCGTGAGGGCACACCGGCGAGCGCGCGCTCCAGAGCCGTCTCGCCCCGGCACGCCGCCAGCACCAGTTCTGCCGCACGTGGGGTGAGATCGTCTTTGGCCAGTCGCCCGGCCATCAGTTCGAGTAACCCGGCTTCACCCGCCACGGTCACATTTCCTCCAGCTGCCACCACTCGATAGGGCGGCAACTTAGGCACGAAAGGGGACCTACTGACGAGTACTCACACGATCGAGTGGTGTTACATAGGGTGACTAAAGTAGGTCTCCGTCGTTAAGGACCCCACACCTGCAGGCCCCTGATCACGAAGTAGGCGTCCGGCACGTAGGTGCCGTGCTTCGGATAGGTGGTGAACTCGGCCTCGGTCGAGCAGTTCTCGCGCTGGTAGACCGTCGCGTCCCTGCTCAGGCGGTTGGCGAAGGACTTGCCGGTCACCGTGAGCGTGATGCACTCGCCGGGGTTCGCCGATTCCACGTCGAGGCGCTGGACGGTTCCCGTGTACTCCGCGCCCGACCAGACGCAGAACTCGCCCTTGTCGCAGGTCTTGTCACTCTGCGCTACGGCGATCCCACTGGAGGCGACCGCGCCCGCAGTGACCACCAGGGCGGCGATGATGCTCTTCGTCGACATGGGCGCACCTCCGTCGGAGAAGAGTGTGCGTCCGTTCGGCTCAATCGGCCAGACGATCTTGCAACGCCCTGGCGTCGCGCGGGGCGTAGGCCTTCGCGTCGTTGTCGAAGTAGACGAACACGTCGCCCTGCTGCCGCCAGGCGCGGACCTTCTCCGCCCACTGGTCGAGGCCCTCGGCGGTGTAGCCGCTGACGTAGAGCTCGTCGTGGCCGTGCAGCCGGACGTAGACGAAGTCGCTCGTCACCTCTTCGATCAACGGGTACTTGCCGGCCGCGTCCGCGACCACCAGCGCTATGTCGTGGCGCCGGAGCAGCTCGACGAACTCCGGCGTCTTGTAGCTGTCGTGGCGCACTTCGAGGGCGTAGCGCATCGGCCGTTCGGCGTCGGTGGTGGTGTGGGCCGGGTCGACGCGGTGGTCGTGGCGTCTCGCGACCTCGGCGGCCTCGGTGGTGGTGCGGGGCAGGCCCTCGAAGAAGCTCGTGAGCAGGTCCGCGTCGAACTGCAGCGTGGGCGGGAGCTGCCACAGGATCGGGCCGAGTTTCGGGCCCAGGGCGAGGACTCCGGACGCGAGGTAGTTCGCGAGGAGCTCGTTGCCGTCCTTCAGGCGCTTCATGTGCGTGATGAAACGGCTGCCCTTGACCGAGAACACGAAGTCGTCCGGTGTGTCGGCGGCCCACTTCCGGTAGCTCGACGGGCGTTGCAGCGAGTAGAAGGAGCCGTTGATCTCGACGGAGCCGAGCTGCTCGCTCAGGTAGGCCAGCTCGCGCTTCTGCGTGACGCCCTTGGGGTAGAACACGCCGCGCCAGGGCGGGTAGACCCACCCCGAAGTCCCGATCCTGACCTCGCCCATGCGGATATCGTGGCACGGTGGACGACTACCTACAGCGCATCGGTGCCTCTCGCACGTCGTCGTTGGCAGAGCTGCACGAACGGCACCTGCTGAGCGTCCCGTTCGAGAACCTCTACACGCACATGGACACCCGGATCGTGCTGGAGGTCCCGTGGCTCCACGACAAGATCGTGACGCAGCGGCGCGGCGGGTTCTGCTACGAGCTCAACGGGATGTTCGCGGAGTTGTTGCGGCACTTGGGACACAGCGTCGACCTGCTCGCGGCGCGGACGGTGGGCGAGGGGCAGCGGCTCGGCCCGCCGCTCGACCACATGGCGCTGCTCGTGGACGGCACCTGGCTCGCCGACGTCGGGTTCGGGGCGTTCATGCTGCACCCGCTCGACTGGAAGTCGCGAGAGGACCAGCGCGACCCGTACGGCGTGTTCCGGCTCGTGGACTCGGGCGACGACGTGGAGGTGCTGATGAACGGCAAGCCCTCCTACCGGCTCGAACGCCGGCCGCGTGACCTCGCCGAGTTCGTGCCGACCTGCTGGTGGCACCAGACCGCGCCGGAGTCGCACTTCCGCGCCGGGCCGATGGCGTCGCTCGCGCTGCCGTCGGGGCGGATCACCGTGACGGACAAGAAGGTCGTGCTGACGGAGAACGGCCGCAAGACCTCGACGGAGGTCGAAGATCCCGCGGCCGCGTTCCTGGAAAACCTAGGACTTCACTTCCGGCAGAGCAACGCGTCCGGGGTCCTGCGCCAGTTGTAGGCGACGCCGGCGATGTGCTCGTCCTGCGCGCACTGACCCTTGTAGTGGCCGTTGGCCCAGTCGCCGCCCTGGTCCGGCCGGTTGTCGCCGCGGTCGAACCAGAGCACGCGGCTGGTCGATCCGGTGGCGACCGGTGCGCAGACCAGCGTGAAGTTCGCGTAGCCGACGGCCGCGTTGTTGTTCGGGCACTGGAGCTTCGTGTAGCCGGACGCCCAGTCGTTCGTCACGTGCTGCTCGTTGGTGACCCTGGTCGTGCTGCTCCACTGTGGACCGCTGACGCACAGGCCGCGGCTGCCCGTGTGGCTGATGCCGGTGAGCTTCTCGTTCTGCGGGCAGGATTCCTTGAGGAGCTGGTTCCACCGCGTCTCCTGCGGGACCTGCCCGGTGCGGCTCGGCGCGGTGACGAGGCGGTTCCACGCGCCGGCCCGCCAGTCGTCGCCGTCGTTGACGCCCATGCGGTTGCCGGCCGCGTCCCAGTGCAGCAGCGCCCATCCGTTGCCACCGCGGTTGGTGTGGAAGCCGACCAGCGGCCAGTAGGCGAAGTCGGTATCGTTGGCGATCAGCTGGTTCACGAACCGCTCGAACCAGTCACGCGCCTTGGGGTTGTTCTCGCCGCGGCCGCCGACGCCGAACTCGCTGATCCACAGCGGCGCGGTGAAGTGCTTCTGCGCCTCGGTGATGAAGAAGGCCTGGCGCTGCAGGACGTTGACGTGCTCCTGCGGCGAGAGGTCCTGGTAACGGGGGTCGGTCGTCTCGCCGATTCCCGTGGCACCGCTGTGGTTCGGCCCGGTGTAGCCGTAGAAGTGGGCCGAGTAGACGAGCTTGGCGGGGTTGGCGAGCGTGTGGCTGAGGAAGCGCGCCGGCTCCAGCGTCGGCCGGCCGTGCGCGAAGCCGTCGACGGGGATGCCGGTCCAGTTGATGCCCTCGACGATGACGAGCAGGTCGGGCGCGGTCTGCTGGAGGCGGTCGGCGGCCTGCTGGGAGGCCTTGTGCCAGTCGTGGTCGTTGCCCCAGCCCCAGTTCGGGTCGTCCCAGACGTTGCGGCGCACCTCGTTGTAGAGGTCCGCGCCGACCACGCGCTTGTTCGCCTTGTAGCGGTCGGCCATGAACGCCCAGTCGGTGATCCACTGGTCGGTGCTCTGGCTGGTGTTCCACCGCTCGTTGCCGTCGACGCCGCAGCACCACCGCGAGGTCGTGGTGTGGTTGTTGAGGATGACGGCGAGGTTGTTGCGGGTCAGTTCGGCCACGACCGCGTCGTAGACCTCCAGCGGCCGCTTCCCGTTGAGCTGCGCGTCCTTCAGGCCGTGGGCAGGACTGGTGTCCTTGATCATCTGGTTGGAGAACGGCAGCCTGATGCTGTTGACGCCGATCTCCTTGAAACCACTGATGATCGTGGCCATGGTCGCGCGGTCGAGGCCGAGCGGGACCTGGTCGGCCTTCTCGCCGGAGTGGTGGTTGGCGGGGTCGTTGATGTCGCCGGAACCGGTGTAGGTGCCGCTCGCACCGTGCCAGTTGCCGGACTTGAGCTTGAAGCGGTCGCCGTGTGCGTCGACGATCCACCGGCCTCGGGTGCTGAGGGGGCCGGTCCAGGCCGCCTCCTCCGCATGCGCTTGCACGGGAGCCACGAGACTCGCGGCCAGGAGCAGGGGAGCCAAGACGCGAATCGTTCTCATATCTGAACAGGCTAGTTGACAACCCGGACGGCGCTGCAAATACTCGGTTCCGAGCGATCGGAGTCGAGTGATGAAGAATCCGCTGGGTATGGCGGTGCTGGGATTGCTGCTGGAGTCGCCGCTGCACCCGCACGCGATGGCGGCGACGTTGCGCGAACGCGGCTTGGACCGGGCTTTCAAAGTCACGACAGGTTCGCTCTACGACGTGGTTCGCGCGCTCATGCGTGAGGGGTGGATCGAAGCGCGCGAGACGGTGAAGGTCGGTGCCCGGCCGGAACGCACCGTCTACGGGCTCACCGAGGCGGGACGGGAGGAGTTCACCCGCTGGGTCGACCGGCTGGTGCGCGAACCGCAGCCCGAGTTCCCGAAGTTCCTCTCCGCCGTCAGTTACCTCGGTGCCCTGGGACCCGGCGGTGCGGTGGAGGCGCTGCGGGGACGGGCGGAGCGGTTGCGGGCGTCGCTGGAGGAGATGCGCGGCTCTCACCGGGACGCGCTGGAGCAGGTGCCGCGGCTGTTCGTGGTGGAGGTCGAGTACGCGGTGCGCATGGCCGAGGCCGAGCTGGGGTGGGTCGAGGAGATCATCGGCGGCGTCGAGTCCGGGCGTCTCCCGTGGCCGGAGGGGTCATGACCGTCCTGGTCGCCGGCGCGGGCCCGGCGGGGTTGGTGGTGGCGGCCGAACTGGCGCTGGCCGGTGTCGAGGTGACCGTGGTGGACGCGGCGCCCAGGCGGTTCGCTCATCCGCGTGGCTTCACGTTGTCCGCGCGCAGCCTGGAGTTGCTCGACCGGCGCGGGCTCGCCGAGCGGTTCCTCGCTGAGGGACCCGTTGTGCCGTACGGCATGTTCCTGCCGGGCATGGGTCTCGACTTCTCGGCCATGGACACCGACCACCCGTACGCGCTCGGCATCGGGCAGAACCGCGTCGAGGAGCTGCTGGAGGAGTGGCTCGCCGAACTCGGTGTGCGCGTGCGATGGGGACACGAGGTCGTGGACTTCTCGCAGGACGCCGACGGTGTCGACGTCGTCGTCGGCGAGGAGCGGTGGCGTGCCTCGTACCTGCTCGGGTGCGACGGCAGTCGCAGCATTGTGCGCAAGCGGGCCGGCATCGGCTTTCCCGGCGTGGACGCGACGTCGTACGGACTGATCGCGGACGTCGAGGCCGACTTCGACGCGCTGGCGACGGGGGAGGTGCTCGTGCTGCCGCGGCCGGGATACGTGCGGATCGTGCTCGACGAGCCGGAGCCGCGCACCGGGCCGGTCGAGCTCGGATACGTGCGGGAACTGCTGCACGCCAGGCTCGGCCGGGAGGTGCCGCTCGGGAGACCGCTGTGGCTCAGCAGGTTCTCCGACGCCGCCCGGCAGGCGGAGAGCTACGTGCGGGGCCGGGTGGTCCTCGCCGGGGACTCCGCGCACGTCCACCCGCCGGCGGGAGCGGTCGGCGTGAACGTGGCGCTCGCCGACGCGATGAACCTCGGCTGGAAGCTGGCCGCAACGGTGTCGGGTCGGGCGCCCGACGGCCTGCTGCAGACCTATCACGACGAACGGCATGCGGTCGGTGCACGCGTGGTGCGCACGGCGCGGGCGCAGTCGTTGCTCGGGCGTGAAGACCTCTCACCGGTGCGAGAGCTTGTCGCAGAACTGGGTGCGGCGGCGGGCACGCACCTCGCGGAGCTGGTCACGGGTGTCGACACGCGGTATGACCCTCGTATACCGGGCGACCACCCGTTGCTCGGGCGGCTGGCGCCGAACCTCGCGGTGGAGGTCGACGGCAGGTCCACGACCGTCGCCGAGTTGCTGCGTCCCGGCCGGCCGGTGCTGCTGGACGAGTTCGGCGGGATGCTGATCAGGCCGGACGGTCACGTCGTGTGGGTGGCCGACCCGGAGACGCTCACTGCCGCGTTGCGGACGTGGACCGGGCCATGAGGCTCAGCGCGTTGACGGGAGCGGCGCCGTGCATGGTGTTGTCGAAGTAGACGTAGGTGTCGCGGTCCCACTCGCGGATCTTCCCGGCCCACTCATCGAGCTGGTCGTCGCTGTAGGAGCTGATGTACAGCTCGTCGTGGCCGTGCAGGCGCACGTAGGCGAAGTCGGCGGTCACGGCCTCGATGCACGGGAACGTCGGTGCGTCCGACACGACGTGGGCGACGTTGTGCGCGTGGAGCAGGTCGAAGTAGGCGTCAGTGCGAAACGACTCGTGGCGCGGTTCGAGTGCGTGCCGGCCTTGCGGGAGTGCGGCGAGGAAGTCCTGGAGCGTCGCGCGGTCGAAGCGCAGTGACGGCGGCAGCTGCCAGATGACCGGTCCCTGCTTCGGGCCCAGTGCGAGCGACTCGGTGAACGTCTTGAGCAGGTCTTCGACGTCGCGCAGGCGTTTGACGTGCGTGATCAGCTTGGGGCCCTTGACGGCGAAGACGAAGTCCGGCGGGGTCTCGGCGACCCACTTGCGGTAGTGCGACGCAGGCTGGAGGCGGTAGAAGGAGCTGTTGATCTCGATCGTGTCCACGTGGGTGGCGAGGTGGCTCAGCCACAGCCGCTGGGGAACGCCGCGGTAGAAGTCGTCGCGCCACTCGGGGTAGCGCCAGCCCGACGTGCCGACCCTGATCATGCCGACCGGGTATCCCGGCGGTGCTGTAGCTACTCCGTAGCACTTTTCTGCCTTTTGCGCTACGGTGGTGGTATGCAGCAGCTCAGAGCCATCGGCCAGCGTGAGCTCCGCAACGACAACGCGGAGATCATGCGGCGCGTCGAGGCGGGTGAGAGCTTCGTCGTCACCCGCAACAACAAGCCCGTCGCCCAGCTCTCGCCGTACCGGGAGGACGCCGTGACCCGTCCGCCCCTGGGGGATGTCCAGGTGCTGTTCGGCACCCTGCCGCCGGTCGACGCGGACCGGTGGGAGGCCGACCGCCGTGCGGCCGACGAGGTGTTCGGCTCGGACGACCCGCTGGACGACCCGTGGCAGAGCTGAGCTGTCTGCTCGACACCTGTGTGCTGATCAGGCTCGAGCGGGCGAACCTGGGTGAGTACGTGAACGCCCAGCCGTTCCTGAGCGCCGTCACGATCGCGGAGCTCGCGTTCGGGCTCGACACCGAGGACCCGGTCGAGCGGTTCGCGCGCACGGAACGGTATTACGCGGCGCTGCAGACGTTCGAGGTGCTGCCGTTCGGCGTCGAGGAGGCCAAGGTCTACGGGCAGATGGCCTCGCTGGTGCGGCGGGCCGGCCGAAGCCCGCGCCCGCGGCGGATGGACCTGCAGATCGCGGCCACGGCGGCGGTCGCGGGCCTGCCGGTGCTGACGATGAACGTCAAGGACTTCAAGGACGTCGGGCGGCTCGTCGAGGTCGTGCCCATCCGTCAGGTCTGAGGAACGCCGGCGACTCTAGGCTGGCCGCCATGATTTCTCCGGGGTTCACCTGTTCCAGCTGCGGTGAGGTGCACGAAGGCCTTCCGTCCGGCTACTCGATGGCCGCGCCCGTGTACTGGTCGCCGGACGTCGCCGAGAAGCCCGGCAGCTTCCTCTCGGGGGAGCAGTGCGTGATCGAGAACGAGCACTTCTTCGTGCGCGGCCGCATCGTGCTCCCTGTGCGCGACGCCGACGAGGACTTCGAGTGGGGCGTGTGGGTGTCGCTCTCGCCGGCGAACTTCGGCCGCATGATCGAGGTGTTCGAGGACCCGGCCCGGGCCGGCGAGCCGCCCTACTTCGGCTGGCTGTCGACGATCCTGCCCGGCTACGAGCCCACGACGCTCAACCTCAAGATCAACCTGCACACGCAGGAGATCGGGGTGCGGCCGTTGGTCGAGGTCGAACCCACCGATCACCCGCTCGCCGTGGAACAGCGCGAGGGCATCACGGTCGCGAGGGTGCAGGAGTTCGCGGAGCTCGCTCTGCACCAGTGAGGAACGCCCGGACCCGTTCCAGGTGGTCCACGCCGATCCCCTTGCGCGGGTCGACCGGCACCAGCAACGTGCCCGGCCTGCTCGCAGCCCATTCCTGGTCGCGTGGTCGGAACTCGTCGTCCAGCCACGCGATCGGACGCGTCCGCGCCCACTCGGTGATCGCCGCGATCTTGCCGTGGAGGCCGTCGGCATGATCGGAACCGCGGCCGCCGAAGTCGATCCACTCCAGTTCCGGCAGACCGATGCACGGCCCGATGAACTCGTTCGCCTCGTGCTCCCACGTCGTCGCCCACACCAGGTCAGCGCCGGTCGCGGCGGCGAGCGAGAGCAGCCACGAGCCGTGTGACGGGTCCAGCCAGACGCGCAGTGGCCGGAAGAAACCGTATGGACGGACTCGACGTGTGGTGTAACCGGCCGGACGCCGGGTCGGCTTCGCCATGAACGGGTTCAGCGGGCCGTCGACGTCCAGCAGGATCGCGGGACGCATGAACATGACCTGATCGAAACATCCCAACGGCTAATGATCCCGCGATTTATCCCGATACGTGACACATGACTGTCACGGACATCGCGTCGTGGGGCACGGCGGACCACGTGCGAGCCGCTCTTGAACGTCACCTCGAAGGTGCGCTGGTAGAGGTCCCCGGAGACGACGCCGCGCCCCGCTGGGCGTTCAGCGAGGCGCTGCGCAGGTCGTTGATGCTGCGCCAGACGCACCCGTTCGACACCGTCGCCATCGGGCTGCCGGACCTGCTGCGCTACCGGGAGCTGGTCGCCGGCTCCGAGGTGACGCTGCGCGCGACGAACATCGACGCCTACTTCATCCGCGAGGACGGGTCGGCCGAGCTCCACCAGCCGGTGATGGTGCCCGAGGCCTGACGGGCAGCCGTGATCGTCAGTTCGGGCGTGGCGGGCTGGACCTTGCGACCCGGCGTGCCCGTGGCCGGAGTGCTGACGCTCGGAATCGGCCTGCTCACGGCCTGACCCGCGGAACGGTCGGACATCGCGCTGCTGGAGGACGAGCTCGCCGAGAGCCGGTACTGGCAGCAGAACCCGAACGCGTCGTACAAGGACGCGTACGCGGCGGCGAACGAGGTCTCCCGCTGGGAGAACCAGATCCCGCCGTCCGGCAACGAAGACTTCAACAAGTCGTGGAGGTGGTACGGATGGCGCTGCTCGTGTACCTGCACAAGGAAGAGGAGACGGCGACGTCCGTCCGCTACCGGTTCCACACCGACGGCGGCACGGCGCGCCGCCTCGTCCTGGACAAGCAGACCGAGACGATCCTCCCCGACGACGGCAACGCCGACGGGATCTTCCGCGCGGCCGCCGGCAAGCTCGCCAGGGCGTGGGTCACCGGCCAGACGCCGGAAACGCTGGTCCACCAGTCGTGAATGCAGAAGCCCCCGGCTCCGTCGAGGAGGAGCCGGGGGCTTCTGGCACAGCGGACTAAGCAGGCACGGAGGCCACGCCCGGTGCCAGGAACCGCTTCCCGGTCACCTTCTCCGAGATGCCGGTGCGGTCCAGGTACGGCGTGATGCCGCCCAGCCAGAACGGCCACCCGGCGCCCAGGAGCATGCACAGGTCGATGTCCTGCGCCTCCGCGACCACGCCCTCGTCGAGCATGATGCGGATCTCCTCGGCCAGCGCCTCCAGTGCGCGGGTCTTGACCTCGTCACCCGTCAGCGGTGAGGAGCCGAACTCCCACAGGGCCTGGACCTCGGGATCGACGGTCTGCTTGCCCGTGGAGTCCCACTGCCAGACCGCGCCCTTGCCGGCGGCGACGAACTTCTTCATGTTCTCCGACACCGCGAAACGGTCCGGGAACGCGCCGTGCATCGTCTCCGACACGTGCAGCGCGACGGCGGAACCGACGAGCTGCAGCAGGATCATCGGCGACATCGGCAGGCCGAGCGGCTCGGTGGCCTTGTCGGCGACCTCGAACGACGTGCCCTCGTCGACCGACTTGATGACCTCGCCCATGAAGCGGGTCAGCAGGCGGTTCACGACGAACGCGGGCGCGTCCTTCACGAGCACCGAGGACTTCTTGAGCTGCTTGCCGATCGAGAACGCCGTGGCGAGCGTGGCGTCGTCGGTCTGCTCGGCGCGCACGATCTCCAGCAGCGGCATGACCGCGACCGGGTTGAAGAAGTGGAAGCCCACGACCCGCTCGGGGTGCTTGAGCTTCGACGCCATGTCCGTGATGGACAGCGACGACGTGTTCGTGGCGAGGATCGCCTCGGCGGAGACGTGCTCCTCGACCTCGGCGAACACCTGCTGCTTCACGGCGAGGTCCTCGAACACGGCCTCGATCACGAAGTCGGCGTCGGAGAACGCGGACTTGTCGAGCGAACCCGACACCAGCGCCTTCAGGCGGTTCGCCTCGTCCGGGGAGATCCGCTTCTTGCCCGCCAGCTTGTCGATCTCGCTGTGGACGTAGCCGACGCCCTTGTCCACGCGCGCCTGGTCGATGTCGGTCAGCACGACCGGCACGTGCAGGCGGCGGATGAACAGCAGCGCCATCTGCGAGGCCATCAGGCCCGCGCCGACGACACCGACCTTGGTGACCTTGCGCGCCAGCGACTTGTCCGGCGCGCCGGCCGGGCGCTTCGCGCGCTTCTGCACCAGGTTGAACGAGTACAGACCCGCGCGCAGCTCGTCGCTCATGACGAGGTCCGCGAGGCCCTCGGTCTCGGCGGCGTAGCCCTTCTCCAGGTCGTTCTCGCGCGCCAGCTCCAGAAGTTCCAGAGCCTTCTGCGCACCCGGCGCCGCGCCCTTGGTCTTGCCGTGCACGATGCCCTTGGCCCGCGCTACGGCGGCGTCCCACGCGTCACCGCGGTCGATCTCCTTGCGGGGCACGGAGATCTCGCCGCGCACGACACCGGACAGCCACAGCAGCGACTGCTCCAGGTAGTCGGCGGAGTCGAACAGCACGTCCGCGATGCCCAGCGCGAGAGCGTCCTTCGGCTTGAGCATCTTGTTCTGGTTCAACGCGTTCTCGAAGATCACCGTCACGGCGTCGTTGGCGCCGATCAGGTTCGGCAGCAGCTGCGTGCCGCCCCAGCCCGGGAACAGGCCCAGGAACACCTCGGGCAGTGCGATCGCGGCCGCGTTCGACGCCAGCGTGCGGTAGTGGCACGACAGCGCGAGCTCGAGCCCGCCGCCCATGACCGCGCCGTTGACGAAGGCGAAGGTCGGGACGTCCGAGTCGGTGAACTTCTTGAAGACCTCGTGGCCGAGCTGACCGATCGTGACGCCCTGCGAGCGGTCCGTGGCCTGCTCGACGGCGGTCAGGTCCGCGCCGACGGCGAAGATGAACGGCTTGCCGGTCACCGCGATGGCGGCCGGAGAAGCCGCGTGGGCCTCGTCGAACGCCGCGCCCAGCGACACCAGCGACTGCGGGCCGAACGTCGACGGGCGGGTGTGGTCCAGGCCGTTGTCGATCGTGATGAACGCGACCGGCTTGTCCAAGCCGGGCACGGAGATCAGACGCGTCTTGGCGTGGGTGACGACCTCGTCGGGGAAGATCGCCTTTGCTTCCTCAGCGCTGATGGTCACTTGCCACTCCAGTTCGGGTTCTCCCAGATGACGGTCCCGCCCATGCCGATGCCGATGCACATGGTGGTGAGGCCGTAGCGCACGTCCGGGCGCTCGGCGAACTGACGCGACAGCTGCGTCATGAGGCGCACGCCGCTCGAAGCAAGCGGGTGGCCGGTCGCGATCGCGCCGCCCCACTGGTTCACGCGGGGGTCGTCGTCGGCGATGCCGAAGTGGTCGAGGAACGCGAGCACCTGGATGGCGAACGCCTCGTTGACCTCGAACAGGCCGATGTCCTCAATGGACAGACCGGCGCGCTGGAGGGCCTTCTCGGTGGCCGGGACCGGGCCGATGCCCATGACCTCGGGCTCGACACCCAGGAACGAGTAGCCGACCATCCGCATGCCGATGGGAAGACCGAGTTCGCGCGCGGTCTCCTCCTCGGCGAGGATGCAGCCGGTCGCGCCGTCGTTCAGACCGGCCGCGTTGCCCGCGGTGATCCGGCCGTGCGGGCGGAACGGGGTCTTGAGCTTGCCCAGGTCCTCGACCGTGGTGCCCGGACGCGGCGGCTCGTCGGCCGTCGCGAGGCCCCAGCCGTTCTCCGCGGAGCGGGTCGCGACGGGCACGAGCTCCGGCCCGATCTTGCCGTTCTTGAGCGCGTCGGCGTACTTGGCCTGGGAAGCGGCCGCGTACGCGTCGGTGCGGTCCTTGGTGATGTGCGGGAACCGGTCGTGCAGGTTCTCGGCGGTCTGGCCCATCACGAGCGCGCTGGTGTCGACGATCTTGTCCGACAGGAAGCGCGGGTTCGGGTCGACGCCCTCGCCCATCGGGTGGCGGCCCATGTGCTCGACACCGCCCGCGATGGCGACGTCGTAGGCGCCGAACGCGATGCCGCTCGCGGCCGTGGTCACGGCGGTCATCGCGCCCGCGCACATGCGGTCGATCGAGTAGCCGGGGACCGACTTCGGCAGGCCCGCGAGCAGTGCGGCGGTGCGGCCGAGCGTGAGACCCTGGTCGCCGATCTGCGTGGTCGCGGCGATGGCGACCTCGTCGACCCGCTCCGGCGGCAGCTCGGGGTGCCTGCGCAGCAGCTCACGGATGACCTTCACGATGAGGTCGTCTGCACGGGTCTCGGCGAAAATGCCCTTCGGGCCGGCCTTGCCGAACGGCGTGCGGACGCCGTCGACGAAGACCACGTTCCGAACGCGTGCCGGCGCTGCTGGTGCGGCCACGGCGTCTCCTCCACTTGTGGTGACAACTCTGTCCACTACCGGTCGGGTTGCGCGACATCCCTACCGGTCGGTAACGCCAACTCTAACCCTAGTTACTGGTGAGTAACCACAGCGGCACCCCTGTTCTTTGTGTCACACACCTTGCGCACGATCAGGAACAGCGGCAACCCGACGGGGGCCAGCAGGATCGTGATCACCAGAACGGGTGCCATGACGAGTGGGTGGACGTCGAGCCTGCGCCCCTCCAGGTACATCCAGCGCCCGACGAACAGGTCCCACGCAAGCATGTGCGCCCACACCAGCGCCGCGCCCGTCGGCGTGCTCATGAACTCGGCCAGCGCGCCGATCTCGGGACTCGTGACCAGCGGCAGCAGCTCCGGCAGCACGGGGACCATCAGCACGACGTAGATCACGACGGGCGGCAGCACGATGAGGTAGGACTCGGCGATCCGCCGCGTCCACGACCACTTCGGCGCGAGGATCATGAGCGCCCAGAACGGTGCGATCAGCAGGAACGTCAGGTCGAACAGGATGGCGGTCATGCGTTCACGAGCTCCTTCTTCGGTGCACGCGCCCACACCACGCCGAGTGCGGTCGCGACGATGATCCCGGCGAGCGCGAGCAGCGTCGTGCCGTCGGGCTGGAACAGCGGCTGGCCGCGCAGCGCCTGCCAGGTGACGAGCAGGAAGATCCCCAGGAACGACCCGCTGAGCACCCAGGCGAGCTTCGTGGTGGCGCGGTCGCCGAGAAGGGCGATGAGCACCGGCAGCACCTGCAGGGCGTGCATGCCCACGAAGTGCCCGACCCTGAGGTCGCCGTGCTCGGTGCTCCACCCGGTGATCGCCATGTACGCACCGCCGTCGGGAGCGCCGATCGTGTGCGAGCCGAGGGTGCCACCGTCGAGGGCCTGGCCGGGCTTCGGCTGCGTCATCAGGAACCCGACGCCGAGGCCCAGGAACGAGATGACGAGCCCGAGCCGGATCGACCACGACAGGGCCTCGTTCTCGATCTTCGTACGCCACAGCAGGACGGCCACGATCGCGTGGGTCACCCACAGCACGACGATCGTCGCGCCCATGATCGAGAACAGCGTCGCGTCGAGCGGTGTCTCGAAGTTGAAGTGACTGCGCCTGCCGCGCACGACCTGGCCGATGATGACGACCATCTCCGCCGCCCCTGCCGCCGCCAGCACGGTGCCGGCCCACCAGCCGACGCGCTGGAACCGCTTCAGGTACGTGAGCAGCCACGCCAGCGTGAACGCGTAGAGCGCCAGCGACACGGCGAACTTGAACGGCTTGAGCCAGATCGGCGAGTTGACCACCAGCCGGTCGTCGAGCAGCAGCCCGACGAGCGAGACCGGGATCAGCAGCGCCATCGACCAGCCGAAGAGGACTAACGGCCGGTGCCACGTGCGAAGCATCTCTCTTTACCCCCTGAATGGATAGCGGCACTCTCTACTATCCGGAAGCTACACTATCCATATGCGTGTTGGCGAGCTTTCCAAGAGAAGCGGCGTCGCGGTGCCGACGATCAAGTACTACCTGCGCGAGGGACTGCTGCCCGCCGGCGTGCTGACCAGCCCGAACCAGGCCCACTACGACGACGAGCACCTGCGTCGGCTCCGCCTGGTCCGTGCGCTGGTCGACGTGGGAGGCCTGTCCATCGCCACCGTGCGCGAGGTGCTCGCCGCCATCGACACCCGCGACGAGTCGCTGCACAACAAGCTCGGCGCCGTCCAGGAGGCCATCAGCCAGCCGAGCACTGGTGAACTGGACCCGCTCGCGGTCGCGGACGTCCAGGCGTTCTTCGCACGGCACGGTCAAACCGAGTGCATCGACGTCACCGAGTCCAACGTGACCCTCATGCTCGCGGCCGCGTTGTCCTCGGCCCGCTCGATCGGTCACGACCGGATCCACGAGCTCCTCGACCCCTACCTGGAGGGGTTGAAGATCATCGCCAAGGCCGACCTCGAGTACGTCATCCAGCACACGTCGCCCGACGACGTCATCGAGGCGATGGTCGTCGGCACCCTCATCGGGGACACCGTCCTCAAGGCCGTGCGCCGGCTCGCGCACGCCGAGGTGTCACGCGGTGTGCTCAGCGGCAGCCCGGACTCCGACCTCCCCAACTGAAATATCGGCCGACACATCGGTTCTTGGATGGCGCCACCCGCGCTTCAGCAATGACTCTTTTGACGTCGTCTGCAAAAGACCTGGTGCAATGGCCTGGTCGCGGGGTGAAAGAGCGGGCGTCCTGCCGGACATGACCCGGGGTGGAGCAGGTGGACGTGGAACCGCGCCAGACGGGTTTCGAGGCCGTCGCGCAGGAGCTGATCGAGCCGCTGCGCCGGTACCTGGCGCGGCGGACCGATGCCGCGACCGCGGACGACGTGCTGTCCGAGACGTTGCTCGTGGCGTGGCGCCGGCGTGACGAGATGCCGGCCGAACCGCTCGCCTGGGCGTACGCCGTCGCGCGCAACTGTCTCGCCAACGCGGATCGCACGCGGCGCAGGCAGGACCGGTTGCTGGTGCGGATCTGGCAGCTCGCGAGACCGCCCGAGCACGCGCCGGCACGTGACGACCCGGATCCGGGGCTGGCCAGGGCGCTCGCGCGGCTGTCCTCCGCGGACGCCGAGCTGATGCGGCTCTGGGCGTGGGAGGAACTGGGCCCCGCGGAGATCGCCCAGGTCGTCGGGATGAGTGCCAACGCGGTCAGCATCCGGCTGCACCGGGCACGCCGGAAGCTGAAGTCCCTGCTGGACGAGCAGGCGGAAGGAGAGCGGCGATGACCGACGACGACCTGCGCGACCGGATGCGCCGTGCCGATCCAGCCGCCTCGCTCCGTCCGCTGCCCGATGACGAGGCGCGGCGGCTGGTGGCCGGAGCGGCGCTCGACACTCCCGTGATGCCGCGGTTCTCCTCTCGACGGCTGCCGGTGCTGGTCGGCGCTGCGGCCGCGATCGCGGTGGTCGCCGGGGTGTTCGTGCTGACCAGCGGTGGTTCCGGGCAGGCGCCGGGAGCGGGCGTGGCGTTGCCGTCGTCGTCGCAGCGCGGTCCGGAGACCGGTGTGGTGAACGGTTCGGGACTGCCCGACGACGGTGGGGGACGGCCGGCCACCAGTGGACAGCCGCAGACCGTCACCAGCACGCCGCCGGGGACGGCGCCGCCGGCCCCCACCTCGTCCGAAGGCCGCAAGACCACGGTCGCCGTGCTCACGGAGGGTCCCGCCGATCCGGACGTCCGGTGCCGCAAGCCGGAGGCGGCGGTGCTCGCGGAACGCGCGCAGATGGCGTTCGAGGCGACCGTGCTGCGGCTCGAGGGCGGTGTCGTGACGCTGCAGGTCCATCGCGCCTGGATCGGCGAGGCCGACCTCGTCGAGGTCAGGAACGCCACCGGTGCGCCGGTGCTGGCCGGGTTCGAGCCCGAGATCGGCCGGAGGTACCTCGTCGCGGCGAGCGATCTGCAGGTCATGGGCTGCGGTTACAGCGGACTCGACGAGCCCGGGCTGCGGGCGGTCTACGACGAGGCGTTCCCGAGGCGCTGAAGGACGACGGCGATGCGCCCCGCACGGGCGCATCGCCGTTCCGGGTTACTTCGTCAGGTAGGCGTTGATCACGGTCTGGGTGACCGAGTCACCGCCCTTGCCGACGGCCGTGGCCCGCAGCGAGACGCTGTCGCCCCTGGCCGGGTTGACCACGAGCAGCGAGTCGCCGAAGACCAGCGCCTTCTGCCAGGTCGCGCCCTTGTCGTAGGACACCTGCGCGGTCAGCGACCTCGTCTTGCCCTGCACCGTCAGCGGGATCCGCTGGAACCGGTGCGCGGGAAGCGTTCCGTCGAGGCCGAGCTCCGGCGTGAACCTCACCATCGACAACGGCACCTGGGTGACGCCCGAGGTCGTGGCCGAGTCGAAGCCCCACGTCGTGGTGACCGAGGTGCTGATCGCCGCGACGCCCGACCGGTTCGCCGTGGTGGTCAGCTCGAAGCGGCCGGGAGCGGCGGGCATCGAGAAGAACGTCTCCAGGTCGAGCGGCCGGTCCGTCGAGTCGACCACCTCGCCGCCCAGCTTCAGCACCGTCGAGCCCGACTCCACGGCCGAACCGCCGGAGCGGCCCTGCCCGTCCGCGAAGAACGGCAGGCTGCCGAAGAGGATGTCCCCGTCGCGGTAGAGGCCGACGCGACGTTCATCGGTCAGTGCCGGGCCGAAGACGCCGGTGTTGAACGTCTTCCGATAGGTGCGGCCCGGCTTGAACTGCTCGTTCTCGGCGTTCCAGTACGCCTCGGAGACGTCGCCGTGGTCCTGTTCGAAGCGAAGGCTCCAGGTGTTGTCGGGGGAGTGCAGGTTCAGCTTCCGCGTGTGCGGCAGCGCGTACCCGAACGCCACCCCGAACAGCGGGCTGTCGCCGACCTCCGCCTGCGCGTGCAGGTAACCGGTGCGCCCCTCGGCGGTGGCGCCCGCCGAGGCCGTGATGGTCACGAGGTCCTTGGACTTCAGCTGCTTGCGGTAGCCCGTCCAGAACTTCGTGAGCGTCGTGTTCTGGTCGACGACGTGGAACTCCTCGCGGTCGGCACCCGTGTAGGAGGCGATGACCAGCTCGTTCATCTCGCCGGACTTGCCCTCGGGACCGACGTGCGCGGTGCTCAGGACGCTGAGCGGCACGCCGAGCAGGCCGAAGCCGTACTCCATCGACGGCATCTTGTGGCCGACGCGGATGTACGCGTGGCGTTCGGCCGGCTTGCCCGGCAGTCCGATGTCGACGGGCTTGGCCTGGCGGGCGTCGAGCGTGATCGTGGTGTCGGCGCCGACCTCGATGTTCGTGCCGTTGAACCAGTTGTAGTGCGGGTTCGGCTGGTCGGCGGGGACCCACTGGTGGCCGTTGAGCAGGTAGCGGCCCTTGGCGACGCGCAGCGACTCCAGGCCGGTGCCGAGACCTGCGTAGGCGCCCGTCGCTTCTCCGGTGACGCCCTGCAGGCTCGCGCCCCAGTTCGCGGCGGGCTTGCCGTCGCGGCCGATCGTCTTGACCGTGATGGTGTAGCGCTCGGGTTCGCGCGTCACGGCCGCAGGGGTGACGATGGACTGGCCGCCGCCGCTCGCGTTGATGTACGCGCTGAACGTGCCGGACGCCTCACCGCCGAGCTTCGTGTCCGCTGTCAGAGTGGTGGTGGCCGTGCCGTGTGCAGGCACGGTCAGAGTGGCGTCCTTGAGCGTGAAGAAGCCCTGCGGTGCCGCCGTGTCGACCTTGAGCGTGAGGGTGACCGGCTGGTCGCCCTCGTTGCGGTAGACGACGTTCTTGGTCATCGGGGTGTCGTCGTGGTGCGGCCACAGCGCCGTGCCGAAGGAGACCGAGCCGGACGAGACCGTCTGCTTGATCGCCTTGGCGACGTCCGTGCGCCCGGCGCCCTGTTCGAACGGGCTGTGCGCGCCCGGCTTGGCCGACGCCATCAGCGCGGCCTTGATCTGGTCGCCACGCCAGTCGGGGTGTGCCTGCGCCAGGATCGCCGCCGCGCCCGCGACGTGCGGGGTGGCCATCGACGTGCCGTTCAGCGAGATGTAGCCCTCGGCCGGGCTGGGCATGCTCTCGCCGAGCCTGCCCGCCGCTGCGGCGCCGATATCGACGCCGGGAGCGGTGATGTCCGGCTTGATGGCGCCGTCACCGTTGCGCGGGCCGGTGCTGGAGAAGCTCGCGAGCCTGTCGTCGCGGTCCACGGCGCCGACGGTGAGAGCGGCGTCCGCGCTGCCGGGGGACCCGACGGAGTTCGGCCCGGAGTTGCCCGACGCGATCACGAACAGCGTGCCGGTCTCCTGCGAGAGCCTGTTGACCAGGACCTCCATCGGGTCCAGCAACGGGCCGTCGTCGCCGCCGAGGCTCATGTTGACGACGTCCGCCTGCTGCTCGACCGCCCACTCGATGCCCGCGAGGATCCCCGACTCGTAGCCGGACCCGTCGTCGCCGAGCACCTTGCCGTCGAGGATGCGCGCGCCGGGGGCCACACCCTTGAACTTGCCGCCCGACTTCGCCCCGGTACCGGCCGCGATGGACGCGACGTGCGTGCCGTGCCCGACGCGGTCCTGGTTGTCGGGGGAGTCGGTGAAGTTCTTCTCCGCGACCTCCTGCGTGGCGAGGTCCGGATGCGTGTTGTCGACGCCGGTGTCGAGCACGGCGATCTTCACGCCCTTGCCGTCGAACCCGGCCTGCCACGCCTGCGGCGCCCCGATCTGGGCGGTGCTGCGGTCGAGCGCGGCCCTGCGCACCGCGTCCAGCCAGATCGTGGTCTTCGCGCTGCGACCGGTGGCCAGCGTCTTCCACACGTCCGGGGCGCTGTCGGCGGTCACCGTGACGGCGTCGACGCCGATGCGGCTGAACGACCGCGCGGCCGGCAGACCGGACCCCGCCGACACGAGCACGCCGAGACCCCCGCGCTGGGTGTACTCCGGCCTGCTCAGGAGAGCGAGGTCGAACAGGCGCCGGTCCAGCCGGCCCTCGGTGATCAACGGCTCCACGTCGGCGGGCACGGCGTAGAGGTGCGCGCCGTCCTCTCTCGTGGAGACCGCGATGTGCTCACGGCCTGCTGCGGGCTTGAACTGGATCGGCTTGCCCTTGTCGTCGGTCAGCACCTGGTCGCCCGTGATGAGGGTGATCCAATGCTGCTGGCCGGACGTCCGGCTCGCACCGGTCGTGGTGTCGGCCGTGGTCGCGGTGGCGGGGGCGGCGCCGCTCAGGGCCGTGGCCAGCACGAGGCCGGCCACGGTGAGGGGGAGATGAGGTTTCAAGGGAGGCCTCTCCTAGGGACGGACAACTCCTTGGCGGCATATGTCCGTCACCCCGCCCCGATATTTCGCAACGGCAACTGTCAACACTTCCGGCGGCACTGCCGGCAGCCGTCCGGTACAGCTGGATCATGACCGCTCGCGTGCCCTGGGACTCCGACAGCTACCTGGCGCTCGCCCGCCGGGCCTGCTTCATCTGCGAACTCCTCGCCGGCAACCCGGACTACCCGCACCACGTCGCCCACCGCGACGAGACCGCGATCGTCTTCGCGAGCAGGTTCCCCTCGGTGGCGGGCCACTTCCTGGTGGCGCCGGTCGAACATCGCGAGCACGCCATCACCGACTTCACGCCCGACGAGTACGCGGCGATCCAACACGTCGTGCACCGGGCGGGCACCGCCCTGAGTTCGTTGCTGCCCGTCGAGCGGCTCTACGTCCTGTCGCTCGGCAGCCAGCAGGCCAACCGGCACGTCCACTGGCACCTCGCGCCGTTGCCGCCCGGAGTGCCTTACGAAGATCAGCAGATCGCCGTTTTCGAGGCTTCGCGCGGCGTCCTCGACCTGCCCGACGAGGACGTCGCGGACCTCGCTCGGCGGCTGGGCGAGCGCATGGCGGACTGAGATGTCGGCCGATTTATCCGTTCGACACCTGCCGTCACCTGCTGCTTAGCAACGACTCTTTTGACTTCGTCCGGAAAAGAGTGGTTGCAAGGGGCGGGGTCAGGGGAAGCGGAGGAGCCAGCGGGTCTCGCCGTCGTGGACCTCGTCAGTGGCGGCGAGGCCGGCGGACGTGGCGACTGCGGCGGACGCGTGGTGGCCGGGGTGGACGTGCGCGATCACGGTGCGGACCGGCTGGGTTGCCAGCCAGGTGACGAGGCCTCGGGCGGCTTCGCGGGCGATTCCGCGGCCCTGCCACGGCGTGCCGACGACCCACGCGATCTCAGCCGACTCGTCGGCTTGGGTGATGGTCGCTTGGACGGTGCCGGTCAGGCGGTCTTCGTCGCGGAGACGGATCACCCAGTTCAGCCATCGCACCGCCGGGTCGGGTGAGCCCGCGGCCAGCCTCCGGTACCGGGCCAGCAGCGCTTCCCGGGAGAGCGGGGTGCCGCCGGTGAACGCGTGCAGCGCCGGGTCCGCCAGCACCTCGGCCATCTCGGCGGCGTGCTCGGTTTGCAACGGGAGCAGGTCGAGGCGGGTGGTGCTGATCATCGCGGGTTGCCCCTTGCAACGGCTCGTTTGCGGACGAAGTCAAAAGTCCCATTGCTGAGGGGCAGGTCAGCGAGGGAGTGGTGAACCGATATCAGTTACGAGCGCTGGTGGCGGTGCAGGAAGGCTGCTGCCAGGTCGTCGGTGAAGGCGCGGGAGACGGGGGCGCCGGTCACCAGGACGCGGTAGTAGATCGGGCCCACCAGGTGGTCGAGTGCCGTGTCGACGTTCAGGTCGGCGGGGAGTTCGCCGCGTTCGATCGCGCGCTGCAGGGGGACGCGGTCGCGGTCGCGTTGGTGGCTGAGGTGGTCGTCGCGCAGGCGGGCGGCTAGTTGGGGGTCGTGCTGGGCCTGGCCTGTCAGGGCGCGGAAGACAGCGCCCGGGTCCGAGTTGGTGAGGAACTCGGCCAGGGTTGCCAGGTGGGTGCGGAGGTCGGTGCCCAGGTCGCCGGTGTCCTGCGGGGTGAGGTGTTCGGCCATGTCCTCGGTGAACGCCTCCAGCAGCACGTCGACCTTGGACGGCCACCAGCGGTAGATCGTCTGCTTCGCGACGCCGGCGCGTGCGGCGATGCCCTCGATCGTCACGCCGGCGAATCCTCGTTCGGCCAGCAGGTCGTCGGCGGCTTCGAGGACCGCCTGCCTTGCTTGCTCGCTGCGGCCGTGCCGGTTTCCGCGATGCGTGGTGCTCTCCATCGCCACCTCCAGGAGGCGTACTTTAGCCAGGGCTAGGCTAGACGCAACGTTGCGTCTACTCTGGCGGCCATGACCATCACTTTGCACGAGACGCGGGTTCGTTCGGTGCTGGAACGGCTCTTCGGTGCGGCTGGGGCGGACGACAGCTTCGACGCGCCGGGGGACGTCGTGCGCACGGGTGGTGCGCAGGAGCGTGCTGACGCATTGGCCGGGGTTTACATGCCGATCTCCGCCAGTGGCGGGGAACTGCTTTACGGGCTGGTCCGGTCTGGGCGGCCGGAGACCGTCGTCGAGTTCGGCACGTCGTTCGGGATCTCGACGCTCTACCTGGCGGCGGCCGTCGCGGACAACGGGCGCGGGCACGTCTACGGGACGGAGATGTCCTCGGAGAAGGTCGCCGCGGCGCGGGCGAATCTCGACGAGGCGGGGCTCGGTGGAGTCGTGACGATCCTGCCCGGCGATGCTCGTCGCACGCTGGCGGACATCGCGGGGCCGATCGGGCTGGTGCTGCTCGACGGGTGGAAGGAGCTGTGCCTGCCGGTGTTGCGGGACCTGGAGCCGCGGCTCGCGCCGGGTGCGCTCGTCGTCGCCGACGACATCGACCAGGACTCGATGGCCGGTTACCTCGAACACGTGCGCGATCCGGCCAACGGGTACGTCAGCGTCGCGTTTCCCGTCGAGGACGGGATGGAGATCAGCTGCCGTGCGTGAACGGATCACGCACGACAGCTGATGTGTCGGATCAGTTGGAGGGTCTCACTCGGACGGCGTGGGTGCCGTTGCCGTCAGCGCCTTGGAAAGGGCTTCCAGCGTGAGGTCGAGCTGCCACGACCTGGCCCCTCCGTCGCGCAGCACGGTGGCCACGGATTCGGGGGAGAGGTCGGCCGGCGGTTGCCAGCAGGTGCGGCGCACGAGGTCGGGCAGCAGCAGGTTCTCCACCGGGAGGTTGTTGGCCTCGGCGATGGTCGCCAGCGCTGCCCTGGTCGCGGCCAGGCGGGCCGCGGCGTCCGGGTCCTTGTCCGCCCAGCGGTTGGGCGGGGGCGGGCCGTCGTGCTGGCCCGCGGGCTCCGGGAGCTCCGACTTCGGCAGGGCGCCTGCCTTGCGCAGGGCGTTCATCCAGACGCTGGACATGCGGCGCTGGGACCGCCCGCGGAAGACCGGCAGGGCGAGCAGTTCGGCCTCATTGGCCGGGTTGCGGGCGGCTGCCTCCATGAGCGCGGAGTCCGGGAGGACTCGGCCCGGGGCGATGTCGCGTTCGCGGGCCACGGTGTCCCGGGCTTCCCACAGCGAGCGCACGAGGGCCAGTTGCCGCTGGTTGCGCACGCGGTGGATACCTGACGTGCGCCGCCAGGGGTCGGTGCGGGGGCGCGGCAAAGGCGCCGTCCGCACCGCCTCGAACTCCTCGAGCGCCCAGGCGAGCTTGCCCTGGCGCTCCAGCTCGGTTTCGAGAACGTCGCGCAGCTGCACGAGCAGCTCCACGTCGAGAGCGGCATACGTCAGCCAATCGGCAGGAAGGGGCCGGCGCGACCAGTCGGCCGCGCCATGCCCCTTCTCGAGCCTGTAACCAAGTAGCCGTTCCACCAGCGTGCCCAGTGCGACACGGTCGAACCCAGCCAGCCTGCCCGCCAGCTCGGTGTCGAACAGCACGCCGGGTCGGAGCCCGAGTTCGGCGAGGCACGGCAGGTCCTGAGACGCCGCGTGCAACACCCACTCAGTGCCCTCGAGCGCCTCCACCAGTGGGTCTAGCCGTCCGCCGAGGGCGATCGGGTCGACCAACCAGGTGCCGGCGCCTTCCCGGCGCAGTTGCACCAGATAGGCACGCTGTGAGTAGCGGTAGCCCGAGGCTCGCTCGGTGTCCACCGCGACCGGGCCCTTCGCCCCGGCGAGCGCATCAGCGGCTCGCCGGAGCGCAGCTGGATCGGCGACCACGGGCGGGACCCCATCAGCAGGTTCCGTCAGCGGTACCGGTTCTGGTCCGGTTGGTGCGGTTGGCTCGTCGGCGGGTACATCCACAGGGGATGACCCTACGACGATCGCACCACTCACAGGTGTTCTCGGCCGGTTCAGTGCTTCAAACCGGTATCTAACGGATCACGCCGGCACGCATTGCCAGCGCGACCATCTGAGCGCGATCTCCTGTGCCCAGCTTCCGGCCGATCCGCGACAGGTGAGACTTCACCGTCAACGCGGACAAGCTCAGAGCCTCGCCGATCTCCTTGTTGCTCTGGCCATCGGCGACCAGCTGGAGCACCTCGACCTCACGCGCGGAAAGTTCCCGCGGCGTGTTGTCCGTGCCCGGCACCCGAGTACCCGCTGCGAGTACTGGTGCCACGCTCGGATCTGCGTAAACGCCACCATCGAGAACCCTGCGCACCCCGTCGGTGACCACCATCGGAGAGGCGGACTTCAGGAGGTACGCCTGGGCGCCCGCCTGGAAGGCCGACCTGACCGCGTAGGGGTCGTCGGAGGATGCGAGGACCACGATGCGGGGCCAGCCCTGGGCACGGAGTTCCGTGACCAGGTCGATGCCGGTGCCATCCGGCAGACCCAGATCGAGGATCGCGAGGTCGCATGGTCCGGTAGCGAGTGCCCGCGCCCGAGCCTCCGCCACCGAAGCGGCCTCATGAACTGTGCCGGCTCCCATTTGTGTGAGCCGGGCTGATATCGCCTCCCTCAGCAGTGGGTGGTCGTCGACCACCAGCACTGAAAAAAGCTCTTCCCGCGGGTGCGGGACCATGTTCGCCGGCAACGAGCCGGCTGGCGTGGTACGAACGGCCTGACCTAAGCCGACGGCAGCCACGTCACTACCTCCCTGGAGTCGGTCGTGCCCCCCGACCGGCACCGGAGACTTTCGTCCAATCAGCCGCGCCACTGATCGACCGAAAGTGGTGTCGTCTGGGGCAGCGTAGCCGCCCATGCGGGTCTACGGGACGATCAATCGGGTATCTATCCCTATTGAGTTGTGACAGATGGCCCCATGTGTCACACGATTGGATGACAACTAGATAGGGGGTGTAACGCGAGCCCCTCTCAGAACGACATCTTGGAGTTGGTTGTGCCTAGCAGTTCTGGTGTCGAGCGGGCGCGGGCGTTGCTGCGGCGCGTTCCCCTCGTCGACGGCCACAACGACCTGCCGTGGGCTCTGCGCGAGTTCGGCGACGGAACGGGCGAGGACGTCTACACGACCGCCGCGAAGATCGATCTCACGGAACGTCATCCCAGCCTGCACACGGACCTCGTGAAAATGCGCGAGGGCGGCCTGGGGATGCAGTTCTGGTCCGTCTGGATCCCCGGCAGGCTGGCGGGCGACGGAGCGGTGACCGCCGTGCTGGAGCAGATCGAGCTGGTCCACGAGCTGGCCGGGCGGTACTCCGACCACCTGGGCATCGCGACGACCGCCGCCGAGGCCGAAGAAGTTTTCCGCTCCGGGCGTGTCGCCTCCCTCCTCGGGGCCGAGGGCGGACATTCCATCAACTCTTCACTCGGTGTCCTGCGCGCGCTGCGCCGCCTGGGCGTCCGGTACATGACGCTGACCCACAACGACAACACCCCGTGGGCCGACAGTGCGACTGACCAGCCAGAACACGGCGGGCTCACCGAGTTCGGCCGCGACGTCGTGCGCGAGATGAACCGCATCGGCATGCTCGTCGACCTGAGCCACGTCGCGCCCAGCACGATGCACGCGGCGCTCGACACGAGCGTCAAGCCCGTCATCTTCAGCCACTCGTCGTGCCGTCAGGTCGCGGACCACCCGCGCAACGTCCCGGACGACGTCCTGGTCAAGTTGAAGGCAAATGGCGGTGTGGCCATGATCACATTCGTGCCGAGCTTCGTCTCACCTCGGTTCGCTGAATGGGACGCAGCCCTTCGTGACGCCATGACGGCGGCCGGCGCGAACCACGCCGACATGGGGGAGCGCAAGACGTTCGGCGAGGAGTGGATGGTCGACCACCCGGCGCCGACCGCGACGCTCGACGACGTCGTCGCGCACGTGGAGCACGCGCGTGAGGTCGTCGGCATCGACCACATCGGCGTCGGCGGCGACTACGACGGCGTCCAGGCGCTCCCGCAGGGGCTCGAGGACGTGTCGACCTACCCGAACCTGTTCGGCGCGCTGCTCGACAAGGGCTGGTCCGAGGACGACTGCGCCAAGCTCGCGGGTGCGAACGTCCTGCGGGTGCTCAGGGACGCCGACTGACGTCTCTTACTAGGGCTGGCGCTGGCCGAACATGGTGACGCCGACCGGCGGCAGCCCCACGGCCGTCGCCATCAGCTCGTAGAACGCGGTGCCGTGCTCGGCGAGTTCCCCGTCGAGCGCGGTCCACGACGCGCGCAGCTCCAGGTCGTCGGTGCGCGCGGGACCCGCTATGTCGCCGAACCGGGCCGACGACGTCTGCGTCACGGTCCCGCCCAGCGCGGTGAACCCGGCGCCGGACTGCTCCAGCGCCTCGGTCAGCCACGACCACCCGACCTCGGGCAGCAGGGGGTCGGACGCCAGCTCGTGGTCCAGCTCGACACGCACGTACGCCACGACGCGAAGGACACCGCCCCACGCCTCGTCGCCGTCCGGATCGTGCAGCAGCACGAGCCTTCCGGTCGACAGTTCGTCCGACGGGCCGGTGACCTCAGCCGTCAGCGCGTACGCCCACGGAGCGAGCCGCTGCGGTGGGCGAACTTCGGTGAGTTCGATCTCGGGCCTGTGGCGAACCGACTTGAGCGTCCCCACCGCCCGGCGGAAGATTTCCGGCTCGGTCACACAACTGACTGTATGCCTCGCAATCCGGCCGGGTGATGGCGGCACGCCGAGACGTGGGACCATGAAAGAGATATGAGCACTCAAGTTCCCCTCCTCGTGGCCGCAAGTGGCGGCACCCCGTCGCACACCCCTGTCTGGTTCATGAGGCAGGCGGGACGGTCGCTGCCCGAGTACCGGGCGCTCCGCCAGGGCACCGCGATGCTCGACGCGTGCATGGACCCGGAGATGGTCTGCGAGATCACCATGCAGCCCGTCCGGCGGCACGGGGTCGACGCCGCGATCCTCTTCTCCGACATCGTCGTGCCGCTCAAGGCCGCCGGTGTCGACCTCGACATCGTCGCGGGCACCGGTCCCGTGGTCGCGAACCCGGTCAGGACGCTCGAGGACGTGCAGGCTCTGCCCGAGCTGCACGCCGAGCAGGTCCAGCCGGTCGCGGACGCGATCGGGTTGCTGCTCAAGGAACTCCCGCAGGAAGTCGCCCTCATCGGGTTCGCCGGAGCGCCGTTCACGCTGGCCTCCTACCTCGTCGAGGGCGGGCCGAGCAAGAACCACGAGCGCACCAAGGCGCTCATGCACGGCAACCCGGAGCTGTGGCACGCGCTGCTCGCGAAGATCGCCGGCGTCACGACGGCATTCCTGCACGCGCAGCTCGACGCGGGCGTCCAGGCCGTGCAGCTGTTCGACTCGTGGGCGGGCGCGCTGTCCGAGCGCGACTACCGCGAGTTCGTGCTGCCGCACTCGAAGCGCGTCCTGGAGACGATCACCACCGTCCCGCGGATCCACTTCGGCGTCGGCACCGGCGAGCTGCTGCCCGCGATGCGCGAGGCCGGCGCGGACGTCGTCGGCGTCGACTGGCGCATTCCCCTGGACGTCGCCGTGCAGCGCCTCGAACAGGCGAACCCCGAGTTGCCGAAGCCGGTCGTGCAGGGCAACCTCGACCCGGCGCTGTTCTTCGCGGGCTTCGAGGCCGTCGAACGCGAGGTGCGCCGCATCCACGCCGAGGGCAAGGCCGCCGCGGGCCACATCTTCAACCTCGGCCACGGCGTGCTGCCCGACACCGATCCGGAGATCATCACCCGGACCGTCGAACTGATCCACAGCTTGTAATGCACGCAAGAGCGCCACACGTCGCAGTCGTCGGGGGAGGCATCTCCGGTCTCGCCGCCGCGCACCGGTTGAGGATGCTGCTCGGACCCGCCGCGCGGATCACGGTGATCGAGCAGTCCGACCGGCTCGGCGGCAAGCTGCGCACGACCGAGCTCGCGGGCGTGCGGTTCGACGTGGGCGCGGAGGCGTTCCTGCACCGCAAGCCCGAGGCGCAGGAGCTGATCAACGAGGTCGGGCTCGCCGAACAGGTCGTGCACCCGACGGCCGCGAAGGCGAGCGTGCACGCGGCCGGGCGCACGCACCAGCTGCCGGCGCACACGTTCATGGGTGTTCCGGCGAGCGTCGAGACGGTGCGGCACATGCTGTCGTCCGAGGGCGCGCTGCGGGTCGAGATGGAACCGACGCTGCCACCGATCGAGCTGAAGGGCAGCGACGTCGCGGTCGGCGCGCTGATGAAGGACAGGTTCGGCCCGGAGGTCGCGGACCGCCTGGTCGGCCCGTTGCTGGGCGGTGTCTACGCGGGCCGCGCGGACGAGCTCGGCCTGCGGGCCACCATGCCGCAGATCGCGACCCTGCTGGACAAGGGCGTCGGCTCGCTGCTCGCGGCCGCCGCGATGATGATGCCCGCGCCACCGCAGCCCCGTGCCGCACGCCCGCCGGTGTTCGCCAGTCTCACCAACGGGGTGTCGTCGCTCGTCGACCGGCTCGCCGAGGTCGCGAAGCCCGAGGTCAGGCTCGGTCTGCCGGTCCGCGTGCTGTCGTGGCTCGGCGCCGGCTGGCGGCTCGAGATCGGCTCGGCCGCGACCCCGGAGTACCTGGAGTGCGACGGCGTCGTCCTCGCGGTCCCGGCCCCGTCCGCGCGCAAGCTGCTGCGCGAGATCGCCCCGCAGGTGTCCGCCGCGTACGGCAAGGTCGAGGTCGCCTCGATGGCCGTGGTCGCGCTGGCGTTGCCGCCGGGCACCGAGCTGCCGCAGCGCTCCGGCGTCCTGATCGCGGAGGGGGAGCGGTACTCCGACCGCATCACCCCCTTCACCGCCAAGGCCTTCACGTTCTCCAGCCGCAAGTGGTCGCACCACGGCGAACCGGTCATCCTGCGCGGCTCGGTCGGGCGGCACGGCGAGACGGCGCTCCTGCAGCGCAGCGACGCCGACCTCGTCAAGGCCGTGCGCAACGACCTGCACGAGCTGACGGGGATCAAGGCCGCGCCCATCGACTACGTGGTGCAGCGCTGGGGTGGTGGGCTGCCGCAGTACGGCGTCGGCCACAACGACCTGGTGGACACCATCGAACGCGGCATCGCCGACGTGCCGGGCCTCGCCGTCGCCGGCGCCACCCTGCACGGGGTGGGCGTACCGGCCTGCATCGCGACCGCGGACGCGGCCGCCGCCCGTGTCGCAGCACACCTGCTGGGCCGCGTTCGCCGTTGAGGGGCCCGTGCCAAGATGGACGTATGGCGCGCCTGAACTACAACGAGCTCAACGACACCATCCGCTACACGATGTGGTCCGTGTTCCGGGTCGAACCCGGCAAGCTGCCGGACGACCGTTCGGCCGCCGCCAGTGAGACCCAGAACTACCTGGACGCGTTGGAGGGCAAGGGCGTCGTCGTGCGCGGCGTCTACGACGTGGCCGGCCTGCGCGCCGACGCGGACTTCATGATCTGGTGGCACGCCGAGGAGATCGAGCAGGTGCAGGCCGCCTACACGGGCTTCCGCCGCACCCCGCTCGGCAAGGTCTCCACGCCGGTCTGGTCGCAGGTCGCCCTGCACCGCCCCGCGGAGTTCAACCGCAGCCACATCCCCGCGTTCCTCGCGGGTGAAGAGGCGCGCAAGTACATCTGCGTCTACCCGTTCGTGCGGTCCTACGAGTGGTACCTGCTGCCGGAGGAGGACCGCCGCAAGATGCTGGCGGACCACGGCAAGGAGGCCCGCGACTTCCCGGACGTGCGCGCCAACACCGTCGCGTCGTTCGCTCTCGGCGACTACGAGTGGCTGCTCGCGTTCGAGGCCGACGAGCTGCACCGCATCGTCGACCTCATGCGGCACCTGCGCGGCACCGAGGCGCGGCTGCACGTGCGAGAGGAAATCCCCTTCTACACGGGCACCCGCGTCCCGGCGGCCGAGCTCGTCCTCAACCTGCCCTGATCCAGGTGGCCGCTACGCGGTCACTCGATAAGCGCGGATCACCGTCAGTTCAACGGTTCCGCCCTTGGCGTCCGTCGCAGTGGCCTTCAAGGAAGTCCACTGCGCGTTCGCCGGGTTGTAGACCAACGCGCTGTTGCCGACCACACCCGCACGGCGCCACGACTTGCCGTCGTCGTGCGAGTACTCGACTCCGGTGACGCGCACCTTGCCCGCGTCGCCCTGGGTCTGGGTGAGCAAACCGATGCGCTGCAACGTGCCCGCGGGCACCGCGCCGTTGGCGTCGAGCTTCGGTTCGAAGCGCACCACCGACAGCGGCGGCGCGTCGATCTCGCCCTCGGTGCCCTGGGACTTGAAGGTCCACACCGCGGACACCTTGGTGCTGAACTCGAACTGCGAGCTCCGGTCGATGCTCATCTCGGCGCGGAAGTCGGCCCGGGGCAGCGGCACGTTGTTGAACACCCCGCCCGGCGTGGTGGTCTCACCGAGCAGGACACCGTTGCGGTACAACGCGGTCCTGGCGTTGTCCACAGTGGACGTGCCGTCGCCATGGGTGGCGTCGCTCGTCAGTGGCACGCCGACGTAGAACTGCTTGCCGTACCGTTCGACGAACCCGTACTCCGACTCGGGCAGACCCGGCGAGAACACCGGCCGGACCTCGCGCTCCTTGTAGGTCTTGCCCGCTTCGTACCTGCGCAGCGCCGAGGTGATGCGTTCCTGCGCGCCGTTGGCGTGCCGCGTCATGATCGCGGACTGCCAGCGCACGTCCTCGGTCGTCACGTAGTCGACCGCGGTCGCGCCCGGCGCCACCGGGTAGAGCGCGGTGCCGCCGCCCAAACCCTGCGGGGACAACGGCAACTCGCCCTTCGACGCCTGGCTGTCCGGCTTCTGGCCGCCGATGGTGGACTCGACCCTGGCCAGGTCCTGCCTGGCCGGTGCCTTCACGAGGCCGATCGGGAGGCTGCCGGGCACCGGGTAGGCGAGCCGGTAGAACGTGTGCGGGTCGGCCGTGGTGTTCGCCTGCAGCATCGCGAGCGACGACAGGTCGGCGGGCGGCAGCGGTCCGCCGGCCTGAGCGATCCCGACGCCCTCGAAGCCGCCGAACATGAGCATCGTGCCCTGCAGACGGCTTTCGCCGTTCACCGCACGGCGGAAGGCGATGATCCCGAGCGTGAAGTCACCGGTCTCCTCCGGCGCCTTCACCGACACGGGCTGGGCCAGGCGGGCGTCCTGCGTGACCGTCGCGTCGCCGGTCAGCTTGACGGTGGGCTGGTAGAGCAGGTCCATGCTCTGCTCGCCGCTGTACAGCGTCGTGTCGAGGAAGTAAGTGCCCTTGGGCAGGCGGATCTTCACGTCGCCCGTACCGGCGACCGGCTTGAACGTGTCGTTGTCCAGGCCGACCAGGAACGTGAACGAGCTCTCCGGGTCCTGCCCGTCGCGGCCGATCATGTCGATCGTGAGGGTGTAGCTCTCCACCTCGCGGTCGATGCCGACGAGCGTGCGGACGGTGTGCGGACCGGACGTCGCGACGACCTCGCCCGCGTACGCGGCGTCTTGCGTTCCGGCGCGCGAGTCACCGGTGACGTCGACCGACGCGGTGCCCTTGGCGGGCACGGTGACCTTCGTGGCGCCCAGCGTGAACATGCCTGCCGGTGCGGTGCCCTTGAACGCGAGGTCGAGCGTGATCGCCGCGTTCGTCGGGTTGGTGTAGGTGATCGCCTTGGTCACCGGCTTGTCGTCACCGTGCGGCCACTCGTGCAGGCCGAGGTTCACGGTGACGTCGCCGGTCAGCACCTGCTCGATCGCCTTGGCCACGTCGATGCGCCCGGCGCCCTGGTCGAACGCGCTGACGCCCTCGGCGGGCTTGGCCGTGGTCGCGAGCGCCGACTTGAGCTGCGCCGGCGTCCACTCCGGGTGCTGCTGCTTGAGCAACGCCGCCGCGCCCGCCACGTGCGGCGTCGCCATGGACGTGCCGCTGCCCGCGAGGTGGTCGGTGGACCCGGCCTTGGCGGCCACGATGTCGACGCCCGGTGCGGTCACCTCGGGCTTCAGGCCGCTGTCCCCGACGCGAGGGCCCTTGCTGGAGAACGGCGCGATCTTGTCGTCGCGGTCGACGGCGCCGACCGACAGCGCGGCCTCCGCCGTGCTGGGGGAGCTCACCGAGCCGGGCGAACCCGAGTTGCCCGCCGCGACGACGAACAACGTGCCGTACTGGGCCGTCAGGTCGTTGACGGCCTGCTCCAGCGGGTCGACCTCGGGGGTGTCGCCGCCGCCGAGGCTCATGTTGACGACCTGGGCGCCCTGCTCCGCCGCCCAGCGCATGCCGTCGAGGATCCAGGACTCCTGGCAGCCGAACTCGACGCAGACCTTCGCGTCGATGAGCTGCGCGCCCGGTGCGACGCCGCCGTACTTCGAGTCGTGGCTCGCGACGGTCGACCCGACGTGCGTGCCGTGGCCGACGTTGTCGGTGTTGTCGGGGTCGGACGTGAAGTTCTTCTCCGCGATCTGCTGACCGGCGAGGTCCGGGTGCTTCTCGTCGACACCGGTGTCGACGATCGCGACCTTGGTCCCCTTGCCGGTGATGCCCTTCTGGTGGGCGGCCGGCGCGCCGATCTGGGCGACGCTGCGGTCGAGGCTCGGCTTGCGGATGCCGTCGAGCCAGATCTTGTCCCCGGTCGCTGCCTCGGCCTTGAGTGCGGTCCAGTCGTTCGAGGAGCGGGCACCGAGTCTCGCCCGGCCGTCCACGATCAACGGCATGCGGTCGCGGTAGCCGAACTCCAGCAGCGTGGTGACGTCGAAGAGCCTGGTGTCGAGCCGGCCCGCCGCCAGGGGCTCGAACGCGTCCTTCGGCACGACCACCAGGTGACCGTCCGCGGTGCGGGCGGTCTTGAACGCCATCTTCTGGCGGCCTTCACCGGGCTGGATCGCGACGACCTGCCTGTCGTGCCCCAGCAGGACCTTGTCGCCCGTGACGAGGGTGACCTCGTCGGCGGTCTTCTGCGGGGCGTTGCCCGCTGGTGGAGCGGCCGCGGCTGTGGCGGCCGGTGCCACGGTCAGGGCGAGCGCCGTGACGGCGCCCAGCACTTTCGTTTTTCCGCGCATTCGAATCCCCTCGTGGGTCGAATTCTGCGCGCTGTGGTCCGCGCAGGCCGGAAGGCCTTTCGCGGCAAAGCGAAGGCAATGCGAAAAGGTCCCCCAACCCTTTCGAACGTATCGATGGTGCTGGGGGTCACACAGGGCCGAACGGGGGATTCTGGCCCCCGTTTTGCTCGCCCGTCAGTTCGACTGCCAGAACTTCCAGCGCGCCTTGCGCTTTTCTGACAGTTCTCCGGAGGCGCGGCACCATTCCGCGAACGACGCGGCATCCTCGCGCGCGCGAGAGCCCGCACGACGTGGATGTTCGGCGGCGTAGGCGTCGAAGAGCGGCCGGAACCGGTCACCGAGCTCGTCGGCGACCGCGGGACCCAGCATCCGCACTATGCCGCGCCGTTTCGACAGCAACGCACGGCGTTCGACGCCGAGGCGTTGTTCGTCGAATCCCGCCGGTACCGGTCCGTTCGCGAGCAATGCATTTAGCAGCTCGGTCTGCCGGGCGGCAAGCCTTTCGCGTGCGGACGAAAGGCTGTTCTCGTCCACGATTTCAGCCACGGTGTTTGTCCACCACCGCGCGGATCGCGGCCAGTTCGCTCGCGATTTCGGTGTCGGACGGGTAGTTGTCGTCCCGTTCCAGCAGAACGCCCGGCGGGGTGACGCGCGAGCACAGTTCGTCCAGCACTTCCAGGACTTCCGGCAGAACCGCGTGCGCGTGCGTGTCGTGGTAGATGTCGCCGTTCTGCTCGCCGCCGGCCACGTGCACGTAGGCGAGGCGCTCCAGCGGGATCTCGTCGAGGAACCGCTCCGGGTCCGTGCCGATGTTGCGGGCGTTCGCGTAGAGGTTCGCGACGTCCACGAGCAGCCAGCAGTCCGTGCGTTCGACGAGCTCGGCGAGGAACTGGCCTTCGGACAGCTCACCGTCCGGCCACTCCAGCAGCGCGGCGACGTTCTCCAGCGCGAGCGGCACGGGCAGGTTCCGCTGCGCCAGCTTCACGTTCGCGACGAGCACGTCGAGCGCGTCTCTGGTGCGCGGCACCGGCATCAGGTGGCCGGAGTCGAGCCCGCCCGCCCGCACGAAGCACACGTGGTCGCTGACCATCGGCGCGCCGACCGCCTCGGCGACGGAGCCCAGGTGCTCGACCCGGTGGAGGTCGACCTGGTCGGCGCTGCCCAGCGAGAGTGACACGGCGTGGGGGAGCACCGGGACGCCGCGTTCCAGCAGCAGCGTCACCGACTCCGGCAGGTGTCCGATGTGGAGGTTCTCGGCGACGACCTCGACGAAGTCGACGCCGGGCAGCCGTTCCACGGTCAGGTCGATCTCCGAACGCCAGCCGATGCCGACGCCCAGATCTTTGATGCCCGCCATCAGTCGCCTCCTCCGCCACCGCCGCCACAGCTGCTGCCACCGCCACTGCAGCTACTGCCGCTGCCCGACGAACAGCTGCTGCTGCTTCCGCAACTGCTGCTGCCACACCCGCTGCCGCAGCCGGCCGCGCTCGTGGCGCCTCCGTTGCGGGTCTTCCTCTTCTTCTTGCGCGGCAGCATCTTGACGACGCTCTGCGGCAGTCCGAAGAGCTCGCCGACGCTCTGGTTGCCGATCCTGCCGCGGAAGCCTTCCAACGCCACCGTGAGGACCCTGTCGCTCGCGGTCACGTCCTTCAACGCCGCCCTGCCCGCCCTGGTGAGCGGTTTCGCGCCGAACGTCCAGTACGCGGCGCCCAAGAACGCCACCGCGCCGAAGAGGGTCCACGGCTCCAGGAAGGCCAGCAGGCTCAGGAGGACGCCGATCGCGAGGAAGACCCACCACGCGGCGAGCCGGGGGCGGGGGTCGCGGGTCAGCCTGCGTGCCCGCAGCTGCTGGTGCAACGTCCGCATCTCCGCGCTCTTCGCGGCGTTCCGCACGACCGAGTCGAACCGGACCGCCCTGCGCAGGTTGACGAGGATGAACGTCTCGACCGCGGTCGAGACTCCCAGCTCGGTCTGGTGCACGGCGGACACGAGCCCGTCGCGCGACACCCGCACGAGATCGGCGTCGAGCAGCCTGGCCAGCGCGGTCTCCGCCGCCCGGCCGGGGCCTGCCACCAGGTAGCCGATCTGCTCCGCGGGCAACCGCGTTCCGCGTGCTGTCGTCGGTGCCGCCATCAGTCGCCTCCTCCTCCGCCGCCACAGCTGCTGCCACCGCCGCAACTGGAACCGCTCGAACTGCTGCAACCGCTGGAAGTGGTACCACAGCTGCTGACGCTGGACGCCGAACCGCACCCGCCACCGTCCGCAGTGGACCGCTTCCTGGGCTTGCGCGACCTGGGCGGGATCATCTTCACGACGCTCTGCGGGAGCTCGAACAAGTCACCGACGTGCTGCCGGTCGACCTTGCCGGTGAACCCGTGCAGCGCCACCGCGTGCACCCTGTCGTGCGCCGTCACGTGCTTCAGCGCGGTCCTGCCGGCCTTGGTGACCGGGCTCCTGCCGTACTGCAGGACGAAGAGGCACAGTGCGATCGGCACGCCGGCGAAGAACGGCGGCGCGACGAAGCCCGCCAGGGTCAGCAGGCCCGCGACCGCGAGGGTGAACCACCGGCCCTCACTGCGTCGGCGCGGCACCTGCACGAGTCCGCGGCTGAACAGGTGCCGGTACAGGTCGGCCACCTCCGTGCTGTTCGCGGTCGACTGCACGATCGTGTCGAACCGGACGGCGGTCCGCGCGTGGCTCAGCATCCGCGCCTCGATCGAGGTGGTGGCGCCGTGGCCGTTCTGGTGCACCGCGGAGACGAGCCCGTCGCGGGAGACCCGCACGAGACCGGTGTCGATCAGGCGGGCCAGCACCGCTTCCGCGGCCCGTCCGGGACCGGCCGTCAGGAAGCCGGCCTCCTCCGCGGACAGCCACGTCCCCTGCGCCGTTGTCGGTGTTTCCATCAGTCTCCCCCTCAACTGCTGGAACTGCTGCAGCTACTGCTGCTGCTACTGCTGCAACTCGAACTGCTGCTGCTGGAACAACTGCTGCTGCAACTGCTCGAACTGCTGCTCGAACAGCTCGACGAACCGGCGCAGCCGTGGTGGTTCCAGTCGTAGGAGCCGCAACTGCCGCTGCTGACGTACGGAGTTGACGTCTTCGTGCCAGGTCTGCCCGGCCGCGGCCGCAGCCCGAACAACGCCACCTGCTCCGAGCGGCTGCGCGCGCTCCGGAAGGCGTACCGCACCACGGTCTTGCCGTCCGCCGTGAGCCTGCCCTGTTTCCGCAACAGGAGTGCCACCACCAACAGCATCCCGGTCAGCACGAACACCCACGACTCGACCGCGAAGGCGACGATCACCGAGATGAAGGCCAGGAGGAACAACACCACCCGCAACGCGGACCTGCCGCCATCGGGCCTGCCCCACCGCGGCTGCACGACCCCGCGGGCGATCAGGCTCTGCGCCAGTGCGGCCATCTCGTGGCTCGCCATCGCGACCTGCACGACCTGGTTGATCGGGCGGGCGGTGCCCTGGAGTCCGGCGAGGACGTACGCCTCCAGCGGTGTCCTTGCGCCGTAACCGTTCTGGTGGACGGCGGTCACGAGTCCCTCGCGGGAGATGCGCACGAGACCGCCGTCCAGCAGCCGGGCGAGAACGGCCTCCGCCGCCCTGCCCGGTCCCCCTGCCAGGAACCCGATCTCCTCCGCGGACCACGTGGTCTGGTGCGGTGCCGAAGACTTGGACATCAGCACTCCCCTCACTGGTGTCAGTGCATCTTCGACGTGAGATCTACCCCTGGGTTCCTGTTGTTACCTGAAAAGGTCCGAACGACCGGTCAGCCGCCTCCGCCGCCACCGCAGCCGCCGCCCCCACCGCCGCAGCTGCTTCCGCTTGAACACGAAGAAGAACCGGCTGAACACGAGCTGTAGCCGCTGCTGCTGTAGCTGCCGGACCCGGAGGAGGCGAGCAGCGAAGTGCGCACCGCCAGATCCGGGTAGACGACGAGACCGCCGAAGAGGACCGCACCGGCCGCGCCCGCGTACAGGACCTCGTCCACGCTTCCCGCCGCCCTGGTGCTCGTGCGGCGGGCGTCGGCGAGAACCTCGTTGCCCTTGCTGGTGCGCACGACCTTCTTGCCGCGGCGGGTGAGGAGCAGGATCAGCAGGCCGGTGAGGACGAGCTGCAGCGTGAGCCAGCCGACGGGTGCGTCGACCATGATGCCGTTGACCCAGCGCGCGACCCCGATCGCGAGGAGCACCCAGAGGGCGATGGATCCCTTGCGCACCGCGCTTTTCGCGACGTCCGGGTCGACCAGGAGGCCCATGTCCTCGAGGCGCCGGCCGATCCCCGTGACCACGGGTTCCGCCGAGACGGCCGGGATCATCAGGTTGACCGTGCGGTTGGTGTAGCGCTGGCAGTCGGTGACCACGGCGCGGTCCACCGGGTTGAGCGACTGCGTGGTGGACGTGGCCTGAACGGTGCCACGCCGTGAAGTCCTGAGCTCACCCGCGGTGAGCAGGCGCGCGACGGCCGTTTCGACCACGCGCCTTGGACCGCCCGCAAGATATGCGAGCTCGTCCATGTCGAGAGAGCGCACGGGCTGGGTGCTCCGACCCGCCCGCACGCGTACCCGGACGACGATCGCGACCAGCACCGCCAGTGCCAGCCCGATCCAGTACAGCTGAAGGAACTCCGGTCCGGACAATCCCCAAGGCCTTGGCATTCGACCCACCCCCTGACTGCCCCGAAAGTGCTTCGGTGAGTCAATGGTGTGGTCCGCGCCACAGCCCCACAAGGCTTGTTGACGAAGCCTTAGGGTTGCCGGCCTTCTGCCTCTGCTTCTTGCCTGTGGCTAGGCCCTGTCCTGCAAGCCTCGTCCGCGATAGTCGCGGCCGAGGGCCCCGGAGACGGCACCGCCGCAAGGCCCGAATACGCCCGGTATGAGGGCCATGCGGCGGCACCGCCTCCGGGTCTCTCGACCGTGACTCTCATCGAACGGACTTGCAGGACAGGGCCTAGCTGGACGAGCCGCCGTCGACTCCGCCGGAGCCTTCGCCGTCAGTGCCACGCAGAGCGGTGCGGAAGATCATGGTGCCTCCCAGGTCCGTCCGGTTCCTTGCGACCCGGACTGAGCTCAGTCTCCTATTCGGACGGAACGAGTTTCAAGGAGATGGAGTTGATGCAGTACCGCTGATCCGTCGGGGTGGGGTACCCCTCGCCCTCGAAAACATGCCCGAGGTGGCTGTGGCATGTGGCGCAGAGCACCTCCACGCGCTTCATGCCGAGCGCGCGGTCCTCACGCAGGATGACCGCGTCCCCGGCCAGTGGCGAGAAGAACGACGGCCAGCCGCAGTGCGAGTCGAACTTGGTGTCACTGCGGAAGAGTTCGGCCCCGCAGGCCCGGCACTCGTAGAGGCCCTCGGTCTTGGTCTCGGTGTACTCACCGGTCCACGGACGCTCGGTGCCCGCCTGCCGCAGCACCGCGAACTCGGCGGGGTTGAGCTGGGCGCGCCATTCCTCTTCGGAACGCACGACTTTGGGGGTGGCGCCGACAACAGGTTCCATGTCTCTTTATAACTCCGGCGTGCCCTCAGGGCTTCCCGGCGGCGCTGTGAGGGGCGGCGCCGTAAGGCCCCGTTAAGGTGTCGTTCTCGTTCGCGGCCAGGAGACGTCCGGCTCAGAAGATGATGGCGAGGATGTCGCCCAGTGCGAACCAGACCGTGAGCAGCACGCCCAGCAGGATGAGCCCGACGACGATGACGGCGACGAGCCGCTGGTGGCCTGTCGTGCGGTTCGCCGAGTCGGCGAAGTCCTGCACGCCTTCCAGGTAGCCCTCGACGGTGTAGCCCGGGCGTTGCCGCTGCATCTTGTCGAGATGGTCGGCGAACGCCTTCGTCTCGGGGTCGTGTGGGTCGAGACCGATCAGCTCCTCCTGGAACTTCTCGTCCTCGTCCTTCGAATCGCCCATAAACCCCAGCTTAGTGGCTGGGGTGCGGGATCAGGGCCTGGCGGCCGTTCACGGGCGGCGGGGCGTCAACTCGCCAGCGCGAGCGCCGGCCGGACCGCGCCGACCGCGCGGCCGTGCCCGAGAACCGGCACCGTGGCGAGGTCCTCGAGCTTGCTCACGTCGACCCCGAGCCGCTTGAGCACCGCGACGATGACGACCGCACGGGCGCGCGAAGAACCGTCCGCGATCTTCAGCGCCACGCCCTCGCCGGTGGGCAGGCCGACCGCGTAGACGCCCTCGGCGCCGTCCTTGGCGATGACGCCGGGCAGGGCGTCCATGAGCGCGGTGACGTCGCGGCCGGTGCCGCCGACCCACTGCGGGTAGGTGCTCATGGCGGTGGCGACGCGGTGTTCGAGGGTGCCTTCGGGGGCGCTGGCGAGGCGGCCGAACGCGCGGGCGAGGCCGGTGAGGCTGATGGCGAAGATCGGGGCGCCGCAGCCGTCCACGCCGACCTGGGCGACGGGCTCGCCGGCCACGTCCTCGATCGTGAGGCGGGTCGCGACCTGCAACGGGTGCGCCGGGTCCAGGTAGTCGTGGGTGGACCAGCCGTTGACGACGCAGGTGGCGAGCATGGCGGCGTGCTTGCCGGAGCAGTTCATGTACTTCGGGGCGGGCGCGAGGCCCTGCGCGAGGTGCCGGGCGCGCGCCTGCTCGCCGAGCGGGAGGTCGGGGGTGCACTGCAGGGCGTCCTCGCCGAGACCGGCCGAGGCCAGGATCCGCAGGGCGCCGGCGACGTGGAAGTCCTCGCCCGAGTGCGAGGCACAGGCCAGGGCGAGCAGCTCGCCGTCGAGGTCGAGACCGCCGCGCAGCATCGCGAGGGCCTGCAAGGGCTTGTTCGACGAACGCGGGAACGCGACGTCGCCGGGACGGCCGATGGACAGGACCGCGTCACCGGAGGCACCGGTGGCGACGACGGTGCCGTGGTGCACCGACTCGAGGAAGTCGCCCCGCCAGACCTCAGCCACCACTTCGTGTGCCATGTCGCCCCTCCAGCCTCATCGGTGAAACTGCCAACTGTCGACAGTTGACACGTTCGCTATTTTAGCGGGAGGACGGCCGGTGCCGTCCAGATCAGGAGACGAAGGTGACACCTCCGGCCCCACTGCACCTCAGCCTGGCCGGGCAGGCCGTGGACGTGCTGCGCGAGCAGGTGCTCACCGGGGAGATCCCGACGGGCTCCCGGGTCAACGAGGTCGAGGTGGCGCAGAAGCTCGGCATCAGCCGCGGGCCGTTGCGCGAGGCGATCCGGCACCTGGCCTCCGAGGGTCTGCTGACGCTGGTCCCGCACCGCGGCGCGTTCGTGCCCGACGCCAGCCCCGAGGACGTCAGGGCGTTGTTCGAGCTGCGCACCGCGCTGGAGTGCGCTGCGGCGGAACTGGCGGCATCGCGGCGGACCGACGTCGACCTCGTGCGGCTGCAGGACGTGTGCGCGGAGAGCCGGCGCAACTACAAGGCGGGGCAGCCGTTCCCGTACCGGCTGGACCTCGCGTTCCACCAGGCGTTGATCGAGGCCGCCCGCAGCCCGTACATCGCCGAGCAGGTGCGGCTCGTGCAGCAACGAGTGGTGCTGCTGCGCAGCGCGTTGGACGACGACCCGCCGCACCAGCACGCTTCGCTGGACGACCACGACGAGCTCGTCCAGGCGATCGCGGACGGCGACGCGGCCAGGGCGGCGACCGTGATGCGCCGGCACCTCTCCCGCGTGTGCGCGCAGATGATCACGAGCTTGACCCACTAGTGGTGTGGCTTGGAAAGTTGCCGGGCGAATTCGCGGTCAGACGGGTGCGAGGCGCCCTGCTGAGCGTGAATTACCCAGCCATTTTCCGAGCCGCACCACTAGCTTTTGTGCCATGACGTTCGGCGCCCGGCTCCTGCGGCACCGCAAGAACGCCGGGCTCAGCCAGGAGGAGCTCAGCGAGCGGTCCGGGGTGAGCGTCCGCGCGATCAGCGACATGGAACGCGGCCGCGCCCGTTCCCCGCAGCGCCGCACGACCGAGGCCCTGGTCGACGCGCTGGAACTGGACGAGAGCGACCAGGCCGAACTGCGCCGGCTCGCCAGGACCGGCCGGGTCGCGCTCACCAGCCCGGTCTGGTCGCTCCCGATGTACGTGGCGGACCTCGTCGGCCGTGACGCCGAACTCGACGCCATCTCCCACATGCCCAACGGACTCGTGGTGCTGCACGGGGCCGCGGGTACCGGTAAGACGAGCCTCGCCGTGAGGGCCGCCCATCTGCTGGAGGGCCGCTTTCCGGACGGTCAGCTGCTCATCGAACTGGAGGGCTCCGCACAGCCCCTTCAACGGTTGCTCAAAGACCTCGGAGTGCCCGCCGAACACGTGCCAGAGGACGTGCACGGCCAGACGCGGCTCTACCGGTCGTTGCTCGCGGGCAAACGCCTTCTGCTCGTGCTCGACGGTGCGAGCACGGAGGAGGAAGTCCGCACATTGAGAGCGGATCCGGGCTGCCTCACGATCGTCACGTCCCGGCATCGGCTCGCCGGACTGGCGGGCGCGACGTGGATCCGGCTCGGCGGCCTCACCGAACCGTGCGCCGTCGAGCTGCTCTCGTCGATCATCGGCGCGCAGCGCGTCGAGGCCGATCCCGCGACAGCACGGGAACTCGTCCGGCTCTGCGGGACGTCGCCGCTCGCGCTCCGGATCGCGGGCAACCGGCTCGCCAGTCGCCCGCGCTGGCCTCTCCGCCACCTCGTGGAGCAGATCGAGGAACGCCGCCTGGCCGCGCTCACCGCGGGCGACCTGGACGTGCGCGGCGCGTTCGAGGTGTCGCTCGCGCACCTGCCGGAGACCGCGCGGCTGGTGTTCCGGCGGCTCGGGCTGCTCGTCGGCACTCACGTCGTTCCTGAGCTCGCGGCCGAACTGGCCGGCATCACCGTTGAGAAGGCCGAACAGGCGCTGGAGGACCTCACCGACGTCAGCCTCCTAGACCCTGACGACCGCGGCTACGCGATCCACGGCCTCGTGCGGACGTTCGCCACCGGCCTGGTCGACGCCTCCGACGACGACGCGGACCGCAGGATGCTCGCTTGGCTCCTGGAGACCACCGTGGCCGCCGGAGTCCTCTTCGGACAGACGGGCGACGCCCGGCGGGTGAGCCCGCGGCGCAGGGCCTTCCCCGACGTCGCCACGGGACGGCGCTGGCTGGACGAGCACCGCGACCTGCTGCCCGAGATCGTCGAACGGGCGCAGGCCAGGGGGCTGCACGAGGACGTGACGCGCGCGGTGATCGCCGTGTCGCACTACGCGGCCATCGAACCGGGCCTGGTCTGGGAACGCGTCTACCGCCTCGCGCTGGCCTCCGCGCGCGAACCGTGGCAGGAGATCGTGGTGCGCGGCCAGCTCGGCTGGGTGCTGTTCGACGTCGCGCACCGGCCGGGACCGGCGCTGGAGGTGCTGACCGGCGCGGCCTGGATCGCCGAGGTTTCGGGGGAGACCGGGCACCTCGGCTGGGTGTGGCTGATCGCGTCGGCCGCGCACAGCGGGCTCGGTGAGTTCGACGAGGCCGAACGCGTGTGCCTCCAGGCGATCGACTCGATGCGGGAGCCGATGGACGAGCACTACGCACGGTCCGTGCTCGGCGTGCTGTGGCGGTCGATGAACCGTCCCATCGCCGCCGTGACGGCCCACGAAGAAGTGGCGAAGGAACAGCGCGCCTACGCCAACACCATCTACGAACTCTCCGCACTGGGTCGCACGCTCGGATGGCTCGGCCTCGCGTTGATAGACGTCGACAGGCCGGACGACGCCGTCGAGGCGCTCACCGAGGCCGAGGCCGTCTACCGGCGCGCCCGGATGGCGTCCTGGCTCGCCACTACGTTGTGGCACCGCGGCCTGGCCCACCGCGCGGCGGGCCGCCTCGCCGAGTCGGACGAGGACCTGGACCAGGCGCTCGCGAGGTTCCGCGCGCTGGGCGACGGCATGGGCGAGATCGAGATCCTGCGAGACCTCGCTCACAACGCCGAGTCACGGGGCGACCACAGCGCGTACCGAGATCATCTGCGAGACTCGCTCGCGGCGTGCGAACGGTGGGACACGGACGCGACGCGCGAGATCGCCGCCGAGGTGCGGAAGTGCCTGTCCGGGGGGTGAGGGAATGCGGGCGACCACCTTCAGCGAGTTCCTGCGCTTCTACCGGCGCCGCAGGGGACTCACCCAGGAGGACCTCGCCGCCCGCACCGGCCTGGGTGTCCGCACGCTGAGCGACCTCGAACGCGGCCGCGTGCACACCCCGCAGGCCCAGACCGTCGACCTGCTGGTGAGCGGACTGGGTCTGCGCAACGAAGAGGCTGAGGGATTTGTGGCGCTCGCACGGTCGTCAGAGGCCGCGCAACCACGTCCCGAACGCACGGACTGCACGCCACCCGCCGCCGAAACGCTCATCGGCCGTGAAGCCGAGCAGCAGCAGATAGCCGACCACATCAGCCGTGCGGCGGCGTCGTCCGTGCTGGAGGTCGTGGTCGTGCACGGCCCTCCCGGCGTGGGGAAGACCTCTCTCGCGGTGGACGCGGCGCACCGGTTCGCCGGTCGGTTCCCCGACGGCTGCCTGCACCTCGACCTGCGCGGCATGGACCCGTCGCCGCTGTCGGCGGAGCGCGCCATCGTGCGGCTGCTGCGGGCGTTCGGCGTGCCGGACGCCAAGATGTCGTCCGATCCGAATGACAGCCTCCGCCTCTACCGCTCGCTGCTGCGCGAACGGACCGTGCTGCTCGTGCTCGACAACGCCGCGAACGAGGCCCAGATCCGGCCGCTGCTCGCCGCCAGCCCCGGCTCGCTCGTGGTCGTGACCAGCCGCAACGTGCTGGCGGGTCTGAACAGCCGCGCGCGGGTCGACCTCGGCCCGCTGCGGCACGACGGCGCCGTCGCACTGCTCGCCGTGACCGCGGGCGCCGGCCGGATCGCGGCCGACCTGGAGTCGGCGGACCGGGTCGCGGCGCTGTGCGGAGGGGTGCCGCTGGCGCTCGCCATCGCCGGCCGCACCACGTCGTCGTTGCGGCACCTCGCCGATCAGCTGTCCGACGAACGCGCACGGCTCGATGTCCTCGCGACCGGCGACGTCCAGGTCCGCACCGCCTTCGAGCTGTCCTACCGTCTGCTCGCACCCGGAACGGCGACCCTTTTCCGCCGGCTCGCGCTGGTCCACGGCCCGGACACGTCCGTCGAACTCGCCGCCGTGGCGGCCGGGACCGGCGACGCCGAGGCGTTGCTGGAGGAGCTCGTGGACGCGAGCCTGCTCCGCGCTGGCGTTCCCGGCCGGTACTCGTTCCACGACCTGATCCGCGACTACGCGCGCGAGCGGCTGCACAGCGACGAGCCCGACGTGGAGGCACACCGCCTGCGCACGCGTGACTGGTTGCTGGCCACCGCGACGAGGCACGCGTCGGCGTTCCTGCCGGACGACCAGGGCGCCGCCGACCTGGCCGGTGCGAACCGCTGGCTGTCCGGGGAGCTCGCGAACTGGCGTGGCGCGTTCCGCGAGGCGGTCGCCGACGGCGCGCACGAGCAGGTGCTGGCGCTCGCGCGGTCGATGCACTGGTACTCGGACCACCGCGGCACGGGCGAGCTGTGGCGGGAGGTCTACACGGCGGGCGTCGGTGCCGCCACGGCGCTGGGGGAGCTGCGGCAGCGGGCCCAGCAGCTCAACTTCGTGTGCTGGGTCTACATCGCGCGGCACACGAACATCCCGATGGCCAAGCGGTGGCACCACGAGGCGTTGCGGGCGGCGCGGGAGTGCGGCTCGCTGACGGAGAGGGCCTGGGCGCACTACTACCGGGCGGGCATCGCGAACCGCGACGGCACCCAGGCGGACGGCGTCGTCCACGCCAGGCAGGCCGCCGAGCTGTTCCGGGAGGCGGGCCGGCCGATGGACGTCGTGATCGCGCTGTCGTTCTCCGGTGTTCTGCTGCAACGGCAAGGCCGGCTCCCAGAGGCCGTCGAAACGCACAGGGCGTGCGTCGAGCAGGAACGCGCGCTGCGAGGGGACGAGCGCGGCGTGGCGCTGGAGAACGCCGCCCAGCTGACGCTCCGCCTGGCGGACGCCCTCGTCGAGGCGGGCGAGCACGACGAGGCGCTGAGCGTGGTGGCGCACGCCGAGGAGCTCCTCGGACGGGGCGCGGCGAACCTGCTGTCGATGGCCAGGCACACCCGTGGCCGCGCGCTGGCCGCCGCCGGGCGGTTCACCGAGGCGCGGGACCAGCTGGCCGGCGCGGTGGAGTCGCTGTCCGACCCGGAGGCCAAGGTGGCCGTGCTGATGGAGATCGCCGGGCTCTGCGACCGCGTCGGCGACCACGACGCCGCCGTCCGGCACCGGGTGCGTGCGCTGGCCGAGAGCGAGGGCTACGAGTCGCCCGGCATGACCAGGCTGCAGCACGACCTCGCGGAAGTGCTCGGACTCTCAGCGTAGGACGGTGCTCAGGAACGCGTCGGCGTCGAAGTGCTCCGTGCCGCGCGGCACCAGCCGGTCGGTCGCGGCGAGGAACTTGCGCAGCGTGCCCGCCGGCACCCGGAAGACCGTCATGTGCCGGTCGGAGACGAGCTCCAGCACCAGCACCCGGCTCGAATGCGGCCGCAACCGCACGTCGCCGTCACCCGCTCTCCTGCTCATGCCCTCGGCGAGCAGGTCCCTGCCCATGACCCAGGTGGCGACCGAGCCGCCCGCGCGGAACCTCATCGTCACGGCGAACGGGTCCTCCGACCGGTAGAGCAGCTCGGTCTCGACCGGCGCGGTGGAGCCGTTCGGCCGGACGAAGTCGAAGACGGTGCGTGACGCGACCCGCATCGGAACTCCTAGAGGTGTTCGTGAGGTGTACACAAGGAATCACGTAATGGGCAGCGAATTGGTTCACGACGAGTCGTTGTCATCACCAATTGATTGGTCGAATGGTTTTCGCGTTCCCGGCGGGTGCTCCGGCACCCGATGTTGTGCGAAGGGGCAGACCTGCGGAACTTCTGCCGGTGCTTCTGCATGGTCCTGCGGATCGGCCCGCGATTTGCTGGTTGACATGGTCGCCCCGCTCAGCCCCGGTCTCGTGGGCACCGCCGTGCGCAGGGCGGGTGGCCTGCTCGTCGGACGTGAGCGGGAGATCGCCGTCCTGACGGAGGCGCTGAGCGGTGGCGCTCGCTCGTGCGTTGTGCATGGTGCAACTGGTATGGGCAAAAGCGCATTGCTGTCCGTTGCTTCTTCAATCGCGGTGCGCAGCGGGTTGCGGCCTGTTCGCGGATTGCGGGCGTTGAGCGGGGTCGACAGCCACACGGTGCTGGTGGTCGACGACGCCGAGCGGCTGTGCGCGGAGGAGGCCGACCGGCTGGCGCGTTTCCGGGGCGCGGTGGTGCTCGCGGGCGACTGCGATCCGGACGTCCTGGCGGTCGTGGACGCCGTGCGGGTGCCGTTGCGGCCGATCGACGCCGAGGCGGTCGCGGAGATGATCCGGCGGCGCTTCGACACCGAGGTCCCGCCGGAGCTGGCCGCGTTGTGCCTGGAGTACAGCGGCGGGGCTCCCGGCGTGCTGAGCGACGTCCTGGACGTGGTCACGGACCTGTCCTCGTTGCGCGCCGTGCTTCCCGGCGTGCGGCTGCCGCGTCTGCTGCGGGCCGTGCGCCGGAACTGGGAGGTGCTGGACGCCGACGCGGTCGCGGTCGCCCGTGCGCTGGCGGTGCTGGGCAGCGCGTCCCTCGACGTGCTGTGCGAGGTCGCCGGAATGGGGTCGTTCCGCACCTTGGCCGCGTTCGAACGCCTTGTCGACGCGCGTCTCGCCGACGGCGACCCGATGCGCGTCCGGTCACCGGCGCTGAGCCATGCGATCCGGCACGAGATGACGCCGGAGTCACGTGAGTCCCTGCACCGCACGGCCGCCGAGGTCACGCATCGGCGGTGCGATCCGCCGGTCGCCGTCGCCGAGCACGTGGTGGCCTGCGCGGAACCTGTCGGGGCGCGGTGGGTGGCGCCGCTGCTGCACGGGGCCGCACGGCTGCACCAGGCGGCGGGGCGGCCGGAGCAGGCGGTGAGGTGCCTGCGCGCCGCTCTGCGCGAGCCGGTGGAGGGGGAGATCGCCGAGCACGTGGCCGTGGCGATGGCGGAGCTCCACCTGCGTTGCGGCATCGCGCCCCGCGCCGACGAACTCGCCCGGCAGCGGCCCGCTGCGGGGGAGTGGTTCGACGCGGTGGTGCTCGACTGGCAGTGCGACGAGGACCTGCTCGGCCACTCGGCCGCACCTGTCGTGCCGGAGGATCCCGAACGGGCTCTGCGGGACCTCCCCGAGAGCGGGCCGCTGATCGTTCCGCTGGCTCTCGCCGGACTCGGCCTGCTGCGCCGGGGTTCCGAACGGGTCGTGCTGGATCTCGCGCCACAGCTGCGGGTCCGGCTCGTCGGCGCGGAACGGGACTGGCTGACCGCGTTGGAGATGTGGGCGCATCGGGCCGGCGGCGCCCACGCCGAGGTCTCCCGGCTGATGCGCGAACTCGCCCAGGCGTCACCGCTTCGGGGCTGCGTGGCGCTGGGCGCGGCGGCGTTCGTCGCGTCCTGTGCGGACGCCGGCCGTCCTGGCGAGGCACGGGAGATGCTGGTGCGGCTCGGTTACACGGGAACGCTGCCGCCGGTCTGGACGTGCGTGCTGTTGCTGCACCAGCGCGCTCGCATGCACCTCGCGCTCGGCACCGCCCGTGCCGCGCTGGCCGACGCCGAACGCGCCGGGGCGGCCGAGCTGGCGGACCAGGCGCGGGCGGCGCTGGGCCGGGAGCACCGCCCGCCGCGCGGGGCGGCGTGGGACCGGCTGACGCCGCACGAGTCGCGAATCGTCTTGCTGGTGCTGGAAGGCGAGACGAACCGATCGATCGCGGCGCGGTTCAACGTCACGCAACGGGCGGTCGAGCTGCACCTCACCCGCGTCTACCGCAAAGTGGGCATCAGCAGGCGGGTGCAGCTCTCCTCCGTCTTCGGAACGGCCTAGGCCCTGTCCTGCAAGTCTCATTCGCGATAGTCGCGGTCGAGGGCCCCGGAGGCGGCACCGCCGCAAAGCCCGAATACGCCCGGTATGAGGGCATTGCGGCGGCACCGCCTCCGGGACTCTCGACCGTGACTCTCATCGAACGGACTTGCAGGACAGGGCCTAGAGCAAGCCGGAACGCAACGCCCACGCCACCGCGTGCACCCGGTTGCGCAGCCCGAACCGTTCCAGCAACTGGTGCAGCGCGTACTTCACGGTCCGCTCCGAGCAGAACAGCCGCGCGGCGACCTCCGCGATCGTCGCGCCGTCGGCCAGCAGCTTCAGCAGCTGCAGGTCGCGGTCGTTCAGCACCGGCGAGCGGTCCTGCACCGCGTGGCCGCCGACGAGGAGCTTGATCAGCCGTTCGGCGTTGACGTCCGCCCGCCGCAGCGGAACCGCCAGCCCGGCCTGGGCCGCGATCGACGGGGTGAGGTCGTGCACCCGGGCCGCGATCACGACGATCTTGGGCGAACCGCAGGCCCTCAGCCGTGCGGCCTGCTGCGCGCACAGCTCGTTCACCAGGGCCAGCAGCACATGTGCGTCCGAGCGGTCCTGGACCACCCGCACGCGTGGTGAGTTCTTCAACAGGTGCGTCACGCCGGCCGCGCTGATCAGGTCACGGGACTCCACCGCCACGCGCACCGGTTCGATTCCGGAGTCCACGGTTGCCAGGGCACTACTCATGACTCGATCGTGCGAGCTTTCAGCGGCTGTCCACTTCGGAAAACCGAACCGATCCGAGCAGAACCTGCCGGTCGTTCGCGAACGTGCGGAACTCGCCGGTCGGCCAGCGTTCGATCCGGAGCTCGTCGCCGGGCGTCACGGGCGCGGTGAAGCGGGCGTGCAGCTCGGTGAAGTCCAGGCCGCGCACGGTGATCCCGAGCGTGCACAGGCCGTGCAGGATGGGCTGCGCGAACCCGGCCCGCCGCGCGAACCCGGCGTCGTGGTGCATCGGGTTCACGTCGCCGGTCTCGCGGTACCGCAGGGCCTGGTCCCCGGTCGTCTGGAAGAGGCCGACCTCGGGAGCGGTGCTCGGGACGGTGAACTCGCGCGTCTCACCGCGTTCACCGCCGAAGCCGCCTTCACCCTTGACGAAGCACGACGACCGCGTTCTCGCGTGCTCCGACTCCCAGGTGCTGACCACGAGCGCCCCGGAGCCCTTGTCGTAGATGTCGGTGACGGTCTTGGTGACGACCGTGGAACCGTGCGAAGGGAGTGGGCCGTGCAACCACAACGACTGCTCGGCGTGCAGGACCTGGGTCATGTCGGCGCCGGTCAGGCCGAGTTGCGGGCCGCCCTGCTGCAACAACGGGATGGCGAACGCGGGGGAGTAGCCGCCGACCGCCGCCGCGTACACCCCGGCGTCGCCGGCCGACCAGGTGCGGACCTGTCGTTCGACGACGCCGAGGATGTCGTGGCTGAGCATCACCCCAACATAGGGCTATCCGAGCGTGCCGCGGATGTTCGCGTGACCCTTGAGGAGGTTGCGGGCGATCGTGCGGCGCTGGATCTCGTCGGTGCCCTCGTAGATGCGCAGCAGCCGCAGTTCGCGGTACCAGCGCTCGATCGGCAGCTCACGGGTGTAGCCCATGCCGCCGTGGATCTGCAGCACGCGGTCGACGATCTCGTTGGCCTTGATGCCGCCGTAGAGCTTCGCGATCGACTGCGCCTGCCGCGAGTCCTGCTTCTGGTCGACGAGCCACGCGGCGTGCAGCACGAGCCAGCGCAGTGCCTCGATCTCGACCGCGGAGTCGGCGATCATCCACTGGATGGCCTGGTACTCGGCGATGGGCTGCCCGAACGTGACGCGGTTCTTGGCCTGCTCGATCGCCATCTCGACCAGCCGCTCGACGCTGCCGAGCGCGCGGGCGGGCAGCAGGTAGCGGCCCTGGCCGATCCACTGCATCGCGAGGTGGAAGCCCTTGCCCTCCTCGCCCAGGATGTTCTCGTGCGGCACGCGGACGTTGTCGAACACGAGCGCCGCCGGACCCCACTGGCCCATCGTCGGGATGGGCTCGGACTTCCAGCCCATGTCGCGGTCGACCAGGAAGCACGTGACGCCGCCGTCGGCGCCCTTCTCCTTGTCCGTCACCGCGAACACCATCACGAAGTCGGCCTCGTTGCCCTGCGTGATGAACGTCTTCTCGCCGTTGATGACCCACTCGTCGCCGTCCCTCACGGCGGACGTGCGGATGGCCTTGGCGTCGCTGCCGGCGCCGGGCTCGGTGATCGCGAAGCACGACACGCGTTCGCCGGAGATCGTCGGCAGCAGGTAGCGCTGCTTCTGCTCCTCGTTGCCGTGGAACAGGATGTTGTCCGCGTAGCCGCCGAAGCGGAACGGGACGAAGCTGCGGCCCAGCTCGGCCTCGAGGAGCGCGGTCATCACGGCGCCGAGGCCCATGCCGCCGTACTCCTGCGGCGTGAGGACACCGAAGAACCCGGCCTGCTTGGCCTTGTCCTGCAGCTCCTTCAGCTCGTCCCGCGCGAGACCCGGCTGGCCCGCGCGTTCGCGGCGCAGCACCTCGGGCTCCAGCGGGATGATCTCCTTGCGCACGAAGGTCCGCACCCAGTCGCGGATCTCCTTCTGCTCCTCGTCGAGCGTGAAGTCCATTTCTTTCCTTTCAGGCGAACGCGTTGATGCCCGTCAGCGCGCGACCGATGAGCAGTTTCTGGATCTGGCTGGTGCCCTCGTAGAGGGTGGTGACACGGGCGTCCCGCAGGTACTTGCCCACCGGGTACTCGTCGATGTAGCCGTAGCCGCCGAAGACCTGGATGGCGTTGTTGGCGACCTTGACCGCCGCCTCGCTGGCGAAGAGCTTGGCCATGCTCGCCTCGGTGCGGAACGGCTCGCCGCGGTCGGCCAGGTCGGCGACGCGCCACGTCAGGAGCCTCGCGGCGTCGGTCTCCACGGCCATGTCCGCGAGGAGCTCCTGGACGAGCTGGAAGCCCGCGATGGGCTTGCCGAACTGCTCGCGTTGCCCGGCGTACTCGAGTGCGGCCTCCAGTGCGCCCCGCGCGGCACCGACGCAGCCCGCCGCGACCGACATGCGGCCCTTGTCGAGCGAGCCCATCGCGAGCTTGAAGCCCTCAGTGCTGAGCAGGGCGTCCTGCGGCACGTCGACGTCGTCGAGGGTGATCTCGGCGGTGGCCTGGCCGCGCATGCCGAGCTTGCCCTTGATCTCGGTGGCCTCGAAGCCCTTCGAGTCGGTGGGGACCAGGAAGGCGCTGATGCCCTTCGGGCCCGGCCCGCCGGTGCGGGCGAACACGAGCGCGACGTCGGCCCACGTGCCGTTGGTGATGAAGACCTTGCGGCCGTTGATCCGGTAGCCGTCGTCCGTCCTGGTGGCCTTGGTGACGAGGCTGCCCGCGTCGCTGCCGGTGCCGGGTTCGGTGAGGGCGAAGCAGCCGACCTGGGTGCCCGCGGTCAGACCAGGCAACCAGCGTTGTTTCTGCTCCTCCGTGCCGTGCTGGGCGATCGACTTCGCGACCAGCCCGAGCGAGACGGAGATGATGCCGCGGACCGCGCTGTCGCCGCGGGCGATCTCCTCGAGGACCAGGCAGTAGGCGAGGTTGTCGCCGCCGGAGCCGCCGTAGCGCTCGTCGATCCCGAGCCCGAGGAACCCGACCTCGCCGAGCGCGGGGACCAGTTCCCTGTCGATGGCCTCGTCGCGGTCCCAGCGCGTGGCATGGGGGACGATGCGTTCGTCGGTGAACCGCCGGGCCAGCTCCCTGAGCTGCCGGTGTTCGTCCGAAAGCGTTAGATCCACAGGCCCTCCCGACTAACCGAACAGTGTTAGGTTAACTCACATGCCCCGGCCGAGCACCCCTCTGCTGAGCACCGACCGGATCAGGTCGGTGGCCCTGGCCATCATCGATCGAGACGGCCTCGACGGCCTGTCCATGCGCAAGCTCGCCGCAGAGCTGGGCGTGCAGGCCGCGTCGCTGTACGGGCACGTCCGCACCAAGGACCAGCTGCTGAACGACATCGCCTCGTCGATCTTGTCGACCGTCGACGTCTCGGGCTTCGCGGTCGACTGGCGCGAGGGCCTGATCCGATGCGCGCGCTCCTACCGTGCGGCGTTGTCGTCACACCCGAACATCGTTCCGTTCCTCGCCTACGGCCCGGCCGGCCGCGAGGAGTCGCTCCAGCGCCTCGACCTGCTGCACGGCGCCCTGGTCGACGCCGGCTGGTCACGCCGCGAGGCCACGATGATCGCCGCGGGCCTGATGTACATCGTGTTCGGCTCGGCCCTGAGCTCGTTCTCCAGCGGCTTCTCGTCCGATCCCGCGGACTACACCGACCGCTACCCGCACCTCGACCGCGCCCACCTGCTCCCCGGCGTCGCCCGCGAACTCGACCGCGACAGCTTCGAGCTGGCGCTCGCGGCGTTCGTGCGTGGCCTTTAGTGTTCTGCCGTGGCTTCCAAGGCGATCGAGCTCGAGGTCGGTGACCAGCTGGTGCGGGTGTCCAACCCGGACAAGCCGTACTTCCCCGCGCGGGGCATCACCAAGCGGCAGGTGGTCGAGTACTACCGCACGGTGGCGCCAGTGCTGCTGCGGGTGCTGCGCGACCGCCCCGTCGTGCTGAAGCGCTACGTGGACGGCGTCGAGGGCGAGGCGTTCTACCAGAAGCGCGTGCCCAAGGGCGCTCCTGACTACGTCGAGACCGTGCAGGTGAAGTTCCCGTCCGGCCGTCCCGCCGACGAGATCTGCCCGACCTCCGAGGCCGTGATCGTCTGGGCCGCGAACCTCGGCACGTTCGACTTCCACCCGTGGCCGGTGCGCCGTCCCGACGTGGACCACCCGGACGAGCTGCGCATCGACCTGGACCCGCAGCCGGGCACCGACTTCTCCGACGCCGCCCGCGTGGCCCTGGTGCTGCGCGAGGTGCTGACCGACGCGGGCCTGACCGGTTACCCCAAGACCTCCGGTGGCCGCGGCATCCACGTCGCCGTGCGGATTCGTCCGGAATGGGACTTCGTCGACGTCCGGCACGCCGTGATCGCACTGGCCCGCGAGGTCGAGAAGCGCGCCCCCTCCCAGGCGACTTCGGCCTGGTGGAAGGAAGAACGCGGCGAGCGCGTCTTCATCGACTTCAACCAGGCCGCCCGCGACCGCACGATCGCCTCCGCCTGGTCGGTGCGCGGAACGCCGCGCGCGACGGTCTCGACCCCGGTGCTGTGGGACGAGCTGTCCACTGTGGACCCCGACGACTTCGACGTGCTGACCGTGCCGGAGTACCTGGAGGAGCGCGGCGACCCGCACGCCGGTCTGGACTCCGAGGCGTTCGGCATCGAGACGCTGCTGGAGTGGTACGCGGCCGATCCGCGCGGTGAGATGCCGTACCCGCCTGACTACCCGAAGATGCCGGGCGAGCCGCTGCGCGTGCAGCCTTCCCGCGCCCGCAAGCAGGAGTGACAGCGCGCGAGGTGGCGTTCGTCCACCTCGATCGGTGATGATCACGGTGTGGAGCCGACGCAGCAGGACGCCGAGTCGTACCGCGACCGCCTGGGGCTGGACGGCGACGTGGTGCGGTTCGAGGAAGGGTCGCTGCCCGTCTTCGCCGTCGGGGACGACCTGGTGCTGAAGCTGTTCCCGCCGCGGTACCACGGCGAGGCGCCGATCGAGGCCGCCGTGATGGAGGCGCTGCACGGCAGGTTGCCGGTGCCGACTCCCCGGTTGCAGGGCGTCGGGGTGCTCGACGACTGGGCGTACGTGCTGATGTCGCGGCTGTACGGCGAGGAGCCCGCGGTGCCGGACGCCGAGGTCGGCGCGCGGGTCGGGGAGGTGCTGAAGGCGCTGCACGTGATCGAGCCGCCCGCGGTCCTCGGACCGGGTGACTGGGCGGCGTTCGTCGCCGGGCAGCGGCGGAGATGCGTTGAGCTGCAACGCGAGCGCGGGCTGGACGAGCGGTGGCTGGAGCGGATTCCGGCGTTCCTCGACGGGGTGGATCTCGGTGACGAGCGGCCGGTGTTGCTGCACATCGAGGTGATGAGCGCACACCTGTTGTGGCGCAACGGGAAGTTGTCCGGGCTGTTCGACTTCGAGCCGGCGATGCGCGGGGCGTTCGAGTACGAGTTCGCCAGTGCCGGGCTGTTCGTGACCAAGGGCGACGCGAAGTGCTGGAAGGCGTTGGTGGAGGCGTACGGGCGGGTGCCGGATCCTCGGCGGGTGATGGCTTACGCGCTGTTGCACGTCTACTCCAACTTGCCCGAGTACCTGCGTGAGATGCCCGAGGGGGATTCGTTCGACGAACTCGCCGTGCGGTGGTTCGGGGGTGAGTGAGCCAACCGGCTGTATCGGGAACGGATCCAGTGGCCGACCTCGTAGACTGGGCTGAACGCGAGAGGAGGTCGTGATGTCCCAGCCATATGTAGTGCGGTACGTCGGCGGTCCCCTCGACGGCAGGGTCGATTCGCTGCCGTCCACGCCCGAGGACCCGAAGCAGACCGTGACGTACGTGCACCTGCACGGCGGGCCCAAGATCGTGCACGTGTACGACCTGTCGTACGCGGTCGAGTACGGGTGCGAGTACCAGTTGCGAGCCGAAGACGCCGAGAAGGCCGAAGAAGAGGCCTGAGAGCGCTCTCATGCGCTGCATCGCCCGTTGATGATCTTGTTGTCGACCCTGTGCTCAGAAATGTCAGGGGTGTAGGGCATGCTGGGGCACAGGTGTTCGAACGGGGAGGCAGCGCGATGGCGAAGAAGAGCGGGCTGTCGGCGGAGGACGTCGTCGACCTGCGGTCGCAGTTGGACGAAGGCAGTCAGCCGATGGTGTGGTTCACAGCGGCCGCGGTCGGCATGGAGGAGGGCAGGTCGGCGAAGCTGCTGGCCGTCATCGACCCTCCGGAGGGTGATTTCATCCAGGTCCGGCCCACGGGTTCGAAGGACGAGATGTCCTTCTCCCCGGCCGAGTTGACGCTGGAGAAGCCGCCGCCGCGCAAGAAGCCGGCGACCCCGCCCCCGGCGCCGCCGGAGCCGCCGCGGGAGACTGAGGTCATCCACCCCTACGTCCCGGAGGCGCCGGTGAAGCCCGCGGCCCCCAAGCCGAAACCCGCACCCGCTCCCGCCGAGCAGGCGCCCGCGAAGCCCGCCGCGCGCAAGCAGGCCGCGAAGAGCACCTTCCCCGAGGTCACGATCACGCTGGTGACGACGGGCGAGGGCGAATGGGCCGTGGAGGTGCTGCAGGGCACCCGCAGGACGGTCCGGCCGACACCGGTGCCGCCCGCGCAGGTGGCCCAGGCCGCGAAGCTGCTCACACCCGAGGTCGCCGAGATCGTCGAGGGCGTGCTGAACGCGGCGCGTGCCCAGCAGCTCGCCCGGGTGGAGCAACTGCGCGCCGAACTGGAGGCAGCCCAGAAGGCCCTGGCCGACCTGGGCGCGTAGCGCGATCACGTGCTGCGACGCACTGGTGGTTGTCCGCACGCGTTCGGGTGAGAGGGGTTCCCAGGGCTGGTGGCGGGGCGGACCGTGAGGTGCGCGGATGTCCCGCGCAGGTCCGGCTTGGAGGACGGGGAGGCCCTGATGGGTACGTGTGGGTGCTGTTCCGGGTGCACGGGGCCCGGCTGCGGCTGCTGTTCCAGCTGCTGACACGAAGATTCGCGCGGGGAGCTGTTCGCGTCGTGGTCACGCGAACGGCTCCTCCTCTGCGTTCATGCGGCTGAGGTCGGGCGGTCGTCGCGTCGTGAGTTGCGCGAAAGGCTCCCTGTCCGCGTTGGTGCAGGGCGAGCAGAAGTGCCGTTCGACGGGGCTTTCGCGTCGTGGTCACGCGAACCGTTCCCGCCGACGTTGGTGCACCCCGATCAAGGTTGGCGAACGGTGCTGTTCGACGGCACCGTCCTGTCGTGAGCTACGCGAATGCTCCCTGTCCGCGCGGCCCGATCAGGGCGGGCAGACGGTGCCGTTCGACGGCACCTTCGCGTCGATCAGGTAGTCGCGCACCGCCGTGGTCGCGCACCCCGACAGGGTGAGCGCACCGTGCCCGCTGCCCTGCCACCCGATCAACGACGACCCCGGCAGCCGCTGCGCCGTGTGCTCGGTGCCGGGCGCGGGGGTGGACAGGTCGTTGGCCGTGCTGAGGACCACGATCGGCGGCGCGCTCTTCAGGGCGTCCACCTTCTCGGCCTTGGGCGGCGGGAACGGGTTGCAGTGCAACAGCATGCGGGCGAACACGGCGCCGAACATCGCGTGCTTGGACTGCCAGTCGGCGGTGAGGGCCTTCACCCGGTCCGGGGGGATGCGGGTGGCGGTGTCGTTGCAGCCGATGATCAGGCCCGCGTCGAAGCGCGGCGGGTTCTCGTCCAGGTCGTTGACCAGCGGTTCGAGCAGGGCGAACAGGCCCGTGCTGTCGCCGGCTCGGGCCTTCACCAGGGCGTCGGCGAGTGCGGGCCAGCGGGCCCGGTCGGTCAGGCCAGCCAGGATCGCGTTCAGGGCCGAGCCCGGGGTCAGGTCGACGTACTCGCCGCGCACGCGGCCGGTTCGCAGCTGGGTCAGGAGTGCCGTGACGTCCTCGCGGGGGTTCGCGAGCGCGCAGCCGCGGGTCTTGCAGTCGCGGGCGAACGCGTCGAACGTCGCCTCCGCCGCGACGGCGCGGGACTCGAGGACGCCCACCTGGTCGAGCGCCGGGTCCGGGGCGCCGTCGAGGACGGTGCGGCCGATGCGGTTCGGGTAGCGCTGGGCGTAGGTCGTGACGACGCGCGAGCCCTCGCCCAGGCCGATGGCGTTGAGGCGGTCGGTGCCCAGGTAGTCGCGGAGGCGTTCGAGGTCGGCGGCCGCGCGCCACGAGTCGAACGCGGTCAGCCGGCCTTCGAGGTCGAGCACGCACTCCTGCGACGCCTCGCCCGCGGCGACCACGAGGGTCGACTGCTCGGTCTCGGCCGGGTCGTACTCGACGAGCTGCGCGCGCGTGGCCTGCGGAACGCACGCCATGCCGTCCGAACGGCCGGTGCCACGCCGGTCCATGCCGATGATCGTGAACGTGCTGAGGATTTCCTTCGGCAACGCCGCCGCGAGCCGCGCGGCCTTCAGCGTGCCGGGCTCGCCGCCGGGGTCGTTGACGACGACCAGCGCGCTCTTGCCGGTGCCGACGCGCGTCAGCGCGATGCCGATCGTGCCGCGGCCGGGGCGTCCCGGCGGGTCGAGCACGGTGGTCATGCGCGCGCATTCGTACTTCTGGTCGCCCTGCGGGGCGTCGGCGCCGAAGCGGTCCTTCATCTGCTCGTTGCACGGCGACCACGGCAGCGAGTCCGTCTTGTACTCGCTCAGCGGGGGCACCGGCTGGGGCCCGGCGAGCGTGCTCTGGTCGACGGGCTGGTCGCCCTCGCCCTTGACCGCGATCACCGGCCTGTTCGAGGGCCCCGCGCTGCACGCCGTCAGCACGCTCACTGCCAGTAGGGCCAAGGCAGCGCGACGCACAGATTTCCTCACTCTCGTTCACACTCCGGGAAGCTGAGCCTCGCACGGCACAGGTGAGAATCCAGTGAGTCAGGATGGGGGCATGGCTCACGCTGATCGGCTTCCCGCCGCTCGTCTCATGGGTGGCATCCCGCCGACGGCCCTCGTGCTCCTCGGCATCGTCAGCGTGCAGGTCGGTGCCGCGTTCGCGAAGCAGCTGTTCACGGTCGCGGGTGCGGCGGGCACGGTGACGTTGCGCCTGGTCATGGCCGCACTGGTGCTGGTCGTGATCTGGCGCCCGTCCGTCCGGCTCGACCGCCGCACCCTCGTCACCATTGCCACCTACGGCGCGGTGCTCGCGGCGATGAACCTCTGCTTCTACGCGGCACTCGACCGCATCCCGCTCGGCGCGGCCGTCACGATCGAGTTCCTCGGGCCGCTCGCGGTGGCCGTCGCCGGCTCACGGCGCTGGATCGACGGTGTGTGGGTGTTGCTCGCGGGTGTCGGCGTGGTGCTGCTCACGGGCGTGCAGGGCGGTCTGTTGTGGACGGGTGTGCTGTTCGCGCTGGCCGCGGGCGCGTGCTGGGCGGCGTACATCCTGGTGACGGCCAGGCTCGGCAGCCAGACGACCGACGGCAAGGGTCTCGCGCTCGCGATGGTGGTCGGGGCGGTGATCGCGCTGCCGTTCGGCGTCGGCTCGGCCGGCACGGCGATGCTCGACCCGCTGGTGCTCGCCGCGGGGTTCGCGGTCGCGCTGATGTCGTCGGTGGTCCCGTACTCGCTGGAGCTGGAGGCGTTGCGCCGCATGCCGCCGCGCGTGTTCGGGATCCTGATGTCGATGGAACCGGCGGTCGCCGCGGTCGCGGGTCTGCTGCTGCTCGGCGAGCACCTCAAGGCGGCGCAATGGGCCGCCGTCTGCTGTGTCGTGATCGCGTCGATCGGTGCGACGCGCTCGGCCAGGCCGGACGTCTAACGAGCCCGGAGCTCGCCCTTCAGCACCGATGCCACGTCGTAGCGGGCAGGGATCTCCAGCTGGTCGTAGCGGCACGACAGCGGCTCGCGGTCCGGCCGCCACCGCGCGAACTGGCCGTTGTGCCGCAACCGCACCGGCTGCTCGCCCTCGGTCTGCGTGTAGTGGATCTCCAGCACCCGCTCGGGACGCAGTGCCACGTACTCGGCCTGCTTGCCCCGCCACCGGTTGATCTCACCGGGGATCCGCTGCCCCGGAACGGGATTCGCCCACGGGTGGTCTCCCGTGGTGATCAACGGCGCCAGCTCGGCCGCCAGCTCCCTGCGTTCGGCCGCCTTGAACGACCCGCAGACGCCGATGTGGTGCAGCAGGTCGTCCGAGTCGTAGACGCCGAGCAGCAACGAGCCGACCGCCGTGCCGGGCTCGGTGTCCTTGTGCCAGCGCAACCCGGCGAGCACGACGTCGGCGGTGCGGGCGTGCTTCACCTTGATCATCGAACGCTTGCCCGGCGTGTACGGGCCGTCCGACGGCTTGCCCATCACGCCGTCCAGCCCGGCGCCCTCGAACAGCGTGAACCACTGCCGCGCCGTCTCGACGGACGTCGTCGCGGGCGTCACGTTCAACCCGGGCAGCTCCAGCAACGCCTCGCGCCGCGCGACGGTCGGCGACTCCAGCAGCACCTCGGACCCCAGCGCGAGCAGGTCGAAGGCGACGAACGTGGCCGGCGTCGACTCCGACAGCATCGTCACCCGCGAGGCGGCCGGGTGGATGCGCTCGGACAACGCGTCGAAGTCCAGCTCGTCGTTCTTCGCGACCACCAGCTCGCCGTCGACGACCACCCGGTCGGGCAGCACGTCCAGCATCGAGGCGACGACCTCGGGGAAGTAGCGGTTGAGCGGCTTGCCGCTGCGCGACTGCAGCAACACCTCGTCGCCGGAGCGGAACACCACGCAGCGGAACCCGTCCCACTTCGGTTCGAAGAACAGGTTCGCGTCGTCCGGGATCCCGTCCACCGCGGTGGCGAGCATCGGCTGCAGCGGCGGTGTCAGCGGTAGGTCCACGCGCACATCCTGCCTCTTCAGCTGGAATTCTGCCGCTGATACCGCAGCAACAGCACGTCGTCCGCGCGCAGCACCGACACCAGCGAGAGGGCCACGGGCGGGATCACCGGACCGTGCGCGATCCGCGAAGAGTCGCCCACCGCGAGCAGGGGCGCCACCGTCAGGTTGAGCGCGTCCACCAGGCCGGCGGCCACCATCGACCCGAACAGCCGAGGCCCGCCCTCGAGGTCGATCCGGTGCAGTCCTCGTGCCGCGAGCTCGGCCACCGCGACGCCCAGGTCCACCTCGGTCTCCCCGGCGACGACCACGTCGGCGGGCAGCGCGGGCATCCGGGCGGCCTCGGTGGTGATCACGATCGGCGGCACGGCGGTGTCGGTGAACAGCGGCAGGTCCGGCGTCAGCGACCCGCGCGCCGTCACGACGGCGATCGGCAACGGCCTGGTGCGCTTCGCACCCCGGTACCCCTCGGCCAGCACGGTCGCCGAGCCCACCAGCACGACGTCGGCGAGCTCGCGCCCGAGCAGGTAGATCCGCCGGTCCGCGGGCGAGCCCAGACCGGCCGACCGGCCGTCGACCGACACCGCGCCGTCCACGCTGGACACGAAGTTCGCGGTCACCCAGGTGCGGCCCGCGGGATACCCGTACAGCGGCTCGAGGGCTGTGTCGGTCATCTCAACGCCCGGTGAGGGCCACAACATCTCCACCGAGCCATCCCATCACGCCGATAAGGTGCGGGCATGCGCTTGTCCGACCGGGATCCCCAGATCGGTGCCGACGAACTGATCGAGGGCCTGGTACCGCCACCGAGGTTCGACTCGGTCAGCTTCGACACCTACATCCCGAACCCCGACGAACCCTCGCAGGCCGCCGCGGTCGAGGCGGGCCGCCTGTTCGCCGCACGGGTCGGCGCGAGCCGCAGGAAGTGGTCGCTGTTCGGGTCCAGGGGCTCCGACGAGGGCAAGCTCGGCCTCTACCTCGACGGCGGTTTCGGCGTCGGCAAGACCCACCTGCTCGCCTCGCTCTGGCACGCCGTGCCGGGCCCGAAGGCGTACGGCACGTTCGTGGAGCTGACGAACATGGTCGGCGTCCTGACGTTCCCCGAGGCCGTGAGGCGGCTGTCGGGCCACAAGCTGCTCGCCATCGACGAGTTCGAGCTCGACGACCCCGGCGACACGATGCTGGTCACGCGCCTGATCAAGGAACTCGTCGCGGCCGGCGTGCACGTCGCGGCCACCTCGAACACGCTGCCGGACAAGCTCGGCGAGGGCCGGTTCGCCGCCGCCGACTTCCTGCGCGAGATCCAGTCGATGTCGTCGAAGTTCGACGTCGTGCGCGTGGACGGCCCCGACTACCGCCACCGCGGCCTGCCGGAGGCCCCGTCGCCCATGTCAGACACCGATCTGATCGTTAGAGCCTCTAACACCGAGGGCTCGACCCTCGACGACTTCGACGACCTCTGCAAGGCGCTCGCCCGCATCCACCCGTCGAAGTACGGGCGGCTGCTCGACGGCGTCACCGCGGTGCACCTGAAGGACGTCAAGGCCGCACCCGACCAGAGCGTCGGACTGAGGCTCGTGGCGTTCGGCGACCGGCTCTACGACCGCGACATCCCGGTGGCGGTCTCGGGGCAGCCGCTGTCGGAGCTGTTCACCGACGAGATGCTGCGCGGCGGCTACCGCAAGAAGTACCTGCGAGCTGTCAGCCGATTGGTCGCGCTTTCTCGGGTTTGACTCCGGCGGCGTTCGAGTATCCACTGGGTGGCGGGCGGGAATGATGACGTCCCGACGTCCTCCGGAGGCACTGATGCTGAGTGAAGCCGAACGCCGCTCGCTCGAGGAGATCGAACAGCGGTTGCTCGCGGACGAGCCGAGACTCGCCCGCACGATGAACCGCCAGGTGCGTCCCTGGTTGCTCTACTCCCTGCTGTTCGTCTTCGGCGGTCTCACGGTGCTGCTGACGGTGATCAGCGCGTTCGGCGCCGCCTTCCAGTGCCTCCTGGTCACCGCCGCCGTGCTCGTGTACCGGAGGTACCCGCTCCGCCTGCGGTGACCGGAAACTCACTGGCGTTCCCGGGCGGCGACCCCGACGATCTCGTGCGTGGGTTATCTCGAAGCGAACGGGCTCGCGTACACCCTGCCTGACGGCAGGGAGCTGTTCCGCGACGTCTCGTTCAAGGTGAGCGGCGGGACCGTGGTCGCGCTCGTCGGCGCGAACGGTGCCGGCAAGACGACGCTGCAACGGATCCTGTCGGGGGAGCTCACCCCGAAGCAGGGCAGCGTGCACGTGCAGGGCGGGCTGGCGGTGATGCGGCAGTTCATCGGTTCGGTCCGCGACGACTCGCTCGTGCGCGACCTGTTGCTGTCGGTCGCCCCCGAGGCGTTGCGCAAGGCGGCCGTGGAGCTCGACGACGCCGAGCTCGCGCTGATGGACACCGACGACGAACCCGCGCAGATGCGGTACGCGAACGCCCTCTCCAGCTACGGCGAGGCAGGCGGGTACGACATCGAGGTCCTCTGGGACACCGTGACCGTCGCCGCCCTGGGCCTGCCCTACGACCGGGCCCGGTTCCGCGAGGTCCGCACGCTCTCCGGTGGTGAGCAGAAGCGGCTGGTCCTGGAGACCCTGCTGCGCGGCACCGAGCAGGTCCTGCTGCTCGACGAACCCGACAACTACCTCGACGTCCCCGGCAAGCGCTGGCTGGAAGACCGGCTGAAGGCCACCGACAAGGCCGTTCTCGTCGTCAGCCACGACCGTGAGCTGCTGTCCACGGCCGCCACTCACGTCGTCACGGTCGAGGCGCATTCCACGTGGACGCACGCGGGCTCGTTCGGGACGTGGCACGGCGCCCGAGCGAAACGCATCGACAGGCTGCTGGAAGATCACCGGCGCTGGAACGAAGAGCACGAGCGGCTCAAGGACCTCGTCCGCACGCTCCAGCAGCTGGCCAAGTCCTCCGAGGTGATGGCTCAGAAGTACCGGGTCATGGCCGCGCGCCTCGAACGCTACGAGCAGGCGGGCCCGCCGCCGGAGATCCCTCAGGACGAGAAGGTCACGCCTCGGCTGAAGGGAGGCCGGACGGGCGTGCGCGCGATCACGTGCGAGGCGCTGGAGCTGACCGGGCTGATGCAGCCGTTCTCCCAGGAGATCTTCTTCGGCGACCGGGTCGCGGTGCTGGGCGCGAACGGCTCCGGCAAGAGCCACTTCCTGCGGCTGCTCGGCGGCGACGAGGTGAGGACCACCGGCAAGTGGAAGCTCGGCGCACGGGTCGTGGCCGGCCTGTTCGCGCAGACGCACGAGCACCCGGAGTGGCTCGGCCGCACGCTCGTCGACATCCTCTGGCACGGCGAGGGCCAGCGCACCGGCAAGGACCGGGGCGCGGCGATGTCGGTGCTGCAGCGCTACGGCCTGCACCAGGCGGGCGACCAGCGGTTCGAGAACCTCTCCGGCGGGCAGCAGGCGCGGTTCCAGATCCTGCTGCTGGAGCTGTCCGGGGCGACGTTGCTGCTGCTCGACGAGCCGACGGACAACCTCGACCTCGCGTCGGCGGAGGCGTTGCAGAACGCGCTGAACGACTTCGAGGGCACGGTCGTCGCGGTCACGCACGACAGGTGGTTCGCGAAGTCGTTCGACCGGTTCCTGCACTTCCGGGCGGACGGCAAGGTGTCCGAAGTGGACGAACCGGTCTGGACCTAGAACTCCCAGGACACGAAGGCGCCGTCGTCGATCGACCCACCCGCCTTGCGGTACGTGGCCTGAGCCGCCGTGTCGCCCGCGGCGGTGCCGGTCCACATCGCGTAGCAGGCCCGTTCCACCGCAAGGGCTTTCAACGCCTCCACCAACGCGGTGCCGATACCGCGGCGCAGGAACGCGTCGTCCACGCCCAACTCGTAGAGGAACATCTCGGTGCCCTTGTCGGGGTGCGTGGTCTCGACCCCGGACACGAAGCCAGCGGGCTGGTCGCCGATGTAGGCGATCAGCAGGTGGCTGTGATCCTGCGCCAGGAACCGCGCGGTCGCGTCCGGCCGCGGCGGCGCGTCGAACAGGTGCGCGGCGGCGAACACGTCGTCGGTGGTGGCGGCGCGACGGATCTTCATACCGCCAGGCTAGGCGGTGTCTGACAATTCCGTCGGGCGATAGTGGCGGCCGAGGGATCCGCGGACGGCGCCACCGCAACGCCCGAATACGCCCGGTATGAGGCCGTCGCGGCGACACCGTCCGCGGATCGCTCGCCCGCGCCTCTCACCGAACGAAATCGTCAGACACCGCCTAGGTGAACTCCGCAGCAGGGGCCTGAAGGCGCGTCAGCGGGCCTCGGCGGTCGCGGGCAGCTTCCCGTTCTTGACCAGCCTGGCCAGCTCGGCGTGGTCCGCCTCGGTCTGGTCGGCGTAGTCGAACGCGTACTTGGCGAAGGCCTCGTCCAGGTCGTCGCCGCCACCGTTCTGGAAGTAGCCGGCCAGCAGTCGCGGGTCGAGCGAACGCGTGTGCGCGCGGGCCAGCAGGGCGCCGGCGAAGCGGCCGTAGTCGTCGAGGTCGTCGCGCTTCAGCGTGGTCGCGTCGATCTCGCCCTTGCGGTTGCGGAACTGCCGCACGATGAAGTGCCGGCCTTCGATGGTCGTCCAGCCCAGCAGGATGTCGGTCTCGGCCTGCACGAGACGTGCGCCGTGCACGATCCGCTTGCCCTCGTGCTTGGCGGGCTCGACGTTCAGGAACGGCTGCAGCGCGGACGGCCTGGCCTCCTTGGCCTGCAGCACCAGTGCCTCGGAGCCGTTGCCGTGCAAGAGGATCAGGTAGTTGCGCAGGCCGACGCTGCCGGTGCCGACGACGCGGAACGCCACGTCCGACACGCCGTAGCGCATGATCAGGTTGGTCCGCGACTCCCGCAGGGTGTCCACGTAGGACGGCAGCGCGGCGATCACCGCCGCCTTCGTCGGGGGAGTGGCCTCGGTGAACGTCGGCGGGTTCGTGATGAACCGCCACTTCTCGCCGTCGTGCGCGGTCCACTTGGCGGCGAACTTCGCGCTGGTGTTCTTGCGCGACTTCTCGGCGGCCTTGGAGAAGTCGTTGAGCAGGTCGTCGGCCTTGACCTTCGACAGCGTGGACTCGTCGCCCAGGGCGGTCCACGAGTCCATGAACGGGATCTCCGCGAGGTGCCGGATCGTGCCCCGGTACGCGCTGACGGCGTCCTCGGCGGCGTCGCGGCAGCCCTTGTCGGACACGCCGCCGACGCGACCGGCCAGCACCAGCGAGGCGACGAGCCGCTTGAGGTCCCACTCCCACGGGCCCGGCAGCGTCTCGTCGAAGTCGTTGATGTCCATGACGATCTGGCCCTCGGGCGTGCCGTAGAGGCCGAAGTTCGCTGCGTGTGCATCACCGCACAGCTGAGCGTGAAGGCCCGTCGAGCACCCGGCGGCGAGATCGCCCGCCTGCAGCCCGGCCGCACCGCGGAAGAACGCGAACGGGTTCTCGAGCATCCGCCCGATTCGCAGCGGGATCAGGTTTTCCAATCGGCCCTCGTTGCCGGCGCGCAGGAACTCCAGCACGGACGGGCGTGAAGAGGCCAGCGACATCGCGCGGTGCGCCTTGAAGTCCACTGAGGACCGCAGCGCGCGTCCCTCGGCGTAGACCTCTTCCGGCTCAACCCAACGGCCCAGAGCTGCAGCAGCCTCAGCGCGAACCCGTTCACCCATAAGAGTCATGATGCATGCGGCGGACGAACCAGGAGGCTCGTCCGCCGCAACTGTGACCTAGCTACGAACGAAAATCGCCCTAAACGGGACGAACGACCTCGGCGATCGCCTGAACGCCCAGGTCGATCTCGTCCCGCGTGATGACCAACGGCGGCGCGACGCGCAACGTCGAGGCGTGCGTCTCCTTGCACAGCACCCCGCGCGTGGCGAGCGCCTCGGACGCGGCCCGGCCGACAGGACCGCCGGGCGCGATCTCGACGCCGGCCCACAGCCCGCGCCCGCGCACCTCGGCCACGCCGTGACCGACGAGCTTGTTCAGTTCGGCGTGCAGGTACGCGCCCATGTCCCGCGAACGCTGCTGGAACTCACCGGTCGCCAGCAGCCCCACGACCGCGCGGCCCACGGCGCAGGCGAGCGGGTTGCCGCCGAACGTCGACCCGTGCTCGCCGGGCTTCAGCACGCCCAGCACCGACCGCGACCCGACCACGGCGGACACCGGCAGGATGCCGCCGCCGAGAGCCTTGCCGAGCGTGTAGAGGTCGGCGCGCACGCCCTCGTGGTCGAGAGCGAACAGTTCGCCGGTGCGGCCGAGCCCGGACTGGATCTCGTCGGCGATCATCAGCACGTCGTGCTGGTCGCAGAGGCGGCGGATACCGGCCAGGTACCCGGCGGGCGGCACGACGACGCCGGCCTCGCCCTGGATGGGCTCGAGCAGCACGGCGGCCGTGCGCGGGGAGATCGCGGACTCGATCTCGTCGAGCGCGCCGTACTTGACGACCTTGAAGCCGGGCGTGAACGGACCGAAGTCGTTGCGGGCGGTCTCGTCGGTCGAGAACGACACGATCGTCGTGGTGCGGCCGTGGAAGTTGGACCCGGCGACGATGATCTCCGCCGTGCCCTCCGGCACGCGCTTGACCTGGTACGCCCACTTGCGCGCGACCTTGATCGCGGACTCGACGGCCTCGGCGCCGGAGTTCATCGCGAGCACCATCTCGGTGCCGGTGAGTGCCGCGAGCTCCCGGCAGAACAGGCCGAACTGGTCGTGGTGGAACGCGCGGCTGGTCAGCGTGACGCGGCCGAGCTGCTCGACGGCGGCGGCCACCAGGGCGGGGTGGCGGTGTCCGAAGTTCAGCGACGAGTAGCCGGACAGGAAGTCCAGGTAGCGGCGTCCGTCGACGTCCGTGACCCACGAACCCTCGCCGTGCGAGATGACCACCGGCAACGGGTGGTAGTTGTGCGTGCTCCACTCCTCGTCGAGGGCGACGTAGTCCGCGCTGGTGGTGGTGTTGTGCTCAGCGATGGCGGTCATTCTCCAAGGCTAGGGGCGTGGACAAGCGATATCGACCGTCAACCGTTGCGCACTGCATCAGTTTGTTGCGTAGATTTATCAATCAGTGGCTGTTGCTTGCACAACGCGCAGAATCAGCGGTGAATCGCTACGGTCAGATGATGGCGAAGAAGTCGGTTCGTGACGCGCTGCGACTCGATGAGGTGGATCTCTCCACCCTCGACCCCGCCGGCCGCCCGATCGGTCCCAAGAGCAAGAAGGAGGCGGCCGACGACCTGGTCGCCTCCGGGGCCGAGCTGGACGGTCTGCAGGAAGCGCTCTACGCGGAGAACTCTCGCGCGGTGCTGCTCGTGCTGCAGGGCATGGACACCTCGGGCAAGGGCGGCGTGGTCAGGCACGTCATGGGCCTGGTGAACCCGCAGGGCGTGCGCATCGCGTCGTTCAAGAAACCGACCGCGGCCGAACTGCGCCACCACTACCTCTGGCGCGTCCGCAAGGCCCTGCCCGAGAAGGGCCGCCTCGGCGCGTTCGACCGCTCGCACTACGAGGACGTGCTCGTGCCGAAGGTCGAGCGCCTGATCACCGCCGCGGAGCTGCGCACCCGCTACAAGGAGATCAACACGTTCGAGCAGGAGCTCGCGGAATCCGGCATCAGGCTGATCAAGTGCTTCCTGCACATCTCGCCGGAGGTCCAGAAGGAACGGCTGCTCGCGCGGCTGGACGACCCGAGGAAGAACTGGAAGTACAACCCGGCCGACATCGACGTCCGGTCGAAGTGGTCCAAGTACCAGGACGCGTACACCCAGGCGTTGAAGAACTGCCGGGACACGCCCTGGTACGCGATCCCGTCCGACCGCAAGTGGTACCGGAACTGGGCGGTCAGCCGGCTGCTGCTGGAGACCCTGCGCGAGATGGACCCGAAGTTCCCGCCGCCGGCCTACGACCTGGAGGCCGAGAAGGCCAGGTTGGTCAACAACGACCCGTTGCGTTAGGCGCAATCTTGATTGCACCTATTGCCTGACCGTAGTGGTCTAGGCCAGTGTGGACTGCGCCGCCGCCGCAAAGCTATATCCCGGAGGTGCGGACGTGGGTGTGGACCGGCGACGTTTTCTCGGAGCCATGGGTGTGGGAGCTGGACTGCTGATGACCGGAGGAACCGCTGAGGCGGCTGCCGCCACGCGGAGAGTGTTCTTCGGGGCCTACACGACGTGGAGCGGTGGCGCCGAGGGCATCGGGATCGGCACCTACGACACCGTGACCGGGCAGCTGAAGACGACAGGCGTGATCAGCGGCGTGGTCAACCCGTCGTTCGTGATCGAGTCGCGCGACGGCAGGTTCCTCTACGCCGTCAACGAGAACACCAAGGGCGAGGTCACCGCGATCAACGCGACCACGCTGAAGGTGATCAACAAGCAGGCGACCGGTGGCGCCGACCCGTGCCACCTGACGCTCGACCCGTCCGGGAAGTACCTGATCACGGCCGACTACTCGTCCGGCTCGCTCAGCGTGTTCCCGGTCAACGCGGACGGCAGCCTCGGCGCGCGCACGCAGAAGGTGCAGCACAAGGGGTCCGGGCCCAACAAGGAACGCCAGGAGGGCCCGCACGCGCACCACATCGTGTTCGACCCGGCCGGCAGGTACGCCGCGGCCGTCGACCTCGGCGCGGACTCGGTGTTCGTCTACTCGTTCACCGGCGGGAAGCTGACCCAGGTCTCACAGGCGAAGGTCAAGCCGGGAGCCGGGCCGCGGCACATCGCGTTCCACCCGGACGGCAAGACGGCCTACGTGGCGAACGAGCTGGACTCGACGATCGTGACCTGCGCCTACGCGAACGGGACGCTCACGCCGGGCCAGGTGCTCAAGACCGTGCCGTCCGGAAGCCCGACGAACTACCCGGCCGAGGTGCTGGTCTCGGCGGACGGCAGGCACGTCTACCTGTCGAACCGCGGGCACGACAGCATCGCGCACTTCACGGTCGGCGGGTCCGGTCTGACTATGGTCGGCACCACCGCCGTCGGCGGCCGGTACCCGCGGCACATCACGTTCGACCCGACCGGGTCGTTGCTGTTCGCGGCCAACCAGAACTCGAACAACGTCACGTCGTTCACGGTCGACAAGGCCACGGGCAGGATCACCCCGTCCGGCACGCCGCTGCAGACCGCGATCCCGGTCTGCGTGCTGCCCACACGACTGGGTTAACGCACTTCAAGTCGATCATCCACAGTGGTACTCCGGTCTCATGGGACTTCTGGCTGGAGTACTCGCCGTCGCGTTGCTGGCGCCCGCGCCGATCGCCCCGGAGTACGTCGCACTCGGCGACTCCTACGCGTCCGGAGCGGGCGCCGGTTCCTATGTGGACGGCTCGTGCCGCCGCAGCTCGAACGCCCACCCGGCGTTGCACGGCGGTGACTTCCCGTCGTTCAAGTTCGTGGCGTGCAGCGGGGCGACCACGAGGTCGCTCAAGTCCCAGTTCCGGGCGCTGAGCCCGAACACCACGTTCGTCACGATCACCATCGGCGGCAACGACCTGGGGTTCGTGGACGTGCTGACGACCTGCACCCTGAACGGTGACAGGGCCTGCACCAAGAGGGTCGCCACGGCGGTGGACTTCATCCACGGGCAGTTGCCCGCCCGGCTCGACACGACCTACGCCACGATCAAGGAGGCGGCGCCGAACGCCAGGCTGGTCGTGGCCGGGTACCCGCGGCTGTTCACGCCGAGCGACGGTTGCCGGACGTTGTCGGCCGTCACACGCGCGGCGCTCAACAACGCCGCCGACCAGCTGTCCGACGAGATCGCCAAAGCGGCGGAACGCGCTGGTGCGCGGTACGTCGACGTGAGGGAAGCGTTTGCGGACCACGGCGTGTGCGCGGCCGAACCGTGGATCAACGCGCTGGTCAACCCGACCGCAGACTCCTACCACCCGAACGAGGAGGGGCAGGCCGCGTACTTCCGGGCGCTGACCTCCTGAGAGCGCGCGGCCGGAATCCGGCTCGGCTTCCGGGCGGTTCCGTGTGATCATGCGCGGGTGAGTCATCTGAGGGAGGTCACGGCCACCCGGTACGTGACGCCGTTCCGCGAGGGCGGGTCGATGCCGGGGTTGGTCGAGGCCGACGACCTGGGCATGTACGTGGTGAAGTTCCGCGGCGCGGGGCAGGGAGTGAAGGTCCTGGTCGCCGAGGTCGTCGTCGGCGAGCTCGCGCGGCGGCTCGGCTTCCGGATACCCGAGATCGTCCTGGTGCACCTCGACCCGGAGCTGGCGCGCGCGGAACCCGACCAGGAGGTCCAGGAACTGCTGCGCGCGAGTGGCGGCCTCAACCTCGGACTCGACTACCTGCCCGGCTCGTTCGACTTCAACCCGGTCGTGCGCGACCCCGGCGCCGAGCTCGCGACGAGGCTGCTGTGGTTCGACGCGCTGGTGCTCAACGTCGACCGCAGCTGGCGCAACCCGAACATGCTGCTGTGGCACCGCGAACCGTGGCTGATCGACCACGGTGCCGCGCTGTACTTCCACTACTCGTGGAGCGAGGGACACTCAGCCACCCCAAAATGGAAAATGGCTGAGTACCGGTACGACTCGTCGGACCACGCGATGCTGCCGAACGCGGGCGCTCTGTCCGAAGTGGACGCGGAGCTGGCCGCGAAGGTCACGCCGGAGCTGCTCGACGAGGTGCTCGCGCTCGTCCCCGACGAGTGGCTGGAAGGTGATCCGGCGGAACTGCGCCGCCGCTACAAGGACTTCTTCACCTACCGCCTGACCAACCGCGGCTGGGTCGACTCGCTGGAGGCCGCGCGTGCCGCACGTGTTTGAGTACGCGCTGCTGCGGGCGGTACCGCGGCAGGAGCGTGGCGAGTTCATGAACGTCGGCGTCATCGTCTACTGCGCGCCACTGGGCTTCCTGTGCGCGAAGACCTATGTGGACGGTGAGCGGCTGCGGGTGCTGGACCCGCACCTCGACGTCGAGATGCTGGAAACCAGCCTCGAGCACCTGACGAACTCGTGCGACGGCGCCGCCGCGGCCGGTCCGGTCAGCCGCACCACGGTGGGGCAGCGCTTCCGCTGGCTGACCGCGCCCCGCAGCACGATCGTGCAGACGTCACCTGCTCACACGGGCTGGACTGACGACCCGTCGGCCGAGGTGAACCGCCTGTTCGAGGCGTTGGTGCTGCCGCCCCGGTAGGTTCCTCGCAACCTAAGGGGACGAACGGCGTCCCTAGTTGCAAAGCGAAACTGATGCGATCGGGGTTGGCGACAAATGAGCGCTGGGTACCACCACGGCTACCAGCAGCCGCGGCGTCCCATGCCGCCGCAGCGGCCGATGAAGAAGAAGAGGCGTCCGGGACGCGTCATTCTGGTGCTGCTGCTCGTCCTGGTTCTGGGCACCGTCGGCTTCGGGTTCTACGTCGACTCGACGCTGACGCGGATCAACGCGCTGCCGGACTACGCGGGCCGTCCCGCCGAGACGCCGGGCACCACCTGGCTGCTCGTCGGATCGGACGCCCGGGAGGGCCTGACGCAGGAGCAGAAGGACGCGCTGGCCACCGGTGACGCCGCCGGAAGGCGGACCGACACCATCATGATGTTGCACCTGCCGGACAACAGCGCGGCCAAGCCGGTGCTGGTGTCGATTCCGCGTGACTCCTACGTCGCGATCCCGGAGAACGGCCGCAACAAGGTCAACGCGGCCTACGCGTTCGGCGGGCCGCAGATGCTCGTGCAGACGGTCGAGGGCGCCACCGGCGTGCGGATCGACCACTACATGGAGATCGGCTTCGGCGGGTTCTCCGACATGGTCGACGCGGTCGGCGGCGTGGACATCTGCCTCGACCAGCCGATCAAGGACCCGCTGGCCGGCATCGACCTGCCCGCGGGCTGCCAGGAGCTCGACGGGCCGCAGGCTCTCGGGTTCGTGCGGACCCGCGCGTTCGCGACCGCCGACCTGCAGCGCGTGCAGAACCAGCGGAAGTTCCTGTCGGCGCTCTTCGAGAAGGTGAAGAGCCCGGCGACGCTCGCGAACCCGTTCCGCGTCATCCCGCTGATGAACGCGGCGTCCGGTTCGGTCTCGGTCAACGAGGACGACCACGTGTGGCACCTGGCCAGCGTCGCGCTCAACATGAGCGATGCCACGAGCGGGACGGTGCCGGTCGGTGGCACGCCGACGGTGCCCGGTGCGGGTTCGGTCGTGCAGTGGAACAAGGAGAAGGCGTCTCAGCTGTTCGACCTGATCAGCAAGGACCAGCCGGTTCCCGCCGAGCTGATCGCGCCTCCGAAGTAGTCCTTACGACTTGACGGGCTCGGGAGTGGGCTCCGAGCCGGTCGACACGGCCTCCTGTGCGATGCCTTCGAGCTCGCGCAGGAGGTCGTCGTAAATGGGTGTTGCAGACATGGTGGTGCCCCCTCGTGCTGGCTGATCTTCCCCCGTTCAGGTGACGGGAGCTTACGCCTCTATACCCAGCTTCCCGGCACATATGCCTCCGAGACGCTAAATGTTGGCTAAAGCCATCTTGTGACCAGGCGTTATGTGGGCACGCCACATGTTGATCACGGCGGGTGACGCCTACCGTTTCCGGACATGTCGAGTGTCACGGGTCACAGCGCGCTGGTCACCGGAGCCGCGAGCGGCATCGGCCTGGCCTGCGCCCGCGCACTGGCCTCCGCGGGTGCCGAGGTCCACCTGGCCGACCGCGATCCCCAGGTCCTGGCGTTGGCCGAGGAGCTCGGCGGGGTCGGCCACGTGCTCGACCTCACCGGTTCCGTGGACGCGCTGCCCGGCGAGATCGACGTCCTGGTCAACAACGCCGGCGTGCAGCACGTCGCGCCCATCCACGAGTTCCCCGCCGAGCGCTTCTCGGCGATGGTCGAGCTCATGCTGGGCGCCGCGTTCCGGCTCACCCGGCACGTGCTGCCGCACATGTACTCGCGCGGCTGGGGCCGGCTCGTCCACATCTCCAGCGTGCACGGGATGCGCGCGTCCCCGTTCAAGTCCGCCTACGTCGCGGCCAAGCACGGCCTGGAGGGCTTCTCCAAGGTCGCCGCGCTGGAAGGTGCCCCGCACGGCGTGACGTCGAACTGCGTCGCGCCCGGCTACGTGCGGACCCCGTTGGTGGAGAGGCAGATCGCGGACCAGGCCAGGGTGCACGGCATCTCCGAGGCGGACGTCTCGTCGCAGATCTTCCTGCAGCGCAGCGCGGTGAAACGGCTGATCGAACCCTCCGAGGTCGCGGACGCCGTCCTGTGGTTGTGCGGCAACAGTTTTGTCACCGGTACTTCGTTGGCCGTCGATGGCGGCTGGTCAGCTCAATGAGGAGTTGTCGATGATCAAAAAAGTGGTAGGCGCCTCGCTCATCGGGACGACCGTCGAGTGGTACGACTTCTTCCTCTACGGTTCCGCGGCCGCCCTGGTGTTCAACAAGCTGTTCTTCCCGACCGCGGACCCGTTGACGGGCACGCTGCTCGCGTTCACCACCTACGCGATCGGCTTCCTGGCCCGGCCGTTGGGCGGCCTCGTCTTCGGCCACTTCGGGGATCGCCTGGGGCGCAAGAAGTTGCTGGTGTTGTCGTTGCTGCTGATGGGTGGCGCGACGATGCTGATGGGTGTGCTGCCGACGTACGCGTCGGTGGGTGTCCTGGCGCCGGTGCTGCTGACGCTGCTGCGGCTCGTGCAGGGCTTTGCGCTCGGTGGCGAGTGGGGCGGGGCCGTGCTGATCGTGTCGGAGCACGGTGACCCGAAGCGCCGCGGGTTCTGGGCGTCGTGGCCGCAGGCCGGTGTGCCGTGCGGGAACCTGCTCGCGACCGGTGTGCTGGCGGTGCTGGCGGCCGTGCAGTCCGACGAGGACTTCCTCGCGTGGGGCTGGCGGGTCCCGTTCCTGCTCTCCGGTGTGCTCGTGGTGATCGGGTTGTGGATCCGGCTGTCGGTGTCCGAGTCGCCGATCTTCCTGGCAGCACAGGAGAAGCGTGCGCAGGAGCCCGTGCAGGAGAAGGCGCCGGCGCTGGAGCTGCTCAAGCACAACTGGCGCGAGGTGCTGATCGCGATGGGCGCGCGGTTCGCCGAGAACGTGTCGTACTACGTGATCACGGCGTTCATCCTGGTCTACGTGGTGACCGGGCTCGGGTTGTCGAAGTCCGTGGGGCTCAACGCGGTGCTGATCGCGTCGGCCGTGCACCTGATCACGATCCCGGTGTGGGGCCACCTGTCCGACCGGTTCGGGCGGCGGTCGATCTACCTGGTCGGTGCGGTCGGCATGGCCGCGTGGATCTTCGCGTTCTTCGCGCTGCTCGACACCCGCGATCCCGTGCTGATCACGGTGGCGACGACGGTCGGCCTGGTGCTGCACGGCGCGATGTACGGGCCGCAGGCGGCGTTCTTCTCGGAGCTCTTCGGGACGCGGGTGCGGTACTCGGGCGCGTCGGTCGGCTACCAGCTGGCGTCCATCATGGCGGGTGCGCTGGCGCCCTTGATCGCAACGGCGTTGTTGCAGGCGTACAAGTCGTCGTTCCCCATCGCCGTCTACGTGTTGATCACCTGCGTGATCACCGTGGTCGCCATCGCGTTCGCCAAGGAGACCCGTGGTGCGGATCTGGAGGAACATGACAGGGTTGGGGTGTGACACGACGGCGTGAGGCCGAACTGGCGGCGTTGTTCGAGACCGCGTCCGAGCTCGCGGGCATGCGCGACCCGGACGCGGTTCTTCGCTCGATCGTGCGCAGGGCCCGGACCCTGCTCGGCACGGACGTCTCCTACCTGTCGATGAACGACCCGGCCGGCACCTACATGAGGGTGACGGACGGGTCGTTCTCGCCGTTGTTCCAGAAGGTCAGGCTGGGACTCGGCGAGGGACTGGGCGGGCTCGTCGCGCAGACCGCCCGGCCGTACGCGACGTCCGACTACTTCGCCGACGCCCGGTTCAACCACACGAACCCGATCGACTCGGCGGTGCACGACGAGGGCCTGACGGCCATCCTCGGTGTGCCGCTCAAGCTCGACTCGAAGGTCATCGGCGTGCTGTACGCGGCCGACCGGAGCCCGCGCGAGTTCCCCGCCGAGGAGGTCGCGCTGCTGCAGTCCCTGGCAGACCACGCGGCCATCGCGATCGACACGGCGTCGTTGTTCGCGACGATCCAGTCGCACAACGAGGCCATGAAACGCGCCGAGGAGGCACACGACCGGCTCACAGACCTCGTGCTGCGCGGTGGTTCCTCCGCCGAGGTCGCGGCCGCGGTGGGGGAGCTGCTCGGCGGGCCGGTCGAGGTGCTGGACGCCGTGCCTCCCGCCGCCGTGCGGGCGAACGGGCGGGCCGTGCTGCTGTCCGGCGTGTGGGTGTGCGCGGTGCTGGCCGGCTCGGAGCTGCTGGGTGGGATCGCTCTCTCGGGCCGCCCGGACCTGCCCGACGCGGACCGGCGGGTGTTCGAACGGTCGGCGGCGGTGACGGCGTTGCTGTTGCTGCTGCGCCGGACCGTGGCCGAGGCGGAGAACAAGGTCCGCGGAGAGCTGATCACCGACGTCCTGGACGGGCGCGACGCCGCCGGTCTGCTGGCGCGGGCACGCCGGGTCGGCGTCGAGCTGAGCGACCCGCACGTGGTGCTGGTGGCGGACGGGAACCTGTCCGGCGCCACGCACTACGCGTCCGTCCACAGGGGACTGGCCGGGTCGCGCGGCCGGGACGTCGTGCTGGCGTTGCCGTCGGTGTCCACCCACGTCGCCCGCGAGGTGGCGAAGGCGCTGGACGCGACGGTGGGGGCGTGCGGCCCGGTCGCGGGGCCGGTGGCGATCGCGGCGGCCTACGAGGAGGCGCGGCGGTGCCTGAAGGCGTTGCGGCAGCTGGGCCGCGACAAGGACGCCGCGACGATGGACGACCTCGGGTTCGTCGGCGTGCTGCTGGGCGACCGGGCGGACGTGTCCGGGTACGTGCGGTCGGTGCTCGGCCCGGTGCTCGACTACGACTCCGAACGCGGCACGGAACTGGTGCACACGCTGGAGGTCTACTTCCGCTGCGGCGCGAACCTCAGTCGCGCCAAGGCGGAGCTGCACCTCCACGTCAACACGGTCACGCAACGGCTCGACCGGGTCTCGTCGCTGCTCGGCGACTGGCAGTCGCCGGAGCGCGTGCTGGAGGTGCAGCTCGCCCTGCGCCTACTTCGCCTGCAGGGCTGACACGGGCACCGCGTCCCCGGCGGCCGCGTCGGAGTGGCCGAACGGCTTGGCGATGAGCATGTAGACCAGGCCGATGCCGACCACGAGCGCGCCGCTGAGGATCACGACGTAGTTGTCGTACCAGGGCGCGTCCGGGGTGCGCGGCCACACCATGTTCACCATCGCCGCGACGCCGTACGCGAGCGCCAGCACGTTGACGATCAGGCCCCACCGGCCGAGCGTGAACTCGCCGGACGGCGTCCAGCCCTTGAGCCGCGCCCGCAGCGCCGCGAACACGACCATCTGGAAGCCCAGGTAGATGCCGAGCGTCGCGAACGACACGATCTTGTCCAGCGCGTTCGTGGACAGCATCGACGCGAGCACGATGACCACCGGGATGACGCCGGCCAGCGCGAGCGCGTACGGCGGGATGTGGCGCTTCGGGTTGAACTTGGCGAGCGCCCCGTGCCCGAAGATCATCTTGTCGCGGGCGTAGGAGTAGGTCAGGCGGGACGCCGCCGCCTGCAGCGACATCGTGCAGGACAGGAACGAGATCAGCACGACACCGATCACGATCTTGTAGCCGACCGGGCCGAACGCGTTCGTCAGGACGTTCGTGACCGGGTCGGCGTCCTCGCCGCTGATGACCTTGCCGAAGTCCGGCACCGCCAGCAGCAGCGACAGGCACGCGAACGTGGCCGCCGCACCGCCGATGTAGATGGTGCGCCGCATGGCCTTCGGGATGACCCGGCCGGGGTCCTTGACCTCTTCCGCGGTGTCACCGCACGCCTCGAAACCGTAGTACTGGTAGAGACCGATGATGCCGGCCGCGAAGAACGCCGGCAGGTAGCTGCCCGATCCCTCCGCGCCGAAGCTGTCGAACAGGACGCCCAGGCCGTGCACGCGGTTGTCGACCAGCAGCCAGATGCCGACCACGAGCGCACCGACGATCTCCGCGGCGAACCCGAAGATCGCGGCCCACGACAGCACCTTCGTGCCCGCGTAGTTGATGAGCGTGGACACCACGACGATCGCGATCGCGCACAGCACCGTGTTGCCGACCGTGGCCGTGTAGCCGAGAAGTGTTGCCAGATAGGGGCCTGCGCCGTAACTGACGGACGCGATGGTGACCAGCAGGGCGATCATGTACACCCAGCCGGTCATCCACGCCCAGCGCTTGCCCCACAGGCGGCGCGCCCAGGGGTACACGCCGCCCGCGACCGGGTACTGCGCCACGAGCTCGCCGAAGATCAGCGCGACCAGGAACTGGCCGACGCCCGCGACGACGAAGCTCCAGATCATCGGCGGGCCGCCCAGGGCGAGGGCGACGCCGAACAGCGTGTACGTGCTGACCACGGGGGAGAGGTAGGTGAAGCCCAGCGAGAAGTTCGCCCAGGGACTCATGTCCCGCTTGAACTCCGAGGTGTAGCCGAGATCCTTGAGCCTGTCCTCGGCTGTCGCTGTCACCGTGCCTCCCTGATCAGGTCCGCGGCACGTTCTCCGATCATGAGAACCGTGACCATGGGGTTCACGGTCGGCATGGTCGGGAACACGGACGCGTCGACGACCCGGAGGCCTTCGAGCCCGATGACCTTCAGGTCACCATCCACAACGGACCCGATGGCACAGGTGCCCGCCGGGTGGTAGACGGTGTGGGCGGCGCGGCGGCCGTACTCCGACAGCGCCTCGTCGCTCGTGACGTCCGGGCCCGGCGCGATCTCCCGCTCGAGCCACGACTTCAGCGGCTCCTGCTCGGCGATCTGACGTGCGATCCGGAAGCCGTCGACGAGGGTCTGCTCGTCGTAGCCGTCGGGGTTGGTGAAGTAGCCGAAGTCGAGCGCCGGCTTCTCCGCGGGGTCGCTGGACTTCAGCCACAGCCTGCCCTTGCTGTGCGGCCGCGGGATGTTCGGTGTCATGCAGACTCCGTGCTGCACCGCCGGGTAGCCGAGGCGTTCGGTGTTGGTGGTGAACGGAATCTGGTAGAAGTGGAACATCAGGTCCGGCCGCGGGTCCGACTCGTCGCGCCGGATGAACAGGCCGGCGTCGGAGTCCATCACCGAGTTCTCCGGCAACGGCTTCGTGGTCTCCCAGACGATGACCGACTCCGGGTGGTCGAGCAGGTTCTCGCCGACGCCGGGCAGGTCGTGCCTGGGCTCGATGCCGATGCTGCTCAGGTGCTCCGCGTCGCCGATGCCCGAGAGCATCATGAGACGGGGCGTGTCGATAGCGCCCGCGCAGAGCAGGACCTCTTTGTCCGCCTCGATGTAGCCCTTGTCGGTGTGCACGCCGATCGCGCGGTTGCCGTCGAACTCGATCCGGCCCGCCCAGGTGTTCAGCAGCAGGGTCAGGTTCCCGCGCTCCAGGACCGGGTGCACGTAGGCGGTGCTGGCGCTGGACCGCTGGTTGTCCTTCTCCGGGTGGTAGGCGATGGAGAAGAAGCCGGCGCCGTCCTCGAACGGCGCGGCGTTGAAGTCGTCGATCTCCGGGACGCCCGTGGCCTGCTTCGCGGCGGCGACGAAGTCCTTGGCGATCGGGTTCCGGTCCTTCTCCACCACCGGGATGATGTTGAGCTGGACCTTGTCGTAGTACGGGCCGACCGCGTCCCACGTCCAGCCGTGGCCCCAGCCGTCGAGGTCCTGCGGCAGCGGCTGGAAGCAGATCAGCGTGTTGTGGCTGGAGCACCCGCCGAGCACCTTGGCGCGGCTGTGCCGGATGTGCGAGTTGCCGCGCGGCTGCTCGACCGTCGGGTAGTCGTAGTCGTACTCGGTCTCCAGCAGGTTGATCCAGTTGCGCAGGTTCAGGATCTTCTCGTCGCCGACGTCGGAGGGACCGCCCTCGATGACCGCGACCGTGACGTTCTCGTCCTCGGTGAGCCTCGCCGCGAGCACGCAGCCCGCCGTACCTCCGCCGACGATCACGTAGTCGTACGCGGTCACTGGGAGTCCCTTCGCGCGGAACCAGTACTGCGTGCGAACCAATTCTGGGCTTGAGGCTTCAGGTTCTGGTACACGTGCTTGGGCTCGGTGTACTCGTGCAGCCCCGCGGTGCCGAGCTCGCGGCCGACGCCGGAACGCTTGAAGCCGCCCCACTCCGCCTGCGGCAGGTACGGGCCGAACTCGTTGATCCAGACCGTGCCGTGGCGCAGCTTCTTCGCCACGCGCTGCGCCTTGTCCAGGTCCTGGCTCCAGACACCGCCGGCGAGGCCGTACTCGGTGTCGTTGCCGAGCCTGATCGCCTCGTCCTCGGTCTCGAAGCGCTCGGCGGTGATGATCGGGCCGAACGTCTCGTCCTGGACGAGCTTCATGTCCCTCGTGCAGTCCGCGTAGACGGTGGGGCGGAAGAAGAAACCGTTCTGCAGCTCGGGTTCCTCCGGACGCCTGCCGCCCGCCTTGAGGGTCGCGCCCTCCTGCCGGGCGATCTCGACGTAGCTCTCGACCTTGGCCCGGTGCTCGGCGCTGACGAGGGGACCGGACTCGGTGTCCTCGTCGAACCCGTTGCCCAGCTTGATGAGGTCGGCCCGGCGCGCGACCTCGGCCACGAAGTCGTCGTAGACGCTGGAGTGCACGATGAGCCGGGTGCCCGACGAGCAGACCTGGCCGGCGTGGAAGAACGCGGCGGTGAGCGCGTAGTCGACGGCGATGTCGATGTCGGCGTCCGCGAAGACGATGTTCGGGTTCTTGCCGCCGAGCTCGAGCGCGACCTTCTTCACGGTCTTCGCGGCCGACGCCATGATCCGCTGACCGGTCGCGAGGCTGCCGGTGAACGAGACCAGGTCGACGTCGGGGTGCTCGGCCAGCGGTGCGCCGACCTCCGGCCCGGTGCCGAGGACGATGTTCGCGACACCGTCGGGCAGCCCGGCCTCCTGCAGCAGCTCGAACAGCTTGATCGTCGTGAGTGGAGTGATCTCGCTGGGCTTGGCCACGATCGTGTTGCCCGCCAGCAGGGCGGGCGCGATCTTCCAGGACACCTGCAGCAGCGGGTAGTTCCACGGTGCGATCAGGCCGCAGACGCCGACCGGTTCGTAGTCGATGCGGCTGATGACGTCCGCCGGGACACCCTGGACGACCTTCGGGTGCAGCAGTCCGGCGAGGTTGCCGTAGTAGCGGAACACGGCGGCGACGTCGTCCACGTCGATGCGGCTCTCGACCAGCGTCTTGCCGGTGTCGAGAGTCTCGGTGCGGGCGATGTCCTCCTTGTCGCGGTTCAGAAGGTCCGCGACGCGGTTCAGCACGGCGGCGCGGTGTTCGGGGCTGGAGTGCTGCCAGTCGCCGTGGTCGAAGGCGTTTCTCGCTCTGGCGATCGCTGCCACGGCCTGGTCGCGGGTCTGCTCCTCGACCTCGGTGATGACGCTCTGGTCGAAGGGGTTGATGATCTGCCGCACCGGCGACACGGACTGCCTCCCTGATTCGTGTGTCCACGAAGGACACTCGGGTGTATCCGGTCGCCGCTGGCGGTAAACCGTGACGACCGTTACTTCAGACTCCGGCGGAGCCGGGTGAAGAGTCGTGCGTTGCTCATGGCCACGATGCCCACGACGTCGTCCGGGTTGTCACCGTCCCGATAGGTCGCCACGAACTTCCTGTCCTCGATGGACCCATCTTCTACGCGAACGTCCTCCGTCGCTCGCCCGATGAACTGGATCCGCACGCCGTACTGGTCGGACCAGACATAACCGCCGTGCGTGTGCGTCGCGACGGTCTCGCCCGCGAGCAGGTTCCGCGTGGCGATCTGTGCCTGTTCGGTCGCGCTCGTCCAGTGCTCGGCACGGTGCCCGGCGCAGTTCGCGACATCGCCGACGGCGACGACGTTGCGCAGGTTCGTCACGCCGCCCGCGTCGCACAGGACGCCGTTGCCGACGTTGACCGGTCCGCCGGTGAGCCAGTCCGTCGCCGGGCGCGCACCGATGCCGGCGACGACGACGTCGGCGCCGACGACACGGCCGTCCGCGAGGTTGATTCCGCCGTCGACGTTGACCGAGTCAACGTTGATGCCCGTGATCAACGTTGATCCATGGTCGCCGTGCAGATGTCCACATGCAGCACCCATCTCGGCGCCCAGCACGCGCGTGAGAGGCGTGGGGAGCGCCTCGACGACGGTGACGTCCTTGCCCAGGGCGCGCGCACTGGAGGCGATCTCCGCCCCGATGAAGCCGGCGCCGATGACGCCGATGTGCTGCGCGGTGCCGAACGCCTCGCGGAGCTTGATCGCGTCGTCCAGCGTGCGCAGGACGTGCGTGCCGGGGATCGTGCGCGGCAGACCGCCGGTCGCGATGACGATGCCGTCGGCCTCGACCGTTGTGTCGTCGCTGAGCGAGACCTCCCGGCTGGAGAGCAACCCGGTCGCCCGCACGCCCAGTCGCCACTCCGCGCCCAGCGCGTCGAGGTCCTCCTGGTCCGCGAGCGGCACCGCCTCGACCTTGCCGAGGAGGAAGTCCTTCGAGAGAGGAGGCCGGTCATAGGGGAGGTGGACTTCATCGCCGACGATGACGATCCGCCCGTCGAACCCCTGCTGGCGCAGTGCCTGCGCCGACCTCAGACCGGCGAGTGAGGCGCCGATGATCGCGATCGTCTTCACGCCACGTCCCTGTTCACTTCGGCATCGACATAGACCTCTCCATCTTCCACATGGAGGGGACAGGTCCTCACCGGCCCAATGGCGGGCAGACAAGCCGGCTCACGGGTGCGAAGGTCGGGGCTCGCGGCGTGCGCGCGAGGACCGACGATGCGAACCGTCTCCCCTGGGGGCAGGTCCGTGAGAGCGCAGGCGCGGATCATCGTCGGCCTCCGTTGCGTAAAACGGCACACGTTCCGAATGACGCAACACAATGTGCGGCTCGGACGACCCGCCGTCAAGAGTCCAGCCGGTTGTTTTGCCTGCCGGTTACTGTTGCGCGATGAGCAACTCCGACTCGGCAGCTCAGGTGCAGTCCGTGGACAGAGCCATCAGCGTGCTCGAACTGCTGGCGCAGGGCGAGGCCGGTATCACCGAAATCGCTGGTGAGCTGGGTGTGCACAAGTCCACGGTGTCCAGACTCGTCTCCGTGCTGGAGTCGCGTGGCCTGGTGGAGCAGCTCGGTGAAAGGGGCAAGTACGCCATCGGTTTCGGGGTGGTGCGCCTGGCCGGCGCTGCCACCGGTCGCATGGACCTGACCAAACTCGGCCAGCCCGTCTGCCAGACCCTCGCCGACTCCTTCGGCGAGACCGTCAACATCGCCGTGCACGACGCCGGCGTCGCCATCAACATCACCCAGGCCCGCGGCTCCGCGGCCGTCTCCGCCGTCAACTGGATCGGCCAGCGCACGCCCCTGCACGCCACGTCGTCCGGCAAGGTCCTGCTCGCCTACCTGCCGGCGGACGAGCGCAAGCGCTTGGCGTCGTTGCCGCTCGACTCCTACACCGAGCACACCGTCGTGGAGGCGTCACAGCTGCTCGCGGAACTGGAGGAGGTCGCGGAACAGGGGTACGCGGCGTGCTTCGAGGAGCTCGAACTGGGTCTGCACGCGGTCGCCGTCCCGGTGCGCGGGCACCGCGGCGAGGTGGTCGCGGCGATGAGCGCGTCCGGGCCGTCGTACCGGTTGTCGCGGGAACGGGTCCGCCAGATCGTGCCCACGATGTCGACGGCGGCGGCGGACCTCTCGTCGCAGCTCGGCTACTTCGCGGGCTAGTACCAGTCCGGAGCGACCCAGCGCCAGTCGTCGAGATCCGGCCAGAGGGCCTTGAGGCGGGGGACCAGCGTGCCGCTGACCTCCACCGTCCAGTGGTGTGACGCGTAGACGACCCAGTCGAGCGTCTCGTCGGTCCACACGGCCTCGACGCCGGTGTAGAACGGTTCGATCAGGTCGGCATCGATCAGGGAGCCCGCTGTGCCGGGTTCCCTGATCTCGACCACGCGATGAGGGCTCCTCTCCCGCAGTGCCCTGCGCATCGGCTCGACGCCGGGGCCGTCGTCCCACATCGCGGGGGTCTGCAGCACCAGCAGGCCCTCCGGCACGTCGCCGTCGATCTGCGGGTCCCACAACGGCCGCCTGCTGCCCAGCGCTCCTCGATCCGGCGGGCCCACGACGCGGCCTCGTCCTCGCCGAACACGCGGCGGTACGGCAGCGGCTCGACCACGAGGTCGCGGTCGACCCAGTTCCTGACCGACTCGCGGAACCGCTCGCGTTCCGCACTGATCGCGTCCCGCTCGCCGCTGTCGGAGGGCCAGCGGTCCAGCGGGGCCGACGCGGCCGTGGCGAGGGCGGCGGCGAGCGTCCTGGGCGGCGGCAGGTCGTCGCGGTCGAGGCGGTCGACCGCCTTCTGGATCGTCAGCGCGGCGCTGGTGCCGCCGTGTCCGGACGGCAGCTTCTCGATGCGGCTCATCAGGTACCGGCGCGCCATCGTGTGCAGGCTGACGGAGTCCATGCGCGGATCGTGCTGGACGTTCGCGGCGCCACCCTCCTCATTCGTCCGGTTTCACAGGCCGTTCGACACCCGGTGGCGCGAACGGCGGTCTTGACAGCCGGACGCCCTGGCCGCAGCTTGTTGCTGATAGCGGAACGAGTTCTGTTACTCGCAACTGCGGCGAAGGGTGTCCTGATGCCTGGTGCAGTGCCTCGCGTGGTGCTCGTGGGGGCGGGGATCGTCGGGTGCGCGCTGGCCGACGAGCTGACGGAACGGGGCTTCACCGACGTCACGGTCCTCGACCAGGCGGCGGGGGTCGCGGTGGGCGGGTCCAGTGGTCACGCGCCCGGCCTGGTGTTCCAGACCAACTCGTGCCGCAGCATGACCGCCTTCGCCCGCTACACCGTCGAGAAGTACGTGGAACTGGGCTGCTTCGACCAGGTCGGCGGCCTGGAGATCGCCACCAGCCCCGAGCGGCTCGCGGACCTGAGCCGCAGGCACGGCTGGGCCACGTCGTGGGGAGTGGAGAGCCGGCTGATCGACGCGGACGAGGTCGCGCGCCTGCACCCGTTGCTGGACCGGGACCAGCTGCTCGGCGGGTTCCTGATCCCGAGTGACGGACTCGCGCGGCCAGTTCAAGCCGCCGAGGTCCAGGCGCGGCGGGCGATCGAGCGCGGGGCGCGGTTCGAGTTCGGGCAGAAGGTCGTCGCGGTCGAGAGCTCGGGCGACCGGGTCACCGGCGTGCGGACCGAAACCGACGTGTTCCCGGCCGACGTCGTCGTGTCGTGCGCCGGGATGTGGGGCCCGCTGCTGGGCGAGATGGTCGGGCTGACCGTCCCGCTCGTGCCGATGGCCCACCAGTACGTGTTCACGCGCGACCTGGACGCCGACGCGGAGGCGTTGGCGCGCCAGCCGATCCTGCGGCACCAGGAAGCCGACCTGTACTTCCGCTCGCACGGCAAGGCGCTGGGCATCGGCGCGTACGGGCACCGGCCCATGCCCATCGCCGCGCGCGACATCACCGGCTCGGAGCTGCCGTTCACCGAGGTGGACTTCGAGGCGTCCTGGGCGTCGGCCGTCGAGCTGATCCCGGCGCTGGCACAGGCCGGGGTGGACCGCGGGTTCAACGGGCTGTTCTCGTTCACCGGCGACGGGATGCCGTTGCTGGGCGAGCACCCGGCGCTGCGCGGCTTCTGGGTGGCGGAGGCGGTGTGGATCACGCACTCCGCGGGCGTGGCGCGGTCGGTGGCCGAGTGGATCGTGGACGGGCAGCCGGAGCTGGACCTGCACTCCAGCGACCTCAACCGGTTCGAGCAGGTGCAGCTGGCGCCCGACTACGTGCTGGAACGCAGCTGCCAGAACTTCGTCGAGGTCTACGACGTGCTGCATCCGTTGCAACCCATGGAGAGCCCTCGGCCGATCCGCACGAGCCCGTTCCACGGCAGGCAGCAGGAGCTCGGCGCGTTCTTCCTGGAGGCGTCGGGCTGGGAGCGGCCGCACTGGTTCGAGGCCAACGCCGGCCTGCCCGAGGTCGCCGAGGTGCCCACGCGGAACGAGTGGGCGAGCCGGTTCTGGTCGCCGATCTGCGGGGCCGAGGCGCTGGTGACGCGCAAGCGGGTCGCGCTGTTCGACATGACGCCGTTGAAGCGGCTGGAGGTCGGCGGGCCGGGAGCGCTGGAGTTCCTGCAGCGCATGACGACCAACAACCTCGACCGCAAGCCCGGTGCCGTCGTCTACACGCTGCTGCTGGACGAACAGGGCGGCGTGCGCAGCGACCTGACGATCGCCCGGCTCGGCGCGACGACGTTCCAGGTCGGTGCGAACGGCAACCTCGACCTCGACTGGCTCACCCGGCACGCCCCGGACGACGTCTTCATCAGGGACATCACGGCCGGAACGTGCTGCATCGGCCTGTGGGGCCCGTTGGCACGCGATCTCGTCAACGACATCTCGCACACCCTGGACACGCGGAAGGGTTACTTCACCGCGCAGAGGGCGTTCATCAAGAACGTCCCGGTGACGGCGCTGCGACTGTCCTATGTGGGCGAACTGGGCTGGGAGCTCTACACCACCGCCGACCTCGGCCCGAAGCTGTGGGACACGCTGTGGGAGGCCGGGCAGCGGCACGGGGTCATCGCGGCCGGGCGCGGCGCGTTCACCAGCCTGCGCCTGGAGAAGGGCTACCGGTCGTGGGGCACGGACGTGACGACCGAGCACGACCCGTTCGAGGCGGGACTCGGGTTCGCGGTGCGCCAGGACAAGGAGTTCCTCGGCAAGGGATCGCTGCACAACCTCACCTCGACCAAGAAGCTCACCTGCCTCACGATCGACGACCCGCACAGCGTCGTGCTGGGCAGCGAACCCGTGTTCCACCAAGGCGAACCGGTCGGCTACGTCACGAGTGCCGCCTACGGCTACACGACCGGCCTCAACATCGCCTACGCCTGGCTGCCCAGTGAGATCGACGACGAGGTCGAGATCGAGTACTTCGGTCAGAAGGTCAAGGCCCGCCCGGCTCAGGAGCCGTTGTTCGACCCCGAGATGAAGAGGCTCCGCGGATGACCTACGACGTCGTCGTCATCGGGCTCGGCGGCATGGGCAGCGCCGCCGCGTACCGGCTCGCCCAGCGCGGGAAACGAGTGCTGGGACTGGAGAGGTTCACGCCCGCGCACGCGCTGGGGTCGAGCCACGGCGGGTCGCGCATCACGCGGCAGGCCTACTTCGAGGACCCCGCGTACGTGCCGTTGCTGCTGCGGGCCCACGAGATGTGGGACCAGGTCGAGCGGGACAGCGGTGAACGGATCTTCCACCGCGTCGGCGGAATCATCGTCGGCGATCCGGACAGCGGCGCCATCACGGGTAGCCGGGCGAGCGTCGAGCAGTTCGGTCTGACACACGAACTGCTCGACGCGTCCCGAATCCGCGAGCGCTTCCCCGCCCTGCGGCCGGCGCCGGACGAGATCGGGCTGTACGAACCCGGCGCGGGCTTCGTCGTGCCGGAGACGTCCGTCGCGGCCCACCTGGCGCTCGCCCGTCGTGCGGGTGCCGACCTGCGCTTCGAGGAGCCGGTGACGCACTGGGAGCCTGGCAGGGTCACCACGACCCGTGGCAGCTACGAGACCGGGCACGTCGTCCTGTGCCCTGGCCCGTGGGCACCGGATCTGCTGGGAGATCTGCAGATCCCGTTCGAGGTCGAACGCCAGGTCCAGTTCTACTTCACCCCGGACGAGCCGCTCGCCGGCTACCCGGTCTACATCTGGGACCGCGCGGACGGCACGGGCTTCTACGGCTTCCCCGAGCACGACGGCGCGGCGAAGGTCGCGTTCCACCACGGCGGCGAGATCTGCACGCCCGAGACGATCGACCGCACGGTGCACGCCCGCGAGGTCGAGGCGATCGCGGCCGCCACCAGGTCCCCGATGCCCGGCCTCGCCGGCACGTTCCAACGCGCCGCGACCTGCATGTACACCAACACCGCCGACCGGCACTTCGTCATCGCCCGCCACCCGGAGCACGACGGCGTGACCGTGGCGTGCGGTTTCTCGGGGCACGGCTTCAAGTTCGTGCCCGTCGTCGGCGAGATCCTCGCCGACCTCGCGATCGACGGGGCCACGCGGCACCCGATCACCCTGTTCGACCCCGCTCGTCTGAGAGGCGGAGCATGACCGGCAGGTGTTTCAGTGCTTTTACCACGCCTGGACCTGTGCGTTGGACGGCAACCTGATCGCCGCACCCGATCTCACCTCAATGCCGGACGTCGATCGCGTTGAGTGCGGACTCGCCGAATGCATCTGCGCGAATGGCTCGGCTGCGCCTGGGTGAACCTCGCCGAGAATCTCGCGACAGGAAGTACCACGCCACCACCGGGTGCGGATTGGCTCTACGTCAAGGAAGTGGTCGACACCGGCCGTGACGTCTCTCGCTCGGTCGAGCTGTTCCACCGGGTGAACGAACAGGACTTCGAAGCCTGCGAGCGATGTCAGCCGGCGATGGCCTCACGCGCCAACGCGCATGGTGGGGCGCTGGTGCCCTCGGAGCACCACATCGGCGGTTTCCACGACTGGCTCGTCCGAAAACTCGAATCAGCCGACTAGGGGATCGACTCGTCACCCGTGCACGCGAAAGCTTGCACAGGTGATTGAACAAGCCGACTTCCTGTTCCCGAACGGGGAACACGAGCATTTGCGACGCATCCGGCTGCTGGCCGAGCGCGCGGAACGGACGGCACACGACAGGTCCAACTTCGTCGGACCACCGCCGTCGCAGGAGCACCTCGACATCCTCGCGGAGATCAAGAAGCTGACCGCCGAGATGACCGGGGCCGCCACGACGCCTGCGAACGCCAGACGGGCCGGGACTGTGCCCCGGCCCGCCAGACCGGCGGACGACCTCGTCGTCCCCGGGAAGAAGTGACCGTCAGCGGCGCTGCCCGCGGACCATCTTGACGAGACCCTTCATCGACTCCTCCAGTCCGGAGCCGAACGGGTTGTCGTGCACCAGGTACGTCCACGTCGAACTCGGGCGCTTGACCCCGGCGTCGGCGAGGTCGTAGCCGTCGTCGGTGATCTTGGCCGCCTCGTACTTCTCCGAGGTGCGCTCCCACGACTCCGGCACGATCTTGTTGAACGCCGGGATGGCCTCGCGGTGGAACTCGTCCAGCGGGTTCTGCCGCGCCAGCGCACGCAGGTGGATGCCCTCGCGCAGGTCCGACAGGAACGTCAGGTGGTGCGTCCACAGGTCGTCCAGGAAGAACAGCGTGATCTTGCGGGCGGCGTCGGAGGCCACCTCGTCGGACACGCCTTCCTTCTTCCCGACCTTCTCGAACGCCGCGTCGGTGCGCAGCACGACGTCGCGGTGCTTGAGCAGGATGTCGCGCTGGTGCTCGATCAGCTTGTTGTAGCGCCAGGTGTTGCGGTGGATCTCCAGGTTCACGCCCTCGGCCACGCGCTGGGCGTGCTCGAAGGTGTGCAGCAGGCCCTTGTCGTGCACCCGGCCGTCGTTGTCCACTTCGGACGGGTCCTCGGCGTCCGGCGCGTACTGGGTGATCAGCTCGTCCTGCATGGACGAGAAGAACACCGAGCCGCCGGGGTCGCCCTGACGGCCCGCGCGGCCTCGCAGCTGGTCGTCCAGGCGTGACGACGAGTGGCGCCCGGAGCCGATCACGTACAGGCCGCCGAGCTCGGCGATCCGGTCGTGGTCCTCACCCTCGTGGCCACCGAGGCGGATGTCCGTACCGCGGCCGGCCATCTGGGTCGAGACCGTGATGCGCTGGTACGAACCGGCGTCCGCGATGATCGACGCCTCCTCGGCGTCGTTCTTCGCGTTGAGCACCACGCACTCGATGCCGGCGGCGCGCAGCTTGGAGGAGATCCGCTCCGACTCGGCGACGTCGAGCGTGCCGACGAGGATCGGGCGACCGGTCTCGTGGACGGTCTTGATCTCCTCGACGATCGCGTCTTCCTTCTGCTCCAGCGTCGCGTAGAGGCGGAAGTGCTCGTCCTCGCGGATGTTCTCCTTGTTCGGCGGGATCACGAGCACTTCCAGCTCGTAGAACTCCCGCAGCGTCTCGGCGACGGCGACGGCGGTACCGGTCATGCCGCAGCGCGTCGGGTAGCGCGACAGCAGCGCCTGCACCGTCATCGAGTCGAGGATCTCGCCCGACTCGGTCGTCTGGACGTTCTCCTTGGCCTCGACCGCGGCCTGCAGGCCGTCCGGCCACCGCTGCAGCTTCGCGACACGGCCACGCGTGTCGTTGATCAGGTGCACCTTGCCGTCACGCACGATGTAGTCGACGTCGCGGTGCAGCAGCACCTGCGCGTGCAGCGCCACGTTCACCTTCGACAGCGTGGACGTGACGTGCTCCTGCGAGTACAGGTCGATCTCGCCGAGCGCCCGCTCGACGGCCTCGGAGCCCGCACCCGTGAGGAAGACGTTGCGCTCCTCGTCGTCGATCTCGTAGTGCAGGTTCTGGCGCAGCCTCTTCACCAGGTCGGCGATGACGGGGTCGGCCGCCTCCGAGCTGGTCGAGCCGGCCAGCACGAGCGGCACGCGGGCCTCGTCGACGAGCACCGAGTCGGCCTCGTCGATGAGCGCGACCTCCGGCTCGGGGACGATCAGGTCGTCGGGGCTCGTGGCGATCCGGTCGCGCAGGATGTCGAAGCCGATCTCGCTGACCGGCGCGTACGTGACCTCGCACTGGTAGGCCTCGCGGCGCTCCTCGGCCTTCGAGCTGCCGTTGATCCAGCCGGAGGTGACGTCGAGCAGCCCGTACAGCGGGCCCATCCACTCCGCGTCGCGCTGGGCGAGGTAGTCGTTGACGCTGACCACGTGGACGCGCTTGCCCTTGATCGCGAACCCGGCCGCGGCCATGGCGCCCGCGAGCGTCTTGCCCTCACCGGTCGCCATCTCGACGACGAGCCCGCTGAGCATGCCGAGCGCACCCAGCACCTGCACGTCGAACGGACGCTGCCCGATGGCTCGTTCCGCGGCCTCCCGCGTGAGGGCCACGAGCTCGGTGTCCGTGTTCTCCCCGCGCAGCTTCTTGGCGTGGGCCGTCAGCTCCTCGTCGCTGAACGCCTTGAACTTCTCGGCGTGTTTCTCCACGTCCGCGAGCATTGCCTGGAACGGGGCGAGGTCGACTGAGCCCGGTTTCTGCGCGAACCTGCGCATCCGCTGCTTGAGGCGCGCCATGAGAGTGGTCACGACGCGCCAACGTACGGCATCGGCTCCAGGTTCCGCAGAGGTCTTGACTGTGAAGGCCCGATTTGTCTGTTGCATCGGGCCTTCACAGCCTCTGATCAGGCCCGTTCCGGCTGGTGCGTCTCCGGCAACTTGAACACCGACACCAGCGTGAACAGACCCATGACCAGCAGGAACGCCGACACGGACATCGAGGTCCCGGTCGCCCCCAGCAGCGCCGTCATGACGAACGGCGTGCCGCCGCTGACCAGGATCGACGCCAGTTGGTACGCGAGAGAAGCACCCGAGTACCGCACGTGCGCCTCGAACAGTTCACCCAGGTAGGCGGCGATCGGCCCGTACACGAGAGAGGACGCGATGCCTCCGACCGTGTTCGCGACGAACAGCAACACCAGCGAGGCCGTGTCCACGAGCAGGAAGTACGGGAACGCCCACACGATCATGCCGATGGTGCCCGCGATGATCAGCGGGCGGCGCCCGAGGCGGTCCGACGCGTGCCCGGCCCAGAGGATGACCGGGATGCTCACGAGAGACGACAGCATGCTGACGACCAGCACCGACTCGCGCGCCAACCCGAGCGTGGTGGTCGCATAGGACAGGACGCCCGCGATCGACACGTAGAAGATCGCGTTGGACGCGAACATCAGGCCGGCGCCGAGCAGGATCGGCTTGCGGTGGGTCCGCAGAGCCTCCTTCAACGGTGCCTGCGCCACGACCGGTCCCGTCGCACGGCGTTGCTGCAACTCACGGAAGACCGGGCTGTCCTCGACCTTGAGCTGGATGAACAGCACCACGGGGAAGAGGAGCGCGCTCGCGAGGAACGGCACGCGCCACCCCCACGACGCGAACGCCTCAGGCGAGAGAGACGTCGTGGCGCTGATGAAGGCGACGTTGCCCAGCAGCACGCCGATCGGAACGCCGGCCTGACCGAACGTGCCCGCGAAGCCGCGCTTCTTCGGCCCCGCGGTCTCGGTCAGCAGCAGGACCACGCCGCCCCACTGCCCGCCGACCGCGATGCCCTGCAGGAAGCGCAGCAGCACCAGCAGGATCGGCGCGCCGACGCCGATGGACGCCGTCGTGGGCAGCAGGCCGATGAGGAACGTCGCCGCCGCCATCAGCCCGAGGCAGATGACCAGCGCCGGCTTGCGGCCGACCTTGTCGCCGACGTGCCCGAACACCAGGCCGCCGAGCGGGCGCGCGATGAAGCCCGCCCAGAAGGTGCTGAAGGACAGGAGCAACGCCACGATCGGCGTCGCCTCGGGGAAGAACAGTTTCGGGAACACCAATGCCGCGGCGGTCGCGTAGATGAAGAAGTCGTACCACTCGAGACTCGAACCGACCAGCCCGGCTGCCATGAGCCGGCGTAAGGTCTTCTGTTCCGCAGGGGCGACGCTGACCACGGATTCTCCTCACCACGTGTCGATGAACGGGCGTTTCTTCTTCCCTTGTGAGCGGGAAGCAACGGGGGCCAGCGCCGTGGCGATCCAGCGGCGCGTGTCGGCCGGGTCGATCACGTCGTCGATCTCGAAGACCGAGGCGACGTTGAGGGCTTTGCCGTGCTCGTAGGCCATCGCGACCATCTGGTCGTAGCGCTCCTTGCGCTCGTCCGGGTCCGCGATGGCGTCGAGCTCTTTGCGGAAGCCGAGCTTGATGGCGCCTTCGAGGCCCATCGGGCCGAACTCGCCGGTGGGCCAGGAGATGGCGAACTGCGGGACCTTCAGGCTGCCCGCCGCCATGGCCTGCGCGCCCAGGCCGTACGCCTTGCGCAGGACCACGAGTCCGAAGGGGACGGTGAGGTTGGCGCCCGTCACGACCATGCGGGTGAGGTGGCGGACGGTGGCGGTGCGTTCGGCGTCCGGGCCGACCATGAAGCCCGGGGTGTCGCACAGGGAGACGACCGGGATGTCGAACGCGTCGGCCAGCTGCAGGAAGCGGGCGCACTTGTCGGCGGCGTCGGCGTCGATCGCCCCGCCCAGGACGCCGGGGTCGTTGGCGATCAGGGCGATGGGGCGGCCCTCCACGCGGACCAGGGCGGTGACGATGGCCTTGCCGAAGCCCTGGCGGAGTTCCAGGACACTGCCGGTGTCGGCGAGGGTGGTGATGAGCGCTCGGACGTCGTAGGCGCGGAGGCGGTTCTCGGGGACGGCGTGGCGGAGGAGGCGCTGGTCCGCGCAGTTCCACGATCCGAAATTGTCGGTGCTGTCTGGGAGAATTGTGTTCAGGGGTTCCCCCGAGGGCGCTGGCGAAGGCTGCGCACTCGGCGAGGGGACGCCTGCGGGAGCTTGGAAGTCCGCAGGTGCCTGCATGCCTGACGGGGCCTGCACGCCTGCGGAGGCCCGGAAGTACGAGAGGTACTTCTTCGCGACAGCGACGGCTTCCTCCTCCGAAGCCACCGCGATGTCCACCACGCCGTTGGGCACCTGCACGTCCAGCGGGCCGATGTCCTCGGGCCGGAACGTGCCGAGCCCGCCGCCCTCGATCATCGCCGGGCCGCCCATGCCGATGTTCGCGCCCTCGACCGCGATGATCACGTCGCACGTGCCCAGCAGCACCGCGTTGCCCGCGAAGCACCGCCCCGCCACCACGCCGATCAACGGCACCTGTCCGCTCAGCTGCGCGAACGCGTGGAACGAGCCGCAGTCCAGGCCGCTGACCATGCTGTGGTCGGTGTCGCCGGGCCGTCCGCCACCGCCTTCGGCGAACAGCACCACCGGCAGGTTCTCCTGCTGTGCCAGGGCGAACAGCCGGTCCTTCTTCTGGTGGTTGCGCATGCCCTGCGTGCCGGCCAGCACCGCGTAGTCGTAGGACATCGCCACGACCCGTTGGCCGTTCACGACGCCGATGCCGGCCACCATGCCGTCCGCGGGCGTGCGTTCGATCAGGTCCTCCAGCGACCGTCGCCGGCGTTGGGCGGCGATCGCGAGGCCGCCGTATTCGACGAACGAGGTGCAGAGGTCCGCGATGTTCTCGCGGGCGGTCCGGCCACCGCGGGCGTGCCGGCGAGCGGCGGATTCGGGACGGTCGAAGTCGTGGCGCGCCAGGACTTCCGCCAGGTCCGGCCGGACGTGCTCCAGGTCCACCTCGGCGACGTCCTCATCGGACTCGCCGGCCCCGGTGGCCAGCGCCTGGCCCTCGGCCACGGTGTCGCCGACCGACACCAGCACGTCGCCGGACACCCGCACGACGTGCTGCATCTTCATCGCTTCCAGCACGACGGAACCGGGATCGACGGCGACCACCGTGCCCGCCAGCGGCGCCCGCATGCCCGACACCGGCTCCTCGGTCACGAAGTCGGTCGTCGCGCCGATGATGTCCTGGTCCAGCAGGGTCTTCAGGAACTCCAGGTTCGTGGCGACGCCCTCGACCCGGAACTCGCGCAACGCCCGCCGCGCCCGGTTCAGGGCGACGTCCAGGTCCTCGCCGTGCACCACGAGCTTCGCGAGCAGTCCGTCGTACCGCGTGCCGACCCGGTAGCCGACGTACCCGTGCGTGTCGACGCGGACGCCGGGCCCGGCGGGCAGTCCGAACGACGACAGCACGCCGCCCGAGGTCTGGTTCAGGCGCACCTGCACGGCCGCGCCTCGGTCGTGGGGCGTGAAGTCCACGTCGCCGCCCCAGGCGAGCAGGAGCTGGGTGCGCACGAGGTCCACTCCGGACACCATCTCGGTCACCGTGTGCTCGACCTGCAGCCGCGGGTTGACCTCCAGGAACGCGAACGAGTCCCCGGCCACCAGGAACTCCACCGTGCCGACGCCCCGGTAGTCCACGGCCGAGGCGATGGCCGTGGCCGCCGCGTGCAGAGCCTTGCGCAGCAACGGGTCCAGCAGGGGAGCGGGCGCGATCTCCACGACCTTCTGGTGCCGCAGCTGCAGCGAGCAGTCGCGGTCGCCGATCACCGAGGTGCCGACGAGCTGCACCTCGATGTGCCGGGCGGAGGGCATCAGCCGTTCGAGGTAGACGTCGTCCACTCCGAACGCCGCCAGCGCCTCCGCCCGGCACGCCTCGACCGCACTGTCGAGGTCCTCGGGCCGCAGCACGGCCCGCATGCCCTTGCCGCCGCCCCCGGCGACCGCCTTCACCATCACCGGGAACTCGCCGGGCGCGGCCTCCAGCACCGGAATCCCCAGCGACGCCGCCAGTTCCCGTGCTCGCCGCTTGTCACCGAGCAGTTCCAGAACGTCAGCGGAGGGCCCGGCGAACGCCAGTCCGCGCTCCGAACACGCCCGGGCGAACGCGGCGTTCTCGGACAGGAACCCCCACCCCGGATGCACGGCCTGGCACCCCTCGGCGGCGTCCAGCAGTTGATCGATGTCGAGGTACGGAGATGGCCCGCGCAGCGCCACCGCACGGTCCGCAAGGGTCACGTGGAGCGACGAAGCGTCGTCCTCCGCGTACACCGCCACGGTTCGTATCCCCAGGTCAGCGGCAGCGCGCAGGACGCGGACAGCCACCTCACCCCGGTTGGCGACGAGCAGCACGGGCAACCTCCTGAGCGACCGCTTAGTATGTGACGGCGGTCGCATGTTGCCATCTGAAGTCAACGGAAGTCCATACGGAACCGATCGGGGTACTGAGGCGTCAACGGAACACTTCGCCGCAAACGGGCGATCCAGTTGGCAGACTCCCCGCAAACAGCAAGGGCTTCAGGAGGCCGCAGTGGTGTTCAAGAGGATGATGCGCGCGTTCGGCGTGGGCGGGCCGACTGTCGACACGGTGCTGACGAACCCCAACGTCAGGCCCGGCGAGGTGCTGTCCGGTGAGGTGCGCATCGCCGGCGGCGAGCACCCGGCCGAGGTCGACCACGTCACGCTGGCGCTGCTCACCCGCGTCGAGGTCGAGAGCGGCGACAACGAGTACAACACCAACATGGAGTTCCACAAGTTCTCCGTGGGCCAGCGGATCGTCATCCAGCCGCGCCAGAACCTCTCGCTGCCCTTCCAGGTGCCGGTGCCGTTCGAGTGCCCGCTCAACGTCGTGGGCGGCATGCAGCTCAACGGCATGCAGCTGGGCCTGCGCACCGAGCTCGAGGTGCGCGGCGCCGTCGACCCCGGTGACCTCGACCCGATCTGGGTGCACCCGCTGGCGTCGCAGGACGCCGTGCTCCAGGCTTTCGGGCAGATGGGCTTCCGCTTCACCAAGGCGGACAACGAGCGCGGCCGCATCCACGGCGTGCCGCAGCAGCTGCCGTTCTACCAGGAGATCGAGTTCTACCCGCCGCCGCAGTTCGCGGGCCGCGTCAAGCAGGTCGAGCTGACGTTCGTCACGACGCCGGGCGAGCTGCACGTGGTCCTGGAGGCCGACAAGCGCGCCGGGCTGCTCCGCGCGGGCGGCGACGCGTACGGCCGGTTCGCCGTGTCGCACCAGCAGGCCGTCGGCACCGACTGGACCGCCACGATCAACCAGTGGATGAGCCAGGTCTCCGGCAGCCGCTGGTAGCCGAATGCACCCGATCGGCTGAACGTCTCTAGTCCTTGTGCTGCGGGCGCTGTCCGCTGAAGGGATGATCCGCTCGAGATCCCGAACTTCATCGGGGCGTAGCGGAGGAGGCGGTCAATGACCATCGGTGGTGTCATCGGCGCGCTCGTCATCGGTCTGATCCTGGGTTTGCTCGGCAAGCTGTTCGCGCCGGGCAAGCAGAGCATCCCGATCTGGCTGACCATCCTGGTCGGCATCGTGGCCGCGTTCATCGGAACGTGGATCGCGCGGCTGCTCGGCGTGCAGGACACGCCCGGCATCGACTGGATCGAGGTCATCGTCCAGATCGTGGTCGCGGCGATCGGCGTGTCGGTCGTGGCGGGCGTGTACGGCAGGAAGTCGGTCAGTTAGGCCGGACCATCCGCAGGACGAGGTCGGCGTACATCGCGCCGATCTCGTCCGGGGTCCGCTTGCCGCTGGGCTGGTACCAGCGCGCGACGTCGATGCACAGCGACAACACGGCCAGGGTCGCGCCCTTGAGGTCGGGGACGTCGAACACGCCCTCCTCGACACCGTCCGCGATGTAGGACCGCATCCGCTGTTCGATCTGCCGGCGCAGCTCCGCCACCTCCGCGTGGTGTTCCGGGGAGAGCGCGCCGAGCTCGTACTGCACCACCCGCGCCGTCGTGTGGAACTCCGCGTGCCATCCCGCGAACGCCGCCACCGCGTTCTTCAGCCGCTGCACCGCGCCGTCGCCCTGGATGCTCGACAGCAGTGCCAGCGACGTCTCGTGGCCGACGAGCGAGATGTTGAAGAGCAGTTCCTCTTTGGACCGGTAGTGGATGTACACGGCCGCGGGGGACATTCCGGCCAGAGAGGCGATGTCACGGGTCGTCGTGGCGTGATATCCCTTGCCTGCGAACGCCTGGACGGCGGCGATGAGCATCCGGCGGGCGGCGTCCGGGGTCACGGCGCGCCAGGTCTCGTCGAGCAGTGAGAACCCGTCCAGTCCGGTCGTCGTCATCGGGCCGCTCCTCGCGTGTTGACAGGTGATGGATCGTACTGCACGCTAAGCGGGCGCTTAGCTCTAAGCAACCGCTTAGTATGGAGGTAGTCGTGCAGCGGACGCTGTTCAACGAGGATCACGCCGCGTTCCGGGAGTCGGCGAAGGCGTTCGTCGAGCGCACGATCACGCCGAACGTCGAGAAGTTCATCGAGCAGCGGGTGATCGACCGGGACGTGTGGCTCGAGGCCGGTCGCCAGGGCCTGCTGGGCCTCGAGATCCCCGAGGAGTACGGCGGCAGCGGCGCGAACGACTACCGCTTCAACACGGTGTTCGCCGAGGAGCTGTGCCGGGTCAACGCCGCGGTCGCCTCGTCGCTGGGCATCCACGGCGACGTCGTCGCGCCCTACCTCGTCGACCTGTGCACCGAGGAGCAGAAGCAGCGCTGGCTGCCCGGCATGTGCACCGGCGAGATCAAGACCGGCATCGCGATGACCGAGCCGTCCGGCGGCTCCGACCTCGCCGCGCTGAAGACCAACGCCGTGCGTGACGGTGACGACTGGATCCTCAACGGCTCCAAGACGTTCATCACCAACGGCTACACCGCCGACATGATCGTCGTCGCGGCCCGCACCGACCCGTCCAAGGGCGCGCGCGGCATCACGCTGTTCGCCGTCGAGAACGGCATGCCCGGCTTCGAGCGCGGCCGCAAGCTCGACAAGGTCGGCCAGCACCCGTCCGACACCGCGGAGCTGTTCTTCTCCGACGTGCGGCTCTCGCAGGAGCACGTCATCGGCGAGGAGGGCCAGGGCTTCATCTACATGATGGAGCGCCTGCCGCAGGAGCGGATCGGCGGCGCCATCTCGAACCTGGCGCACGCGCAGGGCGTCTTCGAGGAGACGCTGGAGTACGTCAAGGAGCGCAAGGCCTTCGGCCAGGCGATCGGCAAGTTCCAGCACAACAAGTTCCTGCTCGCGGAGCTGCGCACGAAGCTGGACGTCTCGCAGGCGTTCATCGACACCCTGACCATGCAGCACGTTCGCGGTGAACTGAGCTCGGTCGAGGCGGCGCAGGCGAAGTACTGGAGCGCCGACATCGAGAACGAGGTCATCGACGCCTGCGTGCAGCTGCACGGCGGCTACGGCTACATGACCGAGTACCGCGTCGCCCGCGCGTGGATGGACGCCCGCGTCACGAAGATCTGGGCGGGGTCCAACGAGATCATGAAGGAACTCATCGGCCGCGACCTGGGCCTGTAGGAGGTTTTCCATGGCTGAGGCAGTCATCGTCTCCACGGCCCGGTCGCCGATCGGCCGTGCCCGCAAGGGTTCCCTCGTCTCGCTGCGGCCGGACGACCTGGCCGCGCAGGTGATCTCGGCGGCGCTGGGCGACATCCCGGCGTCCGAGATCACCGACCTGCACCTCGGGTGTGCCGAGCCGCAGGACGAGCACGGCCAGAACATCGCGCGCCGCGTGGCCGTGCAGCTGGGCCACGACAACCTCCCCGGCACGACCGTCAACCGCTTCTGCGCGTCGTCCGTGCAGACCGCGCGGATGGCCTTCCACGCCATCAGGGCGGGCGAGGGCACGGGGTTCATCTCGGCCGGCGTCGAATGCGTCTCCCGGTACATGCACTCGGGCGCGCCCTCGTTCAACCCGCTGTTCGACGCGGCGCAGCAACGGACCCTGGCCACGGCCGCGTCCAACGCGCCGTGGACCGACCCGCGGCTCGACGGCGATCTGCCCGACTACTACATCTCCATGGGCCAGACGGCCGAGAACGTCGCCACGCAGATGGGCATCTCGCGGCACGACCAGGACGAGTTCGGCGTGCGGTCGCAGAACCTCGCGGAGAAGGCGATCGCGGACGGGTTCTTCGCCCGCGAGATCACGCCGGTGACCCTGCCCGACGGAACCGTCGTGTCGACTGACGACGGACCGCGTTCCGGGGTCACCTACGAGGCTGTTTCGGCGCTCAAGCCGTCGTTCCGGCCCGAGGGCACCATCACGGCCGGCAACTGCTGTCCCCTCAACGACGGCGCCGCGGCCGTCGTGATCATGAGCGACGTGCGGGCCCGCGAGCTCGGCCTGACCCCGTTGGCGCGCATCGTGTCCACGGGCGTCTCGGGCCTGTCGCCGGAGATCATGGGCCTCGGCCCGGTCGACGCCACGAAGCAGGCGCTCGGCCACGCCGGTCTGTCCATTTCGGACATCGACCTGGTGGAGATCAACGAGGCGTTCGCCGTCCAGGTGCTCGGATCGCAGCGCGCGCTGGGCATCGACATCGACAAGCTGAACGTGCACGGCGGCGCCATCGCGCTGGGCCACCCGTTCGGCTCGACCGGTGCGCGGATCATGACGACGCTGATCAACGGCATGCAGGCCCGCGACGCCCAGTTCGGTCTGGAGACCATGTGCGTCGGCGGCGGTCAGGGCATGGCGATCATCCTGGAAAGACTGAGCTGAAGGGCCTCTGGCGAAGATGGGAATCCTGGACAAGTTCCGCCTCGACGGCAAGGTCGCGATCGTCACCGGCGCGTCCTCGGGCCTCGGTGTCGCGTTCGCCAAGGGCCTCGCGGAGGCCGGCGCGGACATCGTGCTCGCCGCTCGTCGTGCGGACAAGCTGAAGGACACGGCCGCTCTGGTCGAGGCCACCGGCCGGCGTGCCCTGGTCGTGCAGGCCGACGTGTCCAAGCCCGAGGACTGCCGTGAGGTCGCTCGAGCGGCGGCGGAGTTCGGCACGGTGGCGGTGCTCGTGAACAACGCCGGTGTCGCGTCGGCGGTGCCGGCGTCGCGGGAGACGCCGGAGGAGTTCCGCGGCGTCATCGACGTGAACCTCAACGGTGCCTACTGGATGGCGCAGGCCGCTGCCTCCGTGATGAAGTCCGGCGGCTCGATCATCAACATCTCCAGCGTGCTCGGCCTCGTGACCGGCGGTATTCCCCAGGCCGCGTACTCGGCGTCCAAGGCCGGCCTGCTCGGCCTGACGCGGGACCTGGCGCAGCAGTGGACCGGGCGCAAGGGCATCCGCGTCAACGCGATCTGCCCCGGTTTCTTCTCCTCGGAGATGACCGACCAGTACCCGCCGGGCTACCTGGAGAAGATCCAGGCCTCTCTGCCATCCGGGCGAATCGGTGATCCGGAAGAACTAGCCGCAGCCGTTCTCTTCCTGGCCTCCCCGGCGGGCGGTTACGTTACCGGCGAGACGCTCGTCGTCGACGGTGGTGCCGTGATCGTCTGACTCCAGGGGGAGCCGTGCGGGAGCCCGAGTTCAAGGTCGCCGACCCGCGAAGACGGTTCCTGCTGTGGTTCGTCCCGCCGTTGGCGGTGTTCGTGGCCGGGCTGGTGGTGTTGCTCGTTTCGGGGCACGTCACCGGCCCGTTCCGCTCTGTCACCGTGGTGCGGGCGCTGTTCGCGTCGAAGCGCGACTTCTTCCAGGACGAGCAGGTCAAGCGCATCCTGATGGCACGCGGCTACCAGGTGCACGTGACGCCGATCGGCTCGCGCGACCTGGCGGACAAGCCCGATCTCGACTCCTACCACTTCGTGTTCCCGTCGGGGCACGTGGCGAACGAGCACGTGAAGTCGCGCCGGGCGGGCAAGCACGTCGTGCCGTACCGGCCGTTCTTCACCCCGGTCGTGCTCGCCACGTTCCGCGAGTACGCCGAGGCGCTGACGAGGGCGGGGGCCGCGACACCACACGGCTCGGACGAGAAGCCGCTCTACTACAACCTCGACATGACCAAGTTCAAGGACCTGGGCGCGAAGAAGTGGAACGACCTCGGTGTGGGCAACGGCAACCGGGTGATCGCGCAGTCGCCGGACCCGTGCAAGGCCTACTCGGGCGCGACGCTCGTCGGGTTCTTCGCCACCGCGTTCGGGGAAGAACCGCCGCAGACCGTCGAGGCCGCGGAGAAGCTGGCGCTCCAGGTCAAACCGCACGTCGACGCGCAGGGCCAGGCCGGCGAGGACATGGCCCCGAAGTACTTCGTGCCGGAGGGGCGCACGCACGCCGTCATCGCGGTGATCTACGAGCACCAGTACATCGCGTACCAGTTGCGGCAGAAGAGCATCGACTCCGAACGCGTGCTGCTCTACCCGGAGAAGCAGCACCAGAGCACACCCGAGCTGATCTCGTTCACGCCGGAGGGCGACCGGATCGGCGAGCTGATGATGAACGACCCGGACCTGCGCCGGCGCGCGGTCGAGCTGGGTTTCCACTCGCTGAGCTGGAACGGGGAGTCCGCCGACGACTTCGGCACCTACATCACCGGCCGCGGGCTGCCGACACCGCCGGCCGGTGAGGCGGGCCGGGTGCAACTGCCCAAGGCGGAGCTGTTCGAGCGGATGCTCGACGTCGTCGGCGAGTGCAAGTGAGGGTGCTGGCAGCGGTTCTGCTGCTCCTGGTCACCGCGTGCACGTCGAGCACACCGCCGCCGGTCCGCCTGAAGGTGCTGGCCAGCACGGAACTGGCCGACCTCGGCCCGGTGCTGGCGGAGCTGCGGCGTGCCACCGGGGTCGAGCTGGTGGTGGAGCACCGGGGCACGGTCGAGGCCAGCAGATCGCTCGCCGGATTTGACCTGGCGTGGCTGTCCACCGCCAGGTTCCTGCGGCTGCGGGGCGCCGAGCCTGAGCTGGCGTCGAGCGTCATGACGTCCCCGGTGGTGCTCGGCGTGAAGCGCGGCAGCCGTTCCGCGCTGGGTGAGCGGCCGACGTGGGCGGACGTCGCGGACCGGGCCGCGCTGGGACAGTTCCGCTACGGCATGGCCGATCCACGGGTGTCCGGCGGCGGCATGGCCGCGTTGATCGGTGTCGCGACGGCGGCCGCGGGCACGGGCGCGCCACTGCGACCCGAGGACGTCAGTTGTGACCGACTGCAGGGGTTCCTCGCGGGCCGGGCGTTCGACGTGCCCGACCCCGTCGGCGAGTTCGTCCGCCGGTCCGATGTGGACGGACTGGTCGCGCACGAGTCGGAGCTGTTGTCCCTGAACGCTTCCGGGCGCCTGGCCGAACCGCTGGAGATCGTCTACCCGCGTGACGGCATCGTGCTGTCGGACTACCCGCTGATGCTCGTCGAACCCGCGCACCGAGCAGCCTACGACCGCGTCGTGGAGTGGCTGCGATCGCCGGCCGCGCAGCAGATGATCGCCGACCGCACCTGGCGCCGCCCCGTCGAGCCTTCCGTGGTGCGCGACGAGAAGCTGCGCGCGGACCTCGGCACCGCGCTCTATTTCCCGGACAGCCCCGAGGTGATCGACAGGCTGCTGCTGTTCCACGACCGCGCGGGCGACGGCCGCCAGGTGGTCTTCGTGCTGGACTACTCGACGTCGATGGCCGGTGCTCGTCTCGCCGGGCTGCGGGAGGCGTTCGCGTCGCTCAACGGGTTCGACCGCTTCTACGTCGGCGAGACCGTGACGATCATCCGGTTCGCGGGCACAGTCCTGGAGGAGCGTTCGATCACCGTGCGCGGCCGCGAGGACCTCGACGCGCTGCTGGCCGTCGTCGCGTCCGAGGACCTGCGCGACAACACCGCGATCTGGGCCGCCTTGGAGCGCGCGTTGCAGCTGGCTCGCGGGGAGACGGCGGTGGTGCTGATGACGGACGGCGAGAACAACGCCGGCCCGTCCGTGGACGAGTTCCTGCGGGTCGGCAGGGGAGAGGTGCCGGTGTTCCCGATCCGGTTCGGCGAGGCCTCCACCGCGGAGCTGGACAGGGTGGCGCAGGCGAGCGGCGGCCGTCTCGTGGAGGCCGGCGCGAAGTCGTTGCTGGAGGCGGTGAGGGAGATCCGTGGCTGTCGATAGAGCGCTCTGGTGGTCCGTCTCGTGGGGCTGGATCACGCTGTGGGCCGCGACGCTGATCGCGCTGGTCGTGGTCGTCGTGCTCGCCTGGCGGTGGGTGCGCCGCCGAGACCAGGGACCCGAGGTGCCCGGACTGCTGTTCTACGTGCACGGCCAACGCATGATCAACCTCTGCAAGATCGGCCGGTACGACGACGCCGTCACCCGCCAGTTCGTCAAGCAGATCACTGTCACCAAGAACGGCAAGCTGCAGGTCGGCCCGAGCGAGTTCGGCATCGGCGTCGACGGCTCGGTCGTCGAGCAGAACACCGACACCTACGAGAAACCGGCCACGGAGATCGACGTCATCGGCGTGGTCCTGGCGGGCCTGCGCGCGGGCCACGGCGTGGTCGAGGTCGACCTGACAACGGCCACGATCACCGCGGACGAGGCCTGGCGCCGAGGAAGGGCCCGGCGCCTCAACGACATCCGCGACTACGTGTCGCTGCACGGCCGTTTCGAGGTCGGCGACGGCGACGACCCGGCGGTGCTGCTGGCGCCGGTGGGCGCGCACCGGGTGCGGGTGGAGTGCGACCGCGCGAGCCTGCGCGACACGTTGCCGCCGGGCCAGTTCAACGCCCGCTGCCTGGGCAAGGTCCAGTCGTGGAACGCCGCGACCGGAGAGATCGTCGTGCTGCCCGTCGTCGTGTTCCAGTAGACGGGCGGGGGACGATCACCACGTGATCGCTTTGGACGAGGTGCTGGTGGTCGACGTGGAGTCGACGTGCTGGGAGGGCACGCCGCCTCCCGGAGAGGTCTCGGAGATCATCGAGATCGGGATCTGCCCGCTCGCGGTGGCAACCGGGATCCGTGGCGAGCGCAGGTCGGTGCTGGTGGCGCCCTCGCGGTCGTCGGTCAGCGCTTTCTGCACCGAACTGACGACGCTGACCGCCGACCAGGTCGCCGGCGGCGTCTCGTTCGCCGAGGCGTGCGCGGTGCTGCGCAAGGAGTTCCGCTCGGACCGCCGGGTGTGGGCCTCGTACGGCGACTACGACCGGAAGATGTTCGAACGGCAGTGCGCCGACTTCGGGGTCCGGTACCCGTTCGGGCCGCGGCACCTCAACGTGAAGACCCTGTTCGCCCTCGTGCACGCCCTGCCGCGGGAGGTCGGCATGGCCGAGGCGGTGCGGCTCGCCGGGCAGAGACTCGACGGCACGCACCACCGCGGTCACGACGACGCCCACAACATCGCGGGCCTGCTGGCCGGGCTGCTCCGGCGGTGAGATCACCTGTTCGGAGGATTCCAGTCGATTCCGATCGTGCAGACGCGGATGGCGTCTCTCCACACCGTGATGGCGAACGTGCCCGCGTCCGCTGACACGCGCGTCAGGTACTCGGTCGCGCAGGCGACCGTGTAGCGGGACTTCCAGTCTGCTTCTTTCTTTATGTACCAACCATGATCTGTCACGGACTCGACGTAGGCGAGGGTGAGCCGGCCGTTCTGGCTGCGCCGGTGGTACTGGATGTTGTGGACGTACTCCATGACGTGGACGGTCCTCACCAGACCTCGCCACCGTGATTCACGAATGTCAGATCTCGTCCGTAACGTTTGGGGTATGTCCGACCCCACGTTCCGGCAGGTGCGCCTCGGTGATGCGTTGAAGAGGCTGCGCGAACGGAGCGGGCTGAGCCAGCGCGAGGCGGCGTACCGGCTCCGGTACAACTACCAGAAGCTGAGCCGCATTGAGAACGGCCAGTTGCCGGAGTACCACGGCTTGCGGGCGATGCTCGACCTGTACGGCGTGCTCGTCGCGGAGGAAGCGCCGTACATCGAGATGTGGGAACGCGCCAGCGAGAAGGGCTGGTGGCACCCGTACGGCATCGAGAATCACGGCTACATCAGCCTGGAGCACGACGCCACTCGAGTAAGTACGTTCTCTCTGGGATACATCCCTGGTCTCCTGCAGACCGAAAGTTACATGCGAGCGGTGTTCCGGGGATGGCAGGTTCAGCGCTCGCGGAAGTGGATCGAGAACCAGGTCGCGGTCCGGCTTCGACGACAGGGCCGGCTGGCCGAGGGGCTCCAGTACCACGCGATCATTGCCGAGGCGGCCTTCCCGCAGGCTGACCGCGAACAGTTGCTGCACATCAGCGACATAGGTGCGCGACCCAACGTGTCGGTGCAGGTCCTGCCGAACGCCGCAGGTCTGAACGATGGGTTCAACGGATCGTTCCTCTTGCTGGACTTCGCCTACCCCGGTGACATGACAGTGCTCTACGTCGAGCACCCCGCTGGAGCCGCGCACGTCGAGGATGGTGAACAGGTCAAGGCCAGTAAGCTGGTCTTCAAACACCTCTCGAAGCTGGCGCTGACTCCAGACGAGTCCGCCGAGTGGGTCGGGAGGCTGGCTGCCGAGAGGTAGGGATAGTCGTGTCTGTTGTGTGGCGCAAGAGCAGCCGCAGCAATGGCGCAGAGAACAGCGACTGCGTGGAGATCGCCCTGGACGGCCCCGCCGCTCGTGTTCGTGACTCCAAGGGCCGGGCGGACGCCACTGTCGCGGCGCCCGCCTGGGATGCGTTCCTCGCGATGGTGAAGGGCGAGGAACAGTTCAGAAGCTGATCACGTCGGCCGTGTTGGGGTTCGCCTTGCCCGCCAGCACGGCTTGCCAGACGTCGACCAGTTCCTCCGGCCCGCTGTGCCGGACGACGGCGACCCGGTCACCGGCCTGAGCGGTGAAGCCCCGCCAGGCCTCGCCGAACCGCTGGGCCAGCCCGTCGGAGCCCCAGTCGGTGGTGCGCTTGCGCAGCTGGTCCGGGGCGAAGAAGAACTCGGAGCGCGCGTCCTGCGCGGCGGCCTGGTGCGTGAGGCCGATCGAGACGTCCTTGACCAGGCCGGAGCCGAGCCGGTCGTGCAGTGCCGACCGCACGTCGGCCGACCCGCTGAAGTCCAGGTACACCGAAGGTTCGACGTCCACCGAAGCGCCGTAGGGGAGCACGGTGTCGTAGAGACCCAGGCTCTTCGTGAATTCCACGTTGCGGGGCGAGGTGAGGCCCACCAGCCGGACGCCCTTGTCCTTGAGGCAGTGAGCGGTGCCGAAGGCCGTCTTGCTGGACGCCGAGGAGATCACGACCGTGCGGGCGCCGTGGAAGTCGTTGTCCACCAGCCGGTCGGCCAGCAGGAACGACGTGAGGAACAGCGGCCGGTACAGGACCTGGAGGTCCTCCAGCCGCTCGTCGTAGGCGGGGTCCCGGTCGGTGACGAGGTAGCTGTTGTAGACGGCCGGCAGCTCGGCGCGGTGGTCGCTCGTGTCGACGAAACCGGCCGAGGTCAGCTTGGCTCGCACGACGAGATGGCTGGCCATCGGCAGGTAGCCGTAGACGCGGGTGCCCGCGGGCAGAGCGTCCACTGTGGAGTCGACGACGTCGGCGAAGCCCCAGAGGGGGATCACGCCCTGGCAGGGGCCACCGGCCGGGAAGAAGTTCCAGTAGCCGATGACGTCGCCGATCACACCGTAGGTGACGTTGTTGGCGGTGAGGCCCACGTGGCTGACGCGGAGCAGCACCTCGCAGTCGGACAGGTCGGACGACTCGGGCAGTTCGTCGTGCAGCACTTCGGTTTCGGTGAGGTCGTCGCGATCGACGACCACGGTCCAGCGTCTGATCATTGCCTGGATTCTCCTTGGCCGGGAGGTACGCTCCGGACGTGACCGTGCCTGAAAGACTGATCGACGCCGCCACCCGCCTGTTCGCGGACAAGGGGTACGAGCGCGTCGCCGTGCAGGAGATCGTGGAGCACGCCGGTGTCACCAAAGGCGCGATGTACCACTACTTCGGGTCGAAGGACGACCTGCTGCACGAGATCTACGGGCGGTTGCTGCGCTTGCAGACCGAACACCTGGAGAAGATCGCGTCGAGCACCGGGCCGGTCGAGGAACGGCTGCGCGAGGCCGCCGTCGACGTGATCGTCACGAGCGTCGACGACTTCGACGCCGCGAAGGTGTTCTTCCGCTCGATGAACCACCTCTCGGAGGAGAAGCAGCGGGAGGTCCGGTCGGAGCGGCGGCGCTACCACGAGAAGTTCCGCGGCCTGGTCGAGGAGGGACAGCGGAACGGGACGTTCCGCGACGACGTGCCCGCCGACGTCGCCACGTACTACTTCTTCGGGTCGTTGCACCAGCTCGGCACGTGGTACCGCCCGGACGGGGACATCCCGGCCGGGCGGCTGGCGGAGCACTACGCGGACCTGCTGATCCACAGCCTCACGGCACGATCACGCTGACGATCTCGGCGACGCACGCGGGCTTGTCGCTGCCCTCGATCTCGATGACGACCTTGGTCACGAGCTGCTTGCCCAGCGAGATGTCCGTGACGTCCAGCAGCTCGACCCCGCCGCGCACCCTGGCGCCGACCAGCACCGGCTGCGGGAAGCGGACCTTGTTGCTGCCGTAGTTCACGCCCATCTTGATGTTCTTGACCGTGTAGACGTCCCGCACCAGGTACGGCACCAGCGACAGCGTCAGGTAGCCGTGCGCGACCGGTCCGCCGAACGGGCCCTTCTTCGCTTTCTCGACGTCGATGTGGATCCACTGGTGGTCCAGCGTCGCGTCGGCGAACAGGTTGACCTGCTCCTGCGTGACCTCGTGCCACTCGCCGAACCCGAGGTGCTCGCCCTTGGCGGCGACCAGCTCGTCGATGTTCTCGAAAGCGCGCATGGTGGGAGTCCTCAGTCCTTCGGTCCGCCGGCGACGTAGATGACCTGGCCGGACACGAAGCCGGCACCCTCGCTGACGAGGAACGACGCGGTGTGCGCGATGTCCTCCGGCTGGCCGACGCGCGCGACCGGGATCGCCTGCGCGGCACCGGTGAGGAAGTCCTCGAACGGGATCTTCATGCGCTCGGCCGTCGCCTTGGTCATCTCGGTGGCGATGAAACCGGGCGCGATCGCGTTGACCGTGACGCCGAACTTGCCGAGCTCGATCGCGAGGGTCTTCGTGAAACCCTGCAGACCGGCCTTGGCGGCGGAGTAGTTGGCCTGGCCGCGGTTGCCGAGGGCCGAGGTGGAGCTGAGGTTGACGATGCGGCCGAAGCCGACCTTGGTCTGGAACGCCTGCACCGCCTTGCTCATCAGGAACGCGCCGCGCAGGTGCACGTTCATGACCGTGTCCCAGTCCGCGGAGGTCATCTTGAACAGCAGGTTGTCGCGCAGCACGCCGGCGTTGTTGATCAGCACGGTCGGAGCGCCGAGGTCCTCGGCGACCTTCGCCACCGCGGCGTTGACCTGCTCCTCGTCCGCCACGTCGACCTTGAGGCCGATGGCGCGCCCACCACTCGCGATGATCTTGTCGGCGCCGTCGAGCACGCCCTGCTCGTCGAGGTCGAGCAACGCGACGGCCAGGCCGTCCGCGGCGAGGCGCTGCGCGACCGCGGCACCGATGCCACGAGCCGCGCCGGTGACGATCGCAACCCTGTCGGCCACGGGTCCTCCTTCGGTGAGGGGATGGTGGGCTAAGCAAGCGCTTAGTAACGTACCTATCAGTCCGCTTGACGTCCAGGTCTGTGCGGACGACCATACCGACTGGTCGGAATGTGGCAATTCGAGGAGGCAGATGCCCGTGGACTTCACCGGCAAGGTCGCGCTCATCACCGGCGGATCCAACGGCATCGGCGCCGCGTCCGCCCGGCGGCTGGCATCGCACGGCGTGCGCGTCGTCGTGGCTGATGTGGACGCCGACCAGGGCAAAGCCGTCGCCGATGAGATCGGTGGCGTGTTCGTGCGCTGCGATGTGACGGTGCCTTCGGACTCCGCCGAGGCCGTCGCCCTCGCCGTGAGCGAGTTCGGCGGGCTCGACATCGCGTTCCTGAACGCCGGCATCGGCACCGGGTGCTCGCTCGGCGACGACTTCGACGTCGACGTGTACCGGCGCGCGATGGCCATCAACCTCGACGGCGTCGTCTACGGCGCGCACCACGCGTTGCCCGAGGTGCGCAAGCGTGGCGGCCAGATCATCGCCACGGCGTCCATGGCCGGCCTCATGGCGATGCCGGGCGATCCCGTCTACGGCGCGAACAAGGCCGCCGTCGTCGGCCTCGTGCGCTCGCTCGGTGGTGCCTATCCCGACGTGCGCGTGAACGCGCTGTGCCCGGGGTTCGCCGACACCAACATCATCGTTCCGCTGCGCTCGACGCTGGAGGAGATCGGCATGCCGATCATCCCGGTGTCCGCCGTGGTGGACGCCTTCATGTCCATCGTGGAGGGTTCGGGGACCGGCGAGGCCTGGTTCGTGCAGGCAGGCCGTACGTCGGAGCCGTTCGGGTTCCGCAACCCGCCCGGGCCTCGTGCCGCTGACGGCTCGCGCATCGAGGCCGCCCGCAAGGACCCCGTTTCCATCGCGCTTGAGGAGAACTGACCGTGCGTGCCATCCAGATCACCGAGTTCGGCGGGCCCGAGGTGCTCCAGCAGGTGGAGCTGCCCGACCCCGTCGCGGGCGAGGGCGAGGTGCTGATCAACGTCTCGCGTGCCGGGCTGAACTACGCGGACACGCATCAGGCCGAGAACTCCTACCTGGCGAAGATGGAGTTGCCGCTGGTTCCCGGTGGCGAGGTCGTGGGGCTGACTGAGGACGGGCGTCGGGTCGTCGCGCTGACCAAGAACTCCGGTGGGTATGCGGAGAAGGCTGTGGCGCCTGCTCTGACCACCTTCGACGTTCCTGACGGTGTCGACGACCTGACTGCGTTGTCGTTGATCGTTCAGGGCGCCACCGCTTGGCTGCTGCTGCGGAAGTCGACGCACATGGAGGCCGGTGAGTCGGTCGTCGTCCACGCCGCCGCTGGTGGTGTGGGGACGATCGCCGTGCAACTGGCCAAGTTGTGGGGGGCTGGGCGAGTGATCGCCACCGCTTCCTCTGAGGAGAAGCGGAAGCTGGCGCTTGATCTCGGGGCCGATGTCGCCATCGACTCCCGTGCTGCCGACATGACCGCCGCGTTGAAGGAAGCCAACAGTGGGCGGCGGGTCGACGTCGTGCTGGACATGACCGGAGGGGCTGTCACTGACCAGTCGTTGGTTGCGTTGGCTCCGTTTGGGCGGCTTGCGTTTTATGGCATGGCCTCGCGGGAGAGGCCCAAGCCGGTTGACCTCGGGGCGTTGTTGGTGCACTCCACGGCCGTTGCGGGTATGTGGCTGCCTCACGCGTTGAAGGTTCGGGATGCTGAGCACGGGACTTTGGCTCATCGGGCCATGGCTGAGTTGTTCCAGCTTGTTGTGGATGGGTCGTTGAAGGCTGTTCCCGGTGGGGAGTACGGGCTTGGGGAGGTTCGGCAGGCCCATGAGGATCTTCGGGCTCGTCGGACTGCTGGGAAGTTGGTCTTGGATCCTTCGCGGTAGGCGCGTGGGCGCGACTTTGTGGGTGGTCACCTTGCGGGCGGCGAGCTTGCTGTTGCGTGCTTCCCCTGGGGCTCTGCCCCAGACCCCGGCAATCTGATCAGGGGGTAGCGCCGCCTGCGGGTAGATGGCACGCCTGTTGAGTTGGGCGGCTGCCTGTTGCGTAGCTCGGTGCGTTGGCGGTGGGGTCCCATCACGAGCCGAGCCAAGAGCGGGCCACATGTGTGAAGGGGTGTCAACTCGACGAAAAGCGTGTCGAGTTGACACCCCTTCACACATGCAGCAAGAGCTATGGCGCGACTCGTGATGGGACCCCACCGCCCTTGCCTTGCGGTAAGGACGGCTCGCCTTCGGCTTCGCGTGCGATTCGGCTTGCCGATCTTGTCGGTGCTGCCTTATACGTTGGGTCGCGGGGGGCCTGAAACTCAAGGGGACCCCTGCGTGAGCGTGCTCCGCGTTGTCGCGGACGTGCAAGAGGGCGGCTCGCTTGCGCGGGCCGCCCTCTTGCGTCTGCTGACTTACTCGGAGAGCTCTGCCAGCTGGGCCTTCACCCTGGCCAGCTCGGCCTCCAGCTCCTCCATGCGGGTGCGGTGCTGGTCGCGCGCCGCCTCGAGCACCGACTCGATGCCCTCGGCGATGTCCACGTGCAGTTCCTTGGCCGCCTTGGCGACGGCGATGGCCGGGATGACCAGGCCCGACACGACGCGCTGCGTGCCGTGGACCAGGTCGGCCTGCCATTCGCCCTCGGCGGTGCCGGTCACCGTGAGCGTGAGCTCCACGGTGCGGGTCTTCTTCGCCGTGCTCTTCGGGCGGCCTGCCTTCGGCTTCTCCGCCTTGGGGGCTTCGACCTTGGGAGCCTCGGCCTTCGGCGCTTCCACCGGCTTCGGCGCCTCGGCCTTCTCGGCCACTGGGGCCGACGCCGGAGTCTCCTCCACGACGGTCTCCTCGACTGCCTGCACCTCGGTGAGCGTGTCCGACACGATCAGGTTTCCTCTCTCCGCAACGACGTGACCCCGCGCACAGCATAGAACACATGTTCGATCAGCCGTCGATGGGGTCGGGAGAGAGCCTAGTCAGTACGGCGGGAGCTGCACGCGCCACTGTCGTTCGACGTCTATGACGCCGGGCACCGCCTGCAGGGCCGGGATGGCCCTGACCTCGGCTGTGCCGGTGACCACGCCCAGGGCCTCCAGGACCGTGTCGACCACCAGGCCCGCCTCCCGCAGGTCGTCGAGGACCTGCGGGAGGCTGCCCTCCGTCACGGAGACCATCACCTGGTCCACCGAAGCGGTCATGGCGCCTGGACGAGTCCGCTGCCGATGTCGGTGGACGGCAACGGCAGGCGCAGCGCGGTGCCGGCCAGGCGGGCCCACAGTTCGTAGCCTCGGGCGCCGGTCTTCTCCGCGATCAGGACTGCCACACCGGCCACGTGCGGGGTCGCCATCGACGTGCCGCGCAGGCGTGAGTACTTCTGGGGGAGCTTGAACGACGAGTAGACGTCGACTCCCGGTGCGCAGACGTCGATCTGGCCGATCTTGTCCGCCGAGCCCGAGGAGAACGACGCGATCGCCCGGTTCACGTCGATCGCCGCCACCGCGATGATGCTGGGGCAGCGGGCCGGGTGGCCCACCGGCGCGGTGCGGGCCGGGCGGGAGGAGGCGTTGCCCGCCGCCGCGATGATCAGCGTGCCCTTGGCCATCGCGCGCTGGGCGACGGTCTCGTAGATCTGCGAGTAGGGCGTGTTCATCGGGACGTCGGCTCCCAGCGACATCGAGATGATCGCGCAGCCGTTCGCCACCGCCCAGTCGATGCCCGCGAGGATGCCGCCGTCGGAGCCGGAGCCCGCGTTCGACAGGACCTTGCCCGCGAAGATCTCGGCCTCGTGCGCGACGCCGTAACCGGGCAGCGTGCCGGGCTTGCGCGGGCCCGCCGACGTGCCGATGCAGTGCGTGCCGTGGCCGTGGCCGTCCTGCACGTCCTCGCCGGTGATGAACGACTTCGTGGTGATGGTGCGGCCCGCGAAGTCCGGGTGGTTCTTCTCCCAGCCGGTGTCCAGGACCGCGATCTTGATGCCCTTGCCGGTGGCCGTGCTGACGTCCGCGCCGACCGCCTGCAGCCCCCAGGTCAGCACGGATTCGTCGGCCGTGGCCTCCGGCGCCTCTTCCTCGGCCGGTGCCGCGAACACGTGCACGACGCGTTCCGGTTCGACGATCTGCACCGCGCCGGGACCCTCCGCGGCGCCGTTCAGCTCGCGCAGCAGGTTCGGGTCCCCGGACACCACGGCGACGCCGAGCTCAGGGAACACCTGCAGCGTGTCCGAGCCGATCTCACCGGTGTTCGGGTTGAACCCGGCGATCGCGCCGAGCTCGGCCAAGCCCTCTTCGACGGCGTCTTCCTGCAACAGCACCAGGAACCGGCCGGTGGTCTCCACTTCCGCGGGTTCGGTCATGACTGTTCGCCCCTACTCTCCATCTAGCCCTCACTAGAGAGTCGTCACATCGGGGCAGTTGTTTCAGGCCATTTGCCGTCTGCGCTGAAAGAATTCACCGATTGGCTCAACGTACTTCGCCGCGATGGGCCCGAGGATCGCCATCAGCAGCACGTACGCGGTGGCCAGCGCCGCCAGGTCGTTGTGCACCTGACCGGACGCCACGGCCAGCCCGGCGATGACGATGGAGAACTCGCCGCGCGCCACGAGCGCCACGCCCGCACGCATGCGGCCCATCTTGCCGATGCCCTGGCGTTTCGCCGCCCACCAGCCCGTGAAGACCTTCGTCGCGGTCGTGACGGCGGCCAGCGCCACGGCGATGCCGAGCACGGGCGGGATCGAGCGCGGGTCGGTGTTGAGCCCGAACACCACGAAGAACATCGCCGCGAACAGGTCGCGCAGCGGCTCGAGCAGGCGCGTCGCGTTCTCGGCCGTCGACCCGGAGATCGCGATGCCGAGCAGGAACGCGCCGACCGCGGCGGACACCTGCAGCTGCGAGGCGATGCCCGCGACGAGCAACGCCGAGCCGAGCAGCTTGAGCAGGAACACCTCGTGGTCGGGACTGTCCACAATGGCCGAGATGAACCGGCCGTACTTCAACGCCACCACCAGGACCACGGTGATCGCGAGCAACGAGATGCCGACCGACGTGAGCCCGCCGATGAAGCTCACGCCCGCGAGGACGGCCGTCAGCACCGGCAGGTACACGGCCATCGCGAGGTCTTCGAACACGAGCACGGACAGCACGACCGGCGTCTCGCGGTTACCCAGCCGACCCAGGTCGCCGAGCACCTTCGCGACGATGCCCGACGACGAGATGTACGTGACGCCGGCCATCGCCAGCGCGCCGACCGTGCCCCAGCCGAGCAGGTACGCCGCTATCGCGCCCGGTGCCGCGTTCAGCACCAGGTCGAGCACTCCGGCCATCCAGGACTTCTTCAGCCCGGTGGTGAGCTCGGACGCCGAGTACTCCAGGCCGAGCAGCAGGAGCAGGAGCACCACACCGATCTCGCTGGCGAGGTGGGTGAACTCCTCGATGCCCTGCAAGGGGACCAAACCGCCTTCGCCGAAGGCGAGTCCGCCGATCAGGTAGAGCGGGATAGGGGAGATTCCGGCACGGCGAGCTACACGACCCAGCAGGCCGAGGCCGAAGAACACCGCGCCGAGCTGGATCATGGCAATCGTTGTCTCATGCACAGTCTTTAACCGCCGTGGAAGATCTCAGCGGCGGCGTCGAGGCCCTCCGCGGTGCCGACGACGACCGCGAGGTCGCCGTTTTCGAAGATGAAGTCGGGGCCGGGCGACGGATGAGCGTTGCCCGAGCGCACCACGGCCACGATGGACGCACCGGTCCTCGTGCGCAGAGCCGTCTCGCCGAGAGTGTGGTTCGCGAAGGCGGTGACCGGCAGCTGACGGGTCGTGATGCCCGTGATGTCGCGGTGCTCCTCGCGCAGGTGGGCGACGAGCTGCGGCGCGCCGAGCAGGCCCGCGAGCGTGTTCGCCTCTTCCGGGGAGAGGGGTATCGAGGCGGCGCAGGAGTCCGGATCCGTCGCTTTGGACAGGATCAGCTCGAACCGGCCGTCCCGGTAGGTGATCACGCCTACGCGACGTCCGGCGCGGATCGTGAAGTCCTGACGCGTCCCGATGCCCGGCAGGGGCGTGATCTCTACGTTCACACAGATCATGATACGTGCATGTCATTGCGTGTACGCCCCGTGCGTCGCGGCTGGGTGGTACGGGAACGCGTGCCCGGCCCCGACGTCGACGAGTTCGCCGAACCCGGCCAAGTGATCGGGGCGCTCGCGAGAGCCCCGCACGGCACGTTGCTGGCCGTCCAGCACCCCCACCGCACGCCCGCCGCGCTGGCCGCGGGCACCGGGTTGCTCGACGCGCTGCCCCACGCCAGGACCGAGCTCGCGGCGCTGATCAGGAGGGCGTACACCGAGGTCCACGACGTGGTGGCGCCGTACCGCGTGGACGGACCGGACGGGACGGCGTGCGGTCTGCTGTGCCTGGTCGACCCGGACGGGATCGAGCACACCGAGGACGTCTACCCGGACGTGGTCGCCGAACGCGGGCAGGTGCTGGCGTCGCTGGGCATCGCGACGAGCGCGGCGATGCTCATCCCGATCACCCCGCACGACGGGCTCACGGACCTGGTGCTCGGCATGACCGAGGAGCCGGCGGTGTCACTCGTGGACTCGGGTGGGCGGCGGCACTGGGTGTGGCTCGTCGGGCCGGGGGAGTCGCAGGAGCGGTTCCTCGAGGCGGCGGGCGCGCATCCGCTGCTCGTCGCGGACGGCAACCACCGGGTCGCGGCGGCGCGGGAGGCGGGGCTCGAAGGGTTGCTCGCGCTCGTCACGTCCGGGCCGGGGCTGCGGGTCGGGCCGATCCACCGCGCGATCACCGGCAGCGGGCTGACCACGTCCGATCTGGTGACCGCGTGGGAACGGGCGGGGCTTGCGGTGTCGTCGTTGCCGTACGTCGTCGATCCGGAACCGGGTGTGGTCGTGGTGCGCTGCCCGGACGCGGTGCTGCGGGTCGAACTGCCTGCGGGACAAGGGATCGACCACGCCGTCGTGGAGTCGCTGCTGCTGGGCCGGGCGCTCGGGCTCGACCCGGAGAGTCCGTGCGTTCGAGCGGTCGTGGACCCGTCAGTGGAGGCCGAGGCGGTGCTGCTGATCGCGCCGGTACCGCTGAAGGAGGTGCTGGCGGGCACCAAGATGCCGCGCAAGAGCACCTATTTCACCCCAAAGCCGCGTAGCGGACTTCTGCTGGCCGACCTGTCACCGTAGGGCCCTGCCCGGCGGGTTCGTTCGGCACTGGTCGAGTGTCGGCACGCGCCCGAAAATCGTCCCCATGCACCACGAAGCGTCACCCTCGCTGCCGCCGCCGCAGTCCCGGATCGGGCTCGTGCACGTCAGGCACCTGCGGGCGATGACGTCGGCGTTGCGCGCGGTCGACTACCGCTACGGCGGCGGGTCGTGCCGGACGCAGGTGCAGGCACTGTTGTCGTGGTGTGACAAGGCTTTCGCGCACTCGGCCAGTGCCGCCGTGCGCCGCGACTTCCGGTGCGCCATCGCGGAACTGCACGCCCTCGCCGGGTGGACCGCCTTCGACGCGGGACTCGGCGGGTCCGCGCACCGCCACTTCCTCCTCGCCCTGACCTTCGCCCAGGACGAGGACCTGGTGGCCGGCATCCGCTACCGGATGGGGCGGGTCCACCTGCACCACGGTGGACCCGCCGAGGCACTCGGCATGTTCCGGCTCGCGGGGATCGTCGCGAACAGCCACCACACGAACGCGATCCTGGCCGCGAACCGGGCCTGGTGCCACGCGGAGATGGGGGACCGGTTGGCCGCCCTGGCGTCGCTGGGACGTGCGCACGACGAGTTCGCACGGTCAGACGTCGAGCGCGCGGCGCCGTGGGCGGCGTTCTTCGACGTGCACGACCTCTACGGCATTACCGGTGCCGTCTACACCTCTCTCGCACGCACCGTCGACCGCGGGTTCGCACGGCCGGCCATCATGGCGTTGCACCAGGCCGTGACGGGGTACCGCGACGACATGGCGCGCAGCCGGACGTTCGCACTGATCGCGTTGTCGCTGAACCACCTCGTGGAAGGGGACGCGGACGAGGCGGCGGTGACGGCGGGACTTGCCGTCGCGCAGACCGGCGACATGATGTCCGCCCGCACGCGCAAGAGGCTCGAACCGTTGCACGCCGAGGCGGGCAGACGCCGTGCGACCACGCTGCGGGAGCTGATCACGCCGTTGCTGGCGGTCCCGTCACTCGCCGCGTGATGGAAGCGCGGACCCGGTGGTTCCCGGCGACACCAGGGTCGTTGCCGGAGATCCGGGCCTTCGTGCGCGACCTCGCCGGTGAGTCGGGGCTGCACGGCGACGACGCGCGGGACGTGCTGCTCGCGGTGTCCGAGGCGGCGGACAACGCGGTGCGGCGCGCGGGGGCGTCCATCGTCGGGGTGACGTGGGAACCACGTGACCACGCCGTGCTGCTGACCATCGAGGACGACGGCGTGTTCGCCCTCGACGCCGGCAACGGCACCCGTCCGCTGGGTCTGCGCCTGCTGTTCGGCATCGCCGACGAGGTGCAGGTGCGGCCCGGCAAACCGACCTGGCCCGGCACGGTCGTGCGAGCGCTCGTGCGGGTCTGGTCGCGTGCGGGCGTCCCGGACCTGCCCGCGCCTCCGGGACGCCCGCGCGTGCTGCTCGTGGACGGCGACCGGTTCTCCGGTCAGTCGCTGGCCGCGTTCCTGCACGCCGAGGGCTACGAGGTCGCGCTCGTGACGACCATCGCGGCAGCCGAGGAGTCTCTTCAGAGTCCACCGGCCCTGGCGATCGTCGACCTGCTCACGTCTCATGGTGAGGGGACCAGGTTCGCGGCGGCGGCGCGAACGTTCGGCGTACCGGTTGTAGCCGTTTCGGCGATCGAGCCGTCCGCTCACGTCGCCGATGCATATCTGCCGAAGCCCGCACACCCGCTCCGTGTGCTGGCGGCGGTGCGCGATCTGCTGTCTCCCGACTCGTGAGGCACCCACGATGGAACCCCAGTCAGTCATGTTGGAGGTACGTCGCCACGGCGCGATGGTGACGCTCGCCGGCGAGGTCGACCTGAGCACCAGTGGCCTGCTGCGCGCCGAACTCGCGCTCGCCTGCTCGTCCGGCGACGGGGACGTGGTGGTCGACTTCACCGCCCTGACGTTCATCGGGTCGAGCGGCCTGCACGTGCTGATCGAGACGGCGTCGTCACTGGGACAGCGGCGCCTGGTGCTGCTCGGAGGAGGCTGGGGCGCCTACGTCGTGAACCTGCTCGACCTCACCCTCAAGTTCCCCAACATCGTCGTCGACCGCTGAAGTCCACTGAGGACCGCTGCTAGGGTCGATCGCATGGCGGTGCGAGCGATCAGGGGAGCCACGCAGATCGACGCGGACTCGAGGGACCTGCTGCTGGAGGCCACGGCAGAGCTGGTGCGCGAGGTGCTGACGTGCAACGCGTTGACGTCCGACGACCTGATCAGCGTCGTGCTCACCGCGACACCAGACCTGGTCTCCGAGTTCCCCGCCTACGCCGCGCGCCTGGCCGGTCTCTCGGACGTGCCGCTGCTGTCCGCGACCGAGATCGCGGTGCCGGGCTCGATGCCGCGCGTGATCAGGTTGCTGGCGCACGTCGAGACCGATCTGCCGCGGTCGTCGGTGAAGCACGTCTACCTGCGCGGGGCGGCGGCGCTGAGGACCGACCTCAACCACTGAGAGTTCTGCTGATCGCGTCGATGTGCCGGTGGTCCGTGCCGCAACAGCCGCCCAGCACGGTCAGCTGCGGGAAACGCGCTCTGAGCCTCCGGTGGTCGTCCGCGAACTCCGCGGGATCGCCCCGGTCCAGCACTTCGGCCTCGTCGAGCTCGGCCTGGCTGAGCTTCGACGCGTTGGCCCTGATGCCTCTCAGGCGTTCCGCCCACTCCGCCTCGGGGTCGAGCGCCGGCGCGATGTGCGTGGGATGCGCGCAGTTGACCATGTAGTAGGCCGGGTAGCCGTTCGTGTCGCGGTCGACGGCCTCGATCGCGTCGCCCAGCGCGTCCCCGCTCGGCAGCCTGCCGTCCGTCTCGACGGTGAACGAGAGGACGACTGGGACGTTCGCTTCCCGGGCGGCGTCGGCGATGCCGGTGGCCTCGGGGACGTTGGTCAGGGTCATGGCGGTGACCAAGTCCGCGTGGGTGCCGGCGAACGTCCTGATCTGCGTCGAGTGGTAGTCGCGCGCCTCCTCGCGGCTCATGGTCGTCTCCGGCCGGTACGCGTCGCCGCGCGGTCCGAGTGTGCGTTCCGGACGCCGGTTCTGCCCGCTGACATGGAGTGATCACTGAGGGGATCGCGTGTTCCAGCCCTTATCTGGCCGAGTACCGCTACTACGCTGCTGCCGTCCGAGCGTGGCGAGCTGGCGGCGATCATCGTCCTCCTCGCGGCCCGGCGGCGAGCCGGACCGGCGGACGGTCGCCACTGCTTCGCGGTGTTCGACCGCCTCAACGACTTCGTGGCTCTCGACCGAGCGCACTCGCTGATTCGTCGTCCCGCCGACGGTGACGGGCGGTTGCAGCCGCACTGGGTGGTCGAGGAGCTCGGCGAGCGCGGTTTCGGCAGCGCGCGCTACGTCTGTGTTCTCTCGGCGAGGTCGGAGAGGTTTCGCGGCCGGAGCCACGACTACCAGGCGATCGTCGGTGGGGACGACGTCTACGACTTCGGCAAGGTCCTGCACCTGGCCAGGAAACTGCCGAACCCGTACGAGCCCGAGTACGAGCTGTGGACGCCGGACGGCTGGAGGTGGACTGCCGGTGCGCCCGGCGGGAGGTCGCTGCCGATCTCCGAGGAGGAGTTCCAGCAGCTGGCGGAGCCCCGCCCGGACGAGCGGGGCTTCGGCGACCTCAGGCGCTGAAGTCCTTGCCGGGCAGCCACCCGTTGGCGATGTCCGTGACGCGCCACGTCGGCACGGACACCTTCACCGCGCGGATGGGCGTGGCGAGGAACGGCCCGACCTCGGGCACCTTCGCCGCGAGCCGCTGCCGCACGGCCTCGTCCTCGGCCCCGTCGACCACCACGGCCGTGCCGCGGGCCTGCAGGAACGGCTCCATGGGCGACCCGGTCGACACGACCAGCGCCACCTCGGGGTTCTCCTTGATCGCCTTGAGCGTCCGGCCGCGCTCCTCCAGCACGAGCTCAAGCGTGTGCAGCCCGTTCTCGGCGAAGTAGACGCCGCCCACCCACGAGCCGTCCGAACCGGCCGTGGCGAGGAACATCGACTTGTGCGCGGCGAGCGTGCGGCGCAGCAACGCCTCGACGTCGGTGCGCTGTTCAGCGGTGGTCACTCAGTCCTCCAAGAATTTCGGTGGTGCGCACACCAGATCGGCCGGGAGGGTTCGCGCCTGTTGCCGATTCCACCGATCGATACCGCCGTGCCGTGCCGATCAAGCGGGGCTGGAACCGTCGTGGACTGTCCCGCCTGCGGTGTGAGCGTCCGCACCAGGCACAATGTGGCCGTGGGTGTCTCGGAGGGAGCTGCAGTGGGCCAGGGTCAGTTGCGCGGTGTGGTCGCTCTCGACGGACCGGCCGGCACCGGCAAGTCCACTGTGGCGAAGCGGCTCGCGACGGCGCTGGACGCGCGCTACCTCGACACCGGCTCGATGTACCGGGCGGTCGCGCTGGCGGTGCTGCGCGCGGGCGTCGACCCGGCGGACGAGGTCAAGGTCGCCGCGGTCGTCGACAACGCGGTGCTCGTGGTCGGCACGGACCCGCGCAGGCCGGGCATCACGCTCGACGGCGACGACGTGTCGGCCGAGATCCGCGGACCCGAGGTGTCGCTGGCGGTGTCACCCGTCTCCGCGACCGCACACGTGCGCGAGCTGCTGGTCGCCCAGCAGCGGGCGATCATCGCGGACGCCGTCGACCACGTCGGCGGCATCGTCGTCGAGGGCCGTGACATCGGCACCGTCGTGTCGCCCGACGCCCCGCTGAAGGTCTACCTGACGGCGTCGGCGGACGCGCGGGCCGCGCGCAGGACCAAGCAGGACAACGCCGCAGGACGTCAGTCCACTGTGGACGCCGCGCTCGCCGACGTGCAGCGCCGCGACAAGTACGACTCGTCGCGCGCGGTGTCGCCGTTGAGGGCGGCCGACGACGCGGTGGAGCTCGACAACACCGACCTCGACCTCGTGGGCACCGTGCAGGCGTTGCTGGAGCTCGTGGACCGCCGTGGGCTGAGGGTGACCGGGTGAGCGTTCCCGAGGGGACGGTGCCCTGGCTGTTCGACCTCGGCCGCTGGATCGGGCGGGTCCCCTACGCCTGGCAGTTCCGGATTCGGGTGCACGGCCGCGACCGCGTACCCTTGAGCGGCGGCGTGGTCGTCGTCGCGAACCACAGCTCGATGGCCGACGGTCCGATCCTGTTCGGGGTGCTGCCCCGGCGCGTGACTTTCCTGATCAAGCAGGAGATGTTCAAGGGCGTCGCCGGCTACCTCCTGGCCAAGATCGGGCAGATCCCCGTCAAACGGGGAGAGGCCGACCGCACTGCGCTGACCAGCGCGTTGTCCGTGCTCAAAGCCGGTGGCGTGATCGGGATCTTCCCCGAGGGAACGCGCGGTGAGGGCTCCGTGGCGAGCGCGCAGAACGGCGCCGCGTGGCTCGCCAAGACCTCCGCCGCGATGGTGCTGCCGATCGCCTGCCGCGGGACCTACCAGGCCAAGGGCTGGCGCCCCGAGGTCGACGTGCTGATCGGTGAGCCGTTCCACCTTCCCGAGGGGAAGGGCCGGGCGGCCCTCGGCGTTGCCACCGAGCAGGTGCGCGATCGCCTGGCGACACTGGTCGCCGAACTTGATGGACTTCGTATGAGTGAGGGAAGACGATGACGGACCTGGACGGCACCTGGGAGGACGAGGCCGACTGGTCAGCCTTCGACGACCTCGACGGCTCTGGCGGTGAGGAAGCCGCGCCGCCACAGCCGGTGCTCGCGGTGGTGGGACGGCCGAACGTGGGCAAGTCCACACTGGTCAACCGCATCATCGGCCGGCGAGAGGCCGTGGTGCAGGACGTACCGGGCGTGACGCGCGACCGAGTCGCGTACGACGCGCTGTGGAACGGCCGCAAGTTCACCGTGGTCGACACGGGCGGCTGGGAGCCGGACGCGGTCGGGCTGCAGGCCTCCGTGGCCGCGCAGGCCGAGCTCGCGATGGCGACCGCCGACGTGATCCTGCTGGTCGTGGACGGCTCGGTGGGCGCCACGTCCACCGAGGAGGCCGTCGCGAAGGTCCTGCGCCGGTCGAAGAAGCCCGTGATCCTCTGCGCGTCCAAGGTGGACGACGACCGGCTGATGGCCGACATCGCGTCGCTGTGGTCGCTGGGGCTCGGCGAGCCGTTCCCGGTGTCCGGCCTGCACGGCCGCGGCTCCGGTGACCTGCTCGACGTGATCCTCGAGAGGCTGCCCGAGAGCCCGCGCGACGACTTCGGCGGCCGCCACGGCGGTCCCCGCCGCGTGGCGCTGGTCGGCAAGCCGAACGTCGGCAAGTCGTCGCTGCTGAACCGCCTCACGGGCGAGGACCGCTCGGTCGTCGACTCCGTCGCGGGCACCACCGTCGACCCGGTCGACTCGCTGGTGGAGCTCGACGGCGAGATCTGGCGTTTCGTCGACACCGCCGGCCTGCGCAAGCGCGTGAAGTTCTCCGGCGGCGCCGAATACTACGCGTCGCTGCGCACCAAGTCCGCGATCGAGACCGCCGAGGTCGCGGTCGTGCTGCTGGACGCGCACGAGCCGTTGGCCGAGCAGGATCTCCGGGTGCTGACGATGGTGGTCGAGTCCGGCCGCGCGTGCGTGCTGGCGTTCAACAAGTGGGACCTGGTCGACGAGGACCGCCGCAACGAGATGGTGCGCGAACTCGAGCGCGGCCTGGTGCGCGTGCCGTGGGCGGACAAGGTCAACATCTCGGCCCTGACCGGCCGCGCCGTGCACAAGCTCGCCCCCGCCCTGCGCACCGCCCTGAACTCGTGGGACACCCGCGTTCCGACCGGCCGCCTGAACCAGTGGCTGACCGAACTGATCTCCGCGACCCCGCCGCCCGTGCGCAGCGGCAAGCAGCCCAAGGTCCTGTTCGCGACGCAGGCCTCGACCCGCCCGCCAACGTTCGTGCTGTTCACGACGGGCTTCCTCGAGGCTTCGTACCGCCGGTTCATCGAGCGCAGGCTGCGCGAGGAGTTCGGCTTCGAGGGCAGCCCGGTCCGCATCTCCGTGCGCGTGCGCGAGAAGAAGAAGGCCGGCGCCTCCAAGAAGTAGTTTCTCCGGGTGACGACCCGGCCGATCTGGTTGCCCTTTGCCATGGGGTGCGGTTGGTTGGGTTGGTGGCCGTACGCGTGGTGCTAGCCGACGACGAGGCCCTGCTGCGGCGGGGCCTCAAAGTCCTGCTCGAAGCAGACGGACGAGTGGAGGTCGTCGGCGAAGCAGCCGACGGCGCCGAACTGGTCGAGCAAGTCCTCGCCCACCTGCCGGACGTGGTGCTGGTGGACGTCCAGATGCCAGGCGTCGACGGCCTGGAGGCGGTCCGCCGCCTGCGAACCTGGGCCACCCCGCCCGCGATCGCGGTGCTCACCACGTTCGACCTGGACGACTACGTGGCAACAGCCCTGGACCTAGGCGCCCAGGGCTTCCTGCTCAAGGACGCCGAACCAGAAGCCCTAGTACGCGCCGTAGTAGACCTCGCAGCAGGCGGAGCAGTCCTGGACCCGCGCATCACCGCCCGCCTGCTCCCACGCCTGCGAGGCTTCCGCGCGAACCGGCAACTGGACTCGTTGTCGGCCCGCGAACGCCAGGTCCTGGAACTGGTGGCGGCCGGCCGCTCGAACCACTCCATCGCCGAGCAACTCTGCCTCTCCGAAGCGACGGTGAAGAGCTACGTCTCCACCGTCCTCACCAAGCTGGGCGTGGAAAACCGGGTGCAGGCGGCTCTGGTCGCGCACCAGGTCGGTGTGTGGTGAAACCGGCCCTGCGCGAAATCCTTACCGTAGGCATCACCACAGGCGTCGTCCTCCTAACCCAGGACCGCCCGTTCCCCTGGTCCCTCTGGACAGCGATAGCCGCCTCCCTGCTCCTGTCCCTCCGCCTGCGCTGGCCGTGGCTGGCGTCCCTCCTGTGCGTCCCCGCGGTAGCCGGCGGCCTGGGCTGGGCCCCCGCCCTGGTGGCCCAGTACCGCTTGGGCAGCAAGGAGAAGTCGATCCCGGTCCAGGTCTTCTGGGTACTGCTGATGACAGTCGCCTCGATAGCCCCGGTCCTGCTGACGGAGACAATCCCGCTCGGCCCCCTGCTCCTGGCCACCGCTTTCGCCTTCGGCCTGGCAGCAGCCCCCACAGCACTGGGCGCCCTCTTGACCACCCGCAAGGAACTGACCCAGTCCCTGTACGAAACCCGCAGAGCAAGAGCAGCGGAACTAGAGGCCCAGGAAACCTCGGCCCGAGCCGCGGAACGAGCCCGAATAGCCCGCGAGATCCACGACGCAGTAGGCCACCACGCCACCCTCATCGCAGTGGAGTCCGCAGCCCTCGCCGCCACCGCACCAGACCCAGCAGTCCGCGAGACAGCACTACGCCTACGAGCGCTGGCAAAGGAATCGCTGTCCGAGATGCGAGCAGCCCTGGGCCTCCTGAACTCCGACACGACCTACCCGTCCCTGCAAGAACTGGTGGACCGAGCCCGAGTCGCAGGCGTCTCCGTCACGCTGACGGAAACAGGCGACACCCCTCTCTCCCCAGCAGTCTCCAGAGCCCTCTTCCGAGTAGTCCAAGAGTCCCTCACCAACGTGACGAAACACGCCCCAGGCGCCACGGTGACAGTGACGGTGGACCGAGCCTCCCCAGTCCGAGTAGCAGTCGTGAACGGCCCAGGCGACCTACCGTCCCTGGCAGACGGAGGAGGCGCGGGCCTGCACGGCCTCTCAGAACGAGTACGCCTGGCAGGCGGCACCCTCACCACCTCATACCGAGCAGACGGCGGCTTCAGCGTCAGCGCAGTCCTACCGCCCGGTAAGTCGAAGGTTGACGGACAAGACTCAACTTTCGGAGGTGGCGCCCGAGACGCTGCCACCGCATAGTTCAGGTGTCGGTCGAGGATCGGGGGATCGGTCGGACCGAGGGACGCGGGGACCCGAACTTCGGGTCCCCGCCGTATTTCCGCAGCTCGGGGCCTGTTTCGGGGGTCGTTTTTGATCTCTGTCCGCAGTGTTGTAGGATTTCTCATGCACGCCGGGGAACCGGAAGTGTGGCCGGGACGTGGCGCAGTTTGGTAGCGCACTTGACTGGGGGTCAAGGGGTCGCAGGTTCAAATCCTGTCGTCCCGACGGTCGAAGTATGGCGAAAGCCCAGGTCAGGGCCTTGGATCACTACGGTGAGACAAGGCCCTGACTGCGTTTTTAGGGCCGTCATCTCACAATTTCTCACGAACGCTTGTACTGCTTCTCAGCCGAGCAACTCATCCAGTTGGTTCGCGGCTTCTTTCAGGTGCTCGGCGTTGGGGTGGATGTAGACCCGCTTGGTGAAGCTCAGGTCAGCGTGTCCCGCCCAAGCGCTGACAATGACGTCCGGGACGCCGGAGGTGGCCAGATAGGTCAGGCAGGCGTGCCGGGCGTCGTAAGGCCGGACCTTCCGGACCTTCGCCTGAGCCATCAGCTTGTAGATCGCCCGTCTGAACTTGTCCGTCTTCCACGCCGCACCCAGCTCGTCGACGAGTACGAACCCTGAGCGGTCGTAGGCGTCGCCTGCCTTCATCGCCTCGCGCGCCTGGCGGGCTTTGATGGCCTTCAAAGCGGCGTGCAGCGGCTTGGGTAGTGGCAACCTGCGCTTGCCCTTCTCGGACTTCGGCCCTTTCTCCTCGACTTCGCCGTCGACGAGCGTCCTGGTGAGCTCCACGGACAACGTCTCGGCTTCGAGATCAACGGCTGACCAGCGGAGTCCGCACACTTCAGCCGGGCGCATCCCGATCAGCGAAAGCAGGACCGGGGCGTGCAGTCTGTGGTCCCGGATCGCGGCGAGGAACTGTCTCACCTCCGTCTCACTCCAGGGCACTCGCTCAGCTGTAGCCGCTTCTGCCTTCCGGCGTGCCTCGCGGGGAATCTGGGTGTACTGGGCGACGTTGCGCACGACCAACTTCCGTCGCACCGCGATGTTCAGCGCGGCCCTGAAGCGGCCGAGAGTCAGCTGGACCGACCGGACGCCGAGTCCACTGCCGACTTTGCCGCCACGCTTGCGACCGGAAGTGAGCATCCAGCTCACCAGGCCGTCCACGTCTTCTTCGCTGAGTTGTTGAAGGCGCCGATGGCCAAGTCGTTCCCGCACTGGCAGAAGCGCGTCGGCGTAGTTCGACGCCGTGGCCTTCTCGACATCGATCGTCGCCGACGTCAGCCAGATGTCGAGCCACTCCGTGACGGTCATCTTGTCCGGCCCGACAAACGTTCCCTCGTCGGTCTGGTGCTTGATCTTCGCGTACTCGGCGCGCGCTTCCTTCCGGGTGTCATAGGTCTTGGTCAGCTGCTTGCGCTTGCCGTCGGGATCACGCCCGACGTCGATCACGAACCGGTACCTGGTGGTCCCGTCTTTCAGCTCGATCTTCTTGATCGGATCCCCCATGTTTCCCCTTGGCGATCAGTCCCCCTCGGTCTCGCCCAGAGGGGGAAGAATTCCTAGCTCGCGAGCTCGGCGGATGTACCGAGCGACCTGCGTGCGTGAACGGTTCATGACGTTGGCGACCGCTACGGCAGGCGCCCTGTTGCCCCTGGACACGGCCTCCGCGTAGATCAATGCGGCGCGCCGGGCATCGTCATCTGCTTGGGTGCGAGCGCGTTGATCTGCACTCGGTGCGGCCTCACTGCGGTCCGTCGGTTGCACGGCGCCAGGCGGAAGCGTGGCGAGCCACTGCTCCCGCGTAGAGGCCGGCACCGTGGCTTCCTCCACGGCCCTCTGCACGAGTTGGTCGATGAGGATCTGCCTCATCACTGACGTCGTGACCGGAGTCTTGGTGTTCGCCTGGACCTTCACCGAGATCGCAACGGGGCGAAGGTCAGCCCCGACGAACACTTCAAGGACCACCGCCGCCGGTGGATTCTCCAGCTGGAATTTGGCCTCGAAGCGGTTCGGTATCGCGGTGTTCGACCCTGTGGACAGATAGCCGCGGGGAGCCAGTTCGTCGATGGTGACCCAGGCGATCTGGAAGTTCTTCGGCAGGCGAGGCACGGCAGAACGATACGACCTCCCTCATCGTCGGTAACCGGACGACTACAAGCTATGCCATCGTGGTGGCATAGTCAATGTCTTTGAGTCTATCGTGCATGGCATGGCTATCGGGGGAATGGCTCTGGCGGAGCGATCCGCAGAGCTTCGTGAATGGATCAGGACCGGGAGGGCGCGTCAGCTACGCGTCGTTGCCGGTCTCAGTCAGGCGCTGGTCGCCCAGGACTGTGAGGTCACGGCGTCCACTGTGCACCGCTGGGAAACAGGTGATCGGTTGCCTCGTGGACGCAACATCTTTGCGTACCACAGCCTCCTGGTTCGTCTGGTCGAGCGCGAGCGGCTGGGGGAGCGCGATGACTAGGCGACAGCACAAGAAGCGCCCGACCTTGGCGGAAATCAAAGCAGAGTGGCCGCCGACCGTCGATGTGCCGACAGCTGGAGAGGCATTCGGCCTGAGTCGCAGCTACTCCTACGAACTTGTTGCGCGCGGAGAGTTCCCCGCACGAGTGGACAGGTTCGGGAGCCGTTACGTCGCATACACCGAGTCGATCATCCGCAAGCTGTCGGCAACGGACTGACGCGATGGCCACGTTCGGGGGACCGGTCATGACAGATGAACCGCCGAGCCGGCGCTTGCGGGTGCGAGCGATTCGCGACGTCGAGATCGTGCAGACGCGGTACGTGTGGAACGACTACCTGCCTGTTGGCGAGGTGTCCTTGTTGGTCGGCAAACCAGGGCTCGGGAAGAGCACCGTTGTCGTGGACCTCGCCGCCAAACTGACCACGGGACAGCTGGACGGCGCCTTCAAAGGCCAGTCGCACCATGTCCTCTACTCGACCACTGAGGACTCACCGTCCACTCTGAAGGCCCGCTTCGTCGCAGCCGGCGGAGATCCGGACTACCTACACCTAGTCGACGTCGTCTACGGCGAATCGGTCGACGGGACACCGCTGATCGTCAACCTCGACCTGGACGCAGCACGTGAAGCGATCGCGGCATGGCAGCCGGTCTTGCTCGTGCTGGATGCGCTCAACTCGTCCTTGTCCGGCCAACTCAACGACAACTCAGTAGTGCGCCCGCAGCTGGAGAAGCTGAAGCTGCTGGCGCACCACACGGGCGCGGCGATTCTGGGAGTCGGACACTTCCGGAAGGCAACGGCAGGCGTCGATCCAGTCGACGCCATCGGCGGCGCTGGCGCGTACACGCAGGTTGTCCGACACGTGTTGGCGTGCGGAGCGGACGAGGACAACTTCGTCCTCTCGGTCATCAAATCCAACATCGTGTCGGTCCCAACTGTCCCGTCGCTTGCATACGGCACCGAGGCGGTTTCGGTCTCCGCTGACGACGGAGGCGAGGCCACCGTCGGCAGGATTCACTGGTTGGGAGAGTCGGCGACATCGGTCGCCGACCTTCTCCAACATCCCGCACACGACGACGGTGACGACCGTGCGGACGCCGCCGCGTGGCTCACCGAGTACCTCGTCGACTGCGGAGGCGAGGCCGCAGTTGCCGACGTGTTGTCCAACGGGGACCAGGCCGGTTTCTCCAAGGACACGCTGAAACGTGCGAAGTCGAAGGCCAAGGTTCGCTCGCAGAAAGCCACCTTCGGTGGCGGTTGGGTGTGGCGGATCAGGCTAGAAGGGGGTGCGGAAGAGCGCGAACGGAGCGGTGCCGAGAGTGCCGCTCCCTTCGATCCCTTGGTGCGCGCTTCGGAGGCCGAACACTGCAACCAGCCGCGGTCAGCAAGTTAGAAATCCGGTAACCGGATCCCTTGCCATGACAAGAAGTCGTGGCAGCACCAGCGGCGTGCTGGGGACACGCCGCGCATCATCTCGGGGGAACTGATGACGCACAACAAGAAGCGGCGGCAGCGGCGGGTACAGGGTGGCTCACCTGTCAGCATCCACGTCCGCGCCACCATGACGACCTACAGCCGTCTCGTGATCCAGGCCGCGCTCGCAAGGTTGTCGATTCCGCGGTACCTGGTCGAATCGGCACTGCGTGAGTCAGCTGACGGTTGGAGTTTGCGCGAACAACGTTGGTGGGCGGAACGACTCGACACCGTCGAGACAAGGCTCATCCGGATCGGTACCAACCTCAACCAGATGGCCGCACGGACCAACAGCACGGGGCAAGTACCAGGCGGGCTTCCAGCAGCGCTGGCCTACTTCACCGCGACCTTGGAAGAGCTCCGAACGATCCTCGCTGCAATCGACCCTGCCGACTCGTCACGGGATCCGAAGACGTGATCGCCAAGGCGCCGGCGAAAGGCAAGTACGGAGCAGACACGTACGGACTCCTGCGGTACCTCTTCGGTCCGGGGAAGCAGAACGAGCACACCAACCCGCACCTCGTGACGTCGTGGGATCCCGAATGGCTCTCTGGCGGGATCTTTGCGGCTCGACGCCGAGGCTGGATGGCTCGCTTGGCCCGTGAGATCGATGCGCCGATGACGGGACACGGCGTGATGCTGCCTGGTGGGCACGTCTACCACGTCGCGTTGTCGATCCCGCGCCAAGACGGAGAACTCGGCGACGGCCGCTGGCGTGAAATCGCGGAGGACGCTGTCGCCCGACTGGGGTTTAGCCCCGACGGTGAGGGCCGGGCCAGCTGCCGATGGGTCGCAGTGCACCACGGCCTGAGCAAGGACGGTAACGACCACATCCACCTCGCGGTGAACCTGGTCCGAGGCGACGGCACCGTTGCCGACACCTACCGAGACTGGCCTCGTTGGCGACAGTGGTGTTTGGACGTCGAACAGCGTCTTGGCCTTACCCCAACCTCGCCGGTGAACAAAACAGCGGCAGTGCGTCCATCACGCGCCGAGGTCGAGAAGGCAGCCCGCGGGCCACAGCCTCGACCTAGCCGTGACTTTCTGCGCCTGGTGGTCCGTGGTGTAGCGGCTGAAGCTTCCACCGCGGCGGAGTTCATCGCGCTGCTTGAGCGCGAGCCGCTGGTGTCTGTGCACGCACGCTGGGATTCGGAGAACCGGTTGACCGGCTACCGCGTGGCGTTGTTCGCGGACTTGAGCGCGAGCTCGGAAGACGGCCGAGTCTGGTTCGGCGGCAGCCGACTCGCCCACGATCTGTCCGCGCCGAAGTTGATGCACAGATGGGCCAGCACCCGCGGGCCGGCCGATTTGAACGACACGACAGGTTTGTCGCGCAACGCTCATGTACTGGACATGGCTGCGGAGGCGACGCACAGCGCCCACCGCCACATGAAGGCGCTCGTTGACGCCGAAGACACGTCGGCTGGGAGTGTCGGCGACGACATCGCTCATGCGGCGGCCGACATGGTCATCGCGGTGTCGAAGGCAATCGACGGGCCAGTATCGGGACCGTTGAGTGATGCGGTGGAAGCCTATGAGTGGGTCGCTGTAGCGCCGCATCGCGTTCAGCCCGTGCGTTGGCAGGACGTTGCCGTCGAGTTGCGCCGAGCGGCGCGCTCACTGCTCAAGGCAGGTGTGTTGTCCAGGCGCGCTCGAACTGGCCCGGGAGCGGTAGCCCTCGTGCTCGCTCTTGTTGCACTTGTAGCCGAGATCGCGGCATGGCGCGAGCAGGCAGGACAGCTGCGGCAAGCTGCTGAGGCGCGTCAGGCTGCCAGTTTCTTGAACTCGCACAGCATTGTCCAGGTGCAGCGTTCCTCCACAGCGCAACTCGGGTCCTCGCAGATGCCTTCATCCGAGAGGCCTGCCCTGGGCAGGCGCCTGAACCAGCAGCCCAGGGCAGGTCGCCCCACGATCGGAGGACATGAACAACCGCGAGGCTCGGATCGCGGTCGGGCGCGGTGATCGAGTGTCGAAGTGGCGGTTGCGCGTCAGCGGCAGTTAGATCAGCCGACTGGTGTAGCCGGCCGCAACGAGCCTCTGGAACGCGTCGTCCACGTTGTCGGGCATGTCCTGCTCGATGGCGAATCCTCGTCGGGCGTACTCGGTGATGCGCTGGGTGTCGCCGACCAACATGTTGATCACGCGGTCGACGTCGCCGATACCGGCGACGTACTCGTCGAGCGGTAGCGGTTGGGACGAGCACACGACGTTGATCTCAGGCCACACTTTGCGGCAGGTCGCATAGGCTCGTCGCTGCTGGTAGGGCCGGGAGATCAGCATGACCGACTCGGGTCGGACTCCCGCCTCGGCAAGGATCTGTCGACTGTTGGTGAGGTTCTGGCTGGTGTTGGTGGCCTGGGTCTCGATGCTGATCACCTCGGCGGGTACGCCAAGGCTGATGGCGTGTTCGCGGTAATGAACGGCTTCACCGCGAGGGAATCGTTCGATCGTGGTGGGTGCATTGGCGCCGGTGAACACAATGCGCGGAAACATGCCCTGGTGATAAAGCTCGGCGGTATGAGTGGCGACACCGAGGTCGTGACTGCCCAGTCCGATGCCAACGTCGCAGCGTCGAGGTTCATGACCCATGTCGTGGTAGCCCCACAAGGTCTCGACATCCGCGCGCAAGTCTGGGGGAAGCATGGTGGTCGCCATGTCGAGGCACCTTACGGCTGACGAGGGTCGGTGCCGCGAACACCCATCCGGTAAGCCAGTTCTACGGCGCGGGTGGCGGGACGGGGCAGTCTGATCATCTCGCGGACGAGGATGCGGGACAGCCGGTGGTACCGGACTTGTTCAGGTGCGTCCTGCTCAGCGGCAAGGAGCACAGCGAGTGCTTCGTCAACGCGGTTCCACCGGACGTAGGCGCGAGCGGTCTCGATGGCGTGGCGGACGCGCCGTTCGGTCGGAAGACGGCGGGTGTCGACGCGGGGACCGAGGTCGACCGCGACTTGAACGTCCCCGAGTTCCATCGCGGCGGTGACCCGGTGGATCTTGACGTTGGTGGGGCCGAACGCGGTCCACAGGTAGTTCGCGTCTCGGCCGAGTCTGTTTGCGGCCTGGTCGGCCTCGGTGAGGAATGCCGTGGTGTCGGCGCGGTCATCTCGGCGGGATGAGGCGACCGCGCCGGCCAGGTGCAGCATTCCGTAGACCGAGAGGTACTCCGGGGTCGCATTGCCGAGGCCGGGCTCGAGGTGGTCTGCGGCGGCTCGGGTCAGTGCGATGGCCTGCTCGAACTCGCCGATGGACAACAGCGCGTGTGCCACCGACCGATACAGCGAGCCGATCATCAAAATGTCGCCGCTGGTGTTGGCGGCGGCAAGGCCACGGCTCGCAGAGATCGCCGCGAGATCGGCTTCGCCGAGCTTGGTCAGCAACGCGGTGGCCAACTGGTGGGCAGCAGCCGCGAGCGCGTGCGCGCGGAGCCCGTCGTCGCTGGTGGTGCCGTAGTGCTGACAGGCAGCCTGGGCATCGGTGATCAGGAGTGGCAGGCGCTGGGTGAGCCGGGCGTAGCGAGAGTTCTGGTAGTCGCTCCACTGCTCGTCGATGTTGAGGGCCAGAGTGTCCAGCCGGATCGGATCTCCTGGCCGCGACCCGGTCAGGAACTGGCGGTGGTCCATGAGCGCCACCCTGAGTGCGGGGACAGTCCGCCGACCGGGCTCGTCCGCCCAGGCCATCAGTACCGGTTCGCCGATCAGATCGCCGAGGGCGACGTCGAGCGCGTAGGCAAGGCGGCGCAGCACCGAGAGTCGGTCCAGCGGGAGCACGTTGTGCTCAACCTTTCGCAGCCAGTCCTCGGTGCGACCCACGAGCCCGGCCAGGACGACCTGAGTCAGGCCCCGCCGCTGCCGGTAGAACGCGACGCGTTCCCCGATCGTCATGCCGTCGGTCATTCCTCGCATGGCGTCCACCCTCGCATCCGCGCAGGTGAGGACCCCAGAGAAATCCTCCCGGTTCACACCGCTGGGCGTACCTAGCGTCTGCGATGACGCCGTGTGACACCTCGCTTGCACGGGCAACGTGTCCGAACTCGTCCACAAGGGAGCGGCCATGAGCGAGAGGCCTCAACCTGGCCAGTTGGGTGAACACCCGACTCAGTGGTGGGACACCCATGCGGAAGGTACCCAAGGCCGTCCCCGCCCCGGCACACGTGTACTTGTCCGTAACCGCAACGGGGACGTGCGTCAGGCCGGGACCGTGCAGTACTACGAGGGCATCTGGCCGCACCAGCACTCTTTCCCTGTCAGGTGGGACCACAGCGTGCATGGGTCGTTGTGCACCAGCCACGAGGACATGCCGCTGGGTTGGGATTACGAGGATCCGGAAGACAGGGCGGCCGCTGGCAGGCGTCGCACAGGCCAGTGCAACGAGCTCGCGTCATGATCGCCGCGGCCGAAGACGTTGAGCAGACGGTCGTCCTGTCAGCCGTGGGTAATCAACAAGCGAACAGCAACGGTTCGAAGATCGCCGCTGGCTGGTTCCAGCACTATCTGCACCTAGTGGACCGGGTGTTTCCGCGCACGCTGGTCACGCGAGACGGCAGGACTGTCCAATTCGCCGCCTGCAAGTTCGCCGTCCGACCTCCAATACCCGACGTGATGCAACCGGCCTGGCCGCACTGCCCGGTGTGCTGGCCGTGCAGAGCCGGCCACTGGTTCGTGTGGAAGTACCTGCCTCACGGAGTGGTCCCGCGCTGCATTCGATCTGGCTGCGATCGCGACGAGACCGATGTTCGCGATCCCGTCACCGGCGGCTACCTGCCCTGTATTGGGCACGACGCCGGGAGGAACTGAGCCACCGATGTCCATACCCCGCAAGGAGGCGAAGTCCCACCACTGTGACCGGCTGTAGTGCCGCCGCAACCGTTTCGTATCAAGGGAAACCCCTGCTTGACAAGCAAGCAGGTACATGGAGGAACCACTGATGTCTGCACCAACCATCGACACCGTCGCCGACTCGGACTTCGACCTCGACCTGCGGATCACCACCACGGCCACTCCAGGCGTGGCATCCGCCTGCGACACGAGCGACGGCTGCGATCCGACGTGCGCGTCCTCGTGCATCAGCGCCGTCTGACCTGACTGCACCTGAGCCGGGGCACGGGCCGCGCTGTCCGTGCCCCAGCTTCGCCACCGGATGACGAACGCGAGGACAGGATGAGTACTCGGAAGAGCGCGTGGACCTACAGGCACCGCGGAATTGCCTTGCTTCGCGCCGCGGCAGTCCCGCTTCACCAACTGCCCGCACAGTGGCCAGACCTGTCCGACACCCAGGCGTGCCGCGAATGGCTGCTGGAGATGTCGACGCACACCGAACTCGCCGACGCGATCGGCCATGCGAGCCCAGGCCTTGCCGCTCAGCTGCTGACCGACACCATTGAGTCCAAGCAGGTTCGGCGCGTCACCCTGTCCGTGATCCGCTACCTGCTACGCATCACTGGTCGCCACACCCCGTTCGGCTTGTTCGCGGGAGTCGCGCCGGTCGCTGTTGGTGGACCAGCCACTGAGAGTCGATGGGGTTCAGAACACCACGTCTTCGCTCGCGTCGATGCGGTGTGGCTCGCAGATCTCATCGACCGACTTGAAGCGTGCCCGGAGTTGCTGCGCCAGCTCGACGTCGCGTTCACCAATCTCGCGACCACTCGTGGCGGGCGATTGGAAGTCCCGCAGGGCCCCAAAACGGCGACCGCACGCAACACCCGTGCCCTGCAAGCGGTCCAGAATGCTGCAAGCACACCCATCCACGTTGCTGACCTCATTGACAAGCTGGCCGCAGAGTTTCCGGATGTAGAGCTCGACACCATCAGCGCCATGCTCACAACTCTTGTGGGCCAAGGTTTTCTCACCACCAACCTGCGAGCGCCGCTGACCGTCACCGACTCCCTTAGCTACCTGGTTGATCGCCTGCGCACCGCCAACGCCGGCGCGATTCCTTCTATAACAGCGATCCTCGTCGAGCTGGAGCGAGTGCAGGAAGACCTGCGCAGCCACAACCAACCCGGCACAGACCAGGCGGCGCAGCGCGACCTGCGGGAGGCATTGACCGGACGGATGCGGACACTGTCGACGGCCGGGCGCGTCCCACTGTCTCTCGACCTCCGCTTGGACGCCGAAGTACGGCTTCCCGAACAGCTTGCGCACGAGGTCGAGCAGGCTGCCAGCGTGCTGGCGCGCCTGTCGAACCAGCCGACCGGGAACCCGGTCTGGCGAGACTTCTACATCGCGTTCTGCGAACGCTTCGGCACCGGTGCTCTCGTGCCGCTGGCCGACGTTGTCGACCCGGATGCAGGACTTGGCCTGCCACACACCTATCCCGGCAGTGTCCTGCAGCCGCCATCTGAAGGTTCGTCCGAACGCGAGCAGAAGCTTCTCGCACTTTCTTGGACCGCGTGGGCCGATGGTACCGGCGAGATCGTCCTCACCGAGGACACCATCACCGCGCTCACCGTGGGCGACCCTGCCACGCAGCGGCGGATCCCTGCACACGTCGAGCTCGCAGCCCGCGTGCACGCAGCCAGCGCGGACGCTCTGCGCCGCGGGGAATACACCTTCACCGTCGCACCCGCCCGGTCAGCTGGAACGTTCACCTCGCGCTTCGCCACCATCGCGTCCGACTGCGGGCTGGAGCACCTGTACGCGGACGCTCCTGCCAGCGTCAGCGGCGCGCTGCCGGTGCAGTTGTCGTTCCCGCCGATCTACGCGACTGGTGAGAACGTCTGCCGGGTCCCTGCCTATCTGCCTCACCTGCTGTCCCTGGGAGAACACCGGGCACAGCACCCCGAACAACGGGTGATCGCACCCGGCGACCTTGCGATCATTGCGACCCGCGACGGGCTGCACCTGGTCAGTCTCTCCATGGGGAGGCTGATCGAGCCCCAGGTCTTTCATGCACTCGCCCTGGACAAGCAGGCGCCGCCACTGGCCCGATTCCTCGCCAATCTCACCCGCGCGCTGGGAGCCACGTGGCACGAGTTCGACTGGGGCTCGCACGCTCAGCAACTGCCGGTGCTGCCGCGTGTACGGCACGGCCGCGCGGTACTCAGCCCTGCCCGTTGGCGGCTCGACGCCACAGACCTTCCCACCAGCCTCGACGATGACCAGTGGACGGCGCGCCTCGGTCAGTGGCGTCGCCGGTGGCGATGCCCTGCCACGGTGGAACTACGCGACGCCGACCGCTCCTTGCGACTCACTCTTGATGAACCAGCCCACGTGGCGATTCTTCACACCCACCTACGCAAGCACGGCCACGCCATGCTGCTCGAAGCTGCCCCCGCGGAGGCGTTCGGATGGGCGGGCGGCCACGTTCACGAGATCGCCGTGCCCCTGTTCTCCACCCAGCCGCAGACACCATCGCCACCGGTTGCGAGCAGGCCCGTGCTGACCAACGGCGGCCACGGCCAGCCGCCAGGGGCAGTGAACAGCACCTGGCTCTATGCCAAGGTCTTCACCCACCCCGACCGAATCAACGAGATCATCGCCGACCGGATCCCACACCTTCTACAGGCGATTGGCTCCGAGACCCGCTGGTGGTTCGTGCGCTACCGCAGCCCGCATGAAACCGACCACATTCGCCTCCGCCTGGCCACCTCTGATCGTGACGCCTATGCCCGCAGCCTGGCTGCGCTCGGCGACTGGGGACAGCAACTCCGCGTTGACGGCGTCGCCGGCCGCCTAGCTGCCGACACCTACCTGCCGGAGATCGGCCGCTACGGTTGCGGCGCGAAGATGACCGCCGCTGAGAACGTGTTCGCCGCCGACTCTGCCGCTGTGGCCGCTCAGTTGAGGCACGACTCGATCCTGGGTGCTGGTACCGCCGTCGGACTTCTACTCGGTCTGGTGGACATCGTGGCCGGGTTCTTCGGTGACCAGACCGCCGCGATGACCTGGCTTCGCACCCGGCCCGTCCTTCCAGGCACGGTCCCAGCTGACCGCGCCGTGCTCTCGGACGCGATCCGCCTCGTCCAGGGCGATGTCGACGACCGGCCTGGATGGACCGGACAAGTCGCCGAGACCTGGGCACGACGCGCCGCCGCGCTTGCCGCGTACCGGACGCAACTATCAGCCGACACCGATACCGACGCCGTTTTGGAATCTTTGTTGCACATGCACCACAACCGTGCAGCCGGCATCGACCGTGACGCTGATAAGGCAACGCGGCGCATGGCACGGCACCTCGCGCAGGCCGTCCACGCCCGTCAGCCGGAGACCAGCCGATGAACCTCGCTGAACTCGACCTTCCACCGGGCGACGCCGCGCCGGGCTGGGGCCAGTCGTTGTCCACTGGTGCAGCCGGAATCACCCTGCTGCACCTGGAGAACGTGCACACAGGTGCGGGTGACTGGAGCGTGGCTCACCAGTGGGCTCGTGCCATGATCCGCGACTCAGTGACCGCCGACCCTGACACTGCGGGGCTCTTCCGAGGAGTACCTGCTGTCGCGTTCACTCTGCACTCGGCGCGGCAACCCGCCTACGCCGAAGTTCTTCGCGTACTCGACGAGCACATCGCCGCGATCACGCGCCACCGGCTGTGCCAGGCACACGACCGCATCGACCGCGGACAGCTTCCACGGCTTCGAGAGTTCGACCTGATGAGCGGACTCACTGGCCTCGGCGTCGGGCTGCTACACCGAGACCGTCACCCCGAGCTGCTGCGTGATGTCCTCGCCTACCTGGTGCGGCTCACCGAGCCGATCACCACCAACGGCGAGCACCTGCCTGGATGGTGGAGCGAGGACAGTCCCAGCGGGCAGCCTTCCAAGGACTGGCCTGGCGGCCACGCCAACTTCGGGATCGCGCACGGAGTTGCCGGGCCGCTGGCGCTGCTGGCAACCGCACGCAGGCGAGGAATTGCGGTTGCCGGACAGACCGAGGCGATCAGCCACATCACCCGCTGGCTCGACCGCTGGCGCAATGGCACCGGCTACGACGCCTGGTGGCCGGGCATGATCTCCCGCGCCGAATGGCACGACCAGACGCTGCGGCAATCGGGACCACAACGCCCGTCCTGGTGCTACGGCACCCCAGGACTCGCACGGGCACAACAACTCGCGGCGATCGCGCTCGACAACTCAACACGGCAGCGCGCAGCCGAAGATGCCCTCGCCGGATGTATCAGCGACGAGAAACAACTCGCGCTGCTGAGCGATCTGTCGCTCTGTCATGGCTGGGCCGGGCTTCTGCAGGCCACCCGCCGCACGGCCGCCGATGCCATCGACGATCGCCTCACCGAGCAGGTACCCGCACTGCATTCACGGTTGACCAAGCACCTGAACTACTACGGCCAATCCGCCGAGCCCGGCCTGCTGGAAGGCGCCGCCGGAGTGCTGCTCGCACTGCACGCGACTACAACCTCAGACCTCGTCACCCGATGGGATGCCTGCCTGCTGCTGGAGGGCTGACCCGCAGCTCAGAACCCGCTCTTGACCAATCGCAACCCGCTACCATCCGGCCGCCCGCACAGAAGGAAACGATGAACGCCACCACCGACACCACGCCCGAGGCGCTGCGCGCCGCCATGGTCGACCGCATCAAGAAGGCCGGCCACGCCCGAACCCCCGCGGTGGAACAGGTGCTCCGCACCATTCCCCGTCACCTCTTCGTCCCGGAGGCGACCACCGAGGACGCGTACGCCAACGTCGCAGTGATCACCAAGCGCGATGACGACGGCACTCCGCTCAGCTGCGCCTCCGTGCCCACCGTGGTCGCCATGCAGCTCGACCAGCTCGACGTCCAGCCCGGCCACAACGTCCTCGAGATCGGCGCCGGAACCGGCTACAACGCCGCCCTCCTGGCAGAGCTCGCTGGCCCGGCTGGTCACGTTACGACTGTCGACATCGACCCCGAAGTCACTGCGGAGGCTCGGCGAGCGCTCGACGAGAACGACTTCCCGCAGGTGGAGGTGATCACCAGGGACGGTTCGCTCGGGGCATCCGAGAACGCTTCCTACGACCGGATCGTCGTCACTGTCGGCGCGTTCGACATCCCGGCCGCCTGGCGCGACCAGCTCAAGCCCGGCGGCCGGCTCATTGTGCCGCTGCGTTGGCGAGGTCAGACACGCAGTGTCGCCTTCGTTCGCGACGGGGAGGTGTTGCGCTCGGACTCGGTGCGGTTGTGCGGCTTCGTGCCCATGATCGGCCAGGACAACGAGGTGTCCGGCAACCTCGACGCCGCCGGGCACGTAACCCTGTATTGGGATTCCGACCAGGACATCCCCCTCGCTGACCTCTACGGCGTGCTCAGCCAGCCCAAAACGCCTGTCTGGTCCGGCGTCACCGTTGGAGGAGAAGAGCCCTTCGATGCCATCTGGCTGCGTATGACGGGGGCGGAGCCGGGTACCTGCCGAATTGCCGCCGACGCCACCGCGGTCGCTGAGAACCTCTGCAATCCAGCGATCCGTGATCGCAGCCCTGCTCTTGTCGAGGGCAGCTCGCTGGCTTACCTAACTTACTGCCGGGTCGATGGCGGCGCGGAGCTCGGCGCGATCGGCCACGGGCCAGCCGCTCAGCAGCTCGCGAAGCGGCTGTGCGATCAGATTCGCGCGTGGGGCAACGTCCGTACCGCTGAATCCACAATCATGGCCTACCCAGCTAATCAGCCTCACGACCAACTCGACATGGGCTTGGTCATCGCGAAGCGTTGGACCAGCCTGACTGTTTCGACGTGATCAGCGCCAGCATTTCGCCCTGGTGTGCCTGCTGAGCTTTTGGCCAGTTCTTGGGTAAAGCGGCCCGACAACAAGAAGGGCGCCGCGAACACGGATTGTGCAGGCTGTGTTCGCGGTGACCGCTGTGAAAGGATTCGTTGTTCAGGTCTGATCTAGGCGCACTTAAGGGTATAGGCGAATTTCGTTCGCCCGGGTAATCAGGCGTTTTATGCTGCTGGTCATCCTTTGGTATTGGATGCTATTAGCTGTTGGTCGGGGTCGAAAACCTTTTAGGTGGTTGCCGAGGGCGCGGCTTCCGGTTGCCCTGCGCCTCCCCGCTATTCAAGCGGGATATTGCACCAGTCGCTACAGCGGCTAGCGCACGTGCCATGAGCGGTGGGACGGCGTTACCTACCTGCTTGAGCATCTGCCACTCGCTCGATTTAAACACGAACCCGTCGTGGAACGATTGCAGGCGCGCTGCTTCGCGTACAGTGATCCAGCGGGGTAGCCACGGATGAACCCACTCGGACATGTCCCTGTGCATCTGCGCGAGGATTGTATGCGATGGTTTGTCAGGGTGGAGGCGGCGCCACTTCTCCGCACGTGTACCCGACCAAATCTCTGGCTCTAGAGTTTTGCCGTTGGCGCCAGGTTTCAGGCCCTCAATCAGTTCACGGCGGCGGGCCAGCATTCCTTTGGTGTGATGGTTGTAGAGGAGTGCTGGCAGCTCGCCTAGAGCTTCCACCTTGCGCTCACGGGAGTAACGCAGGCCGTCACGGTCAAGCCGATATTCCCGCCCCGCCCTGGTGACCCGTCTTCCTGACGGGTATGGGAGCGGCCCGTCGTCTTCTGATACGTCTGCAGGCAGGTCTCTTAGCAGCTGACCCACCGTCGGCGTTGGCGCGCGCTCGCACTCTAGGCTCTTGACAAGAAAGTCGTGCGCGTCCATGCCGAGGTCGTGTGTGTCGTGTACGCCGAAAAAGATCGCACGACGACGCAATTGCGCGACTCCGTAGTCGCTCGCGGCGACGACCGCCACGCCCGCGTTTGAATAACCAGCCAAGGAAAGTGCTGCCAACACGTCGTCCTTGAAGCGGCCACCGGCTAGTAGCAGCATGTTCGGAACGTTCTCCATCAGGAACACCTTGGGCTGTAACGTAGTCAGGACTCTGACGAACTCCAGATAGAGGGTGTTGCGAGGATCGTCGACCGCCCTCGGTCCGATCTGGCTGAATCCCTGACAGGGCGGTCCGCCGAAGATGAGGTCCGTCGGCGTGTCGATAAGGTGGCGGAAGCGTGACCGCTCCTGCTGCCACGCAAGCGAGTCGTCGCGCAGAAAGTCGCAGGCATCGCCGTGGAAGAGCGGAACATCGGGGAAGTTGTGCCGGTAGGTCTCCACTGCGTACCGGTCCAACTCGACGGCGGCACGGACCTCAAACCCGGCTAGGCGCACCCCTTCACAGAAGCCGCCGCATCCGGAGAATAGGGAAACAGCGCGCAAGGGGGCCAACGTTTCTCCTCAAGTCTCGCCATGAACCGCAGGCGAAGGCGTGTGCGTCGCCGAAGTATACGCGATTGCTCTCCGATTTAAAATCGCTGTTCATGAAGTCTGCGAACCGGAGGTACCGCGGTCGCGTGCATCTGCCACGGTGCGCACTACGGTGGCAGCGGCGATGGGAGGCTCCTCGTGCTCCCAGACGCGAACGACTGTCCAGCCTGCATTTTGCAGTATCGAGTCGGTCTCCTGATCCCGCATCTGGTTGCCGGAGATTTTGTTCGTCCAGTAGGTAGTGTTGGTCCGCGGGACACGGTAGTGCTGCGGGCAGCCATGCCAGAAACAGCCATCTACGAAGACCGCGACTCGTGCCTTTGTGAATACGATGTCAGCAGTACGGCGTACCTGAGCAACGGGCCGAGTGCATACGCGGAACCTCAAGCCCTTCGCATGCAGCAAGGAACGGATGGCCTTCTCTGGCCTGGTGTCCCTGCTCCGGCAGCCCAGCATCGTCCGCCGGATGGCGTCGCTCGACGCCCAGCTCTCGCGGGGGCGAGACAATTGATCAACCTCCACAGCCGTGCGGGTGCGGCCACGATCCTAGGGCAGCTTATGTGGCCGCTGCCTGTGCTCTCAGAGGGCGGGTGTGCGGTAGACGGCGTCACCTCGGCGCCGCCTTCCGCACTGTGGAGTCAGACTGCGGGCCCTATGACCTTCGGCTGCAGGAGGCGTGGAATAAGCAAGCCTGGACTTGTATCGTTTCGGCATCGATTAGTGCAGATACATCGTGTGCTGAGTCTACGGCTTACGGGCGTGCCGCTCGGCCAAATGGGTGATTTTCGTGGCAATATCGGCTGGTCTCGCTGTCATTGATCTTTCGTATGGCTTCACAGGGTGATCAAGTGCAGTTGTAGTGGCTGTAATTGGTGTAGCGAACTCCGGGTCGTTGGCGATCACTCGGAGGTGAGCGGTTTGCTTGACTATGACCTCGCTGGTGTTCGCGGTTTGCGGAGCTCCCAAGCCGTCGCTGCCCGTGGGAGCCGTCGTATAGGCAGGGAGGAGGCGGGCCAGACGGTGGAGCGTGCCGCCAGGTCCCTTCTCACCATCTGCGATGAGTCGGGAAACGAGCAGCCCTCGCCGACGTGGATGGACTCATGGCAGATGCTCGGGGCACGAATGGCAAGAACCATCGCTGGCTACGTACCAAGCAGGTTTCGCAAGGTAGTCGTAGCGGTCACAACGCCGACACGCGAGTACGCAGCCGTCATGGCTGCGCTTGGCATGGTGCGCGTCTCGTATCGAGACCGGGTTCTTCCTGGCGGCGAAGAAAACTTCCGCCGCTTGGCCGCCCTGCCGCCGCGCACAATGGTGCGAGCTGTCATGTCTGGCGGGGGGAAGGTCGAAGTCGGTCCGGTGATGGGCACGGACCCCAGAGGCAACCTGAGGTTCGGTCGGAAGTCATTGAAGCCATCACACTGCGCCGACATCACTTTGGCCCCGTGGGCATCCCATGACTATCGAGAACGTAAGTACGACATTGCCTATGACGCCGCCTTGATCCGCAACATGGTGCCCTCCGCGCGGCCTGAACTGTTCGCCACGGAAGGACGAACCGCCTGTGTGGTTATGGGCCCGACCGGCGACCTAGAGGAGGAGCTAAAGCTGCGCGTCGCCAGGCCCGGTGACGGCGCTCGGCTCGGCCCTGTCTACGAGATCCTCAGACCGTTCGACATGTACAAGGCACGAGGCTGGCACAGCGTGATCTGTGGGACGCAGTCATTCGATTGGCCTCTCCCGGCTGCGGAGAAGGGGCGACGCCTGCTCATCCTTGACGGTGCTGCGGCGGTGAACCGCTGGGTCGGTAACATCCACGACGCCGACGTTGTGCTCGCGCTCGTGCATCGCAGCGACTCCTCGGCGGCCGCTGCGGCAGAGGCTGTGCTTAACCAGCGACGCAGCGCGTTGCGGTTGGATTTGCGCGAGATCGACTGGACCCCATCGCCGACGGTGGAAGTTGTCGCATTCGGGGAGCCCGCATGAGCAGGCTGGCGAGTGCGGTAGCCAAATACCATGCAGCTGCGGGTCTTGGGGTCGGCAGGCTCGTTGTCGATGATCCAATCGTGCGCAAGGTTTGTGCGATTGTCTCGACGTTTGTTACCCGCGTGGATGATCGTGGTCGGCCACCTGTGTGGGCAGAGGCGAGGAATGCCGCCGTCGCGCTGCGGTGGCTTCTGCTTACCCGGCCACTTGGCCCACCAGGCGGATCGCAAGGCCTGAACCTGGCGTTGGGCGTTCTGCGTAACCAGGCTCGATGCCTTGAAGAGCGGGTGGACCCGGCTCTGTTGGAACTGTTGCGGCGCGTGGTCGAGGTAGTCAAAGGACTGGACCATACGCAGGACAGGCTCGGCGAGTTGGTCATCTCCGCTGCACAGGGCGCAAGTGGAGGTGTCTGTGTCGTCTCGTCCGGGCTATCTGCCCGGCAGGAAGCCCAGCGGGTACTAGGGCCGCGACTTCCAGGGGTTGTGTTCCTAGGGCCTCGCCAGTTCTTGAACGGGCCAGTGTGGAGTCGAGCGGTAGTCGTCGGCATCTCGTCGTGGTACGCCGACGAGCTCTTTACAGCTCCGCGGTGCGTTGAGCTCAGGCTGGTTCACCACGCCTGGCTGCGGGATAGGGCCAGAGCCTATGGGCTGTTCTCATCGGCTGAAGCCACCGGAATGCAATTTACGTTACCCGCGCAGAGCGCCACCGATATTGCATCGGACAGCATCAGACCGCCGGAGGAAACGGTTGATTGGTCGGTGGTGGAGCCAGTTGGAGGCAAGCCCAGGGACAACGATCCTTCCGACGACGTCCCAGCGAGACTGGTCGTGCTGGCTGGTGGATACGGCTTTTACTTGGACGCTGACGCCGGCACCATCCGCGGCATCGACCCAGGCGGGGCAGCTGGTCACTGGGTCCGGCAGCTTCCGGCCTCTGACCTCGGCGCAGGAAGCATTGTGATGCTACGCAAGGGGTTTAGTGAGCGCGACACCTTGTTGCCCAGGATCCGCGCCATTCTCGGTAACGAGGAAGAGGGTGTGCGCAGGCTGCAGGAGCTCTGGAAGAGCGCCCTGCGCCGGCGCCTCGCAGAAGGCGCACTGCCCACCCTCCAACGCGCGCTCGACATGCCTCGACTCACCCACGCCTACGCCTCGTACTGGGCTGGCAGGAACTGCATTAGTCCGCGCCAGCCGGTTTTCGGAACACTGCTGGCGTATCTCGGCATCGACAGCATCCAGTCGTGCATTAGCGCGGCCAGGAAGCTTTACTCCGCTCACCACAAGGCTGGCCAGCAGCTAGTCAAGGAACTAGGAGCCAGCGTTGACGACACCGTCGTACGCAGACTGGAGACCGAGAACTCGGTGACTCTCTCAGTGGGCAGCGGTGTCAGCTCACTTCAGATCACGCTGTTCAAAGTCGTGGCAGTCTCGCCCGACGTGACTACAGTGCCGGCGGCCGTCCTACGTACTGCCCTGAAGCTCAGAGGTGCCGAATGGCTCGCATGATCCCCTCGATCTTTGACCAGGAGATGTCCAGTCCAGGTGAACTTCGACTCTTCGAGCGATTCCAGAGCGCGCCAGACACCGACGACTGGACCGTACTCCACTCGCTTGAACTTGCTGATCATCCGAGTCAGGTTTGCGGCGAAGTCGACTTCGTCGTCGTCGTGCCACAGCTCGGTGTCTTATGCATAGAGGTTAAGGCCCACAAGCGGATCGCACGGGACGTCGACGGCAACTGGCTCCTCGGCCGCCAACGGCCGACTCCACGCAGCCCGTTCAAACAGGCAGATGACCAGATGCGAAGCATCATGGACTTTCTCCGTAAGTCCGACCCCAGCCTTGCAAACGTGCCGGTGCTATGCGCGGTCTGGTTCACCAACTGTCGTGCACAACTGCCGCCCAGCGTGGAATGGCACGACTGGCAACTGCTCGACCAGGATCACGTGGCACGCCCTATCGCCGCCACGGTCGTCGAGGTCCTGACAAAAGGGCGTTTGCACCTCGTGCAAAAAGCAAGGGGCATCCGACTAGAAGGCCCGGACCAGCGAACGTGCGACAGAGTAGTTCACACCCTAAGGCCTGAGTTCGAACTCGCAGCTTCCGTCGAATCACTGCGGAGCAGACGCGCACAGCACGTACTCCGCTTTACTGAGGACCAGTACGACGCGTTGGACACCATGGAACGCGAACCCCGAGTGTTGTTCACGGGCGCAGCTGGTACTGGCAAGACATTCCTTGCACTTGAGGAGGCGCGGAGAAACGTCGTCCGAGGCAGATCGGTCCTGCTCATCTGCTACAACAGGCTTTTGTCCGAATGGCTGAAGGGGGTCGTCCCGGAAGGCGTTCGAGTCGAAACGTTGCATGCTCTCATGCGCCGGGAAGCGGGCGCACGCCCTGCCGACGACGCACCTGCGACGTGGTGGAGTCAAGAACTTCCAGAGCTGGCGCTCGAGGCAATGCTTGACAGTACCGCTCCGCCGACCGATGTACTCCTCGTCGATGAGGCGCAGGACCTTATGGATCCGGGCTACCTCGACGTTCTTGATCTCACGTTGAAAGGTGGTCTGTCGTCCGGGACGTGGCGCATGTTCGGTGACTTCGAGCGCCAAGCGATCTTCGGAAACACCGCCGGACGGGTTGGTTTGCGCTCGCGTGCCGCAGGTATGGTCGAAGCACTTCTCGGACGCAACTGTCGAAATACGCCGCGGGTCGGCCGCATGGCGGCAATCCTCGCTGGCCTGGAGCCGGGGTATCAGGGGTTCCGCCGGCCCGATGACGGGGTCAACGTTGCGTTCTTGCTCTACGCGAGCGCGAGCGACCAGGAACGGCTCTTGCTGACTCAGTTGAAGAGACTCTACCAGGATGGCTATGAAGCTGATGACATCGTCATCCTGTCGGCCAAGGCAAATGGTGCTGCAGCAAGCAGTCAGGATGTTGCCCTTGCCCGGCGGCTGGCTCCTTTCGGGGATGCGACGCCCCAACGCGTGCGGTACTGCACAGTGCAAGCCTTTAAAGGACTTGACGCCCCTGCTGTGATCATCACGGACATCGAGAGTCTGGAAGGGCGCTCGTCGCAAGACCTCCTTTACATCGCCATGACTCGGAGCACGGGTCCTCTCTGCCTCCTTGTGAGTCGCAGCGTAGGGCCGACGATCGTAGATCTCATCACGAGAGGAGCCACCGATGCCTGACTTCGTTCAATCCCGAGATCGAGTCGAGGCAGCGCTGGTTGCCGAGCTCGTCGGCCCGAAACCGGCCGGGAAGCCACTCGACACATCGGCCGCGCTCCGGTTCGCCAGCTGGGAGCAGGCGCGTGGTCCGTGGCACGACCAGTCAACCGGCGAGGAAATCCTCACCGAGGCGGGGCCTGCCACACGCTACGGAGTTGGAGTCCTATTCAACGCGCAGCCGTCCGCAGGGAACGGCACACGTGAGGACGAGGACCAGGTTGGCGAGGACGAGATTCCGGATGACAAGCGCATGCCCGAAACAGACTTCGCAAAGCTGAGCGCCAGCATTGCGGATTCATTGCAGAGCGCGAACACCAAGTCGGCCGACGACGACGACTTCGACCTGGGTAGCGCCAACACCTACAGGCCTAGTTCAATGGGAGTTACCTGCAGGGTCAGGCTTCCTGCGGGCAGCCGTGTGGAAGTCGTGGGCGCGTTCGGGCGCTACAGAGAGCTGCCGGTCAGCATCGGCACGGCTGAGCGATCTTGGTACCGGCGCGAGCGGGTCACAGCTCGTGCGGTTTTCACAGCTGCTGATCTCACTGCGCACTCTGGTCGGCGGACGGTCCATGAAGACACCTCGGCAGGTGAGCGGTCGGGCGACGAAGGCCTCAACATTGGCGTCGCCGCGTACAGCAGGCCGATGGATGATGACACCGGCGACCGCCTCGTCACGTTCTACGTCGAGAACCGAACCCCAGGACGGAAAGATCTTGCCAGCCTGTTCCAGAGTAAGTTCAAGGTCGTTGCCCAGGACGGGGCGGTGATCTTGCCCTACAGGTCAGCCGGGGACGACTTCTCCGATGACCCAGAAAAGGCAAGCATTGCAATGCTTTACCGTCACCACGAGATGTACGCGGTCGGACACGGCTGTGCTGCGGACTGGGGCGGCGACATCGACGGCAACGGTGTCGCCTGGGTTGAGGCAGCGGTCCTGCCGACATTCGAAGCACCCAGTATCACATCGGTGATCAAAAGTCCGGCTGGCGATGATCTGACTGTTGACATGCGCGTGCTCGCGGACGACTGTCGTATGCAGGATGCTCGTCGGCAAATCGGTGGCCTTCTAGACGCGTACGAGTCGTGGATAGCCAGCCGGCGTGCGGAGATCGCGACATTGCCTCAGCAGATGAGGGAGACTGCACGCAGCCACCTGATCGAGTGCGAAGTAGCCCTGCAACGGATGCGGGTGGGCTGGCAGATGGTGCAAGCGGCTCCTCAAGTGAGGAAGGCTTTCCAGCTCGCCAATCGAGCGATGCTCACCCAGCAGGCGCGATCGAGTAGCTCGATCCGGAAGGCGGAGCTCGACCCGGACGGGAACTTCGTCTTCGCGGGCAGCCCGCCGACGTCGGAGCCAGACAGTGACCGCGGTTTCTGGAGGCCGTTCCAGATTGCCTTTTTTCTCGCAGTCTTGGAGTCGGTGTCCGACCGCGGCAGCGAGCACAGGGACACCGTCGAGCTGATCTTCTTCCCTACTGGCGGTGGAAAGACCGAGGCCTACCTGGCCGTCGCGGCGTTTAGCATGTTTCTGCGGCGCCTGCGCGACAACGGCGATGTCGGTACAGAAGTCCTCATGCGCTACACCCTGAGGCTTCTCACCACCCAGCAGTTCCTCAGGGCGTCAGCACTTATGTGTGCTATAGAGGAGCTCAGAGAGCGCACACCAGAGCTCGGCGACAGTGAGTTTTCCATCGGGATCTGGGTAGGAAGTGCCAGTACTCCGAACAACCGCAAGGAGGCCACCGCAAAGCTCGAGAGGCTGTCAGGAGGCGGTGAGAACCCTTTCCTCCTACTGCGCTGCCCCTGGTGCAATGCGGCATTCGGCGCGATCCGAGATCAGCAGGCCGGCCGCCGAAAGAAGTACGCCGTATCAGGCTACCGCAAGATCGGTCGAAGCGTGCGCTTCCAGTGCTCGGATGTCACCTGTCGCTTCTCCCGGAAGCCACTGCCGGTTCACGTCGTGGACGATGACCTATACGCAGCACGACCAACTCTCGTCATCGGGACGATTGACAAGTTTGCACTGCTTGCCTGGAAGCCTGAAGCGCGAGCGCTGTTCGGCATCGATAGCGACGGTCGGCGCGCTGCATCGCCTCCAGGGCTGATCATCCAGGATGAGCTGCACCTTATCTCGGGTCCGCTTGGGTCGATGTCCGGGCTATACGAGGCTGTGATCGAAAACCTCTGTACGGAGAGCGGGCTTTCCTCGGGAAAGCCGAAGATCGTGGCTTCGACCGCGACCATCCGCCGATATAGAGAACAGGTCCGGAACCTCTATGGACGCAAAGAGACCCGACTTTTTCCGCCACACGGCTTGACGGCAGATAACTCCTTCTTCGCGACGTGGGCACGAAATGAGGACGGAAGCTTGCGACGCGGTCGCAAGTACGTCGGTGTTCATGGTCCAGGGCTGGGATCCATGCAGACCGCGCAGGTGCGGACTGCATCGGCGCTTCTTCAGGCGCCCATGGAACTGACCCATGACGAGCGCGATCCATGGTGGACGTGCCTGACGTTTTTCAACAGTTTGCGAGAGCTGGGCAACACACTGACATTGTTCCAGGCCGATATTCCGACGTATCTAGGTGGCGTCAACAATCGCGACGGTCTCGACCGAACGCGGCAGCGGTGGCCTCGTCGTCCGCTCGAACTGACGAGCCGGCTGAGGAACGATGAGGTACCGCGGGCCATTGCGGACCTGGAGATCCGCCTCGGAGAACAGGGGTGTGTCGACGTGTGCCTCGCCTCCAACATCATCGAGGTTGGTATCGACATTGATCGCCTATCGCTGATGACGGTGGTCGGCCAGCCGAAGACCACTTCTCAGTACATTCAGGTAACCGGTCGGGTCGGTAGGCGGTGGGAGGAACGTCCGGGGCTTGTGGTGACGCTCTATGGTGCCGCCAAGCCACGTGACCGCTCGCATTATGAGCGCTTCCGCACCTACCACGAGCGGCTGTATGCCCAGGTTGAACCGACCAGCGTGACACCGTTCGCGCTTCCCGTGCTGGAGAGGGCGGTCCACGCAGCGCTGGTGGCGTATGTACGGCAGCGAGGGCCCCAGAACCTCAAGCCCTATCCGGTGCCGATCGACGTGATCAACGAGGCTGCCGAATTACTGCGACAGCGCGCTCAATGCCTCGACGGAGTCGACCTCAGCGATCTCGACAAGATCCTTCAGAGGCGAATTGGTCAGTGGGAGCACTGGGAACGGACCAAGTGGGATGCTAACCCTGAGTATGGCGACCCCAGCAACGGCCTCATCCGCTATCCAGGCACGTCAGTAGAGGAGAAGGTGCGCGGACGAACGTGGGAGATACCCACATCCATGCGAAATGTTGACGCGAACTGCAGGATCGAAGTGACGTCGTGCTACGCCTACAGGCCTGGCAGTGACTCGGACGGCGGTGTTGACCAATGAGGCGGGCGATGGAAGGGGCCATCCGGCGCTCCCAGCTCATCGCACCTTTTGGCGTCGGATCGATGAGTGTCCTCGCGAACGGCACGTCGGTGATTGGTGCTGGACTGGATCACTGGTTCGCTAAGCCGGAGCACAGTGATCTGGATCTGTCGGAGTTCGAGCTGAGCGAGTGGCGTCTGCAGCAGCGGTTGAAGGTCAGTAAGTTTCGTCTACCGCCGGACTTTCGCGTGCGTGAATCGTCTGGGACTCATCCGGTCAACGTTGGCCTCACGGTGCCATTTCTCCGTTTTCCGACATGGAGCTTCTGTCCTTTCTCTGGCTGTAAAAGGCTTACGCAACATCCACTTTCGCTGCAGGAGAAACCGGCGTGCGACGCGCAGGTCCATGCGAACCAGAAGTATGAGAGCCTTATGGTGCAGGTATCGTTCGTAGCTATTTGTGAGAACGGGCACATTACGGACTTCCCGTGGCGTGAATGGGTTCACCGGGATGTCGGCCCCACCTGTCGCGGCGAGTTGAAGCTCATATCGACCGGAGGCGGAACACTCGAGGGGCAGCGCGTTGAATGCGACTGTGGAGTCAAGCCACGAACCCTGCGAGACGTAACGATGGTCAACCCGGACGGCTCGTCCCGCCTTACCAGCAATCTCCAGCCTGGAGAACAGTTCCCGTGTCAGGGACTCATGCCATGGCATGGTGCCCACAGCTCGCAAGCCTGCGGTGCACCGATTCGGGCGAGTCTGCGGGGAGCATCCAACGTCTACTTCGCGCAGGTGGCCAGCTCGATCTATCTCCCTCAGCACACGACGGGCGTCCAGGATGCACTCGACGTGCTGCACCAGCCAACCGTCGGCTCTGTCGTGAGCGCGCTTCTGGACGTGGGCCAGGAAGTGACTCCAGAGATGGTGAGGAAGTACGCCGGTCCACAGAGCGCGGGCATGTCCGACGACGACATCCGAGCAGCGCTCCGTGAGCTTGAACGGGAGAAGGCGGCCGAGGGCCACACGGACGGCGCGGACATTGGAGAGCAGGAGTTTCGCCGCCCAGAGTTTCAGATGCTGCGCGCAAAAAGCTCGAATGAGTCGCTGCGCATCAGCACCGTTGACCGCGACGCCTATGACGACGACCTCGACGAGTGGCTGGACCGTGTCACACTTGTCGACCGCCTCCGCGAGACCCGTGTGCTTTGGGGATTTTCCAGGGTCTATCCCCGACCACCGACGCGCGAGGCAGGCAAGGCGATGCTGCGCGCCAAGCCGGTTGACTACTCCGACCAGTGGCTGCCGGCCTACGAGGTCTATGGGGAGGGGATCTATTTAGAGTTTGACGCCGAAAAGCTCGCAGAATGGGAGTCACGACCCAGCGTCGCCAGGCGGGTCGCGAAGCTCGTTCAGCAGAGTACGGCCGCCGTGCGTGGCGACACGCGAACGGGGCCGCTGACGGCTCGGATGATAATGATCCACACCTTCGCGCACCTGCTGGTTAATCAGTTGGTGTTTGAGTGCGGGTACAGCTCCGCCGCGCTCCGTGAGCGGCTTTTCGTATCACAGGCCCCCGATGCCATGGCCGGATTGCTCGTCTATACGGCGTCCGGAGACTCTGAGGGAACTATGGGTGGGTTGGTTCGTATGGGAGAGCCTGGTCGCTTGGAACCTGTGTTGCGCGCGGCCCGGGAGAACGCAGCCTGGTGCGCGTCAGATCCGGTGTGTATGGATGTCGGGGATTCGGGACAGGGACCGGAGTCCTGCAACCTCGCGGCATGCCACAGCTGCGCCCTACTCCCTGAGACGGCGTGCGAGGAATTCAATCGCTTTCTCGACAGAGCGATGCTCGTTGGCACGATGAGCGATCCGAAAGTCGGGTTTTTCAGCTAAGAGCGCAGCGCCGCGTTGGGGTCGGCGAGCAATCTGACGCTGTGGTGCCACGCTCGCCTCCATTGCTTGGTCACGTTGTGCCCTCTGAACGAAGGGCATCACGGACCGCACGAGCGATGTCCGTGCCACATTGCAAGGCCGCTCGCAGGCGGGTGGCAGACGGCGTGATGGGCAGCCTTCCATCGGCGATCAGCTGTCGTGCGTGCTTCACCAGTAGGGCAGTACGAACATCGGTAGGCTGCTTGGTCATGGACGGCCCGTCAGGAATGTTTTGCCTGTACCCGGCAGGAGTAGGTCCTACGGTGAGGAGGCCGTGATCGAGGCTGGCGAACGCGGTCCAGATGATTGGCATGACGGTGACGGCGCCGATAGCGACCAACGGGCCGATGGCATGAGCCAGGAGCTGCATTGGCTCGAAGCGGTCGCCCTGCCACGGGGCGTATGGCCAGATGTTGAGCGTCAGTGTCACCGCCAGGGCGCCGATCTCCACCGCGGTCAAGTGTCGGTGCTTCAACGTATGGCCATGTGCTGCGAGGTACGCCTTGGCCGCCACCACGACCAGCAGAACGGCCGAGATCATCGGCTCGACCGCCCATGCTCCCCACCAAGCAGCGTCCCGCTCGATCATGGTGCGGGTGAGCGTGTGGTGTACCCCGGTCGTGGACCAACCGAGCGCACCAACGAGAGCGGTCAGCGCGACAGCGGTCAACGAGAGGCGAACTCGTGCTGCCTGCCAGGCTCGTGCGGCCGGGTTTTGGGCGAGAGCATGCAGCCGGGCCGCCTCTGCGGCGCGCTTCCGAGTACGCCGAACGCGATCGGTGTCGACCATTAGCGGTGCGTTGTCAGCCTGGAGCGTCAGCAAGGCGTGGGCTTCGTCGACTTCGGCACGCAGCTCTCGGACTCGCTTGGTGACTGCGACCTCGGCGATCGAGGCTTGACCAGCTACGTACTTCTCCACCTGCGCCACTGCGCGCTCCATCTCGTCATCGCTTGGGTCGGGCATCGGAATGGCGGTGCTCATCGGGTGCCTCCGAACCGCCGTGGAGCGCAGCGAGGGCAAGGAGTCGAGTTCGTGTGGTCTATGTCGGTCCAGATCACGCGGGCGGAGATTGGGTCGCCGGGACGGGCGTCGCATTGTCCGCATTCCGGCTGTGCCGTCGAGGGCCCAGCGGGCGCGCTCGACAACGGACGGTTTCTTGGACGGTTAAAGGATGTTTCGGGCGTCGTGTTGACGCCCCGACCGGTTGATGCTGACGCCCCCAAGGGCCTCTGCTGACGCCCCTCGCTGGTCGATGGGGCGTCATCCTGGCGCCCGTCCTCGGAACCTGTGGACTGCCGGGCGGACAGGACGAGGTTGTAGACCTGTGGCCGCGAGTTGGCTTCCTCGATGTGGGCGTCCCGCACGCGGGTGTTGCCTTTGCGGACCAGGCCCAGCTCTTCCAGCGACCGCAGCGAGCGCTGGACGGTCCGTCGGGATAGGCGGGTGTAGCGCATCATCCGCTCGACCGAAGGGAACGCGTCACGGCCATCAGGGCCGGCGTGGTTAGCGAGCGCGATCAGAGTGATCGCCAGCGTCGACCCGTCCTTGCGGTCGGCGGGGATGGGAGCGTGGTTGAGCGCCCAGTTGATCGCCTCGATGCTCACCTGTCACCGTCCACGGCGCGGGCACGGTAGAAGAGGCTGGCGACCGTGCCGATCACGGACGTGTCCCAGCCCGCCAGCCACTCGACGATCCGGTGGTCGTGTGCGCCTAGCTCGATGCCGTCCAGTGCTTCAAGAAGCGCGGCGACTTGGTCAGCGCGGTTGCGGGCACGCCAATCATCGTTGGTCTCGCCAGGGCGGTGATCGTCAGGCTGCTGGCTCTCCACGTTGAACGGCGGCCGGATGCGTCGCGGCTCGTGGTGAAGCGGTGTCAGGACAACGGTTGAAGGGATGGTGTTGCTCATGGACAAGGCCTCTGGTGGTCAGGCCCCGTCTCACACGCGTCTCACAGACCGGTGGGACGAGGCGGGACTGGAGGCCCTGCCCTGGACTTTCATCAGACTCGACCAGCCGAAATGGACTGTCAGGATGGCTGCGGACACCCGTTGTCCCCTGGGGGTCAAGGGGTCGCAGGTTCAAATCCTGTCGTCCCGACGGCCAAGAGGGCTTTTGCAGGTCAGACACTGCGGAAGCCCTCTTTTTGTGATCTTGCCGAGTTTTGCCGGGTCGAGCACGCCGCTCATCGACCCCTTTACTCCTCAATTTGAGCCTTATAGTTCACCTGAGTGCGGTATCACCCAGGGCCAACGTCAAGCCTTTGTGTTAGCGGTGGGAGCTCTTGGACACCTTTACTGGTGCCATGCTCCGAGTAGTTGGGTCGTCGAAGTCTCGACGGCATCCTTCACCGACGGTTCGTGGTGGCGCCGGGAGTTCGGCGCGTGCAGGGTTGAAGGTTCCGGAACGCCCGTTGACGTACGTCGTGAGATGGCGTGATATGCGCGGACGGCGTACGCGCCGGCCGACCTGTCGGAACAGTCGTGTCGCTGACCGCCGAGCGTCCGGCCACAATGGACCCGATGCCGGCGCCGGGAAAGGCGCCGACTGCAGATCCATTGTGACGAAAACCATCGGTCGCTATCGGTCGCCGGTGCTCCCTTCATCTTCGCCTCCGCCGGCTTCGTCGCCGAGCAGGAGCACGTACGAGGTAGTGCGCGTCACGAGTTCCCTCCTTCCTGGAGCAGTCGCCGAATACGGGGATCAGACCGGCAGCCCGAGCAGACGCGCAGCCAGCCTCCTGAGCAGCACTGAGGACCTCAGCGGCGCGGAGGTGATCGCCTCGGCCGACGTTCCGGTGGCGGGCACGAGACCCAGATGCCGGAACGCGGTGAGCACCGGCGGGACCGCGAGATCCGTGCCGGTGCCCCTGGGAACCGGCACGCGCGCGAGCAGCACGGGCTTGCCGAGTGCCACGGCGTAGGAGGTGGCGACGCCGTGGTCACCGATCACGTAGTCGGACACCGCAGCGAGGGGACGCCAGTCCTGTTGCGGCGGGACGAGCTCGAGACCGTCCCGCGCTGCGCTGGCCGTCCACGTCCGGACTTGCCGGACGCCGTGGCCGGTCCACACGTCCGGGTGCAACGAGCAGAACACACGGTCGCCTCGCCGGAGCCCGACTCGGCTGATCGACTCCACTGCTCGCGGCGACCAGCCGAGCAGTGATCGCGGCCCCCTGGACGAGAGCAGGAGACCCACGCGGTCGTCCGCAGTCAGTTCGAGCTGTGCGCGGAGCGCGGCCCGCATGCCCGTCAGCCTCATGAGGAGGTCGAAGGTCGGATCGCCCACGGTCGTCGCGTGCCGCCCCACGTCCGGAGACGTCCGGCGCAACAGGTCGAGATCGCTATGTCGCGGCACACCGATCACGAATGGAGATCGCCGTGCTCCGGCAGGGCGGTCCAGCAGCCGGCGCACGGCGGTGATCGCATCGCGGCCGTGGTGGTCGACCGGCCGCCCGTCCACGCCGAGCGACGCGAGCAGCAACAACGGTCCGCTGAGCTGGTCCACGCTCGTCGCCGAGGTGGAGACGACGAGGTCGAACCTGTCCTTGACCGCTTGCTGCCAGGGCGTCGTCAGCGCCCCTGTGCGCTCGAGAAACTCCTCCACGCCGTTGCTAGGGCCGGGAGGGGTCGTGAACACGACCTGGACTCCCGGAATGGTCTCGATCGCGGCAATGGCGTCGGACAGGCGCTTGCCCGAGCCGACGCCGTGCGCGACGGCCAGCACCACACGGGTGATGTCACGGGTGTGCCCGACGCCTCCGCCGGTGCCGTGCGGTACCGCCCACGTCTCTGTCGTCATTCGTGGCTCCACTTTCGACTCGGTTTCGACGTGGAAAGCGTCGCCTGCCCGTGTTGGCCCGTTGTTGGCTCGATGTTGGCCGGATGGCGGCCGGAACCAACAACGGCGCGTTGCGCCGGTGCGGTGCGGGATCAGTGATTCACTAGGTTTCGATGAACGCAGGTGGCGCCCAGATGCAGTTCCTCGGTCCTCCGCGGGTGCTCGTCGGCGGTCTGCCGGTCGACCTGCAACGGCGTCCGGTGGAGGTGCTGGCGTTCGTGGCCCTGTCCGAGGGGTTGTGCGTCGGCTATCCACGGCTCTGCGACGCGTTCGGTGCCACGAGCAGCACGATCCGGGGCCACGCGCACGAGCTGCGCAAGGTGCTGGGACCGGAGGTCATCCCCCCTCGGGGCGGAGGTCTCCGGCTCAGGATCGAGCTCGAGCGGATCGACGTGGTCAGGTACGAGTCGTTGCTCGCTTCCACCAGGTTCCTTGAGGGCGAGGACAAGCTGCCGGCGCTGCGTGAAGCACTCGGCCTCTGGCGTCCGGGACGCCTCTTTCCCGACTGCGAACCGCTGGCCTCACACGCCGACCGGCTCGACGAGAGCAGGCGGACCGCACATCTGAAGCTGGTGGACGCGGAGATCCGGTGCGGCGAACCGCACTCGGCCGTGGCGTCCGCCGAGCGGGCACGCGAGCTGTGGCCGGTCGACGAGGCCGTGTGCGAGGCGCTCTTCCGGGCGTTGGCGGCGGCGGGACGTGGCTGTGAGATCGACGCGGCCTTCCACCGCTACGCCGCCGACGCGCAGCGCGAAGGCCTTGTGGTGCGGGGCGGAGTCAGGGCGGCGGCTCGCGACTACCAGCGCGCGGGGAAGCCCGTGACCGCCAAGCCCTACTCCGCGCCGTACCAGTTGCCGCCGTTCGCCACGGCGCTGCGCGGACGCGATGACGAACTGGAACGACTGAACGTTCTGCTGCGCGACGACGTCCAGCCAACCCAGGTGGTGACGATCACCGGGCCGGCCGGCGCGGGGAAGACCGCGCTGGCGGTGGGCTGGGCGACGCGGACAGCCGGCCGGTTCGCCGACGGGAGCCTTCACGTCGACCTCGCGGGCTTCTCCGGCCGCACGCCGCTGCTGCCGGAAGAGGTCCTGGCCACGTTCGTGCGCGCGTTCGGCCTCGATCCGGTGGGCTGGGCGATCGGAGACCTGATCTCCGCGTACCGCTCACTCCTCCGCGAGCGTTCCGTTCTGGTGGTGCTGGACAACGCCGCGAGCTACGAGCAGGTGAAGGACCTGATCGCGGTAGGCCCGGCCGCCAGGACGATCATCACCAGCAGGTCGGCGCTGCACATCCCCGGAGCCTGCGAGGTCACACTGACGCCGCTGTCTGCGCACGTCGGCCTGCGCCTGCTGGCCGACCTGATCGGTGAGGACCGCGTCCGTGCCGAACCGTCCGCGGCGGAACAACTCGTGACCAGGTGCGGAGCGCTACCGCTGGCTCTCAGGATCGTCGCGGCGAGGACGTCGTTGCGCGCGACGCACAGCCTGCGCACGATCCTCGGCGAACTGTGCGAGGCCGGCGCGATCCTCAAGATCAGGACAGCGAGCCAGCCGAGCCTCCGGGAGGCGTTTGCCTGGTCGTACCGCGTGTTGAACCGCGACGCGGCGAAGGTGTCGCACGTCATCGCCCTGCACCCCGGCGGCGCGGTGAGCACGGAGGTCATCGCGCACCTGGCGGGACTTCCGGTGTGTGACGTGGCGGAGGCGCTCGACGAACTGCTCGGCGCTCACATCGTTCACCCGGCGCGGGGCAACAGGTTCGCGGTGCACGACATGATCCGCGAGTACGCGCTCGACGAGGTCGAGACGTCCGAGCCCGAGTTCGCGGCCGGGGTGCGTGAGGCGCTGCTGAAGTACCTTCTGTGGTCTGCCGTGCGCTGCGACCAGGTGCTCGGCTCAGGGCGCGTGCTGCCCGCCGGCGAACCGGAGAGCGACGTGCCGTTGCCGTGCCCCGCGACGCGCGAGGAGGCGACGGCCTGGCTGCTCGCCGAGCACGAGGCGTTCAAGACCGTGCTGGAGGCGCCGGAGTTCGCCGCGTGGCAGTCCTTCCGCTGGCTGCTGCCGGCCGCGCTGTGCGCGTTCCACACGCGGTCCGGCCTCTGGGGCGTCTCGGAGCAGCTTCTCGGCGCCGCGTTGGAGGTCGACAAGTCGTACCTGGGGCACGAGGAGGCACGCTTTCAGGCCGTGAACCACCGGCTGATGGGACTGGTGCTTCGCAAGCTCGGGAAGCGCGAGCTCGCGAAGCACCACCTGCGCCAGTCCGTCCGCCTGGCCGAAGAAGCCGGCGCGCGACTCGAGGTAGCGCACGCGCACCAGCTCTTCGCCGTCGTCCACGAGGACCAGCGGCAGTGGGACGACGTGCTGGCTCATTGCGCCGCCGCCCTGCCGATCTACGAAGAGCTGGAGGACTTCCGCGGTATCGCCCACGTCCTCAACGCGATGGTCAGCGCCGACCTCGCGGCGGGAAGGCTGGAGCGTGCGGCGGCACGGGGAGCCGAAGCTCTCGCGGCGATCGCGCTGGTGCGGGACGACTACGGCAAGGCGTCGATCCACCGCAACGTCCTGCGCGTGCACCGGGAGGCGGGCGCGTGGGCCGACATGGTGGAGCACGGTGAGGCCGCGGCGTTGCTCTACCGCGCGGACTCCCCGGCAAACGAGGCCCGCGTGCTCGTGCCGGTGGCGGAGGCGTACCGCTGGCTGGGCAAGGACGGCGATGCGCGGGTCGCCGCGGAACGAGCGAGAGCGCTTCTCCTCGCCCTGCCCCATCGCAGAGCAGGGGACGAGGCGGCGCTGACCCGGCTGGTCTCGGTGATGTCCGGGAGCTGAGCGGTCCTGTCCTGTGTGGATGTCCGCGCTGACGCCCCTGCGCTTTCGGTCACGTCCGCTGTGTACAGCGTCAACACATTGACTAACATCGGTTGTGTCTACAGGAGGTGCGGCAGTGGTCGACGGAGGCGGTACGCCGGTCACCGTGACCTTGGCCGAGATCGCCCGCATCGCGGGGGTGAGCAGGGCCGCGGTCGGGAACTGGCGTCGACGCCGTCACAGCTTTCCCGTTCCCGTGCGGGGATCGGACAGCAGTCCGCTCTTCGAGCTCGCCGCGGTCGAGAAGTGGTTGCGCGAGAACGGCAAACTGGCCGACACGGATCATCGCGAGCTGTTGTGGCCCCGGCTCGAAGCACTGGGGGAGCGCGAGGGTGCCGGGTTGGTCGTCGCCGCGGCGGGCATGCGTGCGGCCGGTGTCGAGCTGGAGACCCCGGATCTGAGTGCGGCGCAAGAACAACTCGCGTCCGAACTGCTGTCCTTGATCGTCGCGGACGGTGCGCCCACCTTCGAGTTCTTTCTCCGGCGATGGCAGCAGGCGAATGCCCGGCAGCTCAGCTCCACGCCGCCCCCGCTCGCGCGGCTCATTGTGGAGATGGCCGAGATCGAGCGGGGCGCGGCACCGGTCACCGTGCTCGACCCGGCGTGCGGGAACGGCGAACTGCTCGCCGCCGCGACAGAACGCTGGGAAACCGAGGAGCTGAAGGTTCTCGGCCAGGAAAGGGATCCGGTCCTCAAAGCCCTGGCGGCGGCGAGAACGGCCCTCATGCGGCGGGGATCGCGGAACGCGGTCGTGCGACCCGGTGACGCACTGCGGGCTGACGCCCATGCGGACGCACGGGCTGACGTGGTGGTGTGCAGTCCTCCGTTCAACGACAGGGCCTGGGGACACGAAGAACTCGCGACCGATCCCCGCTGGGTGCACGGCCTTCCGCCCCGCACCGAGCCGGAGCTCGCCTGGGTGGAGCACGTGCTCGCGCGGATGGCGCCGGGCGGAACCGGTGTCCTCCTGCTGCCGCCGGCGGTGGCCTCACGACGGGCAGGGCGCGGGATCCGCTCCAGTCTTGTTCGGACCGGAGCACTGCGGGCGGTGATCGCGCTTCCCGTCGGAGCGGCGTCGCCGTACAGCTTGTCCTTGCACCTCTGGGTGTTGCGCACGCCGGCCGCGGATCACCGCGGCGAGGACGAGGTCGCTTTCGTCGACGCTTCCCGGATCGGTGCGACGAGGTCCTCTGTGGACTGGTCCTTGGTGCGCAGGCACGTGCTGAACGGGTTGTCCGGCAGGAACGGTAGGGCGGTCCCAGTGGTCGACCTGCTCGACTCCGAAGTGGACCTGACTCCGGGCAGACACGTGCCGACGCGTTCAGAGTCGGTCGTGACTGAGCCGGAGTGGAGCTCGTTCGGGCACGTGCTCGCCTCCCTGACCGAGATGTGGAACGAGTTCTCGGACCTGGAGATCGCTGAACCGGCGGGAGCTGAACGGGCGACGACGACCGTGGGCGACCTCCAGCGCGCGGGTGCCCTGACCATCGTGTCCGGCCAGGCGCTTCCCGACAGCCTGCCGAGGAGCAGAAGCCCGGAGCCGGGCGCGGTCCAGGTGCTGCTCGTCGCCGATTTGCTGGCGGGTAGCGAGCCGACGACGTGGCTCGCCGAGGACGTCGTACGGGCGGCGCACGAGGCGGGCGAGATCGTCCTGGCCGAGGAGAACGACGTCGTGGTCGCGGCCCTGTCGCGTCGGCCGGCGGTGCGAGTGGTCGCCGACACCACGTTCGTGCTCGGGCCCCAGCACTTCGCGCTCCGCCCTGACCTGTCGATGGTCGACCCCTGGTTCGTCGCCGGCTGTCTGCGGGCCCCCTCGAACGTACGCCAGGCGGGGTCGCACTCGTCCGCCGCGTCGCGGGTCGACGTGCGGAAGTTGCGGCTGTTGAACCTCACGCTCGCCGAGCAGCGGCGGTCCGGCGAGCTCGCGAAGAACGTCGAGGCGTTCGAGCAGCTTCTCCGCGACGCGAGGAAGAAGGGCGAGGAACTCGTGAAGGGCCTCGGCGAAGCCCTGTTCACTGGGACCCTTCACGAGATCGACCGCTCCTGACCGGCGCGCCGGACGATGTGCGACTAGGTCTCCCGCCGCCCCTCGTCGGCGGCGAGCCGTGCGATGTCCGCCTGAGCGAGCCTGAGCCGCACGACCAGCGAGTCGAGCGCCCCGAAGGCGTCATCTGCCTGTGCCACAAGGCGTTCGATGTCGCGGAGAGCGCCGGTCGGATCTCCGTTGGCGGCCTTCTTCCTGGCGAGGCGTTCCCTCTCGTCGGCCTCGGAGCGGCTGACGAAGGACTGCGGCGCACGGGCACGGCGGCTGTTCGGTGACCTGCGGGACTGCGGCCGGGGTGCCGCCGGAGCCTCTGCGGGCCGTACCTCCTCCGGGAGGCGGTACTTGAGGGTCGGGTCGGGAATGAGTGCGGGCACCGGTGCAGAGTCGCCGGGACGGGGCAGGAACGGCTGAAGCCGCTCGATCACCTCCCGTGCGCTGGAGGGACGGTCCTCCGGGGACTTCTTCAGCAGCTGCATCACGAGGCGTTCGAGTTCGGCTGGAACCTCTCTCCCGTGCACCTCGAACGGCGGGGGCGGGTCATTCAGGTGCTGCTCGGGGACACCCCGGCCGTGGTCGCCCTCGGTGAACGGCGGCTGTCCCGCGATCAGCAGGTACAGCACGCAGCCAAGGGTATAGAGGTCTGTCCGTTCGGTGATCGTGCTGCCCCACATCTGCTCCGGAGGCATGTATCCGGTGGTGCCGATGGACACGCCCTTGGCGGTGAACTTGGTGGCGTCGGGGCGGAGGGATTTGGCGATACCGAAGTCGATCAGGTGCGCCACTCCGCTGTGGGACAGGAGGACGTTGTTCGGCTTCAGGTCGCGGTGCACGACCCCGGCCGCGTGCGCGGCGTCCAGCGCTTCGCCGATCTCCACTCCGATCGCGGCCGCGGCCACGATGGGGATCGGGTTGTAGTCCTTGGTGAACTGGTCCAGAGTCTTGCCGTTGATGAGCTGCATGACCAGGTAGGGCTGGCCGTTGTGCACACCGGTCGCGTACCCCAACGGGATGTTTGGGTGGCGCAGTTCGCAGAGGATCTTCGCCTCGCGTGCGAACCGAAGCCTCAGCACTTCCCCGTCCTCCGGGTCGCGGTCGTCCAGCCGAGGCGTCTTGATCACCACGTCGCGCTGCTCGACCTCGTCCCAGGCCCGGAAAGCGTCTGCCTGTCCGCCGTTGCCGAGCTTTGTCGTCAGCAGGTAGCGGTTCGCCACCAGCTCGCCCTCTTTCACCACATGACCTTTCGACGACGTTCGGGGTCGAATGCCCCAGCAGGCCGATTCATTGCGGCTGCCATGCTGTAGTTGACACACATCATTGCATATATGCGTGCGTTGACTTCGTACACAGGCGCTAGCATGCGCGACGAACTGTCACTTTGCGCATCCGAGGAGGTGAATCAGATGGCTCGTTGGGGTTCGCCGTTGGACGACCCCGCGTTCGTCCGGGTAGGACTCCCCGCGACCAGGACCGGGAAGTGGAGCTGCCCGGCCGCCGTCGCGGCGAAGTCCAGGCCCGGTGTGCCCGGTGGTGCGGGTGCGGTGCGGGGCAAGGTTCAGGACTTCCTGTTCGAGCCGTTGATGGCCGCCCTTGATCTCGTCGAGCACCGAGGATGGAGTCAGGAGCGGGTTGTCGAGGAGCTGTGGCGGTCACGGGGGAGACTCGCCGGGCTGGTGCGGAAACCATCACACGATGGGCTGATCTCGTGGACGGAGACGGCGCTCGGCCGGTACCTGGAGGCACGCGAAGAAGATCAGCTCGCCCGTGCCGGGTGTCCGACTCTGCCCGTCACGCAGGTCTGGGTGGCGCGCTGGGAGTCGAACGGGACGTACCACGAGCAGACCTGCTGGGGGCGGCGCTACGCGTCGGCCGACGGCACGTACCGGGAGATCTGGCTGCTCGGCGCCGGCGGGCCGAACGAGACGAGGCCCGCCGCCGAGCTCGCTGCGGCCGCGTACACGGCGGCCTTCGGGGATCCGTGTGCGAACGCCTACGGGAAGCGGCACTTCCCGGTGCGCGGCTTGCCGGACACGGCCTACGCGCGCCCCGGCACCGTGCGGGTGGTGGCCGCGGGCTGCGGGACCGGCACCTTCGCGCAGCTGCTGGAGTGGGGCTCCGGCGAAGCGCGCGAGCGGTACCGGTCCGACGCCGGACCGGTTCTGGCGCGGGCGATCGCGGGCACCCGGCGCGTGCCCGGCGCCGACTGCGTGTCGTGCAAGCTCCTGCCGGAGTGCGAGGCCGTGCGTCGCGCCTCGTTGCTGCCTGACGTCGAACGGGGAAGAACGCCCCGGCGCACCGTGTCCGTGAGCGACCTGCGCGCGCACAACACTTGCGCGAGCCAGTACCACCTGACCAGGCAACTGAACTTGAGATCGGCGGATGTGGCCGAGAACGTCCACGTCCTGCGCGGCCGAGCTGTGGACGCGTGGCTGAACGAACGTCACAGTGCCGAGCCGAGGCGCCGGTGCCGGGTCGACGACCGGCCCGGGAACCCTGAGCGGTGGTCGGCGGGACCGTTCCGCGTCGAGGGGGAGGCGGCCGCGGCGGGGGCACGGATGCTGGCTCAGCACGCCGCCGTGTGCCCGCTCGACTCGTCCGGCGAGGAGCGGGCCGAAGTGCAACGTCAGGTCGCCGTCTACGATCCCGGGCTCGAACTCGTGTTCATCGCGACTCCCGACCTCCTGCACACCCGGTCGGGACGGTGGGTGTGGCGGGAGACCAAGACCGCGAAGAGCCGGTTGTGGGAGGGCAGATCACTCCTGCGCCAGTACCCCCAGCTGGCGCTGGCCGTCCTGTTCTTCGACGCGGGGGTCTTCGGCCAGGCACGGGGCTCCAGAGTGGAACTGGAGCTCCTCCACGACGACAGCTGCGCCCTCGAGGAGATCGATCCCTGTCAGGACGCGGTCGTGGCCGAGTCCCGGGAGGTGATCGGGGAACTCGTCGGACGCTGGCTGGTCGACGACACCTACGCGGCGGTGCCCGGTGACGCCTGCGGCGGCTGCGACGCGCGTACCTGGTGCGGCCCCGGCCGCGACTTCTTCGGCGAAAGTGGTGGCAGATGAGAGGAGAGGACGTGCGGGACTGGGACAGCCACGCCGGCGTTCCCCTGTTGCGCGGTGTTGTCCGAGGGGTGCTCGACCTCGCCGAGCTCGATGATCTCCACGCCTTCAGGCTGCCCTATCCGCCAGAGGCACAACGTGCTCTTAACGAGATCACGTTGTGCTGTCTCGTGCGCGGGGCACGACCACCCCGCAGTCTTCCGGACTTCCTGTCGTGGTGCCGCGAACGCCCTGTGGAGGACTGGCCGATCGAGCTTCCGCCGGACGCGGTGGCACCCGGCCAGTACCTGATCGACGACGAGTCGTCGCACCCGACCACGTTCTGCTACGAATGGGCGATGGAGGGGCCGGACAGCTCCGTGCGCGAGGAGGTGTACGGGCTGATCCAGACCGCGGCGGAGCTCAGCGCGCAGGCCGCTCTCCCCGAGTCCTACCCCGCGTTCCGGCGCCTGCTGGTGGAACAGCCGGTCATCGACCAGGCTGGACTGTTCAGGATCGCCACCGACCAGTTCCTCGACCCGGTGCGAGACCTCGTCGGCTCCGTCTTCCGCCAGACGTCGGACACCTACCTGTGCCACGGGGCGTACACGCCGTGCCGCCGTTGCGCGATGTTGCTCACGCCGATGCCGGACGGGGGCTGGTGGTGCGAGAACGACGCCTGCCGCCGGCTGGGGGCGCCGTTGCCGGGTAAGCCTCTGGTGGCTGAACAAGCAGGAGTCGTGCACCACCTCGACCGAGCGCTGCGGCAGTTCGTCACCGGCCCCGGCCGAGTGGTGCTGGAACTCGAGGCGCGGTTGCGCGCGCTGGGTATCGAAACCGAGCTGTGGCCGGTCCGCGAGGCCTGCGACGTGATGGTCGTCCTGCCGGACGGACACGTCTGGACGATCGAGGTCAAGGATCACGCCAATCCGGCTCTGCTGGGCAGGCTGGCCGAGAGGGAGCGCGCGCGGTCCTCGCGTGGCGAGGACTTCTGGGTGGTGCCGAATTACCGTGTGGAGCAGTGCCCTGGGTACGTCGCCACGTTCGAGCGCTACAGCTCCGAGAACGCCGGGGGGTTGAGGCTGCTCACCGACGACGACCTCGTCAAGGCGTTGACGCGCAGGGTGAACAGGCGCGCACGGCGGCAGGGCGGGGAAAACGTTGCGTAGCCAGAACTCGTGGTGCGGTGAGATGATCGACGCACTGCCCGCGGACCTGGGCAACCGGTTGCTGCTGTGCCAGGTCGAGCTCGGACTGCGCCTACTGGAACGCCTCGATGCTTCTGTTCCCGTGACAGGAGCGTGGACGCTGTTCAGCGGTTACCCCTTCGCGCGGGCTCGCGGACTGGCAGAGGGACCGGACTCCGAGTGGATGCTGAACTGCGCCAGGCATCGGCTGTGGCCGCTTCGCCGACGTCGCTTCTGGACGATGGCGTTGCACACGTACGCCACTGTGCCGCAACGGTTCCGTGCCTACAGGATCGATGTCGACTCCGGGCACGCGAAGAGGATCGAACCTACCGTTCTTCCTCACCGTTTCGACGTGTACGACGACGCGCTGACGTCGTTGCCCGGATTCTCGACGGTGAAACCCGTGTGGGCCAAGCCCGGCACCTACCGGCTCTTCGACCGGCGGCGCCTCACGTCGGTCCACGTCCCCGGCGAGCTTTGCTCGGACGACGTTCCCGTGGGGCACGATCTGGCCACCCCTACCACGACGAACGGCAGCCCTGTGGACATCCCGCTCTGCGAGCTCGCCACCGTCGCCCGGTGGATGGACGAGAAGGAAGAGGAGCTCGGCCTCGGCAGCGGCAGCTGGGTGAAGCGGCTGGCCGCGCTCCGGCTGGACCGGAGAACCCCGGGCGGTGACGACTTCCGCGCTCACGACGTGCTCCGGCTCGATCGCCTGCTGCACCTGGTCGGCATGGTCGGCGCCGGCAAGAGCACCTTGATGACGTTGGTAGCGGTCTGGGCTGTGCGGCAGGGAATGCACATCACGCTCGTCGTCGGTGACGTGGCCGAGCAGCTTCGGCTCACCACCTTGTTCCGCGACCTGCTCGGAGAACACACGGCGGCTCCGATCCTCGGCAACACCACCCGTGAGCAGCACGCGCAGCGTCTGCACCGCCGGCTCGCGGCGAGAGGCGCGCCGTCGCTCTTCGACCACCACGACGAGCCCGCGTTCGACGAGCTGGGCACCGCCTGCCCGCTGGACGGGTTGCGCGACAGCCGCCCGGCCCTGCCGCTGCGGTTCATCGACGCGCCGTGCAACGCCTTGTACGGCGAGAAACCGGCGCCCTCGCTCGCGACGTCCGGCGCTGAGCTGCCGTACTCCCGACGCCACCGCCGCCTGAGCCCCCAGGAAGAGGATCAGGACGAGGACCTCGGCCCTGTCCGTTGCTGTCCACTGTGGAACCGGTGTCCCCGACACCAGCCCTCCCGCACCGCGGTGGACGCGCCGATCTGGATCGCAAATCCCGCGAGCCTGGTCCAGAGCCCGGTGCCCAAGCAGCTCAACCCCGAGAGCCTGCGTCAACTCGAGCTCGCCTGCCTGCGCAGCGACATCGTGATCGTGGACGAGGCCGATCGGGTCATGATGAACCTCGACACGATGTTCGCGCCCTCGGCGACGCTCGTCTCCAAGGGGCCCGAGTCGTGGCTCGACCAGCTGCACACCCACAAGATCCACGAACTTGCGCGAGAAGGCCGGCTCCAGCTCTCGGAACCCGACGTCGTCAGGTGGGAGGCGGCACTGACCGTCGTCAGCGGCGCCACCAACCGCATCTATCAGATGCTGATCTCTGACGCGGACCTGCGCCACTGGGTGGACATCGACAACTTCAGCTCGTTGTCGCTGCAGGGAAAGCTGCTGGCCGAGTGGTACCCGGCACCGGAAACGTCCACTCAGGACACAGTTGCCTGTGAGGAAGAGGTGTACGAATACGATGACCCCGGTGACCTGGACGATCCGGACGTGCGGATGCCGGAGTGCGCTCCCTGGGACGAACGGCGAGCCGAGGTCAGGGCGCTCCTCGACCGCTTCGCGGATGATCCGCTGGGTGATCACGGACCGTACGGTGATGACGCGGAGAAACTCGTCGCGGCGATTCACGACTTGCTGAACACGTACAACCAGCGAGGGACGCGACGACGCGTGCACACCGTTCTCGAACTGCTCCTGGAAGGGTCGCCGGTCGCGCGTGACGCGGACTGGTCTGACCGGGCGGCCAAGAGACTTGAGTTCTCCCTGCTGGTCGCGGCGCTGGAGCAGCGCCTGGACCGGCTCACCTACCTGTGGCCCCAGGTCGAGGCGAGTCTCCGGCTCGACCCTGTGAACAACGAGCTCGTGCGCCGCCCGCCGCTGGACTACGCCCCTCTCGTGCCGGAGTCCCCGATGGGCAACGTCCTCGGATTCCAGTACTTGCCCGACGAGCGGGCGTCCGCTGCGGATCCCCAGGGCAGAGTGACCGGCACGCTCCGGTTCTTCCGCTGTGCCGGGGTGGGCAGGGAGTTGTTGTTGTCGTTGCCGGACATCGGAGGTGACCGCGCCCTGTCGAGGTCCGGGCCGCACGTCCTGCTCATGTCGGGGACCAGCTGGGCAGGCACGTCGACCCGCGCCCACGTGCTCGCACCTGTCGGCGCTGTGCTGAAGCCTGCCGAAGAGGCGCTCGACGCGGTGAGGAAGACGGTGTTCTCCACCTGTTTTCTCTACGACCGCCACCACAAGCCGATCAGCTTGTCCGGGCAGGACCCTTCCACCCGGCCGGCGGTGCTGCGCGAGATGATCGACAAGCTGGCGCGGCGCAAGCCCAGCGGGGAGCAGGCGCCCCTCGAGTCCGAGCTCGGCAGGGTCAGGGATCCAGACCGGCGGAGGGCGTTGCTGCTGGTCGGCAGCTACCGGGAAGCACGCGCCGCCGCGGAGCAGCTCAACGACATGAGCCGGTGGGCAGGCCGTGTCCGGTTGCTGATCGCTGACGACGCCGAGCTGGAGCACGCGCTCAGCGGCGCTGTGTCCGAACCCGCGCCGCTCGTCGGCACACTCCGTCGCGGTGACGTCGAGTCGCTAGCCGATGACGACGAAGCGGAGGTGCTCGTCGCGCCCTTGATGGCGGTGGAGCGCGGGCACAACATCCTCAACAACAAGCGCCAGGCGGCGTTCGGCACTGTGCTGTTCCTGGCGCGGCCGCATCCCCGTCCGGACGACCTGTCGCTGTCCATCTTCGCGATCAACGACTGGGTCACCAGACTCGTCAGGGGTCGGCGGGCACCGGATTCCCGCACCCGCTCGGCTTTCGACGACCTGGTGACGGGCGCGAGCGACCTCGACCACGCCGGCCGGGTGTTCCGGCGTGAAGCGCGCGCGGAATGGGGAAGGTTGCTCGCCCGGAGGTACAGCTACTCGGCGCTGACAACGGCCGAGCGGCGATCGTTCGCCTGGGACCAGCTCGTCACCATCTGGCAGGTCATCGGCAGACTCGTCCGCGGAGGCGTCCCCGCCAGGGTCGTCTTCGTCGACGCCAAGTTCGCGCCGCGTGCTGCGGCCGCGATGGCACCCGTGCCGGCTCGGTCGAGGCGGGCGGACACGGCGAGGTCCAGTCTCCTGGTCAACCTGCGCGAGATCCTCGCGCCGTACTTCGATTCCAGCGCGGACCGCACGGAGTTCGCCGATCCTGCCGACGCCGTCCTGGTGCGCATGCTCTACCAGCCCTTGTACGACGCGCTGTGCGGAATGAAGGAACTTCGATGAGCCGCCCCCTTCTGCTGAGGCTCGTCCATGGGCTTTGAGTACTCGACCATCAGGCAGGCGGCCTATGTGCCGGTGCGGCCCTTGAGCGCGTCCTTTCGCGCGTTGCCCTTCCCCGAGGAGTTCCTCGGCGGCGTCCTCGACCTGTGCAACGCGGGAGTCCACAAAGGACGTGAGCCGTTCCGCAGGGTTCCGACCAGGAGGTTCGACGACCTCCTGCAGGGACTGGCGGCTGACGTCGTGGTGATGAGCCGTCCGGCGGAGCTCGATCCGGAGAAGGACCACTGGCTGTACGTGCCCTCCGAGTCGCCTGACCCGCTGCCGGACGACGTGCTGCACCGGCTGTTCGGAGTGTGGTTGTCGGATCTGAGGCCAGAGAACGAACACCGGCCGAGAGTCCGAGAGGTGCTGGCCGGGCTGGACGCCCGGCCTTCGCGGTGGCGGGACGTCGCGATCTCCCTGCTCGACACCGAAAGTTCGCCAGGAGGGACGTCCCGGCCGGACGAGCGGCAGTTCCAGCTCGTCAGCGATCACTTCGCCCGTCGGGTCCAGGCTCTCGGGCCGTACGACACGGGCGCGGGCGTGCTGCACTTCCACGCGGTGGCGCGGGGGCCGCGTGGCCGTGGCGCCGAGCTGATGTCGCAACCCCTCCCGTTCGTCGAACGGGGCAAGGAGTGGTGGTTCTCGGTGAAGATCGGCATCACGATCCACACCGTGCCGTTCTCACCGTGCTTCCGGGTGCACGTCCACACAGGGCTGCGGCGATGGCTCACCCGTCCCAGCGCGAAGACCGGCCGCGTCTGGCTGCCCTCGGACAGCGACACCTCGGTGTACCTGCGCCCGGTGGTGCCCTGGTTGCCGGGCGCGCCGAGCAGCGATCGCTACACGGTGGCGAGACTGACCTGGGATCGCGCGGAGCGCCGGCACCAGTGGCGTCACGGTGACGCGGCAGGCATGCTCCGGCGGCTGTCGCTGAGCCGCCCGTTCCCCGACGTGGACCAGTTGCTGACCAAACCCACCAGCTGGCTCGGGACCTCGAACACCACGCGCGCTCTTGTCGTCCACAGCGCCCGGACAGGCGAGCACGGCGTGGGCTCCGGGCTGATGTCCCACCAGCGCTCGCAGCTCGTCGAGTGGCTCGAGCAGGCGTTCGCCCCGGAGCTGGAACGGGTGCCCGATCTGACCCGCAGTCGGTTGGCACCGAACACGGTAGCCGCTGCGCGCACCGAGCAAGGAGATCTCGCGGCCGACTTGGACGCCACGGCCCGCAGAACGGCGCTCGCCAGGGCGAGCCAGCCGCCGGTGGGAATCGGAGAAGAAAAGAGCTCGCTCGAACTCAGGTTGTTGTGGCAGACCGCGGAGATGAGGGACGCGGCCACGGCTGCGCTCATCGGGCTGCTGGGTCTGCCCGGTGACGGTGGTGCGGGGGAACTGCCGGCGGATGCGTACGAGACAGGGGGCCCTGGGCACCCGGTGATCCTCAGCTGGCACACCGATGAGCTCGTGATTCGCCTGCGGTGCCTCAAACTCGTCGGTGGTCTTGCCGAGTCGCTCGGTGTGTCGGCGATGCCGGGACCGAAGGCCGCAGCGCTCGCAGTGGGCCTGCGGACCCGGCGCGCGGCCGTCGCCAAGTTCCTCGCGGGGGACGGGGCGAGCACTGCCGCCCCACCGAGTCTCGCCCTCGTCGAGATCGATCGTCGTGAGGACTTCCCGGCGGCGCGCGAAGATCCGAAGTTCGCCGTCCGGCTCGGTTGTGCCGACGCGGGCGTCGTCACGCAGTTCGTCGTGGTGCCCAAGACCGTGAGGGGCTACAACTCGGCCAAGAACATCGGCCACCGGGCACGGTCGGCCTGGGAGGACGGCCTGCGCCAGCTGGGTGTGCGAGTGGTGCCGCGACACACCCTCGGCGACAAGGTGCCCGCAGACTTGCAGTACCTGGGCCTGTGGATGGTTACCCGCCGCAGGGACAGCCGGACGGGCCTGTCGCGCAGGCTCGCCGTCGCGGTTCTCGTGAGGCCGGACCGAGCGCGGACCGGCGGGGTGTCGTTGCTGGGGTGGGACGACGAAGCGCACGACGGAGTGGGGGCATGGGTGCCCTACTCCCAGCTGATGCTGCGACTCACCCGGCTCGCTGAGGTCGCGGCGGACGATTTCGAGGAGACGAGCACCGGCAAGCCGAGCTGGAGCGTGCGCCGCAGGAGCGAGCAGGAGCAGCGCCAGGAGACCTCGCGATTCCTGCAGAAGCTCCTGTACTCCACAGAGGTGAGGCGCTGCCCCACCGTGTTGCTCTGCCATTCGCAGAACGTCCGCGGGCAGTGGCCGTGGCTTCAGGACGGTGTGATGATCCGCGATCTCGTGCGAACCGGTCACGCTCCGCCCGCGAGCCTCAACGACTCGCTCCGCGTGGTCAGGGTGCGCACCGGTGAGGGGGGCGAGACACCGCAGTGGTGGGGAACCGGAAGCCCGAAGGGGGTCAACGGTCTTCCCGCCGGGTTCTGGGTTCCGGCCGGCGCGGATCGCGTGTTCTACAGCACCACCGAGAAGGCGGGCACCTTCAAAGCCTCGGCGGTGGAAGCGGACAAGCTCGCCCCGCGTCCCCTGCGGGCCGGACCGCGCAAAGGAATGCCCACAGTGGACACTGGTGTTCCCGCCTGGAACCCCACCCTGGTCGAGATAGTTGTGCAGGGATGCCATCCTGACCAAGGCGATGATCCCGAGGCGCTTGCGTTCGCGGTGCACCAGCAACGACAGGCGCCCGACTACACCGACGCGCTGCGGTTGCCATTGCCGTTGCACCTCGCCAAACTCGCTCAGGAGTACGTACTGCCCACCGCCGCGGAGCACGAGGACGACCAGGCTGAACGATAAAGAGCGGTCTCCGTCGCTGGACAATGCGCGTGGACACGTGACTCGGTTGACGGGCAGAGGTTTTTGAGAGAGCTGCCCGGACTCGCCGACAAGGTCGCGGCTGTTTCGGATCCGGTGCACAGCTGATATGTAGTGCTGGTTTGTCAAGAGGCAGGGTGAGGCGCCCGTCCTGATTGCTCGGGGCGGGCGCCTCGTGGCTTCGTTGATCGGGCCTGGGTGAGCGTGTCGTTGGCGACGCGCGGTCAGACTGATATGCGCGGGTTGGATACCGCAGGACGGGATGTTCGGCAGGAGCGGGCCGCGTGTCTAGAGTCGAGCGTCGCACTGTCCATTATGGAATCTGTTGTGGACTGTGTTACTCATAGCTGTATCGCGGGTCGCTCCACGCGCTGCTACCCAGACGTGATGATCGACGAAGCCAGGTCGCGAGGGCTGTTACTGCTGCATGACGGCCAGGGACCAGCACCAGCCGGCCAGTTCGCGGGCGACGGCGACGTTGGCGATCACCGGGCGTTTGCGGCGCAGGTTGAAGTTGATCCAGCGGTCGTGCAGCCGCCGGTTACCAGCGTCGCCGCGGGCTCGGGCGGCCGGCGGTGCGAGTTCCCATCGGTCACGCAGGGTCTTGCCGGTCACATAGCGGGCGCGGTGGTGCCAGGCGGCTTCGACCAGGAGCCGCCGCACGTGGGTGTTGCCGGTCTTGGTGATCGGGCCCTGCGTCCGCGACGCCCCCGAGGAATACTCGCTGGGCACTAGGCCTACGAACGAGCCGATGGTCTTGCCGGTGAACCGGTGCCTGTCGCCGATCTCGACCGCCAGGGCGAACCCGGTCAGCGTCGAGACACCTCGCAGGCAGCCCAGCCGCCGCACGAGCGGGGTGAACTCGCTGTCGGCGGCCATGGCCGCGATCGCCGCGTCGAGCCGGTCTCGACGGGCTTTGACCGTGAGCACCGCGTCGTAGTCGGATTCGAACGCCATCCGCACCGCCGGGCTGGTGAACCGCTGACGGCGTAGCCAGGCGTCGTGCACGCCGGTCCAGGCTTGCCCATCTGGGTAGACAATGCCGTGGCGCAGCAACAGTTTCGACAGCCGATGCCGAACCCGCATCAGATCGCCACGGCAGTCCTCACGAGCCCGCACCAGATCCCGCGCGGCTTCCTGAGCCACACTGGGCACCGATACCGGCGCGACCTCGTCCAACCGCAGCAACCGCGCCCGATGGACGGCGTCCTTGGCGTCGGTCTTGACCCGATCACCCGACTGTCGCTGCAACTTCGACGGCGCCGCCACCACACACCGAACACCCGCCTGCGTCAGCGCCCGATACAACCCGAACCCCGTCGGGCCGGCTACGTAGGCCACCGCGACCGGCCCCGACAACTCGGCCAGCCACGATCGAATGTGATCATGCGATGGGCTCAGCCTCGCCTGGACCAACACGCCGCTTACCCCGTCGATCGCTGCCGCCGCGACCGATCGTGCGTGCACATCCAGGCCAACACTCGTACGCTCGATAACACCGGGGCCTCCCACAACTGTCGGAAAGGCCGAGCAGGCAGCCCCTGCCCGGCAACCCACGAATTTTGTGAGCGAGGCCAGGCCCGCAACCACTCACCTCAAGCGGTCACGTCATACCGTCTAGGTCGACTAGGCTGGTCAAGGCGGTTCGGTCGAGAGAGTTCGCTGGCGCCGTGACCGCAGATGCATCGGCCGCAGCTCGTTGTTGATCGATATGCCACCCTCTTGATATGGGTGTGCTGGACGGTCCGGGCCACCGGCCGAGGCCTGTAGTCGTCACGCGCGAGCTGGCGAAGATGACGATCTTCGGCCAGCGTGGATCCTTGACGAGCCCCACCAGCAGTTTGACGAGTGCGTCGCGTTTGGTGTCGTGTGATCGCGTCACAAGCGAGGTGGCGGAGGTGGCCCAGTCCTCCTGACGGGGTTCACCGGACGGCCACGCCGGTGCCTGTCGCGAACCACGGTCGTGATCGGCATCGCCTGGAGTCACCCTCTGAGTGACTACGACAGGCAACGCGCTGTCAACGATTCAACGGTTCAGTGAGCGTCGTCTTGGATGAAGGTACGTGGTTCCTGGAGAACCGCGCGCATGCTCGAAAAGTCGGCGAGCCGCTCAGCCACTGTGGCACGCGCGAGGTCGTCAGGGAGCGCGGATGCGAACTTCAGCCCCTCAACAGCACTCTCGTTTACCTCCGGCAGCTCTTCTCGCAGCGGGCCTGTAAGCGCGTTCTTGACGTCGCTGAAGCTCATGTCGGAGAAAAGGCGGACCGCGTTGTCTCCGACACGCTGTCGCCGATCGACGAGACCTGGAACTGACGCATGCAGTGTCTGGTTGGCGGCTGATCCCGCCCACGTCCACCAGTGCAGGTCACCGTTAGGGGACCGTGAGATGACTGTTCCGTCGGCAACGACATGACTGCTGTGCAGTTCACGCAGTTCACTGAGCGCCGTCACTGCTCGACGGGTCAGCGCGACACCATCGGGGGACGTCCCGAGCAGCACCGTCCTCATACCGCGCGTGATTGCGAAGGAGAGACCACGGCCGCCTCCGCCCCAACGCGCTCGGCCAGGCAGGTCGCTCGGCTCGACGAAGCAGCGCCTGCGCTTCCAGTCGACGTGGTTGACCTTCCAGGCGCGGCCAGCCAGTAGGAGTACCCGTGGCCCTTCCACCTCGACCAGAAGTGCGTCGTCACCGATTTGGCCGATCTCCTCCTTGCCGAACAGAACCAGAAACTCGGGCGCCGCGGTGAACACCGCGGTGAGATCGGAGAAGTACCTGCGGCCGAATCTCCGTTCGGCCTCTGGGCCGATGAAGGCGAGGTCGCCGTCGCGGTCCAGGAACCCGTTGGTTAGCAGGTGCTCCATGATCTCCGTCGAGTCTGGCCCGAACAACGGAAGGCCGCCCCAGCTCTCCCGCCACGTTCTCACTCCGACGGTCTTCTGTTGCAACGCCAGCGCGAGAATCTGCTGAGCGACGATGTGCCTGGGCGCCGCAGGTGCCGTGATCGGTTCGACCCACCCTTGAGCCCATCTGGTGAGCAGGCCGGCCGCGTGCAGGACGGCTTCTTGTTTCAGACACAGGAACAGGCAGTTGCGGTTGCTGCCGGCTCTTCGGCCGGTCCGACCGATCCGCTGTAGGAAGGACGCAACGGTCTGAGGGGCGTCGATCTGGATGACTCGGTCGAGGTCGCCGACGTCGATGCCGAGCTCGAGCGTTGAGGTGGCGACGATCACGCAGTCCCGTGCCTCGCTGAAGGCCTCCTCGGAACGTTTTCGTTCGGCAGCCGAAAGCGACGAGTGCGAGAGGAACGTGGTTACGTCGTTCGCACGCAACGCGGCGCCGAGTTCCTCAGCTCGGCGGCGGCTGTCGACGAAGACCAGTCGTTTCTCGCCGCGATGCAGCGCTGTGATGACTTTCGCCGCGTTGTCGATGGTGCCCACATGATCGAGGCTGATGTCGGTGGTCACCGCGCCGGTTGCCTGAGGAGCCACGACCCGGCGAGGCCGACCGCTGTTGCTGCCCTGCAGCCATGCCAGGAGCTCGTCGGGGTTACCTACAGTCGCGGAGAGACCGATGCGCTGCAGCTCTCGCCCAGCGACCTGTGACAGCCGTTCCAGCACGGCCAGCAGGTGCCACCCGCGGTCGTCCCCGGCGAAGGCGTGCACCTCGTCCACCACCACCGTGCGGATGTCTTGGAACGTGTGCCTCGTGTCGATGTTGGCCGATACGAGCATGGCTTCGAGTGATTCCGGTGTGGTGAGCAGAATGTCGGGTCGTTCCCGAAGGATCCGGCGGCGCTGGGCTTGTCCCACGTCGCCGTGCCACACGTCCGCGCTTCTGCCCAGCCATGCCGCGTAGGAGTTCAGTCGCGGCGCTAGGTTGTTGAGCAGTGCGCGCAAGGGGCACACGTACAACACCGAGATTCCGGTCCAGCCATCCGCGGCCATCCTGGACAGAACAGGAAAGGCTGCCGCCTCTGTTTTTCCACCGGCGGTCGGAGCCAGCAGCAGACAGTCGACCCCGTCGAGCACCGGCTCGACGGCTGCGCCTTGCAGTGGTCGCAGACCGGGCCACTGCAAGGTGTTCACCACGTGATGCTGCACAGCGGGATGGAGTGCGGCCAGCCCGATGTCAGACATCGAGATCGATGTCATCCGGGCTGACCGCGGCCGCCTCACGTTCAGCGTTTGTGAGCTCGCCGCGGTCGATGGTCAACGCGTAGTCCTTGAGCGGGTTGAAATCCTGGTACTGCTCAACGGTGTCCAGCACATTCAGGACGAGCTTGCGCAGGAAGAGCCGCGGCGCGACACCGACCTTGCCTCCCAGCCCGCCGGCCACGGCGGCCGCGAAGGTCTTGAGGTACTGGTCGTCGACCAGGGTTCTCACTCGATCCGCTGCGGGAGAGCCTGATGCGTACAGGTCCCGCACCCGGCCACCGAGTTCGACGAGCCGGTCGATAGTGAACCCGGTCAGCCGGATCTGGGGCGCGCGAGGATTGTCGAACCGGGTGTCCGCCGTGAAATCGGTGTGCAGCCGTCCCGCGAGTGGAGGAAGCAGCTGAACGCCCTGGCGTCCATCGAAGAACGCGGGCGTGCCGGTGACAAGTAGGTACAGGCCTGGGAATCTGCCTTTGTCCACCTCGTCGATGAGCTGCCGCAGCGCGTTGAGCGCTTTGGCCCTGGCGTCGCTGCGTACCCGCTGAAGGGTCTCCACCTCGTCGAGCACCAGGAGAAGCCCCGGATGCCCGGCGTCCCTGAGCACGGTCAGCAGGCCTTGCAGGAACCCCAACGCTTGGAAGTGGTCGATGTCGCCTTTCACGCCGGCGGCACGCTTGGCTCCCGCTGCTACGTGCGGCTGGCCCGCCAGCCATGCGGCCAGACCATCGGCTGTTTCCTGGTCACCGTCTGCCACCGCCTTGCGGTAGCCGCGCAGCCCGGCCGAGTAGCCAGGTGTCGTACGGGCGATCTCTCCGAGGCGAAGTTCGAGCAACGCGTCCACCGCGGCGCCAAGCTGTCCAGCGTCGGCGCCGTCCACTTCACCTTCGGCGAGAACGTCCTCCTCCAGCGCGAACATCCAGCTGTCGAGCACCGCGCGGAAAGCACTAGGTGGACTCACTGCTGTCGTCAGGTTCTCGCAGAGCCGTCGATACACCGTTTCCAAGCGGTGCAGGGGCGTCTCGGTCTCCGAGATCTGTACCTCGCTCACCGCCATGCCAGCAGCCTTGGCGCGCTCGGCGAGCCACCTTGCGAGGAAAGTCTTGCCTGCGCCGTATTCCCCGCGGACAGCCTTGAACTCCGCGCCGCCGGACGAACAGGATGACAGCTCTTCGTCGAACGTAGGGGCGATTCGTTCGAGGCCGACCGCGAACAGGTCGAGCCCGGTCTCCGGAACCGTGCCACGGCGCAGAGCCGCCAGCACTGCACGCCGGCGCGCTGGGCTGATCACTCCCATCAGCCCTCCTTCGGGAACTGCTCGTTGAGCAACTTCTCGTTGATCAGAACCGTGCGCCCGTTGTCGATCAGGTCGACGACCGGGAACTGGTCGATGTTCAGTACGCGTCCCAGCGCGGCCACCAGACCCCTGGGGTTGCGGCCAGGAGTTCCCGCGGCCTGCAGCACGTCCGCGACAGGTAGCCGACCGCCTGCGACCAGTACCGCGTCCACGACGCTGGCGAACACCTCAGGTTTGAGCACCCGATTCGCAGGCTGTCCCTTGTGTGTGTTGACGAACGTCTCCGAGGCGACGAGCTGCGCGCCACGCGAGAGCAGCGGCCCGTCGGCCGCGAACAGGTCCGGCTGATCGACAGAGGGTTTCCGTGTGCCACGTTTGCTCGGCTTGGCCACAACGGGACGCTTTACTGGTGCGGCTGTCCGTCCTGTCCACCAATCCGGTGCGCCGAGCGAGTTGACGGCCCAGCCGTCCAGCTCATCCATACCGGGTGGGAGCAGGACGACGAGTGGGATGGCAACCTCCGCGAGGGCTGCACCACCGTGATAGCCGTGAGTCCGCGGGCCGTAACGAACGGTCTCGCTCGTTGCGAGCACCGCTGATCCACCGGGGACCAGCACTCGGCGTCCCGACAACAGGACTTCGTCCGAGCCGATGTCTCCGCCGGGCAGACGCCACCGCGCACCGCCTGTGCTGTCAGGCCGGTGGTTCGATCCGTGCTCGAGCACATGGCCGTGATCGCTGGTCATGACCACGACCCAGCCGTTTTCGGCGGCCCGGCCGAGAAGCTGAGGAAGACCGGCGACGTGCTCGTACTGCCACGCCGGCTCATCAGCCTGCCTGCCTCGGCTCAAGGCGTCGTCCACCGTGTTAAGTACGACGGCCATGACCTGAGGTTCCTTGCGCGGAACGAACTCCGCGTCGATCTCCGCTCCGAGGTCACGCCCGTCGGAGCCGCCGAGCCCCGCCTTGTGCACCAGAACGGCGCGGGTCCGAGGTGGCCAGAACGTGTGTTTCGGGAACGCCCGTTGCTCGTCGTCCTGCGTCCCACTCACCAACGAGGCTGTCAGCAGAGATGTTCTGCTGTAGGCGGTCTCGGTCGGAAACGCGGCCAGGACCGCTTCACGGCCTCCGTCTGCCGACCGCACGACCTCGGTCCAGCCGAGCCGCCGGTTGTCCGCGATCGAGTTCACGATCTCGGTAGCCGCGGAACCGGACATGCCATCGATCACGATCAGCAGAACCTTGTGGTTGCGCACGAGCGGCGCGACGATCTTGGGCAGGAAGTCCTCGACCGCACAAACGTCGTCCGGGACGGTTTGTGCGACTTCGGGAAGTCCTCGCACAAACTGCTGATCGAGCGTGGCACGGCGTGCCCCTGCCTTCTTCGAGATCGCGCCGAGTGCCTGTGCCACCACGGAATTGGACGATCCCCGGCGCACCTGTCCGAGCTCAGCGTCCACCCAGGAGAGTTCTCGGGCGTGTGCGCGCAACGCTGCAGCGGGGTTGAGCGATTCCGGGGATGGCGTCGACAGCCAGCGACGCAGTCGCACAGCGGCTCGTAGCCGCCGGACGTGAGCTACCTCGCCGGCTGCCAGGTGATGATCGTCCACAACGGACAGGGCGGACTCGTCGAGGCTCTCCGCGGCGAGCTCCAGCCGTGCCGTGAACCCGCTTGGCAGAACACGGCTCTGATGGGCTTGGGCGACACCGTTGAGCTGAGCCAGCAGTGTGTCCGCGTACCTGATCTGCTGCCACAGGTGATCTGTGACGGCGTGGGTGACTAGCTCCACGGCCTGCGCTCCCGCCGCCGCGAGATCGTTCCTGCCAGGCTCCTCGAAACCGAAGCGGGAATGAACAAAAGCACCGAACGCGTGTGCAGCCTTCGGGTCGTCCTCCGGACTGCGGGCCAGTACATCCGCGACCAGGAGCTCCGCGATGAGGTCCTCGCGCTTTGTCGCGAGCCGCAGCACCACCTCTGCCGCGCCACCGAGACGCTCGACGAGGTGCTCGGCGATACCAAACCGCTCGTCGTCGCCCAGGTCTCGCCACCGTGTCCGGGTTGCCACGTCGTCCAAAGCGGTGATCAAGCCGCCAAGGTCGAGCGTCGACGGCTCGACGGCGAACCGGTTCCGCACGACATGACCCAGCGCGACATCACGTCCGAAGGTGAGGCCGACCATGCTGGGCAGCTGACCGGAACGCGCGAGGTCGACCAGCGCGTCGACGAGCCACGCGTTGTCGCCGCCGCGCAGTTGCGGGTCGAGTTGCCTTGCCCGCAACAGGTCCTGGAGCAAGGTGTACTTGCTGACGTCATAGAGCCGCTCCCGGTGCATCCGCGCCATTACGTCGTCGCCCAGCTCACCCGCATCGCGGTCGGTCAGCACGACAAGAACGGTGTAGGTGTCGGAAGGTGGCGGTGCCTCCGCCAGCGCGTCGAGAACAGAGAGAACCGACGGGCAGGCTACGAAGCGAACTGGATGGCTGTGCAGGACGTCGTCGGCCGGTCCGGTCCACACCGGCTCGCCACGGGTGCGGATGCCGATCACCACGCGGCGGCCGACCGCGCTGCGGCTCGGCTCGCTGTCGATGGTCCTGATCACATCCCCGACCCGGCTGGTGACCGCGTTCTCGATAGCCGAGCCGAGCTCAGCCGCGGTCATCGGACGCCTCCACAACGCGGAACTGGACCTCGATGGTCGCATCCGGATTCTTCTCACCGAATGCCCGCAGCTCCGAGAGCACGTCGTTCAGGCGGCCCTTGGCCTGACCCGCGCTGCGCGACCGCGACGTGGGTGACGTACCAGTGGCTGGAGGTGCGGGCGGTGTCGGCGTCGGCGCCGGTCGGACCTGCTCGATGAGGCGCCGCTTCGCCGTGTCCAGTGCCTTGCGCATGCTCGATACGTGTTCGTTCGAGTTCGCGCTCTCCTGCAGGGCTTCCCTGATCGGCTCGGCGGCGGGGTTGTCGAGCCAGTCGAAGATCGCCCAGTCGGCGCCTCGCAACGCACTCGTCACCTCACGAGCGGTTTCGAGAGACTTGCTGAGGACGACGGGCTCCACGCCACCAAGATCGGCCTTCGCAAGGGTGGCCACCAGAGCTGTGGGGTCGTTCACCGTGTGCAATTCGATCAGCAGGTTGCTCGCGGCGACCGCGACCGGGTGGCGTCCGTTCGGCTTGTCGTGATCAAGCCCGAGGCGGGAGGAGTACTGGTCGAGCACCTCCACCAGTTCCACCGCGGGCAGCCGGAGCTCTTCGACCTTGCCGGTCAGCGCTCGGGCGAACCGCGCGACGGCACGGGGTGAGATCACGCTTGTCCGCAAATCCTTGCCCGTCAATGCGGCGGCTCGTTTGCAGGCGATGTCCCAGTCGTCAACCGAAGGCAGCTCCTGCCGGTAGAGCACCATGTCGTCAGTGACGGTGTCCGGCGTGTCGGGCGGGTCGATCCGGCGTTCGGCGCGCATCCAAGCGCGGTGGGTGAGTTCCGCGAACGTCGCGATGATCAGGTTCTCTACGCGGCGTTCCATGCCGAGATCACGCAGCCAGGCACGAACCGTTCGCACCAGCAGAGCCGCGTCCGCGAGGTCGGCCTGGGCAGCCTTGCGGTCCAGCTCGTTCGGCCAATGCCTGCTCAGCACGAACGGGCCGTTGTGCTCCTCACCGAGCCGGAGAGGGTGCGCGATGCGGCGCAACGCCTCACGGTCGGGCTTGTCCACCTCGGTCCGGCCTTCGGGGTCTTCCGCGGCCGCACGGACGTGCCGCAGCGTGGTGCGCAGGTCGGCATCGCGGACCACGTCACCCTTTCGCTGCGGGTCGAAGTCAGGGTGATCCGGGTAGGTCGCCGCATACAGCTGGTCCACCAGCGACCGCAGCGCGTCAGCGAACGGCCTGCCCGCGTCGAGCCTCGGGTTGACCGTGGCATCCAGACTGGCGAGGTGATCGTGCCAGTCTTGGACGATCTCTTCCTTCGGTCGTGCGACCAGGCCGTATGCGTTCTTCAACGCTTCCCGCAGCTCACTGCGCAACGATCCTTGGAGGTTGCGCAGCAGATCGCGGGCTCGCTGCCGGTCCTCGGCGCCGATGTTGAGGGTGTTCTTCTCCAGATGGTTGCGGTCCTGCAGCAGGTAGTCGACGCGGATCAGCCGGCTCAGTTTGTCGAGCACGTCCGCAGTGAAGAATCCCGGCAGCCAGGCGACCGCGGACCGGTTCCCCAGACGCTCCCGCAGCTTGAGCACCCGTGTCCGGTCATCGGCCGCGGAATGCGTCTCCGTGTCGAACGGGAAGTCGAGCAACAGCCGCCAGCGGTCCTCCTGCGACGGTTCGAAGACGTCGTCACGCAGGTCCTGCTGGTCGCGCACGTTGCCGTACACCAGTTCCAGCATGCGCCGGCTGCCTCGCCAGGCAACCGGGTGCTCGACCGGCATCGTGCCGGTGTCCTTGACCCCGAGCTCGTCGAACAGCAGCTCCCGCACCAGCTTGCGTCGTGACGCCGGATTGTCCAATGTGGTCACGCGTTCGAGGATCGCGTTGACGTTGACGCCGACGAGGTTCAACCGGACAGTCGGGTCGTTACCCTCGCCGACCTGCAGCTCGGCCACCCGGCTGGCCCAGCTGCGCAGCCTGCGCACCACCTCGCCGACCTCCTGGCCGGGAATGGGTGTGGTGATGGTGCCGTGGTTGAGCGCGGCGAGCCTGCGTGCGGTCAGGTCACGCAACGCCTCGACGTCCGGCGCGAGCGCCGCAAGCAACAACGTCTTGATCAACCTGTCGTCGCTGCGGAACGCCTGCAGCAGGCCTGGTTGCGCCTCGGAGTGGCCGGCGACCTGGTCCTCGCGCAGGTCCCGGTCACGCAGCAACATGGGCCGCAGAGTCCGCTGGTAGAGAGTGCGGGCCTCATCGAATTCGTGCTTGAGCTTCTCGGTGAACGGCTGGTCCGCCCCGTCCGCCACCGCGTCGAAGAGATCACCCAGCGGGACTAGCTGACCCAATTTGAACTCGTCGCGCCGGTTCACCAGAATCTGCCGCATCAGCAACAGGGCCGTGCGTTCACGCTGGAGCGCGGAAGATACGTGCACCAGGGTGTCCATGAACGCGGGACTGAACGGATACGTCCGTGCGAATCCATCGCCATCGCCCGTGCCGAGCAGAACGTCCCGGACCCAGCCTGGCAGCGCATTGGTGCGCTGGAACGCTTGGTTCAGCACCTCCGCCTTACCTGGCATCGGTTTGAGGACGCGTTCTTGCGCGATCAACGGCAGGTTTCGGTCTTCGAGGGTGATGCGCTCAATGCGGCCGTCCCAGTGGTTCAGCCGGTCGTGGAACGACTGCAGCTCCGCGCCTGTGCGTTCCGCACCGATGCCCAGTTCACGGAGGTCGCGCTGGCGAGCGATGAAACTGATGATCGGCGCGGGACGATTGGCGTCGCCCGCCTCGACCAGCTTCGCGACCTTCTCCGTCTCGCGGCTGATGAACGCCTGGTCGCCGATCTTTCCCGCGAGCCAGAGCACGAGTTCGTCCAGGAACAGAACGATGCCGTCGTAACCGAGCCCCTTGGCATGCTTGCTGATCGCGGACAGCCCCTGATCCAGCGGGATGAAAGCGTTCGCCGCACCACGGACCGAGTCGACGTAGCTCGGGAAGTACGACTCGATGACCTTCGCGATGAGCTCGTTGGACGCGTCGCTGTCGATCGGCGCGTCGAAGCCCTGGTCGAGCTTCTCGACCGTCATCGCCTGACCGAGGTCACCCCATGTCGCGTCGGCCTGCTTCGACAGGCCGGCGAGGAACTGTTCGTCGCCGAGCTTCTCGCGTAGTCCCCGCGCGTCGTCGAGGAGTCCCTGCGCGCGGTAGACCTGCGGAATCGTCTTGTCAGGGTGGTGCTGCCGGACGTGGTGCACGTAGCCGCCGAGGATGGCCGCCTCGAGGCTCTCCGACCCGGTGAGGTGATAGGGGATCAGCAGGAAGCGCCTGGTGCCGAGCCAGCTATGCCGAGCTGCCACATCACCGAAGTCGCGACGGTCCAGCGTCGCCTGGTGACCGTCGAGCATGGCGTGCAGCACGGCCATGAAGTGGCTCTTACCCGAACCGAACGAGCCGTGCAGGTAGGCGGCCTTCGAGCTGTGCTCCTCCGAGGCCGAGTTGATCAGGTCCAGCGCTTCGCCGAAGGCGACACGAAGCTGGGGCGTGACCACGTAGCTGCGCAAAGCCTCGTCACGCTTGGAGTCGACGCCCTCGGTGAGCTTGAGGACGAAGTCACCCCGGTGGACGCTGAGTGGGATGTCGATCAGTTCCCTGAGCAGCGGCGCTGTGCTCGGGCCGGCCATGGTCACGCTGTGAACCCCCTGGTTCGCGGTCTGTCAAAACCCACCGTAGTGGGCTGAGCGGATTCGATCAGGACTGCCTCGGCCGTTTGTCGGGGACGTGGCGCCCGGTGTTTCATCCACCGCTGCGATAGTGGCGTCGCTGTTCGTAGGTCGTGAGAGAGAACGTGGTCGTGGCACGCACCTGGCTGTCGATTCAGGTGGAACTCGTTCACGGTCGTGGGGAAGACCATTGGCCGAGACCGGCACGTGTCTTCGCCGCTGCCCGCTCGCACATGTTCCTGCAGCTGGCACAGGCCATCGACGCCGCCTTCGCCCGCTGGGACCTGTCCCACCTGCACATGTTCACGCTGGCTGACGGCACGCCTGTCAGCAGGCTGTCGAGCCGGACGGCACGGCGGACAGCCGGACAACCAAGCTGAGCCGTCTGAAGCCAGGCGACCAGTTCGCGTACGTCTTCGACTTCGGCGACGACTGGGCGCCTCTCTGCACCGTCGGCGCCGAAAGCATCGACCCGCTCGACGAGCTCGGGATCCTGCCGAGCCGGCCGTTGCCTTCGAGGGTTTGGGGCGCGATGCCCGACCAATACGGCCGTCGCTGGGCCGATGACGACGGGTCCTCGCCGGTGCCGAAGCGACCGAAGAATACTCTGAGCGACCTGCCACCGATCCTGCCTTGGTGAGGTCCGCAGCGCTGATCCGTCAGGCGGCCGTGCGTGCATCTCGTGCTGTGCGGATGACGATGAACATGCTGATCGCCATGCCGACCACAGCGAACACGATCGTGGCGACGGCTGGGCTGATTGGCAACTCTAGCGTCGCGGAACCGTTGCGGCACAACACAGCGGGCGTGCCGTCGAGCTGAAGTTTCGCCGTGAAGTCGGTGCTGGCGCGCATCTGCCTGACTGCGTCGCTTTCGCACCACCCGTGGAGCGAGATGATCTGAGCGAGGCCAGTGAGGGCCAGCCCGAAGAACGCGGCGAGCGCGAACGCAGCGGCGATCGCGACCGCACGGCTGGATGAGCGAGTTTTCGCCATATCAGCGCAGGTGGCTCCGGTTCTCGAACGACTCGTCATCGTCATCGGGGCGACGAGTCGTAGTGCGCTCGGCCGCTGGCTCAGGCGTGGCGGTGACGCGTTGCTTGAGCTGGAGGGCATTGTCGAGTTCCTGCACCAGATCAGCCATGCTGAAGTCGAGCGTCTCGGCGGCGCGCTTGGCAGCCTCGTGCGCGGCCATGATCTCGGTGGTGAGCCATGGTTCGCCGCCCTCGTACATCGTGTTCGGCGCCAGGTGCACACGCACGAGCTTGCCCATCATGTCCACCCACACCGTGACCGCTCCAGTGGGTGACACGCCCTTGTACTCGCTGAACAAGGCCTTCTCGGGGTCACGCCGGATCTTGGCGAACCGCTCCTGTGCATGCGCCACCATTTCTTGCGGATCCATGACCTCTCCTAGGGCTGCAGCTTGCCGAGCGACTCGATCGACTTGAGCGCGGCCGCCGACGCCTCGGTGCACTTGGCGATCTGCTCGTCCGCCTTGAACTTCTGTGAGTGCCACCACGCGGCCATGCCCACCAGGACGCCGAGAATGCCGAGAATCAACCCGACGACCGCGCCGATGCCGGTGATACCGACGATGATGCCCGCGACCACGCCGATGACACCCAACACGAAGCCGATCGCGCTCCAGATGTTGTTCCACAGGTCGGAGACCTTGAACTCGAAGCCGTCTGCGACGTCGACCAGCGCTTGGCCGACATCGTGCGCGGGCTTGCGCATGTCGCTCAACGCCTGCTTCATCTTGCCGATGCGCTCGGTGTAGGCGTTGTTCGCCTCACCTGTCCACGCCGACGCCTGGTTGGACGCTGTCTCCAGGCCTCGGACGCATCCGTCGATCGCCCGGCCCAACTCGTCCGCGCCGTCGGACTGCCCGGTGCCCCAGACGTCCCTGCCGATCCGGCGAAAGGCATCCGGGTCGATGTCCTTGATGATCCTCAGCGTGGACTCGATGGAAGGCAGTCCAGCGCCGTGCTTCTTGGCGAACCCGTCGATCTCTCTGGCATCCGAGAGCAGCGAGTCCGTGATCACCTGCTGTAGAAAGCTCATATCACTCTCCCCGCGTCATTTCGGATACGTGTTGCGCAGGCTGTCTCCGACGAGCCGCTCGGCCTCGAGGTATTCCTGCTGCGTTTTGTGGACGACGTCGATCGCGGTCTCGATCGTGGCGTGCACGCGGTTGATGAAGTCGTGCATCGTCTGCCTCGTCGCCGCGTAGTCCTCATCGACGAACTTCGTCAGGGCCATGATCGCCCCACCGACGGTCTCTTCCACATTCTCGTAAGGGCTGACCGACTGCACGGTCATCGTCCCTTCGAGACTCGCCTTCGCTTTGAAGTCGCGCAGCCCCAACGCATCGCTAGCGCCCTTGAGCGTGACCTTCAGCTGACCGAACTCAGCCGGATCGAGCGCGTATCCCTTCCCAGGCTGACTCACGCCGTACGCCACCCCCTGTGATCATCCAATCTCGGACTGTAACAGGAGGTGCGCCGGTCGGCCCGCGCTTCGGAGAAAGAGCGTTGGGGCTCGATCGCCCCAATGCCGGTCACCCCGCGGCGAGTTCGAACCTGGTTCCGCGCTTCTGCCCGGTCTGAACGAGGTTGCCGCGCTCGACGAGGTGCTTGAGCAGCGCCCTGGTGGCTGGCGTGGGCAGCCCCGTGACCTCGGCGGCCTGGGCCGTCGTCATGGGCCCGTGGACGGCGAAGTCGATCACGACCTGGATCTGCTCGGCGGTGAACACGATGTCGACCTTCGCCCGAGGCGCTGCCTGTTTGGCTCGGCCCGCCTTGCGGGGGAGTGGCGCGACGTCGACCCGGCCCTTCGGCTGCCAGGTCCGCAGATCCTCACGGGGAATGTGCAGATCGCCCAACTGACCTTCGAGGAAGCCGTCGTAGATCGTGAAGGGCGACGCACCGAACGCCGGGTCGATCTCGCCGTGCCACTGCTCCACCCACGGCAGCACCTCGTCGAGACCGGCGAGCAGCGGCAGCAGTCGTTCGCCATCCCACCCGTCCTCTCCGTGGCGGGCGGTGATCAGCACGGCGAGCGCGTGTGCCTGCTCACGGTGGTCCCAGCCTGCCCACCCGAGCAGCAGGCTGCCGTCGCCGTCGCGGGTCGCGGTGGGGTAGGAGATGAACCGCTCCTTCGGCACATCGAGCTTGCCGCGGTGGCGCCAGTACGAGGTGCGCAGGAAGTCGCCGGAGCCGTACTTCGGTGGTACGGGGATGTCGCCGAGCTTGTTAGCGACTGCCTTGCGTACCGCCGGGTCCGTGACGTCCTTGTTGAGTTCTGCGGCGATTGCGTCTTCCTGGCGCTGCAGGTTCCACACGTCTTCCCAGTCGGCGCGCTTGCGCAGGCCAGCGGGCTTGTAGCGGTAGACAGGGAGGAACGGGACGTGCTCCTCGTCTACCAGCGCGGCGACGATCTCCGCCAGGTCGGCATCCTGGTTGCCCAGTGCGTCCGTTGCCCAGAGGCGGGCTACCTCGGTGAAGTCATCGTCCGCGCGGATCAGGTCGGCCAGTTCGGAGACTGAGCGCATGGTCGGCTGCTCTACGCCGTTGGCGTCTTCGGCAAACCACAGGTGGCGTGCTTCCAAGCGGTCCTGCAGCCAGTCGGTGAGAGCCTCTTCCTGCAGTTCTTTCCATCGTCGCGGGCGGTTGTCCTTCGTCGCCCACCACCGGCGTTTGTGATCGGGCCGCTCCAGGAGGGCAATGTCTCGGCGGCCCTCGATGAGCGCGATTCGGGCTTCCACGACCTGCTTGTAGCTCTCGGGCCAATGTGCCGGTATCTCGGTCACAATTTCGGTTTCGTGGCGACTGAACCAATGGGTTTCAGTCTTGCCATCTGCTACCTGACGTGCCAGTGCGATCTCGAACGCTCGCTCGCCAGGCAGGATCGCAGGTAGATCCGCCGTTGGTTCGGTGACGACGTTTGCCTCTTCCGCGTCGGAAAGAAGCTGGTAGTAGGAATATGTCTCCCAGTCGAGTTCCTCCTGGGTTGCCACCATTTGTGAATGAATTGCGTCGTACTGTTCCTTCGCTTCGTTTAGAACTTCCCTAGTTGGGGCGCGGAAGCTTGCGATTGCAGCGGGAGAAAGTGATGTCAGCCGCTGGGCGAGTTGGTCCAGCTTCCGAGTGCGGTGGAGTGGTTTTTCGGCTGGCAGCGGGAAGTTTTCTAGCTTAGTGCTGGTGAACTCATAGAAGACCTCCCACGTGTCGTGCATGAAGCCTCCGGAGCCGGACTGGCTTCCTTTGTTGTGGCTCACCTGCTTTAGCCAGAAACATGCAGCTGAGGAGTTGAGAACGCCAAGTAGCGCGATGTGGTCGTCCTCGCTCGCTTCCGCTGGGAGTTTAATTATCGGGGCGGACTGCTTGAAGGTCTTGTCGCCCCGGTCGAGGACAAAGTGGTTGTGTGTTGCGACAAAAGCAAATGGAATGGAGAGAGGTGTTCGATAGCGGTTCGTGAAAAACATTGAGTACTCGAACCACTTTCGCCCATGTTCGATCTGGGTCTTGCCAAATGCTACTCGTGAGCTCAATTGTAGGCGGAATGGCCATAGCCACTGAATGATGGTTGAATGTTCCGCCGACTCCAGGTTGTGGCTGTTGTACGGCCAAATTGCGGCCTCGAGCTCCGTCAAGCGCCAATCGCGAACGACATCACCCTCGATGAGTGGTATGGCGTGCTGTGGTGGTATGCCTTTTCGGCGGACCGTGCCGTTGCCGACCAGGAAAACGCCGTCTTCTCGCGTGACCGCGCCGGTTCCGATGCTCGCCCCTAGTTGACGTAGCTGCCTTGCTGATGCTGCCTCGATCTTCTCGATCAGTTCGTTTGCGCCGCCGCCGCTAAGTGACCAAGGGTGTTTGGCTAGCCGATTACGGTCGAAGTCGGTCACGCTGATCCATTCGGACTCGCTGCCAACCTCTTCAATCTGCTTGCGGATGGCGGTCCAGACCAGACCTTCGGCGGGATTTTTGGGCTGCGCGGGCTCGCCCTGGATGCCGAGTACCGCACGGACGAACTGGTCGCGGTTGGGGGATCGGTTGCGGCCCACCAGGATGAGTGTTGGTGTGCCATGGCCAGGGATAAATGGCCCCGATGTGTCGATCACGTGGGTTAGCTGAATGGTTGGAAAGAATTCCTGCACGAGCTTTGTTCCGAACTCGCGCTTCATGAAACCGTTCGATGTGATCTGGCCGACGAAGCCAGCGCCTTGACTGTCGGCACTGGCTCGGCGAGCGAGTTCGAAGAAGCGCTGGGCGAAGGGCACGGTGAGCTGGAACTGGCGGTGGCAGGCCGAGTAGTTGCGTCGGTACTCGTTATTAAGCGCCGAATCGCTCACTGTGATATATGGCGGATTTCCAACGACAACGTGATACGAATCCTCGTTAAGGAGACTTGGAAAATCGTGCACGTCCTCAGCCGCGAGCTGGAGTCCGATCTCCTCATCCATTCCGTCGAAGCTGCCACGCTTGCCTGCGAGCAGTGAGTCACCGGTCGCGACGGTAACCGTCCACCGTTGGCCGGAGGCCTGCTTGATCGTACGTACACCAGCCATGCCCCAAGCGGCGAGAACGAGACGGAAGCGGGCGATAGCTACAGCGAATGGGTTCAGGTCGACGCCGTGTACTGAATCCAGCGCCTTGCGGGCGATCTCGGTGTCGCTCAAGCCAGGCGCCTCGTCACGCCAGGTGTCAACCAGCCTGCGGAACGCACCCAGCAGGAAGTGGCCTGATCCGCACGTCGGGTCGATCAGGCGGAAGCCTTCGAGGCCGAACTCCTCCAGAGCAGGCTTGAGCGTGTAGTCGAGGATGAACTCCTCGACGAAGTCCGGGGTTTGGAGGAGGGCGTACTTGTCTTTCGCCGCCTGGGACATGTCCTGATAGAGGTCACCAAGGAAACGGGTGTCCCAGGAGTCGTCGTGGAAGACATGAACCAGGGAGCCGTCAGGACGGCGGGTGCGCCAGAACGCGATCAGCGCCTTCGCGCCGTCGTGGGACACCGGAATGCGGTAGGCCGGGTTGTGCTGCTTGTCGAACAGCATCGCGCCGGCGTCGCTGCGGCGCAGTGAGTCGAAGCTCTGCTCGATCCAGTCGGCGTCGGTCGCGTGCGGTTGCTCGCGGAAGTAGGCGTTGTGCGCGTCCTCGGCTTCGGCCAGGCGGTCTCCTGGGCCGGAGAGCATCGGGTCGATCAGGCGGTTGTCCTCGCACCAGCGGACGAACACTGTGCCGAGGACCCATGCGACGGCGGCCTGGGTGATCTCGTCGCCGAGGAAGGTGTTGAACGTGGCCGCGGTCCGCCTGGCCTTCGTGGCCCTCGCGTGATCGTCCGCCAGCTTCGCCTTGACATCGGGTAGCAGGTCCACCTGCTCGCGTAGGTCATCCTCCAGGGCGATGACCTGCTTCTGGAGGTTGGCGAGCAGGGCGGAGTGATCAGGTGCGGGCGACGTCACGAAGAGTCAGATTAGTCACCCACCGCAAGCGTTCGCACGAACCTCGCGAAGACGGCACGGCTCACTTCAAGATGGCCCGACTCAGGACTCTTTGAGTCGCGTAGGCCGACCCTGGCTGGACGCACCGAAATCTCGATGCAGTCGACTCACCAGCGCTGTAGCTGCTCTTACGCCACGTCGCGCTGGTAGGCGCTGTCATGCCTAGGGCGCCTCACGCTCGGCTCAGGTCCTCAACGATCGATGTCATCAACCGTATCGACTCGACAGGGTTCAACGACAGCGCCAGCAGTTTGCCTGCTGTCTGTTGCAGGAACGCCACGGCGCGCGGTTCGTCGGTGAAAATGCGTGCGGTTCGGGCCTCGATGTGGGCCACCGTCGGAGCATCGTCGAACGACATGATCACGAATGCGCCGGTGAGGCCTGGGTGGGCGACAACCTCAGCAGGAATGACGTTGATCGTGACGTTGGGTCGCTCGGCGAACTGAGTTAGATGGTGCACCTGCTGGGCCATCCCAACGCGCCCGCCCATTGGCACACGCAGCGCGTACTCACCGTGCGCACATAGAATGGAACCGAATCAACCCGCCTGTGACCGAGGCTGCACCCCGGAAGGCCACGGGGAACGGGCGATCACCCACTCCTCGGGCGTGTTCACTCGGATCACGTGGTCGCCGATGCGCGGAACCTTCGTCTCGTCTCCGGCCGGGGAGATCAATACCAGGGCGTCCGGGCCGGATAGGCCCTCGGTTCCCGGTCCGTAGCGGGCCCGCGAAGCCAAGCGCTCCAGCAGCGCCTGCCCCGCGGGATATCGGCCCAGCGGCGTGAGCGCGTCCAGCGGCAGCACCGGATGCCGCGACCACTCTGCCTCCAGCAGCTCGCACGCCTGCGCGACCACGCGGTGCAGGTTGAGCTGGTCGTTGCTGCCCGGTTCGGCGGCATCAGCCAGCAGCACTCGGTCGAAGCTCGGGATGTTGAGCTGGCGAGCCACCTGTCGGACCGCGGCGACGAACGCGACCGACACGTCGATCACCGGCATTCCGAGCGCGATCTCCACGGCCGTGCGGGCACGCTCCCAGCGTTTGCGTCGGACGGTGATGATGCGGACGCCACCGTGACGCGCGGCTTCAACCAGTCGCGCGTCGACATCGCTCGCGGCGGTGCCTTCCACCAACGGTGGGCTCATCGTGCCCGTGGAGGTGGACGGATCCGGTGTGACCGCGGTGATCGCGGGCAGCGGCGGCCGATAGTGCTCGCCATCCCAGACCACTGAGAAGCCGGCCTCGGTCAGCAAAGTCACCAGCGCTTTGCCGGTGGGCAACCGCTTCAGACCGGGAAAACGGTTGTCGACGCGTTGCTGGAGTCCGCTCGCGTCGAGACCGGTGTCCGGTAGTCCGGCCCCGGCCTGGGAGAGGCGCAGCGCACGTACGAGCGGGAGGTCCTTCGGGTACAGCTCCAGGCGGACGTTTGCGAGCACGGACCCCGACGCCACGGTGGCGAGTTTGATCAGCCGCTTCTCGTCGAAGATCTCGCCGGAACGCTCCGCGCACGCCGCCAGCACGCGGACCACGGCGGTAGGGGTCGGCAGCGGGTCCTGGGTGGCCAGCTCCTCAGCTTTTTTGATCAGCTGCACCGCGAGGTCGAGCAGGGCCTCGTCGGACGGTGTGTCGACCGGGTCCTTCGACCCGACCTGCAGCGCCATCAGCACGCGGTCGTGGTGCCTCCGGAGCGTGAAACGCGGCTCATCGAGCACCGAGTCGGTTTCCACAGCAGCACGGAGTACCGCGTACGCGTACGCCTTGCGGTGCGCCTGGTCGGTGGCGTCCGAACAGCCGTGCTGGGCAAGGAGGTGGTCGGCGAGTTCCTCGGCCGCGGCCACCCGACGCAATGCGGTTAGCGCTTCGACGATCTCGCCCCGCACGACGCCGAGCACGTCAGTACCCGACCACGCCTTACGCCGCCCGGACAGAACTTGGGCGATCCGGCCCTGCGTGAGGTTCGTCGACTTGGCGACCTGCACATTGGTCGGCCAGCGCAGCTCCGGCAGCGCACCACCCTCGTCGGGCAATCCGAGCAGGAGCCGGCTGATCGTGGCCTGACTGTCGTTGCGCCGCTTGGTCGTAGGGACCAGGCCGGCCACGATCGCGTCGAGTGGCAACCGCGACCCGTCGACGTCCGCGGGCAGCCGGGCGGTCTTGATGGCGCTCGGATCGGCAAGCAGTCGCGCTCGCCACTGGGTGATGCGATCGATCAGCTCGTCGCGCGTCTTGCGGCTCAAGCCACGAGCCTTGCGCACCTCGTTGAGCCGGAGGTCGAGCAGATCCCCGACAGTGTTCGCGCCCAGGCGATGGGCGACAGCGACGGCGCGCAGGGTGAGACCCGCTGCGTCGAGCGCCGTGTCGAGTGTGGCGCGGTCAGCGGCTTCCTGACGCAGCTCGACCGGGTTGTCCGAACCGGACGACGACACCGCGGCGGGGCCGGTCTCGTCGAGCGCGGTGAATACCCGTTGCCAGGCCTCGCGCATCTCCAGCGCCGACCCGAACCGCTGCTCTGCGTCGCGGTGCAACGCCCGGCCGAAGAACGTCCGCAACGGCTCCCGCAACGGAGCTTCGAAGAGTTCACTCGACAGCGTCACAGGCTCGGTGACGAAGCGCGGATTGGTGCCGTCGTCGCCCCACGCAGGCAGCTCCAGGCTCGCCATCTCGTGCAGCGTGACCGCTGCGGCGTAGCGCTCGGCATGTGCGTCATAGACGGGACGCCGGTCGGTTCCGAGGAACGGGTCAATATAGCCGCGCGTGCCGGCATTGACGTCCGTGACGGGCGCCCCCGCCAGAGAGAAGTCGAACAGCACCAAAGCGCGGCCGAACCTCGGATGGTTGCGCACACCGAGGTTGTCCGGCTTGATGTCGCGGTGGATGACACCCTTCTTTTCGAGGTATGCCAACGCATCCAGCAACTGGTCACCGAGTAGTTGCAGCTTGTCCGGCAGGAGCGCGCCTTCGTTGCGCAGCACGTGGGCGAGTGAGCGGTCGCCCGCGTAGTCGATCTCGATGGCGTGCCTGGTGCCCAGCGGAAACAGGCTCCGGCGCAGAACGACGATGTGGTCGTGCCGGAGGTGTTCGAGCGCCGCCGCCTCGTCGACGAGGCGGTCCTCGGCTTCCGCGGATCGCGACACCTTGACCACGGTGTCGATCCCGTCGTGCATCACCAGGAACGCTCGCGCGGTGGCGCCGGTGCCGAGAACACGCTCGACGACGTAGTCGGTTTCGGCCAGCGCCTCACCCTTGGAGGCATTCCAAGGATCGTTGCGTTCGCTGGCGGGCTCATCGGACTGTTGTGCCTTGTCGAGCTCGTCGATGAACTCGGCGACATCGGTGAACCGAGAGCCGACCACGGGCGCCGTCGCGAGCGCGATCACCGTGTCGAGCTCGTCGGGGATGCCGTCGTCCACGGCACGTGGGTGCAGGCCGCCCTGCTTGCTGAGCTGCTCCAGCAGTTCCGGCCGGGTCGATGCGGGCGGTTGTCCGGTGAGGAGCAGGTACGCGATCGCGCCGACGCCGAAGACGTCGATCGCCACGGTGCCGTCCGGCTCCTCGGTGAAATCCGGCGCCAGATACGCGGCTGAAGCCTCTTCGACGTGGGCGGCCGCGCCGGTGCTCGGCCGCAGCTGGTGCATGGTCGACGGACCGGACAAGCCACGGGCGGCGGCCTGCCACTCACCGACCTGCAGACGGGGCTTGGTCCAGTCGTCGCCAGTCGGCTGCACGATCACGGCGCGTGGCGACAGCGCCCGGTGCACCAGCCTGCGTTCGTGGGCATAGTTCACCGCTTCGGCGAGCTGGCGGATCAGGTCGAGCCGGGTCGGCAGGTCCAGTTCGCCGTGCCGCTGCGCGACGAAGTGGTCGAGCCGTTGCGCGTCCTGCGCCTGCTCGATGAGCAACGCGGGCCCGGCCTCGTGGTCGACGAAGTCCACCGGCCGGAGCAGGCCTGGGTGATGGATGCCTTGGCAAGCACGGAACTCACGTTCCGCGGCCGCACGGATCGATCGCTGTTTGTCTGGATCCGCTTCGCGTTCGTAGAGATAGATGCGGACCCTGCGGTACTCGCCCGGCATGTCCTCGCGCGTCGCGTCGTGGTCCTGCCATGTCGGGCCGCTCGCATAGGGGCGAGGCTCGATCTGCCACTGGCCGACGGTGACGCTGCGCCTGGTTCGGTGAATCCCTACCCGTTGCAACAGGCGGGGAAGAGCGCGGAAGAACTCCGCGCTCGGTGGTGTGCGGCTCACGGCGCCGAGCAGCAGGTCAGAGCCGATCTTGGGTAGCGACGTGCCGTCCTCGGGGCCGAACACGTTGTACTTCTGTCCTTCGGCGAGCTGGCACACCAGGCTCGGTTCCGACAGGAAGATGGCGGCCGACACGTACGGAACGGTGATCCGGTCCTGCCTGGCTGCCTGCACGAGCAGGGACTTGAGCTTCTTGGCCTTCAGATCGGCGTCACCCAGCGGGTTGTCGAACGTCCACGTGCTGCCGTTCGGCCGGTGCTGTACCCAGGTGGCGAAGTGGTTGGACAGCCTGCCTCTGAGGCTCTTGATCTCGATGAGGTGCAGGCCGCTCGGCGTGGCGACGAGGAGATCGACCTCTGGCTGACCGCCTTCCTTGGGCGTGAAGGTGAAGTTGGCCCAGGCTGCGTAGGGATGCCGGTCGGGCAGGAGCTCCCGCACGTGCCGCAATGCCGCGCGCTCGTGTTTGAACGCTGACTGCGTGATCTCGTGCCACCTGCTCGACTGCTCTTCCACCCCGTGCCCCTCCAGCTCGACGATCCATCATGCCCGACCTCATCGCTGACCAGATGATCACCCTCTGCGATCAACGCTGTTCGTTGTGACGCGTCAGGCCCTCGTCAGTCGACACTGGTCACCGGGAATGGAACGCGCTCGCCCTCCCACGACGACGGCTTCGGCTCGGCGAAGTTCGCCATCGGCTGTGCGTCATCCTTCTCACGGCCGAGCACCTTCCCCCACTCCGAGGCGGTTCCGGTGACGAGGAACGGGCCGATCGGAATCTCGATCAAGTCGTCATCAACCAGGACGGGCACGCTTTCACCGCCAACGACCAGGTCTCCGTTGACACCCGCCGCTGCCGCGGCAAGCACGTCGTCCAGGTCCACAGCCGAAATCCTGCCCGACCAGTCCGCACCTGCTCCGTGTGCCGTCGCGACCAGTACGCCGTCACCAGAAGGGTTGTCGTACCGCGCGAACTCGAGCACGGAGCCGGAGATCGGATCGACGGACTCTGCCGCAGACGTCAGCCATGCGGGTTTGAACTGGTCGAGCAGGCTGGTCATCGCATTGGCGAGCAACCCGCGTCGCGTGGCCAGGAACGACCTGTACGCGTCGGCATCCCGCAACGAGCTGTCGAGCGGAATGAGGTGGGTGGCGAGCTCCTGGTCACCGAGGGTCGGGAAGTAGTCAGCGGGAGACCTGTGGCTGATCTTGCGATTGGCCTTGCCCGAGATGAACGCCAGGTTCGCGAGGTCGTTGATCTCCGCCTTGCTGTACTTCGCGGTGTGGTTCTTGAGCGTCGCCTGTGGGTGAACGTGGTGGTACTCCAGCCTTTGGCTTCCTTCCGCGGCGGCGGAGATGGCGATGCTGTCCCACCAGTCCTTCGCTCCTGCCTCCTTCGCCACGAGGAAGCTGAGGAAGAAGAACGGACTTCCCACTGTCCGGCCGACGAGGTCCTGAGGTGTCACGGTCATTCCGGCGTCGACCACGCCGAGGTTGCCGAGCAGCTGCTTCACCGGAGCTTCCGTGCGAGCCGCGGGTATGTCCTGGCCGAGGCGAGTGTCGGTGGAGCCGCTGTAGCGGTTGCGGATGGTCGCGAGCAGGAACCAGTAGAGGATGCCGTTGGCGCTTGCCGTGTCGAGTTGCTCGTCGTCGCGCTCACCGAGCAGCACGATCAACGGGAGCAACACGATCATCGAAGGCAGCAGCTTGCTGTGTGACGCGCCGAGGTTGTTCTGTAGCAAGGGAACGAGATGCCGCAGGCCGCGCTGCACGGTTGCCCAGCCGCTTTCCAGTTGGTCGTCGGTGGCGGCGACCAACCTGGCATGCGACCAAGCGGACAAGCCGCGGCCGAGCACTGCCCCGGTGAGCGCCCTGGTCAGGAAGGTGACGTCGACGTCGCCGTATCCGCGTTGCGTCCAATAGAGCGCTTCGTCCTCGAGCTTCGTCAGCACGCCGGGCCAGCGGGCCGACAGCGTCGCGAGGGCCAAGTCTGATGTCCTGAGTGGACGCCCACCGCTGTTCACCCGCACGAAGATCTGCGTGACCTCGTCGTACGGGAAGTCGCGCAACACCTCCATGTGGAACTTGTGACTCGGGATGGTCGCCAGGCGCTGCAGACGCTTGCTGATGTCATTGGGACCGAGGTCGGGATTGAGCTGGTGAAGTCTCCCGACGAGCTCCCATTGGTCGACCCCGGGCTTGAGGACGTCGAAAACCTTGATCCAGCGTGGATCCTTGGCGGTGGCAGCGCTCTGGTTCTGGAACTTCTCGTTCTCGATGTTGAACACGATGGCGGCCTGCGGGTGATCCGTAAGAACACGGTGCAGAGACGTCACGCGCTGCTGTCCGTCCAGCAGGTACAGCGGTATCACGGCCGGCTGGGCAACCGGGTTGCCGATCGCCACCGCTCGGGTCTGCGGAGCATCGTTGGTCTGCCAGAACAGCAGCGAACCTGACGGGTAGCCGCGGTACAGCGACTCAACGAGTTTCGCCACCTGGGTCGGCTTCCACACGTAGCCGCGCTGGATCTCCGGCAGCTTGATCTCGCCGCGTTCGATCTGGCCTACCAATGCGCCGATCTCGCGCTCGGTCTTGTCAACGGGCATGCTGCCGGAACTCCCACCGTCGATGAGTGCGTCGATCGACTCATAATCGCGGGGTCGTGCGCAGGCGTTAGCGGGTCGTACCCCTCGATCGGTCTACCGCGTTGGTTGATTTAACGTATCCGCGTGATCACAGCTGGTGCCGCGATCTGAACGAGGAGATGCGCAGTAAGCCATCTGGGTGACGTGAGCGTCATCGGCACACGCAGAACCAACGTACGCAGCACTCTCTGGCGAGACGTGTCGGACTCCAAGTTTTCCTTGGTGTACTGAACACGAATCGTGCTGATCTTGTTCTGGGAGAGGGTCACGCGTTCCCCAGCGCTCGTCGAACGGCGGCACTTCGCCGTCGGCGCTCGCGCGATGGATCGGCGCTGAGAGGACTAGTGGCCTGGGACGTGCTCGGGGCGCCGACAGCCGCGAGCCTGCCTGACGGCGTCAGGCCGATCCGTTCGAGCCTTAGATCAGCGACTCCTTTACTCGGCCAGTTACACTTGGAGACGACCTGGAAGAACAGGCCGGAGCACGACGCTCAGTCGTTCCACGACTGGGGGTCAAGGGGTCGCAGGTTCAAATCCTGTCGTCCCGACGGTCATGGAAAGCCTCCTGATCATGGCATTATGCCAGGTCAGGAGGCTTTCTCTCGTTTTGTGGTGATTCGGAACGTGGTCCACACCCAGGTCAGGCTGTGGACCACTTGTGGACCGATGGTGGCAATGAGGCTTGGCTGTCGATGGCTGTGCTGTGTTCAGAATTCTGTTCTTGATCAATGCGGACCCTGCCGGAGTCCCCTCGCGCCGCTGAGTTTGAGCCTTCTCGGTAAGGATCAGGGGTCAGGCTCCGCGACATAGCCTGTCGCTGGTGCAGAGGTGCGACCGACCCGGTAGCCGCAGCCACTTTTGACATCAACTGCTTTCGCTGGCAGCAGCAGGGACGGGGCGACGGGGAAGACGGTTGGCGCCTATCCAGTGCGAGATCATCCGCGTAGTTCGGAGGTAGCCGCGATCATGTATTTACAGCACTGCTGATCTGGGCAGAGTGCAGCACTCGGAACTTGGCTCGTGTCATCTCGGACCCGTCAAGCTCGACGATCACGCTGTAGCCGCCGAGTGATGGCACTGCAACGTTCAGCGGCACTGCAAGCGGCAAGGTCGTTGCTTCGCCAGCCTGCATCAGCGGTCCGCGTCCAGCGTTGAACTGCGCCGTGACGCTGCCCTCGTCTTCCTCGGGAACCACTTGACCAGGCAGACCGTGTGCAATCGGAATCTTCACCGCGTCTTCGCTAACAAGCGAGATTTTTAACCGATGCACTTGGTTATGAGCGTTCCAGGGGATCGTGACCAGCACCCCCACAGACAAGCTGATGGGATGAGGCGGCGCCGCCGATGGCGTGCCGACGAGGTTGATCGCCGCGCCAACGATGTACAGCTTGCCGCCGTTCACCTGGGCGTAGTCACAGATGATCGCGGTCGCATCCATACGCCCTCCTGGGTGTAAGACCATCAACAGCGTTGTGTATGACCATGGCAGCACGTATGGTCATACATGTCAAACCTAGGAGCTAAGGCGTGGCGCACCCAGAAGACGCTGAGGCCTTCGATTGGGACGACGACGCGGACGAGCGCGGCAACACAGCCCATCTAGCCGAGAGCCGACCAGACAGGCCCGCGATCTCAGCTTGGGAAGCGGAGCAGGTCTTCGACAACGGAGGGGTGTTCGTACCCAACAAGAAGAACCGGAGCGGCGACTGGAAGCTGATCGGCCGAGCGGACAGCGGTCGAGTGCTTACGCTGGTGCTTCAGTACGACGAAGAGCGCCGGATCATCCGCGTATTCACCGGCTGGGACTCAACCGCTGGTGAACGATCGCGGTATCTGTGACCCGAGGGGAGCGTCACCATGGAGAGTGAACGAGAGCGCGCCGCACGCTACGAAGCTCACAAGGATGACCCTGATGAGTGGGGGGATCCCGAGCCGCCAAAGGCACGGCGTCGTCTTGCTTCGATGATCTCTGTGCGACTTAGTCCAGAAGAGGCCGCGCTAGTCCGAACCGCCGCGGAGGAGCGAGGCCTGAGCGTTTCCGCGTTCCTGCGTGAAGCTGCGCTCGTCCAGGCTCACTCGCCAGAACACACGCCGGCCACTCCGACTACGACACACAGTCCCTGGGTGTCGTGGCAAGTCGCGCTGGTCAAACCTGCTGTGACGATCTTGAGCGGGCCAGGCAACGTAGACCCCACGCTGCTCGGCGATACCCACGAACTCACCGGTTGTGGGTAGGCGTCTTCCAGTCTTCACTGCCAACATCGGACCTGATGCGGGCGGCGCACAGCGCTACACGACACGGAGCTTTGGGATGGCAGCGGGCCTCCGCAAGTGGGCAGACAGCAAGACGCCTGCGTCGCTGACCGCTTGGTTATGCGGGTGCAGATACCGCTGTGTGGTCGTGATCGAGCCGTGCCCGGCGATCTTCTGAAGATGATGAATCGGCACGCCGGCGTCGGCCATCCACGTCAGGCCGGTGTGCCGCAGGCTGTGGCGCTTCAGGTGGTCGAACCCGAGCTTGGTCACGACCTCGTCCCAGTGCGTCGCATCGCGCAGCACCGCAGTGCTGACTCGCCCACCACGCGGACCAACTAACAGCCGCGCGTCCTTCGTGCCGTCCGTGTTCGCGATGCGACGCTCCACCATCTCGCGAATCTCGTCAATCAACGGCACGATCCGGGCGCGTTTGCCTTTGGTGCCCTTGTCGACCAAGCCGCCCGGTGCGGTCGTCGTTTGACGCCTGACCGTCCATGTCCAGTCGTCGCGGTTGATGTCCCGTACACGGCAGCCTGAGATCTCCCCGATGCGCGCGGCGGTGCACGCGGCGAACAACACGACGTCACGCCAGCCGTCGTATTCGCCGGCCGAACGAGCGGCCAGCGCGTCGGCGAGGCGTAGAAGGGTGGGCCAGTCCGGCAGCGCGAGCGAGCGTGGGTCGTCCAGTTCATCCTCTACACGGGCGTACTGCTTCTGCCAGCCTTTGATCCGTGCTGGGTTGCGATCGATGATGCCGTCGCGAAGCGCCTGTTCCATGATCCGAACGAGCATGGCTAGCGTGTTCTTGACGACGGACTTGCTGCACTCCTCCGCGATCCAACCCGACTCCGGATCCATCACGGCGCGGTCCACTGCGCCTGCCGTGATCATCCGCACGGGCAGGTGTCCCAGCGACGGCAGGATGCGCAGCTTCCAGCCGCACATGTAAGGCGGCAGTGTCTTGTCCTCCAGGCCGCGCAACGCGAGCGTCAGAACGTCCGGCGTGCCGTACTCCGCCAGCGTCATCATCGCGGCGTTCGGGTCGACGCCACCAGCGGCAGCGCGCTCCATACCCTCGATCCACGCCACGGCCTCGTCCTCGGTCTCACACGAGTGAGAACGCGACGGACGCTTGCCGGTCACCGGATCAATCCACCGCACGCGGGCGCGGTACGGCGTCGGGCGGTCGGGCAGGTGCTCGATGTCGACTGACAACTTGACGCCGATTGGTGGTCGTTTGGCGGCCATGGTGATCCCTTCAAGGTTGGGCTGACGAACTTGACGAACTTACGAACTAAATGCCCTGACCTGCGGTTTTGTGTTTGACTTAGTTCGTCACTGACGAACTAAGTCGAGAGCGTTCCCGCAGGTCAGCCGACTTAGTTCGTAAGTTCGTCAAGTTCGTCGTGTTTGAGCGCGGTAGACCTCGGTTGGTCGTCCGCGTCCGCTGGCTGGTGGCCGGGAAATGCGTTCGAACCGGCCGCTCTGGATCAACTGGTCAAGCAGACGCGTGGGGTCGACGCCCACCCGCCTTGCGTTGCCGCCGAAGAACTCCACGGTGACGTCCTTGCGTGTGCGTCCCTCTGCCCCGGCTTCGGCGATCCAGGCGGCCAGGCGCACCACGGTGTCGTTGGGACTCAGGACTGCTGCCGCAGAGGCGATCGAGTAGCGGACCAGGGCGGACGCGGCGGCCAGGTGAGCGGGGGCGATGCTGTCTGCGCGGTCGAGTAGGGCGTAGATGGCGGCGATGCGCAGGCAGTGTGGTGCGGCGCGGGAGATGAACTCCTCGACCGGGGTTTCGGTGTCGCCGTCGCGGCTGGCGAACTCGATATAGAGCCGTCGCCAGGCCAGTGCTCCGGCGTCTGTGAAGCCCACCGCGCCGACGTCGCCCGCCTGGCGGAGCCGCTCGAACAGCGAGGCTCCCAGCTGGAGCATCAGCGTCGGTTCGGCCGGGGTCGGGGTGTCGAGCAGTTTGGACTGTGCGACGGCGATGGGTAGGAACCTGTTGTAGGTGCCACCTGCCATGTCGGCTGCGGAGACTTTCTCGCGGAACTCCTTCGGGGTGATGTGGGCGCTGATGCTGATGTGGGACTGGCGGGCCACGCGGGCGTCCACGTTGAGGGTGGACAGGTTGCCGCCTTCCCAGGCCGCGCGCAGCGTCGCGGACAGTGTGTTGCCCTCGCGGCGCATGCGGGCCATGACGGTTCCCCACTCGGGTTCGTAGGCCAGCAGTCGGCAGTCCCCGTCGGGCAGCAACCGCGGCTTGCGGCCTGTCTTGCCGGTCTCGGCTTCGGCGGCGAACACCGACGCCAGGCCTTCACCGCTGGACAGTCCGGAGTGGATGTTCTGGGCCACGAAGTCGTTGTCGGTGAACGACAGCAGGGCTTTCGCTGCGTTGTAGGCGGTGCCTTTCTTGCCCACGCCGGTCTGCCCGATGAGCATCGGCCAGATCAGCAGCGGGTGCCGCTCGTACCCGAGTTGCAGGTGCGGGCCGGGACCGAGGTGCGCTCCGGCGGCACCGAGCAGCGTGGCGAGCACGCCGACTTGGTCGGCCTCGGTGTGCGGGTCGAGTTGGGCGGCCAGGTTGCCGAGGTAGCAGTCGAATACCGCCTCCTCTATCTGCGGCAGCCACAGCCGCACCTGGGCGACCCGTTCGCGGGCGTGGGCGGCCAGCTGTTCCAGCTCGTCCAGACCGGGTGCCGCTTCGGTGCCGGTGTCCCGGACGGGACGCAGCCATCGGCCGGCGGGCGGCTCGGAAGCTGGCGTCCCGCCCAGTGCGGGGTCCGGTGCCATGCGCGTAGACCTCTCCAAAAGATGACCGAGGGTGATCGTCCCGAGGGGACAGAAGTTCGTCAGAACCGTTGTCAGGCAACGTCTGGCGCGCGCGACGCACGTACGCACACACACGCACGCGTAGGACGCGAGTGCGCGAGGATCCGCGCGTCTGACGTCAATTGACGTCGGGCCTGCGCGTGATCACGATGTGTGAGCGGCGCGTCAGCCTGTGCGGCGCAGGATCGACGACCGGTCACGCGAGTTCCGCAACCCGTTGTCCGCGGTGAGGAACAGCTCGGTGACCCGCCGTTTGCAGGTGATCAGCCTGGGTTGGTCGACGTCGGCCGCGCGCGTCTCGATCGCCCGTTCCAGCCGGGCTTTGTCGTCGGCGACCTTGTTCGCCCCGTGGTTGAGCAGCACGTCCAGCACGGTCTCGCGGATGCGGTCGGCGTCGGCCAGCTGCTCACCGGTCAGCGGCGCGGCGTAAAGGATCGAGACCAGGTCCTCGAACCGCAACGGGATGTTGAACCGCGCGGCGATCACCGTCGGGCCGCGCCCGCTAACCCGGAACCGTGCCGAGAGCTCGACACCCTCCTTGCCCAGGTGTGCGCGCATCACGCCACCTCCTGCGGCAGGGTGGAGGCGACACGTCCGGCCGCGACCTGCGCTGCCGAGAGCCACAGCGGAACCGGCTGCTGTAGTCCGGTGGCCAGCACCGTGTCTGCCATGGACTCGCAGGCACGCAACCGGTCGACGTCCAACCACATAGCCGGGCATTGCCGGGCCTGTCGGATGCCGTCTGCGAGCGTGGCGACCTCGCAATGCGGGTCGCTCACCACGCTGGGCGTAGGCGCGCAGCTGTTCCACCGGCCGGGTCGCCGCGTCGAACGGCGCGACGTAGAGCACCGCCACCAGCGTGTCCCGGTCCACCTCGACAGCGGGCCGGAAACCCAGCTCCACCTGCGAGCGCCCGTACAGCGCGCACAGCAGACGCTGGTAGAACTCGCTGGGCAGTGTGTCGTCGTTCTCCCAGCGCGCCACCATCCGGATCATGCTGGCATCGCCCGGCAGGTTCTCGCCCTCCCGCGCGGCCACGGCACGCAGCTTGCGCACCATCGTGGTCCGTGACCAGCCACCCGCACCCCGAGCCTGCTTCAGCGCGGTCATCACGCCACCTCCCACGGCGCCGTACCGCTGATGGCCGGGAGCGTGCGAGGCGACCGCAGGGCGTGCACACACAGCGTCGCGGCGGCCTGCGCACAGGCCTGGTAGCGGTCCGCGCTGTTCCACCACTCCGGGAACAGGACCCGGTCCTCGTTCGTGGCGGTGCCGAGAGCGAGCCGCTGGAACAGCGCCTTGGTGGCCAGGTCGAGCGCCCTAGCGTAGTCCAGGCCCTCGGTGAGGACGCCGTGGAACGCCAGCTCCGCCAGCTCGTCCACGTCCTCGGGCAGCTCACCGTTCGCGACGTGTAGCGCTGCGGCGATCTCGCCGTCACCGAGCACGAGCGGCCATCGGTGGCCGGCGGCGTAGAACCGCACCCGCTGCACCTCGGTCAGGTACTCGTCCAGCACGGGCCGGTCCCGCTCGTAGGCGGACAGCTCGACCTGCGGCACGAACCCAGAAGCGTTGGCAGCCATCAGAATCACACCCCGTCGTCCTCGGAGTCGAGCACCTCGGTACCTGGTCGCGTGAACTGCCGGGATCGCCAGCCCTCGCGGGTCTGCCACACCTCGAACACCGCCTTCGCGCCAACGAAGCCGTGCACCTCGTCGTCCTCGGCCAGCGCGTCCCACACCTGCGGCGTCAGGCGCAATCGATCCGCGACCACACTCGCCACGTGCTGCGGCAGCTCGTGAAACCGCGACTGGGCAAGGGAACGACCGATGCGCGGGTTGGTGTCGGCGAACCGGAACGCGAGCGGCGGGGAGACGAACTGCGCGCGCCGGCACGCCGTCCGTGCGTTCGTCGTCTGGACGACCGCGGTGCTCATGCGGTCACCAGCTCTCGTGCCGCCGTGCGCTGCCGACGGCGCTCGGCAAGCTCACGGCGTCGGAGCACCATCAGTCGGTCGATCGACGCCCCTAGAGCGTCAAGGCCCTCACGCAACGCGTGGCAGTCCTCACGAGTGATCGAAGCGGTCGGCATCTCAGGCCACCTCCGCCGTGATCACGGGGCGGATGGTGCACGCCTCCACGTACTCGCTGATGGCCTGGCCGGAGACGCGCACCGCGCCTGCACCCTCACCCATCCGAACCGCGCGGAGCTTGCCCGATTCCACTGCTCGGTAGATCGTCGCCTGAGAGACGTCCAACATGTCTGACACTGCCTTGACCCGGTACAGCCGGGTAGCCTCAACCTGCATCGTCGCGCTCCAACGTGTCCGATGTGCGCCCCGGCTGGTGTTCCCGCACCGGTCGGGTCTTCCGTGTTCTGCGGCCTGAGACGACCGCGACAAGAGAAAACTTAGCCAACGTAGCCAACATGGTCAACTAGGCACGGCATGGTCATCATCGTTGGCTAGGTTGTAGCCTTGCTGACGTGCTGAAACTCGACCCGAACGACTCGCGTGCGCCGTTCCAGCAGATTGCCGACCACTTTCGCCGCGCCATCGCGGCAGGGGACTTTGCTCCTGGTGACAAGCTGCCGAGTCACGGCAAGATCGCCGGTGAAGTCGGCGTGGCTGTCGGCACCGTCAAGCACGCGTTTTCGATGCTGCAAAGCGAAGGCCTGATCGTGACGAGGCAGGGGCAGGGTGCGTTTGTGCGTACCAAGCCACTTCCTGAGGCTGCCGACGAAGCCGTGATCGCGAACCTTCAGCGCGCCGTTGAGGCACTGACCGCGCGCGTTGAGGCTGTCGAGCGCAGGCTGGAGGAGAGCTAGCGCGCTCTGCTCCTGCGTGCTGGTGTGGGCTGTAGTTGCTGTGTTCACGTTGACTACGTTCCATCGAAACCAAACGACTTCACAGTGTCATGATCGGGGTCACTTCCGTAACGTGGTGATGCGGCCGTATCACCACGTGACACTGGTCGTGTCCCCTCCCGCAGGTGCCACACTCGGAGGAGACGGCACTCGATCGCAGGGGAGCGGGCATGGGTGAGCAGCTGCCAGAGTGGGCAAGGCGCATTCGCGCACTCCGCGAGGCGCGCGGCATGTCCCAGGTAGCCGCGGCTGAGGCCATGCGTCGCCACGCCGATCGACAGTTGCCCGCTTCTGAACATCTTGAGCGGCGCTGGAAAGCTTGGGAGCGCGGCGACAACAAGCCACGCAAGGACGGCTACGCCCCGCTCATCGCGGGCGCCCTCGGCACGGTAACCGCCGCGATCTTCCCTCCAGAGGGTCAGCCGGCGGCCACGGACCTGCTCACCGTCACGGGCATGGACACGCTGGAGATCGTCAGCCGGTTGCAGGTGTCGGACCTCAACGAAGCTACGATGGACGGCTTGCGCATCACGGTCGACAAGCTGTGTTCGGAGTACGCGAGCCAGCCCGCTTCGGAGTTGATCGTTGAGGGGCGGCAGTGGCTACGCCGCATTGTGGAAATGCAAGAGCAGCGACGGAGCTTCAGGCAGCGCCGCGACACCTTGGAACTCGCGGGTTGGCTGGCTCTGCTAGTCGGCTGCCTGGAGTACGACCTGGGGGACCGGCGTGCTGCCGAAGCCACCCGCCAGGTGGCGCTCAGTCTCGGCAAAGACGTTGGCAGTCCCGGCATCCTCGGATGGGCTCACGAAATGCGAGCCTGGTTTGCCCTGACGTCAAACGACTATCGAAGCGTGCTTGCCGCTGCCGACGCCGGCGTCGCCGCTGCGGGCAACCACAGTGTGGCCGTCCAGCTCGTTGCCCAGCAGGCGAAGGCTCTTGCACGCATGGGGCGCGAGGACGAGATGACCGCGACGCTTGAACGCGGCCGTGTGCTCCTGGACGGCATGCCTTACCCCGAGAACACCGACAACCACTTCGTAGTAGATCCGCTCAAGTTCGACTTCTATGCAATGGATTGCTATCGCCACACCGGAAACGACCGGCTGGCAAGGGCTCTGGCTGATGAAGTGATCCGAGGCGCGACCGACTACACCGGTCGGGCGCGAGCGCCGATGCGCATCGCTGAAGCGCGCATCACGCTCGGTGTTGCAGCGGCACGCGAAGGGGACCTTGAGGAGGCCCTCGATCACGGTCGCCGCGCTCTCTCTGGCGACCGGAAGTCGTTGCCCTCGTTGGCGATGGTCTCGCAAGATCTCGCCGACGTGCTGGCGCACCAGTTCACGGGTGAGGAAGCCGCGGAGGAGTACCTCGCGCAGCTGCGGGATATCCGGCGACCGACGTGACGACCGAGCTGACTTCGTCTTGCTGCAACATGGGCGGAGCGGAGTAGCCGCGACTTTGGCCAGGCGCCTTGAGCTACAGGTGTTTTCGCTGATCGGCCGCGACCGGGTCGCCGTCGGCTGGGCGGCCGGTGACGCGACCGGGGCCGACTGCCCGGCTACGTGGGCGTAGCGCGCGAGCGTGAATCTGGGCGGGCTCTGAGTCGCCCTGTGGCGCCGCATGGATGGAGCGCCGGTCGCGTCCGGCTGCCTTGACTATGCGCAGCCGACACGGGGCCTCTCATGCTGCTGGGCTGTGATCCCCCCGGATGTTGGAGCATCCCTGGGCTGGGCAAGTGGTGTGCCATCGCCCTACTCATCAGCCGCCTGCCATTGTCGATCTTGGGTAGCGGGATCCGTCGCGTCTGCATTTGTGGAACTCGTCAGTCTTTGCGAGGAGCTCAACGTCGTCACCGACCGAATTGGCGCTATAGAGCGTGGCTAGCTGGTCACTGCGACCACGCGTATAACCGAGTAGCGGAGCAGTTCCTGCATGAGCACCAACGAGCGATGCAGGAACTTGGCGCCATCAGGTGTCTGGAGGCACGCTGTATAGAACGCCATCGGTTAAGTGGCCGATGTCAAGCGCGGTACAGCTCAACTGCTACGGGGCAAATAATGTATCCGACGGAGGCCGTCATTCAACATCTTGGCTAAATCGACAGCTCAAGCGGATTCTCCTTCTTGTGTGTCATGGCGGAGGGAGTGAGGGCGTGGGTAAAAAACCTCGTAAGCGTAGGGCGAATGCCGTCCGAATTTGCGTAGGAGCATCTGGGTCACATGGCAGCTTGATGCCTCACTGCCTTGTGCATGCAGCGTTATTCCTGGCAGCGAAACTCGATTATAACTTGTTCTTGATGGTTCTGGCCGCCGTTGTAAGCGTATCTGCCAGCCGCTTTTTGTGCAGTTTGTTAAATAGATTGGAGTACGCGGCGGTATGTGCGCGTGAAAAATCGAAAAGGCGAAGGAAGCGTAATGATTGAGCACTACATCACGAACTCGGCGCGTCAGCATGTGACACCGACCTTTCAGGTTGATCGAATCGATTCAACTCATCAACCTAGCGGAAACCGATATGTGCGAGACGTTGTTCGGCACCCCGGTGGAGCGTGCATCGTACCCATAGACGGTGACCAGGTGATCTGTGTAGAGCAGTACCGCCCTGCGCTAGAACGAACTGTGCTTGAGATTCCTGGTGGCCGGATTAACCAGGGAGAGTCACCGGAGGAGGCAGCTGTTCGAGAGCTTAGGGAGGAGGCAGGTTACGTCGCCGAGAACGCGTCCTTGATGATGGTCTGTCATGCCGTTCCAGATTTCTCTGATTGGAAAGCCTACCTATTCGTCTCGACTAATGTCAGGCTTGAAACTCGTACGCATCTAGACTCGGAGATTCCGACGAAGGTTCGCCCCATCTCGTTCGGAGATGTGGATAGACTAATTGAGGAGGGAGCCCTCTTTGATGCCAAAACGGTGATTGGCCTGCTTCTTGCGAGAAGCTACTGTGTATAATTTGGTCACGTGCATTGTTGATGCATGCGGCTGGCAAAATACGGTAACTAGGAGCTGCGAGTGGGAAGCCCGTCTTTGCGAGAATCGGACCAGTTTGCCAATCACTGGTGGTGGCGTCCTGGATGGAGGACTGGCCGACGAATGTATACGTTCTTTCTGACCTTCGAAGATGATTTGAGATCATCTGAGAATGTCCAGTATTCATACCGGGCACTAGCTAATGCTCCTGAACTTGACATCGTCAGGCCACGTTGGATGCACATAACTGTTCAAGGCGTTGGATTCGTCGATGAAGTCGAACCGCTTGCTATCGAAAAGTTGACAGGAGTTATCCGGCAGAAGCTGTGCTCTGTCGGACCCCTGTGCATGACACTGGGGCCTGCAGTGGTGGCGCAAGAAGGAGTGGTTCTTCTAACTTCTCACACGGTCGAGATGCAGCGTTTGCAGGCGATTCTGCGGGATGGAATAGCCGAGGTCCTCAGTGAAAAGGAGTCAGGCTTCGGAGCACCGCTCGAGCCGCATGTTACTTTGGCCTATAGCCATGGCGTTGGATCAACGGAAGGTGTGAAGTCCTCATTGCGAGGTTCTGAGGAATTGTTTCACCAGGTCACCTTCAATAGTATACGGCTCGTGATCCTTGGGCGAGATGATCAGACTTACACATGGACGACGGCGGCGAAGATACCACTCGAATAGTTGCTGTCAGATGCGCCGGCCGACGTGTACTCTCACGGTATCCGAATTTGGTATGTGCGAGTGGTTGGTGGAGGCCGGCAATGGCCAAGCTTGGTCGCAAGTTGCTACCCATGGAGAACCCTGTCACCGGTCGGCAGCGGTTCGCGTGGCTAGTGCGCGCTATCCGGGCTTTCCACGACGATCCTGAAGTCCGAGAGACGGAAAAGTTTGCACTTTCCCTAAGTCGTTTCTTGGATGAGAGCTTAAAGCCAGCTACGCTCAACCGCCTTGAGAATGGAGATCTAGACTTTAGCGTAGAGCGGTGTATCGCGTACGAGAACGCTCTCGGGCTTGAGCGGAACCTGCTCTTGAGCGTCTATGTCTACGTGATTAGGGGGGGATGGCCAGGTTCCTCGCGGTAAACGCCTCAAAGTTCGTGAGGCAGATGTAGTGGACCTTGAGCTCATCTATCGCCTTGGCCGTGAGGAGCCCATTGAGGCCGTTGAGTGGCTGGGCCTTTCCTTTCTATATCGCAGTCGCCCTGACTTGTTTGCAAATTCTGCACGCTTGCGCTTGGCGCTTTTTGAAGGTGTTCTGCGAGACTTGGCCAGCACATACGAGAAGGATCAACGCCTTATGCGTGAGGCCCTCATCAATATTGGTGATGAACTCGCGCCTCTGATTGTAGAGAACGTAACTGCGGATTCGGTTCGGTATTTCACTGCCGTGGAAGCGTTAGGTCACATGCACGGCCAAAAGTCTTGGGAGGGCTTGGTAGCACTTAGGGAGCACGTTCAAGACAACTGGGCGGCACAGTCAATTCTCGAATCGGTGAGTCGCAGAGTGCGGAACTCCAAGCAACTCGCTTGCGCAGATGCTAGCTCGGTAAGGTATCTTTTTGAGCACGCCGTGAAGATCCTGGGCGATCCAGAAGAGCTGTTCTATGCGCGAGAAGCTGCTGCAGATTTCGTGCGGATACCGGGATTTGTTATTGCGGGAAAACAACGGGCTTACCTTGATGCGTCTCGTCAGGACCTCAGGCAGCTGGTACTACGTCCTTCGTCCTTTCGTCCGGAGGACGTGATAGGCGATATTCTTAGGCGCTTCGCGCGTTCGCTTAATGCTTCGCGGGATGCTAGAGAGATCCCTCTTCGTGTTCCAGGATTGAGTAAGATTCTGCAGAAAGCAATTTTCTCCTCAAATCGTGAAGAGAGGATGGCTCTGGCTACACTTCTAGCTGCATGGAATCTCTCGCCGCCTGCAGTGCAAGCTGCAGGGGAAGTGCTTCTCAGTATCCCCAGCGATGAGTATGGAACGTCTCGCTCGATTGTTCGGTGTTTAACAAAGATTCGATCTGATGAAATGTATCCATACTTCAATCGCCTGCTTCAGAGGCCTTCTCTTGAGGAGAACATTCGTTTATGTCTTGCCTGGGCGCTTGGGCTCGGCAGAGATCCTGACGACATCAACTCGTTGACGATGCTCTATCGTACTACTCGAAGTCGCGCTACCAAGCGTGCGCTTTCGACAGCCGCATTTCGCCGAGGTGCTGAGTCTTTGCTGGAAGATATAAGTCGCGACTCCGATAGCAGTGTTTCGCGCGGTGCGATGCTGGCACTTTCGGACCTTTTGAAGCGGCCACGGGATAGTGCATAGACACTAGTGCTGGTTGGGACACTGGCCGTGGGTCGTGGTGAGGTAGGTCGTGCTCGCGTGTTGTGTCGGTGGTGTCTGATACCTCTTGGGGATGTTCGTCTATGGGGGAACCGTCCGAGAGACCACCGCCGTCCTGGAAGCAGCACCGACGGCGTTCGTCGATGCGTGCAGCAAGTCTTTCAGCAGGCTCTATGGGAAGCCACCAGGCGCTGCGGAGCGGTCAAGCTGGGAGAAGAGCTGGCCCGAGCTGCTGAGGGCGCTCATGCAGGCTGGCTTGGGTGAGCTGCGTCTGTTCTTGGAGTACGAGTTGCCGGGTAGTGGACAGCGGGTGGACGCCTTGCTGTTGGGGCTCGCGCGGACGGCGGGCTGACCGCGGTCGTCGTGGAGTTGAAGCAATGGACGACGCTCGACTCGACATCGTCCGTGTTGGTCTGGGTGCTCGGATCCCAGTACACGCATCCGTGCCGACAGGCGGCGGGATACGTGTCCTACTTCGGTAGCTGGATCAACGAGCCGGACCTTCGGTTGGTGACCTGTGGCGTGGCTTATCTCCACGGTGCTGGGCGTGAGCTGGTGAATCGCTTACGGGACGCGGTGGCGAACAGCGCTGGCAGCAAGGACGTTGTCCTGTTCGGGCGTGACGACGTCGCGGACGCTGAGCCGGCCGCGTTGTCCAGGATGTTCGCGGCCGACAACCTGCGACCACCCGAGGCGTCGCAGGTGTCGCGGTTTCTCACCGCTCGTCACCAGCCCTCAGGCGGTTTACTGGCACGTCTGAACGACACGTTGGCAGGTAACCCTGCTTTCCGGCTGGTCGGTGGCCAACAGCAGGCTCATCTGCACGTTCTGGAGGTGGTGCTCAAGGCTCAAAACGAACGTCGCAAGCACCTGATCATCGTGTCCGGCGGCCCTGGTACCGGGAAGACGGTGATCGCGGCGCGTTTGGTCGCCGACATCAAGCGCACCGTCGGCGGCGGGGTCTACGGTTGCTACCTCACTCCGTCGGGAACGTTGCACAAGCAGCTCAAACGGGCGGCCACGCTCCCCGACGCGGAGGGTTTGTTCATCCATGTCGACGGGTTCGCGCGGCACGCGGGCAACGCGGTGGTGCCCTTGGTCGACGAAGCCCAGAGACTGCGGCGCAACGCACGCCACGTCGAGCGCATGCTCAAGCGCACGAGGGTATGCGTGGTGTTCCTGGACGAGCGGCAGATCATCCGGCCCAACGAGGGATACACGGTGACAGAGCTGCAGCAGGAAGCGGATCGCCTCGGCGCCGTGTCGACCCACATCGACTTGGTCAGCCAGTTCCGCTGCGGCGGCTCCCAGCGCTACCTGACGTGGCTTGAGCAGCTGCTCTTCGGTCACGCGACCGCCACGCGGTAGACGCCGTCGGAGTATGACCTGGGCGTCGCGTCCTCGCCCGAGGCGCTGGGCGAGTGGGTCGAGCAGCACACCCGCGAAGGCCGTACCGCCCGCATCACAGCGGGCTTCTGTTGGTCGTGGACGACCGACCCGGATGGCAGCGGCTCGCTGGTCGATGACGTGTCGATCCCCTGGACTGATCCGGAGGGGGTCGAACGCACGTGGCGCAGGCCGTGGAACGCCATGAAGGAACTGCGGAACGGCGACGGCCTGGTCCCGAAAAGCCAGTTCTGGGCAACGGATCAGGGTGGACACCGTCAGATCGGCTGCATCTACACAGCACAGGGCCTGGAGTACGACTACGGGGCCGTCATCTTCGGCCCCGACTTGGTCCGCCGCGGTGACCGCTGGGTGGTCGACCCGAAGACGAACGAAGATCGTTCCATGAAGGACATCGATTCCCGTCTCTATCCGCGCTTGGCGGCGAACATCTACTGGGTGCTCGCCACCCGAGCCACCCGCGGCTGTTGGCTGTACTCGGTCGACGAGGAAACCCAGGCGTTCCTGACGACCCTGCTCCAGCCCACCGTCGAATCCTGATCGCAGACCGGTTGCCGATACCGCTCTCGGTGGTCGCGGGTCGATGCACGGACAGGCCCGCTACCGGGCGGGGACTTGATACTCGAAACGGACCGCACGGAGGTGTTCTTCTGCCGGTGTCCAATCGGAGAGCAGTCGGATGCGACCCGCGCTTGTCTGGTATCCGTCCCCGACGCGCTCGACGACAATGTCGCTCACGACGAACAGGTCCATCGAGACGTAACCTCGAGCGTGGTCGACCTCGTTGATGGTGAGTTCGACCGAACTTCCCGCCCCCGTGGTTCCCTTGACCTCCACGCGTCGCTCCTGCTCGCCACGCCGGCAACGAAGGTCATATGGCTTTCCCAGGACCTCGACCTCCCAGCCCTCGGCCAAGTAGTGCTCCTGGGCCAGTTTCATGGCGTGCTGCTCGATAGCCATCCGCTTCGCCGGATCTGCGACACGCCCTGGCCCAGACTGGCGCCCACGTCGCCGCGTACCCCGCGAGGGCACCTCGTCCACGCCGGGAACGTCCCGGACGCGTACTTGAACTGGTGCGGCGGGATCGGTTGGCAACGTGACAGCGTCGTGCAGCCCTGCTACGACGAACAGTGAGGTCGGATCGAAACTCGTCAGCTTGCCCAGCCCTCGGTCCGTGCCCGAGAGCCGGATCTTGTCGCTGGCGTGGGCAGGCAACGGACCGGTTGAGCCCAGGGGAGTGTCTTCCAGGACCGCCAAGGGTTCGATGCCGAACCTGAGGGGGTACTTGACCCGTTTTTCCTCGACTTCGTCCGGCCAATGCGGTGCGGCAGCCTCGTAGAAGCCTCCGACGGCCTGGCAGATGTAGAGAGTGGCGGTGCTGTGGAACCAGTCCTGGGCCTGCACTCGAGGGGCCGCACCGGTCGCCAGGATCACGAAGTCGAAGCTGGAGCCTGCGAAGTCCTCGTGGACTTGCGGGAATCCCCAGGTGCGTGTTTCCAAGCCGTGTTCGAGGTTGCGCTGCGCGGGCTTGCCCTGCGGCACGTGGACCATCAAGAACGTGGCAGGCCTCGGGGGTGCTTCAACGGTGAAACCCAGACCGCGCAGGTGAGGCACGACCGCGTGTAGTCCGCCGCTGAACTCGCCGGCGGTAAGCGGTCTCCCTGCTGTGAACTTGTGCGCTACTCCGAAGATCGCCTTCGAGTCGTATCGGTGCCCGTTATGCACAAGCTCGTAGCCGCGGGCTGGATGGAAGCCGTAGTCGGCTAGAAACGCAGACCTGCCCCTGTTGTCGCACTCGGCCATGGCTGCGAGCACGTCAGCCTTCGTCACGTCGGTGTAGCTCATGATCGGCAGGATAGGGCTGCGTACCGACAGAACTGACGACATCGTCTACGTAGCGGACCACACCGGGCTCGTCGCTGGCCACGTTGACCAGAGCATGTGGTGTCTCGAAATGATGCTCGAAACTACGAGGTTGGGCTGCCTGACCTTATTGGCGGTCGCCAGTCGGGCAACCTGAGCCCCGCAACCGAAGGCGATGCTGATCTTCCTCACTGCTCATGCTTAACACGATCTCATGCGACTGCGGTGAGCTTCCTTTCCTACAGTTCACCCCCGAACGCGGTACCCAGCAGCGCGGAGCGGAACGACTTCTCGAGTTCGTCCCGACGCCGCGCCAGGCGGTCCAGCTCGGCGACCCCCTTGCCGAGCACGGCCGCGACGCGACGCTGCTCAGCAAGCTCGGGCATCGGGACCAGGATGGCCAGGAAATCGGATTCCGCGACGCGCATGCGGCCTGTCGACCCGCGAGGGGTGAAATGCCCCCAGAGTTCCTGCCAGAGCAGCAGGTTCTCCAGGTACCCCGTGTCGCAGACCTCGCGATCGATCGCGAAGGTGCGGTACTCGTCCGACACGAACGCGCCAGCGAAGGAATCGGGCACGATGGCCAGTCCTCCTTCCCAGGCGCTGAGGCGGGCGAAGACGACCTGGCCGGACGACAACCTGGCCAGTTTCTTGTACGAGATCTCGCTTCCTGGGCGCATGCCGCGATCGATCAGCCCTCGCCCTGATGAGCGCAGGCCCGCCATTCGGTACTCGGACCCTGGTGCGACTTCGACGACCTCGCGCACGGGCGTGAGGAAGTCGCTCATCGGCCGTTCCGGGTAGTGCTTGGCAGGGGCATCGGAACCGAGGTCGGCCTGCAGCGCGGTGAACACCGCGGAAATGCTGTCCTGAATCCCCACGAGGTGCTCCAGCGAGTCGCGCGCCGACGACCGCCCTGCGCGTTTCCTGAGGTCGGCGCGTCGGAGGTCGAGGTTGAACCCGTCGGCTCGCAGTCGGGCGATCGGGACGGACCACGCGCGATCGTTCTCCACCCGCTTCGGAAGGTCCGGACCACTCGACCACGAGATCACCTCGTCGAACCCTTCGACACCCATTGGAGTGGCCTTGTCGGGAGCCTTCCTCCCCCGAGGAGGAACTTCGTAGAACCACGTCTCCTGGGTCGCCCAGTCGTCGTCATCGACCACCATGGACGCGGGTTTGTCGTCTGCGCGCTTCTTGAAGAACACCAGGTTCACCGGAATCGCCGTGTTGGGCGCAAACAGACCACCGGGCAGTCGTACCACGGTGTGCAGTTCACACTCCTTAAGAAGCCTTTCCTTGATGCGTGCGCCAACGCCGTCGGCGAATAAGAACGCGTTGGGCACGATGAGGCCGCAGCGCCCACCCGGCTTGAGCAGGTCCAGAACCTGGACGACGAAAAGCCAGAACCGGTCCCTCGTTTGAATGCGCTCGGGGAACGCCTGCGCCGTTTCAACCGTCCCCCCGAACGGTGGGTTGGCCAGCACCACGTCGAACCGCCCGCCGGCCACGGGGTCGTGGCGCGTCACGGAGAGGGAATCCCCAAGGTGGATTCGCGACGCGTTGGCACCGTGCAGGGCGAGATTCAGCGTCGAGAGCAGGTAGGGCACCTGCCTCTCTTCGACACCGACGACAGATCCCGGCGGCCGCATCGACCTGGGTTCGCCGCGGTGGAAGTGGTCCAGGACCTCCGTCAGGAACCCCCCGGTTCCTGCGGCGGGGTTCAGCACGCTTTCGCCGGGTGTAGGGGCGACCAGTCGCGTGACGAGGTGGATCAGTGACCGGGGGGTGTAGTACTCGCCGAAACCGTTTCCCCTGCTCCAGAACCCTTCGAGCAACGACTCGTAGAGGGCCGCTGCCTTGTGCACGTCCTCGTCTGATGAGAAGGGCGCTCTGTCGAGCCCCTTCAGCGCCTCATCGATCCGGGCACCGGCGCGCAACCGGTCCCTGAGTTCTTCGAAGAGACGCTCGAGCCCGTTCGCGGCGGCGCTTCGTGCCCCCAACGCGCGGAGCCCAGGCAGCAGGTGATCGTCAATGAACCCGACCGAGGACTCGTTGGTGGATCGATCGCCCACCAGGTTCGGCCGCGCGCGCTCCTCCCGAGGGGCGAGTCGGTCGGCCTCGGCATTCCGCTCCCGTTCGCCGTCGACCGCCTCTTCCGGGCGGATCTCCTTCGGCATGGTTCCCTCCTTCGACATCGAAGGTGATCAGGTTGCCAGAGACCACCGACAAGCGGTCCCGCTCCGCGCTACTTGTCAGGTCATCAAGTGAGATTGAGCATGTGGACCGCGTGTGGACCAGAAACTCAGCGATGGCAGCGAAACCTGAAGTCGTGGACAAGTTAGTGGACTGCAGACACGCTGTTTTCCCAGGTAGGCAGCTACCCGGACGTCCTGGGTGTCAAGGGGTCGCAGGTTCAAATCCTGTCGTCCCGACGGCCAATGACCAGCGGGTTTACCTTTCGAGGTAGACCCGCTGGTGTCGTTTTTGCCCGATTGTGGTCGCAAAGTGGTCGCGCTACGCCACCTCAGCTTCTTTCAACGCCGTCTCGATCGCCTTCACTGCGTCGAGTGCAACGTGCCGGAGCAGGTGGCCGTAGATCTCCGTTGTCGTCGACAAGGTCGAATGGCGCAGCGTCTTGGACGCCATGGCCAGTGGAACTTGCGAGCTGAGCATGGTGGTCGCGGCGAAGTGACGCAGGTCGTGGACGCGGATTCTGGGCAGTCCTGCCTGCTCGGTGAGCTTGTGGAGTCGGTGCAGGACGTACTCCGGACGTAGTGGTTGTCCTCCGCGTCGGGTGAACACCAGCGCGCGGTTGGGTTGGCGCCCGGCTTGATTCTGAAGCGCGGCGGCCACCCTGTCGGAGAGCCCGACCCAAGCGAGGCTGCTCTTGGTCTTGGGAGTCGTGAAGACTGGCGTGGAGTTGTTGACGTTGGACAACGTCTGGCGGACGAAGAGCACGTGCTCGTCGAGGTGGACGTCGGCCCAGTGCAGGGCGAGCGCCTCGCCCCTTGCGCATGCCGGTGCCGCTGATCAATTCGAAGAGGTTGGTCAACGGTTCGTTGTGGTCAGCGCAATATTTGAGGAATTTCGCAGCCTCTGCGGGCGACCAGCACACCGGCTCGTACTTCGTGGGACGGGTGACAGACACATACTTGGCCGCGTTGTACGGCAGGCGGTGCTGCCGTACGGCGTCGCCCAGCGCGCTGGACAGTGTCGCGAGGCAGCGGCGCAGTGTGGTGTGTCCGCGGCCGGCTTCCAGTTGGTTGCGGACATAGAGAACGACGTGCTGGTGGGAGAGATCTTCGAGTCTGATCAAGCCGATGTGCGGAATCAGGTCTTTGTGGACGTACGCGTGGTAGTTCGCCATGGTGGTCGGCTTAAGTGTCGACGCCTTGCCGCGCAACCAACCCAAGAGGTAGTCGGCGACTGTCTGCCGGTCTTCGATGACGATGCCAGTGCGCTCGTACTCAAGCACCTTGCTCAGTGCGACTTGAGCGTCTGTTTTGGTCGTGAAACTGCTGCGACGTCGTGTTCGACGCTTACCGTCGAGCGTCGGTAGATCAACAGCGTAGGTCCAGCTTCCGTGCTTGCGGTTGGCCAGCTTCGGGCAGCGAGCGCCAAACTGGCGGCCGTCAGCGTCGCGGCAAGCGCAACGGCGATAGACGCGGCCACGGTTCGGATTCTTCATGACGAGTTCCTCCGGTTCCCTGCTCATCTGCTCCTGGTGAGCAGCGCAAGACCGGAGCATGGGCCGGATGCGACCACTGTGCGACCACAGGTTGCGTCGTTGCTGGTCAGGCTGATGTCACTTGTGACCATGACAGGTGTGGCGCGCCTGTAGTGCCCAGCAGCAGCGTGCCTATTTCCCATCGACAAGCGTGAACAATGCCTTCGTACAACCCAGCAGACGCGACAGCGTCGGGTGGGCACGGGAACTCCGCGTCTGGCAGGTGATGGCCGCGCAGTTGCTGCACGCCACCGTGATCTCGCTGATCATGGGCGTCGGCATCACGTACTTCCAGAGCCTCGACCCCGGCCGCCGATGTTGCGGCCTGGTCGGGCTTTGAGTCGCGGATTGGCGGGACGGGGTTTCGGCCAGAGCTGCGGGTCTCGTGGCCGGTTTTCAGAAGGTGGCGCAGGCGCGCAGAGTCCGTCCCAGTCTTGATCGTAGTCTCCAACGCAAGATCGTTCGTTTAGGTGTTTCTGGTCTTGTCGGAGTTTCTTAGATCTTCAACGATCTGCTGCACAGCTTCTTTGATTCCGTCGTTCACGGGAACGTCGTACACCGACACCCGCACATTCCACCGCCCTGCGACGGCGTGCACCGACAGTTCCTGGTCTTTTGACCGGCTGACTTCGCACGACTTGGTCGCGGAGTCCAGCAATCCGCTGGTGCAGAGCATTGGGGTGAGTCGCTCGGACTCCTCTTGGCTTGCATAGGCGACGAGCCCGGGGCTGAGTACCTTTTTCCCGGTCGAGACGAAGACCTGGCAGCTGTCAGCCTCCTCGGAGTTCACCTGCGAGACCTCGAAGCCCTTGGTGATGACCGCTAGTGGTTCGGGCTTCAGCAGGCCGGGGCAGCCCGATTCGACCTTGTCGGGCAGGCCGGCGGGCACGCCGGTGCCGCACGCGGTCACGAGCGCGAGTACAGCCAGCACGCCTGGGAATCTGATTTTCAATTGTTCCCTCACTTCTGGGGCCTCATTGTGCGGCGCGGCGTGACATGGTCGCGCGCTGTGTCAGTGCGGGTGGGGGCTGCCACGTGCTGTAGGCCCGCCTGGTGCCACACGGGTGTGGCATCAGGACCCCTTGAGACTGGAGGGGACGTTCGCTGTCATGCTCTTCTTCCTCAGGTAGCGCCCTGTACTCGCTCTCACCCGTTCGACCTCATTGTCATTTGCTATCTGAGCAGGCAGACTGCCGTTCGGCTGGGTGGGGTTCGCGTGTTGTCGGGGGACATGCGCGGGTAGCGGGGGGCTTTACTTGACACGCGTCGGGGTGGCGCAGGGCTTTGTCCTGCGCGTGTTCTTGTCGTTCGCGGTTGTGGTTGCGGTGTTGGCGGTGCCCGCGCGGGTTGGTGCGGCTGAGCCGGAGTGCGTGGACGTACAGCCGACGGAGCCGGCGGCGGTGGAGATGGCGTCGCGTTGTGGTCGCCGTGTGGAGATTCTCGCGTCGCGGTCGGAGTCGGAGCAGACGTTCGCGAAGCCCGGTGGTGGATACACGACTGAGCAGTCGGTGGAGCCGCGGTGGGCGCGCAAGGACGACGGTTCGTGGGCGCGGGTCGACACCGAGCTGCGTCTGACGGGCACGGCGGTGAGACCTGTGGCGGCCGTGTTGCCTGTGGAGTTCTCGGCTGGGGGAACGGGACCTGCGGCGCGGTTGCGTGATGGTGATCGTGAGTTGTCGATCACGTGGCCGCTCGGGCCGTTGCCGGAGCCGGCGCTGTCTGGTTCGTCGGCGACCTATGCCGAAGTGCTGCCAGGCGTGGACTTGAAGCTCACTGCTTCGCCGAAGGGGTTTTCGGAGACCTTGGTGGTGAAGAACAGGGAGGCCGCGGACAACGAGAACCTGGCCAGGGTCACGTTCGGGTTCGCGGCGAGCGGTGTCACCACGCATGCGGCTGGTGGTGGGCTGGAGGCGAAGGACGCGTCGGGTCGCGTCATGTTCGCGTCGCCGACGCCGATGATGTGGGACTCGAGCGGCCAGGGAGTACCTGGGGTCTCGGCGAAGGCGGTGTTCGACGAGCCGCGCCGGACGGCGGCGATGCCGGTCAGTGTGGCGAATGGTGAGATCTCTGTTGTTCCGGACGCCGCGATGCTCAAGCACACGGCTACCCGGTACCCGGTGATGATCGACCCTTCGTGGACCGGCCATGTGCGGGGCAACGAGTGGACGCTGGTGTCCAGCAAGGAACCGGGCGATGCGTTCTGGCAGGGGCGCAACAGGCAGGGCTCCGACTACCTGTACAACTCCGGCGTCATCGGTGCCGCAGGTACTGGCCTCACCTGTGACTCGGTCTCGCAGACCGGCACGTGCCTGAGCCCTACCTACAACGTCCGCTCGTACTTCCGCATGGATCTCAGCGCGGTCAAGGGCAAGAGCATCACTGGCGCGTCATTCCGCATCGAGCAGAAGTGGTCGTTCACCTGCAGCCCCAATTCCGACGCGACGGTGCGCGTGACGAACTGGTTCGACGGCACCACCACCTGGAACAACCAGCCGGGCTGGTTGTGGGGTGATCCGTGGGCCTCGACGAAGCCCGCCAACCGCAAGCACGGCGCGGAGCACGGCTGCGCTGGGCCAGGAGACGTCGAGTTCCCTCTCACTGGCGCGGTGGCCCATGGCGCGAGCCAGAACTGGGACTGGGTCAACGTCGTGCTGCACGTCAACGAGGGCACCGTCAAGTCCTGGAAGCGCTTCAACCCAGGGTCCGCAGTGCTGGCCATCGACTACAACTCCATCCCGCACACGCCGGACCCGGTAACCGTGGACGGCAAGGCGTGCGCGACCGGCGCCGGCCGCCCTGCCGTGCCGACCGCGACGCCGACGATTCGCGGCCGGGTGAGTGATCCAGACGGCTCGGACACGATGAAAGCCCGCTTTGAGTGGCGGCGCATCCGCCCGAACGGCACGCACGGCCCGATCACGAGCCTTGAAAATACGCCGTGGGGGAACGGCACGACCGCCGAGCAGACGATTCCCAAGTCGGACAGCACTGTGACCACGGGTGTGGTCGAGGGGACGGACACACTGGTCGGCACCGGTGACTGGGACAACGATGGCAAGCCGGACCTGATCTACCGCGACCTCGACGGCTATCTCTACATGATGCCGACTGCGGAAACGCCTGCCGGCTGGCGGTCCGGTGACCGCGTGCTGATCGGCACCGGATGGAGCGGCTACACGATCGCGGGCCTCGCCGACTGGGACAAGGACGGCAAGACCGACATTGTCGCGCGGGAGGACGCCACCGGCAGGCTCCTGCTGTATCCCGGTGAGGGCAAGCGCGGCCCGTCGGCCATCCCGCCCGTGCCGATCGGCGGCGGCTGGGGCGGCTTCACCTTCGCGGGCGTCGCCGATTACGACCGCGACAGCAAGCAGGACGTGATCACCAGGGATTCAGCGAACGTCCTCTGGCTGTACCCAGGCGACGGCAACCGCGCGCAACCCACCGCGGATCGGGTGTCGCTGGGCGCCGGCTGGGACAACTTCACCTACTACGGTGTCATCGACCGCACCGGTGACGGCGCACCCGACGTCATCGCCGAGTGGGGCGACGTTCTTTGGCTGTACAAGGGCATTGGTGCGCGGACGCCTCAGTCAGGCAGTTACGTGCGCTGGCAGATCGGCGCCGGCTGGCAGGGCGCCACGGCCAGGACGATCGCCGACTTCAACTCCGACGGCGCACCCGACATCGTCGCCAAGGTCCGCTGGTCGGACAACTGGTACCTCTACCCCGGTGTCATCGGCACCACCAACGGCGGTGAACCGTGGACCATCGCGGCCCGCGGCATCACCACCGGCGACTACGCCTACCGAGTGACAGCCGGGGACCATTCGTTGTGGGGCCCGGCATCGGGCTGGTGTGAGTTCTCGGTCGACACCGTCGCGCCCGATGCTCCGACGTTCAGCTCGTCTGTTTACAAGACGACGGGTTGCGCGCCCGAGGGCTGTGGTTCGCTCGGTGTCGCGGACACCTTCACGTTCTCCAGCACGTCGGCGGACGTCGTGAAGTACCGCTGGGGCTTCACCGATCCGCCCGTAGAGGAGATCGTCGCGGACAAGTCGGCGCGCTGGACACCTCCATCGGGAGGTCCGAAGACGCTGTTCGTCTACGCCGTCGACAAGGCGGGTCTCGCCACCCGCAGCACCTTCCAGTTCACCGTGGCGGGCCCCAAGCCCCACGACGCCGAGTGGTTCGCCGGTGATGACCCGGCCCTCGACACCACTGACAACGGTCACGTCCTGGCGCTGACCGGGCTCGACCCCGCTCGTGGCGGCCGCGCGGTCGGCGGGCAGACGTCCGTCGGGTTCACCGGATCGACCGCGGCCGGCGCGACGACCGGCAAGGTGCTCGACACGAGCAGGGGCTTCTCCGTCTCCGCGTGGGTTCGCCTGGGCAACGACACGGCGAACCGCACTGTCGTGAGCCAGCAGGGCGCCACGAGCTCGGCGTTCCGGCTCGGCTACGACTTGGTGTCGCACAAGTGGACCTTCTCGTTGGCGGAGAACGACGCCGTGAACGCAGTGCAGAAGACAGCTATCTCCGACGCTCCGGCGGTCCAGGGCGTGTGGACGCACCTGACCGGCACCTACGACGACTCCGCCCGCGAGGTCCGGCTGTACGTCGACGGTGCGTTGCAGCGGCAGATCGCGGTCGGCGGGGCGTTCAACGCCGCCGGTCAGGTGTGGATCGGCAAGGCGCTGCGCAACGGAGTGGCCGCCGAGCCGTGGCTGGGCGACCTGGCGGAGATGCGCGCATGGAACCGCACGATCACCCCACAGGAGATCGAGCTGATGGCCAACGCCTACGAGGTCGGGCGCTGGATGTTCGACGAGGGCACGGGATCGATCGCTGGCGACTACACGCCGTTCCGCAGGGCGCTGAAGCTCAACCTCGCCGCGGGCGCCAAGTGGGGTGACGGCTACGGCGGCCGCCACAGCCTGGAGCTCAACGGTGGCGGTGGTTTCGCCAGCACAAACGAGCAGGTGCTCAACACCGACCAGTCGTTCACAGTCGACGTGTGGGCCAAGCTCAGCGGCATCGGTACCGCTCGCACGGTCGTCGTCCAGCATGGTCCGTCCACTGTGGATCCGTTCCTGTTGAGGTACGACGGTTCACAGTGGAGTGCCGAGATGCCGAACGCGTCGGTGAGCCCGTCGACGTGGTGGCGGGCCAAGGCTTCCGCGACCGCGGGCACGTGGACGCGCCTCGTGGTCAACTACGACGCCAACGCGCGCACGCTCAAGCTCAGCACCGGTGTCGACGGCACCCCTGTGGCGCTGAAGAGCACCGTGACCGGTGTCGCCGGCTGGAACTCGACGGGTGTGTTGTCGGTCGGCCGCAGCAGCGCGGGCGAGTACTTCAACGGCAGCATCGACGAACTGAAGGTATGGCAGGGAGTCATCGCGCCCGAGACGCCGGTGTCGACGACGCTCAAGGGTGCGTCGATCTCGGGCGATCGCAACGACGAGATCATCTCGGTGTCGAACGACGGGCGCGTCCACGCGCACCTCAACGTTGACGGTGCGTACCCGCACAACGGGCAGCTGGTCGGCTCCGGCTGGCCGAAGGACCGCACCTGGTTCGCCGACATCGACGGTGACGGCAAGTCCGAGATCATCGGTGTCGAGCCGGACGGCCGCATCAAGGCGTTCAAGAACGTCAACGGAATGAACGGTTTCCCGTACGCCGACCAGATCTTCATCGGTTCGGCGCCTGGCGAGACGAAGCGGATCAGGTTCGCGGACATCGACGGCGACGGCAGGGACGACCGCATCTCGATCGACGACGACGGACGGGTTCGCGTGTACCGCAACCTGTACGGCATGAACGACCGTGGCCAGTCCACGGCGTTCTCGACCACCCCGGTGATCGTGAAGGTCACGGGTGCCGCGCCGGAAACGGTCCGGTTCGCCGACATCGACGGTGACGGGAAAGCCGAGTTCATCACGGTGAACCCCGACGAACGCCAGAGCGTGTGGGCCTACCGCAACCTCGGCGGCCTCGGCTTCGGCACCTACGACACACCGCAGGAGATCGGTTCGGGCTGGGCACCTCAGCTGACGCACTTCGCCGACATCACTGGCGACGGCAAGGCGGAGATCATCGGGGTCTGGTCGGACGGTTCGGTCTGGTCGTTCACGAACTACCACGGCTTGACCTCCTTCCCTTACGCGGAGCGCAAGCTGATCGGCTCGGGTTGGGTCGATCCGGCTAGCGTCTTCTTCAGCTAGTCCGCGGTCTTCCACCTCACTTCTGGAGTTGTGTCATGCCCACAGCCCGATCCAAGCGTGGACTGGCCGTCGCTCTCACCGCGTCGCTCATGTCCACGATGTTCGCGGCCCTGCCTGCGCAGGCCGCTCCGTACCGGCCACCGACCCCGGCCCAACAGCGAGTGATCGCTGGTGACAAGGCCGGCGTGCGCACGACCGAAGATGTGCGCACGGGCAAGGACTTCGCCGGAGCCGCGCCGACGTGGCCGAAGGCGTCGGTCGGCGAGGTCGACCTCGCCGCCGTGGTGGTGAACAGGTCGGCGCGCGCGGCGGACGGCCCCGTGTCGGTCGCCGCCGCCGAGGGCGTCGCGAAGGCAAAGCCGAAGATCAGGATCGAGACCTTCGACCGGGACAGGACGAAGGCGGCCGGTGTGGACGGCGTCCTGTTCAAGGTCTCCGGCGGGCCCGCGAAGGTCGAGGTGAACTACTCGTCGTTCCGCTGGGCTCACGGTGGTGACTGGGCTTCGCGGTTGCGGTTGGTCGAGTTGCCTGAGTGCGCGTTGCGGACGCCGGAGAAGCCGGAGTGCGCGGCCAAGCCCGTGGCGTCACGCAACGACGTGGCGAAGGGCACCGTGACCGCGGTCGAGGCCTCGCCGTCCGGCGGCGCCTTCCTGGCGCTCGCCGCGGGCACGTCGAGCGGCTCCGGCACCTACAAGGCGACCAGCCTGTCGGCGTCGTCGACGTGGTCGGCCGGGTCGAACACGGGTGCGTTCACGTGGAACTACCCGCTGCGGATGCCACCGTCGCTCGGTGGTCCCACGCCGGCGGTGGCGTTCGCGTACTCGTCGGCGAGCGTGGACGGGCGGATGGTCGCGTCGAACAACCAGCCGTCGTGGATCGGCGAGGGCTTCGAGTCCGGCGCGAACTTCGTCGAACGCAGGTACGTCAGCTGTGCCGACGACTTGAAGGACGGCGCGCGCAACACCGAGGAGACCGGCGATCTCTGCTGGCGCAACGAGAACGCGACGTTGTCGATGCAGGGCCATTCGGGGGAGCTGATCAAGGAGAGCGCGACGTCGAACCGCTGGCGGCTGCGCAACGACGATGGCACGCGGGTGGAGTTCCGTGTCAACGCGAACAATGGTGCCCGCAACGGTGAGCACTGGGTGGTGACGACCGCGGACGGCACACAGTACTGGTTCGGGCGTAGCGCGCAGTCGGTACTGAACGTCCCGGTCGCGGGAAACCACGCGACCGAACCGTGTTCGGCGACGCTGTTCAAGGACTCGTTCTGCTCGCAGCCCTACCGGTGGAACCTCGAGTACGTCGTGGACCTGTATGACAACACGATGACGTACAGCTATGACAAGGAGACCAACAAGTACGCCCGCAGCAACAGTACGACTGAACTGTCGGAGTACGACCGTGCGTCGGTTCTCAGGCAGATCGACTACGGCACGCGTTCCGACAACGCCTATGCCGCACCGATGCAGGTCCTCTTCGAACCGGCCGACCGTTGCCTGGCCGACTGCGGCACCAAGGATGCGGCGCACTGGCCGGACACGCCGTGGGACATGGAATGCACCACGACCCCGTGCCTCGTCGGGTCGCCCACGTTCTGGACGACCAAGCGCCTGGTGTCGGTGACCACGAAGACCGGTGGCAGCCCAGTGGAGAAGTGGACGCTGGGTCACTCGTTCCCGGACCCCGGTGACGGCACGCGGGCCGGGTTGTGGCTGGATAAGATCTCGCACGTTGGCCTCGTCGGTGGCGAGACGCCGGTGCCGGACGTGCGGTTCCAGGGCATCCAGCTCAGCAACCGCGTCGACACGCATTCGGACCAGCTCGCGGCGATGAAGTGGTGGCGGCTCAAGACGGTCTTCACCGACACCGGGGGCCGCATCGACGTCACCTACGCCGATGCGGACTGCGTGGCTGGCACGCGGGTGCCGAATGTGAACGCCCTGCAGGACAACGATCTGCGGTGCTATCCAGTGCGCTGGAAGCCGGACGGGAACAAGGACCCGTTCTGGGACTTCTTCCACACGTACGTCGTGAAGAGCGTGCAGGAGTCGGATCTCACCGGCGGCTCGGTACGGGTGGTCACCGACTACGAGTACGTCGGCGCCCCTGCCTGGCGCCACGTGGACGACGACGGTCTCACCAAGGCTGAGAACATGACCTGGTCGGTCTGGCGTGGCTATGGCGCGGTGAAGGCGCGCAAGGGTGATCCGGGTGAGCAGACGCTGACCGAGCGGCGCTACTTCCGCGGTATGAACGGCGACAAGCTGCCGTCCGGCACTCGTCCGGCGTCGATGCCGGCGATCGCCGTCGGTGACGTTCCCGCGACGCCCGACGAGGACGCGTTCGCGGGCACGGTGCGCGAGGAGATCGTTCACAACGGCGAGGCCGAGGTGTCGGCGACGGTCAACGTGCCGTGGCAGTCGAACCCGACCGCGTCGCGGACGATCAACGACGTCACCGTCCACTCCCGCTTCGTCGGTGTGTCCGGTAAGCACACCCGCATGGCGCTGGACGGGGGCCGCGGTCACCGCACCACCAGTTCGGTGACCGACTTCGACCAGACCTACGGCATGGTGACGCAGACCGAGGCCCGCGGTGACGACAAGGTCGTCGGCGACGAGAAGTGCACGCTGACCGACTACGCGCGCAACACGTCCGCGTGGGTGATCGGCACTGTGTCGCGCAAGCGCGACTACGTGGTCAATTGCGCCCATGCCAAGGCACAGTGGAGTCTTAAGGACGCGGACATCGCTGGCGACGTCAAGACCTACTACGACGGCCAGGGCCACGGCGCCGCTCCGACGCTGGGCGTACCGAGCAAGATCGAAAGCCTCAAGTCGTACGTCGGCGGTGTCCCGGCCTACGTGACCGACCAGGTGACCGAGCGGGACGTCTACGGCCGCATCACGAAGACGACCGATCCCAAGGGCACCTCGACCGTCGCGTTCACCCCGGCCGTTGGAGGTCCGGTCACGGAGCTCCTCGCCACCAACGCGTTGGGCTGGACGACGAAGACCGTCTCCCAGCCGGCCTGGGGCTCACCACTGTCAGTCGAGGACCCGAACGGGCGGAGAGTCGAGTACGGCTACGACGGACTCGGTCGCACGACCGAAGTGTGGCCCATCGGCTTCAGCCGGGCAGGCCTGGCGGCCAAGAAGTTCGCATACCGGGACCGGGTGGACGGGACCGTCGCCGTCTCGACCAGCACGTTGAACTCGGACCGGCAGTACGTCACGACACACCAGTTGTTCGACGGGCTGCTCCGGCCGCGTCAGACGCAGGCACCGGACGCTGCTGGAGGGACTTCCACCACCATCGTCACGGACACCCACTACGACTCGGCGGGCCGGGAGAAGCGGACGAACAACGCCTATCGCGTGAGCACGCCTCCCGGTACCGACCTGTTCGTGGCGACCGACGCCCTCCCGTCGGCGGCGACGAAGACGTACGACGGCGCAGGCCGCGAGATCATCACGGCGCTCCGGTCGAACGTGCCGGTCGCCAGTCCCGGCGGTACCGAGCTGTTTCGCACGTCCACCTACTACGCGGGCGACCGCACAGACGTGACCCCGCCCGCCGGGGGCGTCGTGACGTCCACGCTGGTCGACGTGCTGGGGCGCAAGTCCGAACTGCGGCAGTACCACAAGGGAGCCGTCGCCGGCAGCGCGACGGGATTCGACGCCACCAAGTACACCTACGACCTCAACGGCCTGCTGACCGAGGTCAGCCACCCGTCCGGCAAGAAGTGGCAGTACGCCTACGACCTGCGGGGCCGGCAGGTCCGCGCGACCGACCCGGACAGGGGCGTGACGGAGTCGTCCTACGACGACGCCGGCCAGCTGACATCCACAAAGGACGGGCTGAACCGAACCCTCGCCTACACCTACGACGCGTTGGGCCGCAAGACGAGCGTGCGAGACGACTCGGCGACCGGAGCAGCTCGATCGGAGTGGTTCTACGACACGGTCTCCGACGGGACCATCGCCAAGGGCGCTTTGGTGAAGTCGGTGCGGCACGGTGAGCTCGGCGACTACGTCACGGAGCACACCAGACTCACGTTCGACTACAAGCCGCTGGCGACCGACTTCACGGTCCCGAACCAGGAAATCGGCCTGGGCGGTACCTACAGCTACGAGTACAACTACTACTTCGACGGTTCGCTGAACGTGGCGCACCTACCGGCGACCGGTGATCTCAAGAAGGAGACGCTCGAGTACGCCTACGACGCGCTGAACCAGATCAACACGCAGAAGACGGCCTACGGGGTGTCGCAGAAGACCGAACTGGTGTCCGGCACCGCCTACACCTCGTTCGGCGAGCTCGCGAGCACGACGATGCTGGGCAGCGGCCGCACCCTCACCGTGGTCCGCGGCTACGAGGAGCACACCCGGCGCCTCAAGGAGATCCACACGTCGAGGCAGGCGGGCCCCACCGACATCGCCAAGGTGTCGTACAGCTACGACGACGCTGGCAACGTCACTCGCGTCGCGGACTCGGTCAGCGGTGACACGCAGTGCTTCACGATCGATCACCTCCGTCGCCTCACCGAGGCCTGGACCCCAGGTTCGGGCAAGTGCGGCGACGAACGGTCCGTCCCCGGCCTCGGCGGCCCGTCGAAGTACTGGCAGTCCTTCACCTACAACCTGGCGGGCGACCGCGAGAAGATGGTCGAGCACGGCACCAGCGCCGGTGACCGCACGTCCGACTACGTCCCGACTCCTGGCGCGCATAGCCTCGCTTCCACCGTGACCACCGACAACGCTGGTAGCCGCACGGCGGCGTACACCTACGACGAGCTCGGCAACACGCTCACCCGTCCGTCGCCGGCGGGCGGTACGCAGATGATGACCTGGGACCGCGAAGGACGTGTCGCGACCACGGCCGACGAGTCAGGTCAGTCGTCGTACGTGTACGACGCCGACGGGAACCGGTTGGTCAGGCGGGATCCCGGTGGGCGCACGCTCTACCTGCCCAGCCAGGAACTGCGTGTGACGACGTCCGGTGTCAAACAGTGCACTCGCTACTACACCCACGGCGGTCAGACCATCGCGATGCGCACGTCGACGGGCCTGACGTGGATGTCGTCGGACCAGCACGGCACCACGCAGATCACGGTCAACGCGCTGAACCAGAACGTGACCACGCGGCGCACGCTGCCGTTCGGTGAGGTCCGCGGCGGTACCGGAACCTGGCCCGCCAGGCTGGACAAGGGCTTCGTCGGTGGCACGCTCGACAACACGGGCCTGACCCACGTCGGTGCCCGCGAGTACGACCCGGCGCTCGGCAGGTTCATCTCAGTGGACCCGGTGATGGACGTCGCGGACCCGCAGCAGTGGAACGGGTACGCGTACTCCAACAACAGCCCCGTCACGTTCAGCGACCCGACCGGGTTGTGGTGCGATGGCTGCAACGACGGCAAGGGCTGGCCCGCAGAGCACGGCTACCCTGAGTCAGGGAGCGATCCCGCGCCGTCGCAGCCCCAGGCGCCGACGGACGAGTGGGATCTGCAGAGGATCTTCGAGGAGTACCAGGTCGAGGCGGATCCGCGTGGGGTTTACAAGTTCCCCGCATTCAAGGGGGCCTCGCTGACCGAGGCCGAGTGGGACGCGCTGATCGTGCGTGCGTGCGACGAGCGGATCTCCATTCGCTCCTTCAAGGGCTGCGGTCCGTACGACACCCCGCAGTTCTACAACCTCCTTGCGACGATGTTCGCCTACCAGCAGGTCGCGCAGAACGTGTCGGAGAGGCTCTACCCTGGGGAGAACCTCGCAGGCGGTAAAATGGACGCGTTCCGGCACACCTACTGGAACATGTTGATGGCCCGCAAGTACGGCGTGGAGTTCGCCGCCGAATTCACCACGGCGCACGAACGTGGTGCCTCGAACTCGGACATCCAGGAACCGATGGACCTCTACAACAACGAGCTGGGCAGACTGGCCGCGGTGAACTTCAAGGACGACGGCAAGTTCGAGTCCGACATCAAGTACGTCAAGGACCTCGTCGACTCGGGGAAGGCACTCGTCATCGGGCCCGACTACAAACTACGGCGCAGCAACGAGGTGCCGAACGGTTACAAGTACGACGAGAAGGGTGAACCTGCTCCCGTGAGACGCGGTGTCGCACCCTCGCAGCTGCCGTGCAGCCTGTCGGGAGGAGGTCCGTGTGCGGATCGTTAGTCTGCTGGCCGTAACCTTGTTGCTACTGGCGGGATGTGGCGGTGGCATCGCCGTCGACACGAACGCCGATCTCGACTCGGCGGTGCGCACGTTCGTCGGCGAGAAGGCGGAGAAGCCCCGTCCGTTCAGTGAGTTCACCTCGTGGAACTGGGACGAGCTGTACGTCGTCGACCTCGACGGTGCCGACTCCGGCTACGTCGAGGAGGTCACCGGGGAGAAGTTCGACGTGCCCTGGGGCAGCAAGAGCGGCGTGTTCCTGTACTACGAGGGCGGCAAGCGGGTGCGGGCCGAACTGATGAACAACGGGGCCTTCTGCCCGGGGATCTACACCCGTGAGGCCGTCGTCGACTATAAGTTCGCGTGCTGGCTGCAAGACTCGAAGGTGCGGGATCTTCGCGCGAAGTGAGTTGACGTGCCACTGCTCAGCGGGTCTGCCTTTCGAGGCAGGCCCGCTGGTCTCTCTTCCGGGTGGAGCGCAGACGTGCGCTCTCCCCGCGGAAGGCGGGGCTGGCCGGCCGCGACGAGCAGATTGGCGATCGCCAGTGCCGTCCAAAGGCCTGTCAGGCCCCGTGCGTTCGGCCAGTGGGACGGCTGTCAGCGCCAAGTGCCGTAGCAGGTCGCGAACACCACGAAGCTCGGCGTCGAACGCTTCAGCGTGGTCAGGCCGAAGCCCAGGACCGCTTGCAGGCCGTCGCTGAGGATCGCCATCGCCGTCAGCGTCAGCAGGGCCGTGACGGCTCCGGTCACCGCCGGGGCGGAGGTGAAACAGCGGGGCCGCCAGTGTCCGGAGCAGGACGAGGGCCGCGCAAATCGTTGTCAGCTTTGACGTTGTGGTGAGCAGGACGGCTGCGATCGCCCGTCGTACGCCAGCGAGGTCTTCGCGGCTCGCTCGTGTGCTGACCGTCGGGATGGTGGCTTGGCTGATCGCCACCGCGGCGGTGAACGTCGAGCTCACCAGGTCCGGCTGATCAAGGTCGTTGTAGCTCAAGGTGATGTCGAAGTAGCCGAGGAGTCGCTCTTCGGGTCTACGGCCGACGGCGGTGAACGTACTTGATTAATCGTCAAGTGTGCCGAACTTCGTTCAACGTACCTGTTTATGCAGGTCAGCAGCTCGTGAACCCGTATCTGGGGGTCAAGGGGTCGCGGGTTCAAATCCTGTCGTCCCGACGGTCGAACGAAGCCCGTCTGATCATGGTGATTGCCTGATCAGACGGGCTTTCGTCTGTCAGTGGATTGATCTTTCCGTGATCCACTTCGGTGATCGTTTGTGGACCAGAGCTCATCCGCCGGCCATGTTCTGGGCGCGCTCCGCGTTGTAGACCATGACGAGAGCTTGACCCTTGGTGGTCTGAACGATCTCCTCCGTGCGTTCGTAGAACGAGGCGGGTTGGTCGCGAATCTGCCTCCTGGGAACCATGCTCGACCACGCCCAACGCCAGTTCGTCATCTGAATTCGACACAGCACTCCCATCTGGTCGAGGTGTGCCGACAATTTCGAGAACCTTGCGATCTTCACCACTGCCTTCACTTGGGAGCGCTGCCGGTGTCTGGCGGTCACCCGGCACGGGCGCGTGTTCTTCAGGATTGCGGCGCGGCGCGGTGGCGGGATACAGGCAGTGCGGGCCGTACCACCTCCTCGGCGAACGCCATGAGCAACTTATGTCCCGCCACATCTTCGACCTGGAGCCGGAAGTCGCCTCGCCGCTCGAGCGCGACAGCCAACTTCTCTTGCGCTGCGGCCGCGTCACCCCAGGTCCCGTAGAACTTGTACCCGCTGACGCAGATCGGTTTCAGTCCGGTTTCCAGCACCGCCTGCCACGTGGCGCAGGCGACGCCCGGGGTGTGTTCGGAGCGATAGTCGTCCAACACGACGACTCCGTTGTTGCCGAGAACGTCACGTGCAGTGTGGATGTCGCGCCGCACTTGGTTGTACAGGTGTGAGGCATCGATGTGGACGAACCGGCAGCTGTCAGCTCGCACCACCTTCTGGAGCACTGAGCTCGATGCCTGGACGATGCGGGGCAAGTTGTCGTGGAACGACAGGTAGTTCACCTCAAAAGCATCCCGTGTAAGAGTGGGATAACACTCTCGCATCTCGCGCGCGTTGTCCGGGTCGGCTGCGGCAGACTCGAAGAGGTCGCAGACGGTGAAGACCTGACCGTCAGCCAGGTACGAACCCATCAAGATGGCGCTTTGCCCTAGAAAGGCCCCAAGCTCCAAGAGGTCCCCAGGTTCACCCTGCTGGCGCTGTCGGCGTAGGAACCAGTCGAAAAGGACAATGTCACCGTCTTGGATCCATCCCTTGATGTCGAAGAAGTCCCGCGGCGCATGAGGCGCGCCCAACCCGGCTTCCGTGGCATCCAGTGGTGTATCAGCGCATGTCATATGAAATCTTCCTTCTCGCGAATTGATCCCGAAATCCCCACCGGTACGGCACTAGCGAAGGTATCGGGGTTGTTTCCATTGAAGTGTGGTAGCGCGAGCATGCGCAGGTTTCCCGGATGGGCGTCAAGCCTCCACGAGGGTCGGGCGTAACTCCAACGTCAGTGTGTGTTCAGCAGATCTCGGTGAATGCTGTAGATGCCGTCATCTTCACGGAGGCGGTCACGCACGGAACGAAGCGGTGATGTGGTGACAATGATCGCAGGGTGCTCGTTCTTCAGGTACTGCCCTGGGTACATGCAGTGGGAGCCGGATTCTCCTGGCGTTGTCGTCGACGAGAGGTTCACAGAGAGCCAGCGCTCGGTTCTGCGTGGTTCGATTGCCAGTGGGCGGTCGCACCCGGCGCGCTGAACGACGTTGCCAGGTGCGGAGTGATGTTGTGCGCCCGCAACAGCCATGTGCCCGCCACCGCGCCTTGGCGGTACTTCCACCACGTCATGCCGGTGTGGGCGATGTCCAGCTCGACGCGGCGGTCTCCTCCGCACACGATTTCGTGCACCGCGTCGAAGACTCCGCTGTGAGTGACGACGACGGCCGGGCCGCGCTGAGCGCAGAGGTCATTCAGCGATGCGGCGACGCGGCACCGGAACGCCGTCCAGCTCTCGGCGTCGGCGTGGTGCTGCCACGGGGAACGCTCCCGCGGCGGGGGCAGGTCGGCGGCCGCGCTGACGATCTCGTCCAGCCGGACGTCGAAGCGCACCGGGAGCGCCACGTGCTGGGCGATGTGCTCCGCCGTCTCGCGTGCTCGGGACGGCGTCGCCGACCACAGTTCGGTGGGGCGGTGCCCGGCCAGCCAGCGTCCGGCCGCGTCCGCCTGTGCCTTGCCGGTCGAGGAGAGAGGTCGCGCCGGGATCGTGCGGTCGTCGTTGCCGTGGCGGACCAGGATCAGGTCCACGGCTGGTCCTGGTGCCACTCCCACGCCGTGCGCACGATCTCGGTGAGGTCGTGCTGCGCGGTCCAGCCGAAGGTCCGTTCCACGTGGGCCGTGTCCGCCCAGCTCTGCGCGGGTTCCACCGAGCGGGACTCGACGAACTCGGCCGGCACGGTCCTGCCACTCACACGCTCGACCGCCTGCACAAGCTCGAGCACGGTAGTGCCTCGTCCGGTGCCCAGGTTGTAGCTGCCGTTGAACTCTGCCCTGGTCAGCCCTTCCAGCACCTGCACGTGGGCTCGCGCCAGGTCGGCGACGTGGATGTAGTCGCGGACCGCGGTGCCATCTCGCGTGCCGAAGTCCTTGCCGTACACCTTCAGCTCGGGACCGCGGCCCAGTGCGGCGAGGATCGTCCTCGGCAGCAGCTGGGTGGTGCCGTTATGCACGAACTCGCCGAGCGAGCCGTCGACCGCGGCGCCGGCGGCGTTGAAGTAGCGCAGGCTGGCGAACCGAATGCCGCGCAGGTTGCCGTACCAGCCGAGCATGTTCTCGCAGGCGAGCTTGGTCTCGCCGTATGGACTCGCCGGACGCGGCGAGGCGCGTTCGTCGACAGGACAGACCTGCGCGTGCCCGTACACGGCGCACGACGACGAGAAGACGACGCGCTCGACGCCGTGCTCGGCCGCCACGGCCAACAGGGACGCGGTACCCGCCACGTTCACGTCATAGTACTTCGCGATCTCCTGCTGCGACTCCACGGCGGACTTCAGCCCGGCGAAGTGGATCACCGCGTCCGCAGCCGCCTCCGCGAACACCTCGCGCAGGCGTTCGGTGTGCCTGACGTCCACCACGTGCAAAGGAACTCCGGGAACCGCCTCCCGCCTGCCGGTCGAGAGGTTGTCGACGACGTGCGGTTCGTGGCCGTGCGCCACCAGGTCGCGGACAGTGAACGAACCGATGTACCCGGCGCCGCCGGTGACTAGGACACGCACGAAACAGCACCTCGTCCGCTGAAGTCGGTGAATTGCCTGCCGAGCACGAAAGCTTCCGCCGCGAACACGCCGACCTGGGTGCCCCGGTACGCGGCAAGGGCCCGCACGCCGTGCGGCGAGCGGGGATGCGGGGCGTCGTACACCTCGTACCGGTAGGTTTCGAGCGCCTCGCACTTCAGGTCGACGTAGGGCGTGATGTCGTGGAAGACATCAGGTTCGAACGGTGCGATGAGCCCGGTCTGCTGCTCTGTCGAGGACGGCACCTCGAAGTGCAGCACCTGGACGACCGAGCGCATGGCCATGAGGCGGGTCGCGTACGTGACGGCCTGCGCGATCATCCGGTGGTCGACGTGGACGTCGCCGGGATGGTGGCTGTAGACCACCTGCGGCGCCACGTCCCTGATCGTCTGCTCGACGAGTCCGACCACCACCCGTTGCGGCCCGTCGCCGGGGAGCAGGCCGTCGACGGCGAGGCCGCCGAAACGGACGTCGGTCACGCCGAGCACGCTGGAAGCCTTGTGGCACAACGCTCTCGCCTCCGCGAGCGTGACTCCGTCGTGGCGCAACGAGACGCCTTCAGCCACTATCAGGACGGTCACCTCGACGCCTCTGGCCGTGAGCGCGGCGATAGTCGCCCCTGCTCCGAGCACCTCGTCGTCCGGGTGTGCGGCGATCACGAGCACCCTCATGCCGCGACCGTATCCACATCGGACGGCCGTTTCCCTGTCCCGAATTCCCGGGACAGGCGGCCTGTCCCCTGAAGCTGGGACGTCCGGAAAACGTTGCCCCAGGCTATTTTTCGGCATTGGCGTGCGCCCCGCCGGGACGGTCGTCGCCGACCACTGATTCGAGGAGTACACCTGTGCATTGGTTCCGCATGCGCAAGACGGTGATCGTCGTCGCGGCGACCACCCTCGTGGCCAGTCTCGTGTTCGACGCCGATGCCGCCGAACACGGTGACCAGGAGCCGCGCAACATCATCTTCCTGCTGGGCGACGGCATGAGCAGGGCCCACGTCACCGCGGGCAGGCAGCGTTACTACGGTGCGCGAGGCCGGTTGAACATGGAGCAGTTGCCGTACCTGGGTTCGGTGTCGACCTACGCCGTCGAACCGGTGAGCGACCAGCCGGTGCTGGTGACCGACTCCTCCAGCGCGGCCACCGCGTGGTCTTCCGGGGTCAAGACCTACAACGCGGGTGTCGGGGTGGACGCCGAGGGTTATGCGGTGCCGACGCTGATGGAACAGGCGAAGTCGGCCGGGTTCGCGACCGGCAACGTGACGACCGCGGAGGTCACCGACGCGACGCCGGCGGCGATGTACTCGCACACCTGGCTGCGGATGTGCCAGGGGCCGGACTTCACGGAGGCGAGCTGCGTCGTGCGGCGGCCCGACGGCAGCTACTCCCCGCTCCCGGAGGACAAGACGGTCGTCACGCCGATCGCCGAGCAGGTGGCGCGCAGGCACACGGCGGACGTCATCCTGGGCGGTGGGCTCGCGAGGTTCGAGCCGGAGGACGAGAAAGCCTTGCGCGACGGTGGTTACGAGGTGCTGGGCAGCTTCGGCGACCCCGTACTGGCCGAGCAGACCGCGGCGAGCCAGCGCGCCGCCACGAAAGCGGACCTCGACGCCGTCAAGGGCGGCAAGGTGATCGGACTGTTCAACCGCGGCAACCTGACCCTGGAGGCCACCAGCCCGCCTCAGCGGCAGGAGCCGACGCTCGCCGAGATGACCCGCAAGTCGCTGAGCCTGTTGTCCGGGCGCAGGAACACCAAGGGTTTCTTCCTGCAGGTCGAGGGGGCGCAGATCGACAAGCGCTCGCACGCCAACGACGCCAACCAGACGCTCGCCGAGGTGAAGGCGTTCGACGACGCCGTCGCGGCGGCGGTGGACTTCGCCAAACGCGACCGCAAAACGCTGGTGATCGTCACGTCGGACCACGAGTGCGCCGGGTTCAACATCATCGAGCACCGGTCGTTCACCAACGCGGAAGCCGCCGCGCCTCCCGGCAACACCGACTCGAGCAACCCGGCGAACAACGGGGTTCCCGTTCGCGAGCCCTCGGCCCACCGCAAGGACCCGAACCGCTCGACCGGAATCGTCAACGCCCCCGGTTCGGCGAACGCGGCCAACTTCGGCCCCGCGACCTTCCGCACGCCCGACGATCCCGCCGACGTCACCGATGGCAGCGAGCGCGCGAGCCTCTGGCTCGCATACCTCTCCGGCGGCCACACCGGAGCCGACGTGCCGATCTACGCGTTCGGCCCCGGCGGTCAGCAGTACGCGAAGAGTCAGGACAACACGGACCTGTACAAGAAGATGCGCCGCGCCCTGCTGGGATCGAGGTGAGGGCCACCCGGCCGGCGGCTCTGCTCCTGCTCTGCGGGCTCCTGGCGGGTTGCGTGCAAGCGTCACCCGCCCCGCCCGCACCACCGACATTCCCCGCGCCCACCGCACCTGCCGCGGCGGGCGCGGGGGTGTCGCGGCCGGTGCCGGGACAGGTGATCGTCGAGAACGGGCCGTTCACCGATCGGGTCGAGATCAGCGAGCTGACCCTGTCCCGGGGATCAGCCGCGGTCACGGGCCGCCTGCGGGTCACCACGGACGTCAGCGACCTGCTGCTGGTGGAACTGCGGTGCACCTTCTACGACGAGCGCGGCGCCGTTCTGGGCACCGGGTCCTTCCAGTACAGCGAGTCCCACGAAGCACATGAAGAGCACGGTGCCGACGAACAGGTGGAGTTCCGAGTGCAGCTCGAACCACAGGTTCAGGTGAGCTCCGCCGTGCTCTCCGTGCCCGTGCTCGTTAACGAGTGACGTGGGGCTGACCGTCCATTGAGGAATGGCCCGCGACGACTGTCGCGGGCCATTCCTCCACGCTCTGCGGGATCTGCGGACTCACCCCAGCGCGTCTTGGTAGAGCGCCCTGCACAACAGGTTCATCCTGGGGTTGCCGAACGCGGGATCGACGATGCTGTTGAACGAGAACGCCATCGCGAGCCCGTGCCCCGGATCGCCGAGAGCCATGATCACCTTCTCGCCGGGGTGGCCGAAGACCAGCGGCGACGCCTCCTGGCAGAACATGCCGCGATCACGCAGGAAACCGTGTGACCAGTCCATGTCGTTGATCGCCCAGTCCCCGTACCAGGCGCCGTCCGGTGCGATCGGCTCGTCGACCTCGTGGTGCTCGGTGAGCCGGGCCGCCACGGACGTCCAGTCCACGGCCGATCCTTCCGCCGTTCGCGTGCCCGCCAGCGTCTCGTACAGCTTGGCGAGGTCGCGCATCGGCCCCTTGGCGCCTGAGCTGGGCAGGCTCGCCATGCGCACCTGCGGGTAGACGTTGATCAGCCCGTCGTAGGCGTTCTTCGAGTGCTCGCCGTACCCGTGGCGCATGTTCGCGTCGGCGAAGGTCATCGGGAGGATGCTGTCGCCGACCTTCTCGTAATCCTCGCGGGTCATGCCGAACCAGGTGTCCCGCATGCCCAGCGGGTGCAGCACGTTGCGCGTGACGAAGTCGTCGAACGTCGTTCCCGAGACCCGTGCCACGACCTCGGCGAGCACCTGCGCGTTGATCCAGGTCGCGTAGGCGCGGTGGGCCCCGGGAGGCGCGTCGACCTCGGTCGCGCACGCCAGCTCGAGGTTCTCCTCCCAGCCGAGCCCGAGGTTGTACTGAGTCCTGCGGTCCTGGTGCGGCATGGAGTGGGTCAGCAGGTGCTCCAGCCGCGCCTCCTCCTTGCCGCCCTTGCCGTACTCGGGCACGTAGTCGGTGACGCGGTCGGCGAAGTCCACGAGACCCTGCTCCGCGAGCAGACCGATCGCGACGGTCGTCACCGGTTTCGACGCGCACACCCAGTGCAGCAGGCTGTTGGTGGTAAGCGGTTGCTCTCCGACCGCCCCGTAGGCGAGGTCGGCAACCGGTTCGCCGTCCACCGACAGGTAGAGCTGGATGCCTTTGTGGAAACCCTTCTCGTAGTCGTCCGCCAGGAACGCCGCGGTCGCGGGCAACGCGTCCAATGCGGCCACGTCCTGCGGGCGCAAGGGATGCGACGACGTGGAATCCATGGTTCTCCTAATCATCTCCCTGGGTGATCAGCACAACCGCGGGGGAGAAAGCGCCTCTCCGGTTCATCCGGTGATCGTGCGGCGACCGTAGCGGCGCTCGCGGCCCCGGCACCTGTCCCGAGTTCGGGGGACGCGCCCGCTTCGAGCCGCCGCGGGGTCGCACGCCCGAGTCCGCGTCGGACCTGCGATTTCGGCCTGTCCCACGGGTACCCGTCCGGCCACGGCGTCCTGGTTTTCCGGGACATGCCTCTGGCGAGTTCCCGACGCACCATGACGCATGACCGCCTGAGGCGAAGGTGAGACAGGTGACCAGCAACTCAGGACGACGACGTCACGATGGCGCGGGCGTGCTCCCGCAGCACGAACTTCTGGATCTTGCCCGCCGGGTTTCGCGGCAGTTCGCCGACTACCTCGAGCCGTTCCGGCCAGTACTGCTTGGCCAGCCGCGCGCCGTCCAAATAGGAGTGCAGACCCGCGAGATCGAGCTCGCTGCCCGGACGCAACGTGACGTAGGCGCAGGCGCGCTCACCGAGCCGCGGGTCCGGCATCGCGACGATCGCGACCTCCGCCACCGCGGGATGCCGGTACATGAGCTGCTCCACTTCGCCCACGGGAACCTTCTCGCCGCCGCGGTTGATGACGTCGCGAACCCTGCCGACGATCCGCAGGTAGCCGGCCTCGTCGATCACCGCGAGGTCGCCGGTGCGGTACCAGCCGTCGTCGGTGTGGGCCTCCGCGGTCCAGTCAGGACGGTCGAGGTAGTGGTCGAAGCCGCACGCGCTCACCACTTCCAGATGCCCTTCCTGCCCTGCGGCCAGCGCTCGTCCGTCGTCGTCGGTCACCCGGATCGCGACGCCTTCGAGCGGTCGGCCGTCGGTGCCCCAGACCTTCTCGGGTTCGTCCAACGGCGACGACAGCGTGCCCATGCACGTCTCTGTGCTTCCCCACGCTCCGCAGACCGCGGTGCCCAGCACGACTCGAGCGCGTTCCGCGAGTGCCCGCGGCACCGCGGCGCCGGTCACCACGAAGGTGCGCAACGACTCCGGCTTCCGCGCCCCGCCTTCGACCGCGTCGACCAGGTCGAGCAAGAACGGCGTCGCCGCCTGCATGAACGTGCCGCCCTGCGTGGCGAACGCCTCGAGGGCACGACCGGCGTGCCAGACGGGTTGCAACACCTGCACGGCGCCGAGCACGAGTGCGACCCACATCCCGTAGAGGAATCCGCTGTGGTGGGCCATCGGCGACGCGATGTGAACCCGGTCGGCGCCGGTCAGCCCCAGCCGTCGGGCCATCACCACGGCGGCGCGGCTGAGCGAGCCCATCCGGTGCAACACGGCTTTGGGCTCCCCGGTGGTACCCGACGTGAAGAGCAGCTGCGCGATGCCGTCCGCCGCGGTGGGCGCCACGCCGTGCAGGGACCCGTCGCCAGTCAGCACGTCCTCGAACCGGTGCCAGCGAACGCCTTGTGCCGCACCGGTCTCGCCGTCGACGACGACAACGTGCTCGAGCCCGTCCGCCAGGCCGTTCACGATCATCCCGTCGACCTCGGCGACGTGCTGCCGGTTGCGGAACGCGTGCTGCACGACCAGGACGCGCGCCCTCGCCCGGCGCAGCACGAACCCGAGCTCGCGCTCGCGGAAGATCGGCATCACCGGGGCGACCACCGCACCGATGCGCAGCACGGCGAGCGCGGTGACGACGAACTCGGCGCGGTTGGGCAGCTGCATCACAACCACCTCGCCGGGTGCGACGCCGAGCTCGTGCAGGTACGCCGCCATCCGGTCGGCGCGTTCGACCAGCTCCCGCCACGTCAGTTCGGCGGCGGTGCCGAGGTCCACGACAGCGACCTCGTCCGGGCGCTCGTCGGCCCGGGCCTTCACGAGATCCACGAGCGACGCCGCCACGATCTGCTGCGTCGTCTGCATTTCAGCGTGCACAGAAGAAGGCACGTGATCCCCCCCAGAATTGATCTCAGCAAACTACTCGCCACGCTACTACACGTTCGAAACAGGTGGAACCGGTCGGTTCGTGATCGGTCCGGCATCAATCGGGCGCCAGTGGACAAGGACAACCAGGGAGCTACTCGAAAATGCTTGACGAACGTGACATCGTCGATCTTCTCAACGTGCGCGGAGCGGAGCAGGAAGAGCTGTTCGCGCGGGCTCGCGAGGCGCGCGAAAAGGTCTTCGGGACCAGGGTGGTGGTTCGTGGTGTCACCGAGATCACCAACGTCTGCCGGGTCAACTGCGAGTTCTGCCCGATGCGCCGCGACAACACGCGGGAGAACCACTCATTCCGCCTGAGCAGCGAAGACATGGTCGCGGCCGCGACCACGATCAGGGACAGCGGCATCAACGTCGTCTTCTTCCAAGGTGGTGAGGTGCCGCAGACGACCCGGCTCGTCGGCGAGGCGATCCCGAAGATCCGGGAGCTCTTCGACGGTGACGTGGAAATCTTGCTGAACCTCGGCAACAAACGTCGTGACGAGTTCGCGTACCTGTTCGAACAGGGTGCGACCAGCTACATCCTCAAGCACGAGACCAGTGACGTTGAACTGAACGAAAAAATGCGTCACGAGACACTCGAGTCGCGTCTCGAATGCCTCCGGGATCTGGTGGACATCGGTTTCAAGGTAGGCACAGGTGCAATTGTCGGCCTGCCGGGGCAGACGCTGGGCAGCATTGCGCGCGACCTGCTGCTGGCACAGGAGATCGGGGCGCACATGTGCAGCGTGTCCCCGTTCATCCCCGCGCCGGCCACCCCGCTCGCGGACTGCCCTCCCGGCGACGTCGAGATCACGTTGAACGCACTGGCGGCGAGCAGGTTGCTGCAGCCGTCCTGGCTGATCCCGTCGGTGAGCGCTCTCGCCGCGTCCCAGTCCGGTGGCCAGTACCGGGGCTTCGCTGCGGGCGCCAACGTCCTGACCGTGAACTTCACGGCAGCGGACCACAGCGACCGCTACCTCATCTACGGCAAGAACCGCTTCGTCGTGCGCAGCGGGTACGCCGACGGCCTGGTCGCGGAGGCAGGTCTGCAGCCGTCGAGGTCCGTGTTCGCGGGCAAGGGCGCGTTGCCGGCGTTGGCCTGCCCGGCGCTGAGCTGACCCGACGGCCTCGGGACAATCCGGGTACGACTCCGAAAGGACGTGATGGCATGGCGTCGCCTGCGAGGCTGCCGCAGGACTCCCAACCGGGCGTGGTTTCCCGCGGGTACGTGCTTGGCGCGACCTGCGTGGTGTTCGACCCGCTCGGCCGCGTCCTGCTCGTGCGCAGGCGCAGTCCACAGCGCTGGGAGCTTCCGGGCGGTCTCGCGGACAAGGGTGAGGCGATCACCGACACGGCCGTGCGCGAGGTGCGTGAGGAGACCGGTGTCGACGTCCGGCTGAGCCGCCTCGTCGGTGTCTACCAACACCCGAGCCGCGAGATCGTCGCCATGGTGTTCGTCGCCGTGTCCGTCGGTGGCGAGCCCGTGGCGACTGACGAGGCGTCGGAGGTCGAGTGGGTCTCGGTACGCGATGCCAGAGAGCGGCTGCACCCGTTGTTCCTGCCACGGCTGGAGGACGCGATGCCGCTGTGCCACACGGCGCCGCTGCACGTGCACGAGGGCACGGCCGTGCTGGACGGCCTGCCGTCGCTCAACTGACGGACGGCAGGCGTCAGCGGCCTTCCACGTGGCGGACGAGCCATTCGACGGCGCGGCGCGTGTAGTCCAGCTGGTGGGTCAGGTGGCCGACGTACATGAACAGGTGGCTCGCCGTCGGGTACCGGACGAACTCGACCTCGCACCCCTGCCGCCGCAGCGTCGTGTACCACTCCTCGGACTGCCCGACGGGGTTGAGCATGTCGTCCTCGCCGTGCACCAGCAGCGTGGGCGCGGTCACCGATCGCGCGTACGTCAGCGGAGTGCTCGCCGAATACCGCTGCGGCACTTCCTGCGGCGTGCCGCCCATCTGGTCGATCACGAAGCCGGCCGCGGTGGACGAGGTTCCGTAGAGGCTCACCCAGTTCGCGATGCAGCCGGTCGACACCGCCGCCGCGAACCTGGTGGTGCGCGCGGTCAGCCAGTTCGCCATGAACCCACCGTGGCTGACGCCCATCACGGCGAGCCTTCGCGGGTTGGCCAGACCGCGATCGACCAGCTGGTCGATCGCGGCGAGGAAGTCCTCCTCCTCGCTGTGGCCAAGCCGGAGCATCGCACTGCGCATGTACTCCTCGCCGTACCCGTCACTGCCCCGCGGGTTGAGCAGCAGCACGTTCCACCCACGAGCGCACAGCACCTGACGGTAGAGGTAGAACGGCGACAGGTTGGGCCGCCATGCGTTGTCCGGTCCGCCGTGGATGTCGACGAGCAGCGGTGGCGGGCACCCGTGGCTGTTGTTGGCACCGACCATCAGGTAGCCGTGCAGCTCGCCGCCGGGGCCGGTGAACGTGACATCGCGCGCGTGGGAAACGGTGCCGCGCGGCTGTTCGAACCGCGTGAGGCGTTCCATGGTGCCGTTCGCCGGGTCGAACAGCCACAGGTCGCCAGCGCTGTCGCCGTCGCTGATCGACAGGGCGACGGCGGATCCGTCCCGTGTGCAGCTGAGCCCGGTCACGACCGTCGACTCGCCGTCGAGCACCGGTTCCGGCACACCGCCGTCCGGATCCACGGTGTAGGGCAACGTGCGGCCGCGGTCCCGTGCGCAGAACATCAGTCTGCCGTCAGCGAGGAACACCACTGCGCCAGGGCCGTTGCCGGAGGGCACCACGACCCTGCGGTCGAAGCCGGGGAGCAGGTCCAGAGGCTTCCCCGAGCCCGGGAACAGGCGGAAGAGGGTGGCATTGCGGTTGGGGCCTGGCAGGTGCTGTCCCGCGAGGAAGAGACTCGTTCCCGCCTCGTCCCAGGCGGTCCAGGTGACCGTGCCGTTCCAGTCGGTGAGCTGGCGCAGCTCCGCGGACGCGACGTCGAGCTCGAACGCGTTCGTCACGCGGTCGAACTCCCGGCCCGCGTGGAGAGCCGCCGCGAAGGCGATCCGGCTGCCGTCCGGTGACCAGGAGAGAGCCTGCACGTCGGAGGCGATGTCGGTGAGTCTGCGCGTCTCTGCGGTCGCCACCTCGACGATGAACAGGTGTCGCCGCGCCGGCGGAACCAGCCCTGCACCGTCCACTTTGTAGACCATCTCACGCACCACCCTGGGCGCGAGCGCGTCCGGAGCCAGCCCGCCGGGATCTGGTGCCACGAAGGCGATCCGGCCTCCGTCAGGCGACCACGTCAGGTTGCCGACACCGCGGAAACCCTCGAGCAGTGAGCGCGTGCGCCCGTCGATGGGCGACCACAGCCGCAGTGGGGCGGATCCTTTCACGCTGTGGGCGAGCCAGGTCCCGCACGGCGACCACTTCGGTGAGCCACCAGGTCCGTCGCCGACGAGCACGGGTTCTCCGTCGTGTTCGCTGGTTCCCACGACGTGCACCCGTTGCACCCACGCGTCCTTCTCGCGGTCGGCGGTGCGCAGGGTGAACGCGACCGCCGAGCCGTCCGGATGCAGTGCCACGTCACCTGGCAGGACGAACCCGAACGCGTCGGACAGCTCGAACGCTCTCGCCATGTCAAGCCTCCTGTGCGCTCCACAGCCGCCGCACGACCGCGGCGGTGTCCACGAGTCCAGTCGGAACCACCACGTCGTCGGCACCAGGTCCGATGACGTTGAAGAAACCGCTCATGGCGGGGTGGCTGGGGAAGTAGCCGTGGGAAGCGGAGCGCACCCGCTCGGTCGCCCCGCTTCCCGGTGAGTACACGAACTCGCGATGGGCGCCGCACGAGATGGCGAAGTGGCCGGTTCGCGGACTGCCGGTCCACAGCAGGTGTGCGCGTAGGGCGTCCTGGTCCATCGGCTGGATCGTGTCGTCCACCGCACACACCGCACGGACGACCGCGGTCAGCTCCGCGGGGCTCGGTGGTCGTTCGCCGTACAGGTACGCGACGTTGCTGTCGCCCTGGAACACGAACCGGTCCGCCAGACCGAGGTCGGCGAGGACCGCGTTCGGGGCCAGATGCGTTTCGACGTAGTCGATGCCGTGGTCCGAGAAGAACACGTAGTCGGCGTCGGCCCCGATGTGGCCGATGATCTCGCCGATGCAGTTGTCGATCAACGAGTAGGTGTCGAGGATCTGCGTCCGTGCGGCCGCGGATTCGGCGCTACCGGCTCGCACCGCGTGCCAGTGCAGGAACTCCTGGGCGTGGTCGGCCTGGTTGAAGCGGGCGAACAGGACATGAGGCCGGTGCGCGTCCACGGCGTGGAGCACTGTGTCGCGCACCCACTCCGCTCGCGGGGACTCGTGGAAGTCGTGGCCGGTGCTGGCGGGGTAGGAGAGCTCCAGCGAGCTCGGACCGGCGCCCGGCGCCGACGGGAGCGCGATGCCACCTGACTTGATCACCAGCACCGCTGTGCCTACCAGCAGGCGAACCTCGTTCCCCGCCACGTCACCGAGCGAGACGGGCACGGACAGCTCGCCGATCGGCAACGTGACGTCCACCCTGGCTGGTGCGCCACGTCCGACGACAGCCCGCCCCGACGAGCCCGGTCCGATGATCTCGACGTGCGCCTGTTCGCTCGCCGGCCGAGTCACGCGGATGTGGACGTCGTGTCCGAAGTAGGTGAGGACCGCGTGCTCTTCCGCTGCCTCCACCTGGACCTGTCGAGCTGGTGCGTACAGGCAGTAGAGGCTCGGAATCCCGTTGCCGTCGCGGGAGAAGGTCTGCGGGAAGTGCACTGCGGCCTGCCGGGCGTCGCGTTCGGCGAACCAGTCCACGAGGGACGGTGCGGTCATCGATGAGGACTCGTACGGGTGCACGGAGAGGTAGGGGTTGGCCGCGAGCCCGCGGATCACCTCCGCGGACTCCGTGCCGAAGAACCTGTTGCCGATGATGCCGTGCTCGCCCGGATGGACACCGGTGAGGAACGACGCGTGAGCGGGTGCAGTGGACGACGGGAAGACGGAGCGCAGGGGTACCGGACCGGATCGCGGTACCCCTCGAAGGCGCCGCTGGTAGGCGAAGAAGCCGTGCTCGCGAATCGTGGCCGGTACACCGCCGTCCACGCAGAACACCACCAGCGGCCTGCGCTCACCACCCACTGCCGCTCACGGCCTTCCGCAAGCCGGCGTGGGACAGTGCGCCCATGTCGTAGAGCAGTTCGGCGGTCGCCCGTGCGTCGGTGTCGCCGAGTGTCGCGACCGCGCGCGGGTCCGCGTCGCCCACCGCAGCCGCGACCACGTCGAACGTCCGGCTGTCGAGTTCGGTGAGCTGCGAGGTGTGAGGCACGAAGACCAGACCCGAGGCAGCCTCTGGACGGCACCGGACCTCGTCGAACGACAGCTCGCCGAGCACGTCGTGCAGCGGCAGCGCGCGGATCGCGAGCACGCTCAGCCGGTCGCCGAGGTGCCGCACCCGTCGTTCGAGGAGATGACCTTCCTCGATCACCGCCTGCGCGCGCTTTCCGAGCCGTGCCACGAGACTGGCGTCCAGGGTAAGTGCGCGCATCGCGGACACGAGTTCGTCGTCATCTCCGACGAGCAGCCCGCTCTCGCCGTCGGTCACGAACTCGCCGATGCCACCGATGCGTGACGCCACGACGGCGCGTCCGGCGGCCATGGCTTCCTTCAGCACCAACGGTCCTGTCTCGGCAACCGTGCTCGCCAGCACGACGGCGTCGGCGGCGACGATCACGTCGGCGACACCCGCGTCGTCGACGTGGCCGAGCAGACGGACCCGGTCAGCGACCCCGAGCTCGCCCGCGAGGCGGGCGATCGCGTCGGCCTCTTCACCGTCACCCGCCACCACCAGAACCGGGTCCTCCGCATCCGGTCCGAGCGCGGCGAACGCCCTCAGCACGCGGTCGACGCCTTTCTCCCAGGAAAGGCGTGCCAGCACCGCGAACACGAACGCGTCCGGTGCGACACCGAGCCTCTCGCTCGCGGCACCGCGGTCCACCGCGGCGGTTCGTTCGCGCCAGTACTGGCTCACGCCGCTCATCAGCACCTCGGCGCGGGGGTCGGCGGGGAACTGGCGTTCCAGCTGCTCCCGTGACGTGGCGAACACGAGGTCCGCGCGGTCGAGGAGAGCGCGGGCGGGCCCGTCCTGCTCGAGCTCGAACGCCGAGTGACGGAAGACCACCACGGGCGAGGCACTCTCGCCGACGGGCGCCGCGGTGTGGACCACGGCCATGTCGTGCCGGCCGGTCGCGATCAGCACTCCGGCCGGTGCGGACGACAACGCAGTCCGCACCACCTCGGCGGCAGCATCCGGCTGCTGCGCGAACGGCGGCGACTCGAGGCATGGCATCCCGGCGGCGCGGCACCGGGATGCCATGCGGCCACCTGACTCGGCGACCACGACGACCTCGTGCCCGAGCTGCTGGAGCCCAGCCGCGATGTCGAACATGTAGCGGTGCTTCCCGCCCCACGCCTGATCGGAAACCGTGACGACGATCCGCACTACTTCACCTCGTAGCCTTCGAAGATCTGCCTGTCGAGCAGAGAGGTCAACATGATCGGTTCGCTGGTGCCGCGCTCGGCCGCGGCGAAGTCCCAGAAGATCTCGCGCAGCTTGTCGTCGGTGAACTCCTGCTGCTCGCTGACGAGCTGCTGCTGCCCGTCCGCCCAGATCTGGGCGAGCGAGGCCTCTTTGGTGCTGCCCAGCGGATGCGCGCTGTAGAGCCGGCTCATCGTGACGTCGCCGGTCGCGGAGATCGCGACGCTGCTGTCCTTGACCATGTACGGGAACATCACGACGTCCTGGTACCCGGGCATCTCCTCGCCGGGGATCAGGTACGGCGCGTTGAGGTTGAGGTCGAAGTCGCTCGCCGGTACCTCGCGGCGGAACTCGGTGACCTTGCGGTGGACGTCCATCGTCTCGGCTTCGGTGAGCAGCAGGCGGTTCCGGCCACCGCGTCCGTGAGCGCGGACGAGGATGAGGTCCTGCCGGCGGAACCCGTTCCGCCTCAGGTGGTGCGCGAGCTCGAAGACGTTGTGCTGGTTGGTCTTCATGACCGTCGTGAGCACCTTGAAGCTCCGCACGCGCTCTCGCAGGTACGCGGAGTTCTCCATCACCTGGTCGAACATGTCGAGCAGGCGCACGGCCTCGAAGGTCTCGCGGGTGCCGTCAACGCTCACCCTGATCGAGTCGATGCCGCTGTCGATGATCCGGTCCATCTGCTCACGGGTCACGTTCGCCGCGTTGGTGATCAGCGTGACCTTCGCGTACTCGAGTTTCGGCACCACGTCCAGCAGTCGCCAGAAACCCTTGCGGATGGTGGGTTCGCCGCCGGTCAGCGTGATCTCGAACGTGCCCATCCGGTCGAGCTCGAGCAGCACCTGCTGCAGCTGCTCGATGTTCAGCATCTTGCGCCGGATGTGCGCGGGGATCTCCCCGGTGTTGGTACGGCAGTGAATGCACCGCAAGTCGCATGCGTACGTCACGTCGACACTGGCACGCACGGGTGCGCTGTAACCGGACATCAGTGCGGATCTCCCACCAGTTCAGGGGCGCGCACACCAGTGCGCACCTGCTTCACCCACCAGTCGTAGGTCCGTGCGACGCCCTCACGCAGGCCCACGGCCGGACCGAGGTCGCCGAGATGGCGGGTGGCCACTGCCGTGTCGGCGAGGAACTCGGGGATCTCGTGCGGGCGTCCTTGCAGCCACTCCACTTCGACACCGGGCTTCAGCCCGCGGACGAGCTCGACCAGTTCCAGCACGGACGCCGACTCGCCGGAGCCGATGTTCACGACAGGAAGCTCCGTGGTGTCGAGCAACGCCACCAGCTTCGAGACGACGTCGGTGACGTAGGAGAAGTCCCTGCGCTGAGTGCCCGACCCCTCGATCACCAGCCGGTCGGCGTCCGCTGCGGCCAGGCACAGCGCCGGTACGACGGCGTCCGGTCGCTCACCCGGCCCGTACACGTTGAAGAAGCGCGCGATCGTGACATCGGATCCGCCGGACCTCACCTGGTGGTGGGCATGCGCCAGCATCTCCAGCGCGACCTTGGTGCGCGCGTAGGGCGAACGCGGTGCGAGTGGGGCGGTCTCCGCTGTGGGCAGCGCGGGGGCGATCCCGTAGACCTCACAGCTGCTGGCCATCACCACGCGCGGCATGTTCACCTGTGCGCACAGCCGGAGCAGGTGGCCCGCAGCGTCGACGTTCTCCAGGTACTCGAGCGGCTGGTGGTGCGACTCCGCAACGTTCTTGCGCGACGCGAGGTGGTATACCGCGAAGATCCCGTCGAGGTCGTCGAGGTCCATGTCGAGGACCGACTTGCACCGCAGCTCTCCTACGTGTCGCTGCAGAGGCGTCGTGCGGAGGTCGTCGACGACGACTATGTCGAAGCCGAGTCGCTCGAGCTCGCGGCACAGCCAGACGCCGATGAACCCCGCGCCTCCCGTGACGAGGATCCGTCGTCCGTCATGATGCGCGGGCGGTGGTTCGGTCGTACCGCAGCCAGTCACTCATCCCCCCGGAATCGAGCCGCCCACAGCGGACAGAGCAGGTCCGCCGCACGTCCCCAGAGAAGGGGTGCGGTCGCCGCCGAACCTACTGATCACCGAATGACGCGGTCGCGTCACGAAAACGCGGGACAGCTCGATCAGGTCGTCACGGCTTTGGGGGACATGCGGTAGAACGCCGTCTCGCACGAAAATTGCCTGCAGTCCACGTCGCGCCCGCCGATGGGCGTGTTGAGATGTGTGCGCGGTTTCAGTTGCACACATCCAGCCGACGTCTTCGTCACACTGTCGCGCTCCGTGACCGTCCTTGACCACAGCGCAGACGGCTTGCTAGAACTGCTGTCTGTTGTGGACAAGCGCATTGGGAGGCTGTCTCGAGGAGCAAGTGAACGCGCACGTCGTGGTTGTCCTGGGGGGCACGTTGGCGTTTTGACTCCTTGAGTCTGCGTTATCCATGATTGTCCGGAATCCACTGGATTCTCCGGTCGAAAATCGGCATGCCCGCCGCAGCATCTCCCGCGCTCTCACTGCGTGCGAATTTCCTTGCGACTTCCTCGAACCCGACTGCGCTTGAAACCGGTAGCACGAGGTCTGGGGGGACGTCACAAATGATCAAGGTTCACGTCGTGGAAAGCTCACCCGTATATCTGGCGGGTCTGTCCACTGTGCTCACCGAGAACGGTCTGAACGTCATCGGCACCGCTCTCGACTGGGACGGAGGCGTGCCGTGGCGCGCTGACCTGCTCCTCGTCGATCCGCAGGCGCTGAGCCGGGCCAGCCTGTCCGAGGTGGTCTCGAGCACCGCCGGGATCGCGCCTGTGCTCTTGCTCTCCCAGGACATCGACGACGAGCTGGCCGCGGCCTACCTGAACGCCGGGGTGCGCGGCGCCGTCGATCGCAGGGCCAGCACAGAGAACATCGTTGACGCGGCGAGGACGGTCGCCAACGGCGGGCAGTACTGGCAGGAACGGCAGAAGCGGCAGGACGTCGCAGCCGGTCCGCAGGACGACAGCCTCTCGCCGCGGGAACGGCAGGTGCTGCGGCAGATCGCGCGGGGTCTCACGCACAGCCAGATCGCGACCAGGCTGGGCATCAGCAGGCACACGGTGGACACCTACGTGAAGCGGATCCGGTCCAAGCTCGACCTCGGCAACAAGGCGGAGCTCACCCGCGCCGCGGTGCTGAGCGATCACCTGGAACGCGTTTCCGGCTGACCTCGGCCGCCTCACCGCCCGCGTGGCGGCGGTGAGGCGGCCGAGGTCAGTCCGCCAGCAACGTCGCGATCTCGTCGCAGACCGCGGTGATCTCCGCCGGCTCCCGGTACCTCCTGCTCACCTGTGCCTCGGCCACGGCCCGTGCCTGGGCCCAGCGGCGCACGCGCTGCGAATCGACGCCGGCCGCGTCGGCGAAGACCTCGACACGCCGCAGCAGCGCCCGCCGGAGGTCCGGCTCGGCGACGGCATCCGCCCAGCGGGCGCGCAGCAACGTCAGCACGTCGTAGGACAGGTCGCCTGCCCACCCCTTGGGGTCGATGGTGAGCCACGGCGAGCGGTCACCTCGCAGGATGTTGCCGAAGTGCAGGTCGCCGTGCACCAGGGTGCGCGGCTGGTCACGGCCGAGCTCACGTGCCGTGGCGAGCGCGGCGTCCAGGACGCGGTGCGGATGCGGGTGCCCGAGCAGCTCGGACTCCGCCTCCAGGTTCTCCTCCCAGTGCGCCGTCACCTCGGCCAGCGCGGGGACGCTCGGCGGCGCGGGCACGGCCAGCTGACGGGCGAGCTCACCGGCCACCGCGACACCGCGGATGACGTCGTCCACCGAACCGAGCGACTCCGGTGCCAACCGCTCGAGCAGCATCGCGAACCGCTCGTCGTCGCGTTCGAGCAGCCTCACCGCGCCTCGCCCAGCCCACGCTGCCAACGCGAAGGGTTCCGCGACGTTGCCGGGGTGGGGCCAGGAGACCTTGATCACCGCGTCGGAGCCGTCGGCCCGCCGCACCGGCACGATGACGGCCACGAAACCGTGCGTTGCGGGTCCTGTCACGTGACACGACCACCGGTCGAGCAGCTCGCCGACGACGACGGGCAGCGACTCGATCCACCGGAGACCCGGTTCGCCCTCTCGGTGCGCCGTGGCTTGCACGAACTTGGCCGGAACCTCGATCACCGCGTTCCCCTGTTGTCAGCAGTCAGTTCATCCGTGGAACACGAGCACGCGGTCCGGGACGAGCTTCAGCACCAGGCGCACGTCGTCCTCGCCGTCCCACGGGTACGGCCGCTTGCCCCGCTGGCGCTCGTGCAGTTCGTCTATCAGCTCTCGTCCGCCGTCGAGGACGATATCAACGACCCCGCGCACCTCGACGTAGTGGTCGCCACTGCCAGGTGGGGTGATGAGCACGGTGGCCCGCGGGTCGCGCAGGAGGTTGCGGTGCTTCCGGCGCCCGGCGACGGTCGCCATCATGATCGTGTTGTTCTCCTGCTTGGCCCAGAGCACGGACAGCTGAGGCCGACCGTCGGGTTCGAGCGTCGCGAGGGTCACGCACGCGTTGGCGTCCAGCCACTCCGAAACCTCGGGCGGCAGCACGGCCGGCGGGTGGGACAACGGGGGCGTCCACGTGGACTGACGTGCCAACTCGTCCTCCCGGGATCGGTTGACCACAGTCTGCCGCGACGTCCGGACACCACCATGTCCCCCAAAGTGGCGACTGTCCGCGAGGCCCGCCGTTGACCAGGTTGACCCAAGGAGTCCGCGCGCTGGGACACGAACCCGCGGCCGCGCCGGCTCCGCGCTGTTCCACAAGGGACAGTCCACCGCGAACGTGCTGCCGGGAGGAACGACTTGGCGCTCTCAGGAAAGGAAGTGCGATGAGCGTCCGGGTCTCCGGCCTGACGAGGTCGTACCGCAATGGCAAGGGTTGGCGGCCGAAGGGTGCCGAGGTCGTCGCGCTGGACCAGCTCTCCCTTGCGGTCGAGCAGGGTGAGGTGCACGGCCTGCTGGGACCGAACGGCGCGGGCAAGACCACTCTGTGCAAGATCCTCTCGACGATCCTGCTGCCGACCGCGGGCACCGCGGAGGTGCTCGGCCACGACGTGGTCGCGGAGGCGCCGCGGGTGCGCGAGCTCATCGGGATCGTGTTCGGCGGTGAACGGGGCCTGTACTGGAAGCTGACCGCCCGCCAGAACCTGCGTTACTGGGCGGCGATGTACAAGCTGCCCGATCAGCTGGCGCAGCGTCGCTGCGACGAGCTCCTGGACCGGCTCGGGCTGGCCGACAGGGCCGACGACCTCGTCGAGACGTACTCGCGCGGCATGAAGCAGCGGGTACACCTGGCGCGTGGCCTGATCGGAGACCCCCGGCTGGTCCTCTTCGACGAGCCCACCACTGGCATGGATCCCGTTTCGGCGCACGACTTCCGCGATCTGATCGCGGAGCTGCGGGCGGAAGGGCGCACGATCCTCATCACGACGCACGACATGGCCGAGGCCGAGGCGGTGTGCGACCGCGTGACGCTGGTCGACAAGGGCAAGGTCGTCGCGACGGAGACGCCACGCGGCCTGGCGAAGATGTCGGCGCTGCACCGGTGGGTGGAAGCCGACGACACCGATCTCGATCTGGGTGGTCTGCCCGGTGTCGTCGACGTCGTGCAGCGCGACGGTCTGCTGCGTGTCAAGACCGACGGCGACGACTCTGCTCGCTCGGTGGTGGACTTCCTGCTGAGCAACGGGATCCGGTCGGTCAGGGTGGTGCAGCCGACGCTCGAGGACGTCTACCTGGACGTGATCGGCTCGCGCGGGATGGGGGTGTAGCCGATGCGCGGGTTCCTGACGGGCGTGCGGATGCAGCTGTGGCTGGTCCGCAGGCAGCCCGACAGCCTCATGACCCTGTGCACGATCCCGTTCACCACGGTGATGCTGCTGTCCATCGTCATCCACGCCGCCCGCCCCGACCTCGCCGCCGCGGCCATGATCGCGCCGGCTCTCATCGGGTTGTGGACCTTCTCGATGAGCCTCGCGAGCGATGTCATCAGCGGCGAGCGGTGGATCGGCTCCCTGGAGCTCGGCATGTCGGCGCCGCGAGAACTGCATCCGGTGTTCCTCGGCCGCATCGCCGCGGTCATGGCGCTCGGCGTGATCCCGCTGGGGGAGACGTGGTTGCTGGGGTGGCTGTTCTTCGACGTCGCTCCCTCGGTGCATCATCCCTGGTTGTTCGCTCTCACCATGGTGGCTTCGCTGTTCGCGATGGCGGGCACCAGCCTGCTGATCGCCGCGGCGTTGCTGCTGAGCCGCAACGGTGACGTCTTCCAGAACTTCCTGAGCTTCCCGATCTACCTCCTGTCCGGCGTGATGGTGCCCGTCTCCTACCTGCCGGGCTTCGTGGAACCGTTGTCGCGTCTGGTCTTCCTGTCGTGGTCCGCCGATCTGATGAGGGACTCGATGAAGGACGCGCCGGTGAGCGGCGAAGCCTTGCGGTTGCTGGCGATCGCCGTGCTCGGCGCGCTGGCCCTGGTCGCGGGGCGCGCACTCCTCGCTGCCACGCTGCGGCGGGCGCGCGAGATCGGGACGGTCACCTATGCATGACCAGTTGCGGGTTCTGCGGCACTCCACGCTCGCGTCGTGGAAGATCTTCACCGCGTTCTACACCTGGAAGACGTGGACGTTCACCTGGGTCTCGAGGCTGCTGATCCAGGTGTGCTTCTACGCCGTGATCGGCAGGCTGCTGGGCTCTCAGGAACAGGTCGACTACCTCCTGATCGGCAACGCGGTCTCGATCCTGGCCATGGACGCGATGGCGATCATCCTGATGGCCACCGGCGAGCGGCAGTCGGGAACGCTGCCGCTGATGGTCGCTGCACCGGCGACGCATCTGACCGTCTACTTGGGACGCGGTGTCGTCTACCTGGGTTCCGGGGTCGCCGCGTCCACGGTGGCGTTCCTCCTGCTGCCCCCGATCTTCGGCGTGTGGCTGCCCTGGCCGAACGTCCTGGCCGTCCCGTTGATGCTCGTGGTGGTCGGCATCGGGTGCTACTGCTACGGCGCGTGCATCGCCTCGGTGGTGCTGGGCTTCCCGTCCGCGCGCTTCCTGGCGTTGAACGTCAGCTACCTGACCCTGGCGACCTTCTGCGGGGTCAACGTGTCCACGGCATTCTGGCCGCCCTGGTTGCAGGGGCTGATCGACCTGCTTCCGATGTCGCATGGCCTGAGGGCCATCCGTTCCTACGTGCGGGACGGCGCCTCGGGCTTCGTCGTGAGCCAGCTCGCGCTGGAACTGGTCGTGGCCGCCGGGTGGTGTGCGCTCGCCGCGATCGGGTTCCAGCTGATGGTCACCCGCGGTCGCCGCGACGGAACGATCGAGTACGCGAGCTGACGGTCGTCTTGGAACTCTTGGGGGATGCGTGCACATCGACGGCTGGAAGACCTTGGCTTCGCACGACGGTGGCGACATCGTCCTGGCGGTCGACTTCACGCTCGGACGGCCCGACGCGTCCTTCGCCGATCTCGCCCGTGAGTTCGAGGTGGACGCGGCCGTGCTCGAGACCGAGGTGGTCGGCCCCGGGCGGTCGGGAAAGTTGTCGGTCGATCCTGAACGGTATCTCTCGACTTGGCTGGACGGGGTGGCGGCGCGTGCCGGCTCTGTTGTCGGAGTGATGGGTTACTGCGCTGGCGCATCATTCGCCGTGGCTCTTGTCGACCGGCTGGCTGAGAGATTTTCACTGGAACCGAAATTGATTCTTCTGAACCCTCTCGTGGTGAGTCCGGAAATCATTCGCGGGGAGTTCGTGGACGCTGTCCGCGCGCTGGACGAAGGACTGACGGAACTCGAGGTCGAAGGCGAGCTCCGATGGCTGGACGCATTGTTCCCGGATGGTGAGGTGCAACTTGTCGCGCTGGGGGAGGCGCTGCTGGCTCGATACCGTTCCTGTCTCGACGTCGTGGTCGAGCGGCTGGAGCTGGAGGACGACGTGGTCGACGAGCTCTCGTCGCGCTTCGCCTCGTACCTGGACTACCTGATGGCGGCGAGCGGTGTGCCGCTGGTGGGGCGAGGCTCCCGGCCCGTGGTCGTGTACGACACCGCGTACGAGGTGGCGCCCGAGTTCGCGCGGAGATGCGTCCGCATCGATGTCGGCGGTGGTCATCTGCTCGGCGCCGCCGGTGTGGCAGACGTCTGTTCGGCCTTGTTTAGGCAGCTCAGGCGCCCTGTTGTGCTGTCGGGTCGCTGACCGTGAGTCCTGAGCCCGTGGTTGCCGCGGGCTCAGGAGGCTCATGCTCAGCGGCGCTTGCCGAGCCATTCGGGTGCCCCCGCCGTCACGACGGCCAGCTCTCGTGGACGCAGGTTCTCCATGATGTCCATCAGCTCGATCGACTTGCCGAGGCGCGACCGGATGCGGGAGCGGATCCGGACGGCCGTCAGCGAGGTGGCACCGAGGTCAGCGAGGCTGCTGTCGTGATCGACGTCGTCCCTCTTCAGGAGTTCCCGAAATATTTCGACAATGATCTCCGTAGTTTCCGTGAGATCCGCCTTCGGTGGCACATTCTGAGTCTGCCCTGCCATTAGATCGCCCCCAGGGTGCGCGGTTTCGGGATAGCTCTCACGGTACTGCACGGCTAGCGCCGTCTCAAGCTGAGAAGTGTTGTACGTCCTTCCTTGTGTGGTGTCGCCGTGCTACGGTGCGGGAGAGATTCGGCACGGGTTTCTTGCCTGGGCGTCATGGGCGCCGGAATTTCTGGGGGATTTGGTGGGGGCATTCTCGCGTGCGGTTCGACCGTGCGTCGAAATCGCGACGCCGGTGGCGGTGACCGCCGATGAGCGCTGAGCTGACCGAGCGGTACCTGGCGGATCGCGCTGCCTCCGGGCCGTTGTCCTCGAGGGTGGCGAACACCCTCGGGGTGCTCGTGCGCGACGCGCGCTACCTGCCTCGTCCCGTCTTCCTCGACACCGACCGGGTTCGAACCCTGGAGGCGGACCTGGTCGCCCTGCTGACCCTGCTGAGGTCTCTACCGGAACGCGTCGCAGGTGGCGACCTCAGGCAGTTCGCCCGGCTCGTCGGGCTCGACGAGGTTCAGACCGAGGTCGCGCTGCGGGCGAGCCGAGGCCTGCCTGCGCGGTTCGCCCGACCCGACATGTTCCTCACAGAGGACGGTTTCCGGGTGATCGAGGTCAACATGACCAGCTCCGTCGGCCTGTTCGAGAGCGGCGAGATCGGCGCCGTCATGCTGGAGGACCCGGTGGTCGGGCGGTTCGCGCACGACCACGGTCTCGTCCTCGAGGACCCGCTCGACCACTACACCGACATGCTGCTGGCCCACCTGCGCGAGCGCGACGCCCTCGAGACGAAGGTCGTCGCCGTGTGCGGCATGAGCCTGTCCGAGGCGGACCGCGTGGTCGCCGAGTTCTACTGCGTGCTGCTCGCCGACCGCGGTTTCGACGCTTTCGTCTGCGATGCCGCCGATCTGTCCTATTGCGACGGGCAGCTCCGGTACGGCACCAAGGTGGTCGACGTCGTGTGGAGATTCGTCAACATCGAGGAGGTCGGCGAAGCCGGCAACCTGGCTGCGCTCGAACCGCTGCTCCGCGCGCACGACGACGGCGCGGTCGCGATGTTCACCCCGTTCGACGGCGACATCTACGGCAGCAAGGGGGCGCTCGCGCTGGTGAGTTCACTCGCCGACCGGGCGGAACTGACGGAGGACGAGACCGCGCTCGTCGCGCGGCTGGTGCCGTGGACCAGGATGCTGCGGTCCCGGCCGGAGGAGGGCCTGGATCTCGCGGCCGTGCTGGGCCATGCCGAACGCCATCAGGCCGATCTCGTGGTGAAACCCGCGTGCAGGCACGGCGGGCAGGGCGTCGTCATCGGTTCCACCGTCTCGCCGGCCGACTGGCGGCAGGCCCTGGACGCGGCGGTGGCGAGCGGAGAGGCGCATGTGCTGCAGCAGCGGGTGCGGCCTGCTCTCGAGGCCGGACCGGACGGGGGACTGACCGTGCTGTGGTCACCGTTCGTGCTGGACGACAAGCTCGCGGGTTTCGCCGTGCGGGGACTGGTCGGTGCGGCCGAGGGCATGGTCAGCATGCCCTCCGGCGCCAGGGTCGGCTGCTGTCTGCACGGACCCCTGGACCCCGGTGGGTCGCGATGAACCAGCTGACCGAGGACTACCTGGTGTTCCAGGCGAACGGCGGACCGCAGCGCGCGGAAGCCTCGTGGCGAGCCACGCAGCGCCTGCGTGCGCTCTTCGGTGTCGAACACCTCGCCCGGCCCGTGTACTTGGACCGGCACCAGGTCGAGGAACTGGACCGCGACCTGCCCGCGTTGTACCGCCTGCTCGACGAGCTTCCCGACCGGTTGTGCGGTGGGGACCTCGCGTCGTTCGCCCGGTTGTGCGGCGCTACCCCCGCGCAGGTCGACGCGGTGCTCGCCACCGCGCATCCGACCGGGTGGCCGGTCGGGCGCGCCGACCTGTTGCACACGGGCGACGGGTTCGTCGCGATCGAGATGAACATGGCCGCGGTGGGTGGTGTCGACACGGGTGAGCTGTGCCAGGCCATGACAGCCATCCCCGACGTCGGGGAGTTCGTCGCCGCTCGCGATCTGACCTTCACCGACCCCGGCTCGGCATTCCGCGAGGTGTTGAGGGCCGAGCTCGATCGCATCGGCCTGGGCGCGGACGCGAGGATCGCGGTCGTGTGCGCTCCAGGGGAATCGCCCCGCACACGTGGTGTGTTCGAGCTTTTGGCGCTGCTGCTGGAGGAGGACGGCTACCACGCGGTCGCCGGTGGCCTCGACGAGCTGTCTTACCCAGGTGGAGAGGTCCACGTGGCCGGCGTGCGGGTGGATGTCGTGCTGCGGTTCTTCCTGCTCGACCTCGTCGGCGGTGAGGCCGGGGACCGCTTCGTCACGCCACTCCTCGACGCGTGCCGACACGACCAGGTCGTGCTGCTCGCGCCTTTCTCCGCCGACCTGGCCGGAGGCAAGCGCGCTTTTGCACTGCCCTGGCACCGGGAGCACGCCGGCGACTTCACCTCTGCGGAGCGCGAGCTGGTCGCGCGGTTCACGCCCTGGTCGCACGTGCTCACCGAGCAGATCTCCACTGTGGACGGACAGCTGGTCGACGCGCTGGAGCACTGCGCGGCCGAACGGCCCAGGCTCGTGCTCAAGGGCGGGATGTCCCAGTCCGGGCAGGATGTCGTGATGGGCCGCGACCTGACCGACGGGCAGTGGCGAGCCGCTGTCCTGGACGGTCTTCGCCGGCAGTCGGTCGTGCAGCGGCTCGTGGAGGCGCCCGCCGAGCCCTTCGTCGAGGGCTGGCCGCCCGTCGCCGCCGAACGCACGGTCAACTGGGGCGTCTACGTCATCGGTGAGCGCTACGCCGGCGTCATGGCCCGCGGGGCACTCTCCGGCCGGTCCGGCATCGTGAGCTACGACAGCGGTGCGCTGCTCGGATGCTCGTTCGAGGAGCGCAGAACCGCGACCGGGGCGGTGTCATGACCGCGGTGTTCGTCCTCAAAGTCTTCGTGCTGCTGGCATTCGTCGGTTACCTCGGGTACGCGGCCGTATGCGCGCGACCGAGGTTCCTGTCGTGGCCCATGTTCACGATGATCACGTTTTCGCGTTTCCAGCTTTCCGACGGCGACGACGGCGGACCGATCGACCACTGGCGGCACCTCGTTACGTTCGACTCCTACCACGACATCGGCACTGTGGACGAGTTCCTCGGCTATCTGAGGGGCGTCCACGGGATCTATGCGGAAGGTGTCGTGACCTATGTGGACACCGACGGCGTGCACCGGCTGGAGGTGAGCGATGGAGAGCTGGATCTCTGACTACCTGGCCAACGGGTTGAGCGGCGCTGTCCCGTCGATGGCCGTGTCCGCGTTCCGCGTGGTGCTCGCCGTCGCCGTGCTGGCGAAGTTCACCGCTGACCATCGCAACGGCGCGTGGACTTTCCTGCGGGCGGACGGATTTGTGGGCTATCGGCACCGGCGCGCACATCCCAGGGTGACGCCGTCCGTTGGCCTGTACCGCGTGCTCTACGTCGGGAAGTTCGTCGCGGCGGGCTGCCTGCTGCTCGGTGTGGTGCCGCAGATCGCCGCGGCGGCGGTCACCCTGTGGTTGTTCTTCGAGCTGACGTTCGACGAGGAGAACCACACCTCGCTGCTGGCGATCTGTGCGCTGCTCCTCTCCCTCAGCCCCGGTGCCGCCGACTGCCTCACCTGGCGGACGGTGCTGAACGGTGCGCGCGAAGGCTTCGCGGTCGCCGTCGAGGCGGAGCGGGCGTCGGTGACGGATCCGTTCGTCCAACTGCTGATCGTGATCCTGGTGACGCAGATGTACCTGGCGACCGCACTGAGGAAGATCCGCTCGGCGGACTTCCGCAGCGGCAGGCTGCTTCACCGGGTGGCGGAGCACCTCACCCTGGTCTCGGACGAGCTGCCCCAGCGGCAGAGCTGGTTCCCCCGCTGGTTCGTCCGCGGTTTCGCGCTCGGCGACCACGACCGGTTGAGCGCGCGTTGGAGACCTGCCGCGCTCGCCACGATCTCCCTGGAGGTCCTCGTTCCTGCCGGGCTCTACTTCCCTGCCACCTGGCCGTTCGCGGCGGCGATGGGCGTGGCGATGCACGTGGGCTTCGGCTTCCTGCTGCCGGCCCGCCTCACGTCGTTCGGGCTCGCCTCGGTCGGCACTTACCTGGTGTTCGCGTCACCACTGACGGCTCCGTGAATTCTCTTGTACACAAGGCAGAAGGTTTCAGACGATGACGACTGAAGTGCTCGTCGAGCAGGAAGGCGTGAACGACGACGCCGTGCAGGTGGTGAGCTGGCTGGCCGCCGACGGCGCCGAGGTCACCGCCGGTACACCCCTGGTCGAGGTGGAGACCTCGAAGGTCGCCGTCGAGGTTCCGAGTCCCGGCGACGGGTACCTGGTGCGCGTCGCCGCGGCGGGACAGGTCGTCGCGGTCGGCGGAGTGCTGGCGCGGATCTGCTCCTCCGCAGCCGAGGCGGACTCGTTGCGCGGCAGTGAGAAGGCCGTCGGCGCCGAGGACACCTCGACCGACCGCTTCTCCAGATCTGCGCTGGCGTTCGTGCGCGAGCACGGGATCGACCTGTTGGCCTTCGACGGGTTCGACCTCGTGACGCTGGACGACGCGGAGCGAGTGCACCGGTCCGCCTCGGCACACGCCGGGCGCACCGATGGGATCGTGCCGCTCAGCCGGGCCAAGACGGTGGAGGTCGAGCGGTTGCTGGCGGCCAACGTTCTCAACGCGGCGTTGTCGGTCCAGTTCGACGGAACCGCGCTGCGCGCCTCCTGCGCGGACGCGGATCTTCCGTCGTTGCGGCAACTGGCTCTGTTCGTGCGCGCGGTGGCGGTCGCACTGTGCGACTTCCCCGACCTCAACGCCTTCTACGACAACGGGATCCGCCACTACGACTCGATCAACGTCGGCGTCGCGATCGATCTCGGTGACGGGCTTCAGGTGGGCGTCGTGCACGGCGCGGACCAGGCGGACGGCGACGACGTCGAAGCGCGGGTCGCGGATCTGATGGCCCGTTACGTCGACGCGGACCTCGAACTGTCCGACGTCACCGGCGCGACCGTCACGGTGAGCGACCTCTCGATGGACGGCGTGCTGTCGTTCCAGCCGCTGTTGAACCACCGGCAGGCGCTCGCGATCGGGGTGGGTGGCGACCCGTCGCTGCCCGGTGAGCCGTTCACCATCACGGCGACGTTCGACCACCGCGTGACGAGTGGCCGCGAAGTCAGCCAGTTCCTGGGCGCGTGCAGGCGGGAGTTGGGGGTCAGCGGTGCTTGACGCGACAGGTGCGGCCTCCGTGCAGGACGTGACCGAGAAGGAACGGTCGCTGTGGTTGCTGCAGCAGTTGGTGCCCGTGAGCGGGGTGAGCAACATCCCGGTCGGCGTGCGCGTGGAAGGACACGTGAGGTGGTGGCCGATGCAGCAGGCGATGAACCTCGTTGTCGCGCGGCACCGGGCGTTGCGGACGGTCTACCGCACGGACGGCGACGTGCCGCGCCGGTACTTGTCCGATGTGGACGTCGAGATCGAGACGGTTGCCGTTCCCGCCAACGGGCTCGACGATGCCCTCGCCGAGTTCGCGGCGCGTCCCTTCGCGCTCGACGGTTCCCCGCTCGTCCGGGCGGGACTCTTCCCCTCCGCGGAAGGTGACGTCTTCTGCGCGGTCGCACACCACCTCGTCTTCGACGCGGGCTCGTCCCGAGTGCTGATCAACGACCTGCTCACTGCGTACGCGCACTTCTCGAACGACGTCCCGCTCCCGCCCGGTTGGAGCGACGAGGTGCCCGGTCCCGGTGAGCTCGCCCCCACCGCCGAGGCCAGGTCGTTCTGGTCGGAACTGCTGGACGGCGCACGTCCCGCGGGCATGAAGCTTCACATCGGACGACCGGAGCCGGCGAGCCCGACGCTGGACGGCGATGTGCTGCAGCTGGACCTCCCGGACACCACGGTGTCGGCGATCCGCTCACTCAGCAAGCGGGCGAAGACGACCGAGAACGCCGTGTACCTCGCAGCCTTCTACCTGTTGCTGCTCCGCAACGGCGCGGCGGACGACCTGGTGGTCGGTGTGCCCATCGACGTGCACGGCGTCCGCCGAGCCGCGTCGATCGGCAACCACGCCAACACCTTCGCGCTGCGGCAGAGGGTGAACCGCGAGTGGAGCTTCGCGGAGCTCGCCCGCCGAACCCGCGACCTGCTCGTGGAGGTGATGAGGAACGGCGCGATGCCCGCGGACGACTTCCTCGAGCACCTGAGGGGTGATCCCGCCGAGTGGCGCACGACGCCGTTCCGGCACATGTTCAACTACCTGCCCGCCGCCACGCCAGAGGACGCGAGCCTCGACGAGAGGCCGGTGCGCACGTTCCGCCTGCACAACGGGGCCAGCCGGTTCGACTTCGAGTTCCTCGTCATGCCGGGGACGAACGGGGCCAGCCTCCGCATCACCTTCAGCCGGGAGGTGCACGACCGCGCCGACCTGGAAAAGCTGGCCGCGGAGTACGGCGCGCTGCTGGTGGCCGCGGCCGACGGCCCGGACCGACGCCTGGACGACGTGCTGCCGTTGCCGGACAGGGCTCCAGCCCCCGCGGAAGTGACGGCCCCGCCGACCGAGGTCTCCCCTCAGGAGGGCGAGATGGACGAGTTGCTGCTGTCCCAGCTGGTTGCGCTGTGGGAGCGTCTGCTCAAGCGATCGGATCTCACCCCCGACTCCCACTTCTTCACCGAAGGCGGCCGGTCGCTGCTCGCGGCGCGACTGATCAACGAAGCGGGTCGCATCGCCGGCGTGAAGGTGAAGCTGAGCCGTTTGTTCGCCGCGCCCACGCCTCGCGGGCTGGCCTCGCACATCATCGCCGCCCGCGCCAAGGCGACCGGGTAGTCGCGATGGCCGAGACGACTCATCCGGCCGCCGCTCTCGCCGGCCCTGACGTGGAGATCGACTGCGAGTACGGGATCCCCGGACTCGTTCGTGCGTGGACGCTTCAGACGCCCCACACCGTCGCGTGTGCCGACGGTGATCACCAGCTGAGCTACCTGGAGCTGGAGCTCGCGAGCGACAACGTCGCCAGGCGGCTGCTCGAGCTCACCGGTGGTGTCCGCGGCGCCGTGGTGCTGCGGATGCCGCGCGGTGTCGATCTCATCGTCGCGATCCTCGGGGTGCTCAAGGCCGGCTGCTGGTACCTGCCGATAGCGCTGGACGAACCCTCGTCGCGTGCCATCGGGATGGTTCGTGCGGCGCGGGCGGTGGCCGTTGTCGGACCTGAGCCGTTCGCGGACCTGCCGTGGATCGGGGCTGCCGCCGCACCGCCACTTCCGAGTGCGGACCTGCGTCCGCTACCGCCGGTCGCACCGGACGATCCCGTGTACGTCTTGTTCACGTCCGGCTCCACCGGCACACCCAAAGGCGTGCTGCTGGGCAATGCGGCCCTGAGCAACAGGATCCAGTGGATGCGTCGCGAGTACGACGTGACCTCGCGGGACGTCTTCCTCCAGAAGACCGTCAGCACGTTCGACGTAGCCGGGTGGGAGTTCTTCCTCCCTCTGGTGTCCGGCGCCCGGTGCGTCTACCCCGCAGAGGGCGAGCACCGCGATCCCGCCAGGGTGGCGGAACTGGTCATCGACCACGGTGTGACGATCTGCCACTTCGTGCCGTCGATGCTCGCGGAGTTCCTGCACACGGCCCGAGCAGGGGAGTGCGTGAGCCTGCGGGCCGTGTTCTGCAGCGGGGAGGCACTGGGAGCGGGCCTCGCCACGCGTTTCCACTCGCTCTCCGGCGCGGAGCTGCACAACCTCTACGGGCCGACCGAGGCAGCGATCGACGTGACGAGCTGGCAGGTGCCGTCGTCGCTGCGGCCGGACGACCCGGTGCCCATCGGTGCTCCCATCGACAACGTCCGGTTGTACGTCCTCGACGCCGAGCAGCGCGAGGTGGAGCCGGGTGACGCGGGCGAGTTGTGGATCGGTGGCGTCGCGGTCGCGCTGGAGTACGTCGGCCGGCCGGAGCTGACCGCGGCGGCGTTCCGGATGATCGGAGATGACCGCTGCTACCGGACCGGTGACCTGGTTCGCGTCGCGGGCGAGGTGCTGGAGTTCGTCGGCAGGGCGGACGACCAGGTCAAGGTCCGCGGCGTCCGCATCGAGCTGGGAGAGGTCGAGGAAGCGCTCGGCGCGCTCGCACAGGTCGGCTCCGCGGTCGCGCTGACGGTGCGGCCTGGGGAAGGACCCGCGGAGCTTGTCGCCGTCCTGGTGCCCGCAGAGGAGAACCGGCCGAGCGACGAGGAAGTCCGCGACCAGCTCCGCGAACGGTTGCCGCGGGCGTACCTGCCGACCGTGCTGCGATGGGTCGACCGCGTGCCGCTCACCCGCAGCGGCAAGGCAGACCGGAAGGCGCTGGCCGGCCTCTTCGAGGATCGCACCGGTCGCATCGCGGGCGATGAGCTCACCGGTGCGTGGTGGTCGGCTCTGGCCGAACCCGCCTGCGACGAACCTGAGACCGTCGGGTTCCTGAGGCTCGGCGGGCACTCGTTGACCGCGATCCGGCTGGTCGCGTGGTGCCGCGAGCATCTCCGCGTCGAGGTGCCGTTGTCCGCGTTGCTTGACGAGGATCTTTCGCTGGCCGGTCTGCGGCGGCTCGTGGACACCACGACTCCGGTTGTCCCGCGGGCCGTCCAGGAAGGACGCGCGGACGGTGGCTGTTCGCCGCTCGCCCCGGAGCAGCTCCGGATGTGGGTCTGGAGCCGGGTGCATCCCGGGTCGGCCGCGTACAACGTGGTGACCGCGCTGCGGATGACAGGCGCGCTGGACCTCGCCGCCCTTTCCGCCGCCCTCGACGACGTGGTGCGCCGGCACAGCGCCTTGCGCGCCCGTGTCGACGACACAGGCGTTGAGCCGGTGCTCCGCTACGCCGACGACGCGCGGCTGGAGTGGCTGGTGCGGGAAGCGGCTGCGGGGGTGGGTGACGATGCGGCGGCGGCGTTCGCCGACGAGGTGGCCGAGGTGGTCATCGACACCGGCCAGGCACCGATGATGCGGGCGGGCGTGCTCCGGTCGGCGCAGGACGCGGTGCTCGTGCTTTCGCTGCACCACATGATCTCCGACCAGCAGGCCGTCGATCTGGTGCTCCGAGACGTCGCCGACGCCTACCGCGCCCTGGTCACCGGGCACCCGTCCGGGCAGGAGCGGGCACCGGATCTGCGGGACCACATCGCCGCCGCCGTGGCACGGGTCGGAGATGAGCAGTGGCAGGCGGATCTGGCGCACTGGAAGGCGACGCTCGACGGCTGCCCGGCCGAGCTCGGTCTGCCCTTTCGACTTCCGTCACCGCACACCCCGGCCTTCCGCGGTCGCCGGCACCGTCGCGGGTTCGGCGCGAACCGCACCGCGCGGATCCGCGAGCTCGCGAAACGACAGGGCGACACGGTCGCGACGACGATCCTCTCGTGCGTCTCGGTCGTGCTGTCGGCCTGGACGGCCCAGGAGACGATCGTCCTGGGCATGCCGGCGTCCCGTCGCCGCACGATGGCGGAGCAGGAGCTCGTCGGATTCCTGGTCGACACGTTGCCGATCCGGGTGGACGTGCGGGCCGAGGTCCCGTTCGCCCAGCTGATGTCGCAGGTGCGGCGCAGGCGGATCGACGCCATGGAGCATCACACGCCGTCCTTCGACGCGGTGGTGGAGGCGTTGCGCCTGCCGTCGTCACCGGACTCGTCACCTCTGTTCCAGGTCTGGGTGAACGATCTCAGTGAGGCGGCGCCACTGCCGTCGCTGCCTGAGTTGGTCGTGGAGCCGGTGGAGCCGTCCGAGGTTCCCGCGCTGTTCGACTTGAACGTGTACCTGCGTCGCGGCGACGACGGCCTGGTGCTCGATCTGGTGTACAACGTCGATCGCGTTCCCGGTGATGTCGGGGAAGAGCTCGCCGACCAGTTTCTCCTCGTGCTGGACCAGATCCTCGGACGACCGGATGTTCCGGTGGGGGAGCTGAGCCTGCGCACCTCCCGTGCGCCGGGCTGGCGGAGCACCGCGGACCTCGGCGGCGAGCTGCACGTGCTCGACGTGGCCGAGCGCTTCCACGCGGTCGCTGCGGCGACCGCGGAGGCACCGGCCGTCGTTCTGCCGGACGGTGAGGTGATCACCTATCAGGAGCTGCGCGGGCAGGTCGCCGACTTCGCCGCCGGGTTGTCGCCGGGCACCGTCGTCGAGCTCAGGAGTGCTCGCAACGGCCGGCTCCCGGTCGCGTTGCTCGGCACCTGGTCGGCCGGTGCCGTCGCGGCGCTGGTCGACTCGACGCTGCCGGAGGCACGCCGACAGGAGTGCCACGAGGTCCTGAACCCCGCCGTGGTGGTCGATCTCGCGGGCGGAACCGAACACCGGACGGAGACCGGTGCACCGCGTGCCCTCCCTGGCGCGAGCCACGTGCTGTTCACCTCGGGCACGTCGGGTCGTCCTGCCGCCGTCGTCGTCGAGAGCGGTCCGCTGGCGGCCGGTCTCACCTGGTACCTCGACACGTACCGGCCTGGGCCGGGTGACCGCGTCGCGTTGCTGAGCGGTCTCGGGCACGACCCGGTCCTGCGCGATGTGCTCGTGCCGCTGCTGAGCGGCGGCGTGCTCGTCATACCGCCGCTGGAGATCTTCGCGACTCCCGTGCAGGTGTTCGACTTCGTGCGCGACAACGGCATCACGATCCTGCACGCCACCCCTGCCCTGCTGGAGCTGCTGCTGGCGGGTGCGGCGCACACCGGTGCGCTCCTGCCGTCGGTGCGCCTCGTCGTCTCCGGTGGAGCGCCGCTCGACGGGGATCTGGGGCGCCGGCTGCGCGCCTGCACGGACGCGCTGCTCATCAACGCCTACGGCACCACCGAGACACCGCAGATCGCCGCCGCTCACGTGGTCGGCTCGGCGGTGACCGGCACCGCGCCGATCGGTTCCGCTGTGCCGGGAACAGATGTCGTCGTGCTCGACGCTTCCGGCCGGCCGGCCGGCGTCGGCCAGCGCGGTGAGATCGTCGTCCGCGGTTGCCACCTCGCTCGCGGCTATCTCGCGGGCAGCGGACCGGAGGAGAGGTTCGGCCCGGACCCGCTTGGTGTCGCCGGTGTGCGCCTGTTCCACACGGGTGACCTCGGCCGGTTCGATCCTTCAGGGCTCGTGCACATCGCTGGGCGTGCCGACCGGCAGGTTCTGGTGAACGGCACGAGGGTCGAGCTCGGCGAGATCGAGCACGTCGCGTTGAGCCACCCCGGCGTCCGGCAGGCGGTCGTCGCACTGCGAGACGATCTGCTCAGCCTCCAGGTGGTGCCGGTTGCGCACGACCCGGTACAGGCCGAGGAGCTGCGCGGTTACCTCCGCGGCAGGCTGGCGGCCGCGGCCGTGCCCTCGGCCGTGCACGTCGTCGCGGAGATCGCCACGACGGTCAACCACAAGTCGATCGTCGCCGAACCCGTGCTCGCGAGCCTGCCCGACCCCGCTCTGCGTCCGGCCGCGACGGTGATCACCGACGTGCTGCACGACATCGCGGGCAGGGCAGTCGGCCCTGACGAGAACTTCTTCGAGGCGGGGATCAACTCCATCGCCCTGCTGCGGGTGCACGCCCGGCTCCGGCAGGCACTCGAGCTGGAGCTGGAGCTGCCGGTGCTCGCCCTGTTCACCCACACCACCGTCCGGTCCCTGGCGTCCTACCTGAGCGACGGCGAGGGTGACGGCCGGGTCGTGCCGGTCGCGAGGCCGGCGGTGCCGCACCTGTCGAACGCGGCCAGGCGCCGCAGGCAAATTCGTGAAGAGCTGTACCAAGAAGTCTGGGGGACGAAGTGAACGACGTCGCAGAGCCAGTGGCGATCATCGGCCTGGCGGGTCGCTTTCCCGGCGCGAGCAACGTCGGGCAGTACTGGCGGAACCTCGAGCGCGGCACGGAGACCATCGCGTTCCCCTCCGACGACGAGCTTGCCGCGATCGGGGTGCCACATGACGCGCTGACCGACCCGGACTACGTCAAGGCCGTCGCGCTCGCCCCCGGTGTGGATCAGTTCGACCCCGGCTTCTTCGGGTTCACCCCGAAGGAGGCCAAACTCGCCGACCCGCAGCTCCGCCTGTTCCTGGAAACGTCGCACGCCGCCATCGAGAACGCGGGCTACGACCCGCACCGGATCGCCGACGTCGGCGTCTTCGGCTCGGCCGGTGTCAACCGGTACGCGGAGCTCCACGGATCCGCGGGTGGCGCGGTCCGCAGCGCCTCGGGAATCTCGCTCGGTGTGCTGAACAACTCGGACTACATCGCCACCCTCGTGTCGTACAAGTTCGACTTCCGAGGGCCGAGCATGACGGTGCAAACCGCCTGCTCGAGCTCTCTGGTCGCCGCTCACCTGGCGATTCAGGCGCTGCGCAACGGCGAGTGCTCGATGGCGATCGCCGGAGGCGCCGACGTCGAGTTCCCCGTCGGCCACGGACACTGGTGGGCACCGGGCAGCCCGCTGAGCCGCGACGGGCACTGCCGCCCGTTCGACCGCGACGCCAACGGGACCATCTTCGGCAGCGGTGTCGGTGTGGTCGTGCTGAAGCGGCTGGGCGACGCGATCGCCGACGGCGACCACATCCGGGCGGTGATCCGCGGAACCGCGATCAACAACGACGGATCGGACAAGGTCGGGTTCAGCGCACCGAGCGTGTCGGGTCAGGCCGCCGCAGTGGTCGAAGCGATGCTCATGGCAGGTGTGCGGCCGGACCAGGTGTCCTATGTGGAGGCTCACGCCACCGGCACGCCGCTCGGTGACCCGATCGAGGTCGCCGCGCTGACGAGCGCCTACCGCAGGCTCGCCGCCGACGTCGAGACCGGCAGCGTCGCTCTGGGCTCGGTGAAGGGCAACATCGGCCACCTGGGGCACGCGGCCGGTGCTGCGTCGTTGATCAAGACCGTGCTGGCTCTCGAGAACGAGACCCTCCCGGCGAGCATCAACTTCAGCGACCCCAACCCGAAGCTCGGTCTCGAGCAGTCGCCCTTCCACGTCAACGACACGACGCGAGCCTGGCCGAGGACCGAGGGATCGCCGCGCATCGCCGCGATCAACTCGCTCGGCATCGGCGGCACCAACGTCCACGCGATCATCGAGGAGGCACCGGTGCGGCCGTCCGCCACACCGGTGGAACGGCCTCGGCTCGTCGTGTGGTCCGCGAAGTCCGAGCAGGCTCGTGACGCTCTGCGCGACGAGCTCGCCACGACTCTCGCGGCGCGGGACGACGTGTTCCTCGCCGACGCCGTGGCGACACTGCGTCACGGTCGCACCGCACATCCGGTCAGGTCGGCGGTCGTGGTCGCGAACGCCGGGGAAGCCGGTGCCGTGCTGACCGGGCAGGCCGCGGTGGTGTCGGGTACCGCCGGGGGCCGCCGTCCGGTGACCTTCCTGTTCCCCGGCCAGGGGTCTCAGCACGCGGCGATGGCGGTGGAGCTCCACGCGACCGAGCCGGTGTTCGCCGCGGCGTTCGACGAGTGCCTTGATCTCTTTGAGCAGCAAGGTGTTCCCGCACGCGAGCGGTGGCGTTCGGCGGCGGCGGACGAGGAACTCCAGCACACGGCGCTCGCGCAACCCCTGCTCTTCGCCGTCGAGTACGCGCTCAGCCGGATGTGGCGGTCCTGGGGCGTCGAACCGGTTCGCCTGCTCGGTCACAGCGTCGGAGAGCTGACGGCCGCCGTGGTGGCCGAGGTGTTCTCGTTGCCCGACGCGGTGCTTCTCGTGGCGGCGAGGGCACGGGCGATGGCGGCCATGCCGGCCGGTGCGATGCTCGCGGTCTCCGCGCCGGAGGACCAGGTGCGCTCGTTGCTGCCCGGCACGCTGACCGTCTCCGCGGTGAACGCGCCGCGGCAGGTCGTTGTGGCGGGTGCGGAGGACGAGATCGCGCGGTTCGCCGAGCTGCTGGCCGAGCGCGGCCTGCCAGGTCAGCGAGTGCGCACGTCCCACGCGTTCCACAGCCCGTCGATGGCACCGGCGGCCGCCGAGTTCGAAGCGGCGTTCTCCGGTGTCGAGCTGCGTGCGCCGAAGATCGCGGTGTTCTCCGCGGCGACCGGTGCGCGGCTCACCGACGCCGAGGCGACCGATCCGGAGTTCTGGGCGGGCCAGCTCACCGCGTCCGTGCTGTTCGGCGACGCGTTGTCGGCGCTGCTCGGCGACGCCCCGCAGGTCCTTCTGGAGGTGGGCCCTGGGCGCGTCCTTTCCAGCGTGGCCAAGCAGCACCCCCAGGTGGTCGACGGCGAAAGCGCTGTCGCGATGACGTTGCCCCGACGCGGGTCCGGCATGAGCGAGTGGAAGTCGGTGCTGACGGCGGTCGGGCAGCTCTGGGTCGAGGGGCACGAGATCGACTGGACGGCGCTCGACCCGGCGCCGATGCGGCGAGTGGAGCTGCCCGGCTACCCGTACGAGCGGCAGCGGTGCTGGATCGAGACCGCAGAACCCGTTGTCGCACAGGAGCCCGCGGCACCGGCGGTGGCCGCGGAGCCGGGCGGCGGCCAGGAACGAGCGGATGACCCTTCGCCGTTCTCCACCGTGATCTGGCAGCAGACGCCGTTGGACATGCGGACCGGCGTGGAGGGCGAGGTGACCGCGCTCGTGCTGTTGCCGGACGAACGCGCCAGGGCAGTCGACGTCGTCACGGCGCTGCAACAGGCCGGGATGAGGGTCGTCGCGGTTCACCGGTCCGAGAGCTACCGGGAGACCGCCGGTGGTGGCTTCCAGATCCGGCCGCACGTCGCGGACGACCACGAGCGGATGTTCGCCGCGTTGGCGGAGCGCGGTTCGTACCCCGGCCTGGTGGTGCACGCTCTCACCCTCGGCGAGTGGGAACCTCCGGCCGCCTCGACGGTGTCCGGGCAACTCCACGACTCCTTCCACACCTTGCTGCACCTCGTCCAGCAGGGCGCGCGCAAGGCGGGCTCCGCCGGTCTTCCGCACGTGCTCGTGCTGACCGATCGTTCCGTCGACGTGTCGGGTGGCGAGACGGTGAACCCGGTCAAGGCCGTGCTGCACGGTCTCGCCCGCACACTCCCGCTCGAGGAGCCGCGTGTCACCTGCAAGGTCGTCGACATCGGTGCGGGGATCGACGAGGACGACCTCGTCGCCGAGCTCGTCCAGTGGAACACCACGGAGATCGTGGCGCTGCGCGGACGACGCAGGTGGACGAGGACGTTCGACGCCTACCACCCGGTGCCGGACGGGCGCACGTCGTTGCGCCGCAACGGTGTCTACCTCATCACCGGCGGCACCGGAGGGCTCGGGCTCGAGGTGGCCAAGGGACTGGTGCGTACTGGCTTGCGGCCGAACCTGGTGCTGCTGAGCCGCCGTGGCCTCGCCGAGGGCGCCGAGCTCGACGACCTGCTGCGCGCCGGTGACCAGGACACGGTGCGGGTGCACGACGCCGTGCAAGAGCTGGAGGAGCTCGGCGCGCGATGCCGGGTGGTGGCGGCGGACGTGACCAACGCACGTGCGGTGCGCCGCGCGGTGGACATCGCGGTCGCCGAGTTCGGTGCGTTGCACGGAGTTCTGCACCTCGCCGGAGTCCCCGGCGGCGGCATGCTGCACCTTCGCGGCCACGACGACGCCGACGCCGTGCTGGCGCCGAAGGTGCTCGGCACGCTGGCACTCGGTGAAGCACTGCGCGGCAAGGCGGATCTCGACTTCTTCGTGTCGTTCTCGAGCACCGCCGCGGTCGACGGGCTGCTGGGCAGCGGCGACTACGCGGCGGGCAACGCGTTTCTGGACGCGCACGCGGAGTCGGTCGTCGCGCCTCGTGGCCGGGTGCTGAGCATCAACTGGCCCGCGTGGAACACCGTGGGCATGGCCGTGCCCGGACTGCGCAAGATCGCCGGTGCGGCGGAACACCTGTGGTCCGCGCGGCTCGACCCGCGGAGCTTCCCGATCCTCGACGAGCACCGGATCAACGGCAGGGCGGTGTTGCCGGGAACGGCGTACCTGGACTTCGCGGTGCGCGCGTTCCGGGCGAAGGTGCTCGCGGGCGCTGCGGGATCCGTGGAGCTCGGCAACGTCGTCTTCCAGCGACCGCTTGTGGTGGAGGAGCCACGCGTCCTGGAGGTCTCCTTCGAACGTGATGGTGAGCGCTGGCGGTTCGTGGTCAGCTCACGCACCGAGGCACGGAGCGACGACGTGCGGATCCACACGGTCGGCACTGCGGCCGTGGCCGACCGGCCTCGCCGCCAGGTCGACGTGGGGGCACTGCAGGCCAGGATGAGCGACCGGCGCCGTCCGCCGACGCCGCAGACCGCGCGTCGCCTGTTCGCGCTGGGGCCGAGGTGGAACAACATCACCACCATCGGGTTCGACCCCGAGACCGCGGACGAGAAGCTGTTGTGGCTCGATCTGCCGGACGTCTACGCCGCCGAGATCGCCGAGCACGAGCTGCACCCGACGTTGCTCGACACCGCCACGTCGTTCGTGCGCGACCCGGAACGCGACGACTTCCACATGCCGTTCACCTACCGGTCCGTGGTGGTGCACGAGAGCATCCCCGCGAAGCTCTTCAGCCACATCCGCAGGCGTCCCGGCGCCGAGCGGCTGATCACCGCCGACGTGGACCTCGTAGACGAGGGCGGCGCGGTCGTGGTCGAGGTGACCGGCTTCGCGATGCGCCGGGTCGGGGAGGGGTTCGACGTCACGGCGGAGTCCGCCGCCGAGCAGGACGTGGCCGTCGAGGACGGCAGGCAGGCCGTGCCGCCGCAGACCGGGATCGACCCGGAGGTGGGCGTGGCTCTCCTCATCCGCCTGCTGGAGGCGCGGACGCCGCGGCAGGTCGTCGTCGCCCCGTTCCGCGACGGCAAACCGCTGGTCCGCGCCGCGACCAGGGTGACCGCCGTAGAGCCGGTGCGTGCCGCGGCTGCCGAACTGACGCCCGCGAAACCTGAGGTCACGTCCTCGGCCGCGCAACCGGTGGTCCCCGCCGCGCCGGCCGGGTCCGGTTCCGTGCTGGAGGCCCTGCGGGAGATGTGGACCGAGGCGCTCGGGATGCCGCAGATCGATCCCGGCGACGACTTCTTCGACCTTGGCGGGAACTCGCTCACGGCGGTGGAGCTGATGACGTTGGTGCGCAAGCGGTTCGCCATCGACCTCAGCATCGCGTCGCTCTTCGAGTTCCCGACACTCGCGGGTCTCGCGGACGAACTGAGCGCGCTGGGCGCCAAGCCGTGACCGGAACGAGCCCGAGCCACCTCACCCGTCTCGCTCCCGGTTGGTCGCTGTGGCGGCTCAGTGCGCTGAGGGGCGCCGGCATGCCGTTCGACTGGCTGGCGGGGTTCTCCGCCGCCACGGATCTCGACGCGGACGGGCAGAGTGCCGCGGCGGAACGGGTCATGCGTGAGCCGAGGTTCGTCGAGGCGCTGGCGTGGCAGAACCCAGCGGCTGTGCGCAGCTGGCTCGCCAAACACGTGACAGCCGCGGACAGCGGGAATCCGTTGCGGCGCAGCGGCTACCGGCAGGCGGTGCTCGGACGGTACGCCCAGCGCTACTGCGCGAAGAACGACACGATCGGGTTCTTCGGCCCGGTGGCTTGGGCGAGGTTCGACGAGTCGGGGGACACGCTGCGTGCCGCCGGGACGGGCCGCATCCGGCGCCGCAGCGTGCATTTCGAGACGTGGGCGGTGGAGGCGCTTTCGGTGGCCTGGCAGGCGGATCCGGAGGTGGCCGCGCACATACCGGTCCGGCTCAACCCGGCCGTGTCCTTCGACGGGCAACGTGCGCGGCGGCCGTGGCGTACGGACGTGGAGCTGACTGCTCCGCAACAGGCTCTGATCCGCGCGGCCCGGTCGCAGGTCGGTTTCGCCGAGGCGGCGAAGGCCGCCGCGGCCGAGACGGGGTGCGCGGTGGCGGATGCCGAGCAAGAGCTGCGGACACTCGTGGAGGCGGGGCTCGTGCTCGCCGGGTTCGTCGTGCCGCTCGACGAACAGCCGGAAGTCGCGCTGCGCCAACAGGTTTCGCGGATCGTCGACGACACCGCGCGGGCGCGCCTGCTCGGCGTGCTGGACGAACTCGAGGCTCGGCGCGGTGAGGTGGCAGCGGCGGCCGGTGATCCGCTCGCCGTGCACGCTGCGCTGGAACGGTTGGGAGACGCCTTCACCATTGCCTCCGCGGTCGCGGCCGGCCGGACCAAGCAGGAGAGCCCGCGCGGCCGGACCGTGGTGTACCAGGACTCCCGCCGCGATCTCGACGTCGTGGTCGGGGCGGATCTGCTCGATGGTGTGCGGGCGCCGCTCAGCCTTCTGCTCGACGCGGCGTCCTGGCTCGCCCGTGAGACGGGCGCGGCGGTGGGCGAGGTGCTGGCCGACCGTTACCGCTCGTTGTCGCGCAGGACGGCGGAAGTGCGGCTGAGCGAGCTGTACTTCAGTGCGGCCGACGTGCTGACGGGAGCCGAAGGCACCGTGGTGCACGAGGTCGTGGACGACTTCCAAGCCAGGTGGGCGGAACTTCTGCGGTGCGGCAGGCGGGACGAACACGACCAGGAGATCCGGCTGTCCACCGAGGACGCCGCCCGGCTGGCGCCGGCGTTGTTCCCCCAGGGGGAACCTGTCTGGACGGCGGCCAAGTACCACAGTCCTGATCTGATGCTCGCGCGCACCGCCGACGGGCATCGATGGGTGCTCGGTGAGCTGCACGTCGCGATGAACACCTTGGAAAGCCGGCTGTTCCACACCCAGGCAGACGACCGGGCCGAGCTGAACGCCGCGGTCGCCGCGGACATGTCGGGGGCGACGCGCGTGATCGCGTTGCAGCCCAACGACTCGCCCGAGGTGAGCCCGAGAACCTACCCGCCGCTGGCCGTGCACGTGTCCGGCCAGTACCTCTACTGGTCCTTCGGCGAGGACAGTGGTGCGCCCGAACGCTCGCGAACCTGGCCCGCGGTGGGGCTTCTCGTCTCGGAACGCGCGGGTGAGCTCGTGGTCAGCTCACCGTGCGGTACGTGGACCGCCCCCGTGCTGGAGGTTCTGGGCGAGTTCCTGTCGGCGCTCGTCGTCGACAGGTTCCACCTGCTGCCGCCAGCCCCGCACAGGCCCAGAGTGGTGATCGACGACGTCGTGGTGACGCGGCGGAGCTGGCGAGTTCCCGCCGTGGAGCTGCCGTTCGACGCGAACAAGATCGCCGTGCTGGCGGACGCACTGCGCGCACGCGGGGTGCCCCGGCACGTGTTCGTCCGCACGGCAGTCGAGAGCAAGCCGTTCTACGTGGACCTGGACGCACCGTTGCTGTTGCGCAACCTCGCGCGGGTCCTGCGGCTGGTGCGGGAACTTCCGCCGGAGCGAGGTCACGTCGACATCGTGGAGATGGCGCCTGATCCAGACGAGCTCTGGCTCACCGATGACGCGGAACAGCGCTACACCAGCGAGTTCCGGGTGATCGCGGTGCACGACCTGTCGGCACCGGGAGCCGTCGCGGCGGACTGACATCCACATCGGACGAAATGTGTCACTTCATGGGGGGCGAAGGTGGATCGGCGAGGAATTCTGCGCAAGGCGCTGTTGGTGCGACGTGTCGAGGAGAAGCTCCTGGAGCTGTTCGCGTCCGGCGAACTGGCGGGAACGGTGCACACGTGCGTCGGGCAGGAGTTCTCCGCAGCCGTGATCAGCGAGCACATTCGTGATCACGACGCCGTCTTCTCGAACCACCGGTGCCACGGGCACTACCTCGCCACCACCGGTGACGTGCCCGGCCTCGTCGCCGAGGTCATGGGACGACGCGCCGGTGTGTGCGGTGGACGCGGCGGCAGCCAGCACCTCCACCGCGGCAACTTCCTGTCGACCGGAGTCCAGGGCGGATGCGTGCCCATCGCCGCGGGGGCCGCGCTGGCGAGGAAGACGAGGAACGACGGTGGGGTCGCGGTCTGCTTCATCGGCGACGGCACTCTCGGGGAGGGCGTCGTCTACGAGGTGCTGAACCTGGCTTCGCTGTGGAAGCTCCCGCTCGTGCTGGTGGTGGAGGACAACAGCTACGCCCAGTCCACCCCGCGAACCGCCGCGCTGGCGGGAACCATCGCCGCCCGTGCGAGTGCTTTCGGCGTCGAGAGCGCTCGCGCGGACACGTGGAGCTGGGAGGAGCTCTGGGCGACGGCGGGCAAGGCCTTCGACCACGTGAGGTCGGGTGGGGGACCGTTCCTGCTGGAGGTGCAGACTTATCGGCTCGGGGCACACTCCAAAGGGGACGACGACCGCGACCCGGCGGAGATCGCCGCGCGCGTGGCTTCGGACCCGCTGAACACGCTGCTTCGCGAGGGAAGCGACGACCTGCCGCACCTCGACGAGGAGATCAGGGTGTTGGTCGACAGTGCCGTCGCGGAGGCCCTCGCCTCGTCCGCTGAAGCCGAAGTCCCTTCCTGGCCAGGGGAACCGGCGGTGTCGCGGCGGTGGAGCCCGGCCTCGGCCGACCCCACGAGGTTCGTGGACGCACTGCGGGCGTCACTCGACCAGCTGCTGCACCGTCGCGAGGACGTTCACGTGCTAGGGGAGGACGTGGAATCTCCCTACGGGGGAGCGTTCAAGGCGACCAGGGGCCTCTCGTTCGATCACCCGGGCCGGGTGCGCAACACCCCTATCTCGGAAGCCGCGCTGGTCGGTGTGGCGACAGGCTTGTCGCTGAACGGGTTCCCCACCTTCGCGGAGATCATGTTCGGCGACTTCGTCACGCTGGCGGCGGATCAGATCATCAACCACGCGGCCAAGCTCGGCTTCCTCGCGGGCGGCGACGAACCGCCGGTCGACGTGGTGGTGCGCACGCCGATGGGCGGCGGACGGGGGTACGGGCCCACGCACAGCCAGTCGCTGGAGAAGATCTTCTTCGGAGTTCCCGGTCTGCGCGTCCTGGCCTTCAACAGCCTGCTCGGCCCGAAGGCGCTCGTCGAGGAGCTGGGACGCGGAGGAGCCGGGCCGACGCTGCTGCTGGAGAACAAGCTGCTCTACGGCCGCCAGGTGGGTGCGGAACAGCCGCGCGGCTTCACCACGTTCGTCTCGGACGAGCGGTTTCCGACCGCGCTCGTGCGGTCGCAGAAGCAGCCTCATGTGACCCTGCTGGGCTACGGCGGCGTCTGCGACGACCTCCTGGTCGCCTGTCGCCGGTTGTTCCTGGAACACGATCTCATCGCCCAGGTGCTCTGTCCCACGGCGGTGCACCCCTTCCGGCTGGCGGCTTACGCCGATGTCCTCAACGCCGCGCCTGCCCTCGTGGTCGTCGAGGAGGGGCAGGGGTTCGGCGGGTTCGGTGCGGAAGTCCTCGCGCAGGTGACCGAGCTCGGGCCGGCGGGACCGCGGGTGCGTCGCGTCGTGCCGGCCGCTTCCCCGCTGCCCGCCAGTCGTGAGGCGGAGCGGAGGGTGCTCCCCTGCGTGGACGACATCGTGCGAGCGGCCGTCGAGATGCGGTCGCCGACAGCGGCCAGCCGGGAGGTCTCGTGAGCCGGCTGGACTTCACGGTGGCGAGCGCCGACGGCATCGACGACCTGGACCCTGTCGAGCTCGACCAGCTCGCGGTCGGTTCTCCCGCTCTATACCGCGCGGATCTCGCGCGACTCGAGATGGCGCAGCTGGGCCGTGGCAGCGACGTCGGGTACCTGTCGGCCCGCACCGGTGATGGACGATGTGCCGGGCTGGTGCCGTGGTACGCGGTTCACCCGCCGTTCGACGAGTCGGTCGATCCGGTTTCCCTGTTCGGCTCACCGCCTGACGTACGGCAACTGCTCCTCGCTGGATCACCCGGCCGGTCCGTGAACTTCCTCGCCGTGGGGGCAGACGCCGACGAGCCCGGCCGGCTCCGCGTCGTCGACCAGCTGGTCGACGAGCTCAAGCTCGCCGCTCGTGCCCTCGGAGCCCGCTTCATCCTGTTCCCGCACCTGACCGCGGGGCAGACCCGTTTGCTCGGCCCGCTGCTGCCGGGCCCAATCGCGAGCAACTCCCAGCAGAAGGCCGTACTGCCGGTGCGGTGGTCGTCCTTCGACGAGTACGTGTCCTGGCTTCCCCACGGGCGCAGAGCCGCTGTCCGCTCGGAACGCCGACGGTTCCTGCAGAGCGATGTTGTCATCCGCGAACACCCGCTCGACGACGTCACCGAGGAGATGGCACCGCTGCTCGCCCAGACCGAAAGCCGCTACGGTCGCGACCTGACGCCCGACCAGATGGAGCTCTACCTGGCGACGATCGCGGCGTTCCACGGTGACAACGCATCTGTGCTGGCAGTCTGGCGCGGAGAGCAGCCGGTCGCCTTCGCACTGCTCATCGACGGCGGCAGCACCTGGGACGTGCGTGCGTGGGGTCGCGACTACAGCCTGCCCGGCGATGACGCGCTCTACTTCAACATCCTCTTCTACGAGCCGATCATTCGCGCGGCCGAGCGCGGTGTCGGGCTTCTCGACTTCGGCACAGGATCGCTGCGGTCGAAGGCCCTGCGCGGGTGTGACCTCGAGGAGCTCACGACGGTTCTGCTCGAGGTCGACGGTGGGTGAGGTGGAGGATCTGGTGAAGCCGCAGACTCGTTCGGACGGGGACGACCGGCTGGAGAAGCTGGTCGACGCCGTCGTCGTGGTATCGCAGGATGTTCTTGGTGTCACGGACATCAGGCCCGATGACCTGCTGCTAGACCTGTGCGACGACACCAGGCAGGCTGTTCGCATCGTGGCTTTGCTGAGGCAGTGGCTGGCGGTCGACCTCACGGTGTTGGAACTGCTCGACGAGGGCACTCCGAGAGAGCTGGCGGCTCTCCTAGCCGACCGTGGCGCGTCGGTCGAGAACGAGCTTCCCTATGCGAAGGAGCACGGCGCCCTGCCCGTTGGCTCGTGGCAACGGTTCTGGGACACCACCTACCGCTACTCGCGCGCGCGCGACAACAACGGGCTCGACACGTCGGGCTGGTTCGACAACCGGACGCTCGAGCCGCTGCCCGCGGAGCAGATGGAGGAGTGGGTCGGGAGCTCGGCGGATCGCGTGCGTTCGCTGCGGCCGTCGACGATTCTCGACATCGGTTGCGGTACAGGACTGATGCTGTTCCGGCTGGCGCCGTCCTGCACCAGGTACGTCGGCGTCGACTTCTCCGCGCAGGCGATCTCCGACCTGCGCGAGAGCGTCGGCAAGGGCAGCCGACTCGCACACGTCGAGCTGCTGCACGGCGCCGCGATCGACGCCGCCGAGATCGTGCGGGGCACGTTCGACGTGGTCCTGCTCAACTCGGTCATCCAGTACTTCCCCGATGCCGCTCACCTGGCGGACGTGCTGTCGAGCCTGCGGTCCGTCGTCGCGCCCGGCGGGGCGATCTTCGTAGGTGACGTCAGGAACGCGGATCTGCGCGAGGCCTTCCACACCGATCTGGTGACGAGCCGCGGCCCCGTGTCGATCGGGTCGAAGGATCTCGCCGACGAGGTGGCGTGGCTGACCTCGGCGGACACCCAGCTGCAGGTGTCGCCGCGAGAGCTGGCGGCGATGGCCGATCAGCTAGGCGCTTCGAGGTTCACCGCACTGGTGCGTCGCGGCGCCCATGCGACGGAGATGAACCGCTTCCGGTTCGACGCGATCTTGGAGTTCGGAGGGGACGGCCAAGACACGGCGGGGGTGGAATTGTCCTGGCTGCCTGCGATGGATCTCGGTGCGATCGAGCGGCTCGTCGACGGCCTGGGACCGGGGGACACGGTCGTCGTGCGCGGGCTGCCGGACTCGCGGACTCACGACGCCGTGAGGGTGTGGAAGACGCTGAACGGCGAGGCGGACGGCGGGGAGGTCGCGTCTCCGCTGGATCCGGAGCGGCTGTGGGCTCTCGGTGCCCGTGCGGGCTGCGGAGTCGCGGTGGGACCGGGCGACGAGGCAGGGCGGGTGGACGTGGCGTTCCGGCGAGGACGCGGTGACCTCGCTGCCGCACGCCTGCTCGGTGCGGCAGTTTCCAGGTGGCCCCGTGCATGACTGGTAACCGCAGGATCCTGGCTTTGGATCGAATCGCGGGAACGTTGTACGTGGACAACTCAACTGCTCCTTGATCTGCACTGCGCGGACGTCGACTTCGCGATCGACCGTGCGTTGTAGGCAAAGCTGCCTCAAGGTCGCCGAGCAGAGACTCCTTTACTCGGCTGGTTACACTTGGAGATGACCTGGAAGAACAGGCCGGAGCACGACGCTCAGTCGTTCCACGACTGGGGGTCAAGGGGTCGCAGGTTCAAATCCTGTCGTCCCGACGGTCTGAATCAGCCCGCTGATTCTGGGTGAAAGCCCAGTCCAGCGGGCTTTTTCGTGCGCTCGAAACAATCTCCGCTTGATCATCATTTTCATGATCAAAAGGCGGATGAAGGAGCCAAGAAGGAGGCGCTGGCTCCTTCGTTTTGACTAACGTCAAATGGGGTCGCCACGAACGGGTGAACTTGCTGAACGACGCTGAACAGGGCACCAACCGGCCCGAGCTGACTTCATCTGCGGCTAACAGGTCACGGCGGTCCGCAGGCCGACGGGGAGTGTGCGGTCGCGTCGAAGTCGTGAATGTGCGCGAACCTCTGCGTATCGACCCGTATTGCAGCGTTCTTGCCGCAATACGGGCTATCAGGCTCGGGCTTGGTCACACGGGCTGTGCGCTCGCTGCGGGTGCGCATACAGCGAGATCGCGTCTGCCTGCGTCACCGCGCCTGTCGGCGTGGATGATGGACGTCCCTTGTCGTTGCGCAGCAGAACGTAAGAAACTTTGAATGTCCTCATCGATCGCGGCCAGCCGCTACTCCGCAGGCTCAGTACCTATCTGCACGGTGCACATCCAGGCCCGAGTGCAGGCGACGTACAGCTTACGGTCGGTGTCTTCCTCGTGGGTAAGTCCGCCCTGAAGCCGAGCTCGTTCGAACCTGGGTCTGCTGCACGAGTAGGTGACAGTGGTAGTCACGCAGCCTGATTGGCTGGCGTGGTCATGATTGCTTCGTTCGATGGGGGTCGACCTGCAGAGAGCAGCTTGGCGTCTGCGGCGATGCTAGGTGCGTTCGATCCAGGTGACGATCGCGATCCGGAGTTCCTCGCGGGTGGACCAGGTGCGCCGGTTGAGAACGTTGTTCTGCAGCAACGCGAAGAAGCTTTCCATGGCGGCGTTGTCACCGGCGGCGCCAACCCGGCCCATCGAGCCGGACAGCCCGTGATGAGCGAGCGCACGGACGAATTTCCTGAAACGAAATTGCGATCCACGGTCGGCGTGGACCACGCAGCCGGCGACATCGTCACGTCGCTCGACGGCGCTGGTGAGCGCGGTGACGGCGAGCCGGGACTTCATCCGGGAGTTGATCAAGTAGCCGACGATCCGGCGGGAGCAGACGTCCTTGACCGCGCACAGGTACAGCTTTCCCTCTGTGGCCCGGTGTTCGGTGATGTCGGCCAGCCACAGCCGGTTCGGTGCCGCGGCGGTGAAGTCGTGGCGGACCAGGTCGTCGTGGACCGGCGGGCCGGTCTTCTTGCCGTTGCGGCCGCGTTTCTTGCCGAACGCGCTCCACCGGCCCATGGCCGAGCAGATTCGCCACACGGTCCGATCCGCTATCGACTGGCCGGCGTCACGCGCTTCGTCGGCTAGGAACCGGTAGCCGAACTCCGGATCGTCACTGTGCTCGTCGAACAACGCGTTCGCCCGATACGCCCGCTCGAGGGCTGTCCCGGTGACCGGCCGGGAACGCCACCGGTAGTACGGCTGTCGAGCGATGTTCAGGACCCGGCACGTCACCGCGACGGGGATCCCGTCGGCGGCGAGCTCGGTCACGAGCGGATAGAGCCTTTTCCTGGCAGGTTCGCCTGCGACAGATACGCGGTCGCCCGGCGCAGGACCTCGTTCTCCTGCCCCAGCAACTTGATCCGCTTACGCGCCTCACGCAGCTCCGCCGACTCGGCCCGGCTTGCTGCCTTCATCTTGTACTTCACCCTCGATGAGCTGAAACTACTGCGGCCAGCGACACCGGTACCGCGCGAGGCTTTCTCGATCTGGACCTAACAGCTGCATCAGCCCAGCCGGCGTCGTGAGCCAGCGTGCGGGCGCGCCCCCCATCCCCTTCTCCTTGAGGCCCTCCGGTGAAGTGGTCAGCGCACGCTGGACAGCGGAGCTGACCACGCCGGCCGCCGTGAGCGTGCCGGTTTGGTCATCGGTAGCGCGACCGGGAGAGCCAATCTGGATTCCGGTGAGCACGATAAGTTCACTTCGGACTAAGAAGTGCGTGCCGTGATGGTGTCGAGGTCGCGGGTGGCGAAGCGCAGGTGCTCCCACTCCTCCTCCAGAATCGTGTGGAGGCAAGACAGAACAGACTCCGGGTGCTCGGGGTTCCACGGGTTCTTGCGCACCACTGCTAGATCGGCCGGTGTCACCGCGCCGCGGAAGTCGCGGACCATCGTCCTCCGCTCGGCCCGGGCCTGCAGCACCTCGGCGTAAGGCGGGGCGGCCGAGGCGAAGACGGTCATGTCCTGACCGTCGGTCTCGTACTCGGCGTTGGGCAGGCCCAGAGGGGGGTAGGGCTGCTCAACTTCCAGGACGGCCCGGCCGAGCCAGGTGTCGGTCGCCATGACGAGGTGCCGGATCGTCTGGGCGAATGACCATCACCGTCCACTGACATATCGGCCGTGCCCGATGGCATCGTCGCCACCCGCTCCAGCGCCGCAGCCCAACCGGCTTCTACCTTGGCCCACGCCGCGCGCAACCCGGTCGGGTCCTGCGCACGCCGCTCATCCCGGCCGGGGAAACGCCGGTTGAGCTCGGACTCGACGAACGGTGTGACATCGACCCGTTGACGCGCAACACGCTCTCGCCATCGAGCAACCACGGCGCGTCGGTGTCCATGTCAGTGACGTCCACCGCACGCATGAGCACACCGGACAGATATGCACGGGTGAACCGGGCGCCCCGCAGGCTCAAATCGACGAACGCGGCTCCACGCAAGTCGTCGGGGTGGCTGAAGCGCGTCATGGGCTGAGTCCTCTCTCGGCCGGAGAGCGGCGAGTTCCCTCGACGTCAGTCGAACCGAGATTCTGCCGGACAGCTCAACGCGCTGGTGTCTCAGGAAGAGTCGCAGCGTTCGCCGAAGCGTCGCAAGTACTCTCGCACCGCTGGGACCCAGCTGCCGTTCGCCGCGATGTACCGGCATGCGGCAGCTGTCCCGGCTCTGGTCGTCGCCCCGCCGGTTGACGAAATGAAGTCCATCCTCTTGGCCGAGGGCCTCGGCAACCACGACATCGCCGCGCGGTTGCTTGTGGCCCTGACGACGGTAAGACACATGTCGCCGCGCTCATGACCAAGACGGGTGCGGACAACCGCGTTCGGCTCGCCGTCCTCGCCCACGCCGCCGGACTCCTGTGACCGGGGACAACAGGAGGAGTGGACCGCTGGCCAGGGTTACTACGAACGGTATCGTCGCGTCGTGACGTCACCTGCCCGCGCCGGTGCCACGCCGATGTGGCCGGAACTGCCAGAAGCAGCCCGTGACGTGCTGATGGAAGTGCTGATCCACGGGGCGATGTCTCGAGCCGAGATCGCGCCGAGGGTGCGCTTGTCGAGGGCGACCCTCACCCGTGCGGCCAGGGTGCTGGTCGGTCATGGGCTGCTTGTCGAGGGTGGCACCGAACTGCGCTCCTCCACCGGCCGTCCCTCGGAGATCCTGCACGTCCGCGGAGAGGCGCACCAGTTCCTGGGCGTGAAGCTCACCGCCGATCGCCTCTATGCCGTCGTCGCCGACCTGACCGCCACTGTGACCGATGCGGTCGAGCAGCCGTTGCGTTCCACCGATCCCGCCGAGGTCGTCGCCCGGATCGCCGAGCTCGCGGCCGACCGCCCGTGGTTGACCGGGATCGGTGTCACGCTCGGCGGTGTCGTTCGTGACGGCGTGGTCGTGGATGCCGGGTTCTTGGGCTGGAAGGACGTGCCGCTCGCGGAGTCGGTCGCCAGGGCGACCGGGCTGCCCGTCGTCGTCGACAACGACGTCCAGGCGTTGACCTTCGCCGAGCACTGGTTCGGTGCCGGTGCGGGCGTGGAGTCGATGGTGGTGATCACCATCGGAGCGGGCGTCGGCACCGGTCTGATCATCGACGGCAAACTCGTTCGAGGAGCACACCGCTTGCCGCCTCGCTTCGCCCACCTCCTCGTCGACCCCAGGGGACCGCAGTGCGGCTATGGCCATCGCGGCTGTGCCTCCAGCTACCTGATGAGCCATGTCATCGCGCGCCGACTCGACGGCTGCGCCACTTACGACGAGGCGGTCGAACGGGCGCAGGCCGACGATCCTGATGCCAAAGAGGTCTTCGCCGAGGCCGGCTACGCGCTCGGTGTCCTCATCGGACACGCCGCCAACTTCCTCGACCCGGCCAAGATCCTGCTCACCGGAGACGGCCTGCCCGTCTACGAACTCGCCCTTGAACGGGTCCATGACGGAATCGAGGACACCTACGAGGACGATCCCACCCTGATCGACCTGAACGTACAACCGTTCGACTTCGGCGAATGGGCACGCGCCGCCGCCGTGCTCGCCCTCAAGGCGGCGATCACCGGCACCACCTGATCGCACCGCCGGGGGAGCGGTGGAGGTCTGGGCGCCCGGTCGGGGCCTGTTGCCGCTGCTCGGCCCGACCGGAAGCCTCAGCCCGCGTGGACGTCGCTCAGATGGGCCTGACGTCGACCCAGAAGCGGGTGTCGTTGCTCAGGTTGGCGGAGTTGCTGTTGAGTTGGTCCCTGATCCAGTAGATAGCGGTCTTGTAGCCGTTGATGTCGCTGGTGTGGGGGTTGTTGATGCCGGTCTGACCGTTGCGGTGGCCGCCGAACCAGACCGTCATGCCGTAGGCGTTCTGGCTCTGGTGCAGGCAGGAGATGTCGGCGGAGAGAGTGCTGTTGAGCGCGGCGCCGTTGTTCCACTGGCTGGTGGTCTGGCCGCGGAACCGGTCGCACTTGCTGCGCAGCATGTACCAGTTCTGCTTGAAGATGCCGAAGTTCGCGGCATCGTCCCGCTTGTTGTCGCCGTAGGGGTAGTTGGTGTTCATGCGCTCGGTCTCCAGCATGGCCACCGCCAGGTCGAGCACGTTGCCACCCGCGCTGCGGACCTGTTGCTTGCGGCTGCCCAAGCCGCTGATGCTGTACGAGCCGCAACGCATGCCCGATGGGCAAGCTGCTGTGACGATGCCGTCGGTCGCACCGTCAGGTGTCATGCAGGAGTTGCCGTTCCTCCACTCCCACCCATTCACGTCGGAATCACCGACGGTGCAGTAGGAACGGTCGTCGAGGGTCTTGTCCGCACTGGCAGGGACGGCGGACAGTGCCGCTCCGCCAAGCGCCAGCACCATGGCCACCATGAGCGCGGGAAGTCTCCGCATGTGCTCTCACTCCTTCGTGAGTCCATTCTTCAGAAACGGGGTGGTGACGGCAGGGTGGAGTCATGAAACCTGTCGTCTACCGGAAGTCGGGCAACTCGTCGCGGGTGATGACGTAGCTGCTGGCGTACACCTTCTGCGGGTGGGCAACCGAGTTGTGCTGGGGCAGGTACTGCGAGTTCCACGTCATGAACCGCGGCCGTCGGGTGCTGGTGGACTGCAGCCGGTTCGGGTCCGGGATCGGGCCGTTCTCGTGCAGCGCCACCGGCACCTGGGAACCGACGGCGTTGCGCGCGGGCGTGTTGTTGTCGCCCCCCACGTCCCATCGGATCTCCTTCAATCCGTGGCGCCTGGGCATCACCGGGCGCCGGTAGACGAAGTGAGGGTGCCGCGCGCAGGAACGGCTGGCGGCATCGGATGCAGATCCGGTCACGACGAAGGACTGGTGCGGCAGACCGGCGCGAAGTCGTTGCAGGACAGCAGTAAGCGGGTGCGCCGGACCAGTCCTGGGGAGTGTTCCTCCGGAACGTAACGCAGCGGGCCGGGCCTGAACAAGAGGTTGGGCTCAAGTTGAAACTAACTGCTGGTGGCGGTCTGTGCGAGGAGTCGAACAGTCGAATGACGGCTGGGAATTGCCGCCATCGCAGCGCCGCCAGCGGCGTCGGCGGGCTCTGGCCGTGCTCCTCTGGTTGTTCGGTTCGGCCCTGACAGTTCTGTCAGAAGGCTTGTGTTCGATCGTCACCTGGCGAACGTGTCCGTCGAATTCGACGGACGGTTGGAACCAGTTAATTTCAGTGCGGTACTAACCCCTTGTTGGGGCTGGAAGTGTTGCGCTACGTTGCGCAAGTACCACGCCGGGCAGCCGAAAGTCGTTCTACAGCCGGTCATTCCCGTGCACGAAGTCGGATGCGCTCACTCCTCGTTCGTTTCCGGCCCCACTCCACCGTGTCGACGACGACACGCGCACCCTGGAGGCTCACGTGGAGATCAACCGTCGCAACTTCCTGGAGTTGGGTGCGACCGGAATCGGAGTGGCGGGCTTGTCCGCGTTGGGTGTGAGTGCGCTGGGCGTGTCCGCAGCCGGCGCCGCACCCACGGGTCCCGCCACCGAAACCTTGCTGCTGACCGGTTCCGACGCGGACGACACGGTCGCCTGGGACTTCCAGGTGACCGAAGGGCGCAACGCGGGGGTGTGGCGCACGATTCCGACTCCGTCGAACTGGGAGTGCCACGGTTTCGGCACCTACCAGTGGGGCTGGAACCTGCGGCCCAACGAGAAGGGTCTCTACCGGCGTCGTTTCACCCCGCCCTACGCGTGGTCGGGCCGGCGGGTCTTCGTGGTCTTCGAGGGCTCGATGACCGACACCGAGGTGCGGATCAACGGCACCCTGGCCGGTCCGATCCACCAGGGCGGGTTCTACCGGTTCCGCTACGACGTGACGCCTTTGGTGCGGCCGGGGCAGGAGAACCTGCTCGAGGTGACGGTCAGCCGGGACTCTGCGAACAACTCGGTCAACGACGCCGAGCGCCGGGGCGACTACTGGAACTTCAGCGGCATCTACCGGCCGGTGTCGCTCCAGGCGTTCCCCGCCTCGCGGATCGACAGGGTCGCGATCGACGCCAGGCACACCGGCGTGTTCCGGATGGACGTACACCTGGCGGGGGTGAGTTCAGCCGGGCGTGTGTCCGCTCAGCTCCGGCGGCTCGACGGCACCGCGGTCGGCGGTCCGTTCTCGGTGGCGGTCTCGCCGGGCGCGACGACGGCGATGCTGACCACCTCGGTGCCCTCGCCTCAGACGTGGACCGCGGAGACGCCGAACCTGTACCTGGTCGACGTGCAGCTCACAAGCAGCGGCGGCACGCCCCTGCACGGGACGACCGAGCGGTTCGGCTTCCGCACGATCGAGGTGCGCGCCGGTGACGGCGTGTACGTCAACGGGGCGAAGGTGATCCTCAAAGGCACCAACCGGCACACGTTCTGGCCGACCCTGGGACGCGCGTCCAGCCCGCGCATGGCCCGGACGGACATCCTCCTGATGAAGGAGATGAACAACAACGCCGTGCGGATGTCGCACTACCCGCCGGACACGTTCTTCCTTGACCTGTGCGACGAGCTGGGCCTGTACGTGATCGACGAGTTGGCCGGGTGGCAGAAGCGCTATGACGAGAACGTGGGCGCGCCGCTGGTCGCCTCGATGGTGACGCGGGACGTCAACCACCCGTCGATCCTCATGTGGGCCAATGGAAACGAGGGTGGCTGGAACACCGCTCTGGACGACGACTACGCCCGCTACGACCCGCAGCGACGCCCGGTGATCCATCCGTGGGCGACGTTCGGCGGTCTCAACACCGACCACTACGAGACCTACGACAGCACCCGGTCCATCCTCAACGGTTCGGCGATCCACCTGCCGACCGAGTTCCTGCACGCGCTGTACGACGGCGGGGCCGGAGCCGGCCTGAACGACTACTGGGCGCTGCTGGGCGCGGGCGCGCGCCGGGCAGGCGGGTTCATCTGGGCCTTCGTGGACGAAGGGCTCCGCCGCGACGACCGGGGCGGCGTCCTCGACACCACCGGCAACTCCGGCCCGGACGGCATCCTCGGCCCGTTCCGCGAGAAGGAAGCCTCCTTCCACACCATCCGCGACATCTGGTCCCCGGTCCAGCTCACCAATCCCGGCTACTACACCACCACGTTCCCTGCGGGCTTCGACGGCCGGGTCAACGTCGTCAACCGTTACGACCACACCGACCTGCAGGGCTGTCGGTTCAGCTGGCAGCTGCTCAGGCAGGCCGCACCGGTCACGCCCGGCACCACACCGACCGTGATCGCGCAGGGCGCCGTCGCCGGTCCGAACACCGCACCGGGAGCCACCGGCTCGGTCGCTCTCGGCCTGCCCGGCACGTGGGCGGACGCCGACACGTTGCGGATCGACGTCCTGGACCCCGCCGGCCGCACGATCGGCACCTGGAGCTGGCGGATCAAGAAGGCGGCCGACTTCGCGCGGCGCATCGTGGTCCCGGCGTCGGGCACCACGTCCGTCACGGAGGACAGCAGCAGCGTGACCATGACCGCCAACGGCACGGCGATCACGATCTCCAAGTCGTCCGGCAGGCTGTCGCGCGTCAATCGCAACGGCACCACAGTGTCGCTCAGCAACGGCCCGGCCATGGCGGTGGGCTCGGCTGCGCTGACCGGCATCTCGCACTTCCGCGACCGCACCGGCCACGTCGTGCAGGCCACCTACAGCGGCGACCTGAACCAGGTGCGGTGGCGGTTGGACTCCAACGGGTGGCTGCGCCTGGAGTACCGCTACACCCGCAGCGGGCCGCACGACTTCCTCGGCGTGAACCTCGACTACCCCGAGAACCGGGTACTGGGCATGACCTGGCTGGGGGACGGGCCCTACCGGGTGTGGAAGAACCGGATGCGCGGCGTGCACCACGGCGTGTGGAGCAAGGACTACAACCGCACCGCGACCGGAGCGAGCGTCTGGCAGTACCCGGAGTTCAAGGGCTACCACGCCAACACCTACTGGGCCACGCTGCACACCACCGAAGGCACCATCACCCTCGTGTCCGAGCAGGAGAACCTGTTCCTGCGGCTGTTCACCCCTGACGTCGGAGCCAGCCCGATGAGCGCCACCGCGCCGTTCCCCGGCGGAGGGATCTCCTTGCTCGACGCCATTCCGGCCATCGGCAACAAGTTCCACACCGCCGACACCCTCGGCCCGGAAGGGCAGAAGTCCTTGGCCACCGGCCAGTACAACCGCACCGTCCACTTCCGTTTCACCGCCTGACCCCGGCGCACCGGCCGGTCGGGCGACGCCACCGCGTCCCCCGTCTCGGCTGCACCTCGACGTGCCCCTCGACCATCCTCACGCTTTCGCGTTGATCAAAGGAGATCGCATGCGCGCCCTACGACGCACCGGCAGAGCACTGCTCGCCGTTGCGCTTGTCCTCCCGGCACTGACTCTGATCGCTGGTCCGGCCGCCGCTGCGCCCGCCCCGCTCGTGGGCGTGGCGTCGGGCAGGTGCCTGGACGTGGTCGGAGCGTCCCAGACCGTCGGCACGGCGGTAGGCATCTGGGACTGCAACGGCCAGTCCAACCAGGCCTGGGAGTTCTCCGCGTCCGGTGAGCTGCGGGTGTTCGGCGGCGCGCGCTGCCTGGACGTGCCCAACCAGTCCACGACACCGGGCACCCGGTTGACGATCCACACCTGCTCCGGCGGTGCGAACCAGAAGTTCCGGCTCAACGCCAACGGCAGCATCACCGCCACTCAGTCCGGCCTGTGCCTGGACGTGGAGAACCAGGGCACCGCCAACGGCACGGCGGTGGACATCTGGACGTGCAACGGCCAGTCGAACCAGACGTTCCGGATCGGCTCCACGGGCCCCGGTCCGCAGCCGTGCGCGACCAACCCGGTGAACCCGAACGCCTCCACCCAGGCGCGCAAGTTGCTGTGCTACGTCCAGTCGCAGTACGGCAACCACATCATCTCGGGTCAGCAGGAGTCGACCTGGATCGGTGGCCCGGACTACGAGATCAACCACATCCGCAACAACACGGGCAAGTACCCGGCGATCCGGGCTCTGGACTTCGGCGACTCCAAAGACCTCGCGCCGCGCGCCATCGCGTGGTGGAACGCGGGCGGCATCCCGATGATCGGCTACCACATGGGCGCACCGACCAAGCCGGACACCTACGAGGGCACCCAGATGCAGGTGTCGATCAACGCAGTGCTCACCCCCGGCACGGCGGAGTACCAGTCCTTCATGCAGCGGCTGGATCAGGCCGCGGCGATGCTCCAGCAGCTGGAGAACGCGGGCGCCGCGGTGATCTGGCGTCCGTTCCACGAGGCCGGCGGCACCTGGTTCTGGTGGAGCAAGGAAGGCGGCGGCCAGTACAACCGCCTGTGGAACTTCATGTTCAACTACTTCACCCGCACCAAGGGCCTGGACAACCTGGTATGGCTGCACGGCTACAACGGCCAGCCCCAATCCTCGTTCTACCCAGGTAAGTCCGTTGTGGACATCGGCGGCGCGGACACCTACGCGGGCAACGGCAACTACGACCCGCTCAACGCGATGTACAACTCGGTGCGCAACATCGTCGGCTCCACCATTCCGATCGCGCTGCACGAGAACGGTCCCATTCCGGACCCGGACCGGCTGCAGTCGACCGGCACTCGCTGGGTGCTGTTCGGGACCTGGCACGGCAACCACCTGACACAGGGCAACTCCATCGCCCACCTCCAGAAGGTCTACAACCACAGTTACGTCGTCACCCGTGACGAGCTGCCCAACCTCCGGTAACGGCATGACCGGCCGGTGTCGCCCGCCGTTCCGACGGGCGACACCGGCCGGTCGTGCAACTCACTGGGCCGGATCGACGTGGCGGCGAGCCGATGCGTCATCGATCGTGAGTGCCTCGACGCAACGGTGCCTGGCAGCCGCCTGGCCGTTTCGCACACGCCAGTCTGCAGGGACGGAGCAGGAGAAAGCCACGAAGCAGTTCTGGCGCAACAACACCGAGTTCACGATGCGCACACGACAGGAGATCAGCGGCTTGTTCGACGGGCTGGAGCTGATCGATCCGGGTGTGGTCTACCTGCCCGAGTGGCGACCGGACCACGGCGACGAGATCGGCGACGCAAGCGGGGCCTCCACGTTCGCGGGCGTGGCTCGCAAACTCCGTTGAGCGTGCTCAGATGACCGCCGGGGATCGTCCCGGCTGATCTGATGACCACCGCTGGCTTGGCGACACTGTTCATCTCGGCCAAGACCGCCGAGCACCATGTCACCCTCATCGCAGCAAACTCTGCGCCAAGCCAGCGTGAGCTCGAACGCGCACTGGAAGACGTCGACCTGACGACCACCAGGTAGTCACTCCGTCGAGTTGATCCGGTCACCGCGCCGATCCGACCTGGCCCACCATGCGGATGTAGTGCGCGCGGATCTGCCAGATGCGGTTCAGCCGGCTCGGGACGGCGCCACGTGCGTCCCTGATTCAATGGACCGACACCGCCGTGGCCGTCGCTGTGAAGGTCCGCCTGAACTCGGCCGCACGCACCCTGAGGGACTGGCAGACGCGGTCCGCGCCGCGGTCACACGCCGCCTTGATCAGATTGCTCCCGTTGCCAGGCCCGCCGTGTCGGTGCGCGTCCGCTCACCAAGGAAAGCGTCGTGACCGGCCCACGCCGCCCTGCACGGCTCAATCGCACATCGCTGGCCACGATCGGCAAGCACAGCTGTCGCGCTGCTTTGCGAAGAGCTGCGCACCATCCCGGAGTACACGACGTCCGCGCCACTCGCAGGACCGCGTGACGCCCCTGAACTCGCACTGACCATCGTGATCGAACAGGACGCAACCCCGCCGACGTCCGCCACCAGCTGGAGGAGGAGTGCCTGCCCCGACTACGCCAGGCACTCGAACTGGACGCGGTTCCCAGTGAGGTCGAACTCCGCTTCACCACCGCCACGACACGCAGCCTCCGCTGACCACGCCAGTCTTCACAGCTGATCACTCAACGAGGCTCCACCGATAGGGGCGCCACCACCAAGTTGAGCGCTGGAGCACGAGCCGGATCTGCGGCGGTTTCGCGTGTGCCTCGGTCCGAGGCGCTGCAGCGACTTGGTCGTTGACCGTCCAGAACGGGTTCAAACGAAGGTGGGCGTGGGTGGGGCTGCCCGCGCGCCGAGCAGTCGCACCATTTAGCCACTTTGTTCGGCTTTTTCCTACTGCGTGGGCAGGGTCAAGGTGAAGGTCGACAACACGGAAGAGATTTTGGTGCCGAAACCGGTGTACCGGCCACGTGAGTCGATCGTATATCCCGAGTGCGTTCCCAAAATAATTGCTTTACCGTTTTTCAGATAGTACAGCGGTGCTCCGGAGTCGCCTCCGGCGAAGTTTGCTCCACCGGTGTAGCTGAAACCGGATCCATCGGTCGTGCACGGGAGACCGCCGGCGGGGCAGAAGTTCATCGCCGCCAAGCCGATCTTGCGATTGGGCTGGTTGAACGTTGTCTGTCCACTGCTGTAAACACCGGTCTGACCGGGATACGGATTGGCGTGTCCACCCACAGGCAGGCTCGAGGTGCTGCTCGCGTATCCGCCGCTCCAGATCCGCCCGCTTCCGCCGGTGACCCGGATCAGCGCGGCATCGCGGTTGCGGGCGATGAAGTTCAGTTTGCCGACCGTTGACTGTACTGCTCCAGCAGTGCTGATCGTGTCGTAAAGATCGAAGCAGTGCCCGGCCGTGGTCAGGTACGTCTCCCCGCGGGGATTGGTGACGACCACACCTCCCGTGCACACGCTCTGCTGGTCGGTGATGGCAATCGCCCCGTAGAAGGGCGCGATGTCATCGAATCGGCCGTCAAAACCGATCTCGACCTGCTCGACAGCGACCTTGCCGGGATGAGCCGCCACGATCGGTTCCAAGACCTCTGCCGGCGCGTCTGACTGAATCAGGTACTTGTCCAGTTCGGCGCTGTAGAACGAGACGAAAGCGTAGTTCTCGGAAATGCCGTTGCCCGCACGGGTTCCGGCCACCTCCTGCAAGTGCTCCACCAACTCCGTGGTGAACCGGCTGATCCGGACCTCGACCTGGGCAGCGTCGAACCGGCCGACCAGCCGCGAAGTGACGGCCTCACGATCCTGAGCCCGATCGGCGGGCAACATCACCACGTTTCGCCCGCTGTCGCGGAACACCCCGAGAGCGCCGAAGTCAGCCGAGATCTCCGACACGACCGGTAGCTGCGCCTCGGCCAGAGCGGCCAGATCGATCTGGGGCGATGCCTGAGCTGAACCAACAGCGAGAGTCGTCACGGCGGCAGTTGTGGCAACAGCTCGCCACAGCCTGATTCGTTTGCAAACCACGTTTCTTCGACCCTTCGCGTAGCAGAATTGAAGATCCTCTCGGTGCACTCACCGCGAGTCGGCTCACGCTACCGCTTTCATCGCTGAGTCATAAGAGTTATCACTGTCTGGACGTTACCGGCTGGCGTTTTTCGTAAATGTGCGCATAGCACCAGAAAAATCAGGAATTTCACCGGAGTTGGTTTGAAGTTCTCGTTTTGGAAATTTGATGATCTACTCCAGAAAAGCGTGGGCGGGTGCTGCGATCTGTTGCGTGCTTAGAATACTCTAATTGGAGTTCCCCCAGTGCGCTTCTAATTGCAAGGAAAGCGGGAATTGCGTGAACAGTGTTGTCGTCTCAAGAATTCGTCGCTCAGCCGCGTTCGCTGTGGCTCTTGCCTCGCTGGCTATGACGCCGGTCGCCTCGGCTGCAGCTGTGACTGGTGACGGATCTATGATGCAGGCAGTATCGTCAACTCCGCGGTTCGTCGCGTCTGCACCCGTGAGTGCGCAGGACGGTTGGAGCCCGTGGTTTTACAACAACAACAATTTTATTGACTATGCCGCCGCTTACCGATCACTGTCGGACACCCTCGACTTCTATTGCACTATTGGCTACTGTGGTGGGTATGAAACTCATATCTACAAGGCTACCGTTGTGGTGGCGGGTAACATTTCCAGAATTGTCTACCACTACAAGTATCGACGTTTTGAGATGTAGGAAAATCCAGATCCGTCTTCCGACGGTGGCCGGCCTGAGGTAGGGGTGGATGACTCTGCTTGCAGCGACACCTCCTCGAACGGCACCGACAGGTGCAGACGATGCATGTTCAGTCGTGCCTCCAGCCGCCTCCGTGCAAATGTTTTGGTGGTGAGGTTGCGGCGCATGTGCGCGTCTACTGCGAGTGCGCCGCGCACGGTGTGGTCGCGGGCGGGATGTGCTGCATGACGAGCGCCACCGCACCGAGGGTGATCAGGACACGAGGAAGCCATGCCACTCGTCGTCGTCGAAGTTTCCTGACAACACGTACTCCTCGTCACCGGTCGACGGGCGAGTTCCGAACACCTCGTCGAGCGGGAGCGGTCGCCGTGTCGTCGAGCCGATCTTCACCTCCGCTCGCACGGTGATATGGGGATAGGTCTCGTCCAAGCTCGCCAACGCGGTCCGCACGCTGTCCGCGACGGCCAGCACCTGTTGTGCGGGTACCGCCGGAAGCACGAGCAAGAACTCCTTCCTGCTCAACCGCACGGCCCGGTCCACCGGTCGCAGATCGCGGCGCAGCACGTCGGCGATGTTGTTCTCGGTGTGCACTGCCGCGCTCGACCCGTGCACGCTCTCCACCTCATCGAGGTCGGGTATGCGCACGAGAACCAGCCCGAGCTCGACGGTGTCCGCGCGGTCGGTGCCGAGCCACGACTCCAGCGACTGGGAAGTGTGCAGTCCTGTCCACGGGTCCCTGGCATCAGCGCGCTCGTCCGCATGCCGTTGCGTCAGTCGCTCAACTCGGTCACGGGCGCGAGCCATGCCGCTGGTCAGGTGCAGCAACATGGCCTCAGCACGCCGCTCCACCTCGGTCGCGGGTGCCTCCACCACGTTCGTCAGCACGGCGTTGAGACGTCTGCGCACGTCGGGCGGGAGGCGGTCGCCGAGTGCGTCGCGCAGCCGGACCGCTTCGGCATAGGCCTCTTCACGCCGGAATCCCCAGCGGCCGTGGAACAGTCGTGCGGACTCCAGCGATGTCCCGTTCAGGTCCATCTCGCCTAGGTCGGTGGCGACCACGCTGGCACCGAATCGGGGTGAGAGCACCACGACCGACCACTCCGCGGCCAACTCCTCGTCCTGGTGCAACAGCACGGGCGTGATACCCGCGGGCAGGTCGGGTCGCTGACCGGCGACCATTCCCACGACGGTGACCTCTGCCAGTGCGGCAATGCGCCGGTAGACCTCGCTCTCCCGTTCGAAGTAGGGAAGGCGTTGGAACATCGCGATGGCGATCAGTGGCTCGGTGCCGTCGCCTGTCACCGCAGCCTGCTCCACGGCGTGCGAGGCGATGACCAAAGTGCGTTTGGTCAGCAGTCCGGCCCTGGCGTTTCGTGATGGCGCGTTCACCCACGTGCTCCTGTTCGAGTGGTCGCCCCCGCCACGCACGAACCTAGTTCCGGTGTACCTCTGTACCAACTGCACGAACGGGTGACGTCCTGGCAATCACGAGAGTGGTCTTGCAATCACCTCTGTTCGCCATCGTGGAGATGACGTGGTGCACCGCTGCTGGTTCAACCGTCTGGAGCGCGAGGTCCGTTGGCTGTCATGCGCGCGGCGTTTCACCGCGTCACCATTGAGACAGGCGGATGAAGGAGCGTACGTGCTGTCGGCTGCTGAACCGGGTGAGCGCACTGCGGTGGCTTGGCGAGTGGTTCTCGTCCTGCTCGCGACAGGTCAGGTCGTGAGCCCGATCGTCGTGTCGGTGTTGGGCGGTGGGCAGTTCACGACGTCGGACCGCGTCGGCGAGCCGCCGATCGTCCCTGCCGGTTACGCGTTCTCGATCTGGGGTCTGGTTGAGGCGCTGTGCCTCGCGTACGCGATCTGGGCTCTGGTCACCCGAGCCCCGGGACATGCACTGCGCGATCGACTGGCGCGGCCGCTGTGCCTGGTGTTCACCGGATTCACGGTCTGGCTCATCGCAGCTGAGGTGGAGCCGGTCTGGTCGACGGTGGCCGTGTTCGTCGTGATGGTGATCGGCTTGCTCAAGGCGATGGACATCGCGGTTCGCCACCGCGCCGAGATCGCACGCTGGCACACGGCACCTCGCGTTTTGCTGTGGTCGATGCTGGGCGTCTACACCGGCTGGAGCAGTGTGGCGATCTGGGTCAACCTCACCACGGCTCTCATCGAGAGCGGAGCGCCGACGGACGGGCCTGCCGGTGTGGCTGGACAGATCGCGATCCTGGCGGGCGCTACCGCGACCGCTGTGGCGTTGCTCTGGCGTATCGGTGGTCTGGTGTCCTATGGGCTTTCGGTCGCCTGGGCGATCGTCGCGGTGGTGATCGCCACCGCTGACGCACGACAGTTCGTCTTGTCGGTGATCGCTGCGGTGGCCCTGTTGCTCGTGGTGGTAGCGACCGTCTGGTTTCGCCTGCGCGCGCCTGGTGCGGCCTGATCGGCGGGCACATCCCAGCTCTCGTTGTGGAGCACGGTGGATCTTGCTTCTGTGACCCAATCGCTGTGCTGGCGCTGCCCCAGTCCTGCTGCACAGGCCACAGACACGACGAAGGCCCCCGTGAGGATCACGGGGGCCTTCGTCGTGTTCGTGCGGTGGATCAGGCCTTCGGGTCGGACGGCTTGCCCGCGAGCTCGCTCGCCTCGTCCTGGGAGCTGAGACCCTCCGAGGCGTGGGCGTGCTTGCGCGCGTTCTGCAGGGCCACGGTCTCCTCGACCGGGTCCGGCGACCACGT
>NZ_QQAU01000012.1:0-308124 GCF_003350445.1 Lentzea flaviverrucosa
AACCAGCGCGGGATCGACTGGCAGTTCACCACCGACGACGCCCGCACCCGACTCCGCCACCTCTACCCCAAAGATTAGAAGCGACGGTCTACTAGTCGCCAGCGCGGCGGTGACGCGGTCACCGTCCCCGGTCGCCAGCAGATCCAGCAACGCACCTCGCAGCAACGCGAGCTCACGCGTGCGTAGGGCCAGCCCGTCAGCGGTGTCACGCACGTCCTCGGGCTGGGAGGTCTTGAGCACCTCCAGCCAGTCCTCCACGGTCGCACGCGCGAAGCCCGCCCACGGCCCGTCAGGCTCCACGAGAGAGCGGGCATACGCCTCCAGCCACAACGTCAGCAACGGCCGGTGTGCCGGCGCGGCCAGCCACTCCCACAACCGCCGGACCACTCCCGGCCCCGCGCCGATGTCGGCGAGCAACGCCAGTTCATCGGCGCGAGCGCGCGCCAGCAGCGCCTTGACCAGACCTTCCTTGCTGCCGAAGAGGTAGAGCAGCACGCGCGTGCTCGATCCGATGGCCGCCGCGAGCGGCCGCAACGACACGTCGGCGAGGCCGTGGGTGAGCACGTACCGGTAGGCGGCTTCGAGCAGTTCGGTCTCGCGGGCGGACGGCATGGCGCTAGTCTCGCATCACTGAAACACTCGTGTCAGTGGAGGCGACCATGCTGATCCGCCCGCTCGGCCACCCCGGAGACCTGGGTTGGGTGGTCCAGGCGCACGGAGAGCTCTACGCGTCCGAACTCGCCTGGGACACCTCGTTCGAGGCGCTGGTCGCCAAGATCGTCGGTGACTACGCGGCGGACCACGACCCCGCGAGAGAAGGCGCGTGGATCGCCGAACTCGACGGCCGACGCGTCGGATGCGTGTTCTGCGTTCGTGAGGACGACACGACCGCGAAGTTGCGTGTGCTGCTCGTCCACCCGGACGCGCGTGGCCACGGCGCGGGCAACGCGCTCGTCACGACGTGCGTCGAGTTCGCCCGAGGCGCGGGCTACGAACGCATGGTGCTGTGGACGGTCGACGGGCTCGCGTCCGCCAGGAAGATCTACGAGGCGCACGGGTTCGAACTGGCCGAGGAGACGCCCCAGCACAGCTTCGGCCACGACGTGACCGGCCAGCTCTGGGCACGTGGCCTCTGAGCCGGCCGCGGTCCGCCGCTAGGAACAGGCCCAGGTGGACGGTCCCCAGAAGTCGTCCTCGGCGCGCCACTGGCGGAAGCCCGCCACGACACCGGTGTCCGTGACCGCGTAGACACGCGCCTCAGGTTCGAGGTCGCCGACGAACGTGCCGTTGAGCCACGTGCCGTACGTGTTGCCGACGACGCCGCGCTTGAAGTACGCGCTGAGGAGCAGGCCATCGCGGTTGATGCCCAACGGGCTGCTCGGCATGATCTTGTAGTCGCGCACGACCGCGCCGGTGAGGCTCCACTCCCGCAGCGAGTCGAACGCGCGGTCGACGCGGCCGACCACCCGGCCGCCCTGGAACTTCTCGAGCTGCACGGCCGGATAGCCGGCGATCTGCACGGTGGTGCCGTCAGCCGAGCGGATCACGCCGCTGCGGAATGCGATGCGGCCCTCGTCGTCGATCGCGACCGGGTTCGCGGTCGCGATGAGCTCGTAGGTGCCGGGGTTCGCGGCCTTCCACACGATCGCCGGGCTTCCGCCGTCGAGGTACCCGAGCACGTCACCGAGCTCGTTGATGTCGCGGACGGACGCCCGGCGTCCGGCAGGCACCGGCAGGTACTGCTTCGTGCCGTCGCGGTGCACGAACGCACCGGTGCTGTCGTTGCTGATGACGTGGCCGCTGCCGTTGACGCCGTGCGCCAGCGAGGCGCCCTCCGTGCCGGCGAGCTCGATCAGCTGACGGTCCTGCCAGAGCAGCAGCCCGCCGTCCTCCTCCTTGCCGGCGAAGTACCTGCCGTCCGGGCTCGCGGCCGACATCTGCCCGCTGGTCGCGTCCGCCGGGAGCGGCAGGTCGGTCGGTCTCCAGACACAGCCGGTCTGCGCCTGAGCGGGCGCGGCGGCCGCCAGGACGGTGATGACGGCAGCGCACAACGCAGCCACACGCATGATGGATCCCCCAGGTCGAAATGATGCTGCTCTTGCGAGAGCAGCATCATCTACGACGAAGTCACAACATGCGAGTGACATACGGCATGATGCCGCCGTACCTCACAGGTGAGATCCGCACCACGGCACCGGAATGCGGCGCTTCCACCATCATCCCTCCGCCCAGGTACAGCGCCACGTGCGTGCCGCCGCCCGGCCCCCAGAAGATCATGTCGCCGGGAGCCATCTGTGACAGCGGCACCTTGCGGCCGGAGTTGTACTGGTAACCGCTGTAGTGCGGCAGGAACACGCCGGCGCCCGCGAAGGCGTACATCATCAGGCCGGAGCAGTCGAAGCCGATCTTGCGGAAGTCGCCGTACGAGTCGGCGACGCCGCCGTCGCGCACGCCGTAGGTCGGGCCGTAGTGGTTGCCGCCGCCCCACGCGTAGATGACACCGCGCTGGGCCAGCGCCCGGTTGATCACGGTCTGCACGCGGTTGCCGGACGGCGCGGGTGCTGCCGCGATCGGGCGGGGCGCCTGGGGCTTCGGCGCGGCCTGGGCGGCGGCCGCGGCGGCGGCACGACGGGCGTTCTCCTCGTCCTCGCGCCTCTTCGCCTCGGTCCACTGGTCGTACTGCTGGCGCTGTGCTTCCAGGCCGTTGACCGCACCTCGCGCGGCGGCCAGCTCCCGTTCGACGGCGTCCCTGTCGGCCTGCAGCTCCTCGGTCGCCGCGGCCTGCGCCGAGTGCGCGTTCACGGCCACCTGCTGGGCCTGCTCGGCGACCTTCTTGGCCTCGTCCGCGGCGGCCTGCTTCGTCTCGGCCTTGGTGAGCGCGGCGCGGGCGGCGGAGTCGAGGTTCGCGGCGGTGCCCTGGTCACGGGTGACCTGGTCGAGCCGGTTCAGGCTGGACGCCGACACCGCCTCCAGCATCTGGGCACGGGCCAGCAGGTCCTCGGGCGACTTGGCGCCGATGTACGCGGAGAACGAGCCGACGGTGGTGCCCTGCGCATAGGAGGCCGCGGCGAACTCGTCCAGTTCGAGGCGGCTCTTCTCCACGGCCGCGGAGGCCGCGTCGGCCTCCACACGGGCGGCAGCGGCCTCACGACGGGCGGCCTCCGCCTCGGAGATCGCCGTCTCGAGGTCGACGCGCGCCTTGTTGGCGAGCTCGCGCTTGTACGAGACGTCGTCGAACAGCTCCTGCAGGCGTGACTCGGCCTGCGTGAGCCGCCCGGTCAGTTCGCCCACGCGGGCGGCCTTCGCATCCGCTTCCGCCCGCGACGCCGAGATCTCCGAGTCGCTCGGGTTCGGCGGCGGAGGCGGCGCGGCAGCGGCCGTCCCCGTGAGGACGGCCGTCATCAACACCGCGACCACGGCGGAGAGTCGTGTCAACACGGGACATCACCTCCAACCGCATTAGACCAATCAGACGCATCCGGCGCATCAGGAACTAACGCACCGTCAACCACTCGTGTCACAGTGGAACACGGTCGGTGGTCCTTTTGGGACGATCGGAGGTCTGGCGTGTCGCCGGTATGGACCAGCCGGCGCCTCTAGTTCACGCCTCGGTCCCGTCCGGTCCAGTACGGCTCGCGGAGCTTGAACTTCTGGATCTTGCCGGTCGCCGTGCGCGGGATGGAGTCGCGGAACTCGATCGACGTCGGCGCCTTGTACCCGGCGAGCCGCTCCTTGCAGTGCTCGACCAGTTCGGCCTCGGTGGCCTCGCCGGAGAGCACGACCAGCGCCTTGATCGTTTCACCCCACTTCTCGTGGGGTACACCGATGACCGCGACCTCGGCGACGGCCGGGTGCGAGAACAGGCAGTCCTCGACCTCGATGGACGAGACGTTCTCGCCGCCGGTGATGATCACGTCCTTCTTGCGGTCGGAGATCGTCAGGTAGCCGTCGTCGTCGAAGTAGCCGCCGTCGCCGGTGTGGAACCAGCCGTCCTCGATCGCGTCCGCGGTGGACTCCGGGTTCTCCCAGTAGCCCTCCATGACGACGTTCGAGCGCGCCATCACCTCGCCGTTCTCCGAGATCCGCAGCTGTGCCCCGAGCGCCGGCGCGCCCGCCCGCGACTGCTTCTTCGCCTTCTCGATACCGTCCACGCCCTCCGGCCCTGGCTGGGCGCGGTTGAAGGTGAGCAGCGGTGCCGTCTCGGTCAGGCCGTAGATCTGCAGGAACTCCCAGCCGAGTTCCTCGGTCACGCGCTGGATCGTGCGCGAGGGCGGCGGCGCACCGGCGCACACGATCCGCACGGTGCCACGGCCGGGGATCTCGCCGTCCCACGACGCGGCGGCGTCCAGCACGGCGTTCCACACGGCCGGTGCGCCGCACATGAGCGTGACGCCGTGGTCGCGCACGCGGCGCAGGATCTCGGCGCCGTCGACCTTGCGCAGCACCACCTGGGGCACCCCGAGCCCCGCGAGCCCGAACGGCATTCCCCAGCCGTTGCAGTGGAACATCGGCAGCACGTGCATGTACACGTCGCCCTCCCACGCACGGGTGTGCATGGCGAACGTAACGGCGTTGAGCCAGATGTTGCGGTGCGTCAGCTGCACGCCCTTGGGGCGCGCGGTCGTGCCGGACGTGTAGTTGATGGTCGCCGTCGCGTCCTCCGAGGGCGCGCTCCACGGCCGTGGCTCCACATCGAACCGGAGCAACGCCTCCGACTCCTCGCCGAGCGTGAACCGGTGGCGCGCCACGACGTCGTCCAGTTCCAGTTCCGGGTCGACGAACAACGCCGAGGCACCGCTGTGCTCGACGATGTACTTCACCTCGTCGGGGCGCAGGCGGAAGTTCACCGGCACGCAGATCCGCCCGCTGCCGGGCAGCGCGTGCAGCAGTTCGAGCATCCGCGCGGAGTTGTGGCTGACGACGGCGACCCGCTCGCCCTCGCCGACGCCCAGTGCGTCGAACCCGGCCTGCCACGCGCGCACGCGGGTCGCCATCTCCGCGTAGGTCGTCGTCGCGACCGGCTTCGCGGGCTGGCCGGGCTCGTCGATGGTCGCCGTCGTCGCCGCGAACGCGAACGACGCCCGGTCCAGGAAGTCGGTGGTGATCAGCGGTACGCGCATGAACCCGACCCTACGACCAGGTGCTCGGATCTCCCCAGGACGAGAATCGGCCTCCCCCGGATGGAGGAACGGAGCTCAGGTCGGGCAGCACGTCCCCCACGGGTTCGTGCAGCACAACGGCCGCCACGGCGTCGTACGGCGTCGGTTCGGCGTTGCAGATGATGACCTGCGCACCGGCCTTGGCCGCCAGCGACACGAGACCCGCGGCGGGCTGCACCGACAGCGATGTTCCCGCCACCAGCAGCACGTCGCAGTCCAGGGCGGCGAGCCGGGCGCGGCGCAGCACCTCGCCGTCGAGCTCCTGCCCGAACGAGATGGTGGCGGACTTGAGGATTCCCCGGCACCGCGGGCAGTCCGGCTCCTGCTCGCCGCCGGCCACGCGCTTCAACGCGTCCCGCATAGGACCCGTGGCACCACATCCCAGGCACACGGTGGCATGCAGCGTGCCGTGCAACTCCAGCACGCGATGGGGATCGGAGCCCGCCTTCTGGTGCAGGCCGTCGATGTTCTGGGTGACCACGGTGCGCAACCGGCCGGACCGTTCCAGTTCCACCAGCGCCTTGTGCGCCGCGTTCGGCCTGGCCGTCCACACGGGACTGTCGAGCTTCGCGCGCCAGGCGAGCCTGCGCAGTTCCGCATCGGCGAGGTAGGCCTGCAGCGACGACCCGCGCCCGGCGTCGGCGTCGCGGGTCCACAGCCCGGCCGGGCCGCGGAAGTCCGGGATGCCCGAATCGGTGGAGACGCCCGCCCCCGTCAGCACCGTGATCCGGTGCGCCGACGCGACCAGAGCGCGTGCCTCTGCGCACGCCTGGGAAGGCATCGGTTCACACTAGTCCCGTGCGCAGCGCTGTGGGAGCCGCGATCGCGGCAGTGGGCTTGGTCACCACCATCGTCGGGACTTTCCTGCCGTGGCTGAAATCCGGATCGACCACGAGAGACAGTTACGAAGTGCTTTCGCTGCGTGATCTCGCCGGGTTGGACGGGGTGTCGGGCACCGTCGTCACGTCGGTCTGGGTGGGACTGACACCGCTGGCGATGGTCACGATCGCGCTGTACGTGGTCCGATTTCCGCGGTTTGCCGGGTGCATCGGAATTCTCTTTGGCACGATCGGGGGAACCGTGGCCATGGTTGCCACAGTCCAAGGGGACAACAAGGGTGCGTTGGTCGGGATCAGCACCTCCGGACCAGTCACGACCCTTGCCGGTGCCGTACTGACGATCGTGGGGGCGATCACGGTGCTCACCTCGACAAGGCGCAGCGCAGTGAGAACCTCAGGAGGGAACCCGTGAGCTACCCAGGTGGTGGCGGCGACCAGTGGCAGCCGCAGAACAACCCGTACGGGCAGCAGCCCCAGCAGGGCGGCTACCAGCAGCAGCCGCAGCAGCCGGGTGGCTACCCGCAGCAGCCAGGCGGCTACCCGCAGCAGGGCGGACACCCGCAGCAGCCCCAGCAGGGCGGCTACCCGCAGACCGGGCCGCAGGGCTTCCCGCAGCAGGGCTACCCGCAGACGGGCCCGCAGGGCTTTCCCCAGCAGGGCTTCCCCCAGCAGCCGTACGGCTACGCGCCGATGGGCGGCGAGCCGCCGAAGAAGAAGCGCACCGGCCTGGTCGTCACGGCCGTCGTCGCCGTGCTGCTGCTGATCGGCGGCGGTGTCACCTTCTTCGCGATCCAGAAGGCCGACCCCGGGGCGAACGCGGGCCAGGACTCCCCGGCCGTCGCGGCGAAGAACCTCGTCGAGCAGCTGGGCAGCGGTGACGTCGTCGGCATCATGGCCTCGCTCGCGCCGGCCGAGGCCGCGTTGTCGAAGGACTACATGGACTCGATGACGAAGGAGATGAAGCGTCTCGAGATCCTCAAGCCGGAGGCCGACCCGAACAAGCTGAGCGGCGTCGAGTTCAAGAGCGAGAACATCAAGTTCGACGAGGCCAAGGCCGAGAAGATCAACGACCACCTCACCATCAACAAGCTGGTCGAGGGCAAGATCACGATCACCTCGGACGCGTCGAAGATCCCGCTCACCGACAAGCTCGTCGACGCGATCGGTGACGACCTGAACCTCACCTCGTCGAAGTCCGAGACCTTCGACATCACCGCCGAGGTGCAGAAGCGCGGCACGCCGATCGGCATCGCGTCGATCAAGGTCGGCGACAAGTGGTACCCGAGCGCCTTCTACACGATCGCCAACGCGGTCCTGGAGGAGGACAAGAAGAAGTGGCCGGCACAGGGCATCGCACCGCAGGGCGCGAGCTCGGCCGAGGACGCCGCCAAGCAGATGGTGAACGCCGCGCTCGACGCCGACCTGACGAAGGTCATCGCGCTGCTGCCGCCCGACGAGGCCGGTGTGCTGCAGGACCTCGGTCCGCTTCTGCTGGCCGAGGCCGGCAAGCAGAAGCCGACCGGCGCCAAGCTGAACGCGCTGGAGACCGACGTCAAGGACGTGGCCGGCGGCAAGCAGGTCACGGTCAAGAAGGTGTCGATCACCGCTGAGGGCGAGACGGTGACGATCACCCGCGAGGGCGACTGCTACGCCGCCGACGTGCCCGGCCAGGGCTCGCAGAAGCTGTGCGCGGACGAGATCACGCAGCTGCTGCAGCAGCAGGGCGGCAAGAAGATCCCCGCCGAGGCCGTAGAGATCATCGGCCGGGTGGCCGGGTCGGTCATGAAGACCGGTGTCGGCGTCGTCACCACCGAGGTCGACGGCAAGTGGTACGTCAGCCCGGTCCGCTCCTACTACGAGCTGGCCCTGACGCTGTTCCGCGGCTTCGAGCCGAAGGACGTCGACGCGCTGATCGCGCTGCTCAAGAAGTAAGTTCTCGCAGGTCCGCCACGGCCCTGTCACCCGCAACAGCGTGGTGGCAGGGCCGTGGCAGTCGCGGGGCCGAACCTCTGGTCATGGACACTCAGGTTCTGATCATCGGCGCCGGCCCGACCGGCCTCACCCTCGCCCTCGACCTCTCCCGCCGCGGGGTGCCGTTCCGCATCGTCGACGCGGCGTCCGCGCCGTTCGCCGGCTCTCGCGGCAAGGGCCTCCAGCCGCGCAGCATGGAGGTCTTCCACGACCTGGGCGTGATCGAGCCCGTGCTGGCGTCCGGCCGGCTCGACCTGACCATGCGCGCCTACAAGGGCCGCGAGGTGCTGCGTGAGTGGGACGTGCACGAGGGCCGCCACCCCACGGTCGAACGCCCGTACGCCCGCACCATGCTCATCCCGCAGTTCCGGGTCGAGCAGGTCCTTCGGGAAGCACTCCCCCAGCCCGTCGAGCACGGGATGCCGCTGACGTCGTTCACCCAGGACGACTCCGGCGTGACGGCCGTCGTCGGCTCGGAGACCGTGCGGGCGAAGTACCTCGTCGGGTGCGACGGCGGCAAGTCGTTCGTGCGCAAGGAACTCGGCGTCTCGTTCGTCGGCGAGACCCACGACGACCTGCGGATGCTCGTCGGCGACGTGCGGGTCTCCGGCCTCGACCGTGACCACTGGCACCAGTGGGGCAGCCGCGCCGGCCAGTGGCTCGCCCTGTGCCCGCTGCCCGGCACGGACCTCTTCCAGTTCCAGGCGGCCGCCGACGGCGACCACGAACCGTCGTTGGAGCTGTACCAGCGGATCGTCCGCGAGTGCACCGGCCTGGACGACGTGGTCCTGCACGACGCGACGTGGATGTCCCCGCACCGCACCAACATCCGCATGGTGGACAGGTTCCGCGCCGGCCGGGTGTTCCTCGCGGGCGACGCCGCGCACGTGCACTCCCCCGCCGGTGCGCAGGGCATGAACACCGGCATCCAGGACGCCTACAACCTGGGCTGGAAGCTCGGGATGGAGACGCTGCTCGACACCTACGAGGCCGAGCGCAAGCCCGTCGCCGAGTGGCTGCTCGGCATGACCACCGCGATCATGATGTCCGGCAACCCGTTCGAACGCCGCGGGGACGAGACGCTGCAGCTCTCGCTGTCGTACCGGACCGAGGACGGCCCCGGTCTGCGCGCGGGCGACCGCGTGCCCGACGGGATCACCGAGCAGGGCCGGATCTTCGACCTGCTGCGCGGCCCCGACTTCGTGACGCTCGACTTCGCCGGCGGCCCGGTCCTGGTGCGCCCGGACGGGTACGTCGCCGCGATCGGACGGTCAGCGATCGACGCGTACTTCGGCGCGAACCCGGTCACGCAGCTGCACCACCGCCGGGTCGCTGCTCGGTCCGCCGCGTAGCCGTTCGGCCTCGTCCAGGGCGTTCCCCGCGCTGACGGGATCGCCCTGGGCGCACAGCCAGTCCGCGTACCACTCCAGCACCATGGCGCGGGCCGGGCCGTCAGCGCTCCTGTTGACGGTGTCGAGCGCCCGGCCGTGGTGCTCGCCCGCCTCGGCGAGCTGACCGAGACGCGTCAGCGCCAGTCCCAGTCCCGCGTGGGCGGTGGCGCGGAACTGGTTCGCGGGCGAGTCCTCCGTGGCGTCGAGCACCTGCCGGTACAAGGCGACGGCCTGCTCGAAGTCACCGCGGAAGTACGCCATCTCCCCGTGTGCCTGGGTGATCCGTGCCTGGTCCAGCTCGAACGGGGACGGCGGTACCAGCTTCAGGTCCTCACGGGCGCCGGCGAAGTCACCGATCCTGATCTTGATGCGCGCCGCCTGCATGAGCACCGACATCGGCACCAGCACCGACTCCGGCTCGCCCAGCTCGGCCGCCACCTGCCTCGCCTCGGAGACCGCCCGCAGGCCCTCGGCGAACGCACCCCGGTTGATCAGCACCATGACCAGGCAGGACAACCCGAACACCACGGCCCACCGGTCGCCCACCGCCCGGAACCCGCGCAGCGCCTCCCGGTAGGCGGCCTCCGCCCGCGGCGCCGAACCCTCGCTGAACTCACCGGCCACCAGCCCCCGCACGAGCGCCGCGAACGCGCGCATCCACGCGTCCGGCGACCGGTCCAGCCGGCCGGCCAGCACCTCGAGCCGTTCCGCCAGCGCGGTCTGACCCCAGACCTGACCGCTCGTCAGCATCAACGCGCACAACGCAGTCGGCAGGTCCTCCTGCCACAACCGCTCCGCCGCGACGACGGCGGCCGGCGTGCCGAGCGAGGCCAGCACCTCCGACAGCGGGTCGTCCGGTGTGAGCGACGCCCAGCGGCGGATCTCCTCGAACCGCTTCGTCATCACGAGCCAATGCCACGTGCGTGCGGCCATCATGCGCCGCGCGATCGCCGGGTCGTGCCGGACGGCCCACGCCTGCGCCGCGTCGAGGTTGGCGCGTTCCACGTCGAAGACCTTCAACGCGTCCAGCTGCTCCGGGCCGCGCAGCAGCGGTTCGTTCCGCTCGGCCAGCTCCACGTAGTAGGCGGCGTGCTTCGCAGGATCGGTCTGCCCCTGCTCCAACGCGTACTCGCGCACGGTCTCCAGCAGCCGGTAGCGCTCGCCCACGCGCACGACCAGCGACTTCTCCACGAGCGCGGCCAGCAGGTCCTCGGTGTCCCAGAGGTCCTGATCTTGTCGGACCTCCTGAGTACGTTGTGATGCAGGGGTTCCCAGCAAGGGGGTACCCCTGCGCGAGCCTGCCCCGGACGCCTCGTTCACCGTCGCGGCGGTCTCCCCGCTCATGCCGGCGGTCTCCCCGCTCACGCCGGCCGCATCCAGGCCGGCCCTGCGCATGTCATTCGCCGCTGCGGAACCAGCCCCACCTGAGCCGGTCCCACCAGCACCACGCCCGCCCGTGTCGTGTGCCGGTCCGCCCAGGCCGGCCGCGCACACGACAGTCCCGCCACCCTGCTGCGCCGCCCCACCCAAGCCGGCCCCACCCGAGCCAGGGCCGCCCGCCTCGTCCACCACAGCCGACACACTCGCGCCGGCCGCGCACACCTCGTGCACCGCCGCAGCGGTCGCCCCGCCCGCGAAAACGGCCAGTCGCGCCAGCAACGCGCGCTCGGCCTCGTCCAGCAGCTCCCAGCTCCAGTCGATCACCGCCCGCAGCGTCCGGTGCCGCGCCGGCCCGGTCCGCGCGCCGCGGTCGAGCAGCCGCAGCCGGCTGTCCACTCGCGACTCCAGCTGCGCCGCCGACAACGACCGGGCCCGCGCCGCCGCCAACTCCAGGGCGAGCGGAATCCCTTCCAGCGCGGCACAAACCCGCCGCACCACGTCAGCGTCCAACGCCGTCCCGACCCGCGCCGAGAACAACCGCACGGCGTGGTCGAGGTCGAGCGGCGCGACCGGGCACACGACCTCGCCCGGAATGCCCAGCGGTTCGCGTGACGTCGCCAGGACGCGCGCGTCCGGCGCCTCGGCCAGCAGCCGGACGCACAACGCCGCGGCCGCGTCCACGACGTGCTCGCAGTTGTCGAGCAGCACCAGCGACGACCCGAGCCGCGAGAACACCGGCGCCGCCAACGGGTTCGGGCCCAGGGCGGCGTCCAGTGCCGCCAGCGGTTCGGCCGCCGAGTCGAGCTCGACGAACCACGCCTGCGGCTCCGACGCGGCGTGCGTCAGCGCGAGACGTGTCTTGCCCACGCCTCCGAACCCGGTCAGCGTCACCAACCGGTTGTCGCGCAACAACGAGGCCAACGCGGCCAGGTCCGCGCCGCGCCCGACGAACGACCCGACCTGCGCCGGCAGGTTCCCGCGCGCGACGCGCTCGCGCAGCACCGTCAGATGGGCGGCCGCCAGCGCCTCACCGGGATCCACGCCCAGCTCGTCGGCCAGAGCCGTGCGAACGCGCGCGAACACCGCCAGCGCGTCCGACCGCCGTCCGGCGGCGTTCAGCGCCAGCATCAACCGGGCCTGCACGTCCTCGCGCAGCGGATGCGCCGCCGCCAGCGCCTCCAGACCCGCGAGGTCGTCGCGCAGCAACGAAAGCCGCACGGCCTCGTCGACCGCGAACGGTGCCTCCTCGAACGCCGCGCCACGCCACAACGCCGCGTCACGCGTCCGCGAGAAGACCTCGACGTCGGTCTCCGCCTCCAGCCGGTAGCCCGCCGCGTGCGACGAGATCACGGCGGCACCGAGCACCCGCCGCAGCCGCGACACGAGCGACTGCAACGCCGCGGCACCGTCGACCGGCGGCTCGTCCGGCCACAGGTCGGCGATCAGCCGGTCCGGCGCGACGACGGTGCCGGGTTCCACCGCCAGCCGGATCAGCAGCCACCGCAGCCGTTTGCCGCGCACCTCGACCGGTGCGCCGTCGTCGGCCACGACCCGCAGCGGCCCGAGCACGTCGACCCGCATCAGGCCCGCCGCACCCCGGCCACCACCGCGGCCGCCACGAGCGCGACGCCGACCGCCGCCGTCCCCAGCAGGGACAGCGACACCCTGTTGTGGCCCAGGGCGTCCAGCACCCACCCGAGCGGGGTCGCCCGCCCCAGCGGGTACGTCAGCACCACCACCGAGAACACCGCCAGCACGGTGCGCCCGGTGGAGTCGAGGACGGGACGGGCGAACAGCAGGCCGACCCCGACGCCGAGCAGCGCACACCCAGTATGGGCCGCCAGTCCGACAAAAAATTCGCCTGCCGTGTACGGGTGGGGGTTCGTGACCACCGGCCACACCGCCGCCAGCACCGCCATGGCCATCGCGAACATCACCGCGACCAGCGCCGCCGCCGTCAGCACCCGCGGCCAGCCACCCGCTGTGACCACGGTGATCTCGCGCCGCACCACGTCCTCGGACGTCGCCACGACCACGGCCATCCACGCCGCGATCGGGTAGAGCAACGCGGACGAACCCGAATACGCCTCCAGCGGCTGCCCGGCGTCGGCCGAGAACAACATCCCCATCACGCCGAGGAACACGAGCAGCGGCGCCAAATACCGTTGCCCGCGAAGGACATCGACCGCGAGGTACCGGACGAGTGAGATCACCGCACGCTCCGCACCGAGCAGCCGAGCCGCAACGCCTCCGCCAGCACCTGGTCGCTCTGCTCCGGCGCCACCACCACCCGCACCGACGACCCGCGCGCCTGCACCGACCGCACGCCTTCCAGCGCCTCCAACGCGTCGGGCGCCGCGACCCGGCTGAGCTCGATCGTCACGTGCCCGCCGGAGAGGTCCACGCGCGCCGCCGACGCGAGGTGTCCCTCGTGGTCGGACACCAGCGCCGTCCGTCCCTCCAGCAACGACACCAGTTCGGCGGACGCCGCAGGGTCGAGCCCGGACCACGGCTCGTCGAGCACGAGCACGTCGGACGCCGCCAAAGCCTGCGCCAGCGCGACCTTCTGCGTGTTGCCCTTGGACAGCTCGGACATCGGCGCCGTCATCGAGCCGACGAACCCCAGTCGTTCCAGCGCATCGCCGGCCTCGGCGCCGCGGACGCGCCCCATGTGCGCGAGGTAGGACGAAGCGGACATCCTGACGTCCGAAGGGAACCGCTCGGGCACATAACCGACCGAGGCGGGCCGCTCGACACGTCCGGACGTCGGCCTCAGGACGCCGGCGGCGATCTTGAGCAACGTCGACTTGCCGGTGCCGTTCGCGCCGGTCAGCACGGTCAGGCCGGAGACCTCCAGCGAGAGGTCGCGCAGCACCCAGGGCCCACGCCCGTACCGCTTCGAAACACGATCTAGGAGCACCACGCCAAGATAACCACCCATGACACCGCTTCCGCTCGCTTTGGCGTGCATCTGGCTCGGCATGGTGCTGGCGATCTCGATCGAGGCGCCGCTGAAGTTCCGCGCGCCCGGCATCACGCTGCCGCTGGGACTCGGCATCGGCCGGCTGGTGTTCCGCGCCCTGAACTCGGCGGAGATCGTGCTCGCGGCGGCCACGACGATCACGTTCGCGCTCGTCCCGCGCCCGGTGGCCGCGACCGTGCTGCTGGTCGCGCTGGCCGTGACCCTGGCGGTCCAGGTGACGGTGCTGCGGCCCCGGCTCGAAGCCAGGGCCGCGCTGATCATCGCGGGAGAGACCCCGCCGAAGTCCCGGGCGCACCTCGCCTACATCGCACTGGAGGGCGCGAAGGTGCTGGTGCTGATCGCGTTCGCGGTCATCCTGCTGTGATCAGGTCCGCCAGCTCGGCGGGCCTCGACAGGAACGGCGAGTGCGAGCCCGGCAACCGCAGCGCACCGCGCGCCCGGAGCCGGTCCGCGAACGGTGCCGGGAAGATCACGTCGTCCGCGCACAGGATCGACGTGGTCGGAACGGTCCGCCAGGCGGCCGCGGTCACCGGCTCCTCGAACGACCGGGCGCTCTGCGGCCGCAACCGCGCAGCCGCCCACGCCGCCCGCTCGTCCGGCACGTCGGCGAACAGCAGGTCGCGGGCGGGCTCCGGCACGTCCAGCAGCTTCGTCCCCGGCTCGTACCAGGGACCGCCCAGCGGCGACACCACGGACTCGCCGGGCTCGAGCAGGTGCGCCGCCAGGTAGACGAGCCGGTCCGCGGCCTGGGCGGCCTCGCCGACCGGCACCCCGGCGTACGAGTGGGCCAGCACGGTCACCGGCCCGTCCAGTGCCCCGATCGCCGCCCGCACCACCTCGGCGTCCTCGCGCACGCCCGCGGCCGGGGCGCCCGAGGCGCTCGGCAGGTCGAGCACCGACGTCGTCCAGCCCCGGGAGCGCAGTTCGGGAACGAGCAGGTCCCAGCACCACGACCCGTGCCAGGCACCGTGCACGAGCAGCAGGTTCCCGCGGTCCATCAAGATCTCCTTCATCCGTTCGGACCTACGCTAGCCCCCCAAGATCACCGGCGACCGTCGTCAGAGTCCGCCCTTCTGTCGGGAGAGTCCGTGAACCCGCTCGAGCAGGTCCTGTCGGCGCTGAGCGTGAACTGGGTCGTCGCGACGCCCCTGCACGCCGGCGGACGGTGGGCGCTGCACTTCGTCGAACGGCTGGACCTGCGGGTGGAGGTCGTGGTGCACGGCCGTGCGCACGTGACGGTGGCCGGTGAGAGCTTCTGGGCCGAGCAGGACGACCGCTACGTCATCGCCGGGCGGCGGCCGTACCGCATCGCCGCGGACCCGGACACGCCGTCGGTGTTCGCTGCCCCCTACTACGAGGACCTGCGGCACCCGTGGACCGTCAGGGAGCGGGCCGCGGTCGCGGCGGTGTCGCGATCGGCGTTCTTCGCGCGGTTCGGGGAGAGCACGGGCATGACACCGCTCGGCTACCTGTACCGGCTGCGCATGCGGCACGCGGCCCGGCTGCTGCGCGACACCGGGGGCACCGTCGCCTCGGTCGCCGCGGCCACCGGACATCGGACGGAAAGCGCGTTCTGCGCCGCGTTCAGGAGGTTCGCCGGACGATCTCCCGGCGAGTACCGCACCGGGATCGTGACTTAGGGCAACCTGGCTTGAACCGGCTTACAGGACAAGCGTACTGTTTGGGGTCGAGGGGCAGGGGCCGACCCGGTGAGGAAGACTCTCCCCCATCCCGAACTGACCACCGCGCCGTCACCAGTTATGGAGTTGCACGTGACTGCACCAGCTAGCAAGGACAGCTTCGGCGCCCGCGGCACGCTCAACGTCGGCGACGCCTCTTACGAGGTGTTCCGGCTGAGCGCCGTGGAGGGCGCCGAGCGTCTGCCGTTCAGCCTGAAGATCCTGCTGGAGAACCTGCTGCGGACCGAGGACGGCGCGAACATCACCGCCGACCACGTGCGCGCTCTCGCCAACTGGGACCCGGCCGCCGAGCCGAGCACCGAGATCCAGTTCACGCCCGCCCGCGTCGTGATGCAGGACTTCACCGGTGTGCCCTGCGTCGTCGACCTCGCCACCATGCGCGAGGCCGTCACCCAGCTCGGCGGCGACGCCGAGAAGGTCAACCCGCTCGCGCCCGCCGAGCTCGTGATCGACCACTCGGTCATCGCCGACATCTTCGGCCGCCCGGACGCGTTCGAGCTGAACGTCGACCTGGAGTACGAGCGCAACCGCGAGCGCTACCAGTTCCTGCGCTGGGGCCAGACCGCGTTCGACGAGTTCAAGGTCGTCCCGCCCGGCACCGGCATCGTGCACCAGGTCAACATCGAGCACCTGGCCCGCGTCGTCATGGTCCGCAACGGCCAGGCGTACCCGGACACGCTGGTCGGCACCGACTCGCACACCACGATGGTCAACGGCATCGGCGTGCTGGGCTGGGGCGTCGGCGGCATCGAGGCCGAGGCCGCGATGCTCGGCCAGCCGGTCTCCATGCTGATCCCGCGCGTCGTGGGCTTCAAGCTCTCCGGTGAGCTGCCCCCCGGCGCCACCGCGACCGACCTCGTGCTCACGATCACCGAGATGCTGCGCAAGCAGGGCGTCGTCGGCAAGTTCGTCGAGTTCTACGGCGAGGGCGTCAGCGCCGTGCCGCTCGCGAACCGCGCCACGATCGGCAACATGTCGCCGGAGTTCGGCTCCACGGTCGGCATCTTCCCGATCGACGGCGAGACCATCGACTACCTGCGCCTGACCGGCCGCACCGAGGAGCAGATCGCGCTCGTCGAGGCCTACGCCAAGGAACAGGGCCTCTGGCACGACGCGTCCCGCGAGCCGGTGTTCTCCGAGACGCTGGAGCTCGACCTGGCGACGGTCGTCCCGTCCATCGCCGGCCCGAAGCGGCCGCAGGACCGCATCGAGCTGACGAACGCCAAAGAGGCGTTCCGCCAGGCCCTGGGTGCCTACGTCGCGCACACCGACTCCCCGGAGCTGTCCGGTGTGGACGAGGCCGTCGACGACACGTTCCCGGCCAGCGACCCGGTTGCCGTGCACGAGGGCGAGAACGGCTCGGGTACCCCGAAGGTGTTCCACACCGCCGCAGAGGGTGCCACCGGCCGCGTGTCGAAGCCGGTCAAGGTCACCCTCGACGGTGCCGAGTTCGAGCTGGACCACGGCGCCGTCGCGATCGCCGCGATCACGTCGTGCACCAACACCTCGAACCCGTCCGTGATGCTCGGTGCCGCTCTTCTCGCGAAGAAGGCCGTCGAGCGCGGTCTCGAGCGCAAGCCGTGGGTCAAGACGACCCTGGCGCCGGGCTCGAAGGTCGTCATGGACTACTACGAGCGCGCCGGCCTCATGCCGTACCTGGAGAAGCTCGGCTTCCACCTGGTCGGCTACGGCTGCACCACCTGCATCGGCAACTCGGGCCCGCTGCAGGACGAGATCTCGGCGGGCGTGCAGGAAGGCGACCTCGCGGTCGTCTCGGTGCTGTCCGGCAACCGCAACTTCGAGGGCCGGATCAACCCGGACATCAAGATGAACTACCTCGCGTCGCCGCCGCTGGTCGTGGCGTACGCGCTGGCCGGTTCGATGGACAAGGACATCACCACCGAGCCGCTCGCGTACGACCCCGAGGGCAAGCCGGTGTACCTGTCGGAGATCTGGCCGACCCCGGCCGAGATCGCCGAGGTCATCTCGACCTCGATCTCCGCGGAGGGCTTCACCAAGGGCTACAAGAACGTGTTCTCCGGTGACGAGCGCTGGCAGTCGCTGCCCACGCCGACCGGCAACACGTTCGAGTGGGACACCGAGTCCACCTACGTGCGCAAGCCCCCGTACTTCGAGGGCATGGAGATGGAGCCGAAGCCGGTCACCGACATCTCGGGTGCCCGCGTGCTGGCCCTGCTGGGCGACTCGGTCACCACGGACCACATCTCCCCCGCCGGTTCGATCAAGGCCGACTCGCCCGCGGGCAGGTACCTGACCGAGCACGGCGTGGAGCGCAAGGACTTCAACTCCTACGGCTCCCGCCGCGGCAACCACGAGGTGATGATCCGCGGCACGTTCGCGAACATCCGCCTGCGCAACCTGCTGCTCGACGACGTCCAGGGCGGCTTCACCCGCGACTTCCTGGCCGACGGCGCCCCGCAGACCACCATCTACGACGCGTCCGTGTCGTACGCGGAGGCCGGCGTCCCGCTGGTCGTGCTGGCGGGCAAGGAGTACGGCTCCGGTTCGTCGCGCGACTGGGCGGCCAAGGGCACCTCGCTGCTCGGCGTCCGCGCCGTCATCGCCGAGTCCTACGAGCGCATCCACCGCTCGAACCTCATCGGCATGGGCGTGCTGCCGCTGCAGTACCCGGCGGGCGACACCGCGTCGTCGCTGGGTCTCGACGGCACCGAGACGTTCGACTTCAGCGGCGTCACGGAGCTGAACAACGGCACCACGCCGTCGACGGTGCACGTCGTCGCCACCAAGGCGGACGGCTCGAAGGTCGAGTTCGACGCGGTCGTCCGCATCGACACGCCCGGTGAGGCCGACTACTACCGCAACGGCGGCATCATGCAGTACGTGCTGCGCAAGATGGTCCGCAGCTAGTCACCGTTTTGCCGAAAGGGCCGTCCACCACCGGTGGGCGGCCCTTTCGCCGTGAATGCACTCGTAACGGCGAGCGTGCACCCCGCGATGCCAAGTCACCCTGATCACCGCGGGAGACCCCTCATGAGCTTGACCGTGCTCGGCGACCTCAACTGGTTGGCCGTCGTCGTCGCCACGATCGCGTACTTCGCGCTCGGCCTGGTCTGGTACGCGAACTACGCCTTCGGCAGGGCCTGGCAACGCGCGGCCGGCTGGGACCTGAGCCCACCCGAGAAGGTAGGAGTGGGCGTCTTCGCCATCCCGCTGGTCACGTGCTTCGTCATCACGCTCGCCACCGCGATGATCGGCTACGCCTCCCGCACCGACAACATCATGGAAGGCATCCTGCTGGGACTGGTCGTCGGTCTCGGCATCGCCCTGCCGGTCAGGTTCGTGACCGGCGCCTACGACATGACGAAGCCCGCCCCGATCACCTTCGCGGCCATCGGAGCGGGCTATCACGTCGTCGGACTCACGCTCGCGGGCGCGATCCTCGGTCAGTGGATCTAGTTCCTAGCTGCCTTGTGGAGCTCACGCAACGCGCGCACGGACGAAACAGCGTAATCGCGGTCCACGGCCTGCACGGCCATCACCGAGATGTACTCGTCGTCCGGCAGCTCCAGCCGGGCCCACGCGGCACCGTCCGGGAAGCTGACCGACAGCACGTCGTTCCAGTCGAAGTGGTGTGACGTCACGACGTTGCGCACGTCGACACCCGACGCGTCGGCCGTGACGCGCGGACGGGTCAGCAGCAGCACACCACCCGCGAGCAGGAAGCCCAGCAGGATCATGGCGATCTGGTCGGAGGTCCGGAAGATCACGCCGGTCGGCGTGTTGCCCAGCAGCAGCCCCACCACCGTGAACACCACGACCAGACCGACCGCGCACGCCCACGCGACGCGGCGGATCTTCTTGGGGCGCAGGACGAGCGCTTCTGCCGTCATCATTCGAAACCCCGCTCGGTCCAGGGCTGGCGCAGGCCGCGCAGCACCAGTGCCGTGTCGATCGCGGCGACGGTCGCCTCGTACCCCTTGTCCTCCACCGAGTCCGGCAGGCCGGCGCGGGCCAGGGCCTGCTCCTCGGTGTTGGTCGTCAGCACGCCGTTGCCCACGGGCGTGGACTCGTCGAGCGCGACGCGCGTGAGCCCGTCCGTCACCGAGTCGCACACGTACTCGAAGTGCGGGGTGCCGCCGCGGATGACCACGCCCAGCGCGACCACCGCGTCGTGGTGACGCGCCAGTTCCTGCACCACGACGGGGAGTTCGATCGCCCCCGCCACGCGCACGACGGTCGTGTCGACGCAGCCCGCGTCCTCGGCGGCCTTCAGGGCGCGCTCGACGAGCTGGTCGGTGATCTTGGTGTGCCAGCGCGTCGCCGCGATCGCGACGCTCAGGCCCTTGCCGTCGAGCCTGGTCTGGTCTGGACGGCCCTCGCCGCTCATTCCTGGTCCTCCGTAGCGGGAACAACGGTCTCGTACTGCTCCAGCTGGTGCAGTTCGTGACCCATCCGGTCGCGCTTGGTGCGCAGGTACCGCAGGTTCTCCGGGTTCGGGGAGACCGGCAGCGGCACCCGGTCGAGCACCCGGAGACCGTATCCGGCCTCCAGCCCGACGCGCTTGGCCGGGTTGTTCGTCAGCAGCCGCATGGACTTGATGCCGAGTTCCACGAGGATCTGCGCGCCCGTGCCGTAGTCGCGCGCGTCGGCGGGCAGGCCCTGCACCAGGTTCGCGTCCACGGTGTCGGCGCCCTGGTCCTGCAACTGGTACGCCTGCAGCTTGTGCATCAGGCCGATGCCACGGCCCTCGTGGCCGCGCATGTACAGCACGACGCCACGGCCTTGTGCCGCAACGGCTTCCATCGCCGCGTCGAGCTGCGGGCCGCAGTCGCAGCGCAACGAGCCCAGGACGTCGCCGGTGAGGCACTCGGAGTGCACGCGCACCAGCACGTCCTCGCCGTCGCCGATCTCGCCGTACACCAGGGCGACGTGCTCGATGCCGTCGAGCAGGCTGTCGTAGCCGAACGCCGTGAACACGCCGTGCGCGGTCGGGATGCGGGCCTCGGCGGCGCGCACGACCTGGGTCTCGACCCGGCGGCGGTACGCGATGAGGTCGGCGATCGTGATGATCGCGAGGTCGTGGTCCGCGGCGAAGACCTCCAGCTCGTCGCGGCGGGCCATGTCGCCCTCGTCCTTCTGCGACACGATCTCGCAGAGCACGCCCGCGGGCGACAACCCGGCCATCCGCGCCAGGTCGACGGCGGCCTCGGTGTGCCCGGGACGGCGCAGCACGCCACCGGCCTTGGCCCGCAACGGCACGACGTGGCCCGGGCGGTTGAAGTCGCTGGCCTTCGCGGTCGGGTCCGCGAGCAGCCGGATCGTGCGGGCGCGGTCCGCGGCCGAGATGCCGGTGCTCACGCCCTCACGCGCGTCGACCGTGACGGTGTAGGCGGTGCCGCGCACGTCCTGGTTCGTGTGGAACATCGGCGGCAGGTCGAGGCGGTCGCAGTCCTCCTCGGTCAGCGGCACGCAGATGTAGCCGGACGTGTAGCGGACCATGAACGCGAGCAGCTCGGGCGTCGCCTTCTCGGCGGCGAAGATCAGGTCGCCCTCGTTCTCGCGGTCCTCGTCGTCCACGACGACCACGGGACGACCGGCGGCGACGTCCCTGATCGCGCGCTCGATCTCAGCGAAGTCCGTGCTCACTGGGCCTCCTCGCCCGCGATGGCCCGCAGGTGCGGGATCGCCAGTCGTTCGACGTACTTCGCCAGCACGTCGACCTCCAGGTTCACCAGGTCGCCCGGAATCCGCTGCCCGAGCGTGGTGAGTTCGAGGGTCGTCGGGATCAGGCTCACGGTGAACTGGTCCTCGGAGACCGTCACGACCGTCAGCGAGACCCCGTCGACCGTGATGGAGCCCTTCTCCACGACGTACCGGGAGAGGCTCGGCGGGAGTCCGATGTGGACGATCTCCCAGTGCTCCGCCTTCTCCCGCGCGAGGATCGTGCCCGTGCCGTCGACGTGGCCCTGCACGATGTGGCCGCCGAGGCGCTGGCCGACCGCGGCCGCGCGCTCCAGGTTGACCCGGTCGCCCGCGGCGACCTTCGCGAGGCTGCTGCGCGTGAGGGTCTCGCGCATCACGTCCGCGGTGAAGCTGTCGTTCTCGACTTCCACGACGGTGAGGCAGACGCCGCTCACCGCGATGGAGTCGCCGTGCTTCGCGTCGCTGGTCACGATCGGCCCGGCGATGCGGATCCGTGCCGCGTCAGGCAGGTCCTCAATCGCCTCGACGTGGCCGAGTTCCTCGACGATCCCGGTGAACACCGCTCCTCCTAAGTTCGCGGAACCGCGCTGATCCGCAAGTCCGGTCCGCTCATGGTGACGTCTTCCACGGTCAGCCTCACAGCGTCCGTGATGGTTGACACGCCCGCGTCCAGCACCGCCGCGGGACCGTCCCCGAGCAGCGTGGGCGCGATGTAGGCGAGGACCCGGTCGATCCTGCCGGCGCGCCAGAACGCACCGGCGAGCGTCGGGCCGCCCTCCAGCACCACGTCGACCACGCCGCGCTCGGCGAGCGCCGCCAGGACGGCGTCCGGCTCGTGCGTGCGCAGGTGCAGTGCCGTGTGCTGGAGCTTCGCTCCCTCCGGCAGGTCGCTCGTGCCCACCACCACCGGCAACGGCTGGTGGGGCAACGGCATTCCACCGGCATCCCTGGCCGTCAGCGCGGGGTCGTCCAGCCTCACCGTGTTCATGCCCACGACGATCGCGTCGAGCTTGGCGCGCAGACCGTGGACCTCCTTGCGGGAGGTCTCCGAGCTGATCCACTGGCTGGTGCCGTCCCTGGCCGCGATCCGGCCGTCGAGCGAGGCCGCGTACTTCCACGTGACGTGCGGACGGCCCGTGCGCGCGTAGTGCAGCCACGCCCTGAGGGGACCTCGGCTGACTTCCTGCTCCATCAGACCGCTCTCGACGGTGACGCCGGCAGCTCTCAGGACCTCGACGCCGCCCGCGGCCTTCGGGTTCGGGTCACTGGTGGCGTGGATGACGTGCTTGATGCCGGCTTCGATGAGCGTCTCGGCACACGGCGGCGTACGGCCGTGGTGCGCACACGGTTCGAGAGTGACAACCGCGGTGCCGCCACGAGCCTTCGAGCCCGCTGCCCTGAGCGCCATCACCTCGGCGTGCGGCCCGCCGACCGGCTGCGTGCCACCGAACCCGACCGCGTCACCGCCCTCGTCGAGGATGACGCAGCCGACCGGCGGGTTGGGGCTGGTGGTGCCGCGGACCCGTTCGCTCTCCGCGATGGCGAGCGTCATCGCGTCCTCCGGGGTCACCTCGCACCGGCTGCCTGGGCGCGCAGTGCCTCGACGGCCTTGCCGGGGTCCGCGGCGTCGTACACGGCGGACCCCGCGACGAAGCAGTCCACACCGGCCTGCGCGGCCTGCTCGATCGTGTCGGCGTTGATGCCGCCGTCGATCTCCACCAGCAGCTTGAGGTGCCCGGTGTCGACGAGATGACGGGCCTGGCGGACCTTGTCCAGCACGTCGGCCATGAAGCTCTGCCCGCCGAAGCCCGGCTCGACCGACATGACCAGCAGCGTGTCGTAGTGCTTGAGGACCTCGACGTACGGCTCCAGCGGGGTGCCGGGCTTGATGCTCAGACCGGCCTTGCTGCCCGCGGCCCTCAGGTTCTTGGCCAGCGCCACCGGGTCGTTCGCCGCCTCGACGTGCACGGTCACGTTGTACGCGCCGGCCTCCGCGTAGCCGATGGCCCAGCGGTCCGGGTCGTCGATCATCAGGTGGCAGTCGATCGGGATGTCGGTGACCTTCAGCAGCGACTTCACCACGGGCAGGCCGAGCGTCAGGTTCGGCACGAAGTGGTTGTCCATGACGTCGACGTGGATCCAGTCCGACGTGGGCACCGCGGCGAGCTCGTCGGCGAGGCGCGCGAAGTCGGCGGACAGGATGCTGGGGGCGATCATCGGCGTGTGGACCACAAGGGTGAAGTCTAGGTGTCCAGCAGGTCGAGCAGCCTGCCGGGAGCCACCTCTGAGACCACGACGACACCCGCATTGGTGAGTGTCGTGACGTGCGTCTCCCACATGGGGTGACGGCGCTTGTCCGCGTTGGCCTGGGGCAGGACGACGACCTTGCAGTTCTCGGCGCCGATGCCCTCGTTCAGGGCGGTCAGCGCCTGGTTGTCGCCGATGCCCAGGGCCAGCTTCGCCACGGAGTTCGCGCTGGCCGGGGCGAAGAGGAACGCGTCCGGCGTCGGGTAGGGCTTGGGCTGGCTCGGCATCCTCGGCTCCCAGCGGATCGGGAGGTCCGTCAGCGCCTGCAGCTCGCCGAGTTCACCGGCCTCCTCGAACCACGGGACGACTGCCGGCGTGAACGTGATGGCCAGCCGCCACCCCCGTCGCACGGCCGGCTCGGCGAGTTCCTTGCGGAACCACGACTCGACACCGCCGCACGCGGAAGCGACCAATCCGAGCAATCCACGCGTAGTCACTGCTGCGATGTTAGGCGGTCTTTTTTGTCGGGCACCGCCGATAACGTCCCCTACCGCGGGTGATCACCCGCACACTGAGGGGAGCAAGATGCGCAAGTGGAACCGGTGGCTCAGCGCCACCGCGATGACGGCCGTCCTGGTGGCGGCCACAGCCCTTCCCGCGTCCGCCGAACCGCCGCAGCGCACCGTGCCGCTGGCGCTGAAGTCCTTCTCGGACATCGCGGTCGACCCGACGCTGGGCCACGTGTTCGTGAGCAGCAAGACCGACAACGCCGTCGCCGTCACGGACCTGTCGGGCAACCCGGTCACCAAGCTGTCGAACCTGCCCGGCGCCACGGGTCTGGCGCTGAGCCCGGACGGCGAGACGGTCTTCGTCGCCCTGTCCCAGTACGGCGCGATCGCCGCGCTGGACACGCTCACGCTGACCGAGCGGGCTCGCTACCCGGTCGGTGAGGTGTGCCCGTCCGATCTCGCGATCACCGGCAACCGCCTGTACTTCAGCTACGGCTGCAACACGTGGGGCGGCGGCATCGGCCGTGTCTCGTTCAACGGCGCGGACGCCCGCACGGGCCTCGTGACCGGGCACTACAGCCCGCAGCAGCTCGCGACGTCGCCCGCCAGGCCCGGTCTGCTGGCGGCGGGCCAGCCGAGCCTGTCGCCCTCGGACCTCGTCGTCCTGCGCGAGCAGGGCGACGGGCTCGCCGTCCAGGCCTCCCGCGAAGCGGGCAGCAACCTGGCCGACGTCGAGTTCTCCCAGGACGGCAGCCAGGTCCACGTGGCGAGTGGGGCGCCGTACCAGATCCAGTCGTACACGAGCGACACCCTCGCGGTGCGCGGCACCTACAACACCGGGCCCTACCCGGTGGCGGTGGCGGTGAGCGCCGACTCGGGTGCTCTCGCCGCGGGGGTCAACAGCGGCACGTCCGTGCGCCTCTACCCGGCGGGCTCGCTCGACGAGTCCCGTTCGTACGAGGCACCGGACCTGTACCAGGCGAGCCTGGCGTGGGGTCCCGGCGGCCGCTGGGTCTACGCGGTGGGCAACCGGTTCGGCCAGCCGGCTCAGCTGCACGTGCTGAAGGCCTGACCTGAGTGGCCGGGCGAGCTGCTGCTCGCCCGGCCCGTGGTCCGGGCAGCGCTTCGTCACCCGATCCGGTGAACCCCGAAGCCGTTGCGCCCCTTTTGCGAGCCGACGGGGCCGAACCTGTCAGACCCCGTCGCTAGCGTCCTTCACGAGCGCTCAAGCAGGGCGTCGCAGCACCACGCAGAACATCGCGTCGGTGCCGTGCAGATGGGGCCACAGCTGAACATGCGGTCCTTCCCCGAGGTCCGGAACTCCGGGGAAGAACTCCCGCGTGTCCAGCACTTCGGCCCCGGTCCGCTGCGCGACGTCCGTCAACACCCCTACGGTCTCGGAGAGATGAGGTGAGCACACGACATAAGCCACCACGCCGCCAGGGCGCACCAGCCGCAGCGCCTCGGTCAGCAGCTCGCGTTGCAGCTTCGTGAGCGTGCCGACATCGGCGGGCTGGCGCCTCCACCGCGCCTCCGGGCGCCTGCGCAGCGCACCGAGACCGGTGCAGGGCGCATCGACCAGCACGCGGTCGAACGCTCCTTCGACGAAGCCGGTCTCGAGGCCGTCGGCCACCTCCACGGTGACCGGCAGGCCTGAGGTGAGCTTGCGCACGAGCTCGGCGCGGTGGGGCGCCTTCTCGACGGCGATCAACTCGCCGCCTTCGATGCCGACCAGCGCGGCGAGCAGGGCGGCCTTGCCGCCGGGGCCCGCGCAGAGATCGAGCCAGCGGTCGTCCGTACCTTCGATCGGCGCGCGCGTCAGTGCGAGTGCGCAGAGCTGGCTGCCCTCGTCCTGGACGTGGGCGAGGCGCTCCCGGACGGGCTCGAGATCGCCCGGGTCGCCCGCCCCGGCCTCCAGGTGCACGCCGTAGGGCGAGTACGGCGCCACGTCACCGCCGGTGATGGCGGCGAGCTCGTCGGCGCTCACCTCGCCCGGGCGGGCCACCAGATGCACGGCCGGCCGTGCGTCATCGGCCTCCAGGGCACGCTTGAGCGGCTCCTCGCGGCTGCCGAGGGCCTCCGCGAACGCCTGCGCGATCCAGCGCGGGTGGGCGTGGGTGAAGGCCAGGTTGCCGATCGGGTCGGTCTCCGGGTCGGGGGCGAGCTCGTCGACCCAGGCCGCCTCGTCCTGCGCCGCGACCCGGCGCAGGACGGCGTTGACGAAGCCCGCGATCCCGGAGCCCCGCTCGGCCCGGACGAGGTCGACGGTCGAGGCGACCGCCGCGTGTGACGGAATGCGGGTGCGCAGCAGCTGATACGCACCGAGCCGCAACGCGTCGAGCGCCGAACCGTCCACTTCGGACAGCGGCCGGTCGGAGCACGACTCGATGACGGCGTCGAGCAGGCCCTGCGCTCGCGACGTGCCGTAGGTGAGTTCGGTGGCGAGCGCCGCGTCACGGCCGGTGATGCGGCGTTCGCGCAGCAGCTGCGGCAGCACGAGGTTGGCGTACGCGTCGCGCTGGCGCACCGCGCGCAGCGTCTCCAGCGCGGCGAGGCGTGCCGGGTCCTCCACGGGTGGCCGGGAGGGGCCGGTGCGCCGCTTCGGCGGGTGGGGACTGCTCGGGCGCGACGGCTTGGAAGCTCCTCGCGAATGGCCGGTCATGCGATGCGCTCCCCTGCTTCGATACGCGTGCCGCGGGCCCAGTCGGTGGCGCCCATGCGTTTCTTGCCCTGTGCCTGTACCTCGCCCAGCGCCACGGCGGTGGTCGCCGTGCCCACGAGCACGCGCTTGCGTTCGACGAGGATCTCGCCGGCCGGCAACGTCACGTCGTCCACCGGCGTCACGGGGCCGAGCTTCAACCGCTCGCCGCGGAACTCGGCCCACGCGCCGGGTTCCGGCGTCACGGCGCGCGCCAGGCGGTCCACCGCCACGGCGGGCGCGGTGAAGTCGAGGCGCGCGTCCTCGACGGTGATCTTCCCGGCGTAGGTGACGCCGTCGGTGGGCTGGTCGACGGCGACCAGCGTGCCGTCCTCGATGCCGTCCACGGTGGACAGCAGGAGGTGGGCACCGGACTCGGACAGCCGGGTCAGCAGGTCGCCGGAGGTGTCGCGGTCGCGCACCTTCTCGGTGACGACGCCGAACACCGGGCCCGCGTCGAGCTCCTTCACGATGCGGAACGTCGAGGCGCCCGTGATGTCGTCGCCGTTGCGCACGGAGGCCTGCACCGGCGCGGCGCCGCGCCACGCGGGCAGCACGGAGAAGTGGAGGTTGACCCAGCCGAACTTCGGCACGTCGAGGGTGCGCTGCGGGAGCAGGTTGCCGTAGGCGACGACCGGGCAGAGGTCGGGTTCCAGCGCGCGCAGGCGGTCCAGGAACTCGGGTTCCCCCGCCTTGGCGGGCGTGAGGACCTCGATGCCGTGCTCGTCGGCGAGCGCGCCCACCGGGGAGCGCTCAAGCCTGCGGCCACGGCCGGAGGGTGCGTCGGGACGGGTGACCACGGCGACGACGTCGTGGCGGGAGGAGGCGATGAGGGCGCGCAGCGAGGGCAGTGCGACCTCGGGCGTACCGGCGAACACGAGTCGCATGGTCAGCTGGACCTGCCGAAGAGTGGGTGCGGGCTCTGTTTCAAGGTGGGCACCGTACCGTCGAACCACTCGGACTGCCGGATCTCCCGCATGGCCTGCTTGCGGGTGTCGGCGTCGAGGCGGTCGAGGAACAACACGCCGTCGAGGTGGTCCGACTCGTGCTGGATGCAGCGGGCCAGCGTCTCGGTGCCTTCGACCTCGACGGGCTCACCGTGCATGTTCCAGCCCTTGGCCACGACGTGCAGGTGGCGCTTGCAGTCCCACGACATGCCGGGGATCGACAGGCAGCCTTCGGAGCCGTCCTGCATCTCCTCGCCCACCACGTCCCACGTCGGGTTGACGAGATGGCCTGCGAAACCGTCGCAGTGGTACGTGAACACCCGCAGTCCGACACCGAGCTGAGGCGCGGCGAGTCCTGCCCCGCCCGCGTCCTGCATCGTGTCCCACAGGTCTTTGACCAGGGTGCGCAGTTCCTTGTCGAAGTCGGTGACCTCGGTGGCCGCGGTGCGCAGCACGGGGTCGCCGAACAGGCGGATGGGTTGGACGGTCACGCAGTGCTCCTCGTGTGGACTGGAGGTCAGTCTACGAGGAGCGCGGTCAGTGCTCGGACGCGCTGCCGAGGAAGATCACGCCCACCAGAGCCACGAGGAAGTGGCCGGTGAACCGCAGCGCCGTCAGCACGGGGCGGAACAGCGCGTGGAAGTCGATGTGGGCTGCCGGGGCGCGGGAAACAGTGGTCGTCGTCATGCCATGAACTGTGCCGTTCACGCAGGTCAACACACATCGGCTCGCGGTATCGAGCCTGCATCAGCCCAGGGTAGGAAGATCACGCGCCGACCTCGGCCGGAAGGTGGATCCGCCGAGGTCATGAGGCTGATGCGACGAGGCTGGGCGGTATCGGCTAGGCATGACTCCATGACCTGGACGGCACCCGAAGTCACCCCGGCCGACGAACCGCTGCTCGGCGCGGAGCGCCCGATGCTCGAAGCGTGGCTGGACCGCCACCGCGCCACCTTCCTGGCCAACTGCGCGGGCCTCTCCGGCGAGCAGCTCGCCGTGGCGTCCACGCCGCCGTCGAACCTGAGCCTGCTGGGCCTGATCCGCCACCTCACGGACGTGGAGCGCGTCTGGTTCCGCCGCCGCCTGGCGGGCGAGGACGTCGAGGCCCGCTACAGCGTGCCGGGCGACTGGGACGGCGCCTTCGAGCACCTGGACCCCGCACGCGCCGAGGCGGAGTACGCCGGCCTGCTCGCGGCCATGGCCGTGTCCCGCACGGCGGTGGCGACCCGGGACCTCGACGACACCTTCGTGCACGAGCGCGTGGGCGAGATCTCGGTGCGCTGGCTCTACATCCACCTGATCGAGGAGTACGCGCAGCACAACGGTCACGCCGACCTCATCCGCGAACGCATCGACGGACGCACCAACGAGTAGCGGCCTCCCTCTGCTGTGGCGGAGGATCACCGCGCGACTCGGCGCCGTGCTCGCCGCAGGCGTGGCGGCGGTGTCCGCTGTCAGCCCACCGGCCGGGGCGGCGACGGGGGAACTGCCTGCTCCCTGCGGCCTCACGCTGAGACCAGGCGGACTCGCCCGCCACCTACCTCCCGAGTTCCAGAACGGGGTCGAGGACTGGCCGCGGCTATGGCGACGTCTGGTTCTCCTTCAACAAGTTCGCGGACCCGCAGACCTAGGTGGGCGTCCACTGCGCCGCGGATCCCGGCCAGGACCTGTTCTGGGGCGAGACCGACGTGGTGTGACCGACCGGCTGGAGCGCGGCGTCGCGCACTCCAGCCGGTCGGTTCACCTCAGCCGACCTTCACCACGCGGGCGGCACCTCCGCCGCGCCGGGTCGGCTCGGCGACGGCACGCCAGCGGCCGTCCCCGGCCCGTTCGACGGCCGTGGCGGCGCCGATCTCGGCGTTCTGGCTGAACCTGTGCCCGATGGCCTGCAGGCCCGCCGTGGCCGAGGCCGCGATGAACGCCGCCTCGGCCGGGGTGGTGGCCGCGTTGCGCTGCGAGGCGCGCGGGGCCGCCACCGCGTCGACGAGGGACATCTTGCGGTCCAGGCGGGCGGTCAGGATCTGGGTGACCGTGGTGATGATGGTGGAGCCGCCCGGCGAGCCGACGGCGAGCAGGGCCTTGCCGTGGTCGAGGACGATCGTCGGGGCCATGGACGAGCGCGGGCGCTTGCCGGGGCCGGGGAGGTTCGGGTGCGGGACGCCGGGGGTCGGGGCGACGAACTCGAAGTCGGTGAGCTCGTTGTTGAGCAGGAAGCCGCGGTTCGGCACGACGATGCCGCTGCCGCCCTCCGCCTCGATCGTCAGGGTGTAGGCGACGACGTTGCCCCAGCGGTCGGCCGTGGTGAGGTGCGTGGTGCGTTCGGCGTCCTCGCGCTGCGCCGAGATGCCGGCGGTGGCCTCGCAGGCCTGGGGGTTGCGCGGGTCGGCGGCGGGCTGCGGGGCGGGCAGCACGGCGTCGGGCTTGATCAGGCACGCGCGGCTGTCCGCGAACTTCTGCGAGAGCAGGCCCTCGGTCGGCACGCGGGAGAAGGCCGGGTCGCCGACCCAGCGCAGGCGGTCGGCGAAAGAGAGCTTCGTCGACTCGATGAAGCGGTGCAGGTACTCGACGTCGGAGACCTTCGAGAGGTCGGCCGACTCGAGGATGTTGAGCGCCTCGCCGACGGTCGTGCCACCGGACGACGGTGCGGCCATGCCGTAGACGTCGAGGCCCCGGTAGCGCGTGTGCGTCGGGTCGCGGCGCTCGACCTGGTAGCGGGTCAGGTCGGAGAGCTGCATGTCGCCGGCGCGGACGTTGCGGGTCGAGCCGGGCACGACCGGCGGCTTCCGCACGGCCTGCACCAGGTCGCGGCCGACCGCACCCCCGTAGAGCGACGCGAGTTCGGTGCGGGCGAGCTCGCGGTAGGTGTCGGCGAGCTGCGGGTTGCGGAACGTGCTGCCGACCGCGGGAGCCTGCCCGCCGGGCAGGTAGAGGTCGCGAGTCGAGGTGAAGTCGGCGAAGCGGGCGGCGTTGTTCGTGATCTGCGAGTTGAACGTCTGGTCGACCACGAAGCCACGCCGTGCCAGCGCTTCCGCGGGCGCCATGGCCTCACGCAGGTCGAGCGTGCCCCACTTGCGCAGCGCCTGCTGCCACGTCTTGGGCGTGCCGGGGACGCCGACGGACTTGCCGCTGGTCATCGCCTCGGCGAACGGCAGGGGCTTGCCGTCCTCCACGAAGAGCTGGTCGGTGGCGGACCGCGGCGCGGTCTCCCGGCCGTCCAAAGTGGACACGCGGCGGGTGCGGGCGTCGTAGTGGACGAAGAACCCGCCGCCACCGATGCCCGCGCTGAACGGGTCGGTCACGCCGAGCGCGGCGGCGGTGGCGACGGCGGCGTCGACGGCGTTGCCACCGCGGCGGAGCACGTCGATGCCGATCTGGGACGCGTCGGGGTCGACGCTCGAGACCGCGCCTCCCCAGCCCACCTGCTCGGGCACGCGTGGCGATGATTCCGCCGCGCCTGCCGGAGCAGGGGCGACCAGTACGACGGAGAGCGTCAGTGCGGCAACCGTTCGCAACATGCGGAAACTTCTACTCCGTTACGACCGGATGGCAACACTCCTTGAGGAAGGCCTAAGGTGCGGGCGTGTCGATCGATCTTGACCAGTTGCGAACCAGTTTCACGAACACCCCGCTCGACGAGGCGGACCGCGAGGAAGCGCTGCACCTCCTGCTGCGCGAACGCCGCGACGGCGACGCCGATCTGCTGCGCCACCTGCTAGCCCAGGAGACCGCCTCCCACCAGGAGGGCTGGGGCGTGAGCGAGGCGTTGGGGCTCGCCGCCCTGCTGCTCGCCGAGTGCGGCCGCGAGGAGGACGTCTGGGCCCTGTGGGAGGCCAAGAACGCCTCCTTCGACACCATGGCGGGCCTCGACGGCTTCCTGCTGTTCCCGGCCGGCATCGCGGGCACGACGGCGCACGTCATCGCGGGCGAGGACCACCCCGAACGCGGCGACCTCATGACGTACCTGAGCGAGTACCTCGAGTACGAGAAGCTCACCGACGAGGACATCCGTGAGCACATGGCGGGTCTGCGCTCCCACTACGAGGGCTGACGCGCGGCAACCCCGGCGGGTAGTCCTCGATGACGGCGAACGGCTCCTCGTACTCCCAGTCGCTCCACTGCGCCGCGGTGATGACGTCGTTCTCCACGAAGATGTCGAGGTAGTCCTGGCCGTCATCCGGACCGCCGCAGTGCGTGCAGCTGTTCGCGGCGATGCCGCTCGCAACGACGAGGCGGTGGCCCTCCTCGCCGTAGGTCACTCCGTCCCAGGTGAGCTTGTCCCCCAGGGCGTACCAGGTGACGCAGTCGAGGTTCCCCCACTTGTGCTGGAACTCGAAACAGGACAGCCGGCCGCACGCTCGGCACTCGAAGTCGTGCAGTTCCAGCCAGGCGTAGGACCCCATGCACGAAGGCTGGGGACGGCCCGGCGCCGGCTCCACCGGTTTCAGCGCTACAGGACCTCCAGCGGGTCGAGCTTGATGCGCACCAGGTCCTGCTCCTTGCGGGCCGTCCGCACGGCCTGCGCCTCGGCCAGCACGGCCGCGAGCTGGCGGCCTTCCGCCCGGGAGACCCGGACCAGCGCGCGTTCCTTCGTCTCGTCGTCGCCCAGCGGCACCGGGCCGAGGATCTCGCCGGTGGGCGGCAGGCGGAGTTCGTCGAGCATGGCGTTCACCGCGTCCGGAGTGCCGTCGACCGTCGCCATGCGGACCGCCGGCGGAAAGCCGAGCTCGGTGCGGGCGGCCAGTTCGGTGGCGGCGTGCCACACCGGGTCCCAGCGGACCAGGGCCTGCACCGGGGTCAGGGACGAGTCGGCGATCACGACCACCCGGCCGTTGCCCGGCCGCACCAGGCCCGCCGCCGTCATCCACCGCCGCAGCGCCTCTTCGGAGGCCCTCAGGTCGGCCCTGCCCAGCAACGCCCACCCGTCGAGCAGCAGCACCGCGCCGTAGCCGCCCTCGGCCACGGGTTCGGCGCCCGGTGTCGCGACCACCAGCGCCGGTTTGCCCGGCACCTCGGTCAGCACCGCGTCCGCGCCGCTCGTCCGCACCGGGTGACCGGGGAACGCCCGCCCGAGCTCCTCCGCCGTGCGCTTGGCACCGATGACCTGGCCGCGCAGCTTGCGCGATCCGCACGTGGGACAGCGGAACCCGGCCTCCGTCGCCGCGCACCACCGGCAGTACGCGGGCTTCGGCAGCCCGTCCTCGGTGCCGCCGGGCAAGGCCAGCGGACCGGCGCACCGGCGGCACCGCGCGGGACCGCGGCACTGGCCGCAGGCGAGCGACGGCACGTAGCCCCGGCGTGGCACCTGGATCAGCACAGGTGAGTCGGCGAGGGCGAACCGGGCCGCGTCGAACGCGATGGACGGCAGCCGGGCGGTGCGAGCGGCCGGGTCCTTGACGTCCTGCCACTCGTTGTCGCCCACCGAGACCACCCGCGGCGCGACGGACCTCAGCGTCTCGCGCGACGCCACGATCTCGTGCGCCCAGCCCGTCTCGATCAGCAGCTGCGCCTCGGCCGTGCGGGCGAACCCGCCGATGAGCAGCGCGGCACCGGTCATGTGCGCGCGCTGCACCAGCACGTCACGCACGTTCGGATACGGCGACCTCTGTTCGACGTGCAGGTCGTCGCCGTCGTCCCAGACCACGAGCAGCCCGGGGTCCCGCACCGGCGCGAACGCCGTCGCACGCGTACCGACCACCACTCGCGCGACACCACGGCGCACGGACAGCCAACGCTTGTAGCGCTCCGACGGCCCGAGATCGGCCGACAGCGTCACCACGCCCTCGATCAACGCGTCACACGCCTTGGCGACACGAGCCAGATCGCGGTGGTCGGGCACCACGATGATCACCCCGCGCCCGGACGACGCGACCGCGGCGGCCGCCTCCGCGAGCCGGGCGGGCCAGTCCTCGGCGGGCAGCGCCTGCCAGACGGCGTGGGCGGGACGGCCCTCGTGCAGGGCCTCCAGGTACTTGGGGCCGCGGGGATAGCGCGACCAGGCGTCGGCCGGAACGGGCGGCAGCTGCGACCGCGCGGGCTCACCGTCGGCGGCGGACACGGGCATCCAGGCGGGAAGCTGAGGCAACGGCGGCGGCTCCCCCTGCGCCGCGGCCTCCGCGCGGGCGTGGCGGGGCGGGACGGCCAGCCGCAGCACGTCGATCATGCCGCCCGCGTACCTGTCCGCGATCGTGCGCGCCAGCGCGGCGATCTCGGGCGCGAGCACCGGTTCGGGCGACACGACCTTCTCGATGAAGGCGAGCTTCTTGCCGTACTCCGACGTCTCGACGCGCTCCAGCAGGTAGCCGTCGACCAGCTGGCCCGCGAACCTCACCCTGACCCGGCAGCCGGGCACCGCGGCAACGTCCAGTTCGGACGGAACCGAGTAGTCGAACGGCCGGTCCAGGTGGGCCAGCGGCACGTCCACCACGATCCGGGCGACCGGCAGCGACTCCGCGGGGACCCGCTCCCCTTTTCTCGCTCCGGTCTTCGCGTTCATGCCTCCTGGTGTATCAGACACCCCCGACAGTCACGCGTTGCGCCTCACCAATCCGGTGAAGCCCGCCACGAACAGGGTGGCGAAAGCCCACGCCAGGACCTGCAGCAGCCACGTCGACGCCAGCACCGCCTGGCCCGCGGCCGTACCCCCGTCGACCGTGCAGCGGGCGGCGTCGACCTTGACCAGCGGCGTCGCCACGTTCAGGGCGTAGCCGACCTGCTCGACAGTCGAGCACCGCACGGCACCGGAGATCAGCACCACACCCACCGACACGGCGAGCACCCCGGCGAGCCACACGAGCGCGAGGCCGGGCCGGTAGCCGTGCCCGACGGTCACACCGCGGACCAGGTGCCAGACGCGTCCCCAGCGCGAGAGCTGACCGCGCCGGCGCAGATCACGTTGCTGGGCAACGCGGATCCGCCGCACGTCGCGTTCGTGTCCGGCGGCCTGGTGCGCCGAGGCCAGCTGGGCCCACGGCTGTGCCGAGTAGCGCAGAGTGCGCTCCGACAACAACGACAGCCATTCGTCCACTGTGGCGTCGCGCGGCAGCCCCTCGTAGGTGAGCCCTTCGAGCTGCACCTGGCCGTCGATCCCGCCGAACGGCATCAGCAGGTCCTTGCCGACGCGCACGTGACGCAGGTCGAGCGCGACGCCGGACGAGCTGAAGCGCCCTTCGCGCAGGACGACCTGCCCGTCCACGCGGGTCCCACGCAGGCGCACTGCAGCGTGTCTGCCGCCGCCCGAGACCTCACACCCCGAGTTCAGGAAGATGCCGTCGCCCACCTGCAGGTCCACCAGGGTCAGCCCCGACTCGAACCGCCCGCCGCCGAACATCAGCACGCCGGCGACCCGCGATCCGCTCAGCGTCACGGAACCCGGCGCGTGGAACCCCTCGTCCAGGTAGACGCTGCCGCCGATGCGCATGTGCAGCGCGTCGACCGACTCCCCGGCGCCCAGCCGGGCACCGCTGAGCCGGAGGTGGTGGTCGACGGTCAGGCCGCGGGCCTCGACCGCCGGCGCGACCAGGCCTCGCAGGTCCAGCAGCGAGAACTGCGCCCGGTTGAGCAGCACCGGCTGCTCCGTCGTGCAGTCCCGCAGCACCAAGGGCTTCTTGGCGACGACGTCGGACAGGTCGAGCCGGCCGGTGATCGTCGCGCCGACGATCTTCAGGCCTCCGGGGTCCAGCGCCTCGTGCTCGATCATCCGCTTCCGGATCTCATCCCCCGTGATCTCCACGGGGCCACGTTAGCCGGAGATCGACTCCTGACCGTTCTCAATGTGACCGCACAAACGGCGGCGGAACCTCGGCTCCTCCTCCACCGTCACCGTCAGGTCGTACCAGCCGGAGTTCATGGCGGTCAGCCAAGGGATGACGTGCCGATGCCCCGGCCTCACGACGTAACGACGCCGCCCCAGCACGAACGTCAACCGCGACGACCCGCTGTTCTCGAACGTCAACGTCAGCACACGACTGTATCCGCGCACCGACGACGAGACGCGCGCACGGTCAGAGGAAGACCCGGCGAATTCACGGCGGAAACCGTTGGGTCCCAGCAACACGAGGTCGTGGTCACCCGCGACCTCCACCGACGACGACGACGACGAGACGTCGAAGTGCTGTGGCAGCGCGAACTGCCCGGAGTAGGGGTACAGAGCGAAGTGCACGGACGACGCCCCGGAGTTCGACATCTCCAGCGTGGACCCGCGCAACGACGCGTCGGGCTGATAAGGCAGAGCGCGCGCACGCCGCCGTCCGGGCTCCTGCTCCGGCATCTTCTGCTCGGAAGGAGGTGCGGGACGCCACCGCGGCGTCGCGGGCGGTACCGGGGCGGGCTCGCCGACCTCGGGCCACGTCCGGCGCCGGTCGAAGTCGAACGCCGAGGTCAGGTCACCGGCGACGGTCCGGCGCCACGCGGAGATCTCCTCCGACCGCACCCCGGTCCACCTCTCCAGGAACCGCGTCATCGATGTGTGGTCGAACACCTGCGAGTTCACATAACCGCCCACGGACCACGGCGAGACGACGGTCATCGGCACGCGCGCACCCAGTCCCAACGGCCGGTCACCCACGTACTCGTCGGTGACGGACAACGGCGGGCGCGGCGGCGGGACGTGGTCGTAGAAGCCGTCGTTCTCGTCGTAGGTGATGAACAGGACCGTGGACTCCCACACCTCCTGGTTGGACGCCAGCGCGTCCAGCACCTGGTAGGTGATCGAGGCGGAGGCCGCGGGCGAGGACGCGCCGGGGTGCTCGGAGTCCACAGAGGACGGGACCAGGTACGACACGGCGGGCAGCCGGCCCGCGGCGACGTCCGCGCGGAACGCCTCCCCCAGTCCTCCAGGCTTCACGCGGTGCAATCCGCGCGAGTACAGGGACTTCTCAGCGGCGGTCAGACCGGAGAGGTCGAGCGAACCGATCAGCGCGGGGTCGCCGGTCCCGTACAGCTTGTCCAGCGACTTGAACCCGGCGGGCAGCACCTTGCGCGCGATCTCCTTGAACCGCGCGTAGAACTCCAGGTTGTTGTCCTGGAAGTTGTCCCACTCCTGATACACCCGCCACGACTTGCCGGCGGCTTCCAGGCGTTCCGGGTACGTCTTCCACGTGTACCCCGTGTGCGTGTCCTCGCTGTAAGCGGCGTTGCCCGTCGCACGGCCACCGGAGGGCTCGAAACCGGTGTACCCGGACACCCAGTAGTTGCGGTTCGGCGAGGTCGAGGACGGCACCGAGCAGTGGTAGGCGTCGCACAGCGTGAAGGTGTCCGCGAGCTCGTAGTGGAACGGGATGTCCTGGCGCGTGTAGAACGCCATCGTCGCCCCGGTCTTCGCGGGCACCCAGTTGTCGTTCCAGCCGCCGCGCAACGCCGAGTGCCCGCCGTTCCAGCTGTGGTCCAGGTCACCGATGTACTGGACGTCCCGCCCGGACGCCGCCTCCCGCACCGGGAACGGCAGCACACCCGACTGGTTGAACACACCCCTCAGCGCGTTGCGGTCGGAGAACCCCCGCACGCCACGGAGCGTTCCGTAGTAGTGGTCGAACGAACGGTTCTCCTGCATCAACAGCACGACGTGCTTGATCGCGCGCAACCCTCCCGCACGGGGCTCACGAGCCAATGCGGCGTACACCGACGGTGGCAGCAGCGTGCCCGCACCAGCAGCAGCGACGGCAGCCATGAACCCACGACGAGAGAGCGACATGAACCGAGTTTGTAGTCCGGGTACATGGCGCGGAACCAACCCTCGTATGAACAAAGGCCCTGGATGACCAGGGCCTTGTTCACAGATCACATCACGCGGCGGCCATGGCGGCCGCGACGCTCGCCTGGGCGTCGAGCAAGCCCTTGCCGCACTGGGTGGCCGCCGGCAGCACCTTTGCCTTCAAGTGCAGCAACACCTGTGCGGGTGTCAGCGACAACTTGCCCTGCTGCACGCGGGCATGCTGCATCAACGCCACGACACCGGCCACGTGCGGTGTGGCCATGCTGGTGCCCTGGTAGCGCGCGTAGAACGATGCGGCCGGTACGGTCGGGCCGTTGTTCAGCGTCGAGAGCACACCGTTCGCCGCCGACGGCGAGGTCTCACCGCCGGGCGCGCACACCTCGATCGTGACCCCGAAGTTCGCGTACGAGGCCCTGTTCGCCTGACGGTCCGTGGCGCCCGTGGTGATCACACCGGCGCAGTTCGCCGGAGTGGCTCCCGCGGCGTTGACGGCACTGTTGCCCGCGGCGACCACCACGGTCGCGCGGTGCACGTTGCGGGCGGTGTTGATCGCGCTCTGCAGCGTCGCGGGGCAGACCGCCGAGGGACCGCCCAGGGACAGGTTCAGCACCTTGGCCGGGTTCGGGTTCGCCGGAACACCCGGCACAGCGCCACCTGCCGCCCACACGATGCCCGCGGCGATGTCCGCCAAGGTGCCACCGCACGTGCCGAGGACGCGCACGGGCACGACCCTGGCCGACGGGGCGACGCCCGTGACACCGGTCAGGTTGTTGCGCAACGCCGCCACAGTGCCGGCGACGTGCAGCCCGTGCCAGCTCGACGCCCGCGCCGCCGTGCCGGGACCGCACTGGTTCGCCAGCCGCCAGTCGCCCTGGTCCGCCGGGTTGGCGTCCCGGCCGCCGCCGTCCTTGGCGTAGCCCGCGTTGCTGATGAAGTCGTAGCCGCCGATGTAGTTGGCGGACATGTCCGGGTGCGCGGTGCGGCCGGTGTCGATCACCGCGACCCGCTGGCCGGAGCCGGACGGCCCGAGGTCCCACGCCTGTGAGAGCCGGATGCCGCCGACGGCCTCCCAGTAGTGCCACTGCTGCGGCCACAGCGGGTCGTTCGGCACGGCTGTCGCCTCGAGCACGATGTTCGGCTCGGCGTACTCGACGTCGCCGCGCGCCATCAGCACGCGGATCGACTCGGTCGCGTCGCGGGAGGCGAGCACCTCGGCACCGTCCGTGGCGTCGGCGACGGCCCGTGTCCGCGACTGGGTCAGCGCGTCCCCTCGCGACGCACCGTCCCGGAACTTGACGATGATCTCCTGCTCTTCCGGTTCCTCCTGGGCAGCCGCGGACAGCGAGGTCAACGCGGGCGTCACCGTCAGCGCCATCACGACGCCCAACAGGGTTGCCATGCCGGTTCTCATGGTGTTCCTCCCCTTCACGAACGAACTGACGGCGAGAAGGGGAAACCCACGCGGTTGTGGCACGGATGCGGCCGCCACAACAGATTCACAACAGGCCGCGCGTACCCACGTGCACAACGTCTCCGAGGGGAACACCATGCTCACGCTCGTCGTCGCGGCCGTTCTGGCCGCATCGGGAACCGCCGCCGCATCGGACCCCGCGACCGTCGCGCGGGTCGAGGCCGGCAGGCTCGTCATCACCGGAGCGCCTGCGCGCGCCAGCAAGATCCACGTCTCCGGCACCACCATCAGCGATGCCGGCACGATGCGGCCGGGCACAGGGTGCACGCGCCTGTCGGCCTCACGCGTGCACTGCGCACCGGTCCAGAAGATCGTCATCCACCTGGGCGACCGCGACGACACCGTGCTCTACGACAGCGCCGTGCCGACCGAGCAGCACGGCGGTGCCGGTGACGACTCCCTGCGCGGCGGCTCCGGGGCGGACGTCCTGCAGGGCGGCGAGGGCGACGACGCGCTGAGCGGCGGCTTGGGCCCCGACCAACTCTTCGGCGGCGACGGCGACGACGTGCTGAACGAGCCGCAGGCCGACGCGGGCGGCAACCTCCTGCAGGGCGGCTACGGCAACGACAAGATCGACGGCACGAAGCAGAACATGCGCGACCGGGCGGACTTCAGCGACCACGCCGAGGGCATGACGATCGACCTCGCGGCGGGCACGGCGAGCAGGCCGGGCGAGATCGACGAGGTCGACAACGTGCAGGACGTCCACGGCACCCAGGGCGACGACGTGCTGAGCGGCAACGCCTGGCCCAACACGATGTTCGGCCTCGGCGGCACCGACACGTGCACACCGGGCCTCCACGACCTGTGCGTCCAGTGATTCGACCGCCCGATGTATCAGGAGCGGGCGTGAGAACTCCGCTCATGCGTGGACCAACTGGACGTCCGCCTGCTCGGACCTCTCGAAGTGACCGGGCCGGGCGGCGTGCTGCGCCTCGCCGGCACGCGCCAGCGCTCCCTCCTGGCGCTGCTGGCGTTGCGCGCACCCTCGGTGCTCCCCGCAGCGCGTCTCATCGACGCGCTGTGGGGCACCGAGCCCCCACCGACGGCGTTGCGGACGCTGCACAGCCACATCGCGCGCGTCCGTTCGGCCCTCGCCGCGATCGGACTCCCGGAGGTCCTGGTCACCACCAGCGCGGGCTATGCGCTGCGGATCGATCCATCGCACGTCGACGTCACACGGTTCGAGCGCGCTCCCTCACCTCGTGCGGCACTCTCGTTGTGGCGCGGCGATCCCCTGACCGACTGCGCCGTCTCCGAATGGGCGTCCGCTGAGATCACCCGGCTGCACGAAGCGCGCCTCGCGGCGGAGGAAGCGTTGGCGCGTCAGGAGATCGGCCGAGGTGCCTGCGGAACCGCCGCCGCGCAACTCGAACGGCTCGTCGTGAGTCATCCGCTGCGAGAACACTTCTGGGAGTTGCTCGCCGACGCACAACTACGTGACGGCCGACGAGCTGATGCGTTGAGCACGGTCCGACGAGCCCGCACCGTGCTTGTCGAGGAGCTGGGCGTCGACCCCGGACCGGGTCTGCGCGCGGTCGAGGCGGAAGCGCTGGCCTGTCCGCCACCGGACGCCGGCACGGGGCTCGTCGGACGGCAGCGCGAGACCCAGGACGTCGTGCGGCTGCTGGAGACGTCCCGGCTCGTGACCCTCACCGGACCGGCGGGCTGCGGCAAGTCGCGGCTCGCCCAGCACGTCACGCCGTCGTCCAGGGTGGTCGACCTGACTTCCGCGTCGTGCGTCGAGGACGCGGTCGCGGCGGCGTTCGCGATCACCACACGCGAGCTGAGCACGCTCGGCGACACGTTGGTGCTGCTGGACAACTGCGAACACCTGCGGGCTGAGTGTGCGGCGTTCACCGAGGCTCATCCTCGGCTCCGTGTACTCGCCACCAGCCGTGAACCCCTTGCTGTGCAGGGTGAAACGGTCTACCCGTTGCCACCTCTGGCCGTCCCCGACCCGGACGTGTCGCGCTCGCTGGCCGAACTGGCCGCGTACGACGCCGTGCGGCTGTTCCTGGACCGTGCGGCGCACACGTACACCGACGCCGATGCATCCGCGATCGCCCAGCTCTGCGCGGCGCTCGACGGCCTGCCGCTCGCGCTGGAACTGGCCGCCGCCCGCACGTCCGTGCTCACCCCCGCCCAGGTCGTGCGACGGCAGCGCGACCGGTTCGGGCTGCTGGAGCCGTTGCGGGCGGCGATCGCGTGGAGCCACGACCTGCTGACGCCGCCGGAACGCGCGCTGTTCGCCGATCTCGCGGTGTGCGCGGGCGGGTTCCCGGCAGATCTGGTCGAGGCGCTGGGAAGTTCGCTCGACGCGCTGACCGGCCTGGTCGCCAAATCGCTCGTGCGGGTCTCCCGGGTCGCCGGCGAGACCCGGTTCTCCATGCTGGAAACCGTGCAAGCGTTCGCGACGGAACAACAGTCGTCCGCGCACGCTCGGGCCGCCGACTTCTTCTTATGTCTGGCCGAACGCGCCGAAGCCGACCCCACGGGCACATTGCTCAACGAGCTGCGTGTGGAGCACGCGAACCTGCAACGCACCATGGAGTGGTTCAGGTCGGCCGGCGACGCGGACAAGGTCCTCCGCCTAGTGGTGGCGTTGACCCGCTACTGGCACCGCACCGGCAACTACGGCGAGGGCCGCCGATGGCTGGCGGTGGCACTGCGTGGCTCAGGACCTTTGCGCGGCAAGGCTTTGGCGTCCGCAGCCGCGCTGGCGCTGCTGGAGTGCGATTACGCCGAAGCGGTGCGCTATGCTCGTGATGGATTGGAGACCGATCCATCTCTGGCCGGAAGGCTGCACCGGCTGCTCGGCTCGGTCGCGCGAGAACGCGGTCACTACGAAGCTGCGCTGCACCACTACCAAGAGGCCGCGCGCGCCTCGAATCCAATGAACGCCGCCTACGCCCGGCAACTCGCGGGCGCCACGTCCTGGCTGGCCGGTGATCTCGCCGTGGCCGAGGCTGATCTTCAGGCATCACTGAAGTCACTGCGCGAACTGGGTGACCGACGTGGTGCCACCTCGTCGCTCGCCTACCTCGGTGCCGTCGCCTGGTACCGGGGCGATGTCACGCGGGCGCGCGGGATGCTGGACGAAGCGCTGGACACGTTCGGGGAACTGGAGTTCAAGGAGGGCATCGCCTGGGCGCTCAACCTGCTCGGTGTGGTCGAACACGGCACCGGCAACCCGCGGGCCGCGCGGCCGTTGCTGGAGCGCAGTCTCACGCTGCACCGCGAACTCGGCGACCGCTGGCGTGAGGCGAGCGTCCTGGAGGCGCTCGCCCGCTCGACCGGCCGGCGCGAACTGCTGAGGGAGGCGGCGGCGATCCGCAGCAGGATCGGGGCGCCGGTGCCGATCGTCGAACGGGACCTGGCGCGCTCCGGTTAGCGTTCGGGCAACGCACGGTCGCGACTCTCTCTTCAGGCAAGAAACCGAAGAGGGGAAACGACCATGAGACTGCGCATCGCCGCCGCCGCGCTCGCCATCGGACTGTGCACCGCCGGTGTCGCCCAGGCGGACGACGTCCCGCCGGAGTTCCAGAACAGACCCACCCCGGCGGCCTGCTACAACGCCGTGCCCACGATCGTCGGCGCGGGCTTCATCACCGGTGGCGCCGGACCGGACGTCATCGTCGGCAGCAACGGCCCGGACACCATCGTCGGATTGGAGGGCAACGACATCATCCTCGGGCTCGGCGCCGACGACGTGATCTTCGGCGGCGAGGGCAACGACCTGGTCTGCGCCGGGTGGGGCGACGACAAGGTCCAGGGTGGCCCGCACCACGACACGCTCTACGGCGAGGCCGGCAACGACAAGTTGCGCGGCGGCGACGGGATGGACCTGCTCTCGGGCGACCCGAACTTCGACGAGGGTGACGGCGAGGCCGGGTTCGACTTCTGCACGGCGTCCACCGAGGTCACCGTCAGCTGCTAGCGACCGCCTGCCTCAACAGGATCTCGGTGGCGGCGTCGGGTCCGACCCCGAGCTGCCGCAACGAGTCCAGCACGCGCGCACGCGTCTTCACCATCCTTCGTGGATCGCGTGCGCGCACTGCGGCGGCGAGCGCGAGCCTGTGCCCGCGCGGTTCGAACGGCTCCAGCGCCCACGCCCGTTCCGCGAGGTGGTGGGCCTCGGCCGGGTCGCCGGCGACGAGCCTCAGTTCGCCCAGCACCAACAGGTTCTGCACGTGGCGGCCTCTGATCTGGGCGATCTCCGCCTCGCACAGGTCGGCCAGATCGGTGAGCGGCTCGCCTCGCCACAGCGCCACGGCCTCGCCGGGGCTCAGTTCCTGGAAGGCCCACAGGTCCACCGTCAGCTGGTCGCTCCGGACGAGCCGGATCGTCTCGCTGTCGCTGCGCAGGAAGTAGCTGGCCTCACCGCCCGCGCGGCCGGGTTCCAGCAACCGCCTGAGGTGGGTCGTCGTCACGCGCAGGTTCCGCGCGGCGCTCGCGGGGTCGAGTTCGGGCCACAGCAGGTCCATCGCCTGCTCCCGGGACAGCACGGTGCGCAGCACGAGAAGGCCGAGGAGCTGGCGAACGCGTGCCCGTCGCAGTTCGGGCGCGTCCGTCGCGACGCCGTTCCTCGTGACTCGCATCGGACCGATGACCTCGATGCCGATCGGGTGGTCCGGCGGTGCGGGCACGGTGGCGAGCAGCTTGGCGGCGCCGGCGGCGAGATCCGGATCCCTGGTGAGTTCCCGGAACTGGCGGTGCGCGGCCGGTCCGACACGATCGGCGAGCCAGGTGCCCAGCCGCGTGCTGCCCGCTGCCGCCTGGCGGGCGGCGAGTTCGGCCGACCACGGCAACGGGAGGAAGCACAGCGCGTGCGCCTCCGGCAGCTCTTTGCGCGGATCTCCGTTCCTGGCCGCGATGAACGCCCGTCCGGCCGCTCGCGCCTTCCGGTGCGACGGCCCCAGTTCGGTGCCGTCCCACAGTTCTCTGAGCTCGTCGTTGAGCACGTACCCGAGCGTCAGGAACCGGCGCAGATGCCGTTCGGCGAGCTTGATCTCCAGCGGCCACCGGTCCAGGTGCCGCTTGTAGAGGTCGCGGGCCAGGTCTTCTTCTCCACGCGTGACGGCCGTCGCCGCCTGCGCCGCGCACGCCAGCACCGCGTCACGCGGGTTGTCCTGCTCGGCCGTCAGTTCCGCGGCGCTCTCACCGAACGACGCCGCGACGACCGCGTGAACAGCCCTCGCCACGAACTCGTCGCGGGCCGTGCTGTCCGCGCAACCTCCTTGGAAGTCAACGGGTTCGCCGTCGAACCAGCGCGCGGTGGTGGCGTGGCGGCGAGCCAGGTCGTCCGTGAGCATCCGTTCGGCGAGTTCAGCCGCGTCCTGGCCACGCCCGCACATCGCCAGGCAGTGCACGTGGAACCTCGTCGTGGACACCGCAAGCGCTTGGGGCACGGCGTTCACCGGCGCCTGCGCGAGATGCGCCAGCGCCGTCTCCGGGTCGCCGGCGAGTTCGGCGACCACCGCGGCGACGCTGTGCCGCAACAGCCTCAACACGGGCGACTGCGCGTCGAGTTGTTGTGCCCGTTGGGCGACGGCGACCAGCCTGACCAGATCACCCCTGGAGTGCGCGGTGATCACGGCCTGCCCCAGTGCCACCGCCGCGGCCTCGTGGTCGCCGGCACCGAGCATCAGCGCACAGGCCTGGTCGACCAGGCAGTCGATGGACGGGTCGGTGAAGTCGTGGGCGTGCACGACCGCGGCCTTCAGCAACAGGAACGCCGGCTCTTGTTCGCACTGCACCGGAACTGCCTTGAGCCAGGTCTCCGCGGTCGCGCTCGGCAGCACCGACAACGTGGTCCGCACGAGCTCGACCGCGAGCAAGGCGAGCAGCGCCCAGTCGCACGCACGGCACGCAACTCGTCCGGCGGCAGCCAGATCGCCACGCGCGGTGAGCACCTTGACGGCTTCGTCCCGGAGGTGACCGGTGGGCATCAGGCTCGCCCACAGGTCGTGGGCCCGGTAGCGCCCGTCGTCGAGCCGGTCGACCAGCGGAATCTCACGCGTGAGCTGCTCCAGGTCGACGTCCCCGCCCACCACAGTGCTGACCTCCGCGGCCGTCGCCGACCCGAGGGCCACCAACGCGGCCAACGTCGTACGCGTCCGTTCAGGCAGACGACTCAGCACTTCCTCCGCGGCGTAACGCCACGACGCGGCCGGCCCGGCCGTGAGCGACAACCGGATGAGCGCGGGCCAGCCCTGCAGGTCCTCGGTGAGCTCACGGCCGAGCTTCTGCGCCAGCGCGGCGGTCTCGGCGTCGGTGAACGCCAGGTCCGCCGTCTCGATCACGGTCACCTCCCCCGCCGCCTGCCTCCTGGCCAGCGGAAGGGCCGGCGTGGTGCGCCCGGACAACACGAGATGCGCGGTGCCGGGCAGGGCACGCGCGACCTGGGCGAGCAGGTTCGCACCCGGCGACCCGTCCGGAACCTCGTGGACGTCGTCGAGCAGCAGGCAGACGTCCAGCGGGGCCGCACCTCGCAACGCAGCGAGGACCGCCTCCGCATCGGGTGCGAGGCTCGGGCGGCCGAGGGCGTCCAGGATCGCCGCAGCCAGCCGGCCGGCGTCTTCGTGGCCGGGCCCGCAGGTCACCCAGGCGTCGATGCCGCGAGGCGCTAGGAGGTTCGCGCGAACGGCCTGCGCCAGCGCGGTGGTCTTGCCGAACCCGGCGCCGGCGGCGACCAGCGTGACCGGGCGGGACCAGCGGGTTCTGAGGCGGTCGACCAGCCGCAGGCGGGGCAGCTCGACGTCGAGTGGCCGCGGCACCGCGCGCAGACCGGTCGTGTTGTCCCCCACCTGATGCGGAGGTGGGCGGGGGTCCGGAAATACGCGGCGCAGGCTCGCGCAGGGGTACCCCCTGATCGGGAACCCCTGCGTTTCACCGTACTCAGCAGGTCCGACAAGATCATCGGACGCGATGCGGACCGCTTTGGCCGGGCTTCTGCCGCTCTCGGGCTCGCGAGGCCTCAGATCAGCCGGCCATGGACAGGCACGAGCACGATGCGACTGCACCCGTCGCACGCCCGCTCCCCCAACTGGGCCGGCCCGGCTCCGGCAGCGGACGGGCACCGGAGATCAGGAAGTACGCGCTGCGGGGCCCGTGTGGCCTCACCCCTGCCCACTCGTGAACTCACGAGTGGCTTGGGCGAGCGGTTCTCAGGCGGCCGCCCGCAGACACACGTGGCCCGGCAGCACACGCACGCTGCCGTCTCCAGGCTGCTCGCGGGCTCACTCGTCCTTGAGGACGGCCGTCCGCAGGCACAACGCGTCCCTGCCGTCGCACGCACGCTTCGGCCTCTGGCCGCACACGACCCGGAGGACCCGCTGGACGCGGAACGGCCCGCCTCCCCGGAGGGAAGCGGGCCGTTCGGGGTCTTGCGGGTGATCAGGCGCCGGCGGCGTTGCGCAGGGCCTCGGCGCGGTCCGTCGACTCCCAGGGGAGGTCGACGTCGGTGCGGCCGAAGTGGCCGTACGCGGCGGTCGGGGCGTAGATCGGGCGGAGCAGGTCGAGGTCGCGGATGATCGCGGCGGGCCTGAGGTCGAAGACCTCGGTGATGGCCTGCTGGATCTTCTGCGGGTCGACGGTCTCGGTGCCGAAGGTCTCGACGAACAGGCCCACGGGGGCCGCCTTGCCGATGGCGTAGGCGACCTGGACCTCGACGCGGGTGGCGAGGCCGGCGGCCACGGTGTTCTTCGCCACCCAGCGCATGGCGTAGGCGGCGGAGCGGTCGACCTTCGACGGGTCCTTGCCGGAGAAGGCGCCGCCACCGTGGCGGGCCATGCCGCCGTAGGTGTCGACGATGATCTTGCGGCCGGTGAGGCCCGCGTCGCCCATCGGGCCGCCGATGACGAAGCGGCCGGTCGGGTTGGTGAGCAGGCGGACGTCCGTGGTGTCGAGGGTGAGCTCGGCGATCTCGGGGGCCACCACGTGCTCGCGCAGGTCGACGCCGAGGAGCTTCTCGAGGTCGATGCCGTCCGCGTGCTGGGTGGAGATGACGACGGTGTCGAGGCGCACGGGCTGGTCGCCCGCGTACTCGATGGTGACCTGCGTCTTGCCGTCCGGGCGCAGGTACGGGACGGTGCCGTCCTTGCGGACCGCGGTCAGGCGGCGGGACAGGCGGTGGGCCAGCGCGATCGGCAGCGGCATGAGCTCGGGCGTGTCGGTGCACGCGTAGCCGAACATCAGGCCCTGGTCGCCCGCGCCCTGCTTGTCGATCTCGTCGTCGGCGCCTTCGACGCGGTTCTCGAAGGCGGTGTCGACGCCCTGCGCGATGTCCGGGGACTGCGCGCCGATGGCGACGTTCACGCCGCACGAGTGGCCGTCGAAGCCCTTCGCGGACGAGTCGTAGCCGATCTCCAGGATCTTCTCGCGGACGATCGTGGGGATGTCCGCGTACGCCTCGGTGGTGACCTCACCCGCGACGTGGACCTGGCCCGTGGTGACCATCGTCTCCACGGCGACGCGGGAGCGCGGGTCCTTGGCCAGCAACGCGTCCAGGATCGAGTCGCTGATCGCGTCGCAGATCTTGTCCGGGTGTCCCTCGGTCACCGACTCACTGGTGAACAGCCTGCTGCTGTGCTGGCTCACGGACACTCCTTAGGTGCGGGGTTGGGCCGAAGAAAAATTCTACTGAGAGGTAGTCAAGCGAGCGCTAACCGCGTCCCACACCTCGGACGCCACTTGTGTCTTGGGCCCGTGGGGTATAGGGGTCTCGGCGCCGTCCGGGGACAGCAGCCAGCCGGCGTTGTCGTCCTGCTCGAACGCCTTGCCGTCGCCGACCGCGTTCAGCACCAGGAGGTCGCAGCCCTTGCGCCGCAGCTTCGCCCGCCCGTAGTCGAGCACCGACGTCGTCTCGTCGCCGGTCTCCGCCGCGAACCCGACGATCAGCTGGCCCGTCCTACGTGCGGAAACGAGCTCCACGAGGATGTCGGGGTTCTTCGTCAGCGTGATCGGGTCGGGGTCGCCGTCGGTCTTCTTGATCTTGTGTCCGGTGAGCGACGACGGCCGGAAGTCGGCGACCGCGGCGGCCATCACGACCACGTCCGCGTCCGCCGACACCTTGTGCATGACGTCGCGCAGCTCCACCGCGGAGCCCACGCGGACGAGGTCGACACCCGCCGGCGTGGTCAGGTCCGCGGTGTTGCCCGCGACCAAAGTCACTCGGGCACCGCGTTGCGCCGCCACCCTCGCGAGCGCATAACCCTGCTTGCCGGACGAGCGGTTGCCGATGAACCGCACCGGGTCGAGTGGTTCCCGCGTGCCACCGGCGGAGATCGCGACGTGCACACCCTCGAGTGTCCGCCGCAGGGCGTCGGGCCGCACCAGCAGCAGCCGGGCGAGCTCGACGATCTCGGCGGGGTCGGGCAGGCGGCCCTTGCCCGTGTCCTTGCCCGTCAGCCGGCCGGAAGCCGGTTCGGCGACGACGACACCGCGCGAGCGCAGCAACGCCACGTTGTGCTGGGTGGCCGGGTGCTCCCACATCTCGGTGTGCATCGCCGGCACCAGCAGGACCGGGCAGCGCGCGGTCAGCAGGGTGTTCGTCAGGAGGTCGTCGGCGAGGCCGTGCGCGGCCTTCGCGATCAGGTTCGCCGTCGCCGGGGCGACCACGACGAGGTCGGCGTTCTGCCCGAGCTTGACGTGCGGCACCTCGTGCACGTCGTCGAACGGGTCGGCGGACACGACCTGGCCGGACAGCGCCTCGAACGTCGCCGCGCCCACGAACTTCAGCGCGCCCTCGGTGGGAACGACCCGCACGGAGTGACCGGACTCGGTGAGCCGCCGCAGCACCTCACAGGCCTTGTACGCGGCGATGCCCCCACCAACCCCGAGAACGATCCGGGGCTTGACGGGGGCATCAACGTCAGATGCAGCGGAAGTCAACAGCTCTCCTGTGGAGGAACGACCGCGAGGTCACCCTCGCGAGAACCACTCCCGCCGAGTCCAAGAATGAAGACCCGCTGGGTCCGGGGGCGAAACCCCCGGCCTTGGTTCGGGGGCGTAGCCTCCGGCCCTGGGGCCTAGGGGCGAAGCCTCTGGCCTTGGGGGTCCGGGGGCGAAGCCCTCCGGCTGGGGTGTGGGGGCTCGGCCCCCAGAAGACACTCGAAGGCGATCCGGTCTGCGCTTTCCGCAGACAGACCTCTCCCAGAGCCTTCGACCCCTTCTAGCCTTCGCTTCCCTCGGTGTGCTCGAGGAGACCGGCGTGGATCTCCCTGAGCGCGATCGAGAGGGGCTTCTCACGCGGGCCCGGCTCGACGAGCGGGCCGACGTACTCGAGCAGGCCCTCGCCGAGCTGCGCGTAGTAGTCGTTGATCTGGCGGGCACGCTTCGCTGCGTAGATCACCAACGCGTACTTCGAGCTCACCTGCTCAAGCAGGTCGTCGATCGGCGGGTTGGTGATGCCCTCCGGAGAACCGGTCAGGTGACCGAGCTCGGTGTGGGTGATCACTCGTCAATCTCCTGAAATTCGTGGTCCGACCATCAAGGATAGCAAGTCGGCAGCGGCCGACTGCACGTCGGCGTTCACGACGACCTCGTCGAACTCCTTTTCGGCCGCCAGCTCCTCGCGGGCGATAGCCAGCCGGCGTTCGACGACGTCCGGGTGTTCGGTGCCTCTGCCGGTCAACCGGTCGACCAGGTGCTCCCAGGACGGGGGCGCCAGCATGACCAGCTGGGCGTCCGGCATGGCCACGCGGACCTGCCTCGCGCCCTGGAGTTCGATCTCCAGGAGCGCGGGGCGGCCCGCGGCCAAAGCTTCTTCGACGGGCCTGCGAGGGGTTCCGTAGTGGTTTCCGGCGAACTCGGCGTGTTCGAGGAACTCGCCCGCCTCGGCCATCTGCTGGAACTTCTCGTGGTCGACGAAGTGGTAGTGCACTCCGTCGACTTCGCCCGGCCTCGGCTTCCTGGTGGTCGCCGAGACGGAAAAGTAGACATCGGGCTGCTGCCTGCGCAGCTCCGCCAGAACGCTGGACTTGCCAACGCCGGACGGCCCGGACAAGACGGTGAGGCGGGAACGGGCAGAGCCCGTTCCCGCCTCGGTGCCAATCACTCTCCGCTGAACTCGGAGAGCAGGGCCTTGCGCTGGCGGTCACCGAGACCGCGCAGGCGACGGCTGGGAGCAATCTCGAGGCGCTCCATGATCTGCTGCGCGCGCACCTTGCCGACGCCCGGGAGGGCCTCGAGGAGCGCGGACACCTTCATCTTGCCAAGGATCTCATCGCTCTCGGCGGACTTCAGCACGTCCGTCAGGGTCGTGCCGCCACGCTTGAGGCGCTCCTTGAGCTCAGCCCGAACGCGACGTGCGGCAGCAGCCTTCTCCAGCGCTGCGGCCCGCTGCTCCTCGGTAAGCTGGGGAAGAGCCACGATTTCCTCCGTGGTGTGGATTCTTTTCGGATCGGTGCCGCGACCGTACAGACCGCAATTGCCTGAGTACAACGTGACCCAGTCAAGAAATCTTCAGCGGCCATGATTGCGGCGGGTGGTAGTAGTACCAAACACCCTCCGGCGGCCTGATCACTGCCCTCCGGCAACCCGTCGCCCACTCGAGGTGTGCTATGAGGCCGGTGACCAGCGAGGCAGCCGGTGGCGTGGACCCTACCAACACATGTTTGCCCAGGTGAGCGCGCCACTCCCCAAAAGGCGTGGCGCGCCCCTCCTCAGAGGCTCTGCTGGACCCTCCGCACCGCGCTGACCAGCGAAGACACGTCGGGACCGTGCTTGAGAACATCTCGTGAAGAAGTCGGAAAGACGTTGCGCATGTCGGGTCCGAAGAGCCGTTTTAGATCAGCCACGGACCCGCCCTGAGCGCCGAAACCGGGGGCCAGGATCGGTCCGTTGAACCGGCTGAGGTCTACATCCGTTTCCCCGATCGTGGCGCCCACGACGAGACCGACATCGCCGCACGGGGAAATGCCTGAATTCCGAGCCGCGGCGAAATCGATGATCGTCTGCGCCACGGTTCGCCCGTCCGGAGCAACGACCCGCTGGACCTGCGCACCCTCCGGGTTCGACGTGAGGGCGAGCACGAACACGCCCCTGCCCGTCTCCCGCGCCGTGTCGAGGGCGGGCTGCAACGACCCGAAGCCGAGGAACGGTGAGAGCGTGACCGCGTCACCGGCCAGCGGCGAGCCGTCGCCCAGGTACGCCTGGGCGTAGGCGGCCATGGTCGAGCCGATGTCGCCGCGCTTGGCGTCCACGAGCACCAGCGTGCCCGAGTCGCGCAGCTCCGCGATCACCCGCTCCAGCACGGCGACGCCCCGCGACCCGTAGGTCTCGAAGAACGCCGCCTGCGGCTTCACCACGGACACCTTGCCGCCGAACGCCTCCACGGCCGTCAGCGCGAACCGTTCGAGGCCCTCCGCGGTCCTGGAGAGGCCCCAGGCGTCCAGCAGGCTCGGGTGCGGGTCGATCCCGACGCACAGAGGTCCGTGCGCCGCAACGGCTTTCGCGAGTTTCTCGCCGAACGTCACGCGTCACCCCGCAGGGCGGCCTGGAGGGCCTGCAACGGCTGGACCCCGATGTCACCCTGGATGAGCGCCTCGATGCCGTGCACGGCCGCGGCAGCGCCCTGGATCGTGGTGACGCACGGGATGTCCTTGGCCACGGCGGCGGTGCGGATCTCGTAGCCGTCGATGCGCGGACCGCTGTTGCCGTAGGGCGTGTTGAAGATCATGTCGATCTCGCCGGCCATGATCATGTCGACGACGTTGCCCTCGCCCTCGAAGTGCTTGCGCACCTCGGTGCACGGGATCCCGTTGCGCTTCAGCACCTCCGCGGTGCCCGTGGTCGCGAGGACCTGGAACCCGAGGTCCGCGAGGCGCTTCACCGGGAAGATCATCGCGCGCTTGTCGCGGTTCGCGAACGACACGAACACCTTGCCGGACGTGGGGAGCGAGCCGTACGAGGCCGTCTGCGACTTCGCGAACGCCTTACCGAACGACGAGTCGATGCCCATGACCTCGCCGGTGGACTTCATCTCCGGGCCCAGCAACGAGTCGACGCCGTGGCCCTCGGGCGTGCGGAAGCGGTGGAACTGCATGACCGCCTCCTTCACCGCGACGGGCGCGTGCTCGGGCAGCCGGGCACCGTCACCGGTGGCCGGCAGGATGCCCTCCACGCGCAGTTCCGCGATCGTGGCGCCGAGCATGACCCGCGACGCCGCCTTGGCCATCGAGACAGCGGTCGCTTTGGACACGAACGGCACCGTGCGCGACGCACGCGGGTTTGCCTCCAGGACGTACAGCACGTCGTCCTTGAGCGCGTACTGGACGTTCAGGAGCCCCTTCACGCCGATGCCGTGCGCGATGGCCTCGGTGGAGCGGCGGACGTTCTCGATGTCCGAGGCGCCCAGGGTGATGGGCGGCAGCGCGCACGACGAGTCGCCGGAGTGGACGCCGGCTTCCTCGATGTGCTCCATCACGCCGCCGATGAACACCTCGTCGCCGTCGCACAGCGCGTCGACGTCGATCTCGATGGCGTCGTCGAGGAACCGGTCGACCAGCACCGGGTGCTCGGGCGTCACCTCGGTCGCGCGGGCGATGTAGCCCGACAGCGACTCCTCGTCGTACACGATCTCCATGCCGCGCCCACCGAGCACGTAGGACGGTCGCACGAGGACCGGGTAGCCGATCTCGTCCGCGATCTCCTTGGCCTCGTCGAACGACGTGGCGGTGCCGAACTTGGGCGCGGGCAGACCGGCCTGGTTGAGCACCTTGCCGAACTGGCCGCGGTCCTCGGCCAGGTGGATCGCCTCGGGCGTCGTGCCCACGATCGGCACACCCGCGTCGGCCAGGCGCTGCGCCAGACCCAGCGGCGTCTGGCCGCCGAGCTGGACGATCACGCCCGCCACGGTGCCGGAGCGCTGCTCGGAGTGCACGACCTCCAGCACGTCCTCGAACGTCAGCGGCTCGAAGTACAGGCGGTCGGAGGTGTCGTAGTCCGTCGACACCGTCTCCGGGTTGCAGTTGACCATCACGGTCTCGTACCCGGCCGCCCGCAGCGCCATGGCCGCGTGCACGCACGAGTAGTCGAACTCGATGCCCTGGCCGATGCGGTTGGGCCCGGAGCCCAGGATCAGCACCTTGGGCTTCTCCCGCTGCTCCGCGACCTCGGTCTCGGCGTTCGGGTCGAGCTCGTACGCGGAGTAGTGGTACGGCGTCTCGGACTTGAACTCCGCCGCGCACGTGTCGACCGTCTTGTAGACCGGACGCACGCCGAGGCGGTGCCGCAACGTGCGCACGCCGTCCTCGCCGGCCAGCTCGGACCGCAGCGCGGCGATCTGGCGGTCGGAGAGCCCGGCGCGCTTCGCCTTGCGCAGCAACGGCTCGTCGAGGACGGGAGCGTCCAGCAGCTCCTGCCGCAACGTGCCGAGCCAGGCGATCTGCTCGATGAACCACGGGTCGATCTTCGACGCGTTGTACACGTCCTCAATGGACGCGCCGAGTCGAAGAGCACGCTCGACCGTGTAGAGGCGCCCGTCGTGGCCGCGCTCCAACTGCTTCAGGGTGGACTCCAGGGTAGAGCCCTCCGGGTCCGGCTGGGTCCAGAAACCGACCGATTTCGTTTCCAGCGAACGCAGCGCCTTGCCCAGCGCCTCCACGAAGTTCCGGCCGATCGACATGGCCTCGCCGACCGACTTCATCGTGGTCGTCAGCGTGGGGTCCGCGCCGGGGAACTTCTCGAAGGCGAACCGCGGTGCCTTCACGACCACGTAGTCGAGCGACGGCTCGAACGACGCCGGGGTCTCCCCCGTGATGTCGTTGGTGATCTCGTCGAGCGTGTAGCCGATCGCGAGCTTCGCGGCGATCTTGGCGATCGGGAAGCCCGTGGCCTTCGACGCCAGCGCGGAGGACCGCGAGACGCGCGGGTTCATCTCGATGACGACCATGCGGCCGGTGTCCGGGTGGATCGCGAACTGGATGTTGCAGCCGCCGGTGTCGACGCCGACCTCGCGGATGACCTGGATGCCGACATCGCGCATGTGCTGGTACTCGCGGTCGGTCAGCGTCATGGCGGGCGCGACCGTCACCGAGTCACCGGTGTGCACGCCCATCGGGTCGATGTTCTCGATCGAGCAGATGACGACGACGTTGTCGTTGCGGTCGCGCATCAGCTCGAGCTCGTACTCCTTCCACCCGAGCACGCTCTCCTCGATGAGCACCTCGGTGACCGGGGACTCCTCCAGGCCGATCGCCGCGAGGCGCTCCAGCTCCTCGGCCGTGTACGCCATGCCGGAACCCAGGCCGCCCATGGTGAACGAGGGCCGGATCACGACCGGCAGGCCGAGGTCGGCGACGGTCTTGCGCACCTCGTCCATCGACTTGCAGACGGCGGAGCGCGGGACCTCGGAACCGATGCCCCGCACCAGGTCCTTGAAGATCTGGCGGTCCTCGCCGCGCTGGATGGCGTCGATGTCCGCGCCGATCAGCTCGACGTTGTACTTCTCCAGCACGCCACGCTCGTGCAGCGCGATGGCCGTGTTCAGAGCGGTCTGGCCGCCCAGCGTCGCCAGGATCGCGTCCGGGCGTTCCTGCGCGATGACCTTCTCCACGAACTCGGCCGTGATCGGCTCGATGTAGGTGGCGTCCGCGAACTCCGGGTCCGTCATGATCGTCGCCGGGTTGGAGTTCACCAGGCTGACCCGGATGCCCTCTTCGCGCAGCACGCGGCACGCCTGGGTACCGGAGTAGTCGAACTCGCACGCCTGACCGATGACGATCGGACCGGAGCCGATCACCAGGATGTGCTTGAGATCAGTCCTCTTCGGCATCAGCGGGCCTCATTCATCAGCGTCACGAACTCGTCGAACAGGGGCGCGGCGTCGTGCGGACCTGCCGCGGCCTCGGGGTGGTACTGCACGGAGAACGCCGGCGCGTCGAGCAGCCGGACGCCCTCGACGGTGCCGTCGTTCGGGCAGTAGTGCGACAGCACGGCGCGGCCGAACTCGGAGGAGAACTCCTCACCCGGCGTGCCTTCCAGCGCGAACCCGTGGTTCTGCGAGGTGATGGCGACCTTGCCCGTGGTCACGTCGATGACCGGGATGTTGATGCCGCGGTGGCCGTAGCGCATCTTGTACGTCCCGCGGCCGACCGCGCGGCCCAGGATCTGGTTGCCGAAGCAGATGCCGAACAGCGGCAGCTTGCGGCCCAGGGCCTCCTTCGTCAGCGCGATGGCGTGGTCCTGCGTGGCCGGGTCGCCCGGGCCGTTGCTCAGGAACAGGCCGTCCGGGCTGACCTCCAGGATGTCCTCGAAGGAGCTGGTCAGCGGCAGCACGTGCACCTCGATGCCGCGCGCCGCCATCATCCGCGGGGTGTTCGACTTGATGCCCAGGTCGAGCGCCGCGACGGTGAACCTCTTCTCGCCGATGGCCTCGACGACGTACGGCTGGTCCGTGGTGACGTCGACCGCGAGGTTCGCGCCGACCATCTGCGCGGAGGCCTTGACCTGCGCGACCATCGACGCGTCGTCGGTGAGGTCGGAACCGGAGAACACCCCGGCGCGCATGGCGCCCTGCTCGCGGATGTGGCGGGTCAGGGTGCGGGTGTCGAGGCCCGCGATGCCGACGATGCCCTGGTTCACCAGTTCCTCGTCGAGGCCGCGCCTGGACCGCCAGTTCGACGGCGTGCGCGCGGGGTCTCGGACCACGTAGCCGGCCACCCAGATCTTCGAGGACTCGTCGTCCTCGTCGTTCCAGCCGGTGTTGCCGATCTGCGGTGCGGTCTGCACCACGATCTGGCGGTGGTAGGAGGGGTCGGTCAGGGTTTCCTGGTACCCGGTCATGGCCGTGGAGAACACGACCTCGCCGAGCGAGACGCCGGTCGCTCCGTACGCCTCACCGCGGAAGACACGTCCGTCTTCCAGCACCAATGCCGCGTTCGTCACGCCTTGCCTCCCACGAGTGCTGCAACCCATTCTTCGTAAACGTCTTTGTCGTCACCGCGAAAACCAGTGTCGAACAGGTGGCCATCGTTTTCCCACTGGACCACCAACAAGCCCTCGTCGCTGAACATGACCTTCCCGGCGAGGCCGCGGTCCGTGCGGGCGTCCCGGATGGACTCGGCGGGGATGAACAACGCCGACGCGCCGACGCGTTCGATCGCGATGCCCTCCGGCACCAGGCTCAGCGTGGCCTCGGCGCGGTGGCCGATGTCACCGACCTGGATGCGGTCCTGCCAGTTGCCCGCGTTCGTCGTGCCGAGGTAGACGCCCGTGGTCGCGAGCTTCGGCGCACCCAGCGCGGCCGGCGTCGAGGGGAACGCCGGCAGGTCTGCCTGCTTGCGCTGGCGTCGCTTCCAGCCGTGCCACATGCCGTAGACGCACAGGGCGAAGAAGACGAAGACCGCCAGGGACAGGAGGATCCGGGTCATTCCGCAATCCTCCCCGCCACCGCGGTCACCCGGCCACGCAAGATGGTGGCCGTCACCGCCGCGGGCAGTTCCATCCCCTCGAACGGGGTGTTGCCCGCGATGCTCGCGAACTGCGCGCCGTGCACCGTCCACGACGCGTCCGGGTCGACCAGCACGAGGTTCGCGGGCTCGCCGACGGCGATCGGACGGCCCTGGTCGGTCAGGCCGGCGATCTCGGCGGGTTTCTCGCTCATCACCCGTGCGACGCCGCGCCAGTCCAGCAGGCCGGTCTTCACCATCGTCTCGACGACGACGCCCAGCGCGGTCTGCAGGCCGAGCATGCCCGGACGGGCCGCAGACCACTCGCAGTCCTTGTCCTGCACCGCGTGCGGGGCGTGGTCCGTGGCGACGCAGTCGATCGTGCCGTCCGCCAGGGCCTGCCGCAGCGCGTCGACGTCGGCCTGCGTGCGCAGCGGCGGGTTGACCTTGTTGACCGGGTCGTAGGTGCTGAGCCGGTCGTCGGTCAGGATCAGGTGGTGCGGCGTGACCTCGGCGCTGACCTTGGTGCCGCGCGCCTTGGCCCACTTCAGGACGTCCGCCGTGCCGGTGGTGCTGACGTGGCAGACGTGCAGCCGCGCGTCGACCTGCTTCGCGAGGATGCAGTCACGGGCGACGATGGACTCCTCGGCCGCCGCCGGCCAGCCCTGCAGGCCGAGCCTGGACGCGTTCTCGCCCTCGTGCGCCTGGGCGCCGACCGTGAGGCGCGGTTCCTCGGCGTGCTGGGCGATGACGGCGCCCAGGGACTTCGAGTACTCCAGCGCACGGCGCATGATCAGCGGGTCGTGCACGCAGTGGCCGTCGTCGGAGAAGACGCGGACGTTCGCCTTGGACTTCGCCATCGTGCCGAGCTCGGCGAGCTTCTCGCCCTTGAGGCCGACGGTGACGGCGCCGACCGGGTGGACGTCGACGAGGCCGACCTCCTGGCCGCGGCGGGCGACGTGCTCGACGATGACGGCGTTGTCGGCGACCGGGTCGGTGTTGGCCATGGCGAAAACGGCCGTGTAGCCACCCAGAGCGGCGGCCTTGGAACCGGTCTCGATGGTCTCGGTGTCCTCACGACCTGGCTCACGCAGGTGGGTGTGCAGGTCGACGAAACCGGGCAGCAGAACCGCGCCGTTGCCTTCGATGACTTCGGCTTCTGAATCCGTGCCCTCTGCGATCACGCCGTCGCGGATCAGCAGGTCGATAGGATCACCCTCGCCGTAGGGCCGTACTGCCTTGAGCAACAAGGATTTCTTCACTTTGGCTTCCTGCAAGGGCTTCACTGTGTTCGATGGTTCGGTCGCAAGCTCCCTCACGAGGTTTCCTCCTCGTGGGCAAGCAGGTGGTACAGCACGGCCATGCGCACGTGGACACCGTTGCGGACCTGCTCGGTGATGGCGGCCTGCGGGCTGTCGGCGACGACGGAGGCGATCTCCATGCCGCGCAGCATCGGGCCGGGGTGCAGCACGACGGCGTGCTCTGGCAGCAGCTTCAGGCGGCGCTCGTTGAGGCCGTACGCGATCGAGTACTCGCGCGAGCTCGGGAAGAACCCGCCGGTCATCCGCTCGGCCTGCACGCGCAGCAACATCACGGCGTCCTGCGAGGCGAGCTCGGAGTCGATCTCGTGCGAGACCGTGACCGGCCACTTCTCGACGCCGGTGGGCAGCAGGGTCGGCGGGGCGACCAGCGTGACCTCGGCACCGAGCGTGGTCAGCAGGTGCACGTTCGACCGGGCGACCCGGCTGTGCAGGACGTCGCCGACGATCGCGACCCGGCGGCCGTCGAGGCTGCCGAGGCGGTCGCGCAGCGTGGCGGCGTCGAGCAACGCCTGCGTGGGGTGCTCGTGCATGCCGTCGCCGGCGTTCACCACGGACGTGCTGGTGTGCTTGAGCCAGCCCGCGAGCCGGTGTGCCGCACCGGATGCCGGGTGCCGCACGATCACGCAGTCGGCCCCCGCGGCCTGCAGGGTCAGCGCGGTGTCGCGCAGCGACTCGCCCTTGCTGACGCTGGAACCGGAGCTGCTGACGTTGATCACGTCGGCGGACATCCACTTGCCGGCGATCTCGAAGCTGACGCGGGTGCGGGTGCTGTTCTCGTAGAACATCGTGATCACCGTGCGGCCGCGCAGCGTCGGCAGCTTGCGGACCTCGCGGCCGAGCAGCGCCTGCTTCAGCCGGTCCGCGGTGTCGAGGATCGCGATCGCCTGGTCGCGGTCGAGGCCGTCGGTGGAGAGCAGGTGCTTCACTTCAGCACCACTCCGTCGCGACCGTCGAACTCCTCGAGCATCACGACGACGTCCTCGGTCTTGGACGTCGGCAGGTTCTTGCCCACGTAGTCCGCGCGGATCGGCAGCTCGCGGTGACCGCGGTCGACGAGGACGGCGAGCTGGACGGCGCGGGGCCGGCCGTGGTCGCGCAGGGCGTCGAGCGCGGAGCGGATGGTGCGGCCCGAGAACAGGACGTCGTCCACGAGCACGACCAGCTTGTCGTCGATGCCGCCCTCGGGCAGCTTCGTCGCCTCGAGCGGCCGGGTGGGGCCTCGGCGCAGGTCGTCGCGGTAGAGGGTGATGTCGAGCGTGCCCTCGTGCACCGTCCGGCCGGAAAATTCGGCGATCTTAGCGGCTAGACGTCGTGCGAGGGGGGCTCCACGGCTGGGAATACCCATCAAGACGACGTCGGGTGCGCTGGGTGCATCGAGAGCGGTCTTCTCGATGATCTGATGGGCCATTCGGGCGACAGTGCGCGCGACGTCACCGGCCGAAAGAATCTCGCGATCCCCGGCCGGATCCGTCGCGCCACGTTGACGTGACGCCACGGCTGGACCTCCTTCCCCGCCTCACTGGACGGGTCCTTAAAGGACGTCGGACACCTAGTGACAACTAGGCTGACCTGCACCGTATCACCTACGGACGGTCAACCATCCGAGTGGTAGGCCAGGCGTGGCGCGCGTCTCTCGACGAGATCAGCTTGACCTGCCGACCACGGCGAGTAATCATTACTCTGCGTATCGATCTAAGCCTCCCCGCAGCACGCACGTACTGCTGACGGGGCGAATGAACGGAGAACCGCCACATGGGCGACTACGCCAAGGCGCTGGGGGCCAAGCTCCGCGCTATCCGCCAGCAGCAGGGTCTGTCCCTGCACGGCGTCGAGCAGAAGTCCGGCGGTCGCTGGAAGGCCGTGGTCGTCGGCTCCTACGAGCGCGGTGACCGCGCGGTGACCGTGCAGAAGCTGGCCGAGCTGGCCGACTTCTACGGGGTTCCCGTCGCCGAGCTGCTGCCCGAGGGCCGGGTGCCCTCCGGTGCCGAGCCGGCCACCAAGATCGTGATCAACCTCGAACGGCTGCAGCAGCTGCCGGTCGAGAAGGTCGGCCCGCTGGCTCGCTACGCCGCGACCATCCAGTCGCAGCGCGGTGACTACAACGGCAAGGTCCTCTCCATCCGCACCGAGGACCTGCGTTCGCTCGCGATCATCTACGACATGACGCCGGGCGAGCTCACCGAGCAGCTGATCGACTGGGGTGTGCTGCCTCCCGAGGCCCGTCCCGCCAAGGAAGACTGAACTCCACCGCACGTTCGGAGCAGTGGCTCCCCTGACGTCCTGCCAGTCGCCCTGAGGACGTCGGGGGAGCCACTGCTGCTTTTCCGGGGGAGCCACCCAGCGTGACCACCTACCGCCAGGTACTGCTCACGCCGCGGGTCGCGCCCCTGCTCGGCGCCGCGCTGTGCTCCCGGCTCGCCGAGCAGATGTTCACGCTCGTGCTGGTCTTCCACGTGCTCGACGTGTTCGGGTCGGCGGCCCTCGCGGGCGTCGTGGTGTTCGCCGCGGTCGCGCCCGGTCTGGTCGTCAGCCCGCTGGCGGGCGCCCTCCTCGACCGCACCGGGGTGGTGCGGTCGATCGTCGCCGACCTCGTGGCGAGCGCGGTGCTGGTGGGCGCGCTGGCGTTCGCGCCGGCCTCCGTCACGCTGGTCCTGGTGCTGGCGGCGCTGTACTCGCTGACCAGCCCGCTGAACCTGGCCGGGGTGCGCGTGCTGTTGCCGAGGCTGGTGCCCCGCCATGCCGCCGAACGGGCGAACGCGCTGGACTCCGGCCTGTTCAACCTGGTCGAGGTGCTGGGGCCGGTGCTCGCGGGCACGGTGTTCGTCCTGGCAGGTGGGCAGACGGCCCTGCTCGTCGTCGCCGCGCTCTACCTCGTGGCCTGCCCGCTCGTGCTCCTGCTGCCGTCGGACCGTCCCTCACACGCGGTGCGTCCGCCGCTGCTGCGGTCCACCTTCGACGGCGTGCGCTACGTCCTGACGCACCCGGTGCTCCGGGGGCTGGTCGTGTCCTACGGCCTCTACCAGGTCGCATGGGGTGTGCTGGTGGTGGCGGTGCCGACGGTGGCCGGCGACGTGCGGGCAGGCGTGTTGTGGGGTGCGGCCGGGATCGCGGGGCTCGTCGGCGCGCTGATCGCGGGGCACGTCCTGCGCGAGGGCAGGGAACGCGCGGCGATGATCGCCGGCACCGCGGCCACGGCGGCCGCGGTGCTGGTCGCGAGTGCTGGCCTGATCGGGCTGGCCGTCGGACTGGTCGTGGTGGGACTGGTGTCCGGGCTGGTCAACGTGGGTCTGCTGACGCTGCGTCAGCGTCGTACGGATCCGGACAGGCTCGGGCGGGTGCTGGCGGTGTCGATCAGCCTCAACGTGCTCGGCATGCCGATCGGTTCGGCTGCCGGCGGCTTCCTGCTCGAGCGGTCACCCGTGCTGGCGTTCGCGACGGCGGCGGTCGCGGCGGTGCTCAGCGCGGTGGCGGTGTGGACACTGGTGCCACGAGCCGGCGGACGTGCTCCCGGTCCGTGATCGCGTGGATCGCGGCGATCCTGCTCTCCCGCACCGTGAAGGCCACCAGCGCGACCGGCTGTCCGTCCACCACCGACACCAGTCCCGCCTCGCCGCCGACGACCGCGGGTTCCACGCACGGCGCCGCCTGCAGCACCGACGCCTTGGGCGCGACCATGCCGGCACCGCGCAGCCAGATCTCCTCGGAACGCAGCGTCACGTCGGCGTCCAGCACGTCCTCGCCCGCCATGAACGCGTCGACGACCTGCCGCTGCCCGGTCAGGTCCACATCGGACACCGGTCTGCCCGCCACTCGCTTGCGCGCCCGCGCCTCGACCTGCAGCGCGCCGAGCGGTGTGCGGCCGATCAGGGGCGCCACCTGCTCGAACGGCTCCTCGAACATGTCGTGCAGCACGTAGGCGACGCGCTCGTCCGGGGTCAGCGCGTCGAGTGCGGTGAGCACGCCGAGGCCGGGTTCGTGGTTCGGTTCCCTGCTCACCACGGGATCCGGCATCCGGAAGCCGCTCCTGGACCGCACGCGCAGCATCGTCAGGCTCACCCGTGCGACGACGGTGCTCAGCCAGCCCGGCTCACCGGTTTTCTCGATCTTGCGGCGTGCTTCCCGCACCGCGTCCTCGGCTTCGGCGAACCGGCCGAGCATCCGGTAGGCGAGTCTGTCCTCCTGGTCCGGCTCCCCGATCATCGTTGGTCCCCTTCAGTCGAGCGCCCACCTCAAATAGACACCTGGCGGGCTCTCGACATGACCAGCGACGGCAGTGGTATTGCTCACGGAACAAGTGCGGCGAGTTGCGCCTTGTCCTGGATCACGTGGATCGCGACGATCTGCCCGTCGCGCACGGTGAAGGCCATGACCGAGAACGGCACGCCGTCCACCCGCGCGATGAAGCCGGCCTCGCCGCCGATGACCGCGAACTCGGCGGCCGCCATGGTCGCGTACCTGCTGAACAGGGCGGCCCGGCCGGCGACGGTGCGTCCGCCGATGACCTCCAGAGCGCCCGCGCGCAGCACGGCGTCCGGGTGCAGCACCGCGACCAGGCCTTCGAGGTCACCCTCGCGGGACGCCTTGAGGAACGCCTGCACCACTTCGCGCTGTTTCGGCAGGTCGACGTTCGGCTGAGGCCTGTCCTGCACGCGCTTGCGAGCGCGGGACGCCAGCTGCCGGGCCGTCGCCGGGGTCTTGCCGATCAACGGCGCGATGTCGTCGAACGGCACCGCGAACATGTCGTGCAGCACGAACGCCAGCCGCTCGTCGGGCTTGAGCGAGTCGAGCACGATCAGCATCGCGAGCCCGACCTGGTCCTTCGCGACGGCCTGGTGCTCGGGCTCCTCCCCCGTCTCGATCACGGGGTCGGGCATCTCGAACGCGTGCTCCCGCCGGTCGCGCAGCATGTTCAGGCACACCCGCCCGACGACGGTCGTGAGCCAGGCGGCCGGGTTCTCGACCTGCGCGGTGTCCGCGCGTTCGACGCGCAGCCAGGCGTCCTGCAGCGCGTCGTCGGCCTCGGCGAACGACCCGAGCATGCGGTGGGCGATGGCGCGCAGGCGCGTGCGCTCCTGCTCGAACTGCGCGATCAAAGCTTCCCCCTGTGGCCTGGCGCACACCCTGTCACGTTCTCCGGCACCACCGGGTCGAGAGGGCGACGACTCATTCGGGAGGGTAATCGTGAAGATCCTCGTGACCGGCGGCACCGGCACGCTCGGCAGGCACGTGGTTCCGCTGCTGCGCGAAGCCGGAGCGGACGTGGTGGTGCTGAGCAGGCACGGCGACATCGCCTGCGACCTGCTCGGTGACGTCCCGCCGCTCGAGGCGGACGTCGTGGTGCACCTCGCCGGCGGCCAGAAGGGCGACGACGCCGCGACCCGCAACCTGCTCGCGGCCTGCCGGGGCGTCCGGCACCTCGTGTACATCTCGGTGATCGGCGCCGATGCCGTGCCGCTGGCGTGGTTGCGCACGAAGCACGCGTGCGAGCAGGCGGTCGAGGCGTCGGGCATCCCGTTCACCATCCTGCGCGCGGCCCAGTTCCACGACCTGACGCTGACGGTGGTGCGCGGCCTCGCGAAGCTCCCGGTCGTGCCGGTGCCGGGGATGCGGCTGCAGCCGGTGGACGCTCGCGACGTGGCCTCGCGGATCGCCGGTCTGGCGCTGCGCCCGCCCGCCGGCCGCGTTCCGGACCTGGCCGGGCCCGCCGACTTCGAGCTGCGGGAGCTCGTGCGCGACTACCTGACCGTCGCGGGCAAGCGCCGGCTCACGGTGCCGGTGCGGCTTCCCGGCCAGGCCGGGAAGGCGTACCGGTGCGGGCGGAACCTGGCGCTGGACGGCGACCGCGGCACCCGCACGTGGGAGGAGTTCCTGTCCGATCGGTAGTGTCCTGGCACCGTGACAGGACTTCTCGCTGATCAGAACCCGCTGCCGTCCGGTGTGGACTCCCGGCTGCGCGAGCACCTCACGTTCCTCATCGAGGTCGACCGGCTCAAGACCGTGCTGCGCGCGTCCCCTCTCGCGGCGGCGGACAGGCGCGAGAACGACGCGGAGCACTCGTGGCACCTCGCGCTGATGGTCATGACGCTCGCGGAGTACGCCGACGAACCGATCGACGTCGGCCACACGATGAAGCTCGTGGTGGTGCACGACCTCGTGGAGATCTACGCGGGTGACACGCCGATCTACGACACCGCGCTGGGCGAGAGCCAGCAGGAACGCGAGGAGGCCGCCGCCGACCGGTTGTTCGGCATCCTGCCCGCCGACGCGGGCCGCGCGCTGCGGGCGTTGTGGGACGAGTTCGAGGCGCGTGAGACGCCGGAGGCTCGGTTCGCGAAGGCCATGGACCGCCTGCAACCGTTGCTGCTCAACTGGATGGCGAAGGGCGGGACCTGGCGGACGCCGGGCGTGAAGGCGCAGGACGTGCGTGCTCGCAAGGCCGTGATCGGCGAGGGCTCGACGACGCTGTGGCAGGCGGCGCTGCACCTGATCGACGAGGGCGAGCGGCGCGGCTGGGCTCGGACCTGAGAAGACCGAAGGGCCACGTCGCCGTTGACGTGGCCCTTCGCAAGCAGAACCGCTACAGGACGGCGCGCAGCTGGTCCGCGATGACCGCGATCCGGCCGAGCACACCGTTCACGAACCGCGGCGAGTCGTCCGTGGACAGGCCCTTGGCGAGCTCCACGGCCTCGTCGATGGCCACCGCGTCCGGCACGTCGGTCGCCCACAGCAGCTCGTACAGGCCGAGGCGCAGGATCGCGCGGTCGACCGCCGGCATGCGCTGCAGGGTCCAGCCTTCGGCGTGCTCCGAGATGAGGTCGTCGATGCGCGAGTGGTTCGCGGTGACGCCCTCGACCAGCGTGACGGTGTAGTCGTTCACCGGCGGGACGTCAGGGGACCCGACACGCGAAGCCAGCAGCGTCACTGCGTCGCTGCCCAGCAGGTCGGCTTCGTAGAGGAAGTCGACCGCGCGCTTGCGGGCCTTGCTCCGAGCACCCATCAGGACTTGTCGCTGATGCGGCCGAGGTAGCGGCCGTCGCGGGTGTCGACCTTGATCTTCTCGCCGGTCGTGACGAACAGCGGGACCTGGATCTCGGCGCCGGTCTCGAGGCGGGCGGGCTTGGTGCCACCGGTGGAGCGGTCGCCCTGCAGGCCGGGGTCGGTGTGCTCGATGACGAGCTCGACCGACGTCGGGAGCTCGATGAACAGCGGGACGCCCTCGTGCGTGGCGACCATCGCCTCCTGGTTCTCCAGCAGGTAGTTCGCGGCGTCACCGACGGTCTCGGACGCGACCGGGATCTGGTCGTAGGTGTCACCGTCCATGAAGATGAAGTCGGTGCCTTCCTTGTACAGGTAGGTCATGCCGCGCTTGTCCACGGTGGCGGTCTCGACCTTGGTGCCCGCGTTGAAGGTCTTGTCGACGACCTTCCCGGTCAGCACGTGCTTGAGGGTCGTGCGCACGAAGGCGCCACCCTTGCCGGGCTTGACGTGCTGGAACGCGGTGACGGTCCAGAGCTGGCCGTCGAGGTTCAGCACCAGGCCGTTCTTCAGGTCGTTCGTGGTGGCCACGGTGGGATTTCTCCTGTGTAGGACGGGGGTGTCAGACGACCACGAGTTCCTTCGTGGTCAGGGTGAGGAGCTCCGGCCCGCTTTCGCGGACCACGAGGGTGTCCTCGATGCGGACCCCGCCCCGCCCCGACAAGTAGACGCCGGGCTCGACGGTGACCGCCATACCGGCCGAAAGTGTACCGGCACCTGCCTTCGACAACGCCGGTGCCTCGTGGATCTCCAGCCCGACCCCGTGACCGAGGCCGTGCAGGAACTCGTTCCCGTGCCCCGCCTTCTCGATCACCTCGCGCGACGCGTGGTCGACGTCGCTCACCTTCACACCCGGCCCGAGCGCGTGGCGGCCCGCCGCCTGCGACCGCGCGACCAGGTCGTACAGGTCGCGCTGCCAGTCCGCGGGCCTGCCGAGCACGAGCGTGCGGGTCATGTCGGAGTGGTAGCCGTCGACCAGGGCGCCGAAGTCGAGCTTGATGAAGTCGCCGGTGTGCAGCGTCGCGTCCGTCGGCGAGTGGTGGGGCACGGCCGAGTTCGCGCCGAACGCCACGATCGAGGAGAACGACGGGCCCTCGGCGCCGTGGTCGAGCATGCGGCTCTCCAGCTCGCGCGCGACCTCTCGTTCGGTGCGGCCCGCACGCAGGCCGCCGTGCCCGATCAACGCCGCGAGCGCGCGGTCCGCCGCCGCGCACGCCATCCGCAGCGCCTCGATCTCGACCTCGTCCTTGACCAGCCGCAGCTTCTCGACCAGGCCGCCGGCCTTGTGCAACTCCGCCTTCCCGGCAGCCGCCGTGAGCTCGTCCAGGCCGTCGACCGTGACGTGGTGGCTCTCGAACCCGAGCCTGCCCTTCGCCCTGCTCGCGAGCGCGGTGTCGCACGGCCGGTCGATCAGCCGTTCCAGGTCGGGCACCTGCTTCGCCGACTGGGTGAGATAGCGGCCGTCGGTGCAGAACACCGAGGTGTCGTCGCCGCTCGCGTCGACCAGGACGGCGGCGTTCGACCCGGTGAACCCGGTCAGGTACCGGACGTTCAGCAGGTTCGTCACGAGGAGCGCGTCCAGGTTCGCGGCCTGGAGCGCCTGGCGCAATGCGGTTCGGCGTGCGGCGTACGACGACATGTCTCGCAGCGTACGGCCGGTCCTAAGCTGTCCGCATGCGTCCTTGGTTCGTCCGTGCGTTGTGGATGGGGCTCCTGCATGGAGCCGTGCAGACCGGCGTGGCGGCCGTGGGCGTGCGCAGCCCGGAAGCCTCCTCGATCCGGCCGATCGCTCTCGGTCTCCTGATCGTCGCCGCGGTCCTCTGGGGCGCCGTCGACACGCTGCGCGACCTGGACGGGCGCGGCATGCAGTGGTTCATCGCGTCGCTGATCGCGGGCCCGTTCGCGGGGGCGCTGGGCGTGATCGGGTCGGCGTTGCTGGTCGACCAGACCGGGCAGGAGGCGCTGTGGGTGGCGCTGACGGGCGGGGCCGCGTTCACGGCGTTGCTCGTGCTCGCGCCCGCCGGGCTCGGGATGCTGCTGGGCGGCTTCCTCGCGAAGGAGGACCCGGCTAGTCCGCGGAGCCGACCGTGAGCAGGTAGCGCGCCGAGGTGCTGAAGTCGCCGAACTCCCCCGCGACCACCAGCTCGTGCTCACCCGGCTTCAACGGCGGGATCCACGCCCACAACCCGCAGGCCTGAGCCTGCACGCGCCCCTCGCGGGCGCCCACCGCGTTGTCCGGCGCGGCCTCGAACGTGATCCCGACCGGCGCGATCCGCCGCAGCTCCACCAGCTGCCCGTCGAGCGTCACCGACCCAGTGCCGCCGGCCATGAACGACTCGCAGTTCGTGACCGTGTTGACCGCCGGACCGGCGAGCGGACGACCCGCGGGCACCTGGCACCGCCTGTCGACGGGCCCGCCGAACGTGCCCGCGAAGAACCACACGTCCTCCGGCTGGTTCTCGGCGCACCACTGGCCGGTGTCGTCGACGACGGGGTTGCGGTTCTCCGGGCTCGACGCCGCCCACGTCCACCACTTCGCCTGCAGGTCCCGATCGGACAGCCGCTCCGCGCTCGCCGTCGTCTCACTGCTGACGGGCGCGGGCTCCGGCGCGGCCGCGCATCCGGCCAGGAACAGGGCGAACGCGGCGATCAGCAGTCTCGGCACGATCGGCATCTTTACACGTTCAGACGCCTACCAGCTCGATTTCGAAGCCGTCCTCGTTCTCCAGGAACGCCGCGTAGTGGTCCGGTCCTCCCGCGTGAGGATGCCTGTCCGCGAACATGAGCTTCCACCCGTTGGCCTCGGATTCCTCGGTCAGCCGGTCGACGTCCTCCCGGGTTCCCGCGTGCAGGGCGAGGTGGTTCAGGCCCGCTTTCATCCGATCGTGTGGACCCGTCATGGCCGGGGACTGCTCGACCACGACGTAGGTCTCGCCTAGCTTCCAGCTGACGCCGGCGGTCCAGCGCTGGTGCTCGGTCCAGCCGAGCTCGGTGAGGATCCACCCGAACGCGGCCTCGGCGCGGGCGAGGTCCGGGACCCACAATTCCACGTGGTGGAGCAACGGTTTCCCTTACGTGTCAACGAACTGATCAGCGGTAGATCGGGAAGGTACACACGGGCGGCTCGCCGGATGAGCGAGGATCGGCTCGTGAAGATCGTCTCGAACGCCGAGCGCCCCGACCTCCAGGGCCCCGCACAGGACTCGCTGCGGGACGGCTGGCCCGCGTTCGTGCTGCGCGGCGAGGTGCCCCGCGCCCACCGCGACGCCGTGGCGGAGTACTTCCCGCGCTACGACGTGCTGCTCCTCGAGGACGACCTGGTTCTCGCGCGGGCGACGGCGGTCGCGCTGCGGTGGGACGGTGACACGGCGACTCTGCCCGACGGTGGCTACGACGGCGCGCTGGTCGCGGCGGTCACCGAGCACGAGAGCGGCGTTGCGCCCGACACGGTGTGCGTCGTGGCGGCGACCGTGCGGACCGGACGCACCGGCAGTGGCCTGGCGGGCGAGGTGCTCACCGGGTTGCGCGAACGGGCCGCGTCCGACGGGCTCGCACGGGTGATCGTGCCGGTGCGGCCGACGCTCAAGGCGACCTACCCGTTGACGTCCATGGAGGACTTCCAGCGGTGGACCCGCGCGGACGGCCTGCACCTCGACCCGTGGATCCGCACCCACCAGCGGCTCGGTGCCACGATCCTGCGGCCCGCGCCCCGGTCGATGGTGGTGACCGGGACCGTCGCGGAGTGGGAGCGGTGGACCGGGATGGCGTTCCCGCAGAGCGGCCGGTACGTCGTCGCAGGCGGGTTGGACCTGGTCGAGATCGACCGGGAGCGCGACCAGGGGGTCTACGAGGAGACGAACCTCTGGATGCGCCACCCGGACGGCACATGACCCGTATCTGGCACATCCGAATGCGGAATGTCCGTTAATTGGTCCTTGATTGACGATCAACTGGGTGCATCTGGAGCCAGAATCGCCACTAGCGTCCTGGACATCCCACTTCGAATCCCGGACCAAGGGCGGCCATGACCGACAACTCCCGCACCCGCAACAAGATCTCGGGCGATGTCCGGACAGGAAGCGCGGTCGTGCAGGTGCACAACCTGATGGGCGACCTGCAGTTCGCGATGAACCCCGAGCGGCCGGCGGCCGCGGTGCACCCGCGACTCGGCGCGACCACGGTGGAGGCGGTCTTCATCAGCGCGACCGCACTCGCCGCCGTGGCCCTTCTGAGCTGGCGCTACTTCTGCTTGAGCGACAGCCAGCGCAGCGCGAGCAGGTAGCCCTCGACGCCCAGGCCGACGATCACGCCGCTCGCGACCGCCGAGATGACGCTGTGGTGCCGGAACTCCTCGCGCTGGTGGATGTTCGAGATGTGCACCTCGACCAGGGGGCCGGTCAGCTGCGAGCAGGCGTCGCGGACCGCGATCGAGTAGTGCGTCCAGGCTGCGCCGTTGAGGACGACCGGGATGGAGGCGTCGGCGGCCTCGTGCAGCCACTTGACCATCTCGCCCTCGTAGGCGGTCTGGCGGACCTCGACGTCGAAGCCGAGTTCCTTGCCCTCGGCCACGCACATCTCCACGAGGTCGGCGTGGGTGGTGCTGCCGTAGATGAGCGGCTCGCGGGTGCCGAGGCGGTCGAGGTTCGGGCCGTTCAGGACGAGGACCTTCACAGCAGCACCTTTCCGGAGCCGGTGGTCGGCTCGGCGGCGACGGCCGAGTACGCGGCGGCGATCAGGGCCGGGTCCGGGCCTTCGAGGCGGCCGGGCTTGGCGAGGCCGTCGAGGACCACGAAGCGGAGGACGCCCGCCTTGTTCTTCTTGTCGACCTTCATGCCCTCCATGAGCTGCGGGAGGGCGTCCGGGTCGTACGTCGTCGGCAGGCCGAGCAGCTGCAGGACGCGCTTGTGGCGGTCGGCCGTCTCGTCGTCCAGGCGGCCGGCGAGGCGGGCCAGTTCGGCGGCGAAGACCAGGCCCACGCTGATCGCGGCTCCGTGGCGCCAGCGGTAGCGCTCGCGGCGTTCGATGGCGTGGCCGAGGGTGTGACCGTAGTTCAGGATCTCGCGCAACGACGACTCGCGCAGGTCCGAGGTCACCACGTCGGCCTTGATCTGGATCTTGCGGCGGACCAGCTCGGCCAGCACCTCCCCGGTCGGGTCGAGGGCCTGGGCCGGGTCGGCCTCGATCAGGTCGAGGATGACCGGGTCGGAGATGAAGCCGCCCTTCACGATCTCCGCCATGCCGGCGACGAGTTCGTTGCGCGGCAACGTTTCCAGCGTCGCGAGGTCGACGAAGATCGCGTCCGGCTCGTAGAACGTGCCGACGAGGTTCTTGCCCGCGTCGGTGTTGATGCCGGTCTTGCCGCCGACCGCCGCGTCGACCATGCCGAGCAGCGTCGTCGGGATGTTGACCAGCCGCACGCCGCGCATCCACGTGGACGCGACGAAGCCCGCGAGGTCCGTGACCGCGCCGCCGCCGAGGCCGACGACGACGTCGGAGCGCGACAGGCCGATCTTGCCCAGCACGTCCCAGCAGAAGCCGGCGACCGCGAGGTCCTTGCCGTCCTCGGCGTCCGGGACCTCGACGCGGTGCGCGTCGGCGCCCACGGCCTTGAGCTCGTCCACCAGCACCTTGGCGGTCTCCGCCAGGGTCGGCTGGTGCACGATCGCGATCTTGGCGGTGCCCTTGAGGAACTCGACGATGTCGCCGAGCAGGCCGCGGCCGACCACCACGTCGTAGGGCTTCTCCGCGGCGACCCGGATGCGCACGGGCTCGGTCATGCTTCAGCTCCCTTGATCACCGCGTCGGTCACCTGCTCCGGATCGAGCGAGTCCGTCAGGACCTCGATCGTCGCGACCTCGCGGTACAGCGGCAGGCGCGCGTCCAGCAGCGCCTTGAACGTGGCACGCGGGTTGATGCCGGACAGCAGCGGCCGCGAGGACGACAGCCCCGTGCGGCGCACGCCCTCCGCCATGCCCACGTTCAGGAACACGACGGTGTGCTCGCGCAGGCGCTCGCGGGTCGTCGCGGACAGCACCGCTCCCCCGCCCAGAGCCAGCACGCCCTCGTGCTCGACGAGTGCCTTGGCGACCGCTTCCTCTTCCATGGCGCGGAAAGCGGGCTCGCCGTCGGTGGTGAAGATGTCCGAGATCGGCTTGCCGGCGAGCTCGACGACGTCCGCGTCGACGTCGCGGAACGGCACACCGAGCCGTGCGGCCAGCAGTTCGCTGACGGTGGTCTTCCCGGCTCCGGGAGGACCGACCACCACGTACTGGGGGCTCACATGCCCTCCCAGCGGGCTTCCAGCGCCTTGAGGTACGCGTGGGCGTTGCGGCGCGTCTCGGGCAGCGAGTCGCCGCCGAACTTCTCCAGCGCGGCCTCGGCCAGCACCAGCGCCACCACGGACTCCAGCACGACACCGGCGCGCGGCACGGCGCAGACGTCCGAACGCTGGTGGATCGCGACCGCGGCCTCACCGGTGCGGACATCCACAGTGGACAGTGCGCGCGGCACGGTCGAGATGGGCTTCATCGCCACGCGGGCGCGCAGGATCTCACCGTTGGTGATGCCGCCCTCGAGACCACCGGCGCGGTTCGAGCGGCGCGTCACGCCGACCGGGCCGCTGCCGCGGTCGATCTCGTCGTGCGCCTGCGAACCCCAGCGCTTCGCCGAGGTGAAGCCGTCGCCGATCTCCACGCCCTTCATCGCCTGCACGCCCATGAGGGCGGCGGCGAGACGCGCGTCGAGGCGGCGGTCCCAGTGCACGTGCGAGCCCAGGCCCGGCGGCAGCCCGTAGACGAGCACCTCGATGACGCCGCCGACCGTGTCACCGGCCTCCTTGACGGCCTCGACCTCGGCGACCATCGCGTCGGTGCCGCGCTGGTCGAAGCACCGCACCGGCGACTCGTCGATCGCGGCCAGGTCGTCGGGCGTGGGCAGCGCGGCGTCCGCGGGCGTCTCGGCCTGGCCGATGGACACCACGTGACTCACGATCTGCACGCCGAGCAGTTGCTGCAGGAACTGCCGGGCGACCGTGCCCAGCGCCGTGCGGGCCGCGGTCTCCCGGGCGGAGGCGCGCTCCAGCACCGGGCGGGCCTCGTCGAAGCCGAACTTCTGCATGCCCGGCAGGTCGGCGTGGCCGGGACGCGGGCGGGTGAGGGCCTCGTTGCGGCCGGTCGGCTTGAGCAGGCTCGGGTCGACCGGGTCCGGCGACATGACCGTCTGCCACTTGGGCCACTCGGAGTTGCCGATCGTGACCGCGACCGGGCCGCCCTGGGTCTTGCCGTGGCGGACGCCGCCGAGGATCTCGACCTCGTCCTGCTCGAAGCCCATGCGCGGCGAGCGACCGAACCCGAGCCTGCGGCGCCCGAGCTGGGCGACTAGGTCCTCGGTGGTCACCTCCACCCCGGCGGGCATGCCCTCCAGAACGGCGACGAGGGCGGGGCCGTGTGACTCTCCAGCGGTGATCCAGCGCAGCACGTTCACAATCCTTTCACAGCGTCGTCAACGCCCAGGTGGCGGCCAGCAGGCCCGGTCCGTGCGGCACCGCGCGCCTGCGCCGGAGCGCGGCGACGGCCAGGGTGACCGCACTGGACAGGATCGCCGCAGGTAGGAGTGCCGGCAGCGGGAGCGCCGCGCCGAGTCCGAAGGCGAGCTTCACGTCGCCGCCGCCCATCAGCGCGGGCCGCAGCCGCCGGACGGCGAGATGCGCGCCACCGAAGACGAGCGCCGACAGGGCCGCCGCTCCCAGCCCGTGGAACTGCAGGAGCACCAGCGCGGCACCCAAAGGGAGGGTCAGCGCGTCCGGCAACCGGTGGTGCCGCAGGTCGATCATCGCGAGCACGATGCCGAACCAGGCCAGCAGGTACGACGAGGGCGGAGCGTCCAGGGCGGCGGCGACCGTCCACAACGAACCCAGTGAGAACGCGAGCAGGACCGTGGTCATGAGACCACGGTCCTGCCAGGGGCGATCAGGTACAAGTTCGGGCCTGTCGTGAACGGTCCGTCCACGCACGACCTTCACGAGGCCCGGTCAGGGCTGGGAGAACGCCCGGGAACAACGGTTCAGCGAGACCAGGCGAACAGGGCGTCGCCCGCCACCACGTCCGAGTCGAGAGCCAGGTCGCCGAGCACCTCGGCGGACGCGTCCAGCGCGACCACCGGGCAGATCGGCGCGAACCCGGCCGCCTCGACCTCGGCCGGGTCCCACGTCACGATCTTCTGACCGGCCTGGACCTGCTCGCCCTTGACGACGTGGAGCTCGAAGCCCTCGCCCTTGCGCTTCACGGTGTCGATGCCGAGGTGGACCAGGATGGCCGCCCCGTCACCGTTGGCGACCACGAACGCGTGCGGGTGCAACGTCACGACGGTGCCGTCGAGCGGTGACACCACATCGGCCTTCGATCGAATCGGTTCGACGGCCACGCCGGGCCCGACCATCGCCTCGGCGAAGACCTGGTCCGGAACCGCGGAGAGCGCGACCACCCGGCCCGCCACGGGGCTGCCGACGCGGAGGCTCACAGGAGGTCCTCGATGTCCGACGCGATGGTGTCCGCCTCGGGTCCCACGACGACCTGGACGACGTTGCCGGAACGCATGACTCCGTGCGCTCCCAACGCCTTCAGCGCCTTCTCGTCCACGACGGAACCGTCTTCGAGCTCGCACCGCAGGCGGGTGATGCAGGGCTCGATCTCGATGATGTTGTCCCGGCCACCCAGCGCCTCGAGGATCTTCTGAGCCTTCTCGTCAGCCACGTTCGTACCTCTCGTTCCCGTAACAGCGGTTGACACCCGCTCGGTGCGCGGAGCATTCTCCCGCACCAACTGGTCTAGACCGGAAAGTACCACTAGCGAGGAGGTGAGCGAGTGAACGAGATCGTGGACGGCCCCAAGCCGAAGCACGCGCAGCTGCGTGAGATCCTGCGGCGGCTGGCAGAACAGGAACTCGCTCCCGGCTCACCGATTCCGTCCGAGCGCGATCTGGCCGAGCGGTACGGAGTCTCTCGCATCACCGTGCGGGCCGCGGTCGGCCAGCTGGTCGCCGAAGGCCTTCTCACGCGGGCCAAGGGACGTGGGACGTTCACCGCCAAAAGGCGCTACGACCTGCAGCTCTTCCTGGCCTCGTTCACCTCGGACATGAAGGCGCGCGGGGTCGAACCCAGCACCGAGGTGATCAGCTGCGGCCAGGCGGCACCCGGTTCGAAGGCCTCGCTGGGCCTCGAGTCCGACGAGTACGCGTACCGCGTCGTGCGGCTGCGCAAGGCCGACGGGGCACCGCTGGCGCTCGAAGCCGGCTGGTACAGCCCGCACATGCTTCCCGAGCTCGACCGATGCGACCTGACCGGATCGATCTACGAGATCATCGCGACCCGGTACGGAATTCAGCTCGACCACGCGCGGCAGACCGTGTGGGCGGAGACCGCCGACGCGGAGACCGCGAAGGCGCTCGACGTCCGCAAGGGCAGCCCGCTCCTCGTGTTCAGGAGGGTCGCCAGCTCCGACGGGCGGCCCTGTGAAGACGTCACTTCCTGGTACCGGGGCGATCTCTACCAGGTGACCATGCAACTGGACCGGACCGTCCCGGGTACCGGACCGAACTCCGCCAAGGGAGGAACCCGATGAGCACGGACGCCGCAACCGGTGGTCGTGAGATCAAGGGCCTTGCCACGTTGCAGCGCTTCGGTCGCAGCCTCATGCTGCCGATCGCCGTGCTGCCCGCGGCAGGCCTGCTGCTCCGTTTCGGCCAGCCCGACATGCTGGGCAAGGACGGTCTGGGCTGGAACGCCGTCGCCTCGGTGATCGGTGCGGCGGGCGACGCGCTGTTCAGCAACCTCGCCCTGCTGTTCGCCGTCGGCATCGCCGTCGGTTTCGCACGGCGCGGTGACGGCTCCACGGCGCTCGCCGGCGTCGTCGGCTACGTCGTGCTGACGAGCGTCTTCAAGGCGATGTCGCCGCTGGTCCTCGACCAGCCGACCGACCCGGCCGCCAAGCCGGAGGTCATCAACTACGGGGTCCTCGGCGGTATCGTCGTCGGCCTCCTGACGGCCCTGCTGTGGCAGAAGTACCACCGCATCAAGCTGCCGCCGTACCTGGCGTTCTTCGGCGGCCGCCGGTTCGTCCCGATCATCGTCGCCGGTGTCATGACGATCGTCGGCGTCCTGCTCGGCCTGGTCTACCCGTGGTTCGACGCGGGCCTGACCGCCATCGGCGAGTGGGTCACCGGCAGCACGATCATCGGTGCGTTCATCTACGGTGTCGTCAACCGCCTGCTGATCCCGCTGGGCCTGCACCACATCGTCAACAACGTCGTGTGGTTCCAGTTCGGCGAGTACAACGAGAAGACCGGTGACATCCCGCGCTTCCTCGCGGGCGACCCGACGGCCGGCACGTTCCAGACCGGCTTCTTCCCGATCCTGATGTTCGCCCTCCCGGCCGCCGCACTCGCGATCGTGCACACCGCACGGCCGAACCAGCGCAAGCTCATCGGCGGCATCATGGGCTCCGCCGCTCTCACCGCGTTCATCACCGGTGTGACGGAGCCGCTGGAGTTCGCGTTCATGTTCGTGGCGTGGCCGCTGTACCTGATCCACGCGTTCCTGACCGGTACGTCGCTCGCGATCTCGAACGCGCTCGACGTCCACTCGGGCTTCTCGTTCTCGGCAGGTGCGATCGACTTCATCCTGAACTGGAACATCTCCCAGAAGCCGTGGATGCTGATCATCCTGGGCCTGATCTACGGTGCGATCTACTACTTCCTGTTCCGCTTCGTCATCAACAAGTGGAACCTGAAGACGCCGGGCCGCGAGGACGACGAGTCCCCTGAGGCCGATGAGAGCATTGTCGGCAGCAGTGGCGACACGGCGGCGGGCAGTGGCGACACGGCCGTGCGCGAGAAGCGCTCCAGGAACGACCAGCAGTAACTGAACCAGCTCTACCGGGAGGAACCATCATGGCCGAGCGACGGGTCACCGTGGCCAGCAAGGTCGGACTGCACGCCCGGCCTGCCGCACTGCTGGCGAAGGCCGCCGCCGACCAGCCGGTGACGGTCAGCATCGCCAAGGACGGCGGCGAAGCCGTTGACGCGGCGAGTGTTCTGGGTCTGATGACCCTGGGCGCCATGCACGGTGACGAGGTGGTGCTCAGCGCCGAGGGGGACGGAGCGGACGCCGCTCTGGACGCCATCGCCGAGCTGATCGCCACCGATCACGACGAGTGATCCCGGTCGTGAGTGGTCTCGATCGCCCCGACGGCCGAGACCGCTCACGACCCACCCGAAGTGCAGCACGACACCCGCGGTCACGACGCCGGCCAAGGTCGGCGGCGTGGCCTGCGGGTGGCTCACGATCATCCAGACGCCTCCCACGGCCAGTGCGGGCGGTACGACCAGTCCCGCGGTCCACTTGCGCAGCAACAGGAGCGCGAGCGTCGAGACGAGCAGCGCCGCGCCGAGCGTGTCGCTGAACCGGTGCCAGCCGAGCGACACCGTCTCCGCCGCGACCGCCCCCGCGCCGATCGCCCCCGGCACCGCCACGACCAGTGCGAACCGCCGGGGCACCGCCATCGTCACCGCGATCACCGACGCCACCGCGGCCGTCGTGTGCCCGCTCGGGAAGCTGTTGTGCACCAGCACGGCGTCGTCGTCCAGCGGCGGCCGCACCAGCACGTAGAGCTTCAGAACCTGCGCTCCCAGCACCGAGCCGCCGAGCAGCAGCAACGGCGTGAGCGACTTCTTGCGGGCGAAGAGGATCACGAGGACGGCGGCGAGGATGATCGCCGTGTCCACGTTGGACGCCCACGAGCGCTGGAGCGACAGTTCGGGCAACGCGGCGTTCTCCGCCTTCTGCCCGAACGACGTCCACACCAGCGCGAAGTACGTGAAGAGGAATCCCAGCAAGCTTCCGGCCATGGGTTCGACACTCCGCGAGCCGGTCCACGGGAACGTCCACGCCATGTCATGGTTCCGCTACAGATCGGGCGCCGGTGCCGTCTCCCGCAGATAATGGATCTCGTGGCGATGGTGTTGCTGGTCGAGGACGACCCTTCGGTGCGTGAAGGACTCGGGCTGGCCTTGCGCCGCCAGGGACACGACGTCCGAGCAGCGGAAACGGGTGAGGAAGGCGTCGCGAAGCTGCGCGAGTCCCGTCCCGACATCGTGGTCCTCGACATCATGCTGCCGGGCATCGACGGCTTCGAGACGTGCCGGCGGATGCGCACGCACGCCGAGGTGCCGATCATCATGCTCACGGCGCGCGGCGACGACTTCGACGTGGTGGCAGGCCTGGAGGCGGGCGCGGACGACTACGTGGTCAAGCCCGTGGAGCCGCGGGTGCTGGAGGCACGCATCCGCGCCGTGCTGCGGCGGACCGTCGCCGAGCCGTCGTCGATCGAACGGCACGGCTCGCTGGTGATCGATCGGGCAGGACTGCAGGTGCTCAAGGACGACGTGAAGGTCGCGCTGACCCCGACCGAGCTGAAGCTGCTGCTCGAACTGTCCCGCACCCCCGGCCGCGTGCTGACCCGCCAGCAGATCCTCGAGGCCGTCTGGGAGCACGACTACCTCGGCGACTCCCGGCTGGTCGACGCGTGCGTACAGCGGTTGCGCGCGAAGATCGAGGACGTGCCCTCCGACCCCGGATACGTCCACACGGTGCGCGGCTTCGGTTACCGCTTCGGCCCCCGATGAGGTCGTTGCTGCGCGGCCTGCGCCCCAGGCTGATGGCCGCGTTCCTGCTGCTGACGGTGCTCGGCGCGGTGGGAGCAGCGGGTGCCTCCTACGCGACCGCCCGCACGTTGCTGCTGGAGGACGCGCAGGACGGCTTCATGAACCCGCTGGTGCAGGACGTCCGCGACTACGCGCCCCGGCTGACCGTGCCGCCGGCGCAGGAGGACCTGGACGGCTTCGGCTCGTACCTGCGCGGCTCGGCGGTCGTGGTCTACGAGGGCCTGCGCTCCGCCGCCGGCCCCGATCCGTCGTTCATCCCCGCCGAGATGCGCGAGATGCTCAAGACGAGCGGGACGACGCTCTGGCAGCGCCGCACGGACCTGGCCGAGCCGTACGTCGTCGTGGGCATCCCGCTGGTCCGCGCGGACGGCGCGCCCACGGGTGTGGAGGTGTGGGCGCTGCTGTACCTGAGGGGCCCGCAGACGGCCATCGACAGCTTCTCGACGGCCGCCTGGGTGGGCGTCAGCCTCGTGCTCCCCCTGGCCCTGGGCGTCGCGCTGTTCACCGCGCGCGGGGTTCTGCGTCCCGTCCGCCGCCTCGGCGCCGCCGCCCGCGCGCTGGGAGCCGGCCGCCTGGACACCCGCGTCGAGGTGCGCGGCTCCGACGAACTCGCCGACCTGGCCCGCACGTTCAACCAGGCCGCCGAACAACTGGAAGCCTCCCAGGCCACCTCCCGCCGCTTCGTCGCCGACGTGTCGCACGAGCTCCGCACGCCCCTGACGGCGATGAACGCCGTGACCGCGGTGCTGGACGAGGACGCGGACACGTTGCCTCCCGACACGGCCGTCGCGGCCCGCCTGGTCTCCGCCGAGACCCGCAAGCTGACCCGCCTGGTCAACGACCTGATGGAGATCTCCCGCTTCGACGAGGGCCGCAACCTCCTCGAGTTGGACGACTGGGACATCGGCACCGCCGTCCGCGACACCCTGGCCGCCCGCGGCTGGGCCACGTCCGTCGAGGCGTCGCTGCCCGAGGGCGTGGTGGCGCGGGTCGACCGCCGCCGCCTCGACGTCATCGTCGCCAACCTCGTGGGCAACGCGCTGAAGCACGGCGGCGTCCCGGTGCGCGTGACGGTGCGGCCGGGCGTCATCGAGGTCGCCGACCACGGCCCCGGCATCTCCGAGGACGCCCTCCCCCACATCTTCGACCGCTTCTACAAGGCAGACACGGCCCGCTCCCGTTCCGAGGGCAGCGGACTGGGATTGGCGATCGCATGGGAGAACGCACGCCTGCACGGCGGCACCATCGAGGCGGCCAACGCGCCCTCGGGCGGCGCGGTCTTCACCTTGCGCTTGCCCTCGTGACCCTCACGGCCTGCGGCATCCGCCCGACCCCGATCCTCACCGGGGCCGAGGCGCCGACGGTCTCGTCGCACACGCTCACCATCTACCTCGTGACGGCCGAGCGCGACGGCCTGGTGCGCCGGACCCGCGACCACACCGGCGCCGTCGACATCGCGACCGCGATGAACCTGCTCCTGGCCGGCCCGAACGACGAGGAGAAGAAGCTGGGCCTGGTGACCGAGCTGCCCGCGACGTCGTCCAAGGCGGTCCCGGTGCTGGAGGTGATCGTGATGCCGGAGGACGTCGCGCCGCCGACGACGAAGTGGGCGGTCTTCCAGGTGCACTGCACGGCCCTGGCGAGCCGGGCGAAGGTGGCCGGCGTGGCACCGGTTCCCGACCAGTACTGCCCTTAGTTTCGAAACACGCCCTGTAGAGGCGGGACGCACCGGCGGCCGTGGTGCCGGAACCGGTCGGCCCACGCGCCCAAGCGGAGCCCCCCGGCAGACACACCCGTGCGTCCCCACCCACCGGCCCTCCCAAGGTGAGGAACACCGGCATGCGATGACTCCGGCCGAGTGGCACATCGTCCGCAGCCAAACGAGTCAGGCGTAGGGAACCACACGACCGGTGCGCACCGGTACCGGACGGCCCAAGATCAAGCCGAAAGTTACGACCGCGAGGCGAGTTCCGCGGCCAGGGCGGCGCGCATGGCCTCCTGCGGCGCGGGCTTGCCGGTGAACTGCTCGAACTGCCCGAAAGCCTGGTGCAGCAACATGTCCAGCCCGGTGGCCAGGCGGCTCCCGGACGCCTCCACGGCCTTCGCGACCGGTGTGGGCCACGGGTGGTAGATCACGTCCAGCACGTACGGCGCTCGCGCCAGTGAGTCGGCCAGCTCGACGGTGGCCTCGGCCGGCACCGTCGACACGACCACGTCCGCGGCACCGGCCAGCACGGCGAGGTCCACAGAGGACAGTTGCAGCACTTCAACGGAGACACCGACCCGCGACGCCGTCTGCACGGCCTCTCCCGCGCGCGCGGGATCGCGCACCACCAGGGAAACCGACGAGATGCCGAGCTCGGCGAACCCGGCGAGCGCGGCCGTGGCCGTGCCGCCCGCACCGAGCACGACGCCGTGCGTGCCGCTGGAGAAACCCTTCTCCCGCAACGCTCCCACGACACCGTCCACATCGGTGCAGTCGGCGTGCCACTCGGAACCGTGGCGCACCAGCGTGTTCGCCGCTCCCACCGCCGTCGCGCGCGGGGTCACGACCGAGGCGAACGCCAGCGCGGCGCGTTTGGTCGGCATCGTGCAGGAGAGACCCGCCCACTCCTGGCCCAGCGAGGAGACCAGAGCGGGAACGTCGGCCTCGGAGCACTCCAGGCGGGTGTACTCCCAGTCGAGGCCCAGCTCGGCGTACGCGGCGTTGTGCAGCACCGGGGAAAGCGAGTGCTCGATCGGCGAGCCGATCACCGCCGCCTTGCGCACCACTAGTAGACGCCCTCCCGCTGAGCCTTCTGGTCCTTCTCCTGGTGCTCTTCGTACGTCTTCGAGAAGCACGACGTGCCGTTCACGTTGCACTTCACGAAGTACATCATGTCGCCGCCCGCGGGCTTGATCGCGGCGGCGATGGCCTGCTGCGACGGCGAGCCGATCGGCGTCGGCGTCAGGCCCTGGTTCTTGTAGGTGTTGTAGGGCTGGTTCGCGTTGCGGTCCGCGTCGGACGTGCGGATGTGCGGCTGGTTGTTGCGGTAGTTGATGGTCGAGTCGAACTGCAGGGGCATCGGTTCCGCGATCCGGTTGTAGATGACCTGCGAAACCTGGCCGAAGTCCTGCTCGATGGCTTCCTTCTCGATCAACGAGGCGATGACGAGCACCTCGTAGGGGCGGAAGCCGGTGTTCAGGGTGCCGCCCGGAATGCCCGCGCCCTGCAGCTTCTGGGCCGAGGCCACGATGACGCTGCGGATCAGCTCGACCGCGGTGACACCGGGCTTGACCTGGTAGACGCCGCGCATGATCAGGCCTTCGAGGCGGAACGCCGGCTCGGCGCGCTTCACGTCCGCCAGCGCCCAGTCCGGCACACCGAGGGCGACCGGGTCGGTCTGCTCGGCGGCGGCCTTGATCTCCTCGGCGCTCAGGCAGACCTTCGCGCCGTCCTTCTCCGTGCAGCTCGCGGCGGCGAGCTGGGAGTAGATGCCCGGGACGGTCTTGCCGTTGGCCTGGATGTCGGTGAGCTTCAGGCCACCGACGATCTGGACGGCCGGGACCCGCGTCTTCGGGTCGATCATCTTGGCCACCGCGCTCTGGCCCGACATCTTCGTCTTCATCAGGTAGAAGCCCGGCTGGATCGACGTCACGCGGGCGTCGGTCTTGCTGGCCTCGGTGAAGGCGCGCGCGGAGGCGATGACGCCGTTGTCGTACAGGGTCGACGCGATCTTGCTGACCACGTCGCCGTCCTGGACCTCGACGATGGCGTCGACCTCGCCGCTGCCCGCGTAGTCCTCGAACGAGCCGATGCCGCGCAGTTCCTTGTAGCCGTAGTAGGCACCGCCCATGCCCACGGCGAGGATCAGCGCGACGACCAGCCACAGGACCGTCTTCTTGCGCTTCTTCGCCTTGACGCGGGCGTTGTCACGCTCGCGATCGCGCTTCTTGAGCGGCCTCCGCTCATCCGCTTCGGGGTCGGTGAACAACCCGAGATCGTCGCCGCTCACGCCTCGTCCTTTCGGGCGGGCACCGAACGTGCCCGTGCGTCCAGCCAAGATTGCAGGATCTCGACAGCGGCAGCCTGGTCGACCACGGCTCGCTGCTTCTTGCCCTTCACACCGCGCTGTGCCAGCACCCTGCTCACCACGACCGTCGTCAGGCGTTCGTCGGTGAGCCGCACCGGCACCGGTGCGATGCGCCCGGCCAAGGCCGCAGCGTACGCGGTCGCCGCCTCTGCCGCGGGGCCGTGCCTGCCCGCCAACGTCTTCGGCAAACCGACCACGACCTCTACGACGTCATGTTCGGCCACGAGACGTACGAGTTCCGTGAGGTCCGAGCCGTTCTTCTGGTCGCGTTGCAGGGTGACCAGCGGAGTCGCCAGGAACGGTGCCGGATCGCTGAGGGAGACCCCCACGCGAACCGACCCGACGTCGACGCCGAGCCTCCGTCCGAGGCCCGGATCGTCGACACCAGGAACATCAGCGCTGCTCAAGCACCTTGTCCAGTTCGTTGGTCAAGGCCGTGATGGCGTCGGTGACACCGGCCGGGTTCGTACCGCCACCCTGGGCCAGGTCCGGCTTGCCGCCACCGCGGGCGGCGATCGCCGGGCCGAACACCGGGACGAGCTTGCCGGCGGCCAGCCCCAGGTCGCGGGCGGCGGCCGTGGTGGCCACCACGAAGCTGACCTTGTCGCCGTCGACCGAGAACAGGGCCACCACACCGGGCTTGCTGCCCAGGCGGTTGCGGACCTCGCCACCGAGCGTGCGCAGGTCGTTGCCCGGCACGCCCTCCAGGCCCAGGGCCACCAGCGACAGGCCGCGGATGTCGAGGGCCTTGTCGGCGAGGGCGCCGGCGTTGCCCAGCAGCTCGGCGGCGCGGACCTTCTCCAGCTCCTTCTCGGCGGACTTCAGCCGCTCGACCAGCGACTCGATCCGCTCGGGCAGGCCGTCGGAGGAGACCTTGAGCATGTCGGAGAGGTTCTGCACGATGGCGCGTTCCTTGGCCAGGAAGCGCATGGCCTCGATGCCGACGTAGGCCTCCAGGCGGCGCACGCCGGAACCGACCGACGACTCACCCAGCAGGGTGATCGGGCCGATCTGCGACGAGTGCTCGACGTGGGTGCCACCGCACAGCTCGCGCGACCACTCGCCACCGATCTCGATGACGCGCACGGTCTCGTCGTAGGTCTCGCCGAACAGGGCGACGGCACCCATCTCCTGGGCACCGGCCATGTCGGTGTAGACGATGCTGACCGGCAGGTCCTTGCGCACGGCGAGGTTCGAGACCTCTTCGATCTCGCTGCGGGCCTCGGCGGACAGGCCACCGGTCCAGGCGAAGTCGAGCCGCAGGTAGCCGGGCTTGTTGTACGAACCGCTCTGCAGGGCCGACGGGCCGAGCACGTGCCGCAGGGCGGCGTGCACGACGTGCGTGCCCGAGTGGCCCTGGCGGGCACCGACGCGCCACTCCGGGTCGACGCGGGCCTCGACGTGCTCGCCCTCGGAGACCTCGCCGGAACGGACGCGCACCTGGTGCACCCACAGCTTGCGGGCGACCTTCTGCACGTCGAGCACCTCGAGCTCGGCGTTGGCCGTGACGATGGTGCCGGCGTCGGACTCCTGGCCACCGGACTCGGCGTAGAGCGGCGTGCGGTCCAGCACGACCTCGACGATGTCGCCCTCGCGAGCCGACTTCACCCGAGCGCCGCCCCGCACGATGCCGCGCAGCGTGGCCTCGGAGGCGAGCTCGGTGTAGCCGGTGAACTCGGTCGGGCCCTGCTCCAGCAGCTCGCGGTACACCGACTGGTCGCCGTGGCCGGTCTTCTTGCCGGCGGCGTCGGCCTTGGCGCGGGCGCGCTGCTCGGCCATCAGCTTGCGGAAGCCGTCCTCGTCCACGGACAGGCCGGCCTCGGAGGCCATCTCCAGCGTGAGGTCGATCGGGAAGCCGTACGTGTCGTGCAGCTGGAAGGCCTTGTCACCGGGCAGTGTGGCGCGGCCGTCGGACTTCACCTCGGCGGCGGCGCCCTCGAAGATCCGCGAACCGGCGTCGAGGGTGCGCAGGAACGTGTCCTCCTCGGCCTTGAGCACCTGCTGGATGCGGGCGAACCCGCTGACCAGCTCGGGGTAGGCCTCGCCCATCGAGTCGCGGACGACCTCGGCGAACTGCTGCAGCACCGGCTCGTTCACGCCCAGCAGGCGGGAGCTGCGCACGATGCGGCGCAGCAGGCGGCGCAGCACGTAGCCGCGGGCCTCGTTGCCGGGCGTGACGCCGTCGCCGACCAGGAGCACACCGCTGCGGGCGTGGTCGGCGATGACGCGGAAGCGGACGTCGTCGACCTCGTTGGCGCCGTACTTGCGGCCGGACAGCTCCTCGGCCTTGGTGATGACGGCACGGACCAGGTCGGTCTCGTAGACGTTGTCGACGCCCTGCAGCAGGTAGGCGACGCGCTCGACGCCCATGCCGGTGTCGATGTTCTTCGACGGCAGCTCACCGAGGACCGGGTAGTCCTTCTTGGCACCACCCTCGCCGCGGATGTTCTGCATGAAGACGAGGTTCCAGATCTCCAGGTACCTGTCCTCGTCGACTACCGGGCCGCCCTCCTCGCCGTACTCGGGGCCGCGGTCGTAGTAGATCTCCGAGCACGGGCCGCACGGGCCGGGGACGCCCATCGACCAGAAGTTGTCCTCGACGCCGCGGCGCTGGATGCGCTCCAGCGGCATGCCGGCGACCTTCTGCCACAGCTCGATGGCCTCGTCGTCGTCCAGGTAGACCGTCACCCAGATGCGCTCGGGGTCGAAGCCGTAGCCGCCGCTCTCCTGGGAGTTGGTGATCAGCTCCCAGGCGAGCCGGATGGCGTCTTCCTTGAAGTAGTCGCCGAGCGAGAAGTTGCCGGCCATCTGGAAGAACGTGAGGTGGCGGGTGGTCTTGCCGACCTCGTCGATGTCGGGCGTGCGCACGCACTTCTGGATGCTCGTCATCCGCGGGGCGGGCGGCGGGGCCTCGCCGAGGAAGTACGGCTTGAACGGCACCATGCCGGCGTTGACGAACAGCAGGTTGGGGTCGTCGAGCAGCAGTGAGGCGCTGGGGATGTACTTGTGCCCGGCCTTCTCGAAGTGCTCGCGGAAACGCTTGATGATCTCGTGGGTCTGCACGGGAAGTTCCTTGTGTGTTGCTGGGAGAGTCAGGGCATGGTCACGGGGCGAACGGCTCTAGTGCTTCCCGTTCGCCCTGGGCGCTCGGCGCCCCGGCGTGAACCCCGTCTGACGTTCCACGGTGTCCTGCAACTCCTGTTCCCGTTCGGCCATCCCCGCGCGCACCTCGGCCCCGAAGGAACCGATGGCGCCGGCGAGTTCGCGCAGGCCTTCACCCACGTTAGCGCCGACACCGGCGGGAGTCGCCTGCTTTGCGACCTCGGAGGCCTTCTTCGCGGCGAACAGGCCTGCCGCGGCACCCAGTCCGAACCAGAAGAGGCGGCTCACTTCGCACCTCGCCTGGGACGGCGCTTGGAGTGCTTGTTCGGCTGTTCGGCGGCCTTGCGGCGCGCCTTGACGGCCTTGCTCACGCCGTAGGACAGCGCGGCGGCCTTGACCAGCGGGCCGCCGAGAGTGGCGGTGAACAGGCTGGTGAGCGCCGAGACGTTGCCCGTGACGGCGCGCGCGTTGGCCGTGATGCCGTCGACGCGTTCGAGCTGCGTGTTCACGTGCGTGAGCGTCGTGTTGGCTTCAACGAACAACGGGTCCGTGTTCTCGTGCGCTTTGCGCATCGCGATCGTGGCCTCGTCGAAGAAGCGCGCGGCCTTGATCGCCACAACCCCCACGATGAGCACGAGCAGCACGAAAGCACCGGCGGCGAGCCACCCTGGCGACACGGATCCTCCTGGTGAACAGGCGTTCGGGCTTGGTTGCGGGTGAGATTACCGGGTGGGCCCGACACTCGACTGGGCGGCACCATTTGTTGATCTTCAACGACCTGTGGCGCCGTCGATCTGCTCGCGGAGGACGTCGGCGTGGCCCGCGTGCCGGGCGGTTTCGGCGGTCATGTGCGCGACGACCCACCTCAGTGACTTCGGCGCGCCGTCGACCGGGACGGCGGTCGGCGCCTCGGGGTGGTCTCCTGCATGACGTGAAACGTACGGGACCGCTCATTGACGCACGGCCGTCACAGCCTGTGAAATACCCGTCACCCAGGGCTTGACAGCGGCGGCCTTGCCAGTAGAAGTCAGGCAACTAAGTTGATCCGTGCAGGAGGCCTCGTGAAGCCGGTGTCGCACCTGGACTCCTATCGGCTCCAGCTCATGGCGGACGCCCCGCCCGTCCCCGACCTGCCGATGCCGTGGGACGCCCGCGTCGCGCGTCCGGACGGCTACGACCTGCACCTCGTGCACCGCTGGAACCAGGCACCGCACGTGGCGGCGTTCCGGCGGCAGGCGTGGACGGTGCCGCAGTGGGAGCGCCGGCTGGCGGAGCTGCTGGCGGGGGACGACGTCCGGCCGGTGCTGATCAGCTGGCACGGCCGGCCGGTGATCTACGCCGAGGTCTACCGCGCGGCCAGGCACGCCGTCGCCGGCTGCTACCGGGCGCGGCCGCACGACCTCGGGCTGAACCTCGCCGTCGGCGAGCTGGCGATGACCGACCGCGGACTCGTGCGGTCGCTGCTCCCCAGGCTCACCGACGCGCTGTTCGAGGCCGACCCGCACTGCACGCGGATCGTGCTCGAACCGGACGTGCGCAACACGCGGGCCATCAGGTCGTTCGAGGCCGGTGGGTTCGTGGCGGCGGACGAGATCATGCTGCCCGGCAAGCTCGCGCTGCTGATGGTCTGCAAGCGTTAGAACGCGGTGATGTCCTGCGGTGCACGCTCTTTGCGGCTCAGAGCACGCACCACGTCGATGGCGCGGTGCTTGTTGAGCGCCATCCGGGTCAGCAGGTCGATGACCGCCTCGTTGACGTGGCGCGGGAACTCGGGGGTGTCCAGCCCGACGCTCACCGCGAGGTCGTCGGAGTGCACGACGAACTCCATCAGCCTGCTCACGAGGTACTCGTCCAGCGGCACGGCCCACGGGCCCCAGTGCGGCATGCGGACGCCCCGGTCCTCCTGGCCGGGCAACGACTTCGCGAGTTCGTCGAGCGTCTGCTCGAACCGGTCGCAGAGGGCGCCGTGCCCCTCCGCCGCGAGCTTCTCGCCGCCCGCGCGGATGCGGGTGTGGAACTCCGAGTCGACGTCGAGGTCGGTCCACTTCGCCCGCGCGTAGTGCTCCATGAGCGGGACGACGGGCTCGTCGCCGGGCGGCGTCCCGATCATCGACGGCAGCGGCAGCGCCTGGTAGGCCACGTGTCCGGCGAGGCCGCTGACGCCGAACTCCGGCAGGGCGCTCGGCTGGTCCCAGTGCTGCGCGACCCGCGGGTGGCGCAGGAGGTCCAGGGCGGTGCGGGCGGTGGTCAGGAAGTCTTCTCTGATCGTCACTTCGCCGAAGCTACCGCGCCGGGGCGGGTCACTCGCCCCTGATCACCCGGCGCAGCCGCGGCAGCCGTTCCGCCAGGGCGCGTTCGCCACCGCGCCCGGTCGGCTCGTAGTAGTCGCGTCCCACCAGGTCGTCCGGCGCGTACTGCTGCGTCAGCACGCCCTCGGGCACGTCGTGCGGGTACCGGTAGCCCTGCGCGTTGCCCAGCTTCGCCGCGCCCGCGTAGTGCCCGTCACGCAGATGTGCGGGCACGGAACCGATGGCTCCCTTGCGCACGTCCTCGATGGCGGCGTAGATCGCGGTGGTCACGGCGTTCGACTTCGGCGCGGTGGCGAGGTGGATCGTGGCCTGCGCGAGGTTCAGGGCGCACTCGGGCAGGCCGATGAGCTGCACGGCCTGAGCCGCCGCCACGCACGTCTGCAACGCCGTCGGGTCGGCCATGCCGACGTCCTCGCTGGCGTGGATCACCAGCCGCCGTGCGATGAACCGCGGGTCCTCCCCCGCCTCGATCATCCGCGCGAGGTAGTGCAGGGCCGCGTCGACGTCCGAGCCGCGGATCGACTTGATGAACGCCGACGTCACGTCGTAGTGCTGGTCGCCGTCGCGGTCGTAGCGCACCGCCGCCTTGTCCACCGTGGACTCCAGCAGCGTCAGCGTGATCACGCCTTCGTTCGACGCCAGCGCCGAGTCCGCGGCGGCCTCCAGCGCCGTGAGCGAGCGGCGGGCGTCACCACCGGCCAGGCGGATCAGGTGGTCCTCCGCCTCGGGTTCCAGCACGACGGAACCGCCCAGGCCGCGTTCGTCGGACACCGCGCGCTTGATGACCGAACGCACGCCGTCGTCGGTCAGCGACTTGAGCTGCAACACGAGCGAACGCGACAGCAGCGGCGACACGACCGAGAAGAACGGGTTCTCCGTGGTGGCCGCGACCAGCAGCACGATCCGGTCCTCGACCGCGCCCAGCAGGGCGTCCTGCTGGGTCTTGGAGAACCGGTGGACCTCGTCGATGAACAGCACCGTCGACTCGCCGGAGCGGACCAGGCGGCGGCGGGCCTCGTCGATGACCGCCCGCACCTCCTTCACGCCGGCCGACAGCGCGGACAACGCGACGAACCGGCGGCCGGTCGCCTTCGACACCAGGGTCGCGAGGGTCGTCTTGCCGGTGCCGGGAGGGCCGTAGAGCATCACGGACGCCGGCGTGGCGCCCTCGACCAGGCGGCGCAGCGGCGCGCCCGGTCCGAGCAGGTGGTCCTGACCGACGACCTCGTCCAGCGTGACCGGACGCATCCGCACGGCCAGCGGGGCGTTGGCCGCGATGCGTTCGGCCTTCTCCTCGTCGGTCGCGCCGAAGAGGCCCTCGTCGAACAGACCTTCGCTCATGCGTTCGAGCGTAGGTCATGTGCGAGGATCGCGTTCCGTGCCCATCCCTCGTGCCGTGCTGCTCGCCGGACCCTCCGGCTCAGGCAAGTCGACACTCGCCGCCCACCTCGGCTGGCCCGTGCTGCGCCTGGACGACTTCTACCGCGACGGCGACGACCCGCTGCTGCCCCGCGACGAGCACGGCAGGGCCGACTGGGACGACATCGGTTCGTGGAACGCGGACAAGGCGCTTCAGGCGATCATCGAGCTGTCGAACACGGGCAGGGTCGAGGCGCCGGTCTACTCCATCAGCGAGGACCGCGCGGTCGGCACGCAGACGATCGAGCTCGGCGACGCGCCCGCGTTCATCGCGGAGGGGCTGTTCGCGGACCTGCTCGTGCAGGGCGCGAAGGAGGCGGGGGTGCTCCGGGACGCGATCGTGCTCGCGCCGAGCCCTCCCGTCACGTTCGTGCGCCGGTTCGCCCGGGACGTGGCCGAGGCCCGCAAGCCGGTGCCGACGCTGGTCAGGCGCGGGCTGCGACTGATGCGGGAGCAGCCGCAGGTGGTGAGGAGGTGCGTCAGCGCGGGCATGCGGCGCACGACCCCGGCCAAGGCGCGGACCGAGCTCGTTTCGTGATCGGGTTGCCGGGTGCCGGCGGCCCTGGTCTGGCAGGATTCCGCTCACACCACGACCGGGGGTAGCCGAGATGTCCGAAACGCCCGGCTGGTCGTCACCCGACCAGCCACAGAACCAGCAGCCTGGCCAGCAGCCGCAGTACGGCTACAACGCCCCTCCGCCTCCCGCGCAGCCGACGATCAAGCCCGGCGTGATCCCCCTGCGCCCGCTGACGCTCGGCGAGATCATCGACGGTGCCATCACGACGATGCGGCGTCATCCGAAGCTGATCATCGGCGCCGCCGCCGTCGTCGCCGCGATCACGGAGATCGTCGGCCTGCTCGTGCTGCTGCCGTTCCTCAGCGACATCTCCACCACGTTCGCGCCGAACGCGACGCCGACGCGGGACGAGCTGATCAGCACGGCCGTCGGTGGCCTCGTCAGCTCGCTGGTCGGCATCATGCTGCAGGTGATCGGCACCGCGTTCCTCTCCGGTTTCATCACGGTCATCGCGGGCCGCGCCGTGCTGGGCAATCAGGTGACGTTCGCCCAGGCTTGGGAGGAGTTCAAGCCCCGGCTGCTCCCGCTGCTCGGCGCGACGGTGCTCACCGGCCTCCTGATCGCCGCCGCCCCGGTCGTGCTGGGCCTGCTCGGCGTGGTCTCGGGCTCCGTTGAGGCGTTCTTCCTCGCCCTCTTCGTCGGGTTCCTGATCGCCGGCTGGCTGGGAGTGTTGTTCTCCCTGGTCACCCCCGCGCTGGTGCTGGAACGCTGCGGCGTCGGCACCGCTTTCGGCCGATCCAGGAAGCTCGTGAGCGGCGCTTGGTGGCGCACCTTCGGCATCCTGCTGGTCGCCGCCCTGATCGGCCTGGTGATCAGCTGGATCATCGGCCTGCCGTTCGGCGCGCTGGGCCTGGCGACCACCGGCTTCAGCGACGATCCGGCCGCCACGACGAGCATCGGCTACCTGGTCATCATCACGCTGGGCGCCATCATCGCGTCGACGATCGTGCTTCCGTTCAGCTCCGCGGTCAACGTGCTGGTCTACGTCGACCGCCGGATGCGGTCCGAGGGCATGGACATCGAACTCCAGCGGGCCGCGGGGCATGGCGGTCTCTGACGTACCGGTAGATCTCGGCCGCGACGAGGCGAGGGAGGCGGCCGTCCGGGAGCTCGGCGACCCGGCGTACGTCTCCGACGACCCGAACCCGCTGGAACGCGCGATCGACTGGGTGCTGACCCGCCTCGGCGAGCTGTTCGCCGGGGCGGGTGGCATGAGCGGCATCACCGCGGTCACAGTCGTCGTGGCCGTGCTGGTGCTGATCGTGATCATCGTCAGGCTGCGTGTCGGGCGCACGGGCCGTGCGCTGCGGTCGGACGGCACCGTGTTCGGCTCGACCGCCATGACCGCGGCCGAGCACCGGGCCGCCGCCGAGAAGGCCGCGGCGGCCGGTGACCTGGCCGAGGCCGTGCGCGAACGCTTCCGCGCGGTGGTGCGCGAGCTGGAACAACGCGGCGTGCTCGACGCACGGGCCGGACGCACCGTGGACGAGGTCGCTCACGAGGCGGGCCAGGCACTCCCGGTGCTCGCCGGCGACCTGCGCGGCGCGGCGGTCCAGTTCGACGACGTCTGGTACGGCGGCAGGCCCGCGACGCTGGAGGGGTACCAGCAGTTGGTCTCCGTGGACGGCAAGGTGCGCGGATGACGGCGGTCTCCCCCGACGCCGGCCGGATCTGGACCGCCGCGCGCGGTCCCCTGCTGATCGGCGTGATCATCCTGTTCGCCGCGGTCGTGGTCACGTTGCTGCGCGGCAGCGGTGAGGGCGGTGCGCTCGACCCCCGGTCGTTCCAGCCGGAGGGCAGCCACGCGGTCGCCCGGCTGCTGGAGCAGAACGGCGTGCGCGTCGAGCTCACCGACAACGCGTCCTCGGTGGACGGTGCGACGCTGTTCGTGACGCAGCCGGACCTGATCGACCCGCAGCGGCTCGCGGACCTGAGCCTCAGGGCCTCCTCGACCGTGCTCCTCGCGCCCTCTCCCGGGCTGCGCCGGCTGGAGCCCGAGACCCGTCAGCCCGGCTGCCCGCTGGCGGACGGGGCCGGCGCGGCGACCACGGGCGGGTTCACCTACGAGGGTGAACAGAGTTGCTACGACTCGACGCTGGTCCGCACCGGCTCCGTCACGACGATCGGCTACGGCGGGATCTTCACCAACCGCGACCTGGACGAGGAGGGCAACGCGGCACTCGCGTTGTCGTTGCTGGGCCAGCACGAACGGCTGGTCTGGTACATGCCGTCGGCGGCGGACAGGTCACAGCAGAAGTCGCTGACCGACCTGGTCCCGGACGGCTGGAAGTACGGCGCACTGCAGCTCGGTGTCGCGGCCGTGCTGATCGCGGTGTGGCGGGCGCGCAGGCTCGGCCGCGTGGTGCCCGAACCGCTCCCGGTCGTGGTGCGCGCCGCCGAGACCGTGGAGGGCAGGGCGCGGCTGTACCGCCGGTCGCACGCCGCGTCGCACGCCGCCTCCGTGTTGCGGCAGGCGACGCGTGACCGGCTGGCGCCGCTGCTGGGGGTGCCGCCGGGCGACGATCCGTCCGAGGAGATCGCCCGCAGGACTTCGCGTCCCGTCACTTCGGTGCGGGCGCTGCTCTACGACAAGGAGCCGGTGGACGACCGGGGGTTGGTCGCGCTGGCCGCATCGCTCGATGCTCTGGAGAACGAGGTGCGCAAGGCATGACGGCAGTGGTCACCACCGAGGAAGCCCGTACGGCGTTGGTGGCGTTGCGCGCGGAGATCGGCAAAGCCGTGGTGGGCAACGACGCCGCCGTGACGTCGTTGATCCTCGCGTTGCTGTGCAAGGGACACGTGCTGCTGGAGGGTGTTCCGGGCGTCGCGAAGACGTTGCTCGTGCGTGCTCTTGCGCGCGCGTTGGACCTGTCGACGACGCGCGTGCAGTTCACGCCGGACCTGATGCCCGGCGACCTGACGGGGTCGCTGGTGTACGACTCGCACAACGCGGCGTTCTCGTTCCGCGAGGGCCCGGTGTTCACGAACCTGCTGCTCGCCGACGAGATCAACCGGACGCCGCCGAAGACGCAGTCCGCACTGCTGGAGGCGATGGAGGAACGGCAGGTCTCCGCCGACGGCAAGACGCGGCCGCTGCCATCGCCGTTCATCGTCGTGGCGACGCAGAACCCGGTGGAGTACGAGGGCACCTATCCGTTGCCCGAGGCGCAACTCGACCGGTTCCTGCTCAAGGTGACGATGCCGATCCCGGCGCGGGAGCACGAGATCGACGTGCTGACGCGGCACGCCTCCGGCTTCGACCCGCGTGACCTCTCGTCGTTGTCGCCGGTCGCGAGTGCCGCACACCTGGAGGCGGGGACGGCGGCCGTGCGCTCGTTGACCGTGGCTCCTGAGGTGATCGCGTACGTGGTGGACGTGTGCCGTGCGACCCGTCAGTCTCCGGCCGTGCGTCTGGGCGTTTCTCCCCGTGGCGCAACGGCTCTGCTGGCTGCCGCACGCGCGTGGGCGTGGCTCTCGGGCCGTGACTACGTGACGCCGGACGACGTGAAGGCACTCGCGCGGCCCGCGTTGCGGCATCGGCTGGAGCTGCGTCCGGAGGTCGAACTGGAGGGCGTGACGGCGGACGGCGTGCTGGACGGCGTGCTCGGTGCCGTTCAGGTGCCGCGCTGACGTGGCGCTCACGGGCCGCGCGGGGCTGCTCGCGCTCATCGGGGTTTTCGTCGTCGGGCTTCTCCTGCCGTCGTGGCAGGGGATTCTCGTCCTGTTCGGTCTTCTGGTGCTGTGCGTGGCCGTCGACTTGTTGTTGGCGGCCGGCGTGCGGCGGTTGACGTTCTCGCGCGCGGGGGCGACCTCGGTTCGCACGGGCGAGCCGTGTGTGGTGCAGCTGACCGTGCACAACCCCGGACGTCGGCTGCGTGGCGTTCTTCGTGACGCATGGGCGCCTTCTGCCGGTGTGGTCACAGATCGGGTTGCGGTCGACGTGCCCGCCGGTGGCTCGCGTGTGCTGTCCTTCGAGCTGCGGCCCGTGCGGCGTGGCGATCGCGCTGCGGACCGTGTGACCGTGCGTTCCCACGGCCCGTTGGGAATCGCGGCACGGCAAGGCTCACACGTCGTGCCGTGGACGGTGCGCGCGCTGCCGCCGTTCCACAGCCGCCGTCACCTTCCGCCTCTGCTGGAACGCCTGCGCGAACTCGACGGTCGCCGCGCCTCGTTGATCCGCGGCGCCGGCACGGAGTTCGACTCGCTGCGCGCGTACGTCATCGGCGACGACGTGCGCTCGATCGACTGGCGTGCCTCGGCTCGTTCGTCGGACGTGGTGGTCCGCACCTGGCGCCCCGAACGCGACCGGCAGGTGACGGTCGTGCTCGACACGGCCCGCACCTCGGCGGGCCGCGTGGACGGCGCACTCGGTGGCCTGCCGCGCCTGGACACGGCGATGGACGCCGCGTTGTTGTTGTCCGCCTTGGCTTCGCAGGCCCGCGACCAGGTCGACTTCCTGGCGTTCAGCCAGCAGGTGCGTGCCTCGGTACCGCGGGCGACACTGCCCGTCCTGGTGCAGGCCATGGCCCCGCTGGAAGCCGAACTGGTCGAGTTCGACGCCCGCGGCGCCGTCGCCGAGGTGCTCCGCCGGGCGGGCCGCCGCTCGCTGGTGGTGCTGCTGACGTCGCTGGAGCCGTCGATGGAGCACGGTCTGCTGCCGCTGCTGCCTGCGTTGGCCACGCGCCACCACCTGCTGGTCGCGTCGGTGTCCGACCCGGCCGTGCACGCGATGGCCGCCGGACGCGGCGACCTGGAGTCCGTGTACGCGGCCGCCGCCGCGGAACGCACTCTGGCCGAACGCCGCCGTCTCACCGCCTTGCTCGCACGGCACGGTGTCGACGTCGTGGACGCACTGCCCGACGACCTGCCGCGCGCTCTCGCGGACCGCTATCTCTCGCTGAAAGCCGCAGGCAAGCTCTAAACGGCGACGGGCGCGACGTCCTCACGTTCACTCGCGTCCATGTCGCCCGTCTCGCCCTGCCGCGCCGCGCGGCGCCCGATCACGAACACGTACAGCAGGAACAGCACCTCGGCCACCACCCCGATGCCGACGCGCGCCCACGTCGGCAGCCCGGAAGGCGTCACGAACCCTTCCAGCACACCGGACACGAGCAGCACCACGACCAGTCCGAGCGCCACCGCGACGACCGACCGGCCCTCCGTGGCGAGGGCCTGGCCACGGGTGCGCTTGCCGGGGTCGATCACCTGCCAGCCCAGCCTCATGCCGATGCCCGCCGCCACGAACACGGCCGTGAGCTCCAACAACCCGTGCGGCGCCAGCAGTCCGAGGAACACCCCTCCGCGGCCCGCACCGAACATCAGCCCGATGCCGACGCCGACGTTGAGGGCGTTGGTGAAGAGCAGGTAGACCGGCGGGATCGCGAACAGCACGCCCAGCAGCAGGCAGGCCGCGGCGACCCAGGCGTTGTTCGTCCACACCTTCGCCGCGAACGACCCGGCGGGATCGCTGGAGTAGTACGACTCGTACCCGCCGCCGACCCTCGTCATCTCCCGGATCTCCTCCGGCGCGGCGATGGTCGCCTGCACGTCCGGGTTCGAGGCGATCCACGCCGCGATGATGCCGGTGACGAGGTAGAACGCGATCCCGGCCGGCACCCACCACCGCCAGCCGAGGTAGATCGCGGCGGGCAGCCGGTGCGTGAAGAAGCGCGTGAACGTCCGCCAGGCGGGCGTGTGCGTGCCCGTCAGCACCGATCGCGCCTGGGCGACCAGCGCCGAGAGCCGTTCGACCGTGGCCGGGTCCGGCATCTGGCTGCGCACGACCGACAGGTGCGTCGTCACCCGCTGGTAGAGCTCGATCAACTCGTCGGCCTCGGGCCCGCTGAGCTTCCCGGACCGCTTGACCAGCTGCTCGAGCCGCTGCCACGACTCGCGGTGGCGATCGATGAAGACGTCGAGATCCACGATGGGTCACACTATCCGCGTGGGGGACCTCGTCACCGGTGAAGCCGTAGTTCTGGACCTGCGCGTCGCACAGCTCGCCAGCAGGGCGGTCGCGTACGCGATCGACGTGGCTGTGCAGTTCGGCCTGCTCGTCGTCCTGTTCCTGATCGCGCCGGTCGACGTCGACAACGCGCTGCAGGACGCGCTCGCGATCACGCTGCTGATAGCCGTGATGATCGGCTTCCCGACCGCGATGGAGACCGCGACGCGGGGCCGTTCGCTGGGCAAGCTCGCCATGGGCCTGCGCGTGGTGCGCGACGACGGTGGCGCGATCCGCTTCCGGCACGCCTTGGTGCGCTCGCTCACCGGCTTCATCGTGGACTTCTGGGTGCTGGGTCTCGCCGGCGCGATCGCGCTGTTCGTCTCCCTCTTCTCACCGCGGGGCAAGCGGGTCGGCGACTACCTGGCCGGCACGGTGGTGATCCACACCCGCGTGCCCCGCCAGGAGGTGGAGCTCGCCGTCATGCCGCCGCAGCTCGCGGAGTGGGCGTCGGGACTCGACCTGTCGCAGCTGCCGGAGGAGCTGGTGCTGGCGGCGCGGCAGTACCTGAGCCGCTACCACGAGCTGAACGAGCAGGCGCGGTGGGATCTGGGGTCGCGGCTGTCGGACGACGTCGGCGCGGCGATCAGTTCGCCCCGGGTCGAGTACACGCATCCGCACCCGTACCTGTCGGCGGTGCTGGCGGAACGCAGGCGCCGCGCGGCCGCCTAGGGCGTGTCCCGTAAGTCTCGTCCGCGACAGTCGCGGTCGAGGGCCCCGGAGGCGGCACCGCCGCAACACCCGAATACGCCCGGTATGAGGGCGTCGCGGCGGCACCGCCTCCGGGTCTCTCGCCCGTGACCCTCATCGAACGGACTTACGGGAAACGCCCTAGGCGTTGGCCAGCCGGAGGCGTTCGGCCCCTTGTTCGCGCACGGCGTCACCTGAGGGCGTCGGATCGCCGTGCAGGACCTCCCACCGTGCGTTGTGCAGGGCGGTCCACATGCTCCCGGCCCACGCGATCTCCCTCTCCTCCAAGGAGAACGCACGCCCGCGAACCTGCTGGTAGGTCTCGAGGAACGCCGCCGAGCTCCCGATCGGCACCAGACCCGGCGGTGACACGTTGGCGAACGCTCCGGACGCGGCGCCGGCGAGGGCCGCTTCCGGTTGCCACGCCAGGCTGTCCCAGTCGTGCACGGCCAGCACCTCGCCGTCCTGCCACCGGAGGTTCTGCGCCTCGAAGTCGGCGTGGCCCAGCACGCACGGCAGCGAGGTGGCCAGCAACCGCTTGCGCACGCGGAACGCCATCTCCGACACGAGAGAAGGCACCACGCTCTGATCCCGCGCGTCGAGGAAGTCGATCTCCGGCCACAGGCCCGGACCGGTGTGGTCCCAGCGGGCCCAGCGCGGTGACGGGAGCGGCGGCGGGACCGAAACGCCGGCCAACAGGGTCATCAGCCGGGCGAACACGGCCGCGTAGCGGCGAGCGACGTCCGGAGAGGAACCGAGCAGCATCTCCCCACCGGGCAACGGTTCCTCGGCGTGCACGGCCAGCCCGTCCGCGACCACGACCGGCGTCAGCGGGCGGGGACACGGGAACCCCCGCGCCGCCAGGGACGCCTGCGCGGCCACGCACGACACGGCGCGGCCGTCGTCCGGGCGGGCCTTCACGTAGACCTCGCGACCGTCCGCCAGGCGCACGCCGGAGACCGTGGAGATCGACACGCGCTCGTAGAGCACGCCGGCCACGGGGCTTCCCAGTTCCGACGAGCACCAGGCGGACACGTCGAAGGTCATGCGCCCAGGAGTTCCTGGAGCAGCAACGGGTTCATGTAGTCGTCGTAGCGGACGATCTCGCCGTCGCGCAAGTGGATGATCGCGACGGCGGTGAACGTGTAGTAGTCCTGCTTCACCTTCGACCAGCCTCGGTGGGTGATCTCCGCGACGACGACGTCCGGGTCGTCGGTGAGCCTGGTGATCGCCTCGACGTGCTGGACCTCGATCTTCTCGCGGACGCGGGCGCCCCTCATCCTGTCGAAGTAGGCGCGGATCGCGGTCCGGCCCCTGATCTCCGGTTCCTGGAACGGCGCGGGGAAGCGGTAGGCCATCACGCCGTCCTCGGTGAACAGGTCGGCGAACGAGCCGTGGCCCTGCTCGCCCGCCACCTGCCGCCGGACGTGCTCCACGATCTGTGCTGGTGTGCGTGTCATGGTGTGCCCCTCGTAGAATCGGAACGGTGACCCCGGTTAGTAACATACGGAACGCACGCCCCGGTTGGCAACGATGAGGGCCGATGCCGCGCGCAATCGTGAGAAGGTGCTGGTGGCGGCGCGGGAGCTCTTCGCGGAACAGGGCTTCGACGTGCCGCTGGACGAGATCGCGGCGAAGGCGGGTGTCGGCCCCGGCACCGTCTACCGGCACTTCCCGACGAAGCAGGCGCTGTTCCAGGCCGTGACGGAAGCGCGCGTGTCGGCCATGATCGCGTCGGCGGAACCGTCGGCCGACGCCGGCGCGGACCTCTTCGCGTTCCTGGGCAAGATGGCGGACGAGGCGACGGCGAAGCGGGACATGTCCGACGCGATCGCGGTGCCGTCAGAGCTGCGCGACAGCCTGCACGCCACCCTGGGCGGGCTGCTGGCCCGGGCCCAGGAGGCGGGGGCCGTCCGCGCCGACATCACGACGAGGGACCTCGTCGCGTTGATGAAGGGGATGCTGCAGAGCATGCACGAGGGCGCGAATCCCGCCGTGCTGCTGGAGATCGTGCTGAGCGGGCTTCAGTCGAGCCGGAAGCCGTAGGGCAGTTCGAGGCGGTGGCGGGCCAGCAGGGCGGAGTCCGCGAGGATCTCGCGGGTCGGTCCGTCCGCCACGACCACGCCGTCGTCGACCAGCACGCTGCGGGGGCAGACCTGCAGCGCGAACGGCAGGTCGTGCGTGACCATCAGCATGGTGGGCGCCAAGGAGAGCAGCAGCTCGGCGAGTTCGCGGCGGGCCACCGGTTCGAGGTTCGCCGACGGCTCGTCGAGCACCAGGACCTCCGGCGAGCAGGCCAGCACCGTGGCCAGTGCGACACGACGCCGTTGACCGCCGGACAGGTGCAGCGGCGAGCGGTCCGCGACCGACTCCATTCCCACGGCAATCAAGGCCTTCCGCACGCGGGCGTCCACATCGGACATGCCGAAGTTGCGCGGCCCGAACGCGACGTCCTCCCCCACCGTCGGGCTGAACAGCTGGTCGTCGGGGTCCTGGAAGACGAGCCCGACGCGGCGGCGGATCTCGCGCAGGTTCTGCTTGCGCACCTCCAAGCCGGCGATCGAGATCGACCCCGAGCCGCCACCGAGAACTCCGTTGAGGTGCAACGCGAAGGTGGTCTTGCCGGCGCCGTTCGGCCCGAGCACCGCGACACGTTCGCCACGCTCGACGCGCAGGTCGATGCCGAACAGGGCCTGGTGCCCGTCCGGGTAGGCGAAGGCGAGCTTCGACACCTCCAGGGCGGGAGCCGCCACGGTCTCCGGAACGATCGTCGCCGAACCTCCCTGCGTGCCCGTCCAGCCGCGCGACACCATCGCGAGGTGCACCCTCTCTCCGCGTTCGTAGGACCGGATGAACAACGTGCCGACCGACCTGGCCACCGCGCCGGCCTGCCACAGGAAGCGCGGGTCGTCACCGCGCGAGATGCGGGCGACGCGCATGCGCCTCGCCTCGCCCACGACGACTTCGCCGTACCGCAGCATCAGCGTGGCGATCATGATCAGCGGTGCCGGCACCCGCAACGTCTGCAGGCCGCGCAGCAACTCCCCCGGCGCCGTCGTGGCGGCCAGGGTCAGGCTGACCAGGACGCCCAGCGTGCCCTTGGCGAGGATGTTCCAGCCCGCCAGGGAACCCTCGACCGAGACAGAAAAGCCTAGGAAGTCGGTGCGCGGGTCCGTGCCGAAGATCGGCAGCAGGAACGCGAGCACCACGAACGGCACCTCGATCACCGCGCGCTTCACGAACCACAGCGCGGGAACCCGCGCCACGGACCACACCGCGACGATCAGCAGCAGGTACAGGCCGAACAGCGGGAACAACGTGCGCGGGGTGGCCACGACACCCAGCACCGCCCCGAACGCCACGAGGATCTTCACGTGGGGCGCGAGGCGGTGCACCGGCGAGTCGCCGGCGTGGTGCAGGACGTCGTGGGCGCCGCTCACCGCGCGTCGGACTTCTTGCGCAGCACCCAGAACAGGCCGAACGACAGGCCCAGCACGACGACCACGCCGAGCACACCCGCGAGGCCGGTGAACTTGTCGTCACCGCCGAGCGCGTAGTCGGCGAACGTGCTGCCGGAGAACGGGTGCTCCTGCGCGTGCTCGGCGATGCCGGTGTCCTCGACGGTCTTGTCCAAGCCGTCCGGGTCGCCGGATGCGAAGTACGACAGCACCCCGGCGATCAGCAGCGACACGAACGCGAACCCGATGAAGAACTTCTTCACGACCGGACCTCCAGCGGCTTGCCGCCGCCCTTCAGCAGGTGGACGAGGTCGGGCCGGATCGACGCGACCGAGGTGACCGTGACGGCGGTGATCAGGCCCTCACCGATGCCGATCAGCGCGTGCAGGCCCCACATCAGCAGCGCGACCTTGCCGATCTCCACGCCACCCGCGCCGCCGATCGCGTACTCGACGATGAAGCCGGTCGCGGCCAGCAGCGTGTTGACGAACGCGGAGATGAACGCGACGGCCGCGAGACCGCCCTTGCCCTTCGCGGCGAACCGGCGCAGCGCGACGGCGACCAGGAACCCGGCCGCGGTGCCGATCAGCGCCATGTTGGTGATGTTGGCGCCCAGCGCGGTGAGACCGCCGTCCGCGAACAGCAGCGCCTGCACGACGAGCACGATCGTCACGCACAACGCGCCGACGTACGGACCGACCAGGATCGCCGCGAGCGCACCGCCCAGCAGGTGCCCGGAGGCGCCGGGCAGGATCGGGAAGTTGATCATCTGGACGGCGAAGATGAACGTGGCCACCAGGCCCGCCATAGGCGCCGTGCGGTCGTCGAGGTCCGCACGGGCCTTGACCAACGCGAACCCGACGCCCGCCACCGCTATGACGAGCAGGACGACCGACATCGGAGCGTTCAGCAGACCGTCGCTCATGTGCATGGCAACAGGTGACATGAGTCGTCACGCTAATTGCCCCACCTCGGCTATGGCTAGAACTGTGCAACAACGATTTGCGGGCAAGAAGGCGTTGATCGTCACACGCTCGCTAGTCATCGGATGACTTCTGCGGTTAGATCCGTTCCGCCGCCGCCACGGCACGGAGGGACGAACAGTGACAGAGCTGTCGCGTAGAACCTTTTTGTACGGGACGGGCGCGGCCGTCGGGGCCTCCGCACTCGGGGTGGGCACCGCGGTCGCAGCCCCTGAAACATCGGGTCACAACGTGCACCGGGACGTCGTGCGCGATGCCCGCATGGAGTGGCGGAGACTGCCGCAGAACTGGGGTGACAGCCCGTTCCTGGCCAACGGGTTCCTGGGCGTCCAGGTCTACGCGGGCCGCACCGCGAACGAGCTGAAACTCATGCTCAGCCACTCCGAGGTGCAGGACCAGCGGGCGCACTGGGAGGCCGCGGTCGGCCTCTCCCGGCTGCCGATCGGGTACCTGACCCTGCAGTTCGCCGGCGCGATCACCGCCGTCGACTGGACGCTCGACCTGTGGAACGCCGAGCTCACCGGCTCCGTGACGACCACGCAGGGCAGCGCCACGTTCACGATGCTCGTGCACAACTCGCGCAGCACGTTCCTCGCCTCCGTGAAGGGGGACGTGACCTGGGGTTTCCAGTCCCTGGAGTCGTCGACGACGCGCCAGATCCGCAGGCCCGCCGACTACACCGCCAACCCCGCGCCGACCCTGGGCACGGCGAACGGCGTCTCCTACGCCGCCCAGCCGCTGCTCGCGGGCGGCGGCTACACAACGGCCTGGCAGACCCGCAACGGCCGTTTCGCGGCCCACGTGGCATATACGCACCCCGCGGACACGCACACATCCGACGCGATCCGCGAGGTGCGTCAGGCGTCGGCGATCCCGTTCGAGGTGCTGACGCTGCAGCACCGCCGCTGGTGGAACGCCTACTTCGCGAAGTCGCTCATCTCGGTGCCGGACAAGCTGGTGCAGCGCTTCTACTGGCTGCAGCTCTACAAGATGGCGGCGGCGACCCGAGCGGACGCGCCGGTCATCTCCGAGTGGGGCCCGTGGTTCCCCGAGCAGGGCAACAGCTGGACGGCCGTGTGGTGGAACCTCAACGTCCAGATCTCGTACCCGCTGGTCAACGGCTCGAACCACCACGAACTCGACGCGGTGACGACGACGTTGAAGCGGTTCGAGCACAACCTCGAGCTCAACGTGAACCCGGCCTACCGCGACGGCAACTCGTACGCGATCTGCCACCCCGGCGACCGCACGCTGCGTTCCGGGCCGCGCTACTGCGGCGTTCCGGGCGTCGCGCCGAACGACCATACGGGCAATCTTCTGTGGGCCTGTCACAACGTGTGGCTGGGCTACCGGCACACGATGGACAGGAAGATCCTCAAGGACGTCCTCTTCCCGATCCTGACGAAGGCGGTCAACTACTACGCCCGCTTCCTCGTCGAGGGCGCGGACGGGAAGCTGCACCTGCCCGAGACGCGCTCACCGGAGTACGCGAACGCCACGGACACGACGTACGACCTCTCGCTGATCCGCTGGGGCGTGCGCACGCTGCTGTCCATCGAGGAGAACGCGCGCTGGCGTGACATCGCCAACCGGCTCGTGCCCTACGCCCAGGGCCCGGACGGCGTGCTCATCGGCAAGGACGTCTCGCTCAACGACTCGCACCGCCACTTCTCGCACATGCTGTGGTTCTACCCGCTGCGCGAGCTGACCTACGACATGCCGGAGCACCGCGCGCTCATCGACAGGACGTTCGACCACTGGGTGTCGCGGCAGCAGGCGTGGGCCGGGTACAGCTACGGCGCCGCGTCCGCGATGGCGTCGGCGATGGGACGACCGGAGGAGGCGCTGTCGTTCCTGCGCTACTTCCTCGACCGCAGGCAGGTCGGCTCGAACGCCGTGCTGACCGAGAACACCTTCTACCGCGAGGGCGGCAACCTCGCGATCGAGTCACCGCTGATGTCCGGCCAGGCGGTGCTGGAAATGATGGTCCAGTCGCACAACGAAGTCGTGCGCGTCTTCCCGTCTGTTTCGTCCACTTGGGCCGATGCGTCCATCTCGTCGTTGCGCACGCAAGGAGCGTTCCTTGTGGACGCTTCCCGTTCCGGCGGACGCACCGACTGGGTCAAGGTCCGTTCGGAGGCAGGCTCGCCTTTGTTGCTGGAGCACGGAATCACGGGTGACATCGACGTCCGCGACACGTGGGGACGACGTTTGGAGTACAAGACTCGTGGCACCGCCGTCGAGATCCCGCTTCGCCGAGGTCAGAGCGCCGTGGTCTCCCGTCGTGGCACACGCCCCGACGTCTCGCCACGTGATGTGAACGCCAACGGCTCGTCTTCGCGTTGGGGACTGCCGTAACGTCCAAATTCGAACATTCGGATTGTGCGTGGACGAGTGGGGTGTGTGCGGTGGATCTTCAACACTGGCTCAACGAGGCGCTGGCCAACCACGAGAAGTGGACGGCGGAGTACGGCTCCTTCACACCCCACTCGTCGCTGCAGACCGACCCGGCGCTCTTCGGCTCGGCGCTCGCCGAGCTCCAGGACCGCCTGCGCGACAACTACCCGTTCTTCCACCCGCGCTACGCGGGCCAGATGCTCAAGCCGCCGCACCCCGCGGCCGTCGTCGGCTACCTGTCCGCGATGCTGATCAACCCGAACAACCACGCCCTGGACGGCGGTCCCGCGACCGCCGCCATGGAACGCGAGGTCGTCTCGGACCTCGCGACGATGTTCGGCTACGGCGAACAGCACCTCGGCCACCTGACGTCGAGCGGCACGATCGCGAACCTGGAGGCGTTGTTCGTCGCCCGTTCGCTGCATCCGACCCAGGGCGTCGCGTACTCCTCCGAGGCGCACTACACGCACTCACGCATGTGCGGGGTGCTCGGCATCGAGGGTTTCCCTGTCGCCGTGGACGGCCTAGGTCGCATGGATCTGGACGCGCTCGAGGAGCTCTTGAGGACCGGCAAGGTCGGAACGGTCGTGGTCACTCCGGGAACTACCGCGTTGGGTGCCATCGAACCGGTGAATCTTGTGCTGGATGTCGCACGCCGCTACGACGCACGGGTGCACGTGGACGGCGCGTACGGCGGCTTCTTCACCCTGCTGGCGGGGACCGACCTCGCACCCGAGCCGTGGGAGGCCATCGGCTCGTGCGACTCCGTGGTGGTCGATCCGCACAAGCACGGACTACAGCCCTATGGCTGTGGCGCGGTCCTTTTCCGCGACCCGTCCGTTGGCCGTTTTTACCTGCACGACTCGCCGTACACGTATTTCACGTCCGACGAGATGCACCTCGGGGAAATCAGCCTGGAATGCTCGCGCGCCGGCGCCGCGGCGGCCGGTCTCTGGCTGACCCTGCGCCTGCTCCCCCTGACCCGTGACGGCCTGGGCGAGGTCCTCGCGGCCGGGCGGCGGGCGGCCGTGCGGTGGGCGTCGATCATCCGGGAGTCCGAGGCCCTGGAGCTCTACCAGGAGCCCGAGCTCGACATCGTCACGTACTTCCCGCGCACCGACCCGCTGACCCTGTCGGCCGTGGACGCGGCCTCGCACCGCGTGATGGAGACGGGCATGAACGCACCCGTCGACCCGATCTTCCTGAGCGTGGCACGGGCGTCGAAGGGTGCGTTCGCCGCCCGTCACCCCGAGGTCGGAGCCGATGCGGACGGTGCGCGGGTGCTGCGCAGCGTGCTGATGAAGCCGGAGTCCGAGGACTACCTCGACACCCTGCACGCGCGGGTGCTGAGCCTGCTCTGAAGGCCTGGTCAGGGGCCTGCCCTCTGACCGGCCAGACAGTGGGCCAACGCCGAAATGGGCGACTCACCCCCGGTGAGTCGCCCACAGCCGCGAAGATCAGCCGTGCTTGGCGCGCCGGCCCGACCGGCGCGGCGGCAGCGGCGTGTCTCCGCGCAGGTCCAGGCGGCGCTGCTCGCCGTTGGCCTCGAGGTGCGTGACCATGCGGCGCAGCATCTCGGCCAGCGACTGGGCCTCGGACGACTCCAGCGGGTCGCTGACGAAGACCTCTTCCTCGTTGAACTTGGGGAAGAGGTCGGCCATCAGTTCTTCACCCTCAGGGGTGAGCCGCAGAACCGCCAGGCGCCCGTCGGTCGGGTGGCCCATGCGCTCCAGCAGGCCCCGTGACTGCAGCGTCTTGGCGACGCCCGTCAGGGTCCCCTTGGAGATCCCGGCCTCCTCGGCGACGTAGCGCGTCTCCATCTCGCCCCAGATCCACACGACCCAGAGAACGACGAAGCCGGTCCAGGTCAGATCGCTGGTGCGCAGCACCGAGTTCTCGAGGTGCTGGCGGATCGCGGTGGCGGCGCGGTGGATGTTCGACACCGCTGCCATCTGTTCGCGACGCAGCGGCACCGCACCGAGTTTCGCCTGGACGGCTTTCTCGGTCTCGGCAATCGTGTGGTGACCAGACAACTCAAAGTCTCCCGTGCTCGAGCTCAGGTGTTCCCGGCACAATACTTGCGGTTCCGAACTATGTCTGTGATGTGGTGCGAGTCGGTCCGCAACCACTTTGATCACGATCCCACATCGTGCATGATCTCGTGACGGTCGTCACCCGTCCAGTTACGGACTGTTGCCCCGTGGTGGACGATGAGTGTGGAGCACCCGACGGGGACCAATGACGGTCTTTGCTCCACGGACGGGTCGATAGCGTTTGCCCCACGACGTTATCCCCTCCGCGCCAGCGACACACTGTGCCGGAAAGGTAGTTCGACGTGGTCGGTGAACAGGTGACACGGGAACTCGCCGCAAGACTCGGCGAGGACGGGATCGACGTGGTGCGCGTCGTCTTCCCCGACCTGCTCGGCACCGACCGGGGCCGTGACGTCCTCGTAGAGCACCTACCTGCGGTTACGCAGCGCGGGCTGTCGTTCTGCCGGGCCGTGTACAGCACCACCCCGGGCGGCAAGACCACCGAGAACGGGGGTGTGCTCGACGCCGGGCTGCCCGACGTGATCGTGGTTCCCGACCTCGACACGCTGCTCCCGATCCCATGGGAGCCGGGGGTGGCGTGGTGCATCGGCGACGCGGTGAGCCCGGCCGACGAAAGACCCGTGGACGAATCGCCCAGGCAGGTGCTGCGCAGGGCCCTGGAAATATTCGAGACCACCGGGCTCACGCCGGTCGTGGGACCCGAGCTGGAATATTTTCTCTGCGAACCGGACGAAGATCGCCCGAACGGGTGGCGGCCGTACTGCGACGAGCCCGGCAACGTCTACGCGACCGGACGCCGCGGCGATTCTGACGGTCATCTGTTGAGAACTCTTCGCACGCTCAGTTCGGCAGGCCTCCAAACGACCGGCGGCAACCACGAGTACGCCGGCGGGCAGTTCGAAATCAACCTCGTCCATTCGCCCGCCATGGACGCGGCCGATCGCGCGTTCCGCTTCAAGACGAGCGTCAAGGAACTGGCCCGGCGCGAGGGCCGGATGGCCACGTTCATGGCCAAGCCGTTCAACGACGGCGGCGGCAGCGGCTTCCACCTGCACCTGTCGTGCCACGAGAAGGACGGCCGCAACGCGTTCCAGGCGCCCGGCACCACCAGTGGCCTGTCCGACGAGGCGCGCTGGGCCATCGGCGGCATCCTCAAGCACGCCCCGGCGCTGGCCGCGCTGCTCAACCCCACGGTCAACTCCTACAAGCGGTTCGGGCCGGACTCGCTCGCGCCGTGGCTGATCGACTGGGGGCTCGACAACCGCAGCGCGATGCTCCGGGTGCCGGCCGAGCGCGGCGACACGACCCGCCTCGAACTGCGGCTCGGCGACGCGAGCGCCAACCCGTACCTCGGCATCGCGGGCCTCATCGCGGGCACCTACCTGGGCATCCGCGACCAGATCGAACCGCCGCGGCCCTCCGCCGGGTACGGCTACGACCCGTCGAAGGCCCCGACGCTGCCCGCCACGCTGCCCGACGCCCTGGCCTACCTGGAGGAGGACACGGCGATGGTCGACGTGCTGGGCAAGGACTTCGTGCGGTCCTATGTGGACTTCAAGTGGGAGGAGGTGGCCCGGTTCCAGCGGTTCGTGACCGACTGGGAGTTCACCGAATACGCGTACCACCTATAGTTCACCTGCGATGACTGCACTCACGGACCGGCTCACCTCGATCGCCGACGAAGACGAACTGTTCGACGCCTTCTCCCACTGGGCTACCGAGCGCGGCCTCGCGCTGTACCCGGCGCAGGAGGAAGCGGTCATCGAGCTCGTCTCGGGGGCCAACGTCATCCTCAGCACGCCCACGGGGTCGGGCAAGAGCCTGGTCGCCATCGGCGCCCACCTGGTCGCGATGGCGGCCAACCAGCGCAGCTTCTACACCGCGCCGATCAAGGCCCTGGTCTCGGAGAAGTTCTTCGCGCTGTGCGAGATCTTCGGGCCGGAGAACGTCGGCATGATGACCGGCGACGCCAGCGTCAACGACCAGGCGCCCATCATCTGCTGCACCGCGGAGATCCTCGCGAACATCGCCCTGCGCGACGGCCACACGGCCGACGTCGGCCAGGTCGTGATGGACGAGTTCCACTTCTACAGCGAGCCCGACCGCGGCTGGGCCTGGCAGGTGCCGATCGTCGAGCTGCCGCAGGCCCAGTTCCTGCTGATGTCGGCGACGCTGGGCGACGTCTCGTTCTTCGAGAAAGACCTGACGCGGCGCACCGGCAGGCCGACGGCGGTGGTCCGCTCGGCGCAGCGCCCGGTGCCGCTGAACTTCCAGTACGTCTCCACGCCGTTGCACGAGACGATCGAAGACCTGCTGCACGGCCGTGAGGCGCCGATCTACGTCGTGCACTTCACCCAGGCCGCCGCACTGGAGCGCGCGCAGTCGCTGATGAGCGTCAACGTCGCGACGAAGCCGGAGAAGGAGGCCATCGCGGCGAAGATGGGCAACTTCCGGTTCTCGGCGGGGTTCGGCAAGACGCTCTCCCGGCTGGTCCGGCACGGCATCGGCGTGCACCACGCCGGCATGCTGCCCAAGTACCGCCGCCTGGTCGAACAGCTCGCGCAGGCGGGTCTGATGAAGGTCATCTGCGGCACGGACACCCTCGGCGTCGGCATCAACGTCCCGATCCGCACCGTCGTGTTCACCGCTCTCGCGAAGTACGACGGCACGAGGACGCGGACCCTGAAGGCCCGTGAGTTCCACCAGATCGCCGGACGGGCGGGCCGCGCGGGCTTCGACACCATCGGCACGGTCGTCGTGCAGGCGCCCGAGCACGAGGTCGAGAACATCAAGGCCCTGGCCAAGGCCGGTGACGACCCGAAGAAGCGCCGCAAGGTCGTGCGCAAGAAGGCCCCCGACGGGTTCGTGTCGTGGAGCGAGGCGACGTTCGAACGGCTCGTCGGCGCCGAGCCGGAACCGCTGACGTCGTCGTTCCAGGTCTCGCACGCCATGCTGCTGAACGTGATCGGCCGCCCTCAGGGCGGTGCGTTCCAGGCCATGCGGCACCTCCTGGAGGACAACCACGAGGACCGCTCCAAGCAGCTCAAGCACATCCGCCGCGCGCTGGCGATGTACCGGGCGCTGGTCGCGGCCGGTGTCGTGGAACGCCACGGCGACGACTTCCAGCTCACCGTCGACCTGCAGTTCAACTTCGCGCTGAACCAGCCGCTGTCGCCGTTCGCGCTGGCCGCGATCGAGCTGCTCGACCGCGAGACACCGGGCTACGAGCTCGACGTGCTGTCGGTCATCGAGTCCATTCTGGACAACCCGCGGCAGATCCTGGGCGCGCAGGAGCACAAGGCGCGCGGCGAGGCGATCGGCGCGATGAAGGCCGACGGCATCGAGTACGACCAGCGCATGGAGCTGCTGGACGAGGTCACGTACCCGAAGCCGCTCGCCGAACTGCTCGACGCCGCGTTCTTCACCTACCGCCGCGGCCACCCGTGGGTCGGCGACTACGACCTGTCCCCCAAGTCCGTCGTGCGCGACATGTACGAGCGCGCGATGACGTTCACGGAGTACGTGTCGTTCTACGGCCTGGCGCGCTCCGAGGGCCTCGTGCTGCGGTACCTGGCCGACGCCTACAAGACGCTGTCGCAGACGGTGCCGGACGAGGCGAAGACCGAGGAGCTCAACGACCTGATCTCGTGGCTCGGCGAGCTCGTCCGCCAGGTCGACTCGTCGCTGATCGACGAGTGGGAGAAACTCACCAACCCCGGAGACGACACTGCCCCGGAGGTCCGCGTCGACCTCCCGCCCGCCGTCACCCGCAACGTCCGCGCGTTCCGCGTCCTGGTCCGCAACGCGCTGTTCCGCCGCGTCGAACTGGCCGCCAAGCGCGACTGGTACTCACTCGGCGAACTCGACCACGAGTCGGGCTGGACGGCCAAGGAGTGGATGGACGCGCTGGAGCCGTACTTCGAGGAGCACTCGGACATCGGCGCGGGCCCGAACGCGCGCGGCCCGGCGTTCCTGATCATCAACGTCGAGCGCGAGCGCTGGGTGTGCCGGCAGATCTTCGAGGACCCGGCCGGGGACAAGGACTGGGGCTTCAACGCCGAGGTCGACCTGGCGGCGTCCGACGAGGTCGGCGAGGCCGTCGTGACGATCACGGACGTCGGCCGCCTCTGACTCGGCGGCTGTCGAGGCGCTCCATCACCTGGCGCGCCTCGACGGGGCTGATCGGCAGTTCCCCGTAGTTGTTGCCGCCGTTGCTGACGCCCCTCAGCAGCGAGCACCGCTCCCACGTGCCTTTGCGGTAGGCCTCCTCCTCACTCGCGGGCAGCGCCCGGTGGCGCGAGCAGTCCTCCTTCTCCCGGCGGGGTCTTCCTGACCACCGCGTACGGGTGGTCGAGCCGGTCGTGCAGGACGAACCAGGAAGGCCGCTCGACCCCGGTCACCGTGTGTTCCGAACCACGAAGCACTTCATGCGATCCCCCCAGATCGGCCGAGCGCGAGTCATGGCAAGAGAATCCCCGGATTGCCCACGCGAACCTGAACGACCGAACTCCGCGCACACCCCGAGACGTCCCCAGGCAAAGGAGTTAATACGCAAGTTCGTCCGAACACCAACCTGCCTACCAGGCACGAAGGGGCGGCACGACGGCGGAAAGGCGGGCCGGACGCCGAAAGCGGGTCCATTTCAGCCGGTCACCACAAGTGCGCGCCAGTTGAGACGATCGCCAGTTGAGACGGAATGCGCAATCGATTGACCGAGTAGTCTCCTCGGGGCAACATCATTGCGCCGGACCACAACGGCCGGGATATGGTGTTGCCCAGTGGGGAAATTTCTGGCGCAGCACGTCTGGAGGAATCCGTGGACCCGGCACTGGACGCCTTGCGCGACCGGCTGGCGGAGATCGTCGCGTCACCGCCGGACAACACCGAGCAGCTCGTGGACACGCTGAGCGGTCTCGCCAAGCTCTCGAACCAGTGGTCCGAGGCGATCCAGGCGCTGCGCGCGCCCACCCGCAGACTGATCGGCCCGGCCGCCGCCGCTTCCGTGAGCGTCGCCGCCCGTCGTGCCGAGGAGTCGTTCATCGAGTTGGAGATCACGCTCGGTGACGCGCTGGCGGCCCAGCCGCGCGCGATCCGGCAGCCGTGAAGACCGTCTTCTTTCTCCCCAAATCATCTCGCGACCGCTGACAAAACCGTGCGACAGGCCTGACCAGGCAACTGCACGCTGCGTGATAGCGGCGCCTGTCTCCTACCCGAGACGCACCCGATCGGAGGGTTTCCGCACGTCCTCCACCTGGCGGATGATGCGCCCGTTCGGGGTTTCAGGGGTGCGAGGGGGTACTCGTCGTGCACACGCTGCGCAACCGGACCCCCGCGGCGGGTCACCCTCCGTGAGGGGGCATGATCGCGTATCCGACGCCCTCGGCTCACCAGGCGCGCGATGACCGAACGTGGTCCAATCGCCGCCACGTGAGGATCGGCCGTACACAGTTTGGACTCGATCTCGAATGACCTCAGGTCTGCCCTGCCCCATCTGCGAGGGGCCGGATCGACGTGGCAGCCTCGAGCGCTCGCTGCGGGTGCTCGCCGTCGACGACGAGGCACCCGCGCTGGAAGACCTCGTGTACCTGTTGCGTTCCGATCCCCGCATCGCTCACGTGGAAGCGGTCACCGACGCCACCAAGGCGCTGCGCGTGCTGCACCGCGCGATGGACGCCGGCCAGCCGTTGGACGCGGTGTTCCTCGACATCCGCATGCCGGGACTGGACGGTCTCGACCTCGCCCGCGTGCTCTCGCGGTTCGCGCAACCGCCGCCCGTCGTGTTCGTGACGGCGCACCAGCAGCCCGCCGTGGAGGCGTTCGAACTCAAGGCGCTCGACTACCTCCTCAAGCCCGTGCGCCCCGAACGGCTCGCGGAGTCCGTGCACCGCATCGTGCACGAGGTCTGGGACTCGAAGACCGCCACCGAACCGGCCACCCCGGCTCCCGCGCAGCCCTCGAACTCCACGCCGCCGGAGATGGGTGACGAGGTCATCCCCGTCGAGCTCGGTGGCGTCACGCGGTTCATCCGCCTCGCCGACATCCGGTACGTGGAGGCGCACGGCGACTACGCCCGCCTGCACACCGCGACCGGCAGCGGCCTGGTGCGTGCGGCGTTGAACGGCCTGGAGGAGCGCTGGCGCAGCGCCGGGTTCGTCCGCATCCACCGCAGTCACCTGGTGTCGCTCGGCCACATCGACGAACTGCGCCTGGAGGACGGGCACCTGAGCGTCACGATCGGCGGCGCGGTGCTGCCGGTCAGCCGCCGGCACGCCCGTCACCTGAGGCAGCTGCTGGTCCGCCGAGCCCGGCCCACGCCCGGCGCGGGTCAGCCCGCCGGTGTCCTGCAACCGAGGAACGGTCTCGGGTCGTGACGACGCCACCACCCCGGCGGCCGGACCCGAAGCCGACCCAGCGCGTGGTGGTGACGAGCCCGCGCACGCGGGCACCCCGTGCGCGCCGCCCGTACTCGGGCACGCGCGAGATCAACGAGCAGAGCGAGCTCGGCGCCGTCTACATGCGCACGCTGATCCGGGCGCAACGGCGGCTGGGCCTGTCGGTGTGCCTGGTGGCGACCGGCGCGCTGGCACTGTTGCCGCTGCTGTTCGCGATCGAGCCGGAGCTCGGCAAGTTCCGGATCCTCGGGCTCGGGCTGCCGTGGTTCCTGCTGTGCGTGGCGACGTGCCCGATGCTGCTGCTGGCCGGGTGGTTCTACGTGCGGCAGGCCGAACGCAGTGAACGTGAGTTCGCGGAGCTGGTCGAACGTCCATGACGAGTGGCTACGCCATCGTGGCGGTGGTGGTCGTCGCACTGGGCACGATCCTGGTCGGCACCTACGGACTGCGCGTCTCCCGCACCACGTCCGACTTCTACGTCGCCTCGCGCACCGTCTCGCCGTGGTGGAACGCCTCGGCGATCGGTGGCGAGTACCTCTCCGCCGCGTCGTTCGTCGGCATCGCCGGGCTGATCTTCGCCTACGGGCCGGACATGCTGTGGTTCCCGGTCGGCTACACCGCCGGCTACCTCGTGCTGCTGACGATGGTCGCGGCGCCGCTGCGGCGTTCCGGCGCGTACACGCTGCCCGACTTCGCCGAGGCGCGCTTCCGGTCCCGCGGCGTGCGCGCGGTCGCGTCGGTCCTGGCGCTGGCGATCGGCTGGCTGTACCTGCTGCCCCAGCTGGAGGGCGCGGGGCTGACGCTGAACACGGTGACGGGCGCGCCGGACTGGGTGGGCGCGCTGATCGTCACGATGGTCGTGACCGCGAACGTGATGTCGGGCGGGATGCGGTCGATCACGTTCGTGCAGGCGTTCCAGTACTGGCTCAAGCTCACCGCGATCACCGTGCCGATCGTGTTCCTGATCGTCGCCTGGCAGGTGCACGGGTCCGAGTCGCTGACCAAGCCCGAGTACCCGGTCTTCCGGCAGGACACCGAGGTCACGTTCCAGCGCCTGACCACGATCCACGCCGACGCGTTCATCTCCATCAGGGGCACCGGCGAGATCGACGGCGCACGCGTCGAGAACACCGTCGTCGTGCTGCCCGTGGGCTACCACCGCATCGGGCCGGGTTCGGAGTTCACGTTCCCGAAGGACGCACCCGTCCCGCATCTGTCCACAATGGAGCACAACACCAACGAGATGTGGTCGCTGCCGATGTCGAGCGGCCAGGACTTCCCGGTGTACGGGGCGTACTCGCTCATCATCGCGACGTTCCTCGGCACCATGGGCCTGCCGCACGTGATCGTGCGTTTCTACACGAACCCGAACGGCACCGCCGCGCGCCGCACGACGTTGATCGTGCTGGGCCTGCTGTCCGTCTTCTACCTGATGCCACCGATGTACGGCGCCCTGGGCCGCCTGTACACACCGGAACTGCTGATGACCGGCCAGACCGACGCCGTGGTGCTCGTGCTGCCGACGCGGATGATCGAAGGCGTCGGCGGCCAGCTGCTGGGCGCTCTGGTGGCGGGTGGCGCCTTCGCGGCGTTCCTCTCCACGTCGTCGGGCCTGGTGGTGTCGCTGGCGGGCGTGCTCTCGCAGGACGTGCTGCGCCTCGGCGGCGTGCGCGGGTTCCGGATCTCCACGGTGCTCGCGGGCCTGGTGCCGCTGGCGATGACGTTCATCTCGACCGGCATGCCCGTCGCGGACATGGTCGGCCTGGCGTTCGCGGTGGCGGCGTCCTCGTTGTGCCCGTTGCTGATGCTGGGAATCTGGTCGAGCCGCATCACGAAGGCCGGTGCCATCGCCGGCATGCTCGCGGGCGGCGTCCCGGCGCTGACCGCGGGTCTCGTCACGATGTTCACCGACACCGGCGACGCCTGGTACGAGATCCTGCTCTCGCGCCCCGCCGCGTGGACGGTCCCCCTCGGTTTCTCGGTGATGTACGTCGTCTCGCTGCTCACCCCGCGGCACCTGCCGTCGGGAGTGCAGCGCACGATGGTCAAGCTCCACGCGCCCGAGAACCTCGGGCTGGACGGCTCCGGCTCCTCCTCCTCGGCCGAAGAGCGAAGCTAAAGAGGTGACGCGCCCATGCAAGACTTCCTCACCGCAGCCGCGATCCTGATCGTCGGCGGAGCGGCCGTCCTCGTCCTGTGGCGGGGCACGCGCAACAAGCAGTCGCTCTCGACGGAGGCCCAGCGCGTCACCTACGAGACCCTCCACACGGCATGGTCGGCCGCACCTCCGCTGCGCGCGGGCCTCGTCCCGGACGCGGCGAAGAAGTCAGCCAGGCACCTCCGGACGCTGCTGGACACACCCGCACTGGCGCTGACCGACGAAACGGAGGTCGTCGCGTGGGAAGGCGTCTCCGACCACCACGCGGCGGACGCCATGACCCAGGCCGAGGACGTCTTCCTGACCGGCCGCACCCAGGCCTTCGACATCGGTTGCGCCGAACCGAACTGCCCGATCAACTGCGCCGTCGTGGCCCCCCTGACCGTCGAGGGCCGCGTGGTGGGCACCTTGGCCGCCTACTCCCGAGAAGCCTCCGCGGGCCTCGTCCGCGCGACGAACCAGGTGGCCCGCTGGGCGGCGGGCCAGCTGGAACTGGCCGAACTCGACCGCTCCCGAACCCGCCTGGTAGAAGCAGAAGTGCGCGCCCTGCGAGCCCAGATCTCCCCGCACTTCATCTACAACTCGCTCTCCGCCATCGCCTCCTACGTCCGCACCAACCCGGAACGAGCCCGAACCCTGCTCCTGGACTTCGCGGACTTCACCCGCTACTCCTTCCGCCGCCACGGCGACTTCACCACCCTCGCCGAGGAGCTCCGCTCGATCGACCAGTACCTGGCCCTCGAACGAGCCCGCTTCGGCGAACGCCTGAAGGTCACCCTGCAGGTGGCCCCCGAGGTGCTCCCGGTGACGGTCCCGTTCCTCTGCCTGCAACCCCTGGTGGAGAACGCGGTCCGCCACGGCATGGAGGGCAAGGTGGAACCGGGCCACATCCAGATCTACGCGAACGACGGCGGCGCCGAAGCCCACATCACGATCGAGGACGACGGCATCGGCATGGACCCCGAGAAGCTCCGCCGCACCCTCGCGGGCCACGTGGACGAGTCCGCCGGGATAGGCCTCGGCAACATCGACGAACGACTCCGCCGCGTGTACGGCGACGAGTACGGCCTGGTCGTGGAAACGGCCTGCGGCCTGGGCACGAAGATCACCGTGCGGGTGCCGAAGTACCACGCGGGCATCCACGGCATGTGACCGCACGCTCTCGCAGGGGTCCCCTTTGGTTTCGACTCCCCCGCGGCCCAACGTACCGACGAGGTCCGACACTCACGCGCTGCCTGCTGCCCGCGCACCGCACCGCACCGCACCGCGGGCAGCGGGCAGCGGGCAGCGGGCAGCGGGCAGCGGGCAGCGGGCAGCGGGCAAACAACCCTGCTGGGAAACACAATGGTGGCGGCGAGACCTCCCACCGCACGACAAGGCGATGGCGGAGCCGAGCCACCCTGCCGCCCAACGCAAGGGCGGAGCCCAAGGCGTCCCCTCCGTACGCGCAGGGCAATGGCGAAGCCGAGCCGCCCTACCACCAGCGGCAATGGCGAAGCCGAGGCGTGTGAACCGCTACGCACTGGTCAAGCGGTGGTGACCCACGCACTGCGCGATTGGGGCTTTACCTTGAGTGGGCGGGATGCTCCCCTCATGGGCACGGCCGGGCGCTTTTCAGCCCGGCCTTTTCCGGCCGTCCAAGCATCCCGCCAGAGACTCAAGGTCAAGCCCCAATCGCTATCGACGCGCAGCGGCGATGACCCGCACCGGCCCGGTACTGCCCGCCCAGCCACCCACGCAAGGTGACCTGAGCGCATCGGTGACCAACCCCGCTGGAACCGGCGCCAGCCAACGCAAGCCGGCCCGCACCGTCCCAACCCGCCCATCGCCCCCAGCGACCGCTCATCCCGCAATCCCGCGACAAGCGGTCCCTCGCGCCCCAGCAGGCAACCCCGCCCCGAACAAAAACGCCGGAGCCACCCTTCCTCAGGGTGACTCCGGCGAAGCCGAAACCGAAAACCTCAGCTGGCAGCCTTGGCGGCCCGACGATCCGCAGCGTCCAGAACCGCCCGAACCCAATCCAACTCGTCGGTCCCACAGGCCCCCTCAGCCGCAGCACGACGAAGCCGGACCCAAAGTCCCAGATCGGTCCACTCCTGGAACCGCCGGTGCACGGTGGGCACGGTCACCCCGAACGAGGCCGGCAGATGCCGCCAAGCGCACCCGGACGACAGCACGAACACGATGGCGGTGAACACCGAACGGTTGCACACCCGCCCGCGCCCGCCACCCTGACGGCGCACCTTGGCCGGCGGGATCAGGGGTTCGACCACGGCCCACAGGTTGGCGGACACCAGGCGGGACGAGAGCTGTTCGATGACGTCACCGCGGCCGGGTTCCTGCTCCGAGGGCCACGCGGACGTGCGCATCCAGGCGTCTCGGGGGGCCATGTCGGCGGGGCGCGGGTCCTGGCGGGCGGACTCGGCTCGCTGGCGGGAGCGGAGGAGGGTGGCCAGGGCCGTGTCCTCGGCGATGTTGCGGCGCTGGGGGACGGCGTAGGCCTGGTGTTGCTGGGCGTGGCGCGTGATCTCGGCGCCTACCGTGCGGCGGAACGACGGGTTGGCCGCCAGGCGCGGGTCCACGGGCTGGCCGTAGCGGACCGGTGCCTGGCCCACTGCCGCCTGGCGCGGTGGGACCTGACGTGGGGGGACGACTGGGCGTCCTGGCACCTGGCGGGGCGGGACCTGCCGCGCCAGCCTCGGGTCCGGGGTGCGAGCGAACTGCGAGTCGGTCATGGTGTGGTCCTCCGCCAGGACTTTTCCGTCAGGTGACAGCACTCACAGTAAGAAGGCGGCCCGAAAACAGGTAAGTACGTAGGCCATGAAAGGCGATGAGCGGCCCCGCAACGGCGACGCGCGGCTCGTCCTGTTGAGACGAGTGGTGCACTGTCTGCGACGAACGGATAACCGGTCGTGGTACCGCTCTCACGAACGGGTGGCGCGCCGGGAGGGGGTGATCCCCTCGTTGACGCCCCGGATACCGTCGAGGCGTGAAGCTCTTGGCCACCAGCGACCTGCACGTCTCCTACCAGGAGAACCGCGACGTCGTGGCAGCGATCGCCCCGCCGGACCCGGCTGACTGGCTGATCATCGCCGGGGACGTCGCGGAGAAGTTCGACTCCATCGAATGGACGCTGCGGACGCTCCGGCCGAAGTTCGGGCGGGTGATCTGGTCGCCGGGCAACCACGAGCTCTGGACCACCAAGGACGACGTCAACCAGTCCCGCGGCGAGGTGCGCTACAAGCAGCTCGTGGAGCTGTGCCGCAGCCTCGACGTGATCACGCCCGAGGACCCGTACGTCACGTTCGACGGTCCCAAGGGTCCGGTCACCGTCTGTCCACTCTTCCTGGGTTACGACTACTCCTTCCGGCCGCCGGGTGCCACGGACGTGAAGTCGGCCCTCGCCATCGCGCACGAGGCGGGCGTGGTGTGCACGGACGAGTACTTCCTGCACCCCGACCCGTACCCGTCCCGCGAGGCCTGGTGCGAGGCGCGCGTGCGGGAGACCGAGGAGCGGCTCGCCCGGATCAGCGGGCCGACCGTGCTGATCAACCACTACCCGCTCGTCCGCGACCCCACGTTCGTGCTGCGCTACCCCGAGTTCGCGCTCTGGTGCGGCACGTCGCTGACCGCGGACTGGCACCGCCGGTTCAACGTGGTCGAGATGGTCTACGGCCACCTGCACATCCCCCGCACGACGCACTACGACGGCGTGCGCTTCGACGAGGTCTCGCTCGGCTACCCGCGCGAGTGGAAACCACGCGGCACCACCCAGGTGAAGCTGCACGACGTGCTGCGGGAGTCATAAGTGCTGGAGCAGTTGTTCCCCCCACCCATCGCGGTCGTGGAGCGCTACGACGACGACGAGCCGGTCGAGCTCTTCCCCGAGGAGGAGGCGCAGCTCGGCAACGCCGTGCCCAAGCGCCGGTTCGAGTTCGGCACGGTCCGCGCCTGCGCCCGTGAGGCCATGCGGGTCCTGGACGTCGCACCCGCCGCGATCCTGCCGGGGCCGAAGCGCGAGCCGCTGTGGCCGGACGGCATCGTCGGCAGCCTCACGCACTGCGCGGGCTACCGGGCCGCGGCGCTCGCGAGGACGGGCGACTTCGAGACGATCGGCATCGACGCCGAACCGCACCTGCCCGCGCCGGACGGCGTGCTGGGCGCGATCGCGATCCCGGCCGAGCTCGGCAGGATGGCCGGTCTGAAGGGCGAGGACCCGAAGATCTGCTGGGACCGGTTGCTGTTCAGCGCCAAGGAGACCACCTACAAGGCCTGGTTCCCGGTCACCCGGCGCTGGCTCGGTTTCGAGGACGCGGACATCACGCTCGACGCCGGCGGCACGTTCCACTCGCGCATCCTGCTGCCCGATTCCCCGATCGCCGGGTTCGACGGCCGCTGGCTCGTGCAGGGCGACCTCCTCGTCACCGCGATAGCCGTGCCCGCGCGCCAGTAGGGGACGTGCTGGCCGCGCAGGCCGAACAACGCGGTCAGCACGCCGATGACGGCACAGCGGTGAACGCCCTGTGCAGTGCGCCCATGCGGGCACCGGCCGCGTCCTGGTCCTGTGCCCGCTCGCGCCCGAACACCCGCAGCAACTCGTGGAACCGGTAGCGGCCTGGACCGGCGGACTCCAGCAGGTGCGCGTCGGCAAGGCTGTCGACGATCTCCTCCGCGGCTGGCACCTCGATCTCCAGCAGCGGTGCGGCCACCCAGCCGGGGAAGTCGGGCGTGTCCAGCAGGCTCAGCAGCCGGAACGCCCGTTGCTGGTCCGCGGGCAGCGCCTGGTAGCTCAACGCCAGGCTGGCGCGCGCCTCCAGGTCGTCGATGCGCAACTCGTCGAGGCGCGTGCTCTCGCACGCCAGCAGGCCGGCCAGCCTCCCGACCGTCCAGTGGGACCGCCGGGCCAGCCGCGACCCGGCGATCCGCAACGCCAGCGGCAGGTTGCCGCAGCAGCGTGCGACCTCGGCGGCGGCGAGGGGTTCCGCGGCCGTCCGGTCGTGCCCGGCGATCGACGCCAGCAGTCGCACCGAGTCCTGCGGGCCGAGAACGTCGAGGTGCACCGCGTGCGCGCCCGCCGTCTCCACGAGCTGCACCCGGCTGGTGATCAGGACGGCGGACCCCTCCGACCCCGGCAACAGCGGCCGGACCTGTGCCATGCCCGCCGCGTCGTCCAGCACGACGAGCACCTGCCGTGCGGCGAGCTGCGAGCGGTACAGCGCGGCCTGGGCGTCCAGGTCGTCCGGCACCGCGTGCGGGTGCACGCCGAGCGCGATCAACAGTTCCGCGAGCACGGCCGCCGGATCACGCGGCGACGGCGAGGTGCCGCCCAGCCGCACGTAGAGCTGCCCGCCGCGGAACTCAGGCCCGACCTCGTGCGCCACCCGCACCGCGAGCGCGGTCTTGCCGACACCCGCCTTGCCCACGATGACGGCAGGTCTTCGCTCTTCCGTCAGAATCCTGACCAGCTCGGTCGTCTCGCCCGCGCGCCCGACGAAGTCCTCCGCTCCCGGCGGCAGCTGCATCGGCCGCACCAACGGGGACGTGCCGCGCAGCACCTCCTGGTGCAGCCGCTGGATCTCGTCGCACGGCTCGACCCCGAGCGCCTCGACCAGCACCGCGCGCAGCGCCCGGTAGGTCTCCAGCGCTTCGGCCCGGCGCCCGGCCCGGTGCTGGGCGAGGATCAGCCGGCGCCACAGCCCCTCCCGCAACGGCAACTGCCGCACCAGCGCGCTCAACTCGGTGACGACGGTGCCGAACTGCCCGGCTGCCAGGCGTGCGTCGGCGAAGTCCTCGCGGGCGGCGGTCGCCATCTCCTCCAGCCGCACCACCTCGCCCTCCAGCCACCCGCACCGCGGCACGTCCTCCAGCGGCTCACCCCGCCGGCCCGACCACGCCTCCTCCCAGACCGCCACGGCCTTCACGGCGTCCCCCGACGCCAGCGCGGCCCGCGCCTCCTCGGCGGAACTCTGGAAGAGGGTGCTGTCGAGCTCGGCCGGCTCGACGTGCAGCCGGTAGCCGCCGCTGCCGGTGACCAGCCGGTCCGCCAGACCGATCGAGGCCAGCTCACGCCGCAGCCGGCTCACGTGGGTGTGCACGTTGGCGATCGCCGACGCGGGTGGCCGTTCGCCCCAGATGGCCTCGACCACGGCGGGCAGGCTGACCGGTTGACGTGCTCTGACCAGCAACGCGGCCAGCAGCGCCCGCTGCCGCCGGCCTACTTGCGGCAGGCGTCGGCCGTTGTTCATGACGCACAGCGGTCCGAAGACAGCGAACGTCGCGGTAGCAACCAAGGTTCCCCCACCCGGTCCATGCACGACTTCGGACAGTGACAGCGCTATCACGCGCGGACACGGGCCGGAGGTTGCCCGAGCCGGCCGGATTCTTGTGGCGGGCTTGTAGGTGCCGTGTAGAGCGGCTCCCTAACTTCCCTTCCGGATCACGGGAGATCCGCGATTACACAGAGGGGAACCACATGGAACTCAGGGGAATGCTGCGCCGGACCGCCGGCACGGGGGCTGTGCTCGCGGCGGTGGGCGCGGCGCTGATCGCACCCGCCTCCGCCACGGCGGCTCCGGCGACGCAGGACGACGTCACCGCCGCGGCGGTCGTGAGGATCCTGCACGCGAGCACCCGCGCGTGCCTGGACTCGAACTCTGAGGGGCGCGTCTACACGCTGTCCTGCAACGGCAACAACAACCAGAGGTGGGACAACTTCACGCCGGGCAAGTTCCGCAACGTCGCCACCGGCCTGTGTCTGGCGGGCAGCAACGGCGGATCCATCTACACCACCTCCATCTGCACCAACACCGCCACGAGCTGGACGACCGACGGCACCTCGCCGACGAAGATCCACCACGTGCCGACCGGGCAGTGCCTGAACGGCCCCGGCGGCAGCCCGCAGGCTGTCGGCCTGGACCCCTGCGGCTCCTCCACGCGGTGGAGCATCCTGGCCGGCTGACACCGGGCGCCGGTGGGCCGTCTTCGGAGGCGGCCCGCCGTTCCGGAACAAAGAGACACGAGTGTCGGCTTGATCAATCATGGTGCACAGTGGTGGGGTGAACCCTCGACCGCCGGGAGGCCACCATGGGCGAGGACGTCGCGAAGCACGAGTTCACCCGCGAGGACCGCACGCGGTACCGCACCAAGGTGCGGCGTTGTCTCGACGTGTTCGCGCGGATGCTGCGTGAGGCCCGCTTCGACTTCGAAAGGCCGATGACCGGCCTCGAGATCGAGATCAACCTCATCGACGAGCACGGCGATCCGGCGATGAAGAACCACGAAGCGCTGAACGTCATCGACGATCCCGACTTCGTGACCGAGCTGGGCCAGTGGAACATCGAGATCAACGTGGCCCCGCGCCGGCTCGCGGGCGGTGGGATCACGGCGTTCGAGGAGACCGTCCGGCGCAGCCTCAACTCCGCCGAGGAGAAGGCGCGCGAGGTCGGCGCGCACATGGTCATCAACGGCATCCTGCCGACCCTGCGCAGCAAGGACATCTCCCCCGACCTGCTCTCCGGCAACCCGCGCTACGCGTTGCTCAACGAGCAGGTGCTGGCCGCGCGCGGCGAGGACCTGCAGATCTCCATCGACGGTGTCGAGCGCCTGCACCTCACGGCGAACTCGATCGTCCCCGAGGCCGCCTGCACGAGCACGCAGCTGCACCTGCAGGTCAGCCCGGAGCAGTTCCCCGCCTACTGGAACGCCGCCCAGGCCATCGCGGGCGTGCAGGTCGCGGTGGGCGCGAACTCGCCGTTCTTCCTCGGCAAGGAGCTGTGGCGCGAGACCCGCATCGCGTTGTTCCAGCAGGCCACCGACACCCGCGGCGACGAGCTCAAGGCCCAGGGCGTGCGGCCGCGCGTGTGGTTCGGCGAGCGGTGGATCAACTCGATCTTCGACCTGTTCGAGGAGAACGTCCGCTACTTCCCCGCGCTACTGCCCATCACCGACGACGAGGACCCGCTGGCGGTGCTCGACAAGGGCGACACGCCCGCGTTGAGCGAGCTGAAGCTGCACAACGGCACCATCTACCGCTGGAACCGGCCCGTGTACGACGTGGTGCGCGACCGGCCGCACCTGCGCGTCGAGAACCGCGTGCTGCCCGCCGGCCCGACCGTCGTGGACACCCTGGCCAACGCGGCGCTGTACTTCGGCCTGGTGCGCGCACTGGCCGAGGACGAGCGTCCCCTGTGGTCGCAGATGAGCTTCCAGGCGGCCGAGGAGAACTTCAACGCCGCCTCGCGCAACGGCATGGACGCGCAGATGTACTGGCCCGGCGTCGGCACGGTACCGGTCGTCGAACTGGTGCTGCGCCGGTTGCTGCCGCTGGCGCACGAGGGCCTGATCCGGTGGGGCGTCGACTCGTCGGAGCGCGACCGTTTGCTGGGCGTCATCGAGCAGCGGTGCCTGAGCGGTGTCAACGGCGCCACCTGGCAGGCGCGGGAGTTCCACCGGCACTACGACCACACGCACATGGACCGGGCGGACGCGTTGCGCACGATGCTGCGGACCTATGTGGACCTGATGCACGCCAACGAACCCGTGCACACCTGGCCTTTGACGTAGCGGAACGGGGTGTGACCGAAAGCAGGCCACACCCCGCACCATGCGCTCTGTCAGGCCCTACAGGCGCCCCGGCTGCTCATGGGAACACCCTGCCTGTACTGGTTACTCGTTCAAGAAACTGTCCGGAGTCCGGATGCGTTCGCGCACCCACACACCGGCCGGCTTCAGGACGCCGGTGCCCGCGAACGTGGTACCCGAGCAGGTACCGGTCTTGAACACCGCACCCGTCAGGCCGTCGTCGGAGAAGTTCCAGTTGGCCCACGAGATCTTCTTGCGGGCCATCAGGTCGATGTACTTCTGCGACATGGTGAAGTCGTTGGACCCACCACCGGACGCGGCCTGCGTGCCGAACTCGGTCACGAACACGGGGACCTGGCTCGACACCTGGTCCAGGACGCTGAGGTACGCGTCCTTGTGGGCCTGGGCGTAGAAGTGGAACGAGTACATGAAGTTGGTCGCGTTGACCCTGTTGTTCAGCACCTCGGACGGCGAGTCGCCGTCGGAGTGGCCGAACGTCGACCAGCCGTTCGTGCCCGAGACGATGAGGCTGTCCGGGTCGATGTTGCGGATGACCGGGATCATCTGCTCGGCGTAGGACTTGACCCGCGACCACGACGTGCCGTTCGGCTCGTTGGCGATGTCGTAGATGATGTTCGTCTTGTCCTTGTGCCGGTTGGCGATCTCCGTGAAGAACGTCTTGGCGCGCGACAGGTTGTAGTTCGGGTCACCGGGCGAGAGCTGGTGCCAGTCCACGAGGACGTAGATGCCACGGCGCGTGGCTTCCTCGATGTAGCCGTGCATCATGTCGGTGAACTTGCGGGGGTCGGTCTCGTAACCGTCCTCCTGGATGTACATGGCGACGCGGATGAAGTCCGCGTTCCAGTCGTTCACCAGCGCGTCCCACCACTGGGACTTGGAGCACTGGTGGTACCACTGGATGCCGTGCGTGCTCATGCCCCGCAGCTGGATCGGGTTGCCGTACTGGTTGCAGAGCTGCACGCCGCACACGCGCAGCAGGCCGTTGATGTCGTGCGGCCTGGTGCCGCCGGGCGTGCCAGGCTGGGTGCGCACGGAGATGGAGTTCGACGCACCGGACAGGTTGCCCGCCGCGTCACGCGCCTGGACGGTGAAGGTGTACGCGGTGTCCGGCGTGAGGCCGGAGACCGTGTGGGTGGTGCCGGACGCGGTCTGCCCGTTGGACAGCACGTACCCGGTCACGCCCACGTTGTCGGTGGACGCGTTCCACGCCAGCGACACCGAGGACGCCGTGGTGCCGGTGGAGCGCAGGCTGCCGGGAACCGAGGGGGCCGCGGTGTCCGGCGTGCCCGACTGGGCGTCGACGTCGATGCGGTCCAGGTTCGGGCCGCCGTTGACCGTCGTCGCGACAGTCCTGATCTTGTTCGAGCCCGCGTTGAGGGTGACGGTCGTGGACTTGGTGGTCCACGACGTCCACGCTCCCGTGCTCGGGAACGAGAGCTGGCTCGCCACCACAGAGCCGTTCACCGAGATGTCCATCGGGCGGTTCGCCGTCTGGCCGTTGGCGAACCGGAACGTGAGCGTCGCCGGACCGGCGGTGCCCGCGTCGACGGTGAACTCGACGGAGCTGCCGACCTCGTTGTCGTAGTTGACGAAGCCGGAGCCGGTGAAGCCGGCGTGGTTCGACTCGACGAGGCCGTTGGAGATGGTCGCGCTTTCCGCCTGGTACTGGACCGGGGCGGCGATCGCGACGGCCGGGACGACAGCGAGTGCCAAGGCTGCCGGGACGACCAACAACAGGGGTCTGGCCACAGGTGCCTCCTGTGTAAGGGGGACTGCAGGGCGCGGCGGCGATTTAGTTAAGAAGCTTTCCTATCAGTAGTGGCTTGAATCACAGCACTAGACCTCTGCCCGTGTCAACAAATTCGGGCGACCGGAACCAACCGGGTTTGGGATCCTCGACCACCTGATGCGATCCACAGTCACCGTGACACCAGCACAGCTCCCGGAGGTGCTGCTGCACGTCGCCGTCGTCCGGCCGGTCTTCCTCTGGGGAGCACCGGGTATCGGCAAGTCCTCACTCGTCCGCAAGTTCGCCACCGAACTGGGCCTCGAGTGCGTCACGCTGCTCGGCACGCAGCTGGCGCCGGAGGACCTCATCGGAGTTCCGGAACTGGTCGGTGGCCGGTCCCGGTTCGCGCCGCCGGAGTCCATCGCGCGGCACGACCCCTACTGCCTGTTCCTCGACGAGCTGAACGCCAGCTCCCCCGAGGTGCAGAAGGCGTTCTACTCGCTGATCCTCGACCGCCGGATCGGCTCCTACGAGCTGCCGAAGGGCTCGATCGTGATCGGCGCCGGCAACCGGGCGGTCGACAACGCCCTGGCGCGCCCGATGGCGTCCGCACTCGTGAACCGCATGATCCACGTGCACCTCACGGCGTCCGCGCGCGATTGGCTGGCATGGGCGCGTGAGAGCAACATCCACCCGTGGGTGCTGGAGTACCTGACGCAACGCCCGGACCACCTGTGGAGCGCGGCGCCGAAGGTCGAGGAGACGTTCTCCACGCCGCGTGGCTGGCACATGCTGTCCGACGCGCTGCACTCGTTCGGCGACGACATCTCCGAGGACGTGCTCGGGGTGCTGGCGTTCGGCACGGTCACCGCGAACCACGCGTCGATGTTCAAGGCGTTCGTGAAGACCGTGCGCAACGCGTTCGGGCTGGAGGCCGTGCTGCGCGGGGACGTCCGCTGGCCGTCGGCACCCCAGGACCGCGACCTGCTCTACTTCCTCGGCGAGGCGTTCCGCGCGCGGCTGGTGAAGGAACTGCCGCACGACAAGGCGCACGCGTCGGCGGCGGGCAAGCAGCTCGCGCACCGCGGCAAGGCCCTGCTGCTGGAACTGGCGGAGCTGTCGCTGGAGATCGCGCAGATGGTGATCGCGGCCGACGACGACGGCAACCCGGTGCTGCCCGCGTGGTTCCTCGTCGAGGTCACCCGCGATCTGCCCCGGCTGGTCGCGGCGCGCGCATGAGCAAGCGCAGGAAGGCTTTCGTCGACCAGGCCGCCCTGGACTTCGAGGCAGCACGCGCGCAGATCCGCCTGCATCCGCTGTTCGCGCCGTTGAGCAGCTTCGAGAGCCGGAACTCCGACCACCCGTGGGCGGACATCTCGCTGGACGGGTCGATGCGCGCGCACCCGACGCGCAAGGCGGGCGAGGCCGAGTGGGTGTGGGTGTTCGCGCATTGCCTGCTGCACCTGGGGTTCGGCACGGCGTCCTGCGACGACGTGCTGGACTTCCAGCCCGCGATCCGGCTCGGCACCCGCCCGTTCTCGTGGGAGCCGGGCCGGTGCGTGCGCGGCGGACCGGCCGCGCACCCGGAGAAGTGGGCCGAGCGGTTCGCCTCCGGCCTGTCCAACGCCGCCGTGGCCGCGATCGACGTGGCGGGCGGCGCGCGGTCGTCGTTGTCCGACTCCCGGCCGGTGCGCAGCCAGTGGGACCTCGCGCTCGGCTGGTTCGTGTCGAACTACCCGCTGCTGGGCGCGCTGGCGTCGACGATGGAGGTGGTGGCGGACGCGGAACTGGCGCGGGGCTGGGACATCTCGATCGCGGCGGTGTCGACGGCCTCGGCCGAGATCTACGTGAACCCCTTGGCCGGCTTGACGAAGCAGGAGTGGCGGTTCGTGCTCGCGCACGAGATGCTGCACGCCGCGCTGCGCCACTGCGACCGGGTCGGCGGGCGCGATCCGTACCTGTGGAACATCGCCGCCGACTTCGTGGTGAACGGCTGGCTCGTCGAGATGGCCGTCGGCTCGCCACCGGAGGGCGTGCTGCACGACCCGGAACTGCGCGGCCTGTCGGCGGAGTCGGTGTACGACCGGATCGCGGTGGACCTGAGGCGGTACCGCAAGCTGCTGACCCTGCGCGGGAACCACCAGGGTGATCTGCTCGGCGAACCGTTGCGCGGGCCCGCTGACGTGACGGACCTGGACGAGTTCTACCGGCGTGCTCTGCTGACCGGCCTGGGCTACCACACGTCGTCCCGCGGACTCCTGCCGGCAGGGCTGGTCGAGGAGATCAGGGCGCTGGAGCACCCGCCGTTGTCGTGGGACGTCCAGCTGGCGCGGTGGTTCGAGGAGTTCGTTCCGGCCGTGGAGAAACGGCGCACCTACGCACGTGCGTCCCGGCGGCAAGCGTCCACTCCGGACATTCCGCGGCCCGGCTGGGTGCGGCCGGAGTCGCTGGAGGCACGGCCGACGTTCGGCGTCGTGCTCGACACGTCCGGTTCGATGGACCCGAGGCTGCTGGGCAAGGCGCTGGGCGCGATCGCCTCCTACGCCGCGGCACGTGACGTACCCGCCGCACGCGTGGTTTTCTGTGACGCGACGGCATATGACGCCGGATATGTGCCCGTCGAGGACATCGCGGGACGGGTGGCGGTGCGGGGGCGCGGCGGCACGGTGCTGCAGCCCGGCGTCGACCTGCTCGAACGCGCGGACGACTTCCCCTCGGGCGGCCCGGTCCTGGTGATCACCGACGGGGGGTGCGACGTGCTGCGGATCCGGCGCGAGCACGCGTTCCTCATACCGGCGGGCGCGCACCTGCCGTTCCGCGCGCGTGGCCCCGTGTTCCGGATGTCCTGATGGAGATCGCCTGCGACGAGTCGGGGTCCGAGGGCGAGAAGCTCGTCGGCGGGGTCACGGCGGTCTTCGCGCACGCCGGGGTGTCGCTGTCCGAGGCCGAGGCTTCGGCGTGCGTCGAGGCACTGCGCCAGATGATCAGGTCACCTGCCTTGGAATACAAGGCGAACCACCTGCTTCGGACGAAGAACCGCTGGGTGCTGCTGTGGTTCCTCGGCCAGGACGGTCCGCTGGCCGGTCGTGCCCGCGTGCAGCTGGTCGACAAACGGCGGTACCTGGCCTCGCGGGTGCGGGCGGAGTTCGGCTCGGTGACCGGGCCCCTGGAGCTGTACAACGACCTGCTGCGCGCCCGTGGCCCACGCGGGGCGCTCGACCCGTTGTTCCCGGCGATACTGCGGACTGTGGCGCAGTGGGACGGGCCGGTGTCGATCGTGCACGACCAGCAGCTGTCGCTGACCGACGGGCGGATCCAGAGGCTCAAGGAACTGGCTCCACGGCTGGAAAGCCTGACGCTGGTCGACTCGCAGCACGACGCCCGCGTGCAGGTCGCGGACTTCCTGGCGGGCATCGCGCGACGCGTCGCGGAGGAGGAACTGAACGGAAAGCCGGACCGAGAGGTGATCGAGTTGCTGATGCCGTTCGTCGTCGGGCCTACGATGTGGAATGCCTGACGCCATATTCGCCGACCCCCGGTTGGCAAAAATCTACGACGCCTTCGACGGGCCACGCCTGGACCTGGACTTATATCTCGGGATCGCGGCCGAGGTCGAGGCGAGGAGCGTGCTCGACGTCGGGTGCGGCACAGGACGTCTGGCTGTGTTGCTCGCCTCATCCGGCCGCACGGTCGTCGGGGTGGATCCGGCGCTGGCCTCACTGGAGATCGCTCGCGCCAAGGACTCCCGGGTCACCTGGATCCACGGCGATGCCACCACGTTGCCCCAGATGTCGGTAGACCTCGCCACGATGACCGGAAACGTGGCGCAGGTGTTCCTCGGCGACGACTGGGAGGCCACGCTGCGGGGCGTGCACGGTGCGCTGCGACCCGGCGGGCACTTCGCGTTCGAGACGCGGCGGCCGGAGGAACGGGCCTGGGAGGACTGGGCGCGGGTGAAGCCGCGGGTGCTGGTCGGCGTGCGCGAGCAGTTCGACCTGCTCGACGTGAGCATGCCTTTCGTGACTTTCCGCCACACCTACGGTTTCCCGGACGGCTCGGTGATCACCTCGGACTCGACGCTGCGGTTCCGCTCGCGCGCCGAGGTCAGCCACAGCCTGGTGCGCTGCGGCTTCGAGGTCGTCGACGTGCGGGACGCGCCGGACCGGCCGGGCCGGGAACACGTGTTCCTGGCGCGCAAGGTCAGCTGACGAGCACCGGTTGCTTCCAGGCCTGCACCAGCCACGGCAGGATCCTGGGCAGCCGGTCGGCCACGATGTCGTGCAGCACCAGCACGATCCGGCCGGTGCGGGCAGGGCCGGCGTCGAGCCACACGAGGTGCATGAGGACGCCGGTCTGCAGGTCGAGCCCCGCCTCCGCCTCCGCGAGGGCCGCGGGGGTGGCGGCGGCGGGATCCGCGACCTCGTGGTGCGCGAAGCCGGAACGACACAGCTCAGGATGCAGTTCCACCAGGGACTGCATGGCGGCGGCGAGACGTCCCACGCCCAGCCCTGCCCGAACCTGCACCGTAATGGCTCTCACGTTAGGAGAGCCTAACCTAGGCCCACCCGGGATCGCGTCCGCTGAGTCCCAGGACACGGTCGAGCAGAGGCGCGTTCGAGCCGACCTCCACCGCGGCTCCGAAGAGCGAGCCGTCCCGGTCGTCCGGGCCGATCGACGACACGAAGCCGTGGACGACCTGGAGCAGGTCCTCCTCGACCTCGAACGGCTGCCCGGTCGCCTTCGCCAGGTCCCAGCCGTGCAGCACGATCTCGTCCAGCGCCACGGCCGCCGCGACCTCACCGGGCAGGTCGACGCCACCCGCGCGGGTCATGCCCTCCCAGGCCTCCGGCGCACGCCAGGCCGTCGCGAGTTCCGCCAGCCGCTGTGGAACGGACTCGCGGAAGTCGAGCGGCAGCCGGGAGGCGTCACCGGTGCCCGCGCCTTCCAGCGGGGTCTTCAGCGCCGCCATCGTGAACGCGACCGACAGGCCGTTGACGTGGTCGAGCAGGTCGCCGACGGTGTAGCCGGGGCACGGGGTCGGCGCCTTCAGGTCGCCGTCCGTCACGGTGCGCACCAGACCCGCGAGCCGGTCCGCCGCAGGGGTCAGGTCGAACATCAGTAGCCGTCACCTCCCCAGAACTGCTCTTCCAGCGTGTCCGCGGTACCGGCGAGCAACTGGAGCGGGTCGGTGAACTCGTGGATGTCCAGATCCTTGAGCGGCAGCGAGTGCCGCACCACGACGTGCTCCCCCATGATCGCGAGGCCGCACGCGACGGTGGAGTTGCCCACCTCCGCCAGCACCGCCCGCAGGTCGACGTCCTTGGCCAACCCGCACGGGGAGGCGATTTGCACCCACTCGTGCATCTTGTCGAGCACTTCCCGGACGATGATCACGACCTGCGTGCGGTCGTCCTCGTCCTCCTCCACGTCACCGAAGGTGCAGAGGATCCTCAGCTCCTCGCCCTCGTCGTGGATGACGTCGTACGTGGCGCGGACGTAATCCGCGAGGTCTCCCCAACTCGCCATGGCGCAACCCTACTTGCCGCGACGGCCCACAGCCCGACCACGAGCACGGCGCCCACCTCGGCGATGAGCAAGATCCTTTCTATGTAACCCAACGGGAACACGCGCCACCACCGAACGTCGGACACCATGCCGGTCACAATGGCGTACAAGATCGGCATGAATGCGACAACGCTCAACAAACCGGACGCCATCGTCCACCGCGCGTGTTTCCCCCACACGTGGTCCCGCACCCACGGCCGCGCGAGCAGGATGACGGCGATCGGCAGGCTGACGAACGCGAGCATGCTGCCGAACCGGTGGATGCTGCCGCTGAGCTCGTTGGTGCCCATGGCCCAGTTCGTCTTCGGGAACGCCACCACGAGGAACAGGCCGGCCGACCACAGCGCGAGCGCTATGGAGCCACCGGACCACCACCTCGTCAGCCCCTTGTGCGCCAGCACGCCGAGGATCGCGAGCGATCCGACGGCCAGCAGCACCACGGCGACGTCGAAGACCGGGCGGTAGTCACCGAGCGCGTACTCGCTGATCGTGCGCCGCAGCGACCCGACGGTCAGGTCGAGCAGACCGACCATGGCGATCGTCGCGACGACGGCGAGCGAACCGCCGATGGCGGCCAGACGAGGTATGAGCACATAACGGACAACGTCCCGGCGAACGCGCGGGGTTCCTGGGTTCAGGAACCCGACAGGTTGCCCCCAGCAACCCGACAGGATCAGCCGAAGACGCTCCCGCACGTGATGTTGACCTGCGCTCCCGTGATCGTGCGCCCCCAGTCCGAGGCCGCGAACACCGCCGTCCGCCCCACGTCACCGAGCGTCGCCGCCCGCCCCAGCAGCGTGTCGCCGACGATGTCCTCCTCGATCGGCGCCCGGTGCTCGGCCGGAACCGACTCGGGAATCCCGCCGGTCTGCAGGGTCACCACCCGCACACCGTGCGGACCGAGCTCGGCCGCGAGCTGGCGCCGCATCGACTCCACCGCGTCGAACGCCACGAGCAGACCGCCGAGCTGCCACTTCCGGTGCGCCGACGGCTCACCGGTACCGCCGAAGAACAGGATGACGCCGGACCGCTGCCGGATCATGTGCCGCGCCGCCGCCCTGGCCGTGAGGAACTTCGACCGGACCGCCGACACGACGGGACTCAGGTAGTCGTCGACGCTCATCTCGACCATCGGCGTGCCCTGCACGTCGTTGTCGGTCGTGACGTTGACGGAGATGTCGATCCGCTCGAACGCGGCGGCGTGCCGGTCCACCGCCTGCTCGTCCAGCGCGTCGACCACGGCGTACTCGGCGCCCAGTTCGGTGGCCTTCGCCTTGAGCGTCGCCTCCGTGCGGCCGGCCAGGTGCACACTGGCCCCCGCCTCGGTGAACGCGGCGGCGATCGCGCCGCCCACGTTGCCCGCACCGCCGTAGATGACTGCGGTCTTCCCGTTGAGGTTCATCGGCTCGCCGGTCATGGCGTCGAGGCTAACGCCTACCGCAGCGCCACGCCCGCCTCGGCCGCCACCGCCTCGGCCACCGCGGTCAGCGCCGGCGAGTCGAGCTTCCACTGCTGCCAGTACAGCGGCACCGAGATGGTGCGACCCGGCACGAGGTCGACGAGACCGTCCTGGAGTTGTTGCGGCGGCACCATTCCCCAGCCGAGCCCGGCCACGATCGCCCGCACGTACACCTCGGACGACGGCACGTAGTGGCGGTGATCCGAGGCGCCGCGCCCGCGGGTCAGCGTGCGCACGAAGCGGTCCTGCAGGTCGTCGTTGCGGTCGAACACGACCACCGGCGCGTCCGGGAGCCACGACTTCGGCAGGCCGTCCCGGTAGCGCTCCACAAAGGACGACGAGGCCATTGCCGCATAACGGATCTCGCCCAGCTTGGTCACCGAGCAGCCCGCCACCGGCTCGCGCGAGGACGTCACCGCCGCCATCACCAGCCCCTGCCGCAGCAACGCCGTCGTGTGGTCCTGGTCCTCGCGGTGCAGGTCGAAGGAGATCCGCAGGTCAGGTGACACCCGTTGCAGGGCGGGCAGGAACCACGTGGCGAGCGAGTCGGCGTTCACCGCGATCGGCACCCGCACCACCGCGTCCTCGCCCAGTGCCGCGTCGAGGTCCTGGTCCAGGGCCAGCAGTTGCCGACCGTAACGGACGATCACCTCGCCCGACGGCGTCAGGCGGACCGGGCGCGCCCGCACCAGCAGCACGCGGCCAGTCCGTTGCTCCAGGGCCTTGATGCGTTGCGAGACAGCGGAAGGAGTGACGTGCAGCGCGGTGGCGGCCGCGTCGAACGTGCCCGCGTCGACGACCGCGAGCAGCGTGCGCACCAGGTCGAGATCCATCACAGCGACTAATGCTACTTAAGAATCTTTAGCTGGCCTCATCAAGACCGCGTAAATACCGTGGAACTCGTGACTGACCTGCTGCTCGGCTTCGGCACCATGATGACCCTGATCGTCGCGATCGGCGCGCAGAACGCTTTCGTGCTGCGCCAAGGACTTCGCCGGCAGGCGGTCGTGGAGGTCGTCGCCGTGTGCGCGCTTTCGGACGCGATCCTGGTCGCGGTGGGCGTCGCCGGGTTCGGCGTGATCGTGAAGAAGTTCCCGCAGGCCATCACTGTCGCCGCCGTCGTGGGCGGGATCTTCCTGCTGGGATACGGGTTTCTGGCGGCGCGCAGGGCGTTCAGGCCGTCGGCGCTCAACGCGGGAACGGAGACGAGCAGCCGGCCCGTGCTGACGGCGCTCGCGCTGACGTGGCTCAACCCGCACGTGTACCTCGACACGCTGGTGCTGCTCGGCTCGATCGCGGCCGGCCGCTGGCTGTTCGGGGTCGGAGCGGTGACGGCGAGCATCACCTGGTTCGTCGCGCTCGGGTTCGGCGCGCGGCTGCTCAGCCCGTTGTTCGCGAAGCCCCGCGCGTGGCGGGTGCTGGACGGCCTGATCGCCGCCGTGATGATCACTCTCGGGGTGACCCTGATCGCCGGGTCGTGATCATCACCAGCACCGCCGCGACGGCCAGGACACCGCTCGCCACGGGCGCCGCCGTCCCTGCGAAAAGGGACGCCGAGGCGAGCCCCGCGCTGACCAGAGCACCGATGACGACCCGAGGCCGAAGATCATCCACGTTCTCGACCCTAACCCACGACACGCGCATGTTGGGTGGTGATCAAGACCCCACCACCACATGTAGTATCTGCCGCGCTAGTGGTTCACCGACCCGACTCAACCGGGCCGGTGAGGCAAGAGGGAACCCGGTGAAAGTCCGGGACTGCCCCGCAGCGGTGAGTGGGAACGAAAGCCGTCAACGAAGCACTGGGTCGCGAGACCTGGGAAGCGACGGCCGGTAGGCGCCAGAGGTACGCCCACGAGTCCGAAGACCTGCCATTGGTGTGCGCGCAAGCCTGCGCGCACGACACGGTGCCCCGAGGGAGGGCGGCTGTGTGCACCAGTGGTGTCGACCGCTGGTGCGCGCACGCGTTTCCTCGGGCCGATCTCGGAGGAGAGAGCGTGCCCGACCGCCTTTCAGTGGTCATCGACGAAGCCTGCGCCGACCTGCCCCACGCGTCGGCCGAGGCGGTTCTGGCCGAGACCAAGCGGACCCTCTACGACGGCATCACCGACGCCGAGCTCGCACTCGCGCCGATCATGGCCGCCCGCACGATGGTCGAGCACGACCCGGACTACTCCTACGTCAGCGCCCGCCTGCTGCTGGACAAGCTCCGCACCGAGGCCTGCGGAATCCCCCTGTCGCACGCCGAGATGACCGAGCGCTACCCGGAGTACTTCGCGCAGTTCGTCCGCCACGGCATCGAGCTGGGCCAGCTCGACCCGCGTCTGGCCGACTTCGACCTGACCAGGCTCGGTGCGGCGCTCGACGCCTCCCGCGACCTGAACTTCCAGTTCCTGGGCATGCAGACGCTCTACGACCGCTACTTCCTGCACCACGACGACCGCCGCTACGAACTGCCGCAGGCGTTCTTCATGCGCGTCGCGATGGGCCTCGCCCTCGAGGAGGACGACCGGAACGCCCGCGCGATCGAGTTCTACGAGCTGCTGTCGAGCTTCGACTTCATGTGCTCGACGCCGACCCTGTTCAACTCCGGCACCACACGCCCGCAGCTCTCGTCGTGCTTCCTCACCACCGTGGACGACGACCTCGCCGCCATCTTCCACGGCATCAGCAACAACGCGCTGCTCTCCAAGTTCGCCGGCGGTCTCGGCAACGACTGGACCCCGGTGCGCGGCATCGGCGCGCACATCAAGGGCACCAACGGCAAGTCGCAGGGCGTCGTGCCGTTCCTCAAGGTCGCGAACGACACCGCGGTAGCCGTGAATCAGTGCTTCGCACCGGAGACCGGCGTCTACACCGCCGACGGAGCCAAGGCGATCAAGGACATCCGGATCGGCGACCTGGTGCTCGGTGTGAGCGGCAACTACCGCGAGGTCACTGATGTGATGCTCTACGACCAAGCCGACCCGATGGTCGAGGTGAAGGTCAAGCACTCCGTGGAGACGCTGAAAGTCACGACGGGGCACCCGTTCTACGCCATCAAGGGTGTTCCGATGGAACAAGCGAACAGCCGCACCCTCAAGTGGCTGACCGACGACAAGGTCAGGCCGGAGTGGATCGAGGCCGGCAACCTGGAGAAAGGCGACTACGTTGCCCAGGTTGTTCCGAAGGAGATCGTCCCGGTCCACGATCTGACTGACGACGACGCGCGGCTGTACGGGATCCTCTTGGGTGACGGGCATCTGTCGAAGGATGGCTACCAGTGGGGTGTGTCGGGTAACCCCGAGTTGGACGTCCATCTCGATTTCGTACAGCACTACCTCTCCGAACGCGGGATCCACTACTGGGAGAACGGCCGGGAAGAAAGCACGTACCGCCAGATCTGTTGGGCGTCCGGCCGAGGGGTCCGACGCGACTCCACAACCGGCCGCATCCTCGGAGCGGGCGAACCCACCTTGCCGTTCACCTACGGCGATCTGTACGACGAGCACCGTCACAAGCGCATCGCCCGCCGGTTCTCGCACCTCCCGCACGCGCAGACGCGGAACCTGCTCCAAGGACTCCTGGAAACAGACGGCGGGGTCTCCCGCGGCGTCGAGGTCTACTTCACCACGACGTCCCCCGCGCTGGCGGCAGGCATCCGGTACCAGTTGTTGCGCCTGGGCGTGCCGTCCGCAGGGCAGCATCGCGAACGCGAGCAGAACCACACTGGCACTCGCTCCAACGGAACTCAGATCAGCTTCTCCGGCGTGACCAAGACTTTCGACATCCGGGTTCCCGCTGTCCCAGGCATCGCCGAGCTCGTCGGCTGCCGCCCGATCACCAAGCGCAACTGGATCGAGCACGCCGGCATGGTGTTCTCGCGCGTCCGGGACGTGAGGGAGACCGAAGTCGTGCCGACGGTGTTCGACCTCAAGGTCGAGACCGACGAGTCCTACATGACCACGGCCGGTCTCGCTCACAACGGCGGGAAGCGGAAGGGCGCTGTCTGCGCCTACCTGGAGACCTGGCACATCGACGTCGAGGAGTTCCTCGACCTGCGCAAGAACACCGGCGACGAACGCCGCCGCACGCACGACATGAACACCGCGAACTGGGTGCCGGACGAGTTCATCCGCCGCGTGCGCGCGAACGGCCAGTGGACGCTCTTCTCCCCCGACGAGGTGCCGGACCTGCACGACGCGTTCGGCAGCGAGTTCGCCGAGAAGTACCGCGCGTACGAGGAGATGGCCGACAACGGCGAGATCAAGGTCTTCCGCCGGCTTCCCGCCGTCGACCTGTGGCGGCGCATGCTGACCATGCTGTTCGAGACCGGCCACCCGTGGATCACGTTCAAGGACCCGTGCAACCTGCGTTCGCCGCAGCAGCACAGCGGTGTCGTGCACTCGTCCAACCTGTGCACCGAGATCACCCTGAACACCGCCGTCGACGAGGTCGCGGTCTGCAACCTCGGCAGTGTCAACCTCGCGCGGCACGTGACAGAGGACGGCATCGACCACGCGCGGCTCGAGAAGACCGTGCGCACCGCGGTGCGCATGCTCGACAACGTGATCGACGTGAACTACTACACGATCCCGGAAGCCAGGAACTCCAACCTGAAGCACCGGCCCGTGGGCCTGGGGCTGATGGGTTTCCAGGACGCGCTGTTCACGCTCGGCACGCCGATGGCGTCGAAGGAGGCCGTCGAGTTCGCCGACCGCAGCATGGAGGAGATCAGCTACTACGCGATCTCCGCGAGCGCTGAACTGGCGCGGGAACGCGGCGCCTACGCGTCGTTCGAGGGATCTTTGTGGAGCAAGGGGATCCTGCCGATCGACTCGGTCGAGATCCTGGCCGCCACGCGCGCCGGGGGTGAGCTGGAGCAGAACCGCGAGTCCACGATGGACTGGGCGCCGGTCAGGGCGATGGCGCGCGAGGGCATGCGGAACTCGAACGTCATGGCGATCGCGCCGACCGCGACCATCGCGAACATCACCGGGGTGAACCAGTCGATCGAGCCGCTGTACCGCAACCTGTACGTGAAGTCGAACATGTCCGGTGACTTCACCGTGGTCAACCCCGGCCTGGTGCGGGCTCTCGAGCAGCGCGGGCTGTGGGACGAGCAGATGGTCTCGGACCTCAAGCTGCACGACGGCAGCCTCGGCGCGATCGACCGGGTGCCGCCGTACCTGAAGGCCCTGTACGCCACGGCGTTCGAGGTCGACAGCTCGTGGCTGGTCGAGGCCGGTTCACGCAGGCAGAAGTGGATCGACCAGGCGCAGTCGCTGAACCTGTACCTCTCCCAGCCGAGCGGCCGCAAGCTCGACGAGCTCTACCAGCTGGCGTGGCTGCGCGGCCTCAAGACCACGTACTACCTGCGCACGCAGAGCGCGACGCACGTGGAGAAGTCCACCTTGCAGGGCACCGACGGCAAGCTCAACGCCGTCTCCCCCGTCGCCGTCGACCCGAGCTGCTCCATCACCGACCCCGAGTGCGAGGCCTGCCAGTGACCGAGAACCTGATCGAGGCAGGCGCCGCGCGCGTCTCCGTCGACGACAAGGCGATGATCAACTGTCGCGCCGACGTCAACCAGCTGCTGCCGCTGAAGTACCACTGGGCGTGGGAGAAGTACCTGGCCGGCTGCAACAACGCGTGGATGCCGACCGAGGTCTCCATGCAGGCCGACATCATGCTCTGGAAGACAGCGCCCTCCTCGGGCGGCCTGACCGACGACGAACGGCTGATGATCAAGCGCAACCTGGGCTTCTTCGCGACCAGCGAGTCGTTGGTGGCCAACAACATCGTGCTCGCGGTGTACCGCCACCTCACGAACCCGGAGTGCCGCCAGTACCTGCTGCGGCAGGCCTTCGAGGAGGCCGTGCACACCCACACGTTCCAGTACGTCTGCGAGTCGCTCGGCCTCGACGACGGCGAGCTGTTCAACATGTACCGCGAGATCCCGTCCATCACGGACAAGGCGGCCTGGGCGTTGCAGTTCACGCAGCACCTGGAGGACCCGGAGTTCAGGACCGGCACGCCGGAGACGGACCAGGCGTTCCTCAAGGACCTCGTGGCGTTCTACGTGGTGTTCGAGGGCATGTGGTTCTACACCGGTTTCGCGCAGATCCTGTCGCTCGGCCGCCGCAACAAGATGGTCGGAATCGCCGAGCAGTACCAGTACATCCTGCGCGACGAGTCGATCCACCTGAACTTCGGCATCGACGCGATCAACCAGATCAAGATCGAGAACCCGCACCTGTGGAGCGACGTGTTCCAGGAGGAGGTGCGGACCATGCTCGCGGAGGGTTGTGAGCTGGAGATCGCCTACGGCCGCGACACCATGCCGAACGGCATCCTCGGCCTCAACGCCGAGCTGTGCGAGCAGTACATGCGGTTCATCACGAACCGCCGGTGCGCACAGCTCGGCCTGGAGCCGGTGTGGGAGCCGACCGAGAACCCGTTCCCGTGGATGTCGGAGATGATGGACCTGAAGAAGGAGAAGAACTTCTTCGAGACCCGGGTCATCGAGTACCAGAACGGCGGATCACTGGAGTGGTGAGCTGAGCCTCACGGCTTTGGGGAGCCCGGCCCGGTCCGCCACCGGCCACGCCAGCGGATCGGGTCCCAGTTCCACCAGCGCGGCGACCTGCAGGCGGGACCACGGGGAGATCTCGCGCGTGCCGTCCAGCACGCTCGCGGCGAACTCGCTCCACGGAACCCGCTCGGTCGAGTCGACCTCGTCCGGGTTGGGGACCGGCTCGTCGTCGGACAGCACGCGGAACACCGGGCACATCTCGTTCTCGACGACGCCGTCCATCTCCGCGCGGTAGCGGAAGGCCGGCAGCAGCAGTTCGGGTTCGGAGACCTTCATGCCGAGCTCGTCGCGCAGGCGCCGCAGCACGGCCTGGGCCATGTCCTCCTCCGGGAGGGGGTGGCCGCAGCAGGTGTTCGTCCACAGACCGGGGAAGGTCTTCTTGTGCAGTGCGCGGCGGGTGAGCACGGTGTTGCCCGCCGAGTCGAAGACGTAGCTGGAGAACGCCAGGTGCAGCGGGGTTTCCGCGTGGTGCACCACTGCTTTGTCCTCGACGCCGATGGCCGAACCGTCCTCGGCCAGGAGGACCACCTGTTCCACAGTCACGGGCACCACGTAATCACACGCGGGCCGAGATCGGGAACCGCGCGGTCGGGTGAGCTTGAGCGGGGAGATAGCCGGACCATAGGTGTCGCAGGTCACTCTGGGGGCATGACTTCCCCGTTCGCACAGGCTCACACCATGTTCCTGGTGCTGGTCAGCCCGACGGGCCAGTACTCGATCTGGCCCGCGGTGCTGCAGGTGCCCGCCGGCTGGCAGGTCGTCCACGGAGTCGCGTCCAGGCAGTCCTGTGCGGACTACGTGGACGCGCTCCGGTTCGACGTGCCGATGGCGGCTTAGCGAAGGTCCACCACCACTGTCACACCACTAGAGCAATGCGATGTGCCCGTGCGAAGAGGCACCGCCGTGCTCGTTGTTGCCCGCGTACGAGGCCGTGAAGCCTTGCAGCAGCGTGGAGAGACCGACCAGCAGCGACACCTGCGCGTCACAGGTGGCCTTGCCGGACGAGTTGGTCGTCGCGGTGCAGAGCGGGTTGCCCTTCACCGTGCGGAAGACGACCTGCTGGCCGGCGACCGGCGCCCCGGTGTGCTTGTCGGTCAGCGTCGCGTCGAGCGAGCGGACCGTGAAACCGAGGAGCCGCAACTGCAGCTGGGCGGACCCGCCCACGAGCTTCGACGTGGCGGGCGGCACGAAGTTGATCGCGATGCCCACCGGGCGCTGGCCCACGGCGATGGTGCTGGTGACCGCGTTGGACGCCGTGTCGATGATCGACACCGAGTTGCTGTTGAAGTTCGTGACGTAGGCGCTCGCACCGTCGGGCGTGAGGGCCACGCTGATCGGGCGGTCGCCGACGAAGATCTTCTGCAGTTCGGTCATCGTCGTGAGGTCCACGACGGACACCGAGTCGAACTCGCTGTTCGTCACGTACGCGCGGGTTCCGTTCGGCGTCAGCGCGATGCCGTGCGGCGTGAAGCCGACGGACGCGGTGCCGACGACGGTGCGCGAGGCGACGTCGATGGCGGAGACGCTGTCCGAACCCTTGTTGACCACGTACATCCGCTTGCCGTCCGCCGAGGCCGCGATGGCGGTCGCCGCGTTGCCGACGCCGATCGAGGCGACGACGGTGTTGGACGTCGTGTCGATGACCGAGACCTTGCCCGGCCCCGGGAGGTCGTGCGTGACGTAGACGGCCGAACCGTCCTTCGTGACGACGACACCGTCGGCGTTCGAGCCGACCGCGACGGTCGCGGTGACCGTCAGCGTGGCCGTGTCGACCACGGACACCGTGCCGCCCAGGTAGTTGGTGACGTAGACGAAGCCGCCACCGGGGGCGACCGCGACGCCCGCGGGCTGGGTCCCGACGGGAATGGACTTGTCGACCGTGTTGGTCGGCGTGTCGATGACCGTCAGCGTGTTCTGCACGGAGTTCGTGACGTAGCCGCGAGTTCCGTCGAACGCGACCGCCGCCATGTACGGCGAACTGCCGCCGCCGTCGGCGATCGTCGTGGACACCGCGTTCGTGGCCGTGTCGATCACCGACACCCCGCCGCCGTTGTTGGCGACGTACCCCAGGACCCGGCCGGCGGGTGCCGCCTGGGCCGGGGTCACCACCAGTGCCGAGGTGACGGCAACCGCCATCACCAGTGGACGCAACCGCATTTCAATGCCTCCTGCGAGTCATCCCGACCCTTCAGGACATCGCGACCGGACGAGCGGACGTTAGCCGTTTCTCGAACCAGTGGTCGGAGTACTCGGCTGCGTTGTACGGAGCAATCTCCGCGTAGCCGTGCTTGGCGTAGAGACTCCTCGCCTCCACGAGATCTTCGCGGGTGTCGAGCCGCAACGTCGTGATGCCGCGCGCCTTCGCCTCGGCCTCCATCGCGGCTAGCAACGCCGACGCGGCGCCCTGCCCGCGGAACGGCGCGCGGACGAACATCCGGGTCAGCTCACCGACACCGTTGTCGAGGAAGCGCATGCCCAGACAGCCGACATCGTTGCCATCGCGCGACACGACGAGGAACACCGGCACGTCGTGGTCCTGCTCGTCGCGTTCGTACGCGTCGATCTCGGCGTCGTTCGTCGGCCGGCCCCAGTAGCGGCTGATCATCTCCGCGTTGTACTCGCGGGTGAGCGGCGACTGCGCGGCGGCGGTGGCCGTCACGGTCCAGTTGGTCATGGGACCATCATCGAAAGGCCGTCCACTGTGATTCAGGTCACTGCAACACCGGTGCCGCGAGAAGCCAACTGGGGGCGTGATGTTCGCGGAGCTGTTCGACGAGCACGCCCACCCGTTGCACCGATATCTGGCGCGGCGGGTGGGCACCGACGTGGCCGACGACCTCGTCAGCGAGACCTTCCTGGCCGCCATGCGCGGCGAGGAGGGCTACGACCCGGAGAAGGGCAGTGTGGTCGGCTGGCTCTACGGCATCGCCACGAACCTGTTGCGCGGGCACGCCAAGCGCGAGACCCGCCTGCTGCGCACCTCCGAGCGGTACGGCGTCGACCTCGGTGTCGCCGAGTCGCTGGAGCACACGGTCGTCACCCGCATCGACTCCCGCGCGCACCTGCGCCGGATCGCCCGCGAGCTGGCCCGGATGTCCCAGACCGACCGCGACCTGGTGCTGCTCGTGTCGCTGGCCGGTCTGAGCGTGCAGGAGACCGCGGAGGCCCTCGACCTCAACCCCGGCACCGCCCGGTCCCGTCTGCACCGCCTGCGCGCGAAGCTGAAGGAAGTGGAACATGCGTGACGTGCTGGACGACGACCTCGCCGAGCTGTACCCGGTGCGGGCGAGCGACGACGTGCGGCTGGCCCGGTTGCGCGAGCAGCTGTTCGCCGAGAAGCCGCGGTCCCGCTCACGACGGTGGGTGGGCGTCGCGGCGGCGGCCGTGGCGGTGGTGATGATCACCGGGCTCGTGGTGCTGCTGCGGCCGGTCTCGCGGGACGCGCCCGCGACGCTGCCGGTGAAGCCCGCGGCCTCGTTGCAGGAGGCCGCCACGATGCTGGAGGTGGCGCAGCGGCCGGCGGCGAAGTACCAGCGCATCACCTACCGCATCTGGCAGGTGATGGGAGTGGGCGACCCGTACGCGTCCTCGGCGATCGAGTTCGAGTACGTCGTGTGGCTGCCCACCGCCGGCGACGAGATGGTCGTGATCTACCGCAGGCCGACCGGCGGCCAGCGGCCGGTCGTGGGTGCGCGCCGCCCCGTCGAGGACTTCACCAACCACTCCCGCAACCCTTCACTGTGGGAGTCGTTCTGCGCCAGCACCCCGTGCAAGGAGGAGACCGCCGGACAGCCGCTGAGCACCGAGCCGGGGCGAAGGCTGGAGGACGCCACGGCCGCGATGCTCTCACCGTTCACCACGAACGAGGAGAAGGCCGCGCTGTACCGCAGGATCGCCGAGTCCCCCCAGGTCCACTGGGACAACGGGAAGGTGACGGCCGACGGCGGCACCAGGCTGTTCACCATCGACCCGGCGACCGGCCAGGTCACCGGCATGGAGGAGCGCGGGTCGAAAGACCCGCGGATCCCGGCGGACACGGTGACGACCTCGGTCACCATCACCCACGAGTGGACCGATCAGCGGCCGTCGTAGCTCCGCGGCAGGTACCAGGCCAGGGCGGCGCGCAGCTCGGCGACGTCGCGCTCGCGCCGCCTCCTGGTGCGCTCGTGGGCGATCGGGAACACCCGCACACCGCCGTGGTGCGCGCCGAAGAAGCGGCGTGGTGCCGGGTCCTTCAGCCAGACGACGACCCACGGCCGTTTCTTGTGCGGCACGACGCGCACCCGTGCGAGCTCGTACCACCAGTACTGGTGGAACTTGCCGTTGCGCGTCGTGGCGATGCCCTCGCGGCTGATCTCGATCACGACCTTGCGGCGCGCGGCGGCGCTGAAGTACCGCACGGCGCGCACGATGAGCACGCAGAACGCGGCCAGCGCCAGCAGCTGCGTGGCGCCGTTCGCCTGCGCGGCCGGGTCGGCGATCGCGGCGGCGAGCAGGGCCACGGCGAGGTTCAGGCCGCCCCACGCCATCGGCACGAACCGCGACGTCGAGAACGTCGCGGCGGCCGGCGTCATCGGGGCGGGCATCTTGCTCGTCGGCGCCTTCGGCGTCACGACCTGGGACAGCAGGCGCGTCACCTCGGCCGGTTCCGGGCGCTTGGCCGGGTCGCGGTGCATGCACTTCTGCACCAGCGGCCGCAGCGGCTTGGGCACGCCGTCGATGTCCGGTTCGCCGTGGGCGGCCTTGTAGAGCAGCGTCGCGGTCGGGCCCTCGCCGAACGGGCCCCTGCCCGTCGCCGCGTAGACCAGCACGGCACCGAGGGCGAAGACGTCGCTCGGGGACGCGACGTCCTGGCCGGTGATCTGCTCGGGCGAGAGGAAGCCGGGCGTGCCGAAGACCATGCCGGTCTCCGTCAGCGCCGTGTGCTCCATCGCGCGCGAGATGCCGAAGTCGATGACGCGAGGGCCGTCGGCTCCGAGGAGCACGTTGGACGGCTTGAGGTCGCGGTGGACCAGGCCTGCCCGGTGAATGGCGGTGAGCGCCTCGGCCAGACCTTCGGCGAGGCGTCTCAAATGGTGCTCCGGCAACGGACCGTGCCGTTCGATGGCCTCCTGGAGCGTCGGGCCGGGCACGTACTCCGTGGCCATCCACGGGCGGGGCGCGCGCGTGTCGGCGTCCACGACCGCCGCCGTGCCGGCGCTGCCGACCGCGCGGGCCATCTGCACCTCGCGGCGGAACCGCTCGCGAAAACGCGGGTCGTCGGCCAGCTCGGCGCGCGCGACCTTGACCGCGACCTGGCGTCCGTCGCTGCCTTGTCCCAGGTAGACCGTTCCCATGGCACCACGGCCAAGCCTGCCCAAGAGCAGGTAGTCCCCGATGCGCTGTGGTTGGTCCACCTTCACCGGATCGAGGGTAGCGGGAACTCGGGCTGAAACCTCACATCTGAGTAGATCTACGTATCGTTGTCACCCATGGGTCGGACCCGCTTGTACCGCAACGGCGAACTCGTGGACAGGGACTTTCCCGTCGCGGAGGTGGCCGGGCGTCTCGAAGATCACTCCGCTGTCGTGTGGTTCGACCTCTGCGCGCCGTCCGAAGACGAGATAGGTCTGCTGCGCGACGAACTGGGGTTGCACGCGCTCGCGATCGAGGACGCGTTCTCCGAACGGCAGCGCCCGAAGGTCGACCGCTATCCCACCCACCTGTTCCTTTCCGTGTACTCGGTCCGGTACGAGAAGCACGAGATCAAGACGTGCGAGGTCGACGTGTTCGTGGCGCGGAATGCGCTCGTGACGGTGCGCGAAAGTGAGGACTACGCCCTGGAGGGCCTCGAGCGGCGGTGGGACAGCGCGCCGCAGTTGGCCTCGTCGGGCGTCGGGTTCCTGCTGCACGGGCTGCTCGACGACGTCGCGGACAGCCACTACGCAGCCGCGCAGGCCCTCGACGACGACATCGAGGCGCTGGAAGACCGCATCTACGACGAGAAGCCGCACGTCGGACGCAAGGCGTTGCAGCTCAGGCGCGCCCTGGTGCAGCTCAGGCGTGTCGCGCTGCCGATGCGCGAGGTGCTGGGGTCGCTGTTGCACCGCGAGCACGACCTCGTGGACGACGTGATGATGCCGTACTACCTGGACGTGAAGGACCACACGCTGTTCACGGCCGAGCTGACCGAGTCGATGCGGGAGCTGATCACGAACCTGCGCGAGGCCGAGGTCGCCGTGCAGGGCAACCGGCTCAACTCGATCATGAAGAAGGTCACCAGCTGGGCCGCGATCATCGCGGTGCCGACGGCGATCTCGGGCTACTACGGCATGAACGTCCCGTACCCCGGCTTCGAGCAGAAGTGGGGCGTCTGGGTCGCCACGCTGGGTATCTTCGGCCTCTCCTACTTCCTGTACCTGATGTTCAAGCGCCGCGATTGGTTGTGAGCCACCTGTGAAGATCCACCTGACCCGCCGCGACGAGCTCGCGATCATCACGATCGACGCGCCGCCGCTCAACCTCTACTCCCTCGACCTCGACGCGGAGTTCCACGAGGCCCTGGACGAGCTGGGAGACGCGCGGGCGTTGCTGGTCAACGCCTCGGGCCGGGTCGTGTCGGGCGGCGTGGACGTGTCACTGTTCGCCGCGCAGGAGTACCGCGAGGAGGCACAGCAGCTGTTCGACCGCATGCTCCTGCTGCCGCAGCGCCTCGCCGCGCTGCCGATCCCGACCGTCTTCGCCGCGCACGCGCTGTGCCTGACCTGGGCTTTCGAGCTGGCGGTGGCGTGCGACCTGATCCTGGCCGCGTCGTCGGCGCGCTTCGGGCTGGTCGAGAAGGTGGTGGGCCTGACGCCGACGATGGGCGGTACGCAGCGGCTGGCGGCACGGGCGGGCGTGGGTCGCGCGAAGGAGTTCGTGATGACCGGCGACCTTTACGACGCGGCGACCCTCGAACGCTGGAACGTCGTCAACCGGGTGTTTCCGGACGAGGGTTTCGCGCTCGCGGCAGAACAGTTCGCCCTCTCGCTCGCGACCGGTCCGACGCAGGCGCACTTCGCGACCAAACAGGTGCTCGCGCATTTCGAGAACGGTGGTGTCCCGGAGGCAGACGCCCACGTCACGACGATCGCGTCGGCGTTGTTCGAGACCGAGGACCTGCCACGCGCTGTGCACAGCTTCCTCACGGACGGTCCCGGCCGCGCGTCTTTCATCGGTCGCTGATCTCACACATCAAAAATTCATATGGCTCGGTGATAAAACCGTGATCTACCTGCTCAAGCGGAGCGACCATTCCCTTCCAGGCGGAAGATGATGTTGCGCCACAAGGAGATCCGCTTGACTCCACCCGTCGTGCCGTGCAGTGTGCTGACCGTTCAACGGCCCCGTACGAAACTCCGTCGCGCGAGTTCTGTACACATTCCGCAACGGCCGACGACACAATTAGCGAGTTCACGGTCCCCCGTCGTGAACACGCGTGGAGGTAGAACCAGCCGTGAGACTGAGATTGGCCGTACTGCTGACCGGTGGTGTCATCGTGCTGGCCGCCTGCTCCCCGACCAAGGCGGCCCAACCGACACCCGTGGCGGACAGCAGCACCAGCGCCACCTCGACCAGCGCCCCCAGCAGTTCCTCCGCCGCCCCGAGCAGCTCGGCGGCACCCAGCTCGACCACGAAGTCCGCCACCAACGGCCCGGTGAAGCCCCCGGCCAACAGCCCCGCCCCCTCCGGTGCCCCCGGCTGGAAGCTCACCCAGGGCAACACCGGCCTCGCCGCGCACGGCCTGAACTGCGACTCCCTGCCGCTCTACACCGGACCCGGCGCCCCCGCCGCCGGCACCGTGATCTCCGGCAAGCGCATCGAGCAGGCACTGACGCTGTTCGCGGGCAACATCACCGTCGAGAAGTCCTGCATCCGCCCCACCAGGCTCGGTGAGACCGCACCGCTGATCACGACGAACGGCCCGTGCGGCAGCAACTCCTGCCAGGTGACGGGCGCCCCCGTCACCATCCGCGACTCGAACATCGACGGCTCGGCCCTCCCGGCCAAGACCATCGCGGGCTCCTGCGCGTTCCTCGGCGTCGGGACCCTGCAGCGCAACTACATCAGCGGCATGGGCTCCGGCATCTGCTTCTTCAACACCGGCAGCTCGCTGAGCGGCCTCGCCGAGGGCAACTACGTCCGCGGCCTGCGCTCGGACGGCGAGTCGCACAACGACGGCGCCACGGTCCGCGACTTCCCGCTCGACAAGAACGCGGGCCGCACCCTGACGTTCCGCAACAACCGCATCGACTGTTCCACCGGCAACGACACCGGTGCCCTGTTCATCCAGACCTACGGCGGCGACATCGACAACGTCACCGTCGAGGGCAACCTGCTGGAGGGCGGCGGCTACCAGCTCGGCCTGGAGTCGGGCTTCGACAACGTCTACGGCCGCAACATGAAGGCCGTCAACAACCGCTTCACCGGCACCGGGTGGGGCGCGGCCTACGTGAGCCAGAAGGGCGCCTCGTACAAGTGGGCGGTGTGGCAGGACAACTTCCTGCACGACGCCGCCGCGCCCGACGCCAAGGGCAAGCCCACGGGCACTCCCTAGTCGCCTGTGACCGCCTGCGCCGCCGAGCCCCCGCCGGCGGCGCAGGCGGTGTGCGGGCTCTGTCAGGCGGTGCCCCCGGAACGGCGCTCGGCCTCGGCGAGGCGCTCCTCGAGGGCCCGGATGCGGTCGTAGAGATCGACCAGGGTCACGCCGTCGGCCACCACGCCGGGGCGCTGCCAGTGCCTGCGAACGAAATCCTCCCGGCTCTCGTTCGGCGACTGCTGGAACGTCGCGAAAGGCGAAGCAGGGGGTGCCGTGTCCGACGTGCGTGTGCCCAGCGCGCCGAACAAGGACTTCTGCAGCTTCATCACGGCGATCCCACCGAGCACGATCACCACGAGAGCGGTGACGGGTATCAGCAAAGCCCAAGCGTCCGACATGAGACCCCCCTGATCCTCGGACAGCGGAGATCGACTCTACCGGCCGCGGCACCCGCTCAGCCGTTGTCGCGCGACTTCAGCCACCGCCCGCTGAGCGAGTCCCAGACCTGACGCGAAGAACGGCTCCAAAGCGGACACCGCCGAAAGCACCAAAGTGGTCAGTCGGACAGATGTGGACTTCCACCTGAACCGCTCTTGCGCGCACGGGCGTACGCGTGCACGCGTTCGACCTGCCCGCGCAGGTGTTGTGTGAGTTCGTGCGGCTTCAGGCCAGACGGCAAGTCGCTCCCCGGCGGGACAATGGTTTCGAGGTAACTTCCCCGCGTGCAGTTCGATGGACCGAGAACCTTGATGGCCGTCCACGCTCACCCCGACGACGAGTCGCGGTCGACCGGAGGAATCCTGGCCCACTACGCCCGCCAGGGCGTGCGGATCGTCCTCGTCACGTGTACGAGCGGCGAGCTGGGCGACATGCCCGGCGGCGTCAAGCCCGGCGAGCTGAACCACCACCCCCAGGCGGTGGCGGCACGGCGCAGGGCGCAGCTCAACGCGGCGTGCGACGTGCTCGGCATCACAGACCTGGAACTGTTGGGATATCACGACTCCGGGGAGACGGGTCAGGTTCCGCCCGGCGCCTTCTGCTCGATCCCCGTCGAGACGGCGGCGGGACGGGTGGCCGCGCTGATCGAACACTTCCGGCCTCAGGTCGTCGTCACGCACGACCACCACAACCCGCACCAGCACCGCGACCACGTCCACGCGGCACGCGTCGCGCAGCACGCGGTCAAGGAGACCGGAATTCCGGCGAAGCTGTACCTGGAAGCGCACGACAGCCTTGCCACGACGACGATCGACACGTCCGCGGTGGCCGACGTGAAGCGCAAGGCGTTGCACTGCTACGAAAGCCAGTCGCTGATCGGGAAGCTGACGGCGCAGCAGCGGTTCGCGGCCGAGTCCTACATCCGCGCGATCGACACCACGAACGCGCCGTTGCCCGAGACCGACCTCTTCGCCGGCATCACGCACCACGGGCCGGATCTGCCTCGGTGGTGAGCGAAGGGCGTCCGCCGTGAACGGCGAACGCCCCTGCTGAGCTGGTCTGTCTCAAGTGGACTAGGCGGCGACACCGTCCGCGGATCGCTCGCCCGCGCCTCTCACCGGACGAAATCGTCAGACACCGCCTAGCGGCGACCCAGCGACGTGCAGGTCAGGCCCGCGCGGCGGATGACGTCCGGGTCCAGGATGTTGCGGGTGTCGACGACCACGGGCTGCCGCACGGTCTCGGCCAGGCGCGCCCAGTCGAGCGAGCGGAACTCCGGCCACTCGGTCAGCACCACGAGGGCGTCGACGTCCTTGGCCGCCTGGTACGGATCGTCCACAACGGACACCGGGCCGAGGTCCGTGCCGCCGGTGAGTGCCGGGTCGTAGCCGACGAGCTCCGCGCCCGCCTGCTTCAGCAGCGCGGCCACGGCCAGGGCCGGGGAGTCGCGCAGGTCGTCCGTGCCGGCCTTGAACGTCAGGCCCAGCAGGCCCAGGCGCACGTGGGACAGCGAGCCGCCGCGCTTGCCGGTGACGGCCAGGCGGACCTTCTCGACCATCCGCTGGCGCTGGCGCTCGTTGGTGTCGATCGTGGCGCGCAGCAGGCGGAACTCGAAGTCGGCGGCGTCCGCGACCTGGAGCATCGCGTGCGTGTCCTTGGGCAGGCACGAGCCGCCCCAGCCGGGGCCGGGGTTCAGGAACGCCTGGCCGATGCGCTTGTCGTAGCCCATGCCCTCGGTGACGTCGGTGATGTTCGCGCCGAGGCGCTCGCACAGTTCCGCGACCGCGTTGACGTACGAGAGCTTCATCGCGAGGAAGCAGTTCGCCGCGTACTTGACCATCTCGGCCGAGGCCGCGTCGGTCAGGACCGTGGGCGCGCCGAGGCGTGCGTACAGGGCGGCCACGCGCTCGGCCGCGTCCTGCTGGTCGCAGCCGACGACGATGCGGTCCGGGTTCAGGAAGTCGTGCACGGCCGAGCCCTCGCGCAGGAACTCGGGGTTCGAGACGACGGCGACGTCGTCGCGGCGCAGCAGTTCGGCGGTGCGGATCGAGGTGCCGACCGGCACGGTCGACTTGTTGACGATCACGGTGCCGGACGGCAGCAGGTCGCGCGTCTCGTCCACAACGGACTCGACGGCCGCGAGGTCCGCGATGCCGCCCACGCCCATGGGCGTGGGCACGCACAGGAACACGACCTCGGCGTCGGCCACCGCGGCCGACGCGCCGAGCACGAACGAGAGGCGACCGGAGGCCAGACCCTCGGCGACCAGTTCGGCGAGACGCGGTTCGAGGATGTCGACCTCACCGCGCGAGAGGCGCTCGACCTTGCCCGCGTCGACGTCCGCGCACACCACGCGGTGACCCAGCGAGGCGAGACAGGCACCGGTGGTCAGACCGACGTAGCCGGTGCCGACGACAGCGATCCTTCTGACGAACATCATTCTCCCGTTCGGTTCACGGCGAACGCGCGGAGCGCGGCGTCGTCGCTCACGTCGATCAACTTGTTGCCCCACTGGTCGGTGCCCGCGCCGAGCTCGGGCCTGCCGTCGGGGAACGGGCCGCGCGAGGCGAAACCGGTGAGCCCGTCGAACACCGCCACGTAGTTCTCGGCCTGCGGGCGCCAGTCCAGCTCCGCCTCGCAGCGGCGCCGGCCCTCGAAGCCGAGGCGCGCGCGGCGTTCGGCGTCGTCGAGCAGGTCGAGCAGCGACGTCGTGAACGCCTCGACGTCACCCGGCTCGACGAACACGGCGCACTCGCCGGCGGACACCACGGTCTCCTGCAACCGGTACGTGACGACCGGCAGCGCGTAGGCCATGTACTCCATGGTCTTGTTCATAGTGGACACGTCGTTCAAAGGCGACAACGGATCCGGGCCCAGTCCGACCGACGAGGTCGACAGGTAGCGGCTGATCTGTTCGGGCCCGACACGTCCCGTGAACTCGACGTACGGATCGAGCTTCCAGGCCGTGGCCTGCTTCTTCAGGTCCTCGAGGCAGTCGCCGAAGCCCAGCAGCGCGAACCTGACGTCGGTGCGGCCGTGGTCGAAGACAACTCTCCGTGCGACTTCCAGGACCCCGTCGACGCCGTCCTGGGGTCCCATGATTCCGAGATACGCCACCAGATGTTTGCCGCCGCGTCGGAGCTCGTCCACGCCCTCGACAGGCCGCATCACGGTGGTGTCCGGGCCGGAGCGCACGACGGTGGTGTGCTCGGGCGGCACGTCGCCGCGCGTCCACGCGATCTTCTGGTACGAGGTGTTGGTCGACGTCACCCGGTCGGCCGTGCGGAACGTGCGACGCTCCAGCCACTTCAGGATCCGGTACTGCGCCTTGCCCGCGACACCCTTGGGCTCGCCGAAGCGCGACAGGAAGACCTCGGGGTTGAGGTCGTGGTGGTCGAAGACGAACTTCACGCCACCGAGCCGCCACAGCAGCGCCAGGGCCCAGTACGTGTCCGGCGGGTTGCACGCCTGCATGACGTCGAACCGCCTGCGGGCACGCACCTTCACGCTCAGCAACGCCGTGCGCACCCAGCAGTACAGGAACTCCCACGCATAGCCCAGCGCGCCTTCGGCCTGGGGCGGCGGAGCGTACTTGTAGATGTGCACTCCGTCGAGGAGTTGGTAAGCGGGATCACCCGGACCCTTGGGGCAGATCACCGAAACCTCGTACCCGGCGTTGGTCAGGGCACGGCATTCCAGCCACACCCGGCGGTCCAGCGGTACGGGGAGGTTCTGCACGATGATCAACACGTGAGGCGATGACGTCACGCTCTGGTTCTCGTTTTAGAGGGCAAAACGGTTACACATGGCGCGAATCTCGTAACGGAGGTTGCAAAGCACTCGATGTAGCGCGAAGAGACCCAAATGCGAGGAGCGGTTGTGGAGCGGTCACCTGTCGCGGTGGTCATCGTCACTTACCAGAGCGAACAGGTCATCGCGGGATGCCTGGACTCGTTGCCGGACGACGTGAGGGTGATCGTCGTCGACAACGCCTCGACCGATGGCACTGTGGCGGCCGCCACTCGACCCGGCGTGGAAATTCTGCGCAGTCCGGTCAACGGCGGATACGCCGCCGGAGTGAATTTGGGCGTCAAAGCCGCCGAGGGTCACGACGTCCTGATCCTGAATGCCGACATCCGGTTGCACCCAGGAGCCGTGGAATCACTGCGCGCTGCCGGCAAGCCGATCGTCGTGCCTCGTCTGGTCGACGAGAGCGGCGCGCTCTCCTACTCGCTGCGCCGCAAGCCGTCCGCCACCGGCGCCCTCGCGGAAGCCCTCATCGGCGGCACCAGGGCCGGGCGGATCGGGCTGGGCGAGACCGTCACGGACGCCAAGGCCTACCAGGGGGCGCACGCCGCCCACTGGGCCACGGGCTGCGCGTGGCTGGTCAAGCGCGAGGTCATCGAGAAGCACGGCCTTTTGGACGAACGCTACTTCCTCTATTCGGAGGAAACCGAGTACATGATCCGTGCCGGCGGCGTCTGGTTCGAGCCGCGCGCGGTGGTCACGCACATCGGCGGCGAGGTCTCCACGAACGCGCGGCTGTGGTCGATGCTCACCTCGAACAAGGTCCGCCTGCACCGCGAACTGCACGGGCGGTTCGCCGCGTTCTTCATGTGGCTCGCCATCGTCGTGAACGAAGGGCTTCGCGCGCGTTCGCCGAAGCACCGCACCGCGTTGAAGGGGCTTTTCCGCATGCGCCGCTGGCCGGAGGAAGTGGCCTCCGAGGGCCCCAGCTACCTGTGCTTCTCCGCGCAGGACTGGTGGTACCACAACCGCGCCCACTCGGACTTCCAGCTGCTGCGCCGCGTCGCCAAGCACCGCAAGGTGTTGCTGGTCAACAGCATCGGCCTGCGGATGCCGTCGCCCGGCAAGAGCACGCAGTTCCTGCGCCGGATCTTCCGCAAGGCCATGAGCGTCGCGAAGCTCGTGCGCCGTCCCATCGAGGACACGCCGAACTTCTACGTGATGACGCCCGCTCCCCTGCCGTTCTACGGCAAGCCGTGGCTGCGCAAGCTCAACTCGGTCCTGGTCCGCACCCAGGTGAAGGCGGTCTGCTTCTTCCTGCGGATGGGGACGCCTGTCGTCGTCGCCACGATCCCCACCGCGTGGGACGTCGTGAAGCCCATGAAGACCAAGGGCCTGATCTTCAACCGCTCCGACCGGCACTCGGCGTTCCCCGAGGCCGACCAGGGCACGATCGCCGCGCTGGAGAACCAGCTGCTGTCCAATTCGGACACCGTGCTGTACGTGAGCCGCGCGCTCCAGGACGAGGAATCAGCGCTGACGGGCGACCGCGCGCACTTCCTCGACCACGGCGTGGACGTCGGCCACTTCACCCGCCGCACCGAACTGCCCGCGGACATCGCGTCGATCCCCGGCCCGCGCATCGGGTTCTTCGGCAGCCTCGACGACTACCTGGTGGACTTCGACCTGATCGAGAAGGTCGCGCAGGAGTTCCCCGAGGCGTCGGTCGTGCTGATCGGCGACGCGACCTGCTCGATGGAGCGCTACGAGAAGTACCCCAACGTGCACTGGCTGGACTTCCGGTCCTACGACCAGATCCCCGGCTACGGCTCCGGGTTCGACGTGGCGCTGATGCCGTGGCTGGACAACGACTGGATCAAGCACGCGAACCCGATCAAGATGAAGGAGTACCTGGCCCTGGGCCTGGCCGTCGTGTCGACGGACTTCCCCGAGGTCGAGCGCTACGGCGACGTCATCCGGATCGCCCACGGCGAGGCCGACTTCATCGACCAGATCCGGCTCACGCTCAAGGACGGCGGCCTGAAGACCCCGGCCGAACGCCGCGCGGCCGTGCTGGCCTCGTCGTGGGACTCCCGTGCCCGTGAGCTCATGCAGATCGCCGAAAAGTCCTCTTCCGGGGAGCGCTAGGACATGTGCGGTATCGCAGGCATCAGACGGTTCGACGGCGCCCCCGTCTCGCGTGAGGTCCTCGCCGAGATGGCGAAACGGCTGCACCACCGCGGGCCCGACGACAACGGGTTCTTCTCCGACGGTTCGATCGGCTTCGCGCACACCCGGCTGTCGATCATCGACCTGGCCGGGTCCCCGCAGCCGATGGCGGGCGCGTCCGGCACGACGACGATCGCGTTCAACGGCGAGATCCTGAACTACCGGCAGCTGCGCACCGAGCTGTCCTACCCGTTCCGCACGAACGGCGACACCGAGGTCCTGCTGGCTCTGTACGAACAGCACGGCCCGTCCGCGGTGGCCAAGCTGCGCGGCCAGTTCGCCTACGCGATCCACGACGCCCACACCGGCGAGACGCACCTGTTCCGCGACCGGCTCGGCATCCTGCCGCTGTACTACTACGCGGATTCGAAGATGTTCGCGTTCGCGTCCGAGATCAAGGCGCTGCTGCCCGCGATCGGCGCGGCCGAGGTCGACCACGAGTCGCTGCACGACTACCTGGCGCACCGTTCGGTGCCCGCGCCGCACACGCTGGTCCGAGGCGTGCGGAAGGTGCCGCAGGGCCACCACCTGGTCGTGACGGCCAAGGGCGAGGTGCGGACCGAGGCGTACTGGGAGCTGCCGCGCGAGTCGGAGATCAGGCAGGTCACGCCCGAGGAGGCCGTGCGGCTCGTGGACGAGGCGCTCACCGCGTCCGTGCGCGACGCCCTGGTCGCGGACGTGCCGGTCGGCGCCTACCTGTCCGGCGGCGTCGACTCGTCGCTCATCACGGCGCTGGTGGCGCGGGAACGGGGTGACGCGGAGCTGCACACGTTCTCCGCGGGCTTCGGCGACCCGCGCGTGGACGAGATCCACCACGCCGAGAAGGTCGCCGGGCTCGTCGGCAGCCGGCACCACAACGTCATCGTCACCGCCGACGACTTCCGCGACAGCTGGGCCAAGCTCTCCTGGCACCGCGACGCGCCGCTCTCCGAACCCGCCGACGTGGCCGTGTTCCGGCTGGCCGAGCTGGCCCGCAGGGACGTCAAGGTCGTGCTGTCCGGCGAGGGCAGCGACGAGCTGTTCGGCGGATACCCCAAGTACCGCTTCGCCGCGGCCACCCGGCTCGCCGGCATCGCGCCCTCGTTCGCGTTGAAGCGCCTGGAGAAGGCCCTGCCCGCCTCCAAGGCACGGCTGGGCGTCGCTCTGCGCGCCATCTCCGAACCGTCCTACGCCGAACGCATGCGCGGCTGGTTCGCACCCTTCACGGTGTCCGAACGGGCAGCGCTGCTCGGCGGCCCCGCCACCCGCTCGGTGCTGGCGCCGTACGAGAACGGGCGCGGGGACGCGTTGCGGCGCATGCTCTACGCCGACTCGCACACCTGGCTCGCCGACAACCTCCTCGAGCGCGGCGACCGCATGTCGATGGCCGCCTCGCTGGAGCTCCGCCCGCCGTTCCTCGACCACCGCGTGGCTGAGCTGGCGTTCTCGCTGCCCAGCAACGTGAAGGTCCGCGGCGGCACGACCAAGTGGGTCGTGAAGGAGGTGGCGCGCAAGCACCTGCCGGCCGACATCGTCGACCGGCCGAAGTCCGGCTTCAAGGTGCCGCTCGACGCCTGGTTCCGCGACGGCCTGCGCGACATGGCCTACGACCTGCTGACCGGGCCCACGTCGTTCGTGGGCAAGACCTTCGACCGCACGGCAGTGCGTTCACTGCTCGACGACCACGACTCGGGTGACCGCAACGAGCAGCCGCGCATCTGGACGCTGCTGTCTCTAGAGGTGTGGCACCAAACGCTCAGCTGGTAGGACGGTCCATGAACAGGGATTTCCTCTCCGGGGCAGGTGGGTGACCGATGTACGTCGCCTCCTCCCGCCCGTCCAAGACCGACTTCCGCAAGCGGTTGCCGGGCACGGTCTTCGCGCTCGGCACGGTCAGCCTGCTGACCGACATCTCCGCGGAGATGATCACCGCGTTCCTTCCGGTGTACCTGCTGTTCACGCTGAACCTGGGCTACGCGCAGTTCGGCCTGCTGGACGGCATCTACACAGGCGCCACGGCGGTGCTGCGCCTGGTCGGCGGCAGCGTCTCCGACAGGTTCCGCAAACCCAAGGCCGTCGCGGCCGCGGGCTACGGGCTGTCGGCCGCGACCAAGGTGTTCTTCCCGCTGGTCGGCGCCTCGCCGTTCGGCATCGGCGCGCTGATGGCGGCGGACCGGGCGGGCAAGGGCATCCGGACCGCTCCCCGTGACGCGATGATCTCCCTGGCCACGCCGGAAGACCGGCTCGGTGCGGCGTTCGGCGTGCACCGGAGCATGGACACGTTCGGTGCGCTGCTGGGCCCGCTCATCACGTTCCTGCTGCTCTTCCAGATCGGGACGGTGCCGGGGCCGATCTTCGCGGTGTCGGCGGCGTTCGCGGTCATCGGGTTGATCGTGCTCATCGCGTTCGTGCGGGACACGCCGACCGACAAGAAGCCGAAGGGGCCGCGGCCGTCGTTCCGGGCCGGGCTGAACCTGCTCACCGACAGGCAGTTCCGCCGGACGACCATCTCCGCCGGGATGCTGGGCCTCGCGACCGTGTCGGACGCCTTCGTCTACGTGCTGGTGCAGAAGGCGACGAACATCCCGCTCGGCTGGTTGCCGCTGCTGCCGCTCGGCACCGCGGTCGTCTTCCTCGTCGCCGCCGCGCCGCTCGGGAAGCTGTCGGACCGGGTGGGGCGCTGGCGGATGTTCCTCTCCGGCCACGCGCTGCTGCTCGGCGTGTACGCGCTGCTGTTCATCCCCGAGGGCGGCATGGGGGTCGCGATCGCGGCGCTGCTGCTGCACGGCCTGTTCTACGCGGCGACGGACGGCGTGCTGTCGGCCAAGGTGAGCGAGACGGCACCGGAGTCGTTGCGCGCCTCCGGCCTGAGCGTCGTGCAGACCGGGCAGGCGCTGGGCCGTTTGGTCTCGTCTGTCGCCTTTGGACTGCTGCTGCAGTTCTCGAGCTTCGGGACGAGCATCACGGTGGCGCTGGCAGCACTCACCGTGACGCTCGTCCTCGCTTACGGCATCAACCGCGAGCAGCCAGCTTCTGCTTGATCTTCTCGAAGCCGCCCTTGCCGAGGACCTTCATGGCCGCGTTCTTGGCGGCCACCCGCCCGGAGTCGCGCAGGAACCGGACCGGCTGGTCCACCAGACGGTCCTGCGCCACGGCGATCGTGCCCGGTGCGGAGACGTCGTCCAGCGAGTTCCCGAACGCCGTCTTGTAGGGCTCGGGCGAGACGAGCCGGCCGCGTGTGCGGTTCGACACGTTGCCGCCGTGCACGACCTGCAGCCAGCCCGGCGCCCCGCCCAGTTCCACCACGGGGAAGTGGAGGTGCATGTGGTTGTGCCAGTGCGCCCAGCACGTCACCGGCGCGTCCCAGGACTCGCGGACCGAGACGAACGCGTTGTGCCGGTCGACCCGGTGGTAGAGCCCGCCAGGAGACTTGATCAGCCCGTTGACCAGGTAGTACGCCGCCGTGGTCGTGGGCCGGGGAGCCGCGCAGAGCCGTTCCACGAAGTCGGCCGCGAGACCGTCGTCGTTGTCCAGGTTCGTGGTGATCAGCTCGGAACCGGTCTGGGAGAAAAGCGACCGGATGTCCGACCTCAGTTCTTCCCGCGAGACTTCCGGACGGTAAACGGGCGTGTACGCGTCACCGTGTGAGGCGATTCTGTCCTTGAGCCATTGTGGTGATTCGGGGTCGAAATAGATGAGCCAACGCGTCCGTTCGTCCGTCTGCGCGAGCACCGATGGCAGGCAGTAGCGCTCGAACAGCGCAACGCGTTCGGTCAGCCATCCTTCTTTTGCCCGGACGTAACTTTCGGCCCCCTTCGAAGGCAGGTTGAAGCGCGTCAGGATGACGTGGTCGGCCATGACTCCCCTTACTCCGGTCATGGCCTACATCGCCTGACGAGACCAAAACGTTGCGGCGCTAACGAATGCCGGGCGGTACCGATACTCAGGTTGTGCCAACGCTTCCCACAGTGGACGTCGTGATCCCCTGCTACAACTACGCCCACTTCCTACCGGCCTGCGTCCGCAGCGTCCTCGACCAGCCCGGTGTCGACGTGCGGGTGCTTGTGATCGACGACACGTCGTCGGACAACACGCCTGAGGTGATGGCCGAACTGATGGCCGCCGACAAGCGCGTCGAGGGCTACCGGCACGAGGTGAACAAAGGGCACATCGCCACCTACAACGAGGGACTGCTGGACTGGGCGACCGCCGACTACACGGTGCTGCTGTCCGCGGACGACCTGCTGGCGCCGGGAGCGTTGCAACGCGCGGCCGAGGTCTTCGAGCAGAACCCCGAAGTGGGCATGGTCTACGGCCGCGTCGTCTACTACAGCGACCACAACGCGTTGCCGAGGGTCACTCAGCTTCCGGTCAGGTCGAAGGTCTGGCGGGGCGAGGAGTGGATCGAGAACCGCTTCCGCAGCAGTCGCAACGTGATCTCCTCGCCCGAGGTCGTGGTGCGCACCAAGGTCCAGCAGAAGGTCGGCGGCTACCGCTCCGACCTCCCGCACGCCGGCGACCTGGAGATGTGGCTGCGCATCGCGGCCGTGTCCGACATCGGCTACGTCAGCGGCAGGCCCGGCGCGTACTACCGGGTGCACGAGAACTCGATGATGCGCACGACGTTCAAGTCGGTGTTCGCCGACCTGGAACAGCGCCGTGACGTGTTCGACCTGGTGCTGGAGCAGAACCCGAACCTGCCCGCACGGCTCAGGACGCTGGCGCACAAGGCGATCGCCGCCGACGCGCTGTGGCGGGCGGTCCGGCTGCACGACCGCGACCAGCTCGACGGCACCGAGAAGGAGCTCCTCGACTTCGCCCGCGAGACCTACCCGGACCTCGAAGAGCTACCGGAGCATCGCGCTCTGTTGCGACGCCAGAAGTTCAGCCCCTCTTTTCTGAGCCGCACGCAACTCTTCCTCGCGCCACACGCCTACAAGAGGGCGAAGTTGTTCATCGGGACGCAGCGGTGGAAGTGGCGGGGCGAGTGGTGACGACGCAGGAGGACACGGGTCAGCTCGAGGGCAAGGTCTCCTCGGCGATCCGCTGGAGTGCGATCAACTCTCTCCTGCAACGCCTCTCCGCGGTCGGCATCAGCATCCTGCTGGCCCGCCTGATCGCACCCGAGCAGTTCGGTGTGTTCGCGGTCGCCCTGGTCGTGCTCAACATCGTGCTGAGCGTCTCCGAGCTCGGCGTCAGCGCCGCGCTGGTCCGCCACAACGGCCCGATCGACGAGATGGCGCCGACCGTCACGACGCTGTCCCTCGCGTCCGGCAGTCTGCTGGCGTTGATCTGCGTGCTCGGCGCGCCCTGGTTCTCCAACGCCATGGACGCCCCGGAAGCCGCCGGGATCATCCAGCTCATGTCGATCGCCCTGGTCATCGCCGGCGCGACGGCGGTGCCCGGCGCGTTGATGCAGCGCAACTTCCGGCAGGACCACAAGTTCTACGCCGACACCGCCGCGTTCGTCGCGGGCACGGCCGTCGCGGTCGTGCTGGCGCTCATGGGCTTCGGCGCGTGGAGCCTCGCGTGGCAGCGGATCGCGCAGAACCTCTCGGCCGCGGTCATCATGTTCTGGCTCACCAAGGAGAGGTTCCGCCCCGGCTGGAACCGGGTGCAGGCCAAGGAACTGCTCGCGTTCGGACTGCCGCTGGCCGGGTCGAGCCTGCTGGTCCTGGGCGTGATGAACGTCGACTACATCGTCGTCGGCGCGATGCTCGGCACCGTCCCGCTGGGCTTCTACCTGCTGGCGTTCAACCTCGCGAGCTGGCCGGTAGCGGCGTTCAGCGCTCCGGTCCGCAGCGTGTCGCTGGCCGCGTTCTCGAAGGTCCGCGAGGATCCCGAGCTGTTCCAGAGATCGTTCGGACGTGCTCTGGGCCTCCTGGCGCTCGTCACGGTGCCCGCCTGCGTGCTGCTGGCCGCCTTGGCCGAACCGCTCATCCGCGTCGTCTACGGCGAGCGCTGGGCTCCCGCGGCCGCCGCCCTGGCGTTGCTGGTGCTGCTCGGCGCCGTCCGGGTCGCCCTCGAGCTCGGCTACGACTTCCTCGCGTCGGCTGGCCGGTCGCGAGCGATCCTCGTGATCCACGTGGTCTGGATCGGCGCGCTGGTGCCGTTGCTGGCGCTGGGTGCTCACCTCGACGGCATCCGGGGTGTCGCGGCGGCCCACGTGGTCGTGGCGGTGCTGATCATCACGCCCGCGTACCTGATCACCTTCAAACCCTACGGAATCCGCGCCGGAGCGCTCGGCACGCGCCTGCTCCGGCCGTTTCTCGGCGGTGTGCTGATGGTCGCCGTCGTGCTCGTGGTCCGGAACATGATCGACAGCGAGGTGCTGCAGATCCTCGTCGGCGGCGCGCTGTCGTGTCTCGCCTACGCGCTGGTGGTGTTCCCGATGAGACACGAAATCCTTGCGGTGCTGAAGAAGAGGGCCGACGCGTGAGGCGACTGAGGCAGGTCACGAAGATCGTCCGCGAGCAGGGCGCCAAACAGCTCGGCGTCCGGCTGCTGACCGCCGCGACCCGCAGGCTCGGTGCCGAGGGCGAGGAAATGCCCGTGCGGCTCGACGACGTCCGCAAGGCCGACGTCGAGGTGCGCAAGCCCGTGGTGGTCCCGCCGATCCCCGAGGACGGCAGGCTCGTCGTCAACTGGGTCACCACTCCCCCGTCGAAGGGCTCCGGCGGCCACACCACGATGTTCCGGCTCATCCGGCACCTCGAGTCGCTCGGGCACGAGTGCCGGCTCTACCTGTACGACACGTTCGGCAACACGGTCGCCGACCTCGAACCGGGCATCCGCGCCGCATTCCCGTTCTTCAAGGGCTCGATCCACGACGTGACGAACGGCATGGCGGACGCCCACGCGGTGTTCGCGACGGCGTGGATCACCGCGTACCCGGCGTTCAACGACCCCTGCGCGGGCAAGAGGTTCTACCTCGTGCAGGACTACGAGCCGTGGTTCTACCCGTCCGGCGGCCTCTACGCGCTGGCGGAGAACACGTACCGGATGGGCATGCACGGCTTCACCGCCGGCCGGTTCCTCGCCGACAAGGTCCGCGACGAGCACGGCATGCCGGCCGACCACTTCGACTTCGGTTGCGACGCCGACAGGTACCGGCTCGGCGAGGAGGAGCGCGACGGCATCGTCTTCTACGCGCGGCGCAAGGCACCGCGCAGGGCGTTCGAGCTCGGCGTGCTCGCGCTGGAGGTCTTCGCCGAGAAGCACCCCGACCTCAAGATCCACGTCTACGGCGAGAAGATCGGCGACCTCGGGCCGCAGTTCCTCGACCACGGCCTGGTCACGCCGGACGACCTGAACGCCATCTACAACCGCTGCTTCGCCGGGTTGTCACTGTCGATGACCAACGTGTCGCTGGTGCCGCACGAGATGCTCGCGGCCGGATGCGTCCCCGTGGTGAACGATGCGCACTTCAACCGCGTAGTCCTGGACAACGACCACGTCCGGTACGCGGCACCCACCCCGCACTCACTGGCGCGTGCTCTGTCCGAAGTGGTCACATCGCCGGACTTCGGCGCGGTCGCCCGTGCGGCCGCGTCCAGTGTGGAGGGACGTTCTTGGGATGCGGCAGGACATGAGCTGGAGAAGGTGCTTCGCCGCGAACTCTCCACGTGACTCGCGAGAACGTTCTTCACATGACCGGGGACGGCGAGGTGGCGTCCGGGATGAGCACCCTCGCGTCGTGCGCGCCGTCGGCGGGCACGACGTGAACGGCCGGGAGCTTGGCGTCCTTGGGCACCGCGGCGAACGCGAGCTCACCGGGCGTGAGCCAGGTCGCCTGGTCGTCGATGCCGGCCGTGCCGGGCAGGCGCTTCTCCGTGTCGGTCGCGAGGTCGAGCACCGCGAGGTCCCACGGCCCGAGGCGGCCGATGCGCTTCTTGTAGGCGACCTTCGTGCCGTCCGGCGAGAGCGACGGGCATTCCGCGTCACGGCGCAACGTCGTCACGGACTTGGTCACCAGGTCGCCCTTCACCAGCCAGGTGAAACCGCCGCTGGCGAGCGTCGCGTAGAAGGTCTTGTCGTCGGAAGCCACGGTCAGGCCCCAGTAGTTGACGTCACTGGCCGCGTGCAGGACACCCTCCACAGTGGCGGCGAAGTGTTCGAGCGACTCGGCCGTCTCCCCCGTGCGCAGGTCGTAGAAGCCGGTGCGGGTGGAGAAGCCACCGGGCACCGAGTACGAGTCGCCCGTGACGAAACTGGTCCAGGACACCACGTTCCCGGACTGCGAGACCTTCGCGCGGCTCGGGATGCCCGGCAGCGGAACGGTCTTGACCGGCTTGCCGCCGCGGCTCACCTCGGCCGAGTAGGTCGGGCCGGGACCGGACAGCTTGAGGCACACGCTCGTGCCTCCGGCGGCGTAGAACCGCTGGCAGACCAGCTCCGTCGGGGTGCGAGCGCCGCCGTCGGCGAGCTTCTCGACCCGGTTCTGACCACCCGCGAGATCGACGAACAGAAGATCGCCGGTCTTGGCCTGCGACAACTTCTCGGCGCCCGCCGGCCGGTTCGCGTCGGTGGCCGCCGTGACGACGTAAGCCGTTGTCCCACCGATGACCACGAGAATGGCCGCGATGGTCACGGTCAGTCGTCCTGCACGCATGCTGCCTCCTGGATTCCCTTCCTTCATCGTCCGCCAGCTACGGCCTGTAACAGTTGGCAGCTCACCCCGATTTTCAAAGCAGGCGATACCCTACGAACAGTGCGTTCGCAAGACCGAGCCGCGGATCGGGGATTTTGATGGACTTCTGGGGAACCGTACGAGTGCTGCGGCGGCGGTGGTACATCGCCCTTCCCGCAGTGCTGCTCACCGGTGTCCTCGCGCTCTCCGTCTACATCACCGTGCCCACGCGGTACGAGTCGAGCGGCGTGCTGGTCCTCACCTCCCCCGCGGCCGGCGGCCGGTACTCGGAGAAGACCAAGCCCGAGGACGTCGTCAGGGTCAACCCGCTGCTGCAGTTCGACGGCAGCCTCACCACCACCGCGCAGATCCTCACCCAGGTCCTCGGCGACCCGAAGACGGCGGAGGAACTGGCCGGTGAGGGCTCCACGGCCGTCTACACCGCCAACACCGGTCCCGTCGGCGGCCCGCTGCTGTTCGTCACGACCGAGGCCGACTCGGCCGAGTCCGCCGAAGGCCTCGTCGGCAAGGTGCTCGAGAAGACCGTGGCGGAGCTCGCGGCGCAGCAGAAGGCGTTGAGCGCGCCCGAACAGACGTTCATCACCGCACAGGTGCTGGTGAAGCCGACGACGGCCTCGGCCAAGATCGGCGGCAAGGTCCGGTACGTCGGCGCGGCCACCGTCGTGTTGCTGCTGCTGACGCTGGCCTCGACGTTCGCCGCCGACTCGATCCTGCTGAAGGCCAAGCGCCGCAAGGACGGCAAAGACGGCAAGGACAAGGACGCGAAGGACCCGGCACCGTCCGAGAAGGACACCACGCCGGCGCCCGTTCCCCCGGTCCGGCCGAACCCGCCGGCCAACGGCAACGGGGCCGGCCCGGCGCGGCCCGTGACTCCCGGTGTGCCGAACGCGCATCAGAAGACCGTCATCATCGCCGCCCCCAAGCCCCCGAACCCGGCATGGCCGACGAAAGACGACTGACCGCCCAGCGAGCCGACGGCGCCACTCTCCTCATCTTCTACATGGTGGCGCTGCTCGTCGTCCCCGCACGGTTCACGATCGCGTTCGTCCCGATCACGCTGCCCCCCGCGTTGTTCATGGCGATGTGTCTCATGATCGTGTGGTTCGCCGCGCACCTCGTCGACCACCTCGGCATGGCCAAGGGCCGCAACGCTGTCCGCACGATCCTCGCGATCTACGTGATCCTGCACCTGACGACGTACGCCCTGGCGACGCGGCGCTACCTGCCGATCGACGAGCTGTCGGTGTCGGACTCGGCGTTGATCAGGATCGTGTCGATGGCGGCGCTCGCGGTCTTCGTGTGCGACGCGATCCGCAGCGGCGAGAGGCTGAGCCGCGCACTGCGGGTGATGGTGGCCTGCCTGACGGTCAGCGCGTTCGTCGGCCTGTTCCAGTTCGGCCTGGGCCTCGACCTCGCGTCGTACATCACGCTGCCGGGCCTGCGCGTGCAGGACAACGGCTACTCGGCGCTGGAGTCGCGCTCCATCTTCTTCCGCCCGGCCGGCACCGTGAACCACCCGATCGAGTTCGGTCTGGTCTGCGTGCTGGGCGTGCCGTTCGCCGCGCACTTCGTGTTCCAGGCGAAGGACCGCGGCGAACCCGTCGGCCGCTGGTGGACCGCCCTGTCGCTGCTGGCGCTGATGGCGATCCTGTCGCTGTCCCGCACGGCGATCATCGGCCTGGTGGTGACGGGCATCGTGATGGCGATCCTGCTCCCCCGCGAACGAGGCCTGCCGCTGCTCGGCGTCGGCGCGGTGTTCCTGGGCGGCGCGTCCATCGTCGTGCCGGGCCTGTTCGGCACGGTCACCTCGATGTTCTCCAACATCGAGGACGACCCGTCGTTCCAGGGCCGCACCAAGGACTACGACGGCGCGTGGCTGGAGATCGCCAAACACCCGTGGCTGGGCAGGGGCTTCGGCACCTTCCTGCCCTCGAAGTACACGATCCTCGACAACCAGTACCTGCTGACGATGATCGAGAACGGCTACCTGGGCCTGATCGCCTTCGTCCTGCTGTTCCTCGGCGCCATCTTCGCGGCGCTGAGGGCCCGCGCGCTGTCCCGCGACGAGGGCGTGCGCGGGATCGCCATGTGCCTGGTGGCCGCGATGCTGACGTCCGCACTGGGCGCCGCCACGTTCGACGAGCTCGCGTTCAGCGTCGCGACCGGCATGACGTTCATGCTGATAGGCGTGTCCGGGGCGTTGCTGCGAATAGCCAGACAGGAGGCCGCCGCGCGCAAGGCGGCCGAGGTCAGTCCAGCCAGCTGAGCAGGCTGCGCCAGGCAGGGGCGGAGAACGCGAGGACGTCACCGCTCGCGTTCTTCGAGTCCCGCACCAACGCGTCGGCGGACAGCGAAACCTCGACGCAGTTGCTGTCACCGGTGCCGCCGCTGTAGCTGCTCTTACGCCAGGTCCGTTCGGTGGCCATGAGGGTCCTCTCGAAGTCCGCTGACGTATGCCGCCAGCATGCTCCGAGATTGTTCCTCATCCAGGGCGACCGCATCCAACCGTTCGAAGAGCGTCCTGCTCGACTTGATGGCCGAGGCGTCTTGCGCGAACACCTTGGCCAGATCGGTCTCCGAGTAGGCCAGCGGTGATGCCTTGCCGAAGTCGAACAGCGAGAGCGGCGAGTGGAGCGCGAGACCTACAGCGTTCGCAGGCACGATTCGCACGATGTGCGCGTTGAAGAGAAGGCGCAGGTACTGATCCTCCATGACCTTGGCGTCGCCGATCCGCATCCGCAGCGCCAGTTCGTGCACGTAGAACACGCATTCAGGGCGGTAGGGCCGTCGCCAGATGGACTGTCGCTCCATGCGCAACGCGACGAATTTTTCGATGTCCTCAAGCGACTCGCAGCCGGTCTCCACGAACAGCGCGTGCGCATATGCCTCGGTCTGGAGGAGGCCCGGTATCGACAAGATCTCGAAGGCGAAGATCTTCGTGGCCATGTTCTCGACCATGGTGAGCGTGCGCAGGTTCTCCGGCACCTGGGCGAAGTACAGGTCGAACGCGTGCCGGTACCGGCTGGTGAAGTCCAGCAGGTAGTCGAGGTCCTTGCCGCACGTCGCGAAGTACTGGGCGAGGTCGACCTCGGTGGCGCGGGCCTTGCCGGTCTCGATGTTCGAGACCTTGCTGGGGTCCCACCCCAGTTGAACGGCCATCGCACGGCCTCCGAAACTGGTGTTGTTCTCGCGCAGCCTGCGCAGTTCGTCGCCCAGATCCCGGCTGTACGCAGTGGAAATGATCGCGGTCATGCTCTTGGACCGTAGGCGTTGAAGTAACTCCATAGAACGGCTCGTTCGGGTGAAAACGGACCAGCTTTAAATCATTGTGCGGCCACGCCACCACGGTGATAGACAGCGGCGTGCACAACACTCTGGCGTTCCCCGACCTGCTGCGACTGATCGAGGAGCGCACCACCGCCTTCACCACCGCGATCGCCTCCGCCCCGGACCTCGACGCACCGGTCCCGACCTGCCCGGGCTGGACGCTGTACGACCTGGTCCAGCACCTGGGCGACGGCCGCCGCAAGTGGGCGGAGATCGTCGCCGCGGGCCCGGCCGACGCTCCCCCGGCCCGCACTCCGGTCGAGGCGCCGCGGGAGAACCTGGTCGCGTGGATGACCGAGTCGACGCGGCTGCTGATCGACGCGCTGGAGGAGTCCGGCCCGGACCGCGACTGCTGGGCGTGGTGGAGCGACTTCCAGTCGCCGAGGACCACCGGTACCGCCGCCCGCCACCAGCTCCAGGAGATCGCGGTCCACACCTACGACGCCCAGCTCACCATCGGCGCCGCACAGCCGCTGCCGGCCGAGGTCGCGCTCGACGGCGTCGAGGAGTTCCAGACGACCTGCGTCGCGACGACGTCCCCGTGGCCGCACGAGCCCGCGATCGTCGACTACCACGCCTCCGAGGGCCTTTCCTTGCGCGTGACGCTCGACGCCGGCGGCGCACGGGTCGGTGACGTGCCAGGCACCGCCGACACGACGTTCAGCGGCACGGCGAGCGACCTGGTGCTGGCCTTCTACGGCCGCAAGACCGGGGACGACCTGGAGGTGGAGGGCGACCAGCGCACTTTCGACCGGTTGGTGGCCTGGGAACCCGCCTAAGGGGAATGAGGTGGCGTCGCTCGGAGATGTGGGGGACGCGCTTCGGCGTGTGCTGGACAAGATCGACGAATCGATGGCCGCCCATCACGCCGCAGTTGATCTCGCCGAGCAAGCGCGTGACCTGCTCGCCTTGGCAGCGTCAGGAAGTGCACAAGCGGACGTGGAACAGACGTGCGCACTGTTCACGCGAGCGATCGAGGGGATCACCGAGCCTGAAGGGCAACTCTCCACGCTGGCCACCGTGGCTGACGAGATCCGTTCCTACCTGCACAGTCACGGAATCCTCCACGGACCAATCGTGATCCCAGCAGAACGCGTGAACGCGCTGCGCCGGGAGTTGCCGCCGCCTATCACGGGGCCGAACTCAGGTCGCAAGACACACGGCCGATGGATCGGCCCCGACGGCGTGGCCAGGACTGTCGTCAGCGGCAAAGACGCTGACTCCCGACTGGTCGACGATCAACTGGAACGACTGGACATGCCAGGCCGTGCTGCCCGTGCGGGAGATGTCGAGATGAAGCTCGCCGCACACATGGCCGAGCGCGGAATCAAGCACGCGACTGTGATCATCAATTACCAACCGTGCAAGGGTCGTTTTGGCTGTGACACCCTTGTTCCGATCCTGCTCCCCGAAGGAGCCACACTCACCGTGCACGGCGTGGCCCCGGACGGCACGTGGTTTCGCAAGCGATACTCAGGAGGTGCCCGCCCGTGGTGGCGCTAGAGGCGTGGTTCGACATCAACTCCGACGATCCGATCATCGTCAGCACACCGGATGAACTGGATGCCGTGCTGGACCAGGTGGCCGGTTGGAGCGGGTCGCACATCGTAGAGCTGCTGGTCGCCGCTGATCCCGGCTACGCGATCTTTGATGTCGGTCTGGACGGCAAGCGAGAACTCGGCGCCCTCTACTACTCGGCGCGGAACCGGGACACGTGGTTCAGCCAGGGCACCGACCCGACCGCGTCGACGCCGCTCTACTACTACATGGGGTCCGATACCGAGTACCCGCCCGGCGCGGAACTTCCGCTGGCCGAGGTGCGCCGAGCCGCACACGAGTTCCTGACGACCGGAGGGCAGCGGCCAACCGGGATTCAGTGGCAACCACGCCCGGAGTAGCCCACACGGCAACGCGAAAGGCCGCCGAAGCGAGGTTTCGGCGGCCCTGGACGCGACATCAGACGGCTTTCAGACCGTCCGGAGTCTCCTCGTGCCGGACCCCGCACTCGGGACAAGACAGATCGTCTGAGAGCCGCACCCCACAAGCACAGACCCAGCCCTTCACCACGGCCGGGTTGCCCGCCACGAACGCATGCGCGGGCACCGAGCGGGTGATCACCGCACCGGCCGCGGCGAACGCGTGCTCACCGATCTCCGTCCCGCACACGACGATCGCGCCAGCGCCGAGAGTCGCCCCACGCCGAACCAGCGTGGTCTCCAGCGCGTCGCCGGTCTTCTTGACGTGCGCACGAGGCCGCAGGTCGTTGGTGAACAACACGTTCGGCCCGAGGAACACGTCGTCCTCACAAGTGACGCCGTCGAAGACGAGAGTCCCGTTCTTGACCGTCACGTTGTTGCCCAGCACCGCGCGCGACTCGACGAACGCGCCGTCGCAGATGTTGCAGTCACGGCCGATGCGCGCGCCGGGCAGCACGTGCGCGAACGCCCACACGCGCGTGCCATCGCCGACGTCCTCGGACTCGCACAACCCCTTGGGATGCACGCGGACCCCGGTCATCAGAGCGCTGCCTTCAGCGCCTCGACGACGCGGGTCTGCTGCGCCTCGGTGATCTCGGGGAACAGCGGCAGGGACAGGATCTCCGCAGCCGAGGTCTCCGCGATCGGGAACGAGCCGTCCAGGTGAGCGAACGCGCCCGTCTTGTGCAGCGGCGTCGGGTAGTGGATGCCGGCGCCGATTCCGGCCTCGTGCAACGCCTTCAGAACGCGGTCGCGCTCAGCAACCCGCACGACGTAGAGGTGCCAGACGGGCAGGTTGCCGTCCAGGACCACCGGAGTGCGCACGCCTTCCACATCGGCCAGCATCTCGGTGTAGCGGGACGCGGCGGCGCGGCGGGCCTGGTTCCAGCCCTCCAGGCGGCGCAGCTTCGCGGACAGGACGACGGCCTGCAGCGTGTCGAGGCGGCTGTTGAAGCCGAGGACCGGGTGCTCGTACTTGCGCGGGGAACCGTGCTCGCGCAGCAACCGGACCGACTCGGCGATGGCGTCCGACGTCGTCAGCACCGCGCCGCCGTCGCCGTACGCACCGAGGTTCTTGCCGGGGTAGAACGAGGTCGCCGCGGCGACACCGAGACCGCCGATCGCGACGCCGTTGCGGCGCGCGCCCTGGGCCTGGGCGGCGTCCTCGACGACCGGCAGGCCCAGCGGCAGCAGTTCGACCGGGGCGGCCTGGCCGTAGAGGTGCACCGGCACGACGGCCTTGGTGCGCGAAGTGACCACGGAGGACACCTGCGAGACGTCGATCAGCAGCGTGTCGTCGACGCAGTCCACGAGCACGGGCGTCGCGCCGGCACGGGCGACGGCCTCGGCCGTGGCGATGAAGGTGTTGGCGGGCAGCACGACCTCGTCGCCGTGGCCGACGCCCAGCGCACGCAACGCCAGCTCGATGGCGTCGGTGCCGTTGCCGACGCCGATGGCGTGCGGAACTTCCTGGTAGGCGGCGAACTCCGACTCGAACCGGGCGACCTGGGGGCCGTTGATGAAGGCTGTCGTCTTGAGCACCTCGGCCCAGCCGTCGGCCACCTCGTCGGCCACCTGCTCGTGCTGGGCACGCAGGTCCACCAGTGGAATCTCGATCACGCGCTCTCCCCACGCAACGGGCGGGCCGGCACGCCGGCCCACGTTTCTCCTGCCGGAACGTCCTGCAGGACAACGGCTCCCATGCCGATCACGGCACCGGCGCCGATCTTCAGACCCTCGCGCACCATGGCTCCCTGTCCGAGGTACGCGGCCTCCCCGACGTGCACCGACCCCGCGAGCGAGGCGCGGCCGGCGAACGTGACGCCGTCCGACACCTCGTCGTCGTGGGTGATCAGCACCTGGGGCATCGCCACCACGTGCCGGCCGACGGAAAGCGGCGTCGTGATGACGACTCCCGCGAGCAGGATCGTTCCGGCGCCCAGAGAGGCGCCGGACGTCACCGCCGCCGGGTGCACGATGGTGGCCCACCGCTCGTCCGGCAGGTCGAGCGTCCTGGCCACCTTCAGCCGGACCAGCGACCGCCGCGCACTCGCGATGCACAGCACGACGGCCGCGTCCGGATGGTCAGCCAGGAGGTCGAGCCCGCCCAGCACGGGCACCCCGTCGATCAGGGTGCCGTGCAGGGCGGTGGAGTCGTCGAGCGCCCCGAGGGGGTTCCACGTCTCCGGGAGGAGGCGGACCGCCGCGAGAGTCTCGCGAGCGAGTCCACCTGCCCCGACGAACAGCAGTGGCCTTGCGGTCACAGGCACATCACCATCACCCGATCACCACGTCCACCCAGTAGTTGCCACCGTTGTAGGTCGAGGTCGGGAAGCCCGACCCGGCCGTGAACACACCGGCGGACGGAGTGGCGGTCAACGGCGGCGAGGTGACCGTACCGAAGTAGCCGGCGTTCACCGCGTAATGACCCGTGGTGGTCGTGTACGAGGCCGTGTACTCCGTACCGGCCGTGATCGCGACCGGCTGGGAGAACGTCAGCGTCTGCCAGCCGGACTCCGTCTCAGCGGAGAACGTGCCGGTGGCCAGGCGCTGGCCGTCCGCGGACCACAGCGACCCGGTGTGGGTGCCGGTGTTGCCCGCGCCCTTGTAGAACTTCACGCCGGTGACCTGCCCGTTCGCGCTCGACGTGAACTTGACGCCCAGCTCGTACGCGCCGTTGTCGTCAGCCGAGGTCACCGTCGGAACGGTCGCCGCGCTGAACAGCGAACACGGACAGGTCTGCGTCGTCGTCGTGGTGAACGACCACGTGACCGGGTTGGCCATCATGTTGCCGAACGTGTCCGCGGCCTTGGCGCTCACCGAGTACACGGTGGACGCCGCGAAACGAGCGGCAGGCGTGAACGTGATCATCCTGCTGTCCGGCGAGAGGGACCGCGTGCCGGCGATCTTCGCGCCACCGGGGTCGGTGACGTCGAACTGCGCGGAGTTGAGGTCCACGGGCTCGTCGAACGACACGGTGACCGCCGAGTTCAGCGCCACCTCCGACGCGCCGCTCAGCGGCGTGTGCGACTGCGCGACCGGAGCGACGTTGTCCGCGTTGGGCTGGTAGACCACGTCGACCCAGTAGTTGCCGGAGCCGTAGGTCATGGTCGGGAACCCGTTGCCCGGAGTGAACACGCCGTTCGTCTCCTGCGGCGCCGTCAGCGGACCGGAGGTGACCGCACCCGTCCCGAAGTACCCGGCGTTCACCGCGTAGTGCCCGGTGGTCGTCGTGTACGAGGCGGTGTAGGTCTGGCCGGAGCTGACGATCACCGGCTGCGAGAACGTGAGCGTCTGCCAGCCCGTCGCGGTCTCACCCGTGAAGGTGCCCGTGGCGAGGCGCTGACCGCTCGCGTTCCAGAGGCTGCCGGTGTGCGTGCCGGTGTTGCCGGTTCCCTTGTAGAAGCGGACACCGGTGATCTGGCCCGACTGGGTCGGGGTGATCCTCACACCGAGCTCGTAGGCGCCCGAGTCGTCCGCGGACGTCTCGTCCGGCACCGTCGCCGTGCTGAAGAGCGAGCACGGGCAGGTCGCGGTGGTCGTGGTCGTGAAGTTCCACTCCGCGGCAGCCGTCATCGCGATGCCGTTGACGTCCGCGATGCCCACGTGCGCCTGGTACTGCGTACCCGACACGAGCTTGGCGGACGGCGTCCAGGTGACCGTCTTCTGGTCGCCGGACAGCGACACCGAGCCGGACAGCTTGGCGCCCTTCGGGTCCTTCAGCCAGATCTGCGCCGACGCGGGGTCGACCGGCTCGCTGAACGTCGCCGTCAGCGCACTCTGCAGGCCCACGTTCGTCGCGTTCACGGCCGGCGCGCGGTTCGTGATCGTCGGCGGCGTGGTGTCACCGTTGAGGCCGTTGCGGTAGATGACGTCGACCCAGTAGTTCGTGGCGTTGTAGGAGTTGTTCGGGAAACCGGTGCCGTACTTGTAGACGCCGTTGCCGCCGTCCGCGCCGTTCTGCAACGCGTGCAGCGACTGGTAGCTCGCCTCCTGGCCGTTGAAGTAGCCGGAGGTGACCGAGTACCGGCCGTTCGGGGCGTTGTACGACACGACGTACGTCGTGTTCGCCTGCACCTGGACCGGCGAGGTGAACATCAGCTTCTGCCAGCCGGACGTGGTCTCCGCGGTGAACGTGCCGGTCGCGAGCAGCAGACCCGTGGAGGTGTACAGCGAGCCGGTGTGCGTGCCGGTGTTGCCGGTGCCCTTGTAGAAGCGGACGCCGAGCACCTCGCCCTTGCCGTCGAAGCGGACCTTCGTGCCGACCTCGACCTGGCTCGTGTCACCGGAGTCGATCACGGCCGGTGCCGCGAAGTCGTCCCAGACCGTGCACGGGCAGGTCGCCGGGCGCGGCGAGCCTGTCGTGAACGTCCAGTTCGACTGCGCGGACAGGTTTCCCGCCGCGTCGGCCGCCCTCATCGTGACGGTGTAGGCCGTGGCCGCCGCCAGTGGTGCGGACGGCGTGAACGTGATCGTGCGGGCGTCGTTCGAGATCGACTTGGTGCCCGTGACCGCACCCGACGGCCCTGTCACCGTGACCTGGGCCGAGGCGAGCGTCACGTTCTCGTCGAACGTGCCGGACACCGTGGTGTTCAGCGCGACGGAACCGGCGTTGGTCACCGGGGACGTCGCGCTCTGGATCGGCGCGCGGGTGTCGGGACCGGGGTCCGTCGCCCACACCACGTCGACCCAGTAGTTGGTGTGGTCGAACGTCTGGTTCGGGAAGCCGGCGCCGAAGCGGAAGACGCCGTTCGGTCCGTCCACACCGGACTGCAGGCCGGTGATCGGCTGCATGTACGCCTGTTGCTGGTAGAACCCGCCGGTGTCGTAGGCGAAGTGCCCTGTGGGCGTGTAGTACGACACGACGTAGGTCGTGTTCGCGTTCACCGCGATCGGCGACGGGAAGAGCAGCGTCTGCCAGCCCGTCGGGCTCTCGCTGGTGAACGTGCCGGTGGCGAGCAGGTCACCGGTGGAGGACCACAGCGAACCGGTGTGCGTGCCGGTGTTGCCGGCGCCCTTGTAGAACTTCACGCCGCGGACGTAGCCGTTGCTCGCGGCGCGCCACTTCACGCCGAGCTCGAGCTGCGAGTTGTCGTTGGCCGAAGCGACCTTCGGGACCTCCGTGCCGGAGAACATGCCGCACGGGCAGGTCTTGGCGGTGACGCTCGGTGTGGCCGAGACGGGCGCGGAGAGGTTCAGCGAGTCGTCGACCGCGCGAACCCTCAGCTGTGCCGTGCCGGACTGGTTCGGCGTGTACGTGTAGCTCCACGACGTCTGGCCGGCTTGCCAGTTCGCGTAGTGCCAGCGCGTGCCGCCGTCGGTCGAGACCTCGACGCCCGCGACCTTGCCGGCGGCGTCGATCACGGTGCCGCTGAAGGTGTAGGCCTGGCCCACCGTCGACTGCGCGGGCAGGGTCGTGATCTGCACGCCGGGCGCCGCGTTGTCGTTGATGGCGCCGGAGATGGTCAGCTGGTCGGCCGCCCACAGCTGGTAGGGCTGCACGCCCATGTCCGCGAGGAAGTTGACCGTCGCCTGCTTGATCCGCTTGTCCGACGTCGGCGTGTTGGTCGGGAACGCGTGTTCGTCGTCGACGCCCCACGCCCACTGGACCGTGCCGGCCCCGAACACCAGGGCGCCGGAAGGCGCGCGGTAGTACGTGATCGCGTGCGTCTCGGTGCTCGAGCCGTACTCGTCGCCGTAGTTCTTCAGCGCGTAGTAGCCGTCGAGGTTCACCGTCGTGCGCGACATCTGCGCGACGCCGGCGGGCTGGAAGCCGTTGTCGTACACGGTGTTCCACTCGTAGCCCAGCGTGCCGGGCTCGAACGTGTACGTGGTGCCCGCGGCGAGGTTCACCAGGTCGGTGTTGCGCCAGAGCCGCATCTTGCCGTACGCGGCCGGGACCTGCAGCGCGTCGTCACGCCGGCCGTTGACGGTGAACATGTTGCCGAGCAAGGCGTTCTCGGGCCTGCCGCCGTCCTGGGGCGGGCTGTAGCGAGGATCTCGCCACGTGCCGGTCCAGGTGTTCTCGCCGTCGTTCTGGGCCCCCTTCGTCTCCTTGTAGCAGACGATGGTGCGCCAGTCGGTCTGGGAGGAGTCGATGCTCTTCTCCCACTTCGTCTTCCAGAAGATCTCGTTGCCGGTCAGGAACGCCATGTGCACGCCCGCGTCACGGGCGGCCATCACGTTGTTCCACTGCTCGTTCGACCAGTACTCGTCGTGGCCGACCGCCATGAAGACCTTGTGGTTCTTGATCAGGTTGCCGCGGCGGGCGGAGTCCACGTCGGTCGTGTAGCTCATGTCGTACCCGTTGCGCTCCAGGAACCTGAGCATCGGGTACTCGGCGTTGAAGATGAAGTTCTCGTCGCCGTCACCGCCGGTGTACGGGCGGTTGTAGCTGACCTTGTACGAGCTGCCGCCCTGGCCGGGGCCGTCACCGAAGTAGAGGCTGTTGCCGCCGTAGCGGTTGTAGGCGACCCAGGTGGCGTCGGAGGTCTGGAAGAAGACCTTCGAGGTCGAGCTGTCGTCGCGGACGACGAACGCCATCTCGTTCTCGGCACCGGTGTCGTTGCGCGTCATGCGCACGTAGTAGATGCCGGAGACCGCGGTGGACGGAATGTTCCAGCTGACCGACACCGCCCAGTTGCCGCAGTCGACGAGCGCGGACGGCGTGTCCCGCAGACACGGTGGCTGGTTCTGCGGTGTGTTGCGGTTGACCGTGCCCATGTACCGGGCGCCCTTGCCGCCGTACCAGCCCATCCGGTAGATGTCGAGCTTGTACGAGGAGGCCGACGTCAGCATCTTGAAGCTGACGGTCTGGCCGATGTTGTAGCTGATGTCCGTCGTGTACCCGAGGATCGTGTCGTCCCGGTACTGGGCCTGCCAGTTGTCCGCCCCGGTCTGCGTGTTCTCACAGGCGACCTTGTTGGTGACGGGGAAGTCACACGGAGCGGCGTTGGCCTTCGGGGGGTTGAAGACGCCGAGCACGAACATCGTCGATGCGATTAATGCCGTGATCACAAGCACCCGCACGAGACGCGACTGCTGAGCCACCATTGGGTTTCACCTCTCGGACGGAGTTACCGTGTGTGATCCGCGCACTACGCTGGACAGCACAGGGCTGCTACTCCGAACGTCGGCGATCTGGTTAAAACTGTTACGTGTCAACACAAAAATGTTCCGGTGGGGGTTGAATCTTTATCTTTCAACCACGCACGGTCAGACGGGATGCGTGGAGAGTTTCCGACAACGCTGACACGACTGCGTCCTGTTCGGACTCGGTCATGTCGTGGAAGAGCGGAAGGATCAGCGTCCGGGCCGTGAAGGCCTCCGTCACCGGCAGTTCCGCGCAGGGGTGGCCCTCGTAGGCGGGTTCGAGGTGTGACGCCATGATTCCGCGCCGTGCACTGACACCGCGTTCGGCGAGGCCGGCGAGGACTTCCTGGCGGTCCGCGCCCTCGGGCAGCCAGACCCAGAACGACTGGTAGTTCGTCGTGCCGTACTCGGGGTCGGTGACCGTGGTGATGCCGGTGTCCGCCAGCAACTCGTGGTAACGCGCGGCCAACTCACGGCGACGGGCGATGATCGCGTCCAGTTTGGACAGCTGGACCAGGCCGACGGCGGCCTGGATGTCGGTCATCCGGTAGTTGAACGCCGTCTCCAGGTACTGCTCGATGACGGCCGACCCGCCGTTGTGGCGGTCCGCGGCGGACACGCTCATGCCGTGTTCGCGCAGGCGCTTGAGCCGAACGGCCCAGTCGGGGTCGTCGGTGGTGACCATGCCGCCCTCACCGGTGGTGAGGAGCTTGCGCGGGTGGAACGACCAGGCGGCCAGCAGCGCGTTCGTGCCGACCGGCTTTCCCTTGTAGGTGGAGCCCGCGGCACAGGCCGCGTCCTCGATCACCGCGATGCCACGCGGTTCGCAGAACGCCTTGAGGGCGTCGACGTCCGCGGGCACGCCGGCCTGGTGCACGACCATGACCGCGCGGGTGCGTTCGGTGAGCACCGGTTCCACTGTGGACGCACTGAGGTTGCCGGTCTCGACCTCGACGTCGGCGAAGACGGGGGTCGCGCCGGTGTAGCGCACGGCGTTCGCGGTGGCGATGAACGACAACGACGGCACGACGACCTCGTCGCCGGGGCCGATGCCGAGCAGGTGCACGGCGAGGTGCAGGCCGGTGGTGCACGACGACACGGCCACGCCGTGTCGTGCGCCGACCGACGCGGCGAACGCCTCTTCGAACTCCCGGACTCGCGGGCCCTGCGCCACCCAGCCGGACCGGACGGCCTCGGCGGCGGCGAGCGCCTCTTCCTCACCGAGCAACGGCCGCATAACCGGAATCACTGGTACTGCCCTTCATCGGTGGGTCTGGTGCCGGCGGGCGCCGTCCTGCTCGACGGCGGAGAGGAGCAGGACGGCACCCGCTGACGGCGGGGGGGTCGTGACTGGAACCCGACGGCGGTGGGTTCCAGCCGGTCCAGCGAACGTTCGTGCTGGAGGTGCGGCCGCGGCGCACGCCGGCCTGGGGGTGCCGGCGGCGCCGCGGCCGCGGCTTTCGGGGTGTTATCCGGCGTTCTGCTCGGCGGCGGCCTTCTCGGCACGCCACCACGCGACGAGGTCGCGCAGTCCGCCGTCCATCTCGATCTCGGGCTTCCACCCGAGATCGGTGGCCGCGAGGCTGATGTCGGCGAGACGGCGCGTCACGCCGTTCACCTTGCGCTCGGGGCCGTGCTCCAGCGGCAGGTCGGAGTCCATCGCGGCAAGCAACGCGAGGGCGAGCTCCTTGAGCGAGGTCTCCTGGGAGGACGCGATGTTGTACACCGTGTCCGTGACCGGCGCCTTGGCCGCGAGGATGTTGGCGCGGGCGATGTCGTGCACGTGCACGAAGTCCATCGTCTGGGCGCCGTCGCCGAAGATGAGCGGCGACTTGCCGTCGACGATGCGCTCCATCCAGCGGATGAGCACCTCGGTGTACAGACCGTGGACGTCCATCCGCGGGCCGTACACGTTGAAGTAGCGCAGCGCCACGTAGTCGAGGTCGTACATGGCCTTGAAGCTGCGCAGCATGCCTTCGTTGAACGCCTTCGCGGCGCCGTAGAAGGTGTCGTTGTTGTACGGGTGGTGCCGCTCGTTGGTCGGGAACGACTCCGCGAGCCCGTAGATCGACGCCGACGACGACGCGATGACCTTCTTCACCCCGGCGGCCGCGGCGGCCTCGAGGATCGTGAACGTCCCGTCGACCAGGCACTCCAGCGCGAGGCGAGGTTCCTCCGCGCACTGGGTGATGCGGATGGCGGCGAGGTGGAACACGAGGTCCTTGCCCTCGGTCAGCTCGCGCACCAGCGCCTTGTCGTTGATGTCGCCCTCGACGATGCGGACGACACCGGACTCGAGCGCGGAGGCCAGGTTCTCCCGGCGGCCGCGCACGAAGTTGTCCAGCACCACGACCTCGGCCGCGCCGGCCTCGACGAGCTGGTCCACCACCGACGAACCGATCGTTCCGGCGCCGCCCGTGACGAGCGCGCGCTGACCGGTGATCGGCTGAGCCAGATCCTTCTGGGCCAGATCCTGGGGGGCCGACATCAAGAAACCCTGCCTTCGACTTGTTGAACAGGAACGAAAACTCCGCCGGCGCGCAGCGACTCCGACGCCGCCTCCAGCACCGCCAGCACGCGCAGTCCCGCGCGGCCGTCGGTCAGCGGCGCGCGCTTCTCGGTGATGGACGCGGCGAACTCCGCCATCATCGACCGCAACGCCTCGCGTTCCACCAGCGCCGGCGCGACCATGTCGCCGGTGCGGTAGGAGATCTTCTGCTGCTCCGGGGAGAGGTCGACGCCCCGGTCGTAAATGGACAGTCGCTGCGCGGGATTGTTGTCGTCCCACACGACCGTGCGCTGCGAACCGCCGATGACCATCGTGCGAATCTTCGTCGGCGACAGCCAGTTCACGTGCACGTGCGTGATCGCCCCGTTGGACAGCCGCACCGTGAGGTGGCCGACGCACGCGACGCCGGCGCCGATGGGGTCGGAGCCGTGTGCCGAGACCTCCACCGGGCGGACGTCGTCGGGCAGGATCGCCTCGAAGATCGACAGGTCGTGCGGGGCGAGGTCCCACAGCACGTCGACGTCCGGCTGCACCAGACCGAGGTTGATGCGCACCGAGTCGATGTACTGGATGTCACCGAGGTCGCCGCCGCGGATGATCTTGCGCAGGTGCTGCACCGACGACGTGTAGGCGAAGGTGTGGTCCAGCATCAGCGTGAGGCCGCGCTGCTCGGCGGTCTCGACGAGCTTGAGGCCGTCCTCGAAGTTGGCCGCGAGGGGCTTCTCCACGAGGACGTGCTTGCCGGCCTCCAGCGCCGCGAGGGCGACGGGCAGGTGCGTCGCGGCGGGGGTGGCGATGGCGACCGCGTGGACGTCGGGATCGGCGAGGACCTCGTCCAGCGACGCGGTGGCGCGGACCGTGGAGTACTGGCCCAGCACGCGCTGGGCCTTCTCCACGTCGAGGTCGCACAGGTAGCGCAGGTGCAGCGCCGGGGTGGCCTGGGCGTTGCGAACGAGGTTCGGCCCCCAGTACCCGGCTCCGATGACAGCAAGGCCAATCACGTCTTGGTTCCCCATCAGTAGGCCCCCTGGCCGCCGAAGACGGCGCGGAAGGTCTTCCACATGATCACGAGGTCGAGTGCGAGCGACCAGTCCTCGACGTAGCGCAGGTCGAGGCGGATCGACTCCTCCCACGAGAGATCGCTCCGGCCGCTCACCTGCCACAGACCGGTCAGGCCGGGCTTCACCAGCAGGCGGCGCCGCACGTCCGAGGAGTACTTCGCGGTCTCCTCCGGCAGCGGCGGGCGCGGACCGACGAGCGACATGCTGCCCGCGAGGACGTTGAACAGCTGCGGTAGCTCGTCGATCGAGTAGCGGCGCAGGAACGTGCCGACCTTGGTGATGCGCGGGTCCTTCTTCATCTTGAACAGCACGCCGTTGCCTTCGTCGACACCGGCGAGCCTGGCGCGCAACGCGTCGGCGTTGGTCACCATCGTGCGGAACTTGATGATCGTGAACGGGACACCGGTCTTGCCGACCCGCTTCTGGCGGTAGAACACGGGACCACGGCTGTCGATCATCACGAACGCCGCGACGGCGAACATGAGCGGTGCCAGCAGGACCAGGAGGACGAACGCTCCGACGCGATCGACGACTTCCTTGACCAGACGGCGGAATCCGCTCAGTGCCGGTTCGCTCACGCGCAGCAGCGGCATGCCGAGCACGGCGCTCATGTGCAGCCGCGGGCCGGCGACCTCCATGAGACCGGGCGACACGACCATTTCGGCACCGGAGCCCTCGAGTGCCCACGCGAGCTGCTGGAGACGGCGAGGTGTCCAGTAGGCGTCGGGCGTGACGGCGACGATGCGGTACCCACCGCGGCGGACGTGCTCGGCGAGCTCGCGCAGCTGGCCGACGACGGGCACGCCGTCGACGTCCGTGCCGGAGCGGCCGCGGCCGTCGATCGTGCAGATCGCGTCCACGCGCCAGCCCAGGTGGGCGACGCGCTTGGTGCGGAGGATGAGGTCCTCGACGGTGTCCAGGTTGCCGGCGGCGAGGACCGAGAGCAGGAAACGTCCTTCACTGCGGCCGCGGTGCAGCGGGCGGCGCAGGAGGTAGCGCATGGGAAACGCGACCAGGGCGATCGCGGGGACCACGACGAAGATCCACAGGCGGGCGCCGGGGATGTCGACGGCGAGCGCTCCGAGGCCGAGCGCCACAACGGCACCGAACAAACCCCGGCCGAGTCTTCGGAACTCCTCGGCTCCCTGGCCGAGAACGGTCGGCGTCCACACGCGGTTGATGGCGAGCGAACCGACCACGAGAACTACTGTGAGTATGTCCAGCAATGCAAGGGAAAGCGGGCCGAAGGCCGTGTGACGCATGCTCATGACGGCACCGACGGCGATGACGACCAGGACAACGGTCAGCACATCTGCGGTGATCACGGCGTATCGGTAGCGACTTTCCCAGCGCGCTACGGGTGGATGGGTCTGTCTGTGTTCCGACAGAGTGTTGAGCGTGGAGCGCAACCCGTCGACGTCACGGGCAGCGCGGACCTGCTCACTCATCGTTCTGATCTCCCCGGCTCAGCGGCGATTCCGGACGTGCACGAACGCAGGTCACCCCGAGGACCTTCAAACTTGGGACTTCGCGATCTTCGGCCACGCCGTCGTCCAGGCTCGGCCGCCGAAGCTCGCTACCGGTGATTCGCATGTTCCGGCATCCGCGTTACAGACCCGGGAAAAATTTTCCCCAGTGCCCGAATACCGGACGTGACGCGCGTCTCACGGCTGTGAAAACGTGGCGACACAAGACGATTCCAGATGTCCACAAGGGACATAAAGGTTACGTATGTCCCGAGGTAATCGTTCAGAACAGGTCTTCAGGCCCTAGTCTGATCGACTGCGATTGTGCATGTACTTACCGCCGAACGGAGCAACAGGTTACGCCCGAACGGAAATGCGCACTTCGTCACCCTCCACGGCCACAACGTCACCGTGGCGCAACTGTGCACCGCGCCGCACCTCCACAGCGCCGTTGACGTGGACTTCTCCGTCCTCGATGAGCACCTTTGCGTGCCCGCCGTCCTCGGCCAGCTGCGCCAGCTTGAGGAACTGTCCTAGCCTGATCGGCTCTTCGGAGATCTCGACCGTCCGCATGAGTCCCATCATCCCAGTAGGGCGTTCCCCAGTGCTCGCTCGGGGGCGCACACCAGCGCGTTCGAGTGAAGCCGTTGACAGGCTTCTGAGCATGAAGACTTCGAGGGGGTACGCCGCCTGGCTGGCGGTGTCAGGGTTGGTCTGCGTGGCGATAACGATCTTCGCGGCGAGCGCGTACGTCACCCTGGACATGAGCCAGTCCAGGCCGCCGCTGCACGGACCGGTGCATTACGGGCTGCTGATCGCGCACATCTTCACCGGAACGGTCGCGGTTCTGGCGGGTGTATCGCAGTTCTGGCCGGGCCTGCGGCGCCGACATCCGCGGGTGCACCGGGTGATGGGCCGCGTCTACTTCGCGGCGGTGCTGCCGTCATCGGTGCTCGGCGTCGTGTGCGCCCAACTGTCGCTGGCCGGCCTGGCGTCGTCCGCACCGCTGACGGTCCTGTCTGCGCTGTGGTTCGTCAGCGCGGTGTACGGCCTCAAAACGGCACGGCGGCGCCAGTTCGGCGAACACCGCATCTGGATGATCCGCGGGTTCGCACTCACCGGCGCCGCCGTGACGGGTCGCCTCTGGGGCCTGGCTCTCGGCTCACTGATGCCCGACGGGGACGGGCTGCTCATCTTCGCCACCGCGAACTGGCTGTCGTTCGTGGTGAACCTGCTGGTGGCCGAGTGGTGGATCCAGTCGCGGGGTTACGCCCGGACCTTGCCCTCCGTGGCGCTCAGGCCGAGCATCTCCAGCAGGTCGGCGCAGTCGAGCGAGTCCATGGCGTGAGACGCCACGGTGCGAGCCGCCTTGCTGTTCTGAATCGTGCTGTGCTCCTTTTCCAGAGCCTTGGCCTCGGCGAAGGTGCCGGTTTCGGGCTCGGCGATCGCGGGACGCGCCCAAGTCATGTCGTGCCTGCTTCCGCATCGGGGGATGTAGTCATCATGGCAAGTGAGTGACCGAAACACCAGAACCTGTGCTTACCGTAATCGATCACCCACGCTGCGTGCTAACCGTGGAAGCGATTTCACGAACCCGGGCAGTACGATTTCCTCCGGGATTCGACTTTTACCGGCCGTACCTCAGCACCGACTCCACTTCGGTCACAAATGCGACCAGCCGTTCGTCGTCCACATCGTCCGGCGTGGGACCGTCCACCGCGAGTCGTTGCAGCGCAACGGAAGTGGTGGCGCTCTCCCGCGCCAGGCGACGGAACCCGAACGTCGCCTCGTACAGCGACATGGCTGTGCCCAGGGCGGCCAAAGTCGTTGCCACGAAAGCCCACATGGCCCTGCGCGGCCCGTCCGCCATGCCGATCGCGGCGGCCGCGGCGGCGGCGATGAACAGAGCCGCGGCGAGCGCGACCGTCCACGTGCGGGCACGCGAGTAGCGCCTGCGGCTGCGTTCGAAGTGGTCGAGCCGGTCCTGGAAGCGGTGGCGCAGGTACGCCTCGACGAACTGCGCCTGCCTCAGCTTGTCGCTCATGTCCTGACCACCTCGTGCTTGCGGTTGCTGACCGCGGCTTCCAGGTCCGCCACCTTGTCCAGGCGCTCCTCCTCCGTGGCGGGCGCCACGGAGGCGAGGTGCGCGAAGTACAACGCCCGCAGGCGTTCCGCGCGCGACCGGGCCGTCAGGTACTTGTCGAGCGACTCGCGCTTGCGCGCCACGATCGTGATGGCCGCGGCGAACGCGCCGCCCGCCACGACGAGCACCCCGGGCCACGGAGTGTCCTTCAGCCACGTCTGCAGCGCGGCGAACACCGTCGTCGTCAGGCCGCCCGCGATCGCGAGCACGGCCGTGAGCCGGTAGCGGTTCTGCTCGACCTCGGCTTCCGCGTCGAGTTCCTGGAACACCGGCGCGACGACCTGGTTCGCGTCGTGGATGGCGTCGGCGAGCATCGGGTACGCGACGACGAAACCGGGGTCGACCAACGGCCTCGGTTCGGGGGCCCGATACCGGACCTTGGGCAGGATCCTCGGCGGCTTGACGGGCTTCTCCTTGCCCAGCAACCGTTCCAGCGCGGTGACGGCCTTACCGGGGCCCTCGTCCACGTGGATGATGAAGATCTTGCCGCTGCGCACCAGCACCGCGAGGTCGCCGGAGAGGTCACCGGTCGCGATGCGGTCCGCGAGGCCGCCCGTGCCGGCGAGCACCAGCAACGGGTTGTCGCCGCTGAGGTGGTCGACCACCTCCCGCTCGCTCTCGCCTCCGACGACGAGGGCGACGACGGGCTTCTTGTGGCGCACGGCGTCGATCGTGCGGAACAGCACCGGGGTCGCGTCCGTCCACTCCGAACCGGGGACGACGACGGCGACGCTGTGGTTGGGTTCCAGCGGGACCTGACCGTTGGTGGCGCTCTCGGTCAGGTCGTGCACCTTGCTGCTCGGCGCGACTCCGATCACGACGGGCCAGCGCTGCTCGCACGCCTGCAAAGCCATGCCCAGCAAGTGGACAACGCCTCGGTCGGTGCCTTCGGTGACGAACACGGCGCCGTTGCGCGCCGCGGTCACGACGACGGATCTGAGCACCGGCAACAACTTCGCGGCGAGATCCGTCTCGATGTCTTCTGTGGAGCCGAAGACCGAGATCACCGTGCGGCCTCGGGGCAAGCCGAGGGCCTTGGGTTTGATGTCGGCGTCCGGCTGGGACAGCCGTTTGACTGTCGGGCCGCCTGCTGTGGGCATGCCGCGCACCATAACGCCGTGATCGATCGAGGGCCAGAGCCCGTTAGACCTCATCCTCGTGGTCCGCGGGGACTCCCTGAGACGTGTGCTTCCACACCTGCCTGGTCAGCTCGTCCAGGTCCGCCAGGTCGTCGAGGACGACCTCGGCACCGGCCCGGCGCAGGTCGTCCGCGTCGTTGCGCCCGGTGGCCACGGCGACCAGCCGCACACCCGCTTTCGTGGCCGCGTACACGTCGTGCGGCGTGTCGCCGATGAGCACCACCTCGTCGTGGGCGAACGGCCGGATGTGCCGCGCGCGTTCACGGGCGATCGTCACCAGTTCGGCCCGGTCGGCGTGCTCGTCGCCGAACGAGCTGACCTCCCAGTCGACGAGGTGCGCCAGGCCGAACTCCTCCAGCTTGACCAGCGCCACGCTCCTGAGGTTCGCCGTCAGCACGCCCTGGTGCACGCGCGGGTCGCCCGCGAAGTGGTGGAGGGCGTCCAACGCCCCCGGCAGCACCTCGCCATGGCCGGACAGCTCGGCGCGCCGGGCCTCGAAGGAGTCCGCGAGCGCGTCGGCGAGGAGCCGGGCCGCCTCCTCCGTGTGCTCGATGCCGTGCAGGCGCAGCGTCTCCTCGATGATGTCGGCCTCGGTGCGGCCGCCGAGGTCGACGGGGCCGCTGAGCTCCCTGCCGAAGGCGCTGCGGAACGCCTCGCGGTACATCAGCCCGCCGAAGCCGCGTGCCGAGATCAGCGTGCCGTCGATGTCCCAGAGCACCAGCAGTTCAGGCCCGGTCACCGGACCACCACCCCTCAACGCGTAAAATCGCTGCTCATGACCTCGATCGACCCCGCAGAGCTGGAAGTCTGCCTGCGCGTGCTTGCCCAGGTCGAGGACCTGCCGGCCGAACACGACGACGCCGTGCGCGTCCGCCGGGCCACCGCGAAGATCTTCAAGGCCGCGAAGAAGTTCCGCAAAACGGAGCGCAAGGCCGCCATCGTGGCCAACGACCGCGCCGTCACCGCGCTGACGGCCACCGGGTCACCGGACCGCATCGACGACGAGACGCAGGGCCTTCCCCTCGTGTCGACGGCTCAGGGCGCCACGGCGGGAACGCTGCTGCGCGCCCGGTCCTGCTACACGTGCCGCACGAGGTTTGTCGAGGTAGACGCCTTCTACCACAACCTCTGCCCTGCCTGCGCGGCCTTCAACCACGGCAAGCGCGACGCCCGCACGGACCTGACGGGCCGCAACGCGCTGCTGACCGGCGGCCGGGCGAAGATCGGCATGTACATCGCGCTGCGGCTGCTGCGTGACGGCGCGCACACCACGATCACCACCCGCTTCCCCAAGGACGCGGCGCGGCGGTTCGCCTCGATGCCCGACGCCGCCGACTGGATCGACCGGCTCAAGATCGTCGGCATCGACCTGCGCGACCCGGCCCAGGTGCTGGCGCTGGCCGACGAGGTGGCGTCCCGCGGGCCGCTCGACGTGCTGATCAACAACGCCGCGCAGACCGTGCGCCGCTCGGCCAACGCCTACACCCCGCTGGCGCAGGCCGAGCACGAGGCGCTGACCGGCGACGCCCGCCGTCCCGAGCTGATCTCGTTCGGCGGCCACGGCCAGCTCGCACTGCCCGGCACCGCCGTGCCCGAGGCGCACTCGGTGACGACGCTGGCGTTGATGGCGGGCTCGAAGGACATCGACGCGGGCGGCCTGGTGCCCGACACCGCGCCGGTCAACTCGTGGATCCAGAACGTCGACGAGGTCGACCCGGTCGAGCTGCTCGAGGTGCAGCTCTGCAACTCGACGGCGCCGTTCCTGCTGATCTCGCGGCTGCGCGCCTCGATGGCGAAGTCGTCGTACCGCCGCAAGTACGTGGTGAACGTGTCGGCGATGGAGGGCCAGTTCTCCCGCGCCTACAAGGGTTCCGGGCACCCGCACACGAACATGGCGAAGGCCGCGCTGAACATGTTGACGCGCACCAGCGCCGAGGAGATGCTGCAGGCCGACGGCATCCTGATGACGGCCGTCGACACGGGCTGGATCACCGACGAGCGCCCGCACCCGATGAAGATGCGGCTCGCCGAGGAGGGCTTCCACGCCCCGTTGGACCTGGTCGACGGCGCGGCGCGGGTGTACGACCCGATCGTGCGCGGTGAGGCCGGCGAGGACCTGTACGGCTGCTTCCTCAAGGACTACGCGCCTTCCCCCTGGTGATGTCGCAGTAGGCCTTCGGAGTGACTTTCGTCGGAAACACGTGTCCGAGACACCTGTCGGACGCGTCCGAACGATGCCTTTCATCAGGCATTACGCTTAGTTGAACACCTGTTCGAGTACTCATTTGTCATGAGGACTGTGTGGCGGGGAGCACTTCGGTTCGGGATGTCGACGATGACGGTGCGGCTGGTGTCCGCGGCCACCGAACATCGCAGCAAGGTGCACCTGGTGCACCGCGAGGACAGTGGCCGCGTACGCCACCAACAGGTGTGCGGCGAGTGTTCGCTGCGGCTGACGCCGGAGGACATCGGGCGGGGTTACGAGCTCGACGACGGCCGGATCGTGCAGATCGATCCCGGTGACCTGCCGGCGCCGGAGGACGGCGTGATCGACGTGCAGCAGTTCGCGCCCCAGGTCGACGTGGACCCGGTCGCGTTGCACCGCAGCTACTACGTGGAGCCGGACGACCTGGCCGTGCGGTCCTACGTGCTGCTGCGGGAGACGCTGGAGCGCACCAAGACCGCCGCGATCGTGAAGTTCGCCCTGCGGAGCAGGGAGACGCTGGCGGCCATCCGGCCACAGCAGGGGGTCCTGGTGCTGCACACGCTCCTGTGGCCGGACGAGGTCCGGGAGCCGCACTTCGCGTTCCTGCACCGCGACACCGAGGTGCGCACCGGCGAACTGGCCGCCGCGGCGGCGTTGGTGCGCGCGCAGACGCGTCCGTTCCGGCCGCACGACTACCCGAACACGCATCACGAGGCCTTGCTGCACCTGGTGGAGGCGAACGTCTGACCCGCACCTGATGGCGCGGACGTCTGACGGCTCCTGGTGGTGCGGGTGCGCGACCCGGGTCTCGGGGATGAACGCGGGTCGCGCGCCCGTTCTGTCAGGGGGCGGCGCTAGCATCGGCAGCCATGCTCGCCAGCCCGTCCGATCTCGTCGACCTGCTCGAATGCGAGCACCGCAGCTTCCTCGCTCGTGACGAACGGCGCGGCGACCCCTCCGAACTGCACCTCGCCGCGGCCCGGACGGCCGCGGACATGCGTTCCGGTGCGGACCTGGTCGAGAACGCGGTGTTCTTCGACGGCGTGTTCCACTGCACCGCTCAGACGCTCGTGCGCACGGCCGAGGGCTACGAGCCGTGCGACGAGGCCTCGGACGCCACTCCCCTGGCCGTGCTGTCGCTGGTCGCGGCGGCGCAGGCGTTGGGCGCCTCTCGCGCGCACCTGATCGTCGACGGCCGCCGGACGTCCTTCAGGATCGCCGACTTCACTCCTCTGCTGGGGCGGTTGCGGACGCGGCTCGCGAAGCCCTCACCCCCGCCCAAGCGGTCGTGGGGTGACGTGCGGGCGGCCTGCACCGGGTGCCGGTTCGCCCGTCACTGCGCTTCCGGCCGCGAGGAGGCGCGAGACCTGTCGCTGGTGGCCGGGCTTCGGGCTGACCAGCGGAGGAAGCTGGTTTCGGTCGGCATTGACACGATCGACGCGCTTGCGGCCACCGAGGAACGGCCGGCGACCCTCTCCCCCACCTCGTTCACGGCGCTGACCGCGCAGGCCCGGCTTCAGGTGCAGCAGGAACGCACGGGCGTCATCACCTACGAGGTCGTGGCGCCGGAGGCGTTGGCGAACCTGCCGGAACCCGCCGAGGACGACGTCTTCCTGGAGGTCGACGGCGACACGTTCCGGACGCCGGGCTGGGAGGGGACGTTCGAGGAGTTCGTCGACCGGACGCCGGCCGGCGCGGTCTACCACTTCACTCCGCACGACCTCGCCGGGCGGGCCGCGCGGACGGCGACCCGTGAGTCCGAAGTGGACGAACTGGTGCGGCGCTGCGTCGACCTCGGTGCGTTGACGCGGCGGGTTCTTCGCGTGTCCACACGGGAGTACACGCTGCCCGCACTGAAACCGTTGCTGGACGACGAGATCCCCACTCGCGGACTGCGGGATCTGTTGCAGCGCCTCAAGGTCGAGCGTGAGATCGAGACCGCGCCGCCTCAGGAGCGCGACGAGGCGTCGTTGGAGAAGGCGGCCGAGCGGGCGCGGCGGATGGCGGCGCTGACGGAGCCGTTGCTCGCCGAGGGGCACGCGTTGTTCGCGGCGACGGTCGGCTACCACCGGCGTGAGTCGAGTCCGGCGTGGGGCGACTACTTCCGGCAGGCCCTCGCGCCGATCTCCGACCTGGAGACGGATTCGAACTGCGCGGTGCCGATCACGCTCAAGGCCGAGGACTGGGTGCCTCCGGCCGGGCGGGTCCGGACGCACAAGCGGCAGGTGCACGCGCGGATCGACCCGGAACGCCCGCACCCGTTCGGTTCGGGCGAGCAGGTCCGGCTGCTCTACCCCGGCAACGTGACGCGCAACGCCGTGGTGGCCGACGACAACCCGTACGAGCTGGTGCTGACCGAGAGCAACTCGCAGGAGCACTCCGAACTGCCGATCGCCGTGCTGCCGGGCAGTCCGGTGCCCGCGTCGCCGAAGGACGAGGCTGTCGCGGAACTGGCCGAGCAGGCCGTGGGGCTGCTGCCGCTGCTCCCCCGCAACCCCGGCATCGACCTGTTGCTGCGCACGCCGCCAGCGCAGCCGTTGCCGCAGCACGACGACGTGGTGCAGGCCGTGATCAAGGCCGTCGACCAGCTCGACGGCGGGACGCTGGCGGTGCAGGGCCCGCCCGGCGCCGGCAAGACGTACCTCGCGACCAAGCTCGTGCGGCACCTGATCGACCAGGGCAAGACCGTGGCCGTGACCTCGACGTCGCACAAGGCCGTCGAGAACGTGCTGTCTTCAGTGGATCCCGACATCCCGATGGCCAAGCGCCCCAAGGAGAAGAAGCCCGAGGAGGGCCTCCCGTGGGACCAGCCGAAGACCAACGGCGCGCTGGCGCAGTGGCGTGAGGAGCACCCGCAGGGCCACCTGGTCGGCGGCACGGCCTGGACGTTCTCCAACGCCGTGATCAAGGCGCAGCCGTTCGACGTGATGATCATCGACGAGGCGGGCCAGTTCGCGCTGGCCGACGCGGTGGCCGTGGCGACGGCCGCGCGCAACCTGGTGCTGCTGGGCGATCCGCAGCAACTGCCACAGGTCGTGCAGGGCGTGCACCCACCGGGTTCGGACGCCTCCGCGCTGGGCCACCTGCTCGGCGACGCGGACGTGATCCCTCCGCACCTGGGCTACTTCCTGGCCGAGACGCGGCGGATGCACCCGGCCGTCTGCCGTCCCGTGTCCGAACTCTCCTATGCCGGACTGCTCCATTCGCACGAAACGGCCGCCCACCGGTCGATCTCCGGCATCGAGCCCGGGATCTACCTGCGCGAGGTCGACCACCGGCACAACATCACGTCGTCCGTCGAGGAAGCCGAGGCCGTGGTGGACACGGTCCGCGCGATCGTCGGTCGCACTTGGACGGACAACGGCAAAACTCGCGAACTGACCGATGCGGACATTCTCGTCGTGGCGCCGTACAACCTGCAGGTGCGGGTGATCCGGCGGCGGCTCGCCGATGCGGGATTCACCGAAACTCGAGTGGGCACCGTGGACCGATTCCAAGGCCAGGAAGCACCCGCCGTCATCATGTCCATGACGTCGTCGTCCACCGTGGACCTGCCCCGTGGCCTGGACTTTCTTCTGTCACGCAACAGGCTGAACGTGGCGCTCTCCCGTGCCCAGACGCTCGCCGTGATGATCTGCTCGCCGCGCCTGCTGGACGCCGACGTGCGCGGTGTGGAGCAGATGCGGCTGGTCGCGGGCGCGATCGGCCTAACAGAAAACATGAGGATCTATCCGTGGTGACACCGTAGCGTTGTCATACAGTGACCTTTCGAACGCTCTGTGTTGTTAGCGTGACGCGGTTCACCCGGTCGGGTGATTCAGATCATGAATGTGTGCTCGGCCCCGCCACGCATCAAACAGAGCAGGAGAGATTCGTTGGCAAGGAGAGTTCTCGGCGCGTTCGCGGTGACCGCTACCGCCGCGCTGGCCACGCTGGCACTGACCGGCACGGCCCAGGCGCACACCCCTGTCGTGAACAAGGGGTGTGACGAGAAGACTCAGAAGTCCTGGTTCACCCTGTCCTTGAAGGACTACGGCACCGCCAAGGACAACACGGTCGTCGTCAAGATCGACGGCGTCGAGGCGTTCAAGACCACCTTCAAGGGCAAGCTCGACGAGCAGAAGTGGGAACGTGACGGCAACGCCGATCACACCTACGAGGCGACGATCACGGCCTACGACGACCCCAACTTCCAGAAGGGGTGGAGCAAGGTCGAGACCCGCACGACCAAGGATTGCGTGAAGACGCCGCCGACCACGACGACCAAGCAGACGACGACCACCACGACGACGCCGGTTGCCACGTCCCCGGAGGTGCCCTCGTCCTCCGAGGTCCCGCCGACGTCGACGACCCCGGTGGCCCCCGGCGGCAGCGCTCCGGAACCGCCCCTCGCGGCGACCGGCGCGTCACCGCTGTGGCTGCTGCTCTCGGGTCTGGGTCTGGTGGGCGCCGGTGCCGGCACCCTGCTGTTCCTGCGTCGCCGCCGCAGCGCGTGAACTAGCTGAACCACCGAACGGGGGCGGTCCACTTCGGACCGCCCCCGTTCGCCGTCGCTACAGGTCCAGCGAGGTCGCGGGTTCGTGGCCCTCGCGGATGAACCACTCGGTGCCGAACGCGTGCGCGAACGTCGGCTCGTCGAGCGACAGGAAGAACGACTGCTCGGGGATCTGCGAGGCGTGCGCGCGCATCGCCTGCCGCTTGACCTCCAGGTACTTCGAGACGTCGACACCGACGTTGATCCGCGACTCCGGCACGGCGCCCTCGCCGAGCGGCGGCGGTTCCTCGAGGCCGGCCAGCCGGAACGCCTCGCGGAACTCCGACTCGCGCACCATCGCCTGGTAGACGGCCGGTGTGCCCGCGATCTCGGCGGCGCGCATGCCGACCCGGTGCGTCTGGATGTGGTCGGGGTGCCCGTAACCGCCGAAGCTGTCGTAGGTCAGGAACACCTTCGCGTCCTCCTCGACGAGGATCGCCGCGAGTTTCTGGGCCGCCTCCTCGACGTCCGCGGTCCAGAACGACCCGGGCCGGTCGTTGAGCTCGTCGCCCATCATCCCGGAGTCGCGGTAGCCCAGGAACTCCACGCGCGCGACGCCCAGCAGGTCCGCCGCCGCGTGCGTCTCCACGACGCGGCGCTGCCAGAGTTCCTCGCCCTCCTCCAGGAAGTCGGGCACCTCCCCGGCCTCGCCCCGCGTCGCCACGACGAGCACGACCCGGTGGCCCTCCTCGAACGCCTTGCGCATCACGCCACCGGTCACGATGCACTCGTCGTCGGGATGGGCGTGGAAAGTCACCAGTGTGGCCATGCCCTCGACGTTACCTGCGGGTGCACATGTGAAAGGGCGGCGCTCCCCCAGGAACAGGCTGGGAGGCGCCGCCCCTCGGCGAACTCGTGGAGCTATCGCAGGGTCAGGTTCCAGGAGTTGATGTACCCGGTGTCACCGGAGTACACGTCCTGGACCCGCAGCTTCCACGTGCCCGCCGCGACCTCGGACGAGGCGTTGACCGTGTAGGTCGCCACCACGTTGTCGGCACTGTCCGAAGAGGACGAGTTCTTCAGCCGGTAGGCGGTGCCGTCCGGCGCGACCAGGTCGATGACCAGGTCACCGCGGTAGGTGTGGACGATGTCCACACCGACCTTGGTGGTCGAGGAGGCGTTGCCCGTCACCGTGGAGGTGATGGACGAGGTGACCGCGGCACCGCGGTCCGCGATGGCGACGTCGGTCGTGTTCTCCAGGCCACCGGAGGGCGGCGGAGTCGTGTCGATCGCGGCCACGGTCTTCGCGGCGTCGGCCAGACCTGCGCCACAGCCACCCGAGCAGGTGCCGGGAAGCGGGCGGGCGTTGGTCTTGATCAGGTCCTTGACCTGGGCCGGCGTGAGCGACGGCTTCTTCGCGACCAGCAGTGCCGCGAGGCCCGCGACGTGCGGGGCGGCCATCGACGTGCCCTGGTACGGCTTGTAGTTCTCCGCACCGGGGACGGTCGTGCCGGCGTTCAGCGTGGACCAGATGCCGTTCTCCGGCGTGGTGATGGTGCCGGGGGTGTCGGTGCCGCGACGGGTCTCGCCGCCGGGCGCCGCGATGTCGATGCGGGTGCCGTAGTTCGAGTAGAACGTCCGGTTGCCCTCACGCGACGAGGCCGCGACGGTGATCACGCCGGAGCAGTTGGCCGGGGTGTAGAGCGACGCGTTGTCGTTCGAGTTGCCGGCCGCGACGACGACCGAGGTGCCGCGGTTGATGGCACCGTTGATCGCGTTCTGGTACGTCGTGGAGCAGGAGGACTTGCCGCCCAGCGACATGTTGATGACCTTGGCGGGCGTCTGGTTCGCGGGCACGCCGGTCACCGTGCCGCCGGACGCCCAGGTGATCGCGTCGGCGATGTCCGAGGTGGCGCCACCGCACTTGGCGAGCACGCGCAGCGGCTGGATCTTGGCGTCGTAGGCGATGCCCGCGATGCCCTTGCCGTTGCCGGTGGACGCGGCGATCGTGCCGGCCACGTGCGTGCCGTGCCAGGAGGAGTTGCTGTCCTGCGCGGGCACCGGCTGGCCGTTGGCGTCGGTGCCGCACTCGCCGCGCGCCGCCCAGTCGCCCTGGTCGGCCGGGTTCGAGTCGCGGCCGTTGTTGTCACGGGCCCGCGCCGAGTCGGAGACGAAGTCGTACCCCGCGACGACCCGGTCCGCCAGGTCGCTGTGGGCGACGTAGCCGGTGTCGATGACCGCGACGGTCACACCGGCGCCGGTGGTGCTGGACCACGCGCTGGGCACGTTCATGCCGGCGGTGGCCTCGAAGAGGTCCCACTGCCGGGAGTACTCGGTGTCGTTCGGCTCGGCGAACGGCTGCATCAGCAGGTCCGGCTCGACGTAGGCGACGTCGGGGTCGTTCTTGAACGCCTGGATCGTGTTGTCGGCGTTCGTGGTCTTCGCGCCGAGGTCGACGACGACCGCGCCGCTCGACATGCGGCGGTGCACGGACTTGCCCTTGCTGCGGGCGTCGTCCGAGGCAGCGGAGTCGGACGAGGCTTCGGCGGTGCCGGGCTTGTAGCCGACGATCAGCCGCTCGAAGGGGCGGTTCACCTGGGTCGAGTCCGGCTGGGACTGGATCTGGGCGGGGGCTGCGGTCGCCGATGGGGCGACAACGCTGAGCACGGCGGCGGAAACTGCCGCGGCGCACACACTCGTGCGTCGCAATCCGTTCACGTGAGGTCCTTCCACGCAGGGCCTTCGCGTGCCGTTGAGGGCGTCAGTGTTCTGAACCGGCTGCGGAGGTGGGGAGGACCGTAAGCCGGGCCACACCTGCGAAAACAGGTCTGGTGGAGTCCGTTTGACGACACTGGCGTGTTCACGACAGGGGTACTGCGCCGAATGGCGCACAATGTGGCCGTGTTCGGACACTTGGGCGTCGCGCCGGAGCTAACGGCCGTTTACGAGCTTCTGGTAACGGGCGGAAGCCGCACCACGGACGAGATCGGCGTCGCGGTCCCGGTGCTGGAGGAGATGCGGGAGCTCGGCCTGGTCCGGCACCTGCCCGGTGACGTGTGGCAGGCAGTGGCGCCGGACCTGGCCGTGGAAGCGCTGATCGCGGCCCGCGAGGAGGCGAACCGCCGGGCCCGCGCGGACATCGGCCCGTTGATGGAGCTGTACCTGCGCAACCGCGACGAGGAACTGGCGGACAACGCGTTCGTCGAGGTGGTGTCCGGTGTGGACGCTGTCCGCGAGCTGTGGCACGCGTTGCTGCGCGGCGCCCGCGGGGAGGTCTGCGTGCTCGACCAGCCGCCGTACGTGACGCCGCTGGGCCAGCACGTCGCGCTCGAGGACGAGACGCGGGAACGCGACGTGCAGTGGCGGGTCGTCTACGACCGTTCCGCCGTCGACATCCCCGGCCGGGTCACGGAGATCATCGACCTGGTCGCGGCCGGCGAACGCGCCCGTGTCACGCCGACGCTGCCGTTCAAGCTCGCGGTGATCGACCTGCACGCCGCGGTGCTGCCCGTCGTGAACGGCGACGTGGTCGACAAGGTGCTGCTGATCCGGCCGTCCGCGTTGCTGGACGTGCTGCGCTCGACGTTCGAGCTGTACTGGGACAAGGGGATCCCGTTCAGCCCCGGCGGGATCTACGCGGCGGCGGCCGACGTGGACCCGAACCTGCTGGGACTGCTCGCCGCGGGTCTCACCGACGAGTCGATCGCACGGCAGCTGGGGCTCGCGCCGCGCACGGTGCAGCGGCGGGTGCGGCAGCTGATGGACCGGTGCGGCGCGCAGACCCGGTTCCAGGCGGGCGTCCAGGCCATGCGGCGGGGCTGGCTGTAGCCCGACGCAACCTCAGGTGATCATGCGGCGTCTCACTCCGTGCAAGCACGTACTCACAGGGGGATTCAACAAATGCGCATGCGCAAGGTGATGGCGGCTGCCCTGACGGGCCTCGCACTGATCGGTCTCGCGGGCACGGCAACGGCGTCGGCATCGGGTTCCGGGGAGCTCGCGTGGCCGCCGAAGGACGTCACTCCGGTCCACAAGACCAAGGCGGAGCTGCAGGAACAGGCGGACGGGTTCTCCGCTCGCCAGCAGGCGGCCTACCCGCGGGTCTTCCGCGGCGCGCAGGACGTCTCGCCCGGCAACTGGGGTGGCGAGGCCGAGGGCGTGTTCGACGACATGCAGTACATGGGCAACACGGTGGGCTTCACATACAACGGCCAGCGGGTCACGACGTACACGCAGGTCAACGCTCCTGGCCAGCACGCGTGGTCGCCGAAGGAGTACTGCGAGAAGTACGCCGAGTGCACCGGTCAGGTCAGCGACCACCGGGGCGGGCTGGTCGTGTTCTCCCAGAACGAGCAGTTCGGCATCACCGAGGCGCGGAACTTCCGCCGCAACGGTGAGGTGGTCTGGGTCCAGACCTGGACGCCGGGCACCGAGGCGCAGCTGGCGGCCCTGGCCACCGACCGCGCCTTCACGTTCACCCGCTAGTTCGAAGAGTGAGCGGGCGCTTCCGGTCATGGAGTCACCGGAAGCGCCCGCTCGGTCAACTGGCGACCTTGCGCGCGGCCACCAGTTGCCCGTCCGCGAAACCCTCGACGCGCACCTCGCGCCCGGCCGCGGTCAACGTCGCGGTGTGCGCGCCGTCGGTCACGTCCAGCGAGGTCGACGGGCGGCCGTCGACGTAGACGTCCACCCGGTCGAGGTTCACGGTGTCCAGTGAGACGGTCGTTCCCTCGACCGCCACCCCGAGCCGCCGGACCGGCTGCTCCTCCAACAGCTCTCCCGCCCGTGCGAGGAGATCGACGTTGCCCTGCAACAGGTCCGCGCGAGTGACCTTGTGCTGGTGCGATGGGCGCACGCCCAGGTCTTCCACCGGTGTGCCGGCGAGCTTGCCCACGCGCAACGTGCGGCGGATCGACACGCGCATGTTCGCCTTGTTGGGCAACGCCTTGTACGGCGACTCCGCGTCGACCGGCGCCGGGATCCTCAGCAGCGTCGACAGCAGCCCGTGGGTCCACACGTTCGCGCCGCCCGCGCCGGTGTTGTCGTCCACGCCGAGGATCGGGCCCAGCTCGTGGTCGGCCCAGCCCGCGGCGAAGATGTCGGTGGCCGAGTAGCAGCGCGCGTCGGTGATCAGCACGACCGGGCCGTGGTAGGTCTGGCCCACGGCGTTCGCCCCGCCGACCGGCGTGATCGTGTGCGAGCAGGAGAACGCCTGCCCTGTCTCTGTGGAGCTGTCGAGGGACGGGAACCACGGGCCGAGGTTGATCTGGCCGGTCGGGTCCTCGGCGTGGCGGCGGCAGATCCGCAGGTTCAGCGGTGTGCTCAGGAACTGCACGGGCTCCGGCGCGACGGGCCGCGGCGTCATCGTCTGCAGCAGGAACTCCGCGGCGAAGATGTGGCCGCCGCCGTTGTCGCGCACGTCGACGATGAGCCCGCTCTGCGGCAGCAGTGCCGCGAGCCGCACGAACTCGGTGAGGAACGCGTCCGGGTCGTCCACGCTGAACGTGAAGATCCGCAGGTGCCCGAACGTGCCGGACGGCGTGACGACGGGGCGGGCCCGGAACACGCCCGGCAGCGTCGTCGGCACGTCCTGCACGGTCATCGCGACCGCGCCACCGGAGGCTTCGGCCTGCACGACCTTGGGCGCGTGCAACAGCTTCTTGGCGCGGGCCTTCTCGTCGGAGTCCAGGTCGACGCCCTGGGCGGCCGCCGCCGGCGACAGCTCGTCGACGTCCGTCATGGGCGGCAGGTTCTCCGTGACCTGCCAGTCGACGCGGATCTCCCCGGCGGTACCGGTCTCGTCGCGGTAGCTCACGACCACCCAGTCCTCGTCGGGCGGGAGCTGGATCACCAAGGGGCGCAACGTGAGCGACTCGAGGCCCCGGGCGAGGTTCGCGGCGGTGTTGCTGCCGGCGAAGATCGCGCCGTTCAACGCGACCGCGCGGGCGATCGGCGTGCCGTTCCAGTGCGTCACCTCGGCACCGGCCGCGAGGCCGTCGAACCCGGCGACCGTGCGGGCGACGAGGTACTGCTCGGTGCCGTCCTCGCCGAAGCAGCGTTCCAGCTGGAACGGCAGGAAGGCGATCTTGCCCGCGAACGGCGCCGGCAGCAGGTAGTTCGTGTGCAGGTCGCGCACCGAGTGGAAGGTGCTCGACAGCTCGCGGTGGAACTGCCACTCGGGCTCGGCGGTGGCGTCGGTCTGCCGTTCCAGTCTGGCTCTCAGGACTCTGAGTCTCTGCACGGGATTCACCGCGTGCATCGCGACTTTGAGAGGCAGGTGCGCGTAGTTCTGCTCCAGCACGATCAGCGCCTGGTCGACGATGAGCTTGCGCTGCGCCAGGGTGAGCGTTCCCGCCGTGGCGAGGAACTCGGCGAGTCCGACGGAATTTGCGACGTTCGGGTGAGCGGTTGTGGTCATGGTGGGGCCTCCTTGTTCAGTAGAGACTTTCCAGGGCGCCTGGATACACCTGTTTCACCCGTTCGGCCGCTAATTGGAGCAGTTTTCCCGCCGACAACTGGAGTAAAGGGAGGCCGGCGATGAGTCCACCCGTTCTCGAACTGCGCATCCACGGCGTCAACAACACGCCGCCGGACGCGATGCTGGCCCTTCCCGATCACGCCGTCGAACAGTTCCGTGGCGACCGCTTCGGCAGCTTCTGGCGCCCGAGTCCGGACAAACTCGCCGAACTGCCACCGGATCACCCCGGGCAGGTGCCCGCCGGTGTGCGGCGCGAGGCGTACTCGTGGGGCGGCATGGCGCGCAGCAGCCCTGGCGTCCCGGGCAGCGGGGTGCCGTCGGTGCTCGCGAACGTGCTGGGGCGCATCGGATGGGCGTTGCTGCTGCCGTTCGGGCTGGCGAACGTCGCGTACTGGTCGCGGAAACTGCCCGACGACTCGGTCCCCTCGACGCGGCGGATGGTGTGGTGGAACGCCGGGCGCGGCGCGGCCTCGACGCGGCTGTTCGGGCTGGGGCTGACGGTGTTGCTGGTGCTCGCGGTGTGCGAGGTGGCGATCGACGTCTACGCGGTCCAGTGTTCGCTGCCGGGCACCACGTGCAGGCGGCTGCCGGACTTCCTCGACGTGCTGGGCGATCCCGCCCGCCACGTGCGGGTGCTGGCCGCGTCCGCCGTGCCGGTGTTGCTGCTGCTCGGGTTGATGGCGCTGACCTCGTTGTCGCGCAGCAGGTACGAGATGACGTCGATGCGCACGCCGCAACGGCGTGCGGGCGTGATGTTGAGCCGGGCGTCGATGTGGGAGGGCAGCCCGCGGATCCGCCGGCTCACGCGGCTGCACCTCTCGGCCGGGTGTTGCGTGGTGGTGCTGGCGACGAGCACGCAGTTGTGGCGGCACGTGTTCTTCTTCGTGCTGACCGTGCTCGCGGCGGGGGTCCTGGCCGTGGTGATGGCACGGGTGGTGGTGACGGCCACCGACTGCCCGGACGTGCCGTCGACCGAGCAGGGCGGCCTGTGGTCGTGGCTGCTGATGATCTCGTCGGTGCTCGTGCTGGTGGCGCACGGGTTCGGGCTGTACACGATCGCGCCGGTGTTCGACGGGCCGCTGTGGCTGACGTCGTGGGGGCCGCCGGTGGTGACCGTGGCCCTGCTCGGGTCGGTGCTGGCGGGGTGGTCGTGGCGGCGCAACGACGCCAAGGGTCCGCTGGTCCTGCTCGTGCTGTTCGTGGCCTGCATGGTCGCCACGTACTGGGTTCCGCTCGCCTGGACCGGCGCCGCCCTGTTCGGCGGGGTGCTGGCGTGGCGGGCACGGCCGCGTGCCGGTGACGAGTGGCAGGCCTGGCGCGGCGCCGGACCCGGTGTGCTGCTGGGGTTGTCGCTCGTGTCGTCGGTGATGATGGCGGCCGTGCTGGTGCTGACGTTCCGGGGCTGGGCCGGCACCGGCCTGCGGGCGCCGGTGTTCTACTCGTGGTTCAGCGCGGCCTTCGCCGTCGCACTGGTCCCGCTTTTGCTGCTGGTCCTCTTGCAGGCCTTCGTGTTGCTGTCGCGGCTGGTCACGCCCGCGGTGCTGGACGACGAGGGCGAGGTGCTCGTCGTGCGGGCGCGGCACGTGGTCGCGGTGACGCACCGGGCCGAGAACGTGGCCGGGGTGCTGTCGGTGCTGGGCGTGCTCGCGTTGCTGCTGACCTGCTACCTGACGTTCGCCTCGCCGGACTGGGGTCAGTCGCCCGCCGTCACGTGGGTGGTGGGCAAGGGCGACTGGGTGACCGGGCTCGCCGGAGTCGCGGTGGTCGGGTCGTTCGTCGGCGCCGGGATGCTGACGAACCGGCGTCCGCTCGGGCTGCTGTGGGACCTGATGTGCTTCCTGCCGCGCACGGCCCACCCGTTCGCCCCGCCCTGCTACGCCGAGCGCGCGGTGCCGGAGATCGCCGATCGTTCGCGTGAGTTCCTGGACGAGTCGCCGGATCATCGCGTGGTGCTGTCGGCGCACAGCCTGGGCGCCGTGCTGGCCGTAACGGCGCTGTACGCGTTGCCCGCCGGGTATCTGGAACGGGTTCAGCTGCTGACGTACGGCGTGCAGTTGCGGCCCTACTTCGGGCGGATCTTCCCGGAACTGCTGGGGCCCGCCGTGCTGGGCACGCCGCCGGTGCGCGCGGGCGCGTTGTTCTCGTGCGATCCGTGGCGCCGGGAGCCCGGCGAGGTGCCGGAGCGCGGGCTGGCGTCGTTGCTGGGCCCGCACTGGGTCAACCTGTGGCGCCGCACCGACTACCTGGGTTTCCCGGTGCACGGCTGGGAGGACAACGCTCTCGACCGTCGTGCGAACGAGACGGCCGGGTCACCGGACAAAGTGGAGACCCACGGCGACTACCACCTGTGCGCGGCCTACCGAGACGCGTTCACGGACCTCGTCTCGCTCGACCTGAACCGGTCACCCGATCGTGGACGTGGAGGGGATGGGAACCTGGAACGCAGTTGACCCAAGGAGAAACATGCGCACGACTGTGGCGACCCTCATGGGTGCCGTACTGCTCGCCGGAGGGCTGGCCGCTTGTTCGAGCGAGGCACCGCCCTCCTCGCCGGCCGCGAAACCGGTGGCCGAGACCGAAGTGGCCGCGCCCGCGGCCTCCGGTGACCAGCCGAAGGGCATCACGTACGACGTCGCGCGGATCCCCGTGGGCGCCAAGCTCTCCACCGGCTCCTCTGTCGAGAATGGACAGACGACGGTGGAGCTGAAGGTGTCCGGACTGCTGCCGGACACCAAGTACGGCTCGCACGTGCACACCAAGCCGTGCGGCGCCAAGCCGGCCGACTCGGGCCCGCACTACCAGAACGCGAAGGACCCGGTGTCGCCGAGCGTCGACCCGCAGTTCGCCAACGCGCAGAACGAGATCTGGCTGGACTTCACCACCGACGCGCAGGGCGCCGCGACCGGCAGGGCGACGGTGCGGTGGGAGTTCCGCGAGGGCGAGGCGAACTCGGTCGTCGTGCACGCCGCGCACACCAGCACCGAGCACGGCAAGGCAGGCACCGCCGGTGACCGCCTCGCGTGCCTGACCGCGGCGTTCTAAGTCGCTAGACGGGCCAGGTCAGGGCCACACCTCCGGCGAGGTGCGGCCCTGACACCGGTTCCAGCACCGCCGCGCGCACGAGGCTCAGCACCTCGTATCGGGGTCCGGCGCGACGAACGAGCCCGCGCACGCACAGTTCCCTGACGTACGGGCTGTGCCCGGGATCCTCACCCTCGGCCATCCGCACCAGCAGCTCACGGCCTTCGGCGTCCAATGTGGACAGCGAGCGGCGCAGCGAGTCGCGCAGGTGTGCCGAGGTGGGGTCGAGCGGGTTGGACCGCAGCCGTTCGAGCAGGTGCTGCGGCGAGTAGACCATGAACCACCCGGCCGCGAACTCCAGCGCCGACGGCAGCCCGTCGAGCTCGTGGACGAGGCCCATCAGCGCGGCCTGGTTCGCCGGCTCCGCCTTGAACGCGGGGCGCACCCGGTGCACGTGCGTGAGCAGCACCCGCACCGCGGCGTCGTCGGCCAGCGGACCCAGCGGGAACACCTGCTCTCCAGGCAGCCCGATCGGCGCCAGCGCCGTGACGACGATCCGCAGCCGCGGGTGCGCCTCCAGCAGGCGCGGGTCGGGGCGGCGGTCGGTGACGAGGACGGTGTCCTGGTCGTCGTCGATCGACGGGGCCGTGTGGGACGGGTGCCACAGGACCGACCAGCCGTGCCGGAAGTGCAGAACGCCTGCGACCTCCAGGGCCAGCCGGGTCTTGCCGACGCCGCTGACCCCGGTGACGGTGACCAGTCCCGCGGGACCGGTGCCCGGCCGTCCCTCCGTGAGCAACGCCGCCAGCGCCGCCGCCTCCGCCTCCCGCCCGACGATCAGGCCGGCGGGCCCGGCCGGTGCGGGCGGCGCCACCGCGGACCGGCCCGCGGACCGGCCACCCGCCTGCTGCAGGTCCGCGCGGCTCTCCTCGTCGAGCCGCAGCCCGTCCGCGAGCAGGCGCACCGTCTCCGCCCGCGGTGAGCGGGTGCGGCCGCACTCCAGGTCGCGGATGGCCCGCACGCTCACCATCGCGAAGTCAGCCAGCTGTTGCTGGGTGAGGCCCGCGCCGATGCGGTGCGTGCGCAGCAGTTCTCCGAACTCCCTCATGCCCGTCCCCTCCTCGGCCTCCGAGTGTCGGGGCGATCGGGCGGCGAAACATGGGTGGCGGACCCCCATATTCACCTCCACGCGCAAATCTGGGGGAATGGTCCCCATGTGCCGCCCGCCCGCGCGTGCGAGGTTGGCCGCGTGACCTCCGCGGCCGAGACCAGCACCGGTGAGAGCTGGACAGCGGCTTTCGCCCACGCCCTGCGCCCGCTGATCGACGCGTCCCGCACGGAGGTCGCGCCGCCGTTCGACGCGGCCTTCGCCGAGCAACTGGGGCGGCGGCTCGTGGCGATCGCGGCACGAACGCTCGTGCTGGAGCTGCACGAGGCGCGCGACACGCTGACCAGCCCCACGAGCGCCGAGCGGTTCACCGAGTTCACGCGCACGCTGAACCTCTCGTCGATCTTCAACCGCTACCCGGTGCTGGCCAGGTTGCTCGCGCAGGCCTGTGAGCAGGCGGTGTCCACCCACCACGAGCTGTCGTCGCGGTTCACCCGCGACCGGGCGAAGATCGTCCGGACGATCTTCGCGAACGAGGACCCCGGCGCGTTGATCTCCATCGAGATGGGCCAGGGCGACGCACACCAGCAGGGCCGGACCGTCGCCGTCCTGACCTTCGAGTCCGGCCGGAGGCTCGTCTACCGGCCACGGCCGCTCGGGTTGCACGTGCGGTTCACCGAGCAGCTCGCCTGGCTCTCCACGCGAACCGGGATCGAGTTCCGGACGCCGAGGCTCCTGCCGCGCGACGGCTACGGGTGGATCGAGCACATCGGTCACGAGCCGTGCGCGGACGTGGCCGGGGTCGCCGACTTCTACCAGCGGCTCGGCGCGTTGCTCGCACTGCTCTACGCGGTCGACGGCACCGACATGCACTACGAGAACCTCATCGCGTGCGGCGACCAGCCGGTTCTGGTGGACGTCGAGACGCTGTTCCACCCCACGCTGACACCGCCCGACGCGGACCCGGCCACGCTCGCACTCGTGAACTCGGTGCACCGCACGGCCCTGCTCCCCCACGTGCTGATGGGCGACAACGGGGCCGTGGACGTGTCCGGGGTCGGTGGCGACCACGGCGTGCTGTCACCGTTGAACGCGGTCGACTGGGCCGACGCGGGCACCGACCGGATGCGGCTGGTCAGGCGTCCCAAGAAGTCGCCGGGGGCGTCGAACCGGCCGCTGCTCGGCGGTGTCCCCGCCGAACCCGCCGACTACCAGGACTCCCTGCTGGCCGGGTTCCGCGCGGGTTACGACGCGATAGTGGCGCACAGGAACGAGCTGCTGCAGCTCGTCCGCAAGTGCGTCAGCGAGGAAGTGCGGTTCATAGCGCGCGCGACGCGGCAGTACGCGCGATTGCTGGACGAGTCGACGCATCCGTCCGTGCTGGCCGACGCGCTGGACCGCGACCTGGCGTTCGGTGTGCTCGTGGTGGACGACCCGCTGCTCGACCGGCTGGTGCCGTTCGAGGTGTCCGACCTGTGGCGCGGTGACGTGCCGCTGTTCACGTGCCGGCCCGGGTCGACCGACCTGTGGACCGCGTCCGGGCTCCGGCTGCCGGGGATGCTGCCGGAGCCCGGGCTGCACGCCGTGACGCGCAAGGTCCTGGGGATGAGCGAGGTCGACCGGCACGACCAGCAGTGGGTGATCACGGCACTGCTGGCGTCGCGGCCGCGGCCGGTGTCGCACCACAGCGGTGTCGCGGTGCCCGGTCACGTCGCGCCGGTCGACCCGGACCCGGCCCGGCTGCTCGTCGCCGCGTGCGGGATCGCCGACCAGATCCTCGCGCACGCCGTCACCGGCGAGGACCGGGTCAACTGGCTCGGGCTCGAGCTGGTCGACGACCGGCACTGGTCGGTCCAGCCGCTCGGGGCCGGCCTGTCCAACGGCTACACGGGTGTGGCGCTGTTCCTCGCCGAGCTGGGCGCGCTGACCGGCGCCGCGCGGTACGTCGACTTCGCGCGCGACGCGTTGCGGCCGTTGCCGTCGCTGCTGGAGATGTTCGCCGAGGAACCGGAACTGGTCACGGCCGTCGGCGGCGGGATCCACGGTCTCGGCGGCATTTGTCACGGGCTCGCCCGCCTCACGCACCTGCTCGACCTCGACCGCGAGCTGCTCACGCAGGCCGTGCGGCTGATGCCCCGGGACGATTCGTCGCTCACCGTTGCGGACGGCGTGGCCGGTTCGTTGGCCGCGATGCTCTCCGTGGGCACGCCTGAGGCACTCGCGCTCGCCGACCACTACGCCTCTACTCTGCGTGGTTCCCTCTGCTCCGCGAACGGGTTCGCTAGAGGCCGTGCGGGAATTGGATGGGCGCTGAGGCGTTACGCGGCAACGGTTCGGGACGAGTTAACTGACGTGGCCGCACGGACGTTCCTGGACAGCGACGGCGCCGACCCGACCGACACCGGCTGGTGCTCGGGTCTGGCCGGTGTCGCGCTCGCCCGTGACGACGAGCGGCCGGCCGGTGTGCTGGCGTCCGGAGAACCGTTGCGGGACATGAGTCTCTGCCACGGCGAACTGGGCGTCGTCGAGGCACTGGCCGCCCACCACCCCAGCGCCGCGACCCGTCGCGTGGCGTTGGTGCTGGGAGCCCTGGAGGAACACGGCGCGCGGTGCGCCACACCGGGCGGCGTTCCCTCCCCCGGGCTGCTCACGGGCCTGGCCGGCATCGGTCACGGCCTGCTGCGGCACGGGTTCGCGATCCCGTCAGTCCTGCTACTGCAAGCGTCATCCGAAACAGAGGAGTCCACCCGATGAACGAGTCCCTGCACCGCACGGCCGACCAGCCCGAACCGGCCGAGCACGCGATCGGGGAGATGGAGCTCGCACCGAAGACCTCCGCGGGTGCGCGGGCACGTGCGTTGATGGGTGTGACCATGGCGATGAGCGCGTTCGCGGCGATCACACCCGCGCTCTCGGACACCACGGTGAGCGTCCAGTAAGTGAATTTCTCCCCGAATACGCCTGGGCAGCCGATACGGAAGCCCGACCGGGACCGTTAGGGTCCAGACATGCAGACCCGAGCGCCCCAAGTGGTCGGCCGTGATCGTGAGATCACGGCCGTCACGGGGGCACTGGCGCGCACCCGCCAGTCCCGTGGTGGCGCCGTCTTCCTCACCGGGGAGGCGGGGATCGGCAAGTCCAGGCTCGCCCGGTACGCGGCGGGCCAGGCGTACGACGAGGGCATGCGGGTGCTCAAAGGACGCGGCACCACCATCGGTCCGATGGTGCCGTTTCGTCCAATCGCGGAAGCACTCCTGGGCCTGTTCCGGGGCGAACCGCCGGACGACTCCGCGCTCGGGCCGTACAAACCGGTGCTGGGCACGCTGATCCCCGAGTGGCACGACCACCGGTCCACGAAGGAATCGGTCGTCGTGCTGGCGGAGGCGGTGCTGCGGCTGCTCGCGTCCGTCGCGCGCAAGACGCCGTGCCTGCTCGTGCTCGAAGACCTGCACGAGGCGGACGCGGAGACGCTCGCGGTCGTGGAGTACCTGGCGGACAACCTGGAGGACCAGCCGGTTCTGCTGCTGGCCACGATCCGCACCGAACCCGGCCACGCGCTCGAGCTCGTGCACCGGATGGTGCAACGCGGCTCCGGCAGACTGGTGGAGCTGCACCGGCTCTCGCAGGACGAGGTGGGCCAGATGACGGCCGCCTGCCTGGACAGCGCCCCGGCCCCGGCGGAGCTCGTCGATCGCTTGTGGACGGACAGCGCCGGAAACCCGTTCGTCATCGAGGAACTGCTGCACGGCATGGTGAGCGGCGGTCTGCTCGTGGCCGGTGCGGACGGCTGGCAGGTGCTGGGCGAGCTCAAACTGCCCGTGCCCGCCGCGTTCGTGCGCAGCGTCGCGCACCGCACGGACAGGCTGGGGCCGCAGGGCCGTGAGGTGCTGTCCATCGCGGCGGTGCTGGGCCACCGGTTCCCGCTTTCCGTGGTGCAGAAGGTCACCGGCATCGACGACCGCGAACTGCTCAGCCACCTGCACGCGGGAGTGGCCGCGCAACTCGTGACCCCGGACGAGCCCGCACCCGACTGGTACGCGTTCCGCCACCCGCTCACCGCCGACGCGTTGCTGGCGCAGCTGACCCCGGCCGAACGCGTGGAGTTGTCGTCACGCACGGCAGATGCGGCCGAGGACCTGCATCCCGGCCTGCCCGGCGACTGGTGCCCGCTCGTCGCGAAGCTGCGGTTCGACGCCGGATCCCGCACGCGAGCAGGACTTCTGTTCGCCGAGGCGGGCAGGCGGGCGTTGTCGGGCGGGGCGGCGGAGTCGGCCGTCACGCTGCTCGACCGCGCACAGGGCCTGCTCACCGACGACGCGGTGGCCCGTGCCGGGGTCCTCGACACGCTGCTGCCGGCACTGGCCGAGACGGGCGACTTCGAACGCGCCTTCGCCTTGGAGGTGAACGACCTCCACGGGCTGGACGCCTCGCTGCGCGCGAAGCTCCACACACGACTGTCCAGAGTGGCCTACCTCGCCGGCTGGTTCACCGAAGGCGTGGAACAGGTGCGCATCGCGCGGACGCTGCTCGGCCCCGACGCACCGGACGAACTGGTCGCGCAGCTGGACGTCAACTCCGCGTACCTCACGCTGAACATCCCGAGCGCCGACCGGATCGCGTCCGCCGCGGGCCTCGCCCGGCAGGCGGCGCTGGCGGCGGACCGGGCACGGCTGCCGGCGGTGGCGTGCGAGGCGTGGCAGCTGCTCGGGATCATCGCGCGCGAGCAGGACATCGACGAGGCGAACGCCTGCTTCAGCAAGGCCCTCGCTCTCGCGGGCACGCACCAGATGCCGATCCAGCACGTCTACGCGCTGGTCCGGTTGGCGGGCAACGAATGGCTGCAGCACGGCAGCACCGCGGCACTGGGCCGGACACACGCCGAGGCGTGCCGGGCGGGCGCGATCACGGTGGCGCACAACGTGGACGCGATCTTGGCCCTGCAGTCGGTGCTGACCGGTGAACACGCCGCGGCCGCCGAGGAGATCGAGCGGTGCCTGCGCACCACGACGCGCCTGCGGTTCCACGCGCTCACCCGCTACCTGCTGATGACGAAGGCGGTGCTGGCCGGGCACCGGGGCAACCGTGCGGAGACCGAGGACGCCGTCAGCGAGTTCGAGGCGGTCGCGAAGAACGGGGCGCAGGAGTACCCGCTGTGCTTCGGGCTCGCCCGCGCGTTCTGCGCGCTGCTGGAGGAGAACCACGCGCTGGCGATGACGGAGCTCGACCGCGCGCTCGACCTGGAATCGCAGAACCCCACGACGTTCCACCTGTCCGGCACGCACGGCATGCGGGTGCTGCTCGGCGTGCTCGACGGCCGGTTCGGCTGGTCGGACTACCACGCGCTGACGGCGACGTCCGCCTCGGAAATGCGGTGGAACCGGCAGTTCACCGAACTGGCGCACGCCGTGCTGCTAGGCAGGGACAACCGTTGCGCCGAGGCACTGGAAGCCTTCCAGCGAGCCCAGCAGGCCGCGGAACCGTATCCGCTGGCCCGGCACCTCGGCCGGCGGCTCGTCGCGCAGGAGGCGGCGGAGTGGGGCGATCCGGTGTCCTGGCTGCGTTCCGCCGAGGAGTACTTCCACCAGGCCACGATCCCGGCGGTGGCGTCGGCGTGCCGGGGCCTGTTGCGGCAGGCGGGAGCGCCGGTGCAGCAACGGCGCAGCGGCACCGACCAGGTACCGCGGCAGCTGCGCGGGCACGGCGTGACGGTCCGCGAGTTCGAGGTGTTCGTGCTGCTGGCTGACCGGATGGGCAACAAGGCGATCGGCACGCGGCTGCACATCTCTCCGCGCACGGTGGAAAAGCACGTCGCGTCGCTCATCGCGAAGACCGGCCAGCCCGACCGTGAAGCGCTTTCCACCTACGCCGCGGCCCTGGGACGCTGACGTTTCGGTCCTAGCCGAAACGTCGAGGTGCATCGGCCGAAAGACTGATGCAACCTCAGGGGCCCATCAGGTGTCCTTATCGGTAGGTTGGTCGAAACGACATGGGGGACGTTCGTGCGCAAAATTGTTCTCGCGCCGCTGTGCGCGCTGATCACGGTAGCCGTGGCGGCGTGCAGTCCGTCAGGTCCGGAACCGACCAATCCGGAACTGGCGCCGCGCGGCACACCGATGACCAAGGTCAAGCCCACCAGGCAGGACCTGACCACCAAGCTCAGCATCTCCGGCAAGGTCGAGATGAACCCGACGTTCGGGCTCGTCGCGCCGGTCGCGGGACAGGTGCGGTACTTCGACGTCGCGGCTCCTAACGGCACTACGACGAAGCCCATCCGGGTCGCGACGGTGTGGAAGGACCAGCAGCCGAACTACGTGGAGGCGCCGGCGGGTTCCACGTTCACCGGCAGGCTCGTCGACGACAAGGCGACGGTGACGGCGGGCATGCCGGTCGCGTCGGCCAAGCACGTCGGTTACGCGATCGTCGGCGACATCGACGGCCAGCAGGCCTACAAGATCAACGGCGCGCTCACCGACGTCGTGGTGCAGATCAAGAACGGGCCCGGCCCGTTCCCGTGCGCCGTGCTCGGCACGATCGCCGCGCTGCCGCAGGGCACCGTCCCGGAGAAGCCGCCGGTCACGCCGGACACCAAGGACGAGAAGAAGGACCAGCCGCAGCAGCAGCCGCAACCCCAGCAGCAGCCGCAGCAGCCGAGTGCCTCCACCGGCCTGCGCATCGTGTGCACCGCGCCCGCGGACGTGCAGATGATCAACGGCGCCACCGCGTCGATCGAGGTCACCACCGGCAAGTCGGCGCAGGCACTGGTCGTTCCGGTCGAGGCCGTGGCGGGTCAGCAGGGCAAGGGCAAGGTCGACGTCATCCAGCCCGACGGCTCGCGCCGCACCGTGGACGTGGTGCTGGGCCTGACCGACGGCAAGGTCATCGAGGTCAAGTCCGGTCTCACCGGTGACGAGGAGCTCGCAGTGCCGGGCCCGAACCTGCCAGAGGGCCAGCAGCAGGGCGGCGACCAGTCCAAGCCGACGGGACCGTGATGACGCAGTCCTTCGAACAACCCACGGTGCAGGTTCAGGCACCGCTGCTCCAGCTCAACGGCATCACGAAGGTCCTGAAGGGGCAAGGGGAACCGCGCACCATCCTGTCCGGTGTGGACTTCACCGTCCATCCTGGACAGAGCGTGGCGATCCTCGGCCGTTCCGGTTCCGGCAAGTCGACGCTGCTGTCGCTGATCGGCCTGTTCGACCGCGCCGACGAGGGCAAGTACTTCCTGCACGGCAACGACATCACGAAGCTCCCCGAACGCAGGGCGGCGGCGTTGCGCAGCGCGGAGTTCGGGTTCGTGTTCCAGCGCTTCTTCCTGCTCAAGCACCTCACCGCGGCGCAGAACGTGGCGATGGCGCTGGTGAACGGCCAGGGCTGGTCGGCACGGCGCAAGCGCAAGCAGCAGGTGATGGAGGCGCTGGAGCAGGTCGGCATCGCGCACCTCGCGAAGTCCAAGCCCACCAGGCTTTCCGGCGGTGAGCAGCAGCGCGTGGCGATCGCCCGCGCACTCGTCCGCCAGCCGCGCATCATCCTCGCCGACGAACCCACGGGCGCGCTCGACACGGAGACCGGCAACCTCGTCGTCGAGGTGCTGCTCAACACGACCAGGCAGGGCTGCGGCCTCGTGCTGGTCACGCACGACCACGACCACGCGCGCAAGATGGGCCGCGTGATGGAGCTGCGCGACGGGCGGTTCAACTGATGCTTTCCGGCAAGTTCCGGTCCGCCCTGGTCATCGGCGGACAGGGCATCCGCGCCCGAAAACTGCGCACGTTCCTCTCGATGGTCTCGCTGTTCCTCGGCGTCCTCGCCGTCGTGGCCGTGCAGGCGGGGTCCGAGATCGCCGAACGCGCGATGCTCACCGACGTCGAGCTCCAGTCCGGCAAGGACGGCACGATCATGGGCTACGTCCCCGGCGAGAAGGGCGCGCCGGGCATCGTCGAGTCGACGCTGAAGGGCCGCACCGACGCGGTCGCGATGATCAGCTCTCGCGCGATCATCGGCGAGCCGGGCGTGCGGCCGATCAACGAGGGCGGCATGCCGTTCGAGTACGCGAACAGGGGCGGCGACTACTCCGGCCCGATGGTCTACTGCGACGCCAACGGCACCTGCACCGAGCAGAAGAAGGAAGAGCGCAAGCCGGACGGCCAGGCGATCGAGGTCAGCATGGTCGCGCTGACCGGCGACATCCGCCCGTTCAAGCCGTTCCGCTCCGTCTCCGGCACCTGGCTGGACTTCGGCACCGCGCCGTCGCTGGCGCCGCGCATCGTGCTGAACGAGGAAGCCGCCAAGGGCCTCAAGCAGTACCGCGTCCCCGGCGAGATGATGATCGACGGCGCCACCCACCACGTGTCACCGCAGATCATCGGCGTCGTGCAGGACGGCTCCATGCAGCCGCGCGTCTACATGCGCCTCGACGAGCTGCGCACGTGGATGCCGGCGGCCGCCCCGACCACCGAGGCAGACAGGTTCCGCGGCGGCGGCACCCAGCTGGAGCTCTACCTGCAGCCGGGCACCGACGACCTGCAGCAGCTGATCAAGGCGAAGCTCACCGGGGCGGGCCTGGAGCAGAACCAGATGCACTTCCAGACGGTGAACTCCAAGGAGCGCATGGAGTCCCAGCTGAAGATCATGCGCCTGATCTTCCTCGGCATGGCGTTCCTGGTGCTGCTCATCGGCGTCGCGGGCATCCTGAACGTCGGCCTCGCCACCGTCGGCGAGCGCGTCGAGGAGTTCGCGCTGCGCCGCGCGGTCGGCATGTCGCGCCTGCTGCTCGCGGGCATCGTGCTCGCGGAGACGTTGCTGACGGGCCTGCTGACCGCCGCGCTGGCCATCGGCGCGGGCGCCGGTGGGTTGCAGGTGGCCCTGATGATGTTCGGCAGCAGGTTCCCGTCATTGCAGGGCACCGCTTTCCCCTGGGAGGCGGGTGTCGCCGGTGTGATCGCGGGTCTCATCGCCGGTGTGCTCGGCGGGCTCATCCCGGCCATCCGGGCGGCGCGGATCCCGATCGCCACAGTCATGCGGGCCTGAGTGCTGTGGCCGCCGGCCTTTGCCCCGTGTTTAGACGGTCAGACGGGTGCATCGCGGCGCCGGCCCCGCGCCCTCATATCGGGCATATGGGGGCGCGGGGCCGGTGTCGCGAGGTGCCCTGCTGAGCGTCGGAACACGCGGTGAAGGTCGGCGGCCACAGCACTCCCTGGCCCGTTGCCGGCGAAGCCCCGGACCGCTTGACGCGGGCCGGGGCTTCGTACTTCCCGCGACTAGTTGAGCTCGTCCGGGTTCGGCCCGATGCGGCCGCCGCGGTCCAGAGTGGACAGCAGCTCCACCTCGGCCTGCGGCAGCTCGAAGTCGAACACGTCGATGTTCTCCTGGATCCGGGACGGCGTCACGGACTTCGGGATCACGACGTTGCCGATCTGCAGGTGCCAGCGCAGCACGACCTGGGCGGGTGACTTGCCGTGCGCGAGTGCGATCTTCTGCACGACGGGGTCGCTGAGCAGCTCGCCGCCCTGGCCGAGCGGGGACCAGGCCTCGGTCTGGATGCCGTGCTCGGCGTTGAACGCGCGCAGTTCTTCCTGCTGGAAGTACGGGTGCAGCTCGATCTGGTTGACCGCCGGCACGACGCCGGTCTCGTCGATCAGCCGGCGCAGGTGCCCGGGCTGGAAGTTGGAGACGCCGATCGCGCGGACGCGGCCCTCCTTCTGCAGTTCGACGAACGCCTTCCAGGTGTCGACGTAGTTGTCGCGGGCCGGGGTCGGCCAGTGGATCAGGTAGAGGTCGAGGACGTCGAGGCCGAGCTTGCGCAGCGACTCGTCGAACGCGCGCTTCGTCGCGTCGTAGCCGTGGTCGTCGTTCCAGAGCTTGGTGGTGACGAAGACGTCGTCGCGGTCCAGGCCGGACTGCGCGATGGCCGCACCGGTGCCGGCCTCGTTGCCGTAGGCGGCGGCGGTGTCGATGCTGCGGTAGCCGGCCTTCAGCGCCTCGGCGACGGCCGGGGTGGCCTCCGCGTCGGGCACCTGCCAGACGCCGAAGCCGAGCTGGGGCATGGTGACGCCGTTGTTGAGCTTCACGGTGTTCAAAGCTGAATCCTCACTGTGATCAGGGAATGAGCGTCGGAGCGGTGCCGCCGTCGACGCGCAACGCGGCTCCGGTCGTCGCGGACGACAGGTCCGACGCGACGTAGGTGATGAGGTTCGCGACCTCGTGCGGGCGGATCAGGCGGCCCAGCAGCAGCGTCGGGCGTTCGGTGCGGACGAACTCGGCCTCGCCGCCCTCGCCGACGCGCTCGCGGATGAACTCCTCGACGCCGGGCGTCAGCGTCGGGCCGGGCAGCACCGAGTTCACGGTGACGCCGGTGCCCTTGACCTCCTGGGCCATGCCGCGCGAGATCGCGATCTGCGCGGTCTTCGTCATGCCGTAATGGACCATCTCGGTGGGCGTGAAGACGCCGGACTCGCTGCTCACGAAGATCACCCGGCCCCAGCCGCGCTCGACCATGCGCGGCGTGTAGTGCCTGGCCAGCCGGACGCCGGACATGATGTTGGTGTCGAAGTAGCGCTGCCACTCGGCGTCGTCGATCTCGAAGACCGGCTTCGCGCCGTAGATCCCCAGGTTGTTGACCAGCACGTCCACGTCCGGCACCTGGGCGACCAGGTCGGCCGCGCCCTCGGCGGTCGCGAGGTCCGCCGCGACACCGCGCACGTCACCGCCGGCGCTGAGCTTGCCGACCGCCTCGGCCACCCGTTCCTCGGTGCGGCCGGTGATGACGACGGTGGCACCCGCCTTGAGCAGGCTCTCCGCCGAGGCGAAGCCGATGCCCGCGGTGGAGCCCGTCACAAGTGCCGTGCGTCCCGACAGATCCATGTCTCTCCCCGGTAGACTTGTTGAAGACGATTACAAGCGTACGCAATAGTTGCAGACGCTGTCTATTCGAGAGAGGTTGACCTATGTCACTGGACGACGACGCCGTCCAGGCGCGCGCACAGGGCTGGCGCACACTCGCGGCGCTGCACGCGCGCATCGAGGACCGTCTCGAGAGAGCGCTTCAGAAGGCACACTCCCTCTCCGTCAGCGAGTACACCGTTCTGGACGTCCTCAACCGCCAGGACGGCTTCCACCTTCGGATGAACCAGCTCTCCAACGCCGTGGTGCTCAGCCAGTCGGCGACGACGCGCCTGGTCACGCGCCTGGAGGACCGAGGTCTGCTCGCGCGCTACCTCTGCCCGACCGACCGGCGCGGCATCTACACCGAGGTCACCGGGAAGGGCCACGAGCTGCTCGCGCTCGCTCGTCCCACACACGACGAGGTGCTCTCCGAGTCGCTGTCGGAAGCCGGGGACGTCCCGGAGCTCAAGCCACTCGTTGAGGCGCTCGCCAAGCTGTAGCCGCTGCAGCAAGATCACGTGCATGGATCTCCACGCCCTGATCCGCGCCGAGGCGCCGTTGGCCGAGCAGCAGCGCGCCCTCACCGAACCGGTGCTGACCGCGCTCGTCGACCACGGCGTGCACCGCCTGATCGCCCCCAAGCGCTACGGCGGCGCCGAACTCGGCCTGCCGCAGTGGAGCCGGGAGGTCCAGGAGCTGTCGCGAGCGGACGCCTCGACCGGCTGGACCGCGATGACGACCACGATCTCGTCGTCGCTGGCCTGGTACCTGCCGGTGGACGCCGCCGACGAGGTGTTCGGCGACCCGCGCGCGTTGATCGCGGGCACCGCGGCGCCGCTGGGCAAGGCCGTCGAGACCGACGGCGGTTACCGCGTCACCGGCCGTTGGGGCTGGGGCAGCGCCGTCACCCACGCGTCGTGGGTCATCGGCGGCACCTTCACACCTGTCGGTCCGCGTCTCGCCGTGTATCCGCGTTCGGACGTGACCATCCACGACACGTGGCACGCCGCCGGCCTGCGTGCGACCAGTTCGCACGAGTTCTCTCTCACGGACGCCTTCTTGCCGTCCAGGCGCGCGGTGTGGCCGATCGGCAGCACACCCGGCATCGAGGGCCCGATCACGGTGTTCCCGTACTTCAGCTTCCTGGCCGCGGGCGTCGCGTCCGTGTGCCTGGGCGTCGCCCGCCGCGCGATCGACGAGATCGAGGCGCTGGCCGTCGAGAAGACCCCGCAGTACGCGGCGACCCGCCTCGCCGAGCAGACCGGTGTGCAGGTCGAGCTCGCGCTGATGGAGGCCCGGCTGTCCTCCGCGACGGCGTTCCTGCACGACACGCTGAGCGTGGCCTGGGACCACGCGCTGAACGGCGAGGCCGCGCCGGACCCGGTGAAGGCTCGGCTGCGCCTGGCCTGCTCGTTCGCCTCCGGTGAGGCCACGGACGTGACGCAGAAGGCGTTCGCGGCGGGCGGCGGCAGCTCGGTGTTCGAGTCGTCCGCCCTGCAACGCTGCCTGCGCGACGCGCACGTGGCCGCCCAGCACACGGTGGTGTCACGCCGGATGCTGGAGACGTACTCGATGCTCAAGCTGGGGCTCGGCCCGGACATGACGAGGTTCTGATGGACGCCCTCGAAGCGATCATGACCACGCGGGCGATCCGCCGCTTCACCGGCGAGCCCGTCGCCGAGGACGACGTGTGGACGTGCCTGCGCGCGGCCCAGCAGGGGCCGTCCGGCGGCAACGTCCAGCCCACGCGGTACCTGGTCGTCACCGATCCGGACGTGCGCGCCGAACTGGGCAGGCTCTACCGCAGCGCGTTCACCCGCTACTCCGAGATGGCGCCGGAACGCACCGACGCCGTGGGCCTGCGGATCGGCCGGTCCGCGAACCACCTCGCCGACACCCTGGCGTCCGTGCCGGTGATCGTGTTCTTCCTCATGCCGCGCCTGCCGTCGCTGGTCGAGGGCATCGACATCGGACCGGTGCACGCGTCGGTCTACCCGGCCGTGCAGAACTTCTGCCTGGCCGCCCGCGCGCTGGGGCTCGGCACCACGCTGACCACGGTCATCAGGGTGCACCACGCCGAGGCGCTGGAGTTGCTCGGCGTGCCGGACCGGTGGGAGATCGCCGCGATGGTGCCACTCGGACACCCCGCGGAGAAGTTCGCCGTGGCCGTGCGGCGCGACGTGGCGGAGGTGACGTCGTTCGACCGCTGGAGTTGGTTAGGGTGCTTCCATGCCCGACACGCAGTACGAAGACCTGCTCCGCCACGTCCTGAAAGAGGGCGTGCGCAAGGAGGACCGCACCGGCACCGGCACGCGGTCCATCTTCGGCCACCAGCTGCGCTACCCGCTCGCCGCGGGCTTCCCGCTGATCACGACGAAGCGCGTGCACTTCAAGTCGATCGCGTACGAGCTGCTGTGGTTCCTGCGCGGTGACAGCAACGTGAAGTGGTTGCAGGAGCACGGCGTGTCCATCTGGGACGAGTGGGCGTCGCCCGAGGGCGAGCTCGGCCCGGTCTACGGCGTGCAGTGGCGTTCGTGGCCCACCCCGGACGGCGGGCACGTCGACCAGATCGCCGAGGTGCTGAAGACCCTGCGGACGAACCCGGACTCGCGCCGGATCATCGTCTCCGCCTGGAACGTCGGCGAGATCGCGCAGATGGCGCTGCCGCCGTGCCACGCGTTCTTCCAGTTCTACGTGGCGGACGGCAAGCTCTCCTGCCAGCTCTACCAGCGCAGCGCGGACCTGTTCCTCGGCGTGCCGTTCAACATCGCCTCCTACGCGCTGCTGACGCACATGATCGCGGCGCAGACGGGTCTCGGCGTCGGCGACTTCATCTGGACCGGCGGCGACTGCCACATCTACGACAACCACGTCGAGCAGGTCGAGCTGCAGCTCAGCCGTGAGCCGCGCGAGTTCCCCGCGCTGAAGACGGCTCCGGCGGCCTCTCTGTTCGACTACGCGTACGAGGACTTCACTATCGAGGGCTACGACCCGCATCCCGGCATCAAGGCCCCGGTGGCGGTGTGATCGGCCTGATCTGGGCGCAGTCCGCGAACGGCGTGATCGGCCGCGACAACGCCATCCCCTGGCGCATCCCCGAGGACATGAAGCACTTCCGCGAGATCACCGCGGGCTCGGCCGTCCTCATGGGACGCCGCACCTGGGAGTCGCTGCCGCCGCGCTTCCGCCCGCTGCCGGGCCGCCGCAACCTGGTGCTGTCGCGCACTCCCCAGGAAGGCGCGGAGACGTTCTCCTCGCTGGAGAAGGCCCTGGCGGGCGTCACCGGCGACCTGTGGGTGATGGGCGGGTCGGCGGTGTACGCGGCGACGCTGCCGTTCGCCGACCGCGTCGAGGTGACCGAGATCCGCGAGGAGTTCGAGGGCGACACGTTCGCCCCCGCCGTGGACCGCGAGCCGGTCGGCGTCGGCGAGTGGCTGGAGTCGAGCAGCGGCCTGCACTACCGGTTCGTCAGCTACTAGCGCCGGCCGCCGAACTCCCATTCATGCACCTCGACCGCGTCGTAGCGGTCGAGGGTCAACACCGCCGCCGGATCGGCCGACCTGACCAGCGCCGCCGTCCCGAGCCACGCGACGCCGTCGTCGGACAGCAACGGCCCGTACGCGATCAGCTCCTCGGGCCGCGCCGGCACGAGGTCGGCGGGCTCTCCGGAGCCGAACCCGAGCACCAGGTGGCCGCCACCCTCGCGGCCACCGGGAAAGTCCCACATGGTGCGCCCGAGCACGTTGCGCCACCTGCGCACCAGCACGTCCCGGTAGCCACCGGCCTGGTAGATGGGCTCGTCGAACGCGAACGCACGGGCGGTGGCCGCGTCCGGCACGTCGACGACGTGCACGCTGCCCGTGACCACCTCGTCCGCGAACGTCGGGCCGCGGGCGACGAGCTCGAACCCGTCCATGTAGGACCAGTGCTCCTGGACCAGGGCCGAGCGCAGCGGCATCGAACCGGGCCGGTCCCGGTGGTAGCAGAGGAACTCCACTAGAGCCCGACCTCGGCGGTCCACACGGGAAGGACGACGTCCTCGCCCGTTCCCGGCGAGGCGCCGGCGAGGTAGCCGCCGACGACGGCCGCGAGCGTCGCGTCCGGATCGACCTCGACGTCGAACGGCAGCGCGTCCTTCTTCGCCGAGCTCGTCGAGCACTTCAAGTGCCCTGCCTGCGCGTCGAACCAGACGTAGAAGGTCGCTGTCCGCTCCATCGCGGTCACGCGCTCACCGAGCCGTCGCGCGGTGTCCTCGAACGCGGCGACCACCTCCGCCGCCACGGGTGTCTCGCCCTTGGCCCTGCCCAGCGCCCAGGTGTTCTCCTCCGCCTGGGCCAGGAGATCGCCTTTCAGCAGCAACGGCTCGTCCGCGACCTCGCGGATCCACTTCGTCAGCGTCACCGGCGCCGTGCCCTCGCGTGCCACGCTTCCACGATCAACTCTTCCAACTCCCCCACCTCGATGTGTTCCAGCCGCACCAGGATCGCCGGATACCCGTGGAAGTGCGGCGTCGTGAAGTAGACCGAGTGGTCCGAGGCCAGCAGGGCCTCCTTGGCGCCCAGGTCCGGCACGCGGGCCGCCAGGATCGGTCCGGACGGTGCCGCGGCGCCCAGCGCCGACAGGTCCGTCTTGCGCAGCGGCCGTTCCCAGACGAACAGCTTGTCCTCGACCCTCCAGTCGACGACGCCCTCCCGCACCCGTTCCGTCACGTCGGGCATGGAGGTGGCGATCCTGTGCACGTCGTCCCAGGTGGCCATCACAAGCTCCTACAGGTGGTCCGGCGGACGCTGCTGCTCGGCCAGGAACCGTTCGAACTCGGCGCCCAGTTCGTCCGCGCTGGGGAGGTCGGTGTTGCCGACAGTCTGGATGAACGCGTCGTACTGCCGCTCGAGCGCTTCCACGACCTGGGCGACCTCCTCCGACTCCGCGACCTGGCGGTGGATCTCGGCGTCGGCGGCCTGGGCGGCGTCGGCCAGGCCGCCGATGGGCAGCGCGAGGCCGGTTGCGCGGGCCAGGGCGTCGAGCAGGGTCACCGCGGCGGTCGGGTACTGCGACTGCGCCAGGTAGTGCGGCACCTGGGCGGCGAAGCCCATCGCGTCGTGGCCCGCCTGGCCGAGGCGGAACTCCAGCAGGCCGGAGACGTTGCCCGGCACCTGCACCCGGTTGAAGAACGGCTGGTACTCCGAGACCAGCTCAGGGCGCGTGGCGTGGCCGATGACGTTCAACGGCCGTGTGTGCGGCACGCCCATCGGGATGCCGTGGAAGCCCATGGTCAGACGCACGCCCCAGCGGTCGATGAGAGAGCGCACGGCCTCGATGAACGCCTCCCAGCGGCGGTCCGGCTCCGGGCCGGTGAGCAGCAGGAACGGGTGGCCCGCGCTGTCCCAGAGCAGGTGCACGACCAGTTCGGGGGCGGCGTAGTCCTCCCAGTGGTCGGTCGCGTAGGTCATCAGCGGGCGGCGCGAGCGGTAGTCGATCAGGCCGTCGACGTCGAAACGCGCGACGACGCGGCTCTCCAGCGTCTCCAGCAGGTGTTCGGTGAGCAGACGGCCCGCGGCGCCGGCGTCCATGAAGCCCTCGAAGTGGTGCAGCAGCACCGCACCCGTGAGGTCCGGGACCTCCGAGTCCACCTCGTACAGGTTCTCCGGGTCCACCGCACGCCTCCTGATCAATCGCTCTCGTCTCGTCCAAGCCAACCACGTGGACGCGGAACTGATTCCGCACGGGTCGATTAGCCCATACGGCCCGTGTGCGCGCATCACCTCACGGGTACTCCAACGCGGTGTATAGGCGCTGGGTGACGCGTGGAGCATTGGTCGCGGCCGTCCTCATTCTCCTCGGGGCGGCGGTGTTCGCCTTCGGGCAAATGAAACCTTTCGGTGACGAATCGATCGACCGCAGCCAGCCCGCGATGCTCAAGTCGGTGCGGGACATGAGCCAGTACCACGCCGCGGCGGGCGAGTTCCAGGTCGTGCTGGACATCGAGAACGACGTCAAGTGGGTGCCGGCCGCGCTGGCGGGCGAACGCACGCTGTTCGTCGCGGCGGGGTCCGTCAACGCCTTCGTGGACCTGGGAACGCTGAAGGACGACGGGCTGGTCCTGTCGCCGGACGGCAAGACAGTCGAGCTGCGCGTGCCGAAGCCGCTGCTCGACAAACCGAACCTGCACCACGACAGGTCGTACGTCTTCAGCCAGCAACGTGGCCTGATCAACGATCTGCAGGCCCTCGCGGGACCGCCCGACCAGCAACGGTTCTACGTCGCGGCGGAGGCCAAGCTCAGCGAGGCCGCGCAGAAGTCGGAGATCCTCAAGCGGGCCGAGGACAACACCCGCGTGATGTTGACGGGAATGTTGCAGTCACTGGGGTTCCAGGTGAAGGTGAGCACCGACTGAACCTCTCGGCCGATCCCTGCGAACGTCCAGCGGTGACCCACTCGCTCCGGGATAGGATCCGCTGGTGGAAGACGATCTGATGGCCTGGGCGCCCGCGCAGGGCTCAGCGCAGGCGCCCGGGATCGCGTTGCCCGGTTTCAGCGCCTTCCGCGTGATCGCGCAGGGTGGCGAGGGCACGATCTACCGCGCCCGCCAGGACGGTCTGGGCAGGGACGTCGCGGTCAAGGTGCTGCAGGTGACGGACCCGGCCACGGTCGCGCGCTTCCGCCGCGAGCTGGCGATCACCGTCGAACTGGGCCGTCAGCACCCGCACATCGTCACGGTGCTCGACACCGGCACGCTGCCGGACGGCCGCCCGTGCATCGTCATGGAGTTCTACGAACGAGGCTCGCTGCACGACCGTTTGCGCGCCATGGGCCCTCTGCCCGTGCAGGACGTGGTGGCGGCGGGCATCGCGGTGGCGGACGCGCTGGCGTTCGCGCACGGCCAGGGCATCCTGCACCGGGACGTGAAACCGCAGAACGTCCTGGTGCTCCCGACCTCGTACGTGCTGGCCGACTTCGGCATCGCCCGCGGCGCCGACGCGGGGCATTCCGCGTCACTGCAGATGGTCAGCTACCGGCACGCCGCCCCGCAGATGCTGGAGGGCGCCACCCCGTCGTTCGCCGACGACGTCTGGTCGCTCGGCTCGACGCTGTTCACGCTGCTGGAAGGCAAGCCGCCGTTCGCTTCGGACAACCCGGACGAGGACACGCTGCTGTCCTACGTCGGCCGCGTCAGCAACGGTGAACCCCGGCCGCTCACCCGGTTCGACGTGCCGGCGTGGCTGGTCGCCGTGATCGGCCGCTGCCTGCGCAAGGACAGGGCGGAGCGCTTCGGTTCGGCACTGGAGTTGCGCGACGCGCTGATGGCGGCGAACTCCGGCACCGCGCTGTCCACTGTGGACCCCGACGCGACGGCGGTGCTGGGCGAACGCCCCGACTTCTACCCGGAGGGCCCGACCGAGGCGCCCGGTTTCGGTCCGCGCGGGTTCAAGCCCGAACCGGAACCAGAACCGGAACCCGAGCCCGAGCGCGACGACTCGTGGCAGGGCAGGCTCGAAGACCTGACGTACCGGCAGCACGACCTGGTCCCGCCGCCGCCTCCGCGGCCTGTTCCGGTCGCGGTGCTGCCGAGCGTGGAACTCCCTCCCGTCGAACCGATGACGGCACCGGTCCGCAAGAGCAAGCGCGGCGGTGTGCTCGCGTTGCTGGCCGTGATCGCGGTGACGGGCGGCCTGGCCGCGGGCATCTTCCTCAACCGGGACGGCGGCGGTCAGCAGGCCCAACCACCCGTGACGACAACGACACCGCCCGTGCCGACGTCGGACTCCGCGGACGCGGGACCGTCGCCGAACACCGATCCGAAGTTCGTCCCGGTCCTCAAGCGCGCCGAGTACCGCGGCAAGGCGATCGAGCTGGAGTGGACCGATCCGAGCGACGGCCAGGCCCAGTTCGTGGTCGTGGACGTGACCGGTGCCAAACCGTACGCGGTGATCACGGTGACCGGTGGGGGCACCCGGCACGTCATCGAGGACGGCGGTGGCGACCGGCGTTGCTTCCAGATCGCGGCGCTCGGTTCCCACGGCGAACGCGGCAGCTCCGCAAAGGTCTGTGCCAACAAGAACTGAATGTTCCGGACGGATGTTGTTGCGGGCGCACGAACTGGCGTACGGTCCCCCGGTGCAGAGCGCTCGTTATGCCGGCCCACCGATGTTCGCTCGTGGACGAAAGCGCCGGACACTCGTGATGTGGGCGGCCGTTCCTCTCGTCGTCGGCATCGGCATCGGCATGCTGATCGGCGGCAACCTGCAGTCGAAGTCCCCTCAGAACACCGGTGACACCACCCCGTCGCCCGCTGTGCCCGATCAGCTCGAATACACGGACATGCCGTGCGACCCGGGCTCGTCCGTCCTCGTGCTGCACTCGCTGGAGGGCGCGATGGCGCAGTCGGAGGTCAGGGTGCTGCTGGACTACGAGACGATGTGGGTGCGGCACCGTGAGAGCGCGAACCCCGCGCTGCGCGGCCAAACCGCGCTGCTGAGCAGACGCGACGACGTGTGCCCGGTCATCGTTCCGGAGGACTCGCGGTTCACGCAGTTCATCTGGCTCGGCCCGTTCCCCTCGGACACCGCGCCCGCGCTGTGCGAGGCGCTGTTCAAGGTCACCGGGAAGAACTGCATCCCGGCGCAGGTGGTCCGCTGATCCGTCAGCGCCGGAACAACGGCCTCGGATCGATCGCCCACACGACCTTGCGCCACCAGGAAGCCTTGCGCCGCACCGCTTTCTTCACCTGTCGGGCCAGCTGCCAGCTGTTCTCCCGCTGGACCGGCGACGGTGCGAACGCGGCCTGGTCGACCAGGACCGCCAGCCGTGCGCCCGCTTCGCCCCACTCGCCCCCGACGTCCGGCACGGTGCGGCTCGGCTTCGGCCGCAGCCCGGCGAGCTGCAACGAGTCGAGCACCTCGTTCCACGCTCCCACCGGGCCGGCCGCGCGCAGCCTGACACGGCGCGAAGTGCGTGCCACGAACAGCGCGGCGAGCACCAGCAGCGGTGTGAACGCCCAGAACGGGAACCCCTTCGGCGACTGCGGAGCGGCGGCCTGGTCGTCGCGCACCGCGGTCGGCTGCACGAGCGGCGGCACCGACGCGAGGGAGGTCGGCGCCGGTTTCGCAGTGGTCGACGCGAGCCGGTTCAGCACCTCGCGCTTCGAGGCGGCGCTCGGCCCGCTTCCGTTGCCGGACACGGGATCGAACGCCACCCAGCCCCACCCGCTGAAGTAGACCTCGGGCCAGGCGGTGGCGTCCGCGGCCCGCACGATGCGCTCACCGTTCTGCTCGGGCACCGGCTGGAACCCGACCACGACCCGCGTCGGCAGCCCGACCGAGCGTGCGAGCACCGCGTACGCCGACGCGAACTGCTCCGCAGTCCCCGCCCCCGCACCGGACTCTCCCGCCGCGCCGAACAGGAACGTCTCGAGCCGCGCGTAGGACGAGCCGACCGGCGCCTCCGCGTCCGGCCTGCGGTTGAGCCGCACGACCTGTTCCAGCGCGACGGCCTTCTCGTACGGCGTGCGCGCGTTCTGCGTCGCCTGCCGCGCGTACTCGGCCAGCGTGAAAGGCAACCGCGGCAACGCCGTGTACTTCGTTGCGGCGGCAGGGACCTGTGCCTCGGCGAGATCGGTGTCGGCGGGCGTCTCGACGACCCCGCGCACCGTGTAGCTCAACCCGGCCTTCAGCCCTTCGGCCACGACCAGCGACCCGGTGTCGGGATCGACCATGGCGTCGCTCAGCGACACCGCCTGGGGCTTGCCGACGCCCGGCAACCACTCCCCCTGCAGCCCGGTGATCCGCAGGTCGACGCTGGCGTCCTGGAACTTCCCGCCGGTCGGCAGGTCCGGCGCGTCGACCACGCCGAGCGGCCCGTACGTCGAGGCCGCCTCCCACGACGCGCCCGAGTACCGGCTCAGCGTCACCAACCGCACCGGCACCTCGGGCCCGCGCATCCGGAACAGCTCCGCGTCCCCCTGCGCCGCCCACGCGGCGAGCTGCGGCAGCGGGTTCGAGATGGCGATGTCGGTGACCGGTGGCGTGACGAGCTTGCGCGGCTCGAAACCGTTGGAAGGCAACACGAAAGCGAGCAACGTGAGTGCGGCCAGGGCCGTGGCGAGCACCGCCGGGGGCACCACGGGCCCGCGCCGGTCGATGATCAGCCAGCCCAGCGCCAGCACCACGACCAGCGTGAGTGCGACGAGGCCGTACCGGTCCGCGCGGCCGGTGGTGAGCAACGCCGCCGACACGTACAGGGTGGCCGCGCCGAGCGCCGGAACGAACAACGCCGTGCCGCGCTTGGTCACCGACAGCACCATGGCGGTGGAGACGCCGATGATCAGCAGCAGGCCGGGCACGAGCAGTTCGGGTGTCGCGGGCGCGGGACGGGCCGCCGTGAGCAGCCTCGGCACGGTGTCGAGCAGCACCCACGTGGGATCGCGGTCCGGGGACGCGCCGCGGGCCAGGAAGAAGCCGCCCGTCAGTGCGAGCACCATGACCGCGAGGGCGGCGAGTCCACCCGGGACGATCCGCTTCAGGGGCAGGGCCGCGAACCCGGCGAGCGCGGCGAGTCCGAAGTAGATGGTGGCGCCGTCCCAGGCCTGGGAGAGCTGGAGCGCGCCGACGAGCAGGACGGCGGTGACCCAGCCGTACTTCAGCAGGGAGCCGTTCACCGCGCCACCACCGCGTTCCACGAGTCGACCAGGTCCTCCGCCCGCGCCCCGCTGACCACCAGCACCGACCCGGCGGCTCCCACCGGCCGTTTCTCGTCCACCACGAGGACAACGCCGAACGCGGCGCGTCCCGCCTCCAGCACCAGGGCCGGCACCGAGGTCCCGCTGACCACGGCCACCACGTCGAGGTCGCGCACCGGCACTGTCGGCCGGCCGTCGACGTCCCGCAGCTCCAGGTCCGCCAGCGCGGACAGGATCGGCGCCGAGTCCTGCTGCTCCTCGATGTCGGTGCCACCGGACGACGTCAGCAGCCGCACCGGGTGCCCCTGTTCCAGGGCCGCCGTGACGAGTGACGCCGCCACCTCGACGGCCTCCTCGAAGCGTTGTTCCTCCACGTAGGAGGACGCGCTGTCGTCCAGCAGCACGGCCAGGTGCGGCCGGGCCGGGTCGGCGTCCTCGCGGATCATGAGCGTGCCGGTGCGCGCGGACGTCGCCCAGTGCAGGCGCCTCAGGTCGTCGCCGGGCACGTACTCCCGCAGCCCCACCAGGTCGGTGCCGCCGCGCTCGACGCGTTCGTCGGCGCCGACCTGGCCGCGGCGGGCACCGGAGGGCAGGCCGCGGACCGGCAGCACGCGCGGGACCACCCGCACCTGGACCACCTCGCCCAGCACGGTGCGCGCCTGCGCCAGTCCGGCCAGACCCTTGCGGCGCAACGTCAGCGGACCGACGTCGAACACGCCGCGCCGTTCGGTCGGGATCGCGTAGTCGACGGCCTCGACGGCGCCGGGGGCCAGCAACGGCACGTCGACGTCCATCGGCGAGCCCGCCACCACGTCGACGGCGTCCAGCGCCACCGGCCAGCGCCCGGTGGACGACAGCTCCAGCCTGCCGCTGCAGCGCGCCAGCCGGGGCACCGTGCGTGGACGAACCGTGCGCGAGACCGACAGCGGCGACGCGACCAGCACGGAGACGATCGAGGCGACGACCAGCGCGGTCAGCGCCAGGCCGAACGCCGCCATCCCCGCGTACCGCCACCACAGACCGACACCGAGCATCAGCAGGCCCAGCACCGCGGTTCCGGTGCCGCGCACGGTGAGTCTCATTGCGTCGCGGGCTTGGGCACGGCCACGCGCGAGAGCACGTCGGCCAGCACCTCGGACGTCGTGACGCCCGACAGGACGCTCTCGCGCGTCAGCACCAGCCGGTGTGCGAGCACCGGGTCCGCGATGTCCTGCACGTCCTGCGGCACCACGAAATGCCGCCCCTTCGACGCCGCGTACACCTGTGCGCAGCGCACGAGCGTCCGCAGGCCACGCGTCGAGGTGCCGAGCCGCAGCCGTTCGTCGGTGCGGGTACCCGTGCCCAGCTCGGAGATGTACTGCAGGATCGGGTCGGCGACGTGCAGCAGCTGCAACCGTCCGCTGAACGCGCTGATCTCGCGCGGCGACGACACCGTGCGCACGTCGGCGATCCGGCCCGCGCCGCTGCCGGGACGCAACACGTCCAGCTCGTCCTCCACCGACGGGTAGCCGATGGAGGTGCGCAGCATGAAGCGGTCGAGCTGCGCCTCGGGCAGCCGGTACGTGCCGTCGAGGTCGATCGGGTTCTGCGTGGCCACCACGAGGAACGGGTCGGGCACCGCGTGCCCGACGCCGTCGATCGTGACGGTCCGCTCCTCCATGACCTCCAGCAGCGCGGACTGCGTCTTGGCCGCCGCGCGGTTGATCTCGTCGGCCAGCACGATGTTCGCGAACACGGGACCGGGCCGGAACCGGATCTGGCCCGTCTGCGGGTCGTAGACCGAGGTGCCCGTGACGTCGGACGGCAGCAGGTCGGGCGTGAACTGCACGCGCCGCGACACCCCGCCCAGCGCGCCCGCGACGGCACGCGCCAGCGTCGTCTTCCCCGTGCCGGGCACGTCCTCGAGCAGCACGTGACCGCCCGCGAACATCGCCACCAGCACGAGGTCGACCACGTCGCGCTTGCCGCGCACGGCGCTCTCGACCGCGTCCGCGAGACGCGTGTGCAGGTCGCGGAAGGCGGAGACCTCACCGGTGTCGATCACTTTTCCTCTTCTCCCCGACGAACACCGATGCGCAGCAGGAACGCGCACGCCAGCAGGCCCAGCCCGCCCGCGCCCATCGGCGCGGTCTCCACCCCGGCCGGAGCCATCCGCGGGATGCAGTTCGGCTTGCCCGCGCACTCGTCGTAGGTGAAGGTCGTGTTCTTCTGCGCCGAATCGACCTGGCCTGCTCCGGAGGCGGCGAAGGCGCGCACCACGATCGCGTTGCTGCCCTCGTCCACGTCGATGGACGCCGACGTCGCGTTGCACGCGATTCCGACCGAGTACCCGTACGTCTTGTTCACGACCTCGCAGCGGCCGTTGTGGCTCGCCCAGTCGGCGGGCGGCGCCAGGGTGACCCGGCGGGTCGGGTTCGTGCGCAGACCCGAGATCGACGAGATCACCACGGCACCCGCGCTCGGCAGCGAGGGCGGCGGCGGAGGCGGGGGCGGAGGTGTGGTCGTCGTCGTGACCGGCGGAGGGGGAGGCGGTGGCGGCGTGGTGGTCGTGGTCGGCGGCGGATTGTTGGGCGGCGGGTTGTTCGGGGGCGGCGGCGCCACCGTGAACGAGGCCATGCCCGCGGCGCCGGCGACGGACGCCGTCGACGCGCGCACCGTGACGTCCAGCCTGCCTCCGTTGCAGAACGTGGAACCCGCGCACGGCACCGAGAGGTCGGCGGAGGTACCGGCCGACTGCGCCGACACCGAGCCACCGCTGAACGAACCGGAACCCGCGACGGTGTAGCCCACGACCGGGTCGGCCGACACAGCCGCGGTCCAGCTCACTGCCACGACAAGAGCGGAAGCACTGCGCGACTTCTCCCGCACCGTCACCCCGGCGGGCGCGGCCGGAGCCGTACCGCCGGTGGAGGGTGGCACGGAAGGAACCGACGGCGGCGGAGGCGGAACCTCGGTCGTCGAGCCGTTGCCGTTGTTGCCGTTGCCGTTGTTGCGCGGCGGCTTCTGCGGCTCGTTCGGGTTCGGCGGCGGGGGCGGCGGCACGGACGGCGGCGGCGAGCGGTCCGGGTCCTTCACCGGGAGCTCGGGGCTGCGGATCGTCAGCGAGCGCGTCGCTCCGTCCGCGTCGACCAGCACGCCCGTGGACGAGCCCGGCACGTTCACGAACAACCGGCCGTCGTCGAACACGAGCTCGGGGTCGGCGCCACCGGACGTGCGGACGTCGTCGCCACCGCGGCTGCCACCGCGGTCGAGGATGATGACCTTGCCGGAACCCTTGCAGGGCACGTAGACCTTGTCGCGGAACACCGCGGGCCGCCCCGGCTTCGGGCAGCCCATCGCACCGACGTCGACGCGCAGGACGTCACGGCCGACGACCAGCACGACGACCGAGGACGAGGGCACCGACGCGGGCACCAGGTCGGTCGGCGAGGACTGCGCGGCGATCACCTCGGCGTCGGACCGGTCGGTCGACGAGTCGACGTCCTGTCCCGTGCCGTCGCGCACGACGACACCGCCGTCGAGACCGATGAGCGTGACGCCCTGGTCGTGCGGCACGAGAACGGTGCGGGGCCCGGCGCCGGTGACCTGGCGCTTCGAGCGCTCCTCGAACCGCTCCTCGTCGTCCGACCAGTCGAGCGACCGCAACGTGCCGCCGTGGTCGACCAGCCACAGCACCCCGCGCTCGTCCACGACGGCGTCGGCGAGGGGCTGGCCCGCCTGCCAGGTCTGCCCGACGTCGGCCAGCGTCAGCGGGTCGGCGGTGTGCACGGTGCCGGTCGCGCGGTCGACGACGAACACCATCCCGTTCGACACCAGCACCTTGCTCGTCGCACCGGGCGGCGCCTGCCGGCGGCCGGAGGCGAGCAGGGTGGCCAGGTCGATGACGGTGATCTCGCCGGTGCGCCGGTTCAGCACGATCAGCCGGCCGTCCTCCTGCGCGATCTCCAGCTGCGAGTCGGGGCCGCTGATCTGCAACCGCGTCTGCGGCTTGCCCGAACCGGGGTTGATCTGCACGACCTCACCGCGCTGGTCGTCGCCGAGCCAGGTGAGCCCGTCCGACACCGCGACCGACGTGCGGGAGATGCCCTGCCCGAGCGCGGCGCCCGCGAGCACCAGAACACCCAGCAGAGCCGCGACGAAACTCGCCGATTCCCGCCCTCCACCGGAGATAATGCGTCTGATCCGGTGCCACCAAGACATAACGCGCCCTCCCCTCGCCCGCCGGGCATGCTAACCCCCGGCTCTGACAACTTCGGGCGGCGCATGGTTCCCGGTTCGCCCGGTCAGCCGGCTGGCAGACATCAGGAACGCTGATGGTGAGGTCTGACAGTTTTGAAAACCGAATGGCGTTCCCCCAACCCGACCAACGCGTAAGGCAGAGTGGACGCATGGAAATCCCCGGCATGGGACTTGCCAAGCAGGCGTTCGACACCGCCCTCGGCACGACAGTGGCCGTCGCGGCCGTTCCGGCCCGCGTGCTGAGCCTGCTCGGCGAGGTCGAACAGCTCGTCCGCAAGGTCAACGGCACGATCGACTCCGTCGACGGCATCGTCGCGAGGGCCGGCACGCTGGTGGACCGCACAGCCAATGTCGTGGCGGACGCGGAGAAGGCCGTCGACGAGGTCCGCGCGATCACGGCGAGCGCGAGCGACGTCGCCGAACGGGCCGGGCTGGTCGTCACGACGGCCGGCCACACCGCGAACACAGCCAACGAGCTGATCGACATGTACGAGCCGCTCGCCAAGCAGGCCCAGCCGCTGGCGAAGCGGTTCGTGGACGAGCTCTCCCCGCACGAGGTCGAGGCCGCGATCAAGCTGGTCGACGAGCTGCCGGTGCTGACGGAGCACCTGATCAGCGACATCCTGCCGATCCTCGCGACCCTGGACAAGGTCGGCCCCGAGGTGCACCAGCTGCTCGAGGTCACCAGCGACATGCGCCAGGCGATCCTCGGCATCCCCGGCTTCTCGTTCATGCGCCGCCGCGGTGAGAAAAAAGAAGAGGAAGAAGGTGTGAAGGAGGTCGACAACGGGTAGCCCACCCGAATGACGACCCACTTTCACGAGGACCGGCTGACCTGGTGGCTGCTGAGCAGCGTGTTCGGCCTTCTCGCCGCGATCAACGCCGCCCTGGCCGTCACGGAGAGAACGACCTGGCCCTACGCGCTCGCGGCGTTGCTTCTCGCCGCGAGCGCGTGGAGCGCCAGACAGGCGCTCAGGCCTTTCCCGTCGTCTGGTGCGTCAGGTTCGACGGTGACCCGAACCGGAACGCCCGCACCCGATAGGTCGCGGTTTTCTCGTCTGGAAGTGTGATCACCCCGTACGAGGTGGTGTCCGGGTCGAGTTGCACGGCGACGCGGTAGTCCGCCGCGCCCGCGGGCCTGACCTCGATCAGGTAGCCGTCCTCGTCCGACGCCCGGTCCTGCCAGGTGAACAGGATCCCGTTGGCGTGTTTCACCTCCGCCTTCAGATCCGCCGCAGCCGCCTCGGGTGAGGCGACCGGCGTCCCGCCCCCGCCGGTCTTGACCGGCGCGGTCCAGTCCGGCCCCTCGATCTCCGGCACCTCGTCGCCTGGGGGCAACGTGACGTCCACAGTGACCGAAGCGGGCCCGGTGTACGGCCGGACCCGGTAGTAGAACTCGGTTTCCGGGATCAGGTCCGGATGCTCGTAGGTGTTCTTCGCCGGTGTGGCGAACTCCAGGATCGTGTAGTCCCCGTCCCGGGTGTTCGCGTACTCCACGACCTGCCCGGCCGACCCCGCCTCCGGACGCCAGTGCAGCGTCACGTCGACCGGCGAGGTCAGCTCGGACTTCAGCACGGGGTCCTGCTGTTCCTGGCCACAGGCAGCCAGGAACAGCAGGAGTACCACAGCCGAGCGTCGGATCACTTGCGCCAGAACCGGACGTTGCTCCAGGTGACCGTGGCAGGGCCTTGGCCGCTGGAAGTCCTGTACGCGCCGAACTTGTCGTAGAAGCTCGTACCCGAACTCGCGTAGGTGTGCGCACGCGAGCCGTTGATGTACGTGCGGTGTTCCGTGGCCGTGTTGTGCACGGTGTTCACGCGCACGGTCGCACCCACGGTCGCGCCGGTGGCGATGGTCGCACCACCGTGCACGGCGTACAGCCGGCCGCCGCGTTCCACGGCGAGCATCCAGAACGGTCCCGCGCTGGGGGCCTCCCGGAACGTCTGCTTGAGACTGATGCGGGTGCCGCCGAGACTCGTGATCCGGAAGCTCCCCTCGAACTGGCGCGTGCCGCCGGTGTAAGTGGCGTAACGCCGCTCGGCACGCTGGTCACCGCTCGCGGTGGAGCAGGTGAGCTGGAAAGTCAGGTTGCTGACGGTGCCGCAGCCGCGTTCCTGAACGGTGAACGACGGCGAGTAGCTGGTCCACGGACCCGTCTCGACCTGAGCCTGTGCCGGTGAGACCGACACGAGCAGACCGGCCGCCAGGGCGATCCCCGCGACGCTGCGGAGTCGTTTGGACATACCGATACCTCCTCAAAACGTGCTGAGGACAGCACGTTCTCTCAGGGGGCGGTAGCGGGAGCGTAGCCGATAATGATCGGATGTTCGACCTCCATCGGCTGCGACTGCTGCGAGAGCTTTCCCAAAGGGGGACGCTCGCCGCTGTCGCGCAGGCGCTGAACTACAGCCCGTCGTCGGTGTCGCAGCAGCTCTCACTGCTGGAGACCGAGGTCGGGGTGCCCCTGCTCGAGCCGGTCGGACGGCGGGTGAAGCTCACCCCGCAGGCCGAGATCCTGGTGCGGCACACCGAAGAGGTCCTCGCCCGGCTGGACCAGGCCGAGTCGGAGGTCGCCGCGTCGCTGCACGAGATCACCGGCACGCTGCGGGTCGCGACGTTCCAGACGGCGGCGCTGGCGTTGATCCCGGCGACGCTCGCCCGCATGAGGGACGAGCACCCGTCGCTGCGCATCGAGTTCCAGGTGCTCGACCCGGCGGAAGCGCTTTCCGCCCTGCACGCCAGGGACTTCGACCTCGTGTTCGTGGAGGAGTGGCCGGACCAGCCGGAGGCCAGGCTCAGCGGGCTGGAGTACCGGGAACTGTGCCGGGACCCGATCCGGCTGGCCGTCCCACGTGGACTGCCGGTCGACGAGATCGACTCCTACCCGTGGATCATGGAGACCGACGGCTTCCCGCAGCGGATCTTCAACGTGAACTGGTGCCGGCACAACGGCTTCGAGCCGGACGTGCGCTTCTCCTCCACCGACGTGCTGGTGAAGCTGCGGTTCGTGGAACGGGGTCTCGCCGTCGCGCTGCTCCCGGATCTCGTCTGGTACGACCGGGAGATCACCGTCGACCTGCACGAGCTGCCGGTGCCGATGTCGCGACTGCTGTTCACTGCGGCACGGGCAGGACGAGGTCAGCATCCCGCTGTGCGGGCGTTCCGCGAGGCGCTGGCGCTTTCCGTAGCGCCGCTCCGACCCCCGCGATGATCACCAGCGCCATGCCGCCCAGCGAGATCAGACTCAGGTGCTGGCCGAGCAGCAGCGCCCCGGCGAGCGCCGCCGCGGCGGGTTCGAGCGCGAGCACCACGCCGAACGTGGCGGCCTCCAGCGTCCTGAGCGCCTTGATCTCCAGCGCGTACGGGATCGCGGACGCCAGCAGCGCCACGAAGGTGCCCAGCAGCAGGACTTTCGGTTCGAACAACGTGGCACCGGCCGCCGACAGCCCGTACGGCAGGGTGAGCGCGGCCGCGATCAGGCTGGCCCCGGCGACACCGCCGATGCCGAGCCCCGCGGTCGCGACCTTGCGCCCGGCCAGCACGTAGCAGGCCCAGAACGCGGCCGCGAACAACGCGAGCGCCACACCGATGAGGTCGAGCCTCGCGCCGGTGTACTCGCGCACGCCCAGCACGACGATGCCGACGAGTGCCAGCCCGACCCACACGAAGTCCCTGGGCCGCCTGCTCAGGACCGCCGCGAGCCCGAGCGGCCCGAGGAACTCGATCGTGACCGCCACGCCGAGCGGGATCCGGTCGAGCGCGAGGTAGAACGTGCCGTTCATGCCGGCCAGCGTCAGCCCGAGCACGATCGTCTCCTGGCGGATCTTCGGCCTGGCGACCAGGGCCAGCACCAGCGCCGAGATGCCGAGCCGGAGCGCCGTGGCACCCGGTGCGCCGATCTGCCCGAAGAGCTGGCTCGCGAACGCCGCGCCGAACTGCAGTGAGATGACCGAGCCGAGGACCAGGAAGACCGCCATGCGCCCAGTCTCGGTTCCGCGGTCCATTCAGTACAGCGAACGTCTGCGAGCGATATCGTTCGGTTTTTCCGAACATTTAGACTGGCCGGTGCGATGAGACGCAAACCCTCCTCCCCTCTCCCCCAGCGCCACGGCCTGGACGCGGCCCGGCTGAAGCTGCCTTCCGAGGGCGCCTGGCCGTCGTTGCGCGAGCACCTCGTGGAACGCCTGCCACGGGTCGCCGCCGAGCGCATCGACGAGATGCTGGCCGAGGAACGGATCTGGGGCGTCGCCGGCCCGCTGGGCGCCGACGCGCCGTTCGTGCCTGACTCCTACATCTGGTTCCACCGCGACCTGCCGGTGGAGGTGCCGGTGCCGTTCGAGGTCGGTGTGGTCTACCAGGACGACGACATCGTGGTGGCCGACAAGCCGCACTTCCTGGCGACGATCCCGCGCGGCGCGCACATCATGCAGACCGCGCTCGTGAAGCTCCGCGACTCGCTGGGCCTGCCGGACCTGTCGCCCGCGCACCGGCTGGACCGCGTCACGGCCGGGCTGGTCCTGTTCGTGGTGCGCCGGGAGATGCGCGGCAAGTACCAGACGATGTTCCGCGACCGGCTGGTGCGCAAGGAGTACGAGGCGATCGCGCCGTACGACCCGGAGCTGGAGCTCCCTCGCGTGGTGCGCTCCCGGATCATCAAGGAACGCGGCATCATCACCGCGTTCGAGGTCGACGGCGAGCCCAACGCCGAGACCCATGTGTCCCTTGTGGAGCACCGCGGTGCGCTGGGCCGCTACCACCTGAAGCCGTTGACCGGCCGCACGCACCAGCTGCGCCTGCACATGTCCGGGCTCGGCGTGCCGATCGTGAACGACGACTTCTACCCGGTGCTGCGGGACCGTCCGCTCGACGACTTCTCCTCGCCGCTGCAACTGCTCGCCCACACGCTGGCCTTCAAGGACCCCGTGTCGGGCGCCGACCGGTCGTTCACCTCGGGGTTGAAGCTGTCCGCCTGGTCATGACACGTGGGTGCGGCGGGTGTCGATCGGCTGCGGTTCCCAGACCTGGCCCATCCGGTCGAGCAACCGTGCGGCGAGCGCGCTCATCTCCGGATGGGTCTCGGTGAACGTCGCCACGACCCGCGCCCGGAACATCAACCGGCCGCGTGCGGTCGTGCTGTACCAGAACCAGTCCTCGTCGACGACCCTCGCGAGGTGGTCGGTGCCGTCCCGCTCGGCGCGCTGCACCAGCGCGTCACCGCTCACGAACCACCGCACGCACGCGTCCTCGAGCCCGGCCGTGAAGCCGCGTTCCTCGAAGTAGGCCTGCTCGGCGGCCTCCCGCAGCTCCCGGGGCGTCTCGCTGACGGTTGCGCAGGTCGGGAAGCCGATGCGGAGGTAGACGACCTCGGTCAGCCCGTCGCCCAGTGCGGCGCCTTCGAAGTCGACGAACCTCGCGCCCTGCGGTGAGTACATGTCGTTGCCGGGACAGGGGTCGCCGTGCAGCAGGTCGAACTTCCCCGAGTCCTCGAACACCAGCTCGGCCTCGGCACCCCCGACCTCCACCTCCAGCGCCCGCACGAACCGCAGGAACGGGACGGGGTCGGGGACCGCCTGGCGTGGCAGCAGCCCGGCGTGCTCCGGTCCGGTCGCCATGTGCAGCCGGGCGAGGCCTCGGGCGTAGGCGATCACCCAGTCCTCCCCGAACGGGTCGGAGCGCAGCCGTTCGAGCACCACGGTCCGCTTCTCGTGGTCGACGTCGAGGACGCGCGGCACCACGCCGGTGTGCTCGGCGAGCCGGAGCGCGGTGACCTCGCGCTCGAACGCCACCTGGTCGCCGACCACCTGCTTGACGATCCGGTCGCCGTCCGCCCAGACGCGGGACCGCTCGCCGCTCTTGAGTCGCTGCACAGCTCCACTATTCCACAGCCGCGGAGAATTCTGTAACAATGGCGTTCACGAGCGCGAGTCCACGATCGTGGAGAACCGGGGAACGAGACTGGAGCGATTACCGTCGCTGACCGGGATGAGATTCATCGCGGCGTTCATCGTGTTCGGGTTCCACATCAACGCGGCCGGTCTCTGGCCGTATCTGGACGTGCCGTTCCGTCAAGGCGCGACCGGGGTGAGTTTCTTCTTCATCCTGTCCGGATTCGTGCTCACCTGGTCCGCACGGCCGGGCACCGCGCCGACGACCGTCTGGCGGCGCCGGGCGGCGAAGATCTTCCCCAATCACGTCGCGACCTGGCTCGTCGTGCTGGTCGCGGCCGCCGCGGTGACCCCCGCGACGGCGCTGGCGAACCTGTCGCTGGTCCAGGCGTGGTTTCCGGGCGAGAGCGTCTACTTCAGCCTGAACACTCCCGCGTGGTCGTTGTCGTGCGAATTGGCTTTCTACCTCGCTTTCCCATTGCTCATCAAGTGGCAGATGCGCAGACCGTGGTTGGTCGCGTCGGCGACAACGATTGCGATCATGACCGTTCCGGCAATTGCACTAACCATGCCAGGCCCGCTCGAATACTGGTTCGTGTTCGTCTTCCCGCCGGTACGCGCACTCGAGTTCATCCTGGGAATGGCAATGGCCCGAGTGGTGCAACAAGGGAAGTGGATCGGAGTAGGGCTCTGGCCCGCGACCGCGTTGTTCGTCGTCGCGTACGTCGGCTCCTGGTACCTGCCGGCGTCGTTCCCGTACGTCGCGGGCACCGTCGTCCCGCTGGCGCTGCTGATCCCGGCCGCCGCCGTGGCCGACCTCACCGGCAGGTCCTCTCCGTGGCGCTCGAAGTGGATGGTGTGGCTGGGCACCGTGTCGTTCGCGTTCTACATGGTCCACCAGATCGTCATCCGGGTGAGCGAGAAGTTCCTCGACGTGCACGCGTTCCCGCTGGCCGCGGCGCTCGGGATGTTCGTGGTGTCGATGCTCGGGGCGTGGCTGCTGTACCGGCTGGTCGAGGTGCCCGCGGAACGGCTCATCAAGGGGGCACCCCGACCAGCGCTGGTCACGCCAGCGTCAGCGCGTACAGCTCCACCCGCGGATCGTCGGGCAGCGTGACCGAACGGACGGTCTTGGTGGCGTCCAGCCTCAGCGACTGGCCGAACAGCCGGACCGGCGGCCCGTCGACGCCCTGGCCCGCCTTGATGCGGTGCGGCATCTCCAGCACGGTCGGGCCGCCACCCGCCCAGTCCGAGATGGACGCCGAGACCTCGGCCGAGGTGCCGTCGGTGTACCAGACGGTGAAGCCGGCCGACACGGGTCCGTTGTGCGACGAGCCCACGACGTGCAGCCACGAGAACTGGCCACTGGGCAGCAGGAGCGCCTGCCCGTGCGCCTCCACGAAGTTCGGCGCCGTGCCGGTGGGGTCAGGCGCCTGGTAGGTGATGCCGCCCCACGTCACGGGGCCGGCCGGCGGCAGCAGTGCCGCGTCGTAGCTCCAGCCGCCACCGTCGAAGTCGCCCGAGGCGGAGTCGGCGACCGTGGCCGTACCGTCGTGGTTCAGCTCCGGCGTCACGTCCACCGAACACGACGAGAACGCGCACACAGCCGCCGGTTTGACCTCGACGACGGCCTTCAGCGTCACCGACTCGACCTGCACCGACACCTCGTACGAGCCCGCGGCCACACCGGCGGGCACCGACAGTGTCAACGGCACCGTCCTCTGCGTCGGCAGGTGCCGCGACACGATCACGAACGGCTTGGCGCCGCTCACCTTCCAGCCGGCCGGAGCGGTGACGACGGGCCGCACGGACGTGGCGCCGGGCGACTGCGCCAGCACGTCGAGCTGCAACGTCAGCGACTGCGCCGAGTCCGACGTCGGCACCACGATCTCGGAGTTGCGCAACGACGCCGACAACGCACGACGCGAGTCCTCGTTGCCGTCGTTCAGCGACGGCGGCTCGTCCCCGCGCCCCGTGCCCCACGACGAGGGCTTCGACGACACCTCGTGCGTCAGATTTCCGCCGCGCTGCAACGACGTCCAGGACAACCAGGTCTTGCGGACGTCACGGCCGCCGAACGACACGCTCTTGATGTACCGGTTGGTGTCCGACACACCTCGTGCCGAGACGTTCAGCGTCCCGCCCTGCGAGCCGTACTGTCCGATTCGGACGGTCGCCGACTCGAACTGCGGCGAGGACAACGCCAGGAAGTCCGCGCCGTTGAACGTCGGGTAGATGCCCAGCGACGAGAAGACGTACCAGGCCGACATCGTGCCCAGGTCGTCGTTGCCGGTCATGCCGTCCGGGCCGGTCGTGAACAACGTCATCGCCGCCCGCACGACCGTCGCGGTCTTCGACGGCGTGCCCGACCACAGGTACATGTAGGGCGCGAGCAGGTCGGGTTCGTTGTTCGGGTTGTAGGTCGGCTTGCCGTAGTAGTCGTACGGCTCGGTGATCCAGTCCTGCCGCGCGGTGCCGGCCGGGTCGATCAGCAGCTTGTCGTAGGCGAAGAACGAGTCGAGCCGCTTCTCCGTCTCGCGACGACCGCCCATCAGCGACACGAGTCCGGCGGGGTCCTGCGGCACGAGCCACTGGTACTGGTAGGCGCCGCCCTCGTGGAACTGGTGCGACGCGTCGACCGGGTTGTACGGCGTCAGCCACGTGCCGGCGGCGGTGCGCGGCCGGAACTGGCCGATCGAGGAGTCCCACAGGTTGCGGTACCACTGGCCCCGGTCGGCGAACAGGCGCGCGTCGGCCTTCTTGCCCAGCCCCTTGGCCATCAGCGCCAGCGACGCGTCCGCCGCCGAGTACTCCAGCGTCGCGGACGCCGGGTGCACGCAGTCGTTGTCGCCGCCCTTGTGCGCGCAGTCCTTGCCCAGCTCCAGGCCGGACGGGATGTACCCGCGATCGGCGTAGTAGGTGACACCGGAGCGTCCGTTGTAGGGCGACTCCGCCGGAGGCAGCGACGTGGCGTTGGCACGCAACAGCTCGTACGTCTCCTCCTCGTACCCCTTCAGCAAGCCCTTGGACCAGGCCTCGACGAGGAACGGCGTCACCGGGTCGCCGGTCATGATGTTGGTCTCGGACGACGCCAGTGCCCAGCGCGGCAGCCATCCGCCGTCCCGCCCACTGGCCACGACGGACAGTGCGACGTCACGGGCGACCTTGGGTTCCAGGATCTGCAGCAACTGGTTCTGCGGCCGGTACGTGTCCCACAGCGAGAAGTTCTGGTACGGCGTGTAACCCGTTGCCGTGCGCACCTTCCCGTCGAAGCCCATGTACTTGCCGTCGACGTCGCCGGCGAGGTTCGGGTGCAGCACCGAGTGGTAGAGCGCGGTGTAGAACGCGACCTGCCGGTCTCGAGGCCCCCCGGACACCCGCACGGCGTCCAGCTGCTTCTTCCACACGTCCTTGGCGGCCGTCACCGCGGCGTCGAAGTCGTGGGTGGGAGCCTCCGCCGCGAGGTTCTTCCGCGCGCCCTCGATGCCGGTGTACGACAGGCCGAGCTTCAGCACGACGTCACGGTCGGCGGTCGCGTCGAACGTGGCCCACGCGCCGTTCCCACCGGTTCCGGCGGCGTCGCGGACGCCCGGCGTGGGAACGCTCCCGCGCCACGCGCCGAAGGACGCGAACGGGCGGTCGAACGTGGCCGTGAAGTACACGGTGTGCTCGTCCTTGCCCGCGCAGAACCGGCCGTTGCGCACCCGGCCCTCGATGGTTCTGTCGCCGACGACGTGGATCTCCGAGTCCAGCACCGTCTGGTTCGACCGACCGGTGTTGAACAGGACGTTCGCCGCGCCGGAGGACGGGAACGTGTAGCGCTGCCAGCCGGTCCGCTGCGTCGCCGTGAGCTCGGCGTTCACCCCGTAGCGAGGCAGCCCGACGCGGTAGTAGCCGGGCTGCGCCGCTTCGTCCGAATGGCTGAAGTCAGACTTGTAGGCGTTGATGTCAACGTTGTCAACAGACCCGACCGTCGGCATCACCGGCAGCTCGCCCATGACGCCGCAGCCCACGCCCGACAGGTGTGTCTGCGAGAAGCCGTAGATGGAGGTGGCCTTGTAGTCGTACCCGCCCTGACCTCCCGTGTCAGGGCTGACCTGCACCATTCCGAACGGCACCGAGGCACCGGGGAAGGTGTTGCCGAAGTTCTGCGTACCCACGAAGGGGTTCACCAGGGACGAAGGGTCTTCCTCCGCCTGAGCCGCTTGCGCAGGGACTGTCAACCCCAGTAACAGTCCGACTACAACCAGTGTCCGCATGGAAGGCAGTATTGCTCGATCATCGCCGCCCCGACACCCGTCGGAGGCGGCGATGTTCGCTTTGGCCGCGTTGTTGCCGCTTCTTGTCTCGTTTTGTCCAGGGACTAGCAGCGCTTGGTGGAGAACGCGGTGAAGTTGTCGTCCTGCTGGACGTTGATCATGCCGTAGGCGGCGGTGCACTGGGACAGGGTGGAGGCCGGCTTGCCCCACAGCTCGACGGGGGCGAACTGGCTGCTGTTGCCGCCCTTGTAGGAGTCCGGCGTGCTGTCGCCGGCGCTACCGTAAACGGCGATCGCGGTCTGCGTGCCCCAGTAACGACCGGTGGCGCGGAAGCTCTCCCAGACGTAGACGTAGGAGTAGTTCGAGCCGCACCCGGCGAACTGCTTCACGGACGCGATGTTGTTGCCGCGCCACTTGACGTATCCGGTCGACCCGATCTGCGCGGCACTCGCGCACCCCGGCGGCGTCTCGGCGGTGGCCACGCCGGGGAACACGAAACCGAGCAGCACGAACGCGATGCCGATGATTGCCCTCTTCATGCGGTTGATCATCGTCGTTCCCGCTGACAACTCGCTGACACGCGAGTAAGCAGGAACCATGCCCGTACAGCTCAACCACACCATCGTCCACGTCAGCGACCAGAACCACTCCGCCCGCTTCCTCACCGAGTTGCTCGGCCTGCCCGATCCGGTGCGCTACGGACCGTTCCTCGTCGTCGAGGTCGCGAACGGCGTCTCGCTCGACTACATGACCGCGCAGGGCCCGATCACCGAGCAGCACTACGCGTTCCTCGTGACCGAGGAGGAGTTCGACCAGATCTTCGGCCGCATCCAGGAACGCGGCCTCGACTACTGGGCCGACCCGTTCCACTCGCAGGCGCAGCAGATCAACCGCAACGACGGCGGCCGCGGCGTCTACTGGAACGATCCGGACGGCCGCGCACTGGAGATCATCACCCGCCCGTACGGGTCCGGCGCCTGACGAACCGGTTCACGTACCCAGCAAGGTGCAGACCATCTCTTGTGCCCGGAGTCCACTGCCTGCCAATGTGAGAGCGGTACCACGGCAGGCGACCACCTCACCCGGCGTCGCAACGGGAACACACCCGCACCACCCGTGACGAAAAAGGTCTAGACCCTTGACTGGTCTGGACCAGTGATGCCATCTTCAGCATTGTTCACATCCCTGATCCTCCGGGCGCAAGACTCCAGGAGTGAGTGACCTTGCTGAGAAAACGAATTCTGGCGTCTCTTGCGGCGGTGGCGATGGCGGCGACCATGGCCGTCCTCGCCCCGACCGCGTCATCACAGGCCGAAGTGTCCGCACAGGCCTGTTCGTTCACCAACTGGACAGCGGGCACGTGGTACCCCGTCGGTTCGATCGTGAAGTACACCAACGGTCAGTACTACCGCGCCAAGAACGAGAACCCGGGCTACGACCCGATCATCTCCACCTGGTTCTGGGAGCCGACGAGCTGTGACGGCGGCACCCCCGGCGGTGGCACCTGCGCCAACGTCCCGAACTGGGCGGCAGGCACGTGGTACCCCGTCGGTTCGATCGTGAAGTACACCAACGGTCAGTACTACCGCGCCAAGAACGAGAACCCGGGCTACGACCCGATCATCTCCACCTGGTACTGGGAGCCGCACTCCTGCAACGGCGGCGGCGACCCCGGCGGCAACCCCGGTGACTTCATCATCAGCGAGGCCCAGTTCGACCAGATGTTCCCGCGGTCGTCCCGCAACAGCTTCTACACCTTCCAGGGCTTCGTCGACGCCGCGCGCATGCACTCCGCGTTCGCCGGAACCGGCAGCGACACGGTGAGGAAGCAGGAGATCGCGGCGTTCCTCGCGAACGCCTCGCACGAGACCGGTGGCCTCGTCCACATCGAAGAGATCAACAAGAACAACGACCTCTGCGATGAGAGCCAGTCCTACGGCTGCCCGGCCGGTACCTACGCCTACTACGGCCGCGGTCCGATCCAGCTGTCGTGGAACTTCAACTACAAGGCGGCCGGCGACTACCTGAATCTCGACCTGTTGCGGAACCCGTACCAGGTGGCGCAGAACTCCACGACCGCGTGGCGGACGGCGATCTGGTACTGGATGACCCAGAACGGACCCGGCAGCATGACGGCGCACAACGCGATGGTCAACAGTGCCGGATTCGGCCAGACCATCCGCAGCATCAACGGTTCGCTGGAATGCGACGGCCGCAACCCGGCGCAGGTCCAGAGCCGCGTCTCGAAGTACCAGCAGATCACCGGGATCATCGGTGTGAACCCCGGCGGCAACCTCTACTGCTAGTGGTTGCCCTGACTAGGACTTGAGTGGTCCTAGTTCGGTCGTAGCTTCAATTCATGACCATGGAGCTCAACGATCTGCTGCACGAACTGAACGATCAGCGCAGGACGTTCCGCGTCACGATGAGAGGCTTGTCGGAGGCGGACGCCAAGAAGCGCACGACGGTCAGCGAGCTCACGCTGGGTGGGTTGCTCAAGCACCTCACCTGGTGTGAGCGCGGCTGGACCCACATCCTGACCGAGCAGCCCCTGCCCCCACCGGGAATGCTGGACTTCGACCAGTACACCTGGACGGGCGACGACTTCGGCGAACTGCTCGCGTCGTACGACGAGGCGGTGCGCACGACCGATGAGGCCGTGCGCACCGCCTCGCTCGACAAACTCGTGCCGCTGCCTTCCGCGCCCTGGGACCAGGACCCGCAGCCCATGTCGATCCGGCGGATCGTGCTGCACCTGATCCGGGAGACCGCGCAGCACGCGGGCCACGCGGACATCCTGCGCGAGACGCTCGACGGTCAGTCGACCACGGCGTTCCTGTACGAGTAGCCCCTCAGGCCGCGAGCTGTTCCTTCACCTGGGCCAGCGACGGGTTGGTGAGCGCCGCGCCGTTCGGGAAGTGCACCGTGGGCACCGTGCGGTTGCCGCCGTTCACCTCCATCACGAAGTCCGCCGCGCCCGGCGTCTCCTCGATGTTGATCTCGACGTACTCGATGCCTTCGCGGTCGAGCGAGCTTTTCAGGATCCGGCAGTAGCCGCACCACGAGGTCGAGTAGACGGTCAGCTGGTCGGGAGCCATCAGGCGCACTCCTCATGGGGTTCGGACGAGGTCGTCAGTATCAACGCTGGACGAGGGGTGCTTCTTCCCGGGCCGGGGAGAGGCACCCCTCACTCGTCCGGAGCAGCCGGTGGCGATCGTCAGACAATCGTCAGGTCAATTCAGCACACCGTGGGTGAGCATAGTTCGCGCACGGCCGAAGATTTCGTCCGTGCAATTGGTCGTGCATTCGTGAATTCGCTCCCGGCGAATGTAGTCACCCAATCGGCGGCCCGTCACCACACAGGGTTTCCGATATCGTCTGAAATCCGCCGCCGCTACCGAAGTTCATGTTTAGAAAGGCTGGCCATGCTGAAAACGGTGGCGGCTGCTGCCCTCGCGCTGTCCGCGGTCCTGACCGCGCCGGCCGCCCACGCAGCATCCGATGTTCCTGATTTCGTGACGATCGACGTGGTCACCGTGAACGGTTCCGGCTGTCCCGCCGGCACCGCGGCCGTCGCGGCCGGGGACGACCGCACGGCGTTCACGGTGACATACAGCCAGTACCTCGCGCAGGCCGGACAGGGCTCCGGCCCGACCGACTTCCGCAAGAACTGCCAGCTCAACATCAGAGTGAGCTACCCGCAGGGCTTCACGTTCGGCATCGCCCAGGCGGACTACCGCGGATTCGCCAACCTGCAGCAGGGCGCCACGGGCACGGAGAAGGGCAGCTACTACTTCCAGGGCATGTCGCAGGGTGCGAGCCGCACCCACACGTTCGCCGGCCCGAAGAGCGACAACTGGCAGGCCACCGACCGCGCGACGGTCTCGGAAATCATCTACGCGCCGTGCGGAGAAGTCCGGCACCTGAACATCAACACCGAACTGCGCGTGAACGCGGGAACCGCGTCGAAGGCGAACAGCTTCATGACGATGGATTCCACGGACAGCAGCGTGAGCACGAAGTACCAGTTCTCCTGGAAGCGCTGCTGACCCAGGCACCGATCGCCGCCGCCCGTTCGTTTTGTTGAAGTCCAGACGGAAAGGTGCCCCATGCTCAACACACTGGCCGCGGCCGCGCTCGCGATGTCGACGATCATCATTCCGCCCGGCGGCGCCCCCGGCGACACCCCGCCCCCGGAGAACATCACCATCGACGTCGTGACCATCAACGGCTCTGGCTGCCGGGCGGGAACGGCCGCGGTCGCCGTCAGCCCGGACAACAAGGCGTTCACCGTCACCTACAGCGAGTTCATGGCGCAGGTCGGCCCCCAGGCCCTGCCCACCGACTTCCGCAAGAACTGCCAGCTGAACCTGCGCGTCAACGTGCCGTCCGGCTTCACCTACGGCATCGCGTCCACCGACTACCGCGGCTTCGCGCACCTGGAACGCGGCGCCACGGCCCTGGAGAAGGCCAACTACTACTTCCAGGGCATGTCGCAGACCGAGTACAAGCAGCACAACTACAAGGGCCCGTTCAGCGACGACTGGCAGGCGACGGACACGACCGACGTGGCCGCCATCGTCTACCACCCGTGCGGCGAGAAGCGGAACTTCAACATCAACACGGAGCTCCGCGTCATGGCGGGCACGTCCGACAAGAAGCTCACCAGCTTCATCGCGATGGACTCGACCGACGGATCCATCGAGACGACCTACCACTTCGCGTGGAAGGTCTGTCCTCCCAGGCCGTAGTACCCGCTAGGTGCCGGGCATCCCGCGAACGGGGTGCCCGGCACGCATCCGGATCGGCTCCGGCGCCGCCTAGTGCGGTGGCCACCAACCTCTACCTGGTATTTCGCCGGTCAGACGGGTGCATCGCGGTGCCGTCCCCGCGTTCCGGGTACTGGACGCCGCGAGGCGCCCTGCTGAGCGCCGGAAGACCCGGTGGAGGTTCGTGGTCACCGCACTAGATCAGGAACCGGTACGCCGTGGACCCCGGCTCCACGTGCTGGATCTTGAGCGGGGACTCCTTCATCCGCCCCCACAGCAGGTCGTAGTCCTCACGCCGCCCCAGCTCGATGCACACCAGTGCGGCGCCGGTCTCCCGGTTGTCCCGCTTCATGTACTCGAACTGCACGATGTCGTCGTCCTTGCCGAGCACGTCGTCGAGGAACCGCCGCAGCGCACCGGGCTCCTGCGGGAACTCGACGAGGAACCAGTGCTTCAGGCCTCGGTGGATCATCGAACGCTCGACGATCTCGGCGTAGCGCGACACGTCGTTGTTGCCGCCGGACAGCAGGCAGACGACGGTCGAGTCCGGCGCGACGGAGATCTCCTCCAGCAGTGCGGCGGAGGCCAGGGCGCCCGCGGGCTCGGCGATGATGCCGTCGATCTGGTACAGCTCCAGCATCTCCGTGCAGACCGCGCCCTCGGACACCGTGAGCAGTTCCGCGCCGCTGTCGCGCACCATCGGGAACGTCACGTCGCCGGCGCGGCGGACCGCGGCGCCGTCGACGAACGAGTCGACCTCGGGCAGCGTCACCGGGCCGCCTGCCTGGATGGCGGCGATCATGCTCGCGGCACCGGCCGGCTCGACACCGATGATGCGGGTGCGCGGGAAGCGTTCCTTGAACCACGTGCCGACGCCGGAGAGCAGGCCGCCGCCGCCGATGGGCACCACGACCACGTCGGGGGCGCCGCCGAGCTGCTGGACGATCTCCAGGCCGACGGTGCCCTGGCCCGCGACCGTGCGGGGGTCGTCGAAGGCCGGGACCAGGGTCGCGCCCGTGCTCTGCGCGTACTCCTTGGCCAGCGCGGCCGCGTCGTCGTAGGTGTCGCCGTCCACGACCAGCTGCACCATGCCCTGGCCCAGGGCGTGGATGCGGTCGCGCTTCTGGCGCGGGGTGGTCCGCGGGACGTGCACGCGGCCCTCGATGCCCAGGCGGCGGCAGGCGTACGCCATGCCCTGGCCGTGGTTGCCGGCCGAGGCGCAGACCGCGCCGCCGAACGCGAACTCGGTCTGGCACAGCAGGTTGAACGCGCCTCGCAGCTTGTACGAGCGGCCTACCTGGAGGTCCTCGCGTTTGAACCACACGCGCGCGCCGGTCTTCTCGGACAACCGCTGGTTGACCTCCAGCGGCGTCGTGCGTGCGACACCACCGAGCCGGGCTGCGGCCGCGGACACCTCATCAGCGAAGGACATGTCAATACATCTTCCGTGAACGACTTGGGTCTGGCACGCGTACCCCTAGAAGGACAGGGGAGGTACCTGTGTTTCGCCTTTTGGGCGTGCTATCGCTGCTCATGATGCTCTCTGTGGTTCCCGCGCACGCCCATGGCGCGCCGACCGACCCCGCGAGCAGGGCTTTCCTGTGTTCGCCAGGTCAGCCCACAGCATCATCCCCGCCTTGCCGCAGCGCCATCGCGGCGGGGCTGCCGTCCAAGGAGTGGGACAACATCCGGCTCCCGAACGTGCGCGGCCAGGACGCGCAGAAGGTTCCGGACGGCGCGCTGTGCAGCGCGGGCCTCGCGAGGTACGGCGGGCTGGACCTGCCGTCCGCCGACTGGCCGGCGACGAAGCTGAAGAGCACGGACTTCACGTACAAGGCGACGATTCCGCACCAGGGCTCGTTCCGGTTCTACGTGACGCGCGACGGCTACGCGCCGAACCGGCCGTTGCGGTGGGCGGACCTGGACCAGTTCCTGAACGTGCCCTCTCCCCCGCTCGTCAACGGCTCCTACGAGTTCAAGGTGCAGCTGCCGAAGAACCGCACCGGGCGCCACCTGATCTACACGGTCTGGCAGAACACGGACACGCCCGACACCTACTACTCGTGCACGGACGTGGAGATCGCGGCGCTCGCGAAGCCCGCACCGCCGACGGCCCAGCCCGCACCCGTCGCCGCCGCGCCACCTGCGCAAGCGCCGGTCCGCAGCAGCTCCGCGGCACCGTCGGCCAAGCCGTCCACGCCGAGCTCGAGCATCCCGCGACCCGTTCCCGTTGCGTCGAGCGCCGAACAACCTCCTTCGAGCGCAACGAGGTTCGGGATGTCGGTGGTGGTGGCCGCCCTGGGTGGCCTCGCCGTGCTCGGCGGGTTCCTGTTGTGGCGCAGAAGAATTCTGTGAACGTCCCGGTCCCCAACAGGTCTAGACCTTCTCTACGATGATCTTCGGGCGCGCAACCCCTGATACACGAAGGTGTGTACCCGAATGGCTCGAAAACTGTTGGCGTTGCTGGCAATGCTCGCCGCCACGCTCGTCCCGGTCTCTGGTGCGGCGACGAGCACGGCACAGGCGGCTCCGTTCAAAGTCCTCGCTTTCTACAACGGGACCTGGGACGCGGCGCACATCGCGTTCGTCAACGAGGCGAACCCCTGGCTCACCCGTGCGGGCCAGGAGAACGGCTTCACCTACGAGTCGACCCGTGACTGGAACCGGCTCAACACGCTCACCCCGGCCCAGGCGCAGGTCGTGGTCTTCCTCGACGACGCGCCCACCGGGGCCGCGGCACGCACCGGTTTCCAGCGCTACGTCGAGGCCGGTGGCGGGTTCTTCGGCTTCCACGTCAGCGCGTTCACCCAGAACGCGAACGAGTGGCCGTGGTACCACAACACGTTCCTGGCGAAGGGCAACTTCGTCAGCAACACGTGGGGCCCGACCACCGCGGTGCTGAAGGTCGAGACCCGCACGCACCCCTCGACGCTGCGCCTGCCGGAGAAGTTCACGTCGGCGGTCAGCGAGTGGTACAGCTGGGACCGCGACCTGCGGCAGAACCCGGACATCCAGGTCCTGGCGAGCGTCGACCCGTCGAGCTTCCCGCTCGGCACCGACCCGAACCAGACGTGGCGCAGCGGCTACTACCCGATCATGTGGACCAACGACAACTACAAGATGATCTACGCGAACTTCGGTCACAACGCCATGGACTACGCGGCGAACCGGCCGCTGTCGTCCACGTTCGCGAGCGCCACCCAGAACAACTTCCTCGTCGACAGCCTGCTGTGGCTGGGCGGTGGCGGCACCCCGCCGCCGCAGGGCGAGTGGAAGACGGTCGTCAACCGCGGCAACGGCAAGTGCGTCGACGCCGCCGCCGCAGGTCTGAACAACGGCACCGTCATCCAGCAATACGCGTGCAACGGCACCACGGCGCAGAACTTCCGCGCGGTGGCGACGACCGACGGCTACTCCCGCGTCGAGTACCGCAACGACTCGACCAAGGTGCTGGACGTGAGCAACGTGTCCAGCGCCGACAACGCCGGGATCCACCTCTGGACCTACGGCGGCGGCACCAACCAGCAGTGGCGGGTGACCACGGGCGCGGACGGCTACTCGACGATCACGGCCAGGCACTCGAACAAGTGCCTGTCGGCGCCGGCCAGCTCCGCCGACGGCGTCCAGCTGGTGCAGGCGACCTGCAACGGGTCGGCGGCGCAGAGCTTCAAGATCGGCTGATCGGCTGATCGGCTAGGAGGACCGTGAGCGGTTCTGGCCGTCGAGGCGGCCGGGACCGCTCACGACCACCCGTTGCCCCGGCGCCGGGTCGGCCGGGTGCGCCGCCCCGAGGAACCCGTACATGTCGTTGAGCTGGTGCAGGGCCTGCACCGCGTCCCGCCACACCGGGCAGGGCCACGCGCGGTGCCGCCCGTACCAGGCGCGGCACGACTTGCACCGGTTCCGCTCGTTCGGCTCGTGCATCCGCAGCAGTCCCCGCCACCACGGCAGGGCGTCGCGAAGCTGCTCGCGCAGTTCGAAGACCTGGTGAGGCGAGTCGGTCCGCGCGAGCTGGTCCATGGTCTTGTAGACGACGTCGATCACCGAGCGGTGGAACGACCCCTGTCGTTCAGCAAGCGCCATCTCCCAGATCCTCCGAAGTTGAGACAGGCACGGTCGTGAGTCTATGTTGGCCATTGGAGGGCTTTCAACTGGTGAAAATCCACTCACCCAGATAGCCCTTTCCATGAGTGGAGACGCTCACTGCGCGCGACGGGGAGGCGGCATGGCGGGGGAACGGTCCCTGGCTGACAAGCTCAACCACCTCTTCGCCCGGCAGACCGCCAGGTCAGGCCAGGAGTACAGCAACGAACAGGTCGCGGCGGCCATCGCCGAGACCGGCGTGACCATCTCCCAGAGCTACATCTGGCAGCTGCGCAAGGCCAAGAAGGACAACCCGACGTTCAAGCACCTGCAGGCACTGGCAGGCTTCTTCGGTGTGCCCGTGAGCTACTTCTTCGACGACGAGGTCACCGACCGGGTCGACGAGCAGCTGAAGTCGTTGCAGGACGAGCAGTCACGCCTCAACGAGATCGCCTCGGGCAGCGACGCGCAGCTCATGGCGATGCGCGCGGGGGAACTGTCACCGGACCGCCGCCGCCTGGTCATGGAACTGCTCGACGTGGTCTACCGACAGGAACAGGCCGAGCGCGGCGAAGGATGACTCGTGGCCGAACGAGATTTGCGCAAGCGGTGCCGCCGCCTGCTGAACGAGCTGGACATCCAGCCGCCGCTCGACGTCGAGGAGCTCTGCCGCCGCGTCGGTGACCAGAGGGGAAAGCCGATCCGGCTGATCGCGCACCCGATCCCGGTGCCCGGGCCGTACGGCGTGTGGATCGCCACCTCCAAGGCCGACTACATCCTGTACCAGCAGGAGACGTCGAAGGCGCACCAGAACCACATCATCCTGCACGAGCTCGGGCACCTGCTGGCCGGTCACACGAGCGACGAGCAGGACGACGGCCTGCTCTCGGGCCTCTACCCCGACCTCGAACCGGACGCGGTGCGGCGGGCGTTGCGGCGCACCTCCTACGACTCCGACCATGAACGCGAGGCCGAGACGGTCGCGACGATCATCCTGGAGTGGGCGTCGGTGCTGGACAAGGTCGCGCCGCGGGCCTCGGAGGGTCCCGCACGCCGCATGTCGAAGTCGCTCGCGGACCGCCTGGGGTGGTTGTAGTGGAGTACCTCAAGGAAACCCAGGGCATCGTCGCGTTCTCCGCGCTGGCCGTCGTGCTCTACCTGCTGGCGCGCAGGCCTTCCGACCCGCGCCTGCGCAGCGTCACGGTCCTGGTGGCGGGCTGGGCGATCGGCTACCCGTTCGGGCGCTCGGCGTCCGCCGGCCGGTGGTTCCTCGGGCTCGACCCGATGGTCTGCCAGCTGATCCAGCACTCGATGCTGCAGGTCGGCGTGTACGGCCTGATCTGCTTCTTCATCTTCTCCGCGCTCGACGACGCCGGCGCGCGGCGGCAGGCGCTGCTCCAGCTCGCACCGCTCGCGCTGTGCATCAGCGCCATGACGTGGGCGGTGCTCGCGATCCCGGACGACCTGAGGGTGGCGGCGGCGCGCGTGCCGAACTCGCTGGGCGGCGGCCCGACCGGCGTCCTCGCGATCACGGTGTTCTACGCGCTGGGCAACGGCTATCTGCTCTACGGCTTCGCGACGATGTTCGTGTGGGCGCGGCGGTACGCCCGCGGCGCCGAGCCCCGGTTGCGCCGCGGCCTGCTGATCACCTCCACCGGGCTCGCCCTGCTGGTACCCGCCGACGCGATCTTCGTGTCCTCCAACGTCTCGCGCTACTTCGGCGAGCCGCTCCCCCGCTGGCTGCTGACCACCGCCGTGTGGTTCCTGCTGCCCGGCGTGCTCCTGTGCGTTGTCGGCGTGATCTACCCGATCGCCGCGATGCGGTTCGCGGCGACGAGGTTGTGGCTGCGACACCTGCGCGCGTACCACCGGCTCGCTCCACTGTGGACGCTGCTGCACCAGTCGTTCCCCGAGGACGCCCTGCACCGCGTGCCGTCCCGCCGTGACGCGGTGTCGTTGAGAGGCGTGCACCGGCGCTACTACCGGCGCGTGATCGAGTGCCGGGACGGGCTGGTGCGGATCAGCCCGTACGTCGCGGAGACGCCCGGTGAGCTGCCGTTGTCCGAACGGCTGCGGGCGGGGCTCGAGACGCGCAGGTCGGGGGCCGTGACGATGCGGCTGCCCATCGCGCTCGCGATCCCCGAGGACGACGGCATGGACGCCGACGTGCGGGAACTCGAAAAGCTCGCGGCGGCGCTGCGCTGAGCTTATGGTCCCGATGTGGACCTGCCCGTGATGCCGCCGGTGAAGCCGATGCTCGCGAAGTCCGTCCCTTCGCTGCCACGCGGGGACGGACTCTCGTACGAGCCGAAGTGGGACGGCTTCCGTTGCATCGTGTTCCGCGACGGCGACGAGGTGGAGCTGGGGTCGCGCAACGACAAGCCGCTGACCCGGTACTTCCCCGAGGTCGTCGAGCTGCTCCGGCAGGCCCTGCCGCCGCGGTGCGTGGTGGACGGCGAGATCGTGCTGGTCACGCCCGACGGGCTGAGCTTCGACACCCTCCAGCTGCGACTGCACCCGGCGGCGTCGCGAGTTCGCAAGCTCTCCGTCGAGACGCCGGCGAGTTTCGTCGCCTTCGACCTGCTGGCCCTGGGCGACGAGGACGTCACCGGGCTCCCTCTGAGCGAGCGCCGGAAGCTCCTGGAGGGTGCCGTCACCGAGGTCCCCGGCGTCTACCTGACACCGTCCACAGCGGACCCCGACGTGGCGCAGGACTGGTTCACCCGGTTCGAGGGCGCGGGCTTCGACGGCGTGATGGTCAAGGCGTTGGACGGCGTCTACGAGCCGGACAAGCGCGTGATGTTCAAGGTCAAGCACGAGCGCACGGCCGACTGCGTGGTCGCGGGCTACCGGTGGCACAAGGACGGCGAGACGGTCGGGTCACTGGTGCTCGGGCTCTACCGGGACGGCGAGCTGCACAACGTCGGCGTGGCCAGCAGCTTCACCGCGGCGCGGCGGCGCGAGCTGGTCGAGGAGCTGAAGCCGCTGCTGAACCCGGCCGAGCACCCGTGGAGCGCGTGGGCGACGTACGAGGGGCCTGGCATGAACAGCCGGTGGAACCCCGAGAAGCAGCTTCAGGTCGTGCTGCTCGAACCGACGCGCGTGGCCGAGGTGCGGTACGAGCACGTGCAGGGCGGACGGTTCCGACACACCTCACGGCTCGTGCGCTTCCGTGAGGACAAGACGGCCTTGGAGTGCACGTACGAGCAGCTCGAGGAAGTGCCGCCCGCCGAGCTGGACGCCCTGTTCGGTGAAGCCGAGCAGCGCAGGCGCACAATCGAGTCGTGAAGGTGATCAGGCGGGACGGCACGCACGAGATCGAGATCCAGCGGTCGCGGTTCCTGTGCCACGTCGCCCGTGTCACCTCCGACCAGGACGCGTCGGAGTTCTTCGCCCGGATCCGCAAGGAGCACTGGCAGGCCACGCACAACTGCACGGCGTTCCGGACCGCGGACACCCAGCGCTCGTCCGACGACGGCGAACCCGCCGGCACGGCCGGTGTGCCGATGCTGGAGGTGCTGACGCGCCGGGATCTGGTCGACACCGCCGTGGTCGTCACCCGCTACTACGGCGGGATCAAGCTCGGCGCGGGTGGCCTGGTCCGCGCGTACGGACGGGCCGTGTCGGAGGCCATCGACTCGTTGGGCACTCTCACCCGTGAACGGCACGAGAGCGTGCTTCTGGCCGTTGACCACGATCAGGCAGGGAAGCTGGAGAACGCGTTGCGCGCGGCCGGGTACCACGTCGCGGACACCGAGTACGGCCATGACGTCACCTTCACCGTGCTGACGAAGGACCCGGACGACTTCGAGGTCTGGCTCGCCGCGCAGACCGGCGGTTCCGTGACCGCGATCAGGGGCGAGCCGGTGGACCTCGACAGCTAGAACTTCGCCGGTTCAGAACTTCTCGGCCCAGTTCAGGGCGTGGTCGGCGACCTCTTCCCAGCCCGGCGTGCCCAGGACGAAGTGCGGGCGGTTCGGGAACTCCTTGATCTCGGTGATCGCGGGGCCGGAGTACCGGCGGGCGTTCTCGCGGTTCATCGACGCGGGTACGACGTTGTCGCCGTCGCTCGCGATGAACAGCAGCGGTGCGCGGTTCGGGTTCTTCAGGTCGACCCTGGTCGCGTTGTGCGTGGTGAAGTTCGCGGTCGCGGCCTGCCACAGCGGACGTCCGGGCGCGGTGATGGCGAACTGCTGCCGCAGGGCCTCGGCTTCGGCGGCCGGCAGGGTGTTCGTGAAGGCGTAGTGCCACTCCGCGGGCGACAGCTCGACGTTGCGCTTGGCGTTGGCCGGGTTCTTCAGCACCGGGAACGCGGCCTTGATGGACGAGAACGGCAGGCCCAGGGTGCCCTTGGCGGGTGCGGAGTGGATCGCGACACCGGCCTTGCCGAGGCCCCTGTCCAGCAGTTTCTGCGTGATCAGGCCGCCGAACGAGTGGCCCATGATGATCGCGTCCTCGGCGTGGTGGTCGCGGATGAACTTCTCGACGTGGTCGGTGATCTCGACGACGCCGAGGCCGTTCGCGATCTCCGGGTGGGCCCGCATCTCGGCGACCTCGCCGTAGCCGGGCCAGGTCGGGGTGAGGACCTCGTGGCCGGCCGCCTCGAACCGCTCGGCGACGTTCTTCCAGCTGGCGGAGGTGAGCCACAGTCCGTGAACCAGCACGATCTTCGACATTTCCGTCTCCCTCAGTTCTGGAGAACGCTCGTTCTCCGGCATGAGTGCTAAAGTAGAGAACGAGCGTTCTCCGTGGCAAGGGGTGATGGTGGTGACGACGGACACAGAGGCCCGTGAGCGGGTCCTGGAGGCCGCTGACCGGCTGTTCTACGCGAAGAGCGCGCACGCGGTCGGCATGGACGAGCTGCGCGCGGAGGCGGGCGTCTCGCTGAAGAAGCTCTACCAGCTCTTCGACGGCAAGGACGCTCTCGTCGAGGAGGTGCTGCGCCGGCGGGAGGAGGCCATCACCGCCGCGACCATGAAGTACGTGCTGCGCGCGGCGACGCCGGAGGAGCAGGTCCTCGCGGTCTTCGACTGGATGGCGGACTCGTCCGGCACGACCGACTTCCGCGGCTGCGCGTTCATCAACTCCTACGCGGAGCTGGGTCCGTCCTCCGACCGCGTCACGGCGGTGGTGCGCCACCAGAAGTCCGGCGTGCGGGGCGCGATCACGGCGATGGTCACGGGCATGGGCAAGCCGGAGTGGGTGGCGGACTCGATCTTCCTGCTCTTCGAGGGGGCGATGACGAACACCGCGATCACGGTGTCGTCGGAACCCGCGCGGCAGGCTCGGAAGGCGGCGCGCTTCCTGCTGGAGTCCACATAGGAACGCGCCCCCGCCTGGGTGTCGGCGGGGGCGCGCGGGTCTATCGCTTCACCTGCGTGCGATTACGTGCAGGGCAGGGCGTCCGGATCGGCGCCCGCCTTGGGCACCCACCGGATGTTCGCGAACGAGGCCTGGAACGCGCCGTCGGTGTAGACGAGGAACGGCGTGTTGATGTTCTCCAGGTCCAGTCCCTTGTCGGAGAAGCAGGAGACCGGGATCTTGACGGTCGACTTCTGTCCGACGGGGAGGTTGCGGAACGCCTGCGTGGCGTCGATCTCGGCCATGCACGGGTACACGCAGTGCGAGCTGATGACCGTGCGGTTGGCCGGGGCCTGGTGCACGATCACGTCGAACTGGAGTGCCGCGTTGGCGTTGCCGTAGCCGCGCAGGTCGCTGCCCGCCGCGCTCTGCAGGTACACCTGGCCGGGGCCGGTGCCGGTCCACGTCGTCTTCAGCGCGTCCTGCTGGACGTTGACGTCGGACTGCACGACGTTGAGCTCGGCGTGCGAGGCCTGGCCGTCGGGCCCGACCACGGTGCCGCCCCAGTTCTCCGCCGAACCGATCATCGACTGGTAGGGCGCGATGTCGGTGCGGTTGAAGATCTCCAGGTCCTCGGTGGCGGTGCCACCGCCACCACCGGAGCACAGGGCGCCAGGGCTGGTCTCGTCGAGCTTGCCGACGCGGCCGGTCTCCCAGTCGCGCAGGCCGTAGCCGAGCTTGAACAGCGGCTTCTTGGCGGGCTCGCCGGGCAGCGCCGGGCAGGCCTCGCCGGGCCACGAGTAGGACAGCTTGCCGCTGAACCCGTTGTGACGGCCCTTGATCAGCAGGTCGGCGATGCCGCCGCCCTCGGAGCCCGGCAGCCAGGCGGCCACGAACGCGTCGGAGCGGTTGATCTCCTTGTTCATGTACAGCGCGCGGCCACCGACGTAGACGGTGATGACCGGCTTGCCCTTGCCGGAGACCTTGTCCAGCACGGCGATGTCCTGCGGGTGCAGGCGAGCGGCCTCGAACGAGCGCTTGCCGAGGTCGCCCACGCCCTCCGCGTACGGCGTCTCACCGATGACGGCGATGACGGCGTCGAACTGCGCCGGGTCGACACCGTCCGCGGTCTCGGCGAACGTGACGTTCGTGGTGCCCAGGGTGTCCTGGATGCCCTTGAGGATGCTGGTGGCGTTCGGGAAGTCGGCGTTGGTGTTGCCGGTGCCCTGCCACGACAGCGTCCAGCCACCGGTCTGGTTGCCGATGTTGTCGGCGCTCTTGCCGACCACGAGGACCTTGCTGCGCTTGGACAGCGGCAGCACGCGCTTGTCGTTCTTCAGCAGCACGGCGGACTCGCGCACGGCCTCGCGGGCGAGTTCCTTGTGCTGCAACGCCTTCGCCTCACCAGCGTGCTCACGCAGCGAGGGCTTCTTGGCCTCGAAGACGCCGGCGCGCAGCTTCACGCGCAGGATGCGGGTCACCGCGTCGTCGATGCGGGCCATCGGGATCTCACCGGACTCGACCTGGGCGATCGTGTTGGTGATGAGCGCCTTCCAGTCGTTCGGGACCATGAGGATGTCCAGGCCGGCGTTGATCGCCGCCGCACAGCTGGAGTTCGTGCAGCCCGGCACCTGGCCGTGGCCGTTCCAGTCGCCGACGAGCAGGCCGTCGAAGCCCATCTTGCCCTTGAGGATGCCGGTCTGCACGTACTTGGAGCCGTGCACCTTGCCCTCGTTGATGACGTCGTTCGTCCAGCTGTTGAACGAGATCATCACCGACTGGGCACCCGCGGCGAGAGCACCGTAGTAGCCCTGGCCGTGGATGTTGATCATGTCCTTCTCGGACGAGGCGTTGACGCCCTGGTCCTTGCCGCCGGTCGTACCGCCGTCACCGATGAAGTGCTTGGCGGTGGCGATGACACCGTCCTCGCCGATGCGCTTCTTCGCGTTGTCCTGCAGACCCTTGACGGCCTCGTAGCCGTAGGCGCGCGTGATCCGCGGGTCCTCGGAGAAGCCCTCGTACGTGCGGCCCCACCGGTCGTCCTGCACGACCGCGAGCGTGGGCGCGAACGCCCAGTCCTGGCCGGTCGCGCGGATCTGCTCGGCCGTGGCCTCGTTGATGTCGCGGATGAGGCACGGGTCCTGCGTCGCACCGAGACCGATGTTGTGCGGGAAGACCGTCGCGCCGTAGACGTTGTTGTTGCCGTGCACCGCGTCGATGCCCCAGATGACGGGGATCTTGGTGCGCGACTGCTTCGAGGCCTCGAAGTAGGTGTCCGCGAGCGCGAGCCACTCCTCCGGCGTCGCGTTCTTCTTGGCCCCGGGCCAGCTACCGCCACCGTTGAGGACGGAGCCGAACCCGTAGGTCGTGACGTCCGCGGCCGTGATCGCGGCGATCTCGGGCTGCGTCATCTGACCGACCTTCTCGGCCAGCGTCATGTCCTTGAGGATCGCCTTGATGCGCGCCTCGTCCTTGCGGTCGCCCTTGAGCTGGCTCTCGACCTTCGGCCAGTCCTTGAGCTCGGGCAAGGACTTCTCGATGCGGGCGCAGCCGTGCTCGGTCTTGGGCTGGCCGATGACCGGCTGCTTCGACGGCCAGTGCTGCGCGTCCTGCGCGACCGCCGCCGATGTCGTGCCGGCGGCGAGTGTCAGCCCCAGCACTGCGGCGAGAGTGCTTCTCCAATGCATGCCGCCGATCCTCAACGGCGTGTTACGTCCACGTCAATGGGAACGCTCTCACGACTTTTTTCCGGAACTCTCAGGATGAAGCTCCCATACCGGGCTGATGCGTTCGCGCACCCGTGCGGCAGTGGGCCGGTCGGGTGACGATCGTGCGCGACACTGTGGGTTCTTGGGGTTGTCTGTTCGAACTGGACAGCGAAAGGCCCCCAGTTCCAACAGGAACTGGGGGCCGTCGAATGCGTGCGTCAGCCGGCGAGCGCGCGCACCCGGCGCAGCACCTCGTCGGTGCCCAGCGTCCGGGCGACGGCGTGCAGGTCCGGGCTCGCCTTCGACCCCGTCAGCGCCACGCGGATCAGCTGGGCGGCCTCGCGGATCGAGCCGGGGTACGCGTCCGGGTTCTTCTTGAGTTCCTTGGGGTTCGGCGCGAAGCCGTGCTTCGCGGCGAGCTCGCGGATCTGGCCGAACCACTCCTGGCCGTCCTCCAGGTCCGCGTAGCCGTCGGCGAAGTCCGCGGCGAACGCGGAGATCAGCTCGGGCGACAGGCCGCCGAGGCGCTCGTCGGTGCGGTCGGACACGAGCGGGAACAGCGACGGGAAGAAGAACCCGTAGGCGGTGCGGAAGTCCGCCCACTTGCGGAGGTCCTTGCGCGGGTTCGCGACCTCCGGGCCGCGCTCGACCCGCAAAGCCGCCAGAGCGGCGTCGCGCTCCGAGGCCAGCACCGTGACCAGCTCGGGGTCGTGGGTCTCCGCCCACTCCGACACCAGCGAGATGATCTCCTCGCCGGACAGGGTGGCCACGTAGTCGGCGCAGATGTCGTCGAGCTTCACCAGGTCGACCAGCGGGCCCGCGACGCCGCACTCGGCCAGCGAGATCGGCGCCTCCAGGGCCTCGGCGAGCGGCAGCTCCGCCAGGCGGGCGTTGACCAGGCCGCGCATGTAGTACTGGACGGCCGGGGCCGGGAAGCCCGCCTCGATGAAGAACTCGACGGACGCCTCGGGGTCCTTGCGCTTCGAGAGCTTGCGCCGGGAACCGCCCTGCTGCTTCATCAGCGGCGCGATGTGGGCGTACTCGACGCGGTCGAAGCCCAGGGCGTCGAACAGCTGCAGGTGCGTCGGGACGGAAGAGATCCACTCCTCGCCGCGGATCACCAGGTTCACGCGCATCAGGTGGTCGTCGACGGCGTGCGCGAAGTGGTACGTGGGCAGGCGCGGCGACTGGTCGGACGCCTTGAGGATCACCACGTCGTTGCGGTTGGCGTCGTGCTCGAGCTCGCCGCGGATGGCGTCGACGAACTTCGTCCGCTCCCCCGCCTTGCCCGGCGAACGGAAGCGCACGACGTACGGGCGGCCCTCGTCCAGAGCGGCCTGGACGTCCTCGGCGGTCTTCTCGCGCCAGATCGCCCAGCGGCCGTAGTAGCCGGTCGGCAGCTTCGTGGCCTGCTGACGCGCGGTGATGTCCGCGAGCTCTTCCTTCGTCGCGAAGCACAGGTACGCGTGGCCGGAGCGCAGCAGCTCACGCACGTACGTCAGGTAGACCTGCTCGCGCTGCGACTGGTGGTACGGCCCGTACGAGCCCACGGCGTCGGCCTCGTCGGGCTCGATGCCGAAGTACTTGAACGCCTTGTTGAACTGCTCGACGGCGCCGGGCACCTCACGCGCCTGGTCGGTGTCCTCGACGCGCACGATGTACGAGCCACCGGAGTGGGACGCCAGGTCGCGGTCGATCATGCCGACGTACAGGCCGCCGATGTGCAGGAACCCGGTCGGCGACGGCCCCAGGCGGGTGACCTTCGCGCCTTCGCCCAGCCCGCGGGGCGGGTACTGCTCCTCCCAGTGGGACGGCTCCGGCAGGTCCGAGGGGAACAGGGCGTCGACGACGGCACGGTCGAGCATCGCTAAGGGTCTCCAAACCAGGGAAAGAAGTACCCCCAGGTTATCAACGTGCGCGAGCCGAAATGCTGGCCCCTCGGTGATCGGCCCAGAGCCTGTCGCCCAGGTCTCGTCCCCGAGAGGTGCGCTTGAGGTGGTTCCTGGCGGTGTGGGCGGCCGACCCGCATACCGGTGTTGTGTTCGGGTCGGCCGCCCGCGCCGCCAGGCGCCGCCTCAGGCCCGCCTGTCGCGGGGCGAGACCTGAGCGACAGGCTCTAGGCTCACACGTCATGGCCAAGTACCTCGACGTCCACCCGGTCAACCCGCAGAAGCGCGCCATCGACCAGGCTGTGCGGATCCTGCAGGAGGACGGCCTGATCGCGTACCCGACCGACTCCTGCTACGCGCTCGGCTGCCGTCTGGGCAACAAGGACGGCATCGACCGCATCCGGGAGATCCGCAAGCTCGACGACAAGCACCACTTCACGCTGATGTGCGAGAACTTCGCCCAGCTCGGGCAGTTCGTCGTCGTCGACAACGCGGTGTTCCGCGCGATCAAGGCCTCCACGCCGGGCAACTACACGTTCATCCTGCCCGCGACGAAGGAGGTGCCGCGCCGCATGATGCACCCGAAGAAGAAGACGGTGGGCGCGCGCATCCCGGACCACGTCGTGACGCAGGCGCTGCTCGAGGCGATGGGCGAGCCGCTGCTCACCAGCACCCTGCTGCTGCCCGACGAGGCCGAGCCGCTCGTGCAGGGCTGGGAGATCAAGGAACGCCTCGACCACGTGCTGGACGCGGTGATCGACTCCGGGGAGTGCGGCACCACGCCCACCACGGTGGTGGACTTCTCGAGCGGCGAGGCCGAGATCATCCGCTACGGCGCGGGCGACCCCGAACGCTTCGAGTGACGGCTAGCGCTTGAACCAGGCCTGGTAGTCGCTGTTGTCGCAGGTCTGCACCCGGACGTTGGACGTGCCCAGCCGCGTGAGGCACCTGCCCTGGCTGGGGTCGCGGATGATGAGGCGCGAGGACGAGCCGCTCACCACCCAGACCCTGATGCCCTGGAACTTCCAGGTCACGGCGGCTGCGGTGTGGGACCACCCTCGCAGGTTCCTCGCGGAAATCCTTGACCCCCGCAGGTCACGGGCGGTGGCGGCGAGACGCCACCACCGCCGGTGAGGACCTACGAGACGACCAGCGCGTAGTCGGCGTCGGTCGCGGCGGTCTCGACGTGACCGTCCACGTTGACCGAGGTCGCGACCACCTCGACCGTCCAGTTGCCCGCGGCGGGCGTCTGGACGAGGACGTTCTCCACGGTGTCGACGGTGTTCGCGACGCCGCCCGCCGTGGACCAGTTGCCGGCCAGCAGGCCGTTGTTGCCCCAGTAGACGGTGCCGTTGGGGGCGGTGACCTTCAGCGTCAGGTCGTTGACGGTCGCCTTGGCCGCGGTCGGCGAACCGGCCGGGTCGGTGTAGGCCAGCGTCGCGCGCAGCGGCGTCTGGCCGTTGGACGCCACGGTGTACTTGCGCGACTGGCCGGTGACCAGGAGGTCCGTCTCGTTCACCAGGACCGGCAGCTTCCAGCCGCCCGCCTTCGCGCGGTCGTAGAGGTTGCGGACCGACGCCGTGCCCCAGCCCTGGTGCGTGCGGGTCTGGTCGTGCGTGGTGCCGGAGAACGCGTGCTGGTCGGCCGTGTTGATGAGCAGCGCCTTCGCGGTCGCCGCGTGCGGGCGGGACGCGAACACGTCGCGCTTCTTGCCGGGGGCGCCGTCGAACACGCCGTCGGACCACATCTGGAACAGCAGACCGGCGTTGCCGCAGGTGATCGGCGTGGCGCCGGACGTGCCGCCGAACGACGTCGTGTAGGCGGTGTCGCTGGTGGACGTCGTGGTGTCGATGCGGTCGTAGAAGTTCGAGATCTCCGGCTTGATGCGGCCGTCGGCGGCGGGGCCGATCGACGCTCCGCCGTTCCACTTGTCGTCGGTGCGCGAGGCGGTGTTGTAGTGGTAGTGGCCGCCGACCGACAGCACGTTCTTCGCCCACGCCTGCGGGCGCGAGCTCCTGGTGCCCGCGTTGCTCTGCGACTGGCAGATCAGCAGGTCGTGGTCGAACACGATCCGGTCCATCTGCTGCGAGATCGAGTTGTACGACGTGGTGAGCGCGTCACCCCAGCTGTTGGACTGGAACACCGCCCGGTACTGGCCGGCCGGGTCCACGAGCTGCTTGGTGTGGGCGTAGCGGTCGCCGGAGCCGTAGATCGCGAAGATGCCCTGCGCCTCGGGCAGCAGGCCGCGGTGCGCGGCCGAGACGCCGGACGCGAAGATCTGCCCGTACGTCGAGGTGCCGTGCGAGGTGCTCGACGAGTTCCCGGTGTGCATCACCGGCGGACGGGTGCGGAACTCCTGGTGCGTGGTGCGCAGGCCGCCGTCCATCACCTCGCCGCGCACGCCCTGGCCCTTGTAGCCGCCGACGCTCTCGACGTAGTTGGCACCGGACGACTCGCGCGAGATCGCCATGTCGGTCTCCGGCGCGGACACCGGGTCGATCGCGATCACGGCGGGCAGTTTCGCGAGCTGCGCGGCTTGCCCGGCGTCCAAGGTGGCCATGATGTGCTCACGGCTCTCGGAGATGACGTTCACCCTGCCGCCCAAGGACTTCACTCTGGCGGCGACGGCCCTCTGGTCGGCCGTGTCCTGCTCGACCAGCGTGATCAGGTAGTCGGACGAGCCGCCCAGGGCCATGATCTGCGGCTGGGCCTGGAACGGCTTCACCTCCCGCACGTAGCTCAGCCGCGCGATGCGCGCGGTGTTCGTCATGCGGGCGAGGTAGGTGCCGTCCTGGACGAACGCGCCGAGGCGCACGCCGAGCCCCTCGAGCTGGTGGCGCTGGCCGTCGGACAGGGTGGTGCGGAACTGCAGCAGGTAGGCGCCCTCGGCCGGGGCAGCGACGGCGGGGACGCCGCTGATCAGCGAGAAAACCGTGGCAACGCTCAATATTGTGCGCAGCACGAACAAAACCTCCATCGGCAGGGTTGGCGGCGACCGGAGGGAGTCACCGCCCGTGACCAGCACGTTACCGGTGGAGGCCAGGTCAGGACATCAGTCGTTCGGCGGTGATCATCTCGCGGGACGGTGTAGAACAATCCCTTCCTCTGCCGATGTTCACGTTCACGTTCACCCGGATGGTGCATCCGGAGTAACGTCCGATCAGGTAAGCCCGACATGCCCGGCAAAGCATTTCCGCGCGGAGGACGGATGTCTGTCGCACCTGAGCAGCTGATGGAAGAACTGCGCACCTTGTGCCGAGGGCGCGGTGTGCAGACTCCCGGTATCGACTTGCACGTCGGACCGGCGCTGCGCCAGGTCTGCGGCGTCGTCGAGACCGACGGCGCGGAAGCGGTGCGGACGAAACTGCGCGACTGGGTCGCGAACGCGGCGCGCGCTTTCCCGGTGGAGGTCCGCAACGCCGTTCTGGCGCCGCTCGGACTGCACGACGACGCGCAGTTCCGGTTCCTCAACGAACGCATCGAGTGGCTCGCGCGGCAACAGGACCGCGGCGCTCGAACGGTGCGCAGGAGGATGGACGCCGGACTGCAGCGCCTGGTGGAAGTGGCGCTGCAGCCGGCCCCTTCGACGACGCACGTGGCGCCGTCGGAACTGTGGCACGTCAAGGAGTTCGACGCGCTGCTGAAGCTGGACGGTCCGACGCCCGCGTGCACGGAACGCCGGACCGTTGTGGCCGACACCGACGGTGTCAACGAGATCGCGTGGTCGATCACGATCCCCTCCCCCACGCCCGACGGCGCTCCAGGCGACCTGGACGTGGAGGTGTTGCACGGGGTCGAGCTCATCGGCCACGAACGTCCGTCCCCGCGGCGCTTCCTGATGAAGCTGCGGTTGCCCCGACCCCTCAACGCAGGGCAAACGCACCAGTTCGCGCTCGAAGTGCGCGTGCCGCGCGGACAATCGATGCGTCCGACCTACGTGTTCTGGCCGGAGCGGATGTGCGAGTCGTTCCGGTTGCGGGTGCGGTTCGACCGGGACGACCTGCCGGAGTCGGTGTGGCGCGTCGAGGAAGCCCTGGCGCGCGACACCGATGACCTGACGCCTTGGCCGCAGTCGTTGCCGCTGGACGAGATCGGTGAGATCGACGTGCAGTTCCCACACCCTCGTCAGGGCCGCGGCTACGGCGTGCAGTGGACGCCACGCTGATAGCCGGAGCCGTTCAGATCATTTCGATGCAGAAGTGCGGTTCCACGGCTGACACCTCCCTTTGATGGCCAGGGAGAACCGCAGTCCGAAGCGGAGTCAGATCACCGTCGCAATGAAGACGCTGCCGGCCATGAATCCCACGAAAAGGCAGATCGTGGCAACCTTCACAACGGTGGCGAGTGAGCAGATCATTCTCATCGAAGAATTCACCTTCTCATTCTGACTGGCTTTCGGGCTGATGTTCTCGCCGATGCACCAAGAATGGCTTTCAGCCAGCAGAATTAGAACGGGTTTCCTGTTTCACACTGAATGAGGAAACCCTCGGAACGTTATTTCTGGGTCGTGCGGCGCAACGCCATGACGAGCAGCGCGTGCGAACTGCCGGCGTGCGGGAGCATGCCCTGGCGGACGAGGTCGAGCGCGTGGCAGAACGGCATGGTCCGCACGCGCAGGTCCGCCTCACCGGGTTCGAGCGACGGCTCTCCCTGGGTGAGGTCGGTGGCCAGGAAGATGTGGTCGACGTGGTTGCTCAGGCTGTCGGCGCCGTGGATCTGGCCGAGCCGCTCCCACCTCGCCGCCCGCAGCCCGGTCTCCTCCGCGAGCTCACGACGTGCCGCGGCAAGGGGATCGGAGTCCGTCTCGTCGACGGCGCCACCGGGCAGCCGCCACTCCGTGCCGCCGTGGGTGTAGATCCACTGGCGGGTCAGCACGACCTCGTCGTCGTCCTGGATAGCGAGGACCGTCACCGATCCCGGCGCCACGACGTGGGTGTAGGTGCCGTGACCGCCATCGGGTCTGACGACCTTGTCGGAGCGGACCTCGAACCACGGCGACCGGTGGACCACGTTGGTCGCCAAGCGCTGCCAGACCATCACCACACCAGCCGCCTCGTCGAGCCGCGTCATCACCATGACTCACATGGAACCATCGCCGACCGCTCCAGATAGCCCCAGTTGATCGTCAATCACAGGCCAATTAATGGACATTCCGCATTCGGGTGTTTGACGACGTACACACTTCCGGGGGAGGGAGGGGGTGAAGCCGTTGCCGCCCACGTTCGCCCAGGAGGTTCGCCGCCTGCGCAACGAGCGCGGGCTCTCGCTCAACCAGATGACCGGCCTCGTACCGTACAGCAAGGGACACCTCAGCAAGATCGAGAACGGTCAGGTTCACCCGAACCCCGAAATGGCCAGGCTCTTCGACAACGCCCTGCAGGCCGACGGCCATCTGATCGAACTGGCCGACGCCCCGGCGCGCCCGATCCCGAGCGACCACACGACGTTGCTCACCTTCGACTCGATGTTCGACCACCACCGCGCCCTCGGCCACCGGCTGAGCCCGGAGGTGGTGCTGTCGAGCCTGCGTCCCCAGGTCGACGCACTGAGTTCCATGGCCCGCTCCGCCGACGACCCCGGCCTGGGGCGGGGCCTGTGGCTGCTGGCAGCCCGCTACGCCGAGTACGCGGGCTGGATGGAACAGGAACGCGGCGACGACGCCTCGGCGGCCGAATTCACCCGGCGCGCTGTGAAGTACGCGGCGAAGGGTGGCGACTCGGAGCTGGCGTCCTGGGCACACGTCCGCATCTCCGAATTCGCCCTGTACCGCGGTGATGCCCGCGCCACCGTCAAGTACGCCCGCGAAGCCGGCAAGTCCCGTTCGACCGCGGTGCAGGCGGCGGCCGCCCTGCGCGAAGCCCAGGGCTACGCCCTCGCCGGGGCCGCCGACCGCTGCCACGCCGCCCTGGACCGCGCCGCCGAACTCCAGCGAGTGTTGAGCGAATCCCCTTATGGCACAACGAGTCTCATCGATCAGGTGGCCATCGCGCGCGCCTGGACGTTCCACGACCTGGGCCGCCACGCCGAGGCCGCCGCCATCCTCGACACCCAGATGCCGCTGATCTCCCCCACGGCCCTGCGCGCCCGCACCCGGTTCGGCCTGCGCAGGGCCCTCGCGCACGCCGAGGCCGGCGACGTCGACCACGCCTGCGATCTGGTCGCCGACCTGCTCGACGACATCCGGCAGGTGCAGTCCGCGACCGTCCACATCGACCTGACGGCGTTCAGCAAGCTGTTGTCGCGCTTGCGTCCTGCGGCAGGGCGTGAGGTGGCGGGCGAGATCGGTGAGATCCTCTTCGCCTAGACGTTCGCGCGGTCGTGGCTGTAGGGAGCCTCGGCGAAGTGGCTCAGCGCATGGTGCAGCCGGGTTCCGCCCTCGTCGCCGAACCGCCCGATCCGTCGCATCCGGCCGGTCCGGGGCGTGACCACGAGAACGTTCTGCCGGGTCAGCCGCAGTTCCTGGACCTCCGCCCAGCCGAGCCGGCGGCCGCGGAACGACAGTCCGTCCGGCGAGACGGTCACCCACGGGCCGAACACGAAGCGGCGCAAGAAGTTCCCGGCGAGCAGCACGATGACGCCCCAGCCCACCAGCGACAGGATCCGGTGGCCGCCGAAGCCCTCGAACGCCCACGGCGTGCTGCGGACCGCGGCGATCGTCGCGAACATCAGCAGCACGAGTTGGATTTTCCAGTCCAGCCACGACTTGCGCGTGTCGACCACCGTGACGTCACGGGCCGGTTCGTCGAGCTTGATCGCTTCGAGGTCCTCGCCGAGGTCCCGCGCGAGCGGTCGGGCGACGCGGAACACGAGGTACAGCCACGCGGGCGCGAACGGCAGCACCAGCCACGCCCAGCCTTCGAGCGGCTGGCCTGCGGCACGAACGTGGTGCGAACGGCGTCCGGTGCCTTCGCGCTCGAGCGCGACCTTCTGGCCGATGTCGGCGGGACCGAGGAAGCCCACGATCTCCTCGCCCGCCGGCTCGGCCGCGCCGTCGTAGTGGAGGTCGGCGGCGCATTGGTGCCAGAAGCCGAACCCATGGGTGCTCACCGGGCCGTGGCGGTGGCAGATCCGTGCCACCGCGTAGGTCTGGCCCGGCGCGATGGCGGGGTCGGGGCCGTGCACGCCGTTGAACTGGCTGATGATCGTGGCGCCGATCAGCCAGCCCAGCACGGTCAGGAACAGAACGACGAAGGCCAGTTTCCCGGCTTTCCTCCGCAACTGTGGGTTCACCCGCACCTACCTCGCCGCCGGCTCGTGCCGTTCAGGCGTCTTCTGGTACCTGTCAGGCGCAGCCACGTCACGCGATCAGAGGCTAGCGGAACCGGTTGCGCCGTACGGGCTAATCGCCCTGATCCGTGGATCAAGGCGATGTGACCGCGTGCGGAACCGGCCTAGACCGCGGTCCGCTGCCCTTCCCGCTCCAACGCCTCGGCCATCTCCACCCAGGCCTCCGCGCAGCCGCGTGCCATGTCCGCCACCAGTTCCCGGCAGTGCGACGGCACCCCGGACACGACGCCGGCCCACTCGCCGGACGACACCGCGTGCGCCTCGAGCCAGCGCAGCACCAACCGGCCGTGCTCGTTGAACCGCAACGAGGGATCGCGGCGCAGGATCGGCAGGGTGGCGTCCGGGTCGCGCACCTCGGTCCGCCCGGCGGGCAGCACGGCGTCGGCGCGTTCGGCGGCCCGCATGCGTTCCGGCACGGGGTCCATGCCGGCGCTCAGGCGGCGGCGGACGTCCCGGACGGTTCCCGGTGACACCCCGGCGGCGCGGGCTATGTCGCGCAGTGAGGCGTCCGGTCGCTCCTGGACCATGCGGCCCGCCAGGCGGCGGCCGGCGGCGGAGTTGACCGGGCGGAGCTTTCCGTCCCTGCCGATCCGCACTGGGGCCTGACCGCCCACGGCGCGCCGCAGCACGCCCACGGACTTGGCGGCGAGGCCCGTGGACGCGGCGATCGCACGGTCCGACCACTGCGGGTGCGAGCGCAGCAACCTCCTGGCCGCCGCCTCTCGGTCGGCGGTCGACAGCGTCGCGAGGTTCAGCGACACCGCCAGGCCGAAGAGGTCCTCCGCCGGTCCGTCGACGTACTCGACCTCGACGGAGCGGCAGCCGCGCAGCACGGCGGCTTTCAGGCGGTGCGTGCCGTCGACGACCTTCATCGTCGAGCGGTGCACCACGATCGGTGGCAGGTGTGCGCCGGATGACGCCAGTGAACGGACGAAGTCATCGCTGAGGCCACGGAGCCGTGGCGAGTCCGCGGACCGCAGCGCGGTGATGTCTACGAGCATGCTGAATCGAGCCCCCCAGGCTGAATCTCCCCAGAACCCCCAGGTGTCCGGAGACGACCAGAGCAGGTTAGCTACTCGTTCAACGGGAGCGCCACTCAATCGCGGGACAGACGTCCATCACCATGCGCAGGCCGGCCTCTCGCGTGCGCGCGTACGCCGCGTCGTCGACCACGCCGAGTTGGAACCAGACCGCCTTCGCCCCGATCGCGACGGCCTCGTCCGCGAACTGGCCGGCGTCCTCCGAGCGGCGGAACACGTCCACGACGTCGATCGGGAACGGGATGTCCGCCAGCGTCGGGTAGCCCTGCTCGCCGTGCACGGTTTCTGCGGACGGGTGCACCGGCACGATCTTCTTCCCGCGTTGCTGCAGGAAGCGGGCTACGCCGTGGGCCGCGCGGGACGGGTTGTCCGAGAGGCCGACGATGGCCCAGACCTGGCAGTTCTCGAGGATCCAGTCGACGTCTTCGCGCATGCCTTCCACCCTAACCTTGTGACCCCGGTCACATTTGCCGGAAGCCGGTCGAAACACCGGGGTCCCCGATCGACGCCTCGGTACAAACGCACCTGACACCAGCCAGAGGAGATCGAGATGCGGTTCATGGTCATCGTCAAGGCGAACGAGGACACCGAGAACTTCGTCATGCCCACCACCGAGGAACTGGCCGCGATGGGCGACTACAACGAGGAGCTCGTCAAGGCCGGGGTGATGCTCGCGGGCGACGGTCTCTACCCGAGTGCGAAGGGCGCGCGGGTCGCGTTCGACGGCAAGGGCGGCACGACGGTCATCGACGGCCCGTTCGCCGAGACCAAGGAACTGATCGCCGGCTTCTGGATCTGGGAGCTGCCGTCGCTGCAGGACGCCGTGGAGTGGCTGAAGAAGGCGCCGTTCCAGACCGGTGAGGTCGAGATCCGGCAGATCCACGGCCCCGAGGCGTTCGAGAGCGTCGTCACGCCCGAGATCCAGGCGCAGGAGGACCGCATGCGCGAGCAGATCGCCGCGCAGGGCCAGTGAGCGCGGGGCGGGGCCGGGTGGCGACCGCCCGGCCCTGCCGCGACAGCGGAAGTCGTTGCGGAAGCGGGAAGTTCAGCGGAGCCTGGTGCTGATCGCGACCGCGTTCCGGATCAGCGTCCGCGACGGGGTTTCGCGCGCTTCGCGGGCTGCTTCTTCTGCTGCGGCGCCGGGCCCCGCCGCTGCTGGGACGCCTGTTTCGGCGCCTGCTTGGGAGTCTGCTTCTGCGCCTGCTTCTGTGCCTGCTTCTGCGCGGGCTCGGCCGCGGGGCCGCGGGTGCTGTTGGCGGTGCGGCCGCGCACGATGCCGATCATGTGCTCGATCAGCTCTGGGTTCTCGTCGCGGATCGGGAACGACAGCGCGACGCGGGACTGCGGCGCGTCGGACAGCGGCACGTGCTTCAGGTCCTTGCGGTGGTGCAGGCGGGCCAGCGACTGCGGCACGACCAGCACGCCGACGCCCGCCGCCACGACCGCGATGGCGTCGGCGGTGGTCTCCGGACGTTCGACGGGCGGCTGGCCGGGCACCTCGTCCCAGACCAGGGTGTCGTCGAGCGGCTGCCACAGGACGTGCTCCGCCAGGTCCTCGAGGGACAGTTCCTCGGCCGCGGCGAACTCGTGGTCCTTCGGGAACACGACGACGGTGGTCTCGGTGTAGAGCGGGATCGCGTGCAGGTCCTCCCGGTCGCCCGGCAACCTGAGCAGCGCGGCGTCGGCCTCGCCGGCGCGCACCTTGGCGGCCGCTTCGGCGACGGTCACCTGCACGAGGGTCAGCTCGGTCTCCGGCAGGCGTTCCTGCCAGACCCGTGCCCACTTGCCCGGCGTCACGCCTGGGACGTACGCGAGCGTGAACGATCCGGTCACGCGCTGAGGCTACCGGACGCAACGGTTACTCTTTGCGCATGAAGTCGCAGCAGACCATGAAGCCCGCCACCGCCGCCAAGAAGCTCGGCGTGTACCTCGAGGCGACGCCCGAGGAGTTCCAGGCGGGCGTGGTGTCGCGCGACGAGCTGAACGAGCTGCAGGCCAACCCGCCGCAGTGGCTGGCAGACCTGCGCAGCAACGGCCCGCACCCCAAGCAGCTCATCGCGCAGAAGCTCGGTATCTCGACCAGCGCCCTGGTGCGCGCCGGCATCACCGAGGCGCTGACCACCGAGCAGATCACCGCGATCAAGGACGAGAACCCGGACTGGCTGGTGCACGAGCGCGCCACCTACAAGGAGTTCAAGGCCGAGGAAGCGCGTCTGGCGGAGAAGGCGCGCCTCGAAGAGGCAGAGGCGGAGTAACGGCTCAGCCCTGCACGAACGGGACCTCCCGCTCACCCATTTCGGCGCGCTCCGCACCTGCCGGGGCGCGCCGTCCCGTTTCCCCGCACCGACCGGCGCGGGCGAAAACAGGCCCGCAGCCGCAGACTACGAGGATCGAGGCGGACGAACGGTTAGGTTGGTGGGCATGGGCAAGTCCCCGGCTGTGGAGCTCGAGGTGGAGGACCGCGTCGTGCGGATCTCCAACCCCGAACGCGTCTACTTCCCCGCGCGCGGCGAGACGAAGCTGGATCTCGCGAACTACTACCTGTCCGTCGGCGACGGGATCGTCCGCGCTCTGCGGGAGCGGCCGTGCATGCTGCACCGCTTCCCCGAGGGCGTCACCGGCGAGAAGGTGCACCAGAAGAGGCTTCCGAACGGTGCTCCGCCGTGGATCCGGACGGTCCGGGTGCATTTCCCGCGGTACAACCGCCACGCCGACGAACTGTGCGTCAACCACATCGCGGACGTGATCTGGGCGGTGCAGATGTCCACTGTGGAGTTCCACCCGTGGAACTCGCGTGCCGCCGACACCGAGAAGCCCGACGAGTGGCGCATCGACCTCGACCCCGGCCCCACGTGCACGTTCGACCGCGTGCGGCGGGTGGCGCTGGTGGTGCAGGAGGTGCTGGCCGAACTGGGCGCGACGGGGTTCCCGAAGACCTCGGGCTCGAAGGGCCTGCACATCTACGTGCGCATCAAGCCCGACCACGGGTTCCAGGACGTGCGCAAGGCGGCGCTGGCGTTCGCGCACGAGGTCGAACGACGCGCACCGGACGACGTCGAGACCACGTGGTGGCGCAAGGACCGTGACCCGTCGCTGGTCTTCGTGGACTACAACCAGAACACGCGCGACCGGACGATCGCCAGCGCCTACTCGGTGCGCGGCTATCCGGAGGCGACGGTGTCCACGCCGATCCGGTGGGACGAGGTCCCGGACGTCGACCCGCACGACTTCACCATCGCCACCGTGCCGAAGCGCTACGCCGAACTGGGCGACCTGCACGCCGGGATCGACGACGCGGCCTGGTCGATCGAACCGCTGCTGGAGTGGGCCGCCCGCGACGAACTCGAGGTTCCCGATGAGCAGTAGCCCGCTGAAGTTCTCGTCGCTCGACCAGCCGTTGTTCGGCGGGCTGCTCAAGGGTGACCTGGTGGAGTACCTGGACTTCGTGGCCGACCGCTTCGTGCCGGTGCTCGCCGGGCGGCAGCTGTCGGTGTGGCGGATCCTGCGCGGCCAGGACCCGTTCATGCAGAAGAACGTCCCCAAGTACACGCCGGGCTACGTCCGGACCGTCGAGGTCTGGGCGGAGGCGTCGCACCGCAAGATCAAGTACGCGATCTGCGACGACGAGCAGACGCTGATGTGGTTCGCGAACCAGCGCGCGGTCGAGTACCACGTGCCGCTGTACCTCGGTGAGCACTTCGGCGAGGACCACCACCAGACCCACATGGTGCTCGACATCGACCCGCCGGAGGGTGCCGGTTTCGACGTGGTGGTCGGGTCGGCGCTGCTGGTCCGGGAGGCGCTCGCCCAGGCCGGTCTCGAAGGCGCGGTCAAGACCAGCGGCGCCAAGGGCGTGCACATCTTCGTGCCGCTGGAGGAGCACTCCCCCGACGACGTGGCCGCGGCGACGCGCGCGGTGGCCGTGCGGGCGGAGAAGCTCGACCCCTCGCTGGCGACCACCGCCTACATCCGGGCCGAACGGGGCGGGAAGGTGTTCCTGGACTCGACGCGCGCCTGGGGTGCCACGGTCGTCGCCGCCTACAGCCCCCGGTTGCGCGAGGGCCTGCCGATCTCGTTCCCCGTGCCGTGGGAGTCCCTGAAGGACGTCACGCCGGCCGACTTCACGATCAGGACCCGGTTCGACGGCGACCCGTGGTCCGAGCTGATGCCGAAGCCGCAACGCCTGCCCGCCGACCTGGTCGCCGAGGGCCACACCATCCCGGTCGCCCGCGTGGCCGCGATGCACGAGGGCAAGCGGCGCAAGGCTCAGCGGGAACGCGAGAAGTAGGCGACCACCGCGGCCGCCAGCGGCAGCGCCACGTGGGCGACGCTGGTGAACGCCGGTTCGTCTGCGGACACGAAGTCGTTGGCGCGCACCAGGAGTCCGGCCGCGACGGCCACGACCGCCGCGAACCTGGCGGTCCCGCTGGTCGAGACGACGATCAGCGGGACGACGACCAGCCCGGCCAGGCTCGCGTGGGTGATGTACGTCGGAGCCTCGACGGTCAGCGTGACGACCGCGTCCAGCACCAGCAGCGCGGGGGCGATCGTGCTGAGCCACCGCCCGTCCCGCCAGGTCCGGTACGCCGCCAGGCAGGTGAGCGCGACCGCGGTGGCGATCACCGTGACGTCCTCGCCGTCGCCGCTGATCGACGTCAGGTCGTCAGCCGAGTAGACGACGACGTAGACGCCCAGCGCTCCCAGAGCGCCGCCCGCGACGGCCAGCCACCACGGGGTCGTCGTGCAGGCGACGGCGAGGGCGGTCGCCGCCAGCGCGTACGGCAGCCAGGTGGAGTCGTAACCGCTGACCAGGCCTGTCGTGCCGGCCAGCAGGCCCAGCGCGGCACCCGGCGCCCAGGGGTGGTCCCGGCAGGTGAGCACGAACAGCGCCGCGACCAGCGCCCACGGCCAGACCGCGGCGAACACGAAGGTGTGGGGGCTGGAGTCGCCGAGGCGGCCGAGGATGCCGCCGGGGATCGCCATCAGGCTCAGGACCAGGAGAGTCAGGGCTAGGCCCGCGGCGAGGCGGGGCAGCGCGGCCGTGAGGGCGGCGGGCGTGAGGGCGGCGGCGGGCGTGGCCACGGTGGCTGGTGCCTCGCGGCTCACGGACGGGTCCGACTCGGCCGGGGCGTGGCGGCTCGAGAGCATGCCCGGCTCGGACGAGGCGTGGCTCGTGAGCGGCCCCGACTCAGCCGATGCCCGGCGGCCCGAGGACATCCCCGGTTCGGACGAGGCGTGGCTCGTGAGCGCGTCCGACTCGGCCGTCGTCTGGCGGCTCGTGGACGGGCCTGAGTCCGTCTGCGTCCCGCGGACCGCGGACGTGCCCGGTTCGGCCGATGCCTGGCGGCTCGCGGCCGACTCAACCTGTGCCCGGTGGCTCGCCGTCGGGTCTGACTCCGTCTGCGTCCCGCGGCCTGCGGACGGGCCCGGCTCGGCCGGTGTCTGACGTCGCGCCGGCGTGCTCGGCTCGGCCGCGCCTGAGTCGAACGCGGAGGGCGAGGGCTGCTCCGGCCTCTTCGGAATCGATCCCGCCTGGCCCCCTCCGGGGGAGGCAGAAGCCCCCACTCCCATCGTCTCAGGCGGCACCGACAGTTTTCGGCCAGTCGTGTCGTGCCCCGGGAGCTTCGAGGCCGGCGCCGGTGCGGCCTTCTCCGCCAGCGCCTCGCGGGCCGCCGACGCCACCATGCGGCTGTCGTCGTCCGTCAGCCTCCGCAACGCCATCCGCGCCGCCAGCACCCGCCCCTCGTGCGCGACGGACAGCAGCCGGCGCAGTTCGGGGACCGCGCCGGCCCGCACGCCCGGCAGCGAGTGGTCGATCGCCTCCTGCAGTTCCGGCGGCAGCGGGGCCGGCACCGTGACCGGGCGGGCGCGGCGCGCTATGCGCAGGTCGCCTCGCACGTCGAGCATCCACTTGCCGGGTGTCTGGTGCGGGGTCACGCGGCGGACCCGGTCGTAGACGTACTCGTAGAGCTCGTCCAGGCCCACGTGGCCGTCCTGGTCTCGGTCGGCGTCGCCCGATTCCAGGCCGTGCACCAGGGCCGAGGTGAAGACCGACGGTTCGCCCTCGGACGAGTCGGCCACGGCGGCGCCCTCGAAGGCGTACTCCATGGCCGACGAGGCGGTGATGACGGCGCGGCCGCTGCCGCCGAACTGTTCCTCCAGGCCGACGGAGCCGCCCGCACGGGCGACCATGCCCCGGCCGAACGCGCCGGAGTAGCAGCAGTCGAGCAGCAGCACGATGCGGCGGGAGCGGGAGCGGTTCATGCGGCGGGCCACGAAGTCCGCGGACACGGCGGTGCCGGCCAGGCGGGAGAGCTTGGTTCCGGACGTGGCGAAGTGCAGCTCGCCGGCCTCGTCCTTCACGCCGTGGCCGGAGAAGTGCAGGACCAGCAGGTCGTCCGGGTCGCGGTCGGCGAAGAAGTCCTCGACCGCCTCGTTCACCTCGGCGGCCGAGGAGTTGATCATGGTCCGCACGTGGAAGGCGCCGATGCGCGGGTCCGCGAGCACCTCGCCCAGGCGGGCGGCGTCGTGGGCCGGGGCGCGCAGGGAGGACAGGCCGGGGTCGGCGAACTCGTGGCTCGCGATGATCAGCGCGTAGCGGTGCAGATGGCGGCCGAGCCACGCGGAACGCTGCGCCAGCTCGGCTTCCGACGGGTCGCCGGTCAGTTCCAGGGTGTCGCCGCCGGTCTCGACGGTCACCGACCGCTCGCGGCGCTGGCCGAGCCACGACGACACCGCGTTGATCAGCGCGGCCAGCACGGTCGACTGGGAGACGGTGGTCAGCAGGGTGCCGAGCTCGTTCAGGTCGACGGCCTTGGCGCCCTCGGGTGCCTCGCCGGGAACGCCGGAGACGGCGACGACCTCTCCCAGCTCCGTCCGCAGGAACGCGGTGAGCTGCTCGATTCGCTCGTCGTCGGCGCCGTCCTCGTGCACGCGCAGTGTGACGTCGGTCATAGCGGCCTCCCACTCGAGAGGTCGCTCACCGAGCAGGAAGCATTACGACGGGTCGGAACCCCGCAACGCCGCCCACCACAGGCCCAGCACCGCGGCGATCAGGGTGGCCGTGATCCAGCCGGTGAACCCGCTGCCGTCCAGGTAGGCCCAGAACAGGCCGACGACCGGCGCGGGCACCATGAACACCGCGTCGACCCGCAGCTGCGCGACCAGGCCACGCGGCGCGCGCGTGTCCGGGTCAGGCCGCACGGGGTTGTCGAGCCGGCGGCCGCGGGGGTGCTTGGTCACCGGGCGGCCGGACGGGTAGACGGTCACACCGCCGACGACGGCGACCCGGCCGCCGCGCAGTTCGACGTCCGAGGGCGACGGCAGCGTCACGAGCACCGGGTCGTAGTAGACGGGCAGCCAGCGCTCGACCGGTCCCTCGACCTCCAGCCACGACCGCACCATCAGCCCGGACTGCAGCCGGATCCGCCGCACGGACACCGTGGTCCCCTGGGCACGCGCGGAACGCACGGCCAGCAGCACCCGCACGGCACCGGCGAGGACCACCAGCAGCGCCACCGCGACGGAGAACGTCACGCCGCCCAGCGCCCGGCCGGTCTCCAGGAACAGGTCCGAACCGGGGATCACGGCACGGGACGGGTCCGCGGGGTCGAACGCCACCTGCGTCTGCCTCCCGACGACGCGCGCACCGTTCTCGTAGGCGACGCGGGCGGTGCCGGACGGCCAGCGCACCTCGACCGCACCGTCCGAAAAGGACACGACCTCGCCCGTGTCGCGGGACGTCAGCGACGCCAGCACCGCGCGGTCGTCCGAATAGGACAGCCAGGAGAACAACGCGACCACGAAGCACACGACGAGCACGACCGCCGTGGTGAACAGCCCGTAGCGCAGCGCACGAACCCGGAAACGCGACAAAGCAAGCTCCAAACAGAAAGAAACGGCCCGGCGGGAAGACCCGCCGGGCCGTTGCACAGCGAACTACATCACTCGGTGAAGCCCATGTTGATGTAGTCGTACGGACGGTTCGCGTACGCGACGGCACCGAAGTTGGCGACGTTGCTCTTCACCGCGACCGCGCCGGGCAGCTGGTACAGCGGGATCTGGTGGCCCAGCTCCCAGATCTTCTTGTCGGCCTCGTTGGCGAGCTCGAGACGCTTGGTCTCGTCGAGCTCACCGTTCGCCTGCTCCAGCAGCTTGTTGACCTCTTCGGAGCCGATCCGGCCGTAGTTCTGGTTGGTGCTGGCCGGGTCGAGCGTGTAGATGCCCTTGCTGTCCGAGATCGGCGTGGCCGAGGCCAGCCAGCGGAAGCCGGTCATGTCGAAGTTGCCGACGTTCACGAACTGCTTGAAGAAGTCGGTCGACGGCACGGCCTGGATGTCGACCTTGGCGCCGATCTCCTTCAGCTGCGACTGCACGAGCTTCGCGATCTGGTCGGAGGTGGGGTTCGGCGTCGGGATGACGTAGCGGACGACGAGCTCCTTGCCGTCCTTCTTGCGGGTCTCGCCCTCGAGCTTCCAGCCCAGCTCGTCGAGCTGCTTCTTCGCGGCTTCCTTGTCAAACGAGGCGACGGCCGAGTTGTCCTTGTAGCCGGCCGAGCCCAGCAGGAAGAAGTGGTTACCGGTGACCTGCGCGTCGCCCTTGATCATCTGGCCGAGCAGGGCCTTGGTGATGGTCTTGGTGTCGATGCCGCGCATCAGCGCCACGCGGAGCTTCGGGTCCTTGAGGACCGACGAGTCGGCACCGTTGAACGTGATGTGCGAGTAGTCCGGCGTGATCGCCTGGCGGATCGTCACACCCTGCATCGACTTGGCACGCGTGAAGTTGTCGATGCTGGAGCCGATGTCGAAGAAGTCGATCTGGCCGTTGGCGAGCGCGTCCGCGAGCGCGGGGCGGTCGACCTGGCGGAACGTGATCTTCTCGAGCTTCGGCTTCGGGCCCCACCACGCCGGGTCCTGCACGACGGTCACGAGCTTGGCGGTGCGGTCGATCGTGCCGATCTTGAACGGACCGGCGGTGATCTTCGGGGCGTCGGCCCAGCCCTTGTTGAACTCCTCGGGCGAGGAGGACATGGCCTTCGGGTAGAGCGGGGAGAACAGGCCGCCCTGCCACTCGGCGAACTTCTTCTTGAACGTCACCTTGACGTCCTGGTCGGTCGCGCCCTTCTCAACCTTCTCGATGTCCTCGTAGCCGGTGGTGCCGGCGACCTCGAAGGCCTTGTCGGTCCCGTTCAGGGACTTCCACATGGCCTCGAAGTCCTGCCAGGACAGCGCGGTGCCGTCCGACCACTTCGCCTTGGAGTTGATCTTGTACTCGACGACCTGCGGGTCGGAAGAAGCGAGCTTCGCGTCGTCGAGGACGTCCTTGTTGACGACGATCTTCGAGTCGGGCTGCTGCTTGAACAGGTTCGGCATCACCGTGTCGATCATGCGGCGGCCGTCGGCGTTGGTGCCGTCGAGCTGGTTGTAGTTCCAGTTGTCCGGCAACTGGTCGACCGGCCAGCGGAACTCGCCGCCGTCCTTGACCTTGGCCGCGTCCTGCGGGTTGATGTCCGCTTGGCCGATCGCGTTGTCCGCGCCCTTGAGCCCGGAGTTGGCGTTGTTGCTGGGCCCCCCACACGCGGTAAGCGTGAGGGCGACGACGGCAAGCGCGGTCACACCCACCTTGGTACGTCGACTCACTGTCGTGAACCTCCCTCGTGCCCGGACACCAGTTGCCGGGGACACTGTTCCTTCGTGCTCGCAGGTCTGCTGAGGCGACGGATGCATCAGAGAACCTGACGGATCTGGGCGAAGTGGCAGGCCGCCTCGTGGTCCGGGGCCTGCGTTTCGCGCGGTGGTTCCACTTCGATGCACTGGCGCTGCTTCTCGGGAGGCAGCGACGCGTGCAGGAAGCAACGGGTCCGGAAGCGGCAACCGGACGGCGGGTTCGCCGGGCTCGGCAGGTCGCCGGTGAGGAGGATCCTCTCCCGCTGACGCTCCTTGACGGGGTCGGGGATCGGGATCGCCGACAGCAGTGCCTGCGTGTACGGGTGGCGCGGCGCCTCGAACACCGAGTCCACCTCGCCGATCTCGATGATCTTCCCGAGGTACATGACGGCCACCCGGTCCGCGATGTGGCGCACCACCGACAGGTCGTGTGCCACGAACAGGTAGGCCAGGCCCAGCTTGGACTTGAGCTCCTCCAGCAGGTTGATGACACCCGCCTGGATGGAGACGTCCAGCGCCGACACCGGCTCGTCGAGCACGACGAGCTTCGGTTCGAGCGCGAGGGCCCGCGCGATGCCGATGCGCTGGCGCTGACCGCCGGAGAACTCACCGGGGTAGCGCGACAGCTGTTCGGGACGCAGGCCGACGAGCCGCATCAGCTCCGGCACACGCCGGTTGATCTCGTCCTTGGAGTAACCGTGGACCTGCATCGGCTCGGCGATGCAGTCGTTGATCGTCAGGCGCGGGTCGAGCGACGCCATCGGGTCCTGGAAGACCACCGACATGTCGCGGCGGATCGCGAAGCGGCGCTTGGCGTCCACTTCGGACGACTTCGTGCCGAGCACGGAGATCTCGCCGCCCATGGGCTTCTGGAGGTTGAGGATCTCCATCAGCGTCGTGGTCTTGCCGCAGCCCGACTCACCGACGAGGCCGAGGGTCTCGCCCTCGCGGATGTCGAACGTGATGCCCGCGACCGCGTGCACGGTGCCGACGCGGCGCTTGAACACCACGCCCTTGTTGACCGGGTACTCCTTGACGAGGTTGTCGAGGCCCAGCACGACCTCGCGCTGCTCGCGCGGGATCTTCGCGACCTCGGGCTCGGCGGCCACCTCGGCACCGAAGATCTCGACGGCGGCCTCGGCGCCCTCGGCGTCGGTCGCGGCGATCTCGTTGGTGCGGATGCACGCGGCGGCGTGTTCAGCGGAACCGTCGACGTCCATCAGCGGCGGTTCGGCGGTGTGGCAGGCGTCGACGACCATCGGGCAGCGCGGCGCGAACGGGCAGCCGTCCGGCAGGTCCGTGAGCGACGGCGGCTGGCCCTTGATCGGCACGAGCGCCTGCTTCTCGCTGACGTCGAGGCGCGGGATCGAGCCGAGCAGACCGAGCGTGTACGGCATGCGCGGCTGCTGGTAGATCTCCTCGACCCTGCCCTTTTCGACGGCACGGCCCGCGTACATGACCATCAGCCGGTCCGCGAACCCGGCGACGACGCCGAGGTCGTGGGTGATGATCACGATGCCCGCGCCGGTGACCTCCTGCGCGGTCTCGAGCAGCTGGAGCACCTGCGCCTGCACCGTCACGTCGAGCGCGGTGGTCGGCTCGTCGGCGATGATCAGGTCGGGGTCGTTGGCGATCGCCATCGCGATCACCGCGCGCTGCCGCATGCCGCCGGAGAACTCGTGCGGGAACGCCTTGGCGCGCTCGACGGCGTTCGGGATGCCGACGAGGTCGAGCAGCTCGACCGCGCGCTTGGCAGCCGCCTGCTTGGACACCTTGCGGTGCACCAGGATCGCCTCGGCGATCTGGTCGCCGACGGTGAAGACCGGCGTCAGCGCGGACAGCGGGTCCTGGAACACCATCGAGACGCGGCGGCCGCGGATCTTCGACAGCTCCGCGTCGTTCTGGCCGATGAGCTCACGGCCCTGGAACTTGATGGAACCGGTGATGCGCGCCGAGGACGGCAGCAGGCCCATGACGGCGAGCGACGACACGGACTTGCCGGAACCGGACTCGCCGACGATGCCGAGGACCTCGCCGGGCGAGACGTGGTAGCTCAGGCCGCGCACGGCCTGAACACGACCGGACTCGCTCGGGAAGGACACGTGCAGGTCCTCGACCTGCAGGACCGGACCGTCGACGACCGGGTCCGCCGGTGCGTCGAACTGGAGCTCCGAGGTGGTCATCAGGCGGCCTTCTCCTTGGTGTCCTTCTTCTCCTTGCGGCGCACGCGCGTGGAGGTGGGGTCGAGCGCGTCACGGAGCCCGTCGCCGACCCAGTTCACCGCCAGCACGAACACGACGAGGAACCCCGCCGGGAACAGGAACAGCCAGGGGAAGGTCGTCGCGGACTCGGCGTTGCCGCCGATCAGGGTGCCGAGCGAGACGTCGGGCGACTGGACGCCGAACCCGAAGTAGCTCAGGCCGGTCTCGGCGAGCACGGCGGAACCGACGTTGATGGTCGCGTCGATGATGAGCAGCGACGCCATGTTCGGCACGATGTGCTTGGCGATGATCTTGCGCGCGGGCTGGCCCATGAACTTGGCCGCCTTCACGAACTCGCGTTCCTTCAGCGTCAGCGTCATGCCGCGCACGATGCGGGCGGTGATCATCCACTGGAACGCCGCGAGCATCAGCACCAGCAGGAACCACGACTTGCCGCGGAACCACGGGCTCAGGATCGCGATGATCAGGAACGACGGCAGCACCAGCAGCAGGTCGACGACCCACATGAGCGTCTTGTCGGCGACACCGAGGAAGTACCCGGCGGCCGCACCGACGATCGCGGCCACGGTGGTCGAGATCAGCGCCACGAGCAGGCCGATGATCAACGACTTCTGCAGCCCGCGCATCGTCAGCGCGAACATGTCGGTACCGATCTTGTCGGTGCCGAAGATGTGCTCGGAGTAGGGCGGCTCCAGGAACGCGCTGTAGTCCTGGGTGTCGTAGCTCCACTTCGACAGGAGCGGGCCCACGAACGCCATCAGGTACATCCCGAGGATGACCACCAGGCCGACCAGGGCCAGCTTGTTGCGCATGAAGCGGATGAACACGAGCCGGCCGCGCGTCATCGCCTTGCCCGGTTCGGGCGCGGCGTCGACTGGGCCACCGGAGGCGGCGCCGGTGGTTCCGGCGGCGTCCCCCTCGTTGAGGATCACGGTCACGTCGTCGTCACCTTGCCTAGTTCACGCGGATTCGGGGGTCGAGCGCGGCGTACAGCACGTCGGCGAGCCAGCCGGAGAACAGCACGCACACCGCGACGAAGAGCGTCACCGTGGCGGTGATGTTCGTGTCCTGCGCCGAGATGCCGGTGACGAGCCAGTCACCCATGCCGAACCAGCCGAAGATCCGCTCGGTGAACGTGCCACCGACGACGAGCAGGCCGAAACCGAACGCGAACAGGGTCGCCATCGGGATCAGCGCGGTGCGCAGGCCGTGCTTGAACAGCGCCTTGCGGCGGGTCAGCCCCTTGGCCTGGGCGGTGCGCAGGAAGTCGCTGCCGAGCACGTCGAGCATCGACGAGCGCTGGTAGCGGCTGTAGTAGGCGATCTGGCCGAGCGCGATCGCGAGCGTCGGCACGATCAGGTGCTGCAGCCGGTCGCCCAGGTGCTCGAACCAGTTGCCCTGGAATCCGGGTGTCGTCTCACCGACGAAGATCAGCACGTTGGTGCCGATCGAGTCGTTGATCCCCTGCGCGCCCATCTTCAGCAGCGTGCCCAGCACGAACACCGGCGTGGACAGCAGTATGAAGCTGAACAGGGTCGCGAAGTAGTCGCTGAACTTGTACTGCCGGATCGCGCTCACGACACCGAGCAGCACGCCGAACAGGATGCCGATCGTGATACCGAGCAGGAAGAGCCTCAAACTCACGCCGATGCGCCTGCCGAGTTCGTCCGTGATCGGGCGATCGGTGATCGTGCGACCGAAGTCGCCCTGGACCACACCGCCCATCCACGTGACGAACCGCTGCGGGATCGGCTGGTCGAGGTGGAGGTCTCTCTTCTTCGCCTCGATCGACGCCGCCGGCGGCGGTGGGTTGCGTTGTTGCAGCACCCCGATCGGGTCAAAGGTGGCGGAGGCCAACGTGAACGCGAGGAACGTCGCCACTAGGGCGAGCACCACGTAGTTGACCAACCGCCGCAACAGAAATCCGGCCACCCGTGTTCAGTCCTCTCCCCGGTGGTTGCGACATCGGCACACTGGATTGCAGTGGACGAGTTGCAAGAGATTAACCGCCGATCTGGCGGACCGCTGCCCACCCCCACCAATACGCGGAGGCCCACTGACCGGGCCATAGTCACCCATGCGTGGAGGAAAGGTCGGCCGAACTGCCACATCAACAGTTGACTCTCGCCAATTGTGTGCCGAAGCGTGACCATTGTGCGGCCGGATCGCCGTATTCACCGTGAAGTTCTGTCTCACCTCGGATGGATGTGACGCATCCGGGTGAATGCAATCACCGGAAGACGTGGGACAAGCAGCGCAATGTGATCATAAACCGGGCATCACTCTCTGAAGCACCTCGGACCTGGACGGTTACTGCATCGATAAGGAGCAGGTCAGGCCTCCGTCCAGCGGACCGGGAGCTGAGCCACCCCGCCGACCAGCTGTTCCGTCCTCCTGCTCAGCGTGGACAGGTCCCCGGCTAGACCGAACGCCGTGAAGCGCGTCACAAGGGCTTCGAGGGTCTCGGCCAGTTCGACCCTGGCGAGCGGCGCGCCGACGCAGGACCGGAAGCCGTGGCCGAACGACAGGTGCGGGTTGGCGACGGGCAGGACGACGGTCGAGACGGCCGGGACGGCATCCGGGTCCTCCGGCGTCTGCCACTGGCCGGGGTGGATGCTGAGCAGCATCACAGCGCGGTCGATCGCGGCGACAGTCGATCGCGGCGACGGTCGTCTCGTGGCCCGCGAACAGCAGGCCGGCGCTGAGCTGCGCGATCTCCTGCTCACCGGCGTCCGGGTGCTGCCGGGGTCATGCGGGCTGATGACGTCGTCCGCCGGGACTCCCAGCAGCTCGCAGATCACCAGGACCGGCAGCGGGAACGACACGGCTTTGCGGAAGTCCGCCGGCTGACCTTGTCGCACCAGGTCGTCCAGCAGGTCGTTCACCAGATGACGCACTCGTGGACGCATCGACTCCATGCGCTTCGCGGAGAACTCCGGAGCGAGCATCCTGCGCATCAACGCGTGCTTCTCGATTTCCTGCTGCGCGGTCGCTTTGTGCGGTTTGCCGAGGACCACCGAGCTGGTGAACCTCGGCGCGTTGTCCGGGCCCGGGTGGCCGCGGCCGAGCCTGCGGTCGGCCAGCAGCGCCTTGACCTGGTCGTAGCCGGTGACCAGCCAGGCCTCGTCCCCGGCCCGCGTGGGTACGCGTCTGATCGCCATCTTCGCCCCCGAGATGGTCCGTCGTGTACGACGCGTCGTGTCGAGGGGGCCGCGACGGTCACGGAACTGGCCCGGCGGCTGAGCCTGTCGCACTCCACGACGTCCGGGATCGTCGACCGCCTGCAGGCGCGGGGACTGGTCAAGCGCGAGACCGACCCGAAGGACCGCCGGTACACGAGGGTCGAGGTGACCTCACCGGTGCAGGGGTACACACGGGAGATCTCGGAAGGCCCCTACGGGCGGCTGACTCGGGTACTGGCGGAGGCCACGCCGGCGGAGCGCAAGACCGTGCTGGACGGGTTGGAGACGCTGCGGACGCTGCTGGCTAGGTGAGGCGCCAGAGACGGCCGCCCGCGATCACGAAGACCTGGTCACCGGCCTTCTCCACCGCCACGACCGCGCCGGACGGGCCGTTCGCGGGCCGTTCGTCCTTCTCCGACACCAGCTTCACGCCACCGTGGTCGACGAACAACGTCGCGACGCCGTTGACGGACACGGGCGCGGCGAGCTTGTCGTCGTCGCCGACGGGGATCTCCGGGGTGGTGAGCTTCTGCCAGTCCGGGCCCGACCACCAGGCGAGCTCGCCCTTGCTGCGCCCCACGACGTGGCAGGTGCCGTCCCAGCAGCGGGCGGCCAGCGCGGCGTCGCCGTCCGGGAGGGCGGCGGTGGTCCAGGTGGTGCCGTCGAACCGCCAGACCGCGGCGCTCACCACACCTTTCGCGATCTGCCAGCCGACGACGAGCGCGCCGTCGCCGTCCGGGGTGACCGCCAGCGGGAACCGGAGGAGTTCCTGCGAGCTCTCGAGGACGGTGCCGGCGGACGGTTGACGGGTCCAGGTGCCGTCGGCGTAGGTCCAGGCCGCGATGTCGAGGCCCGCCTTCGCGCTCTGCCAGGTGCCGATGACCAGCGGCCCCTTCGCGGTGCGCACCGGGCCGATCAACTCGCCCGCGCCGTAGCCGCCGAACGTGCTGAAGGCCTGCGGTTTCTCGTTGATGGCACGGGTGTCGCCGGTCCAGGCGCTCCAGCGGACGTTGCCGTGCGCGCCACCTCGTTCGCCGCCGACGCCGGTGATCGTGGTGCCGTCGGAGGTGAGGCCGTACCAGTGCGCTTCCTTGCCGTACGGGGTCGCCGGGGTCAGCCTGGAGTTGGACAGCGTGCCGTCCTTGGTCCGCGTGACGAGCTCCGGGTGGTCGGACGGGCGGGTGCCGATGACCAGCATGTCGCCGTGCGTGGCCAACGCTTCGGGCGTGGCCGTCAGGTCGACGGCGGTGAAACCGACGGCGTTGTCCGCACCGCCTGAAGAGCAGCCGGTGAGGACCAGCAAAACCGCGAGCGTCAGCCTGCGCATGCGGGCCAGTATGACCACATGCGGCAGGCCGGCGAGTACGTGTGGGCGGGCTGCGCGCGTACCGGTTCGGCATCAAGCGATTCCGACCGTTCGAGGACGACGCCACGTCGCGGCCGCACCGGTGGTGCCGCTGGGTCCGGCCGAACGCGTCGACGGCGAGGTCACGGCCGGGTCGATGGAGTTCAGCGGCATCCGGCTGCGGAACGCCCTCCCCCGATCAGTGGAATGATCTCCGCCCATGCGGGTGCTGCTGGTGGAGGACGACGAGCCGATCGCGGAGTCGTTGACGCGCGGGCTGTCCCGCTACGGGTTCGAGGTCCAGTGGGTGCGCACGGGTGCGGAAGCGCTGACGGCCGGGGATTTCGCCATGGTGCTCGTCGATCTGGGGCTGCCCGACATGGACGGCCTGGACGTCTGCCGTGAGCTGCGGGCGCGCGGGGACGTGCCGATCATCGTGATCAGCGCGCGGTCCGACGAGGTCGACCGGGTGGTGGGGCTGGAGATCGGGGCCGACGACTACGTCACCAAGCCGTTCGGGGTGCGTGAGGTCATCGCACGGATGCGAGCGGTGCTCAGGCGCGTGCAGCCCGCCCTGCCCGAACCGGAGACGCACGGGCGGGTGCGGATCGACCGGCGCGCGCGGCGGGTGCACCTCGACGGGGGCGAGGTCGAGCTGACGCCGAAGGAGTTCGACCTGCTGGCGTTCCTGGCCGAGGAGCCGGGCGCGGTGTTCACGCGCGAGCAGATCATGGAGGCGGTGTGGGACGAGAACTGGTTCGGCCCCACCAAGACGCTCGACGTGCACGTCGGGGTGCTGCGCCGCAAGCTCGGTGACGCGGCCTCGCTGGAGACCGTGCGGGGCGTGGGGTTCCGGCTGGTGCTCTCGTGATCCGCCAGCTCGTCTGGAGCTACGTGCTGCTGGTGGCGGTGGCGATCGCGGCGTTCACGGTACCGGTGGCGTTCACGCTCAACCAGCAGCTCTACGACGACGCCGTGAACACCGCGCGGCGCGAGGCCGACACCGCCGCGTTGTTGCTCGCGTCCGGCGACACGAGGTCGTTGAACGCCTTGGTCGACGCCTACGAACGCCAGACCCCCGGCCAGATCGACGTTCTCGAAGCCCAGCCCGAGTCGAAGGTCTGGGACGACGAGGGACTGGAGCTCACGGTTCCGGCGACGACGACGGACGGCACGGTCGTCGGCGCGATCCGGCTGTCCTATCCGGACGATCAGATCACGCAGAGGCTCTGGCAGATCTGGGGTTTCCGCGCCGCGCTGGCCGTGACCGTGCTGATCGCGGCGGCGTTCCTGGGAGTGTGGCTGGCGAAGCGGGTCACCCGGCCGTTGCGCGAGCTCAACGTGATGGCGAGCCGGCTGCGCGACGGCGACCTGGCCGCGCGGGCCGAGGAGACGGGGCCGCCCGAGACCCGCACGCTCGCCCGCACCCTCAACACCGCCACCGAGACGATCGGCACGCTGGTCGGCTCGCAGCGCGCGTTCATCGGCGACGCCTCGCACCAGCTCCGCACGCCGCTGACCGCCTTGCGACTGTCGTTGGACAACGTCGCCGACGGCGTCGACGACCCGACGGTCCGCGAGGACGTCGAGATGGCGACGGCCGAGGTCGTGCGGATGTCGAGGCTGGTCAACGGTCTGCTGGCGCTGGCACGCGCCGAGGCGGACGTCCCCCACCCCGAACCGGTGCAGGTGCTCGACGTCGTCGCGGAGCGGTTCACGGCGTGGCGTGCCGCCGCCGACGAACGCTCGATCTCCCTGGTCTCCGAAGGCTTCGACATCCGCGTCCTCGCCACGCCGGGGCACCTCGAGCAGGTGCTGGACAACGTGCTGTCCAACTCGCTGGAGGTGTCCCCGGACGGCGCGACGATCCTCGTCCGCACTACGAGGCCAGGCCTGGTGGAGGTCATCGACGCCGGCCCCGGCCTGCCGCAGGCCGACCGGGCGCGGGCGTTCGACAGGTTCTGGCGCGGCCAGGGCCTCACCGGCAAGGGCGGGTCCGGCCTCGGCCTCGCGATCGTGAAGCAGCTCGTCACCGACGACGGCGGCGCGGTGTCGCTGGAGGCGGCGTCCAGCGGCGGGTTGTGCGTGCGGATCAGGCTCGCTCCGGCATCGCCGACGAGTGGTGGTTCACGATGAGCCACTTCCCTTCGACCTTCTCGTAGACGAACGTGTAGCGCGCGTCGACGGTCGACGGGGTGCCGTCCTTGGTGAGCGCGAACCGGTAGGTGCCCGCGTCGATCGCGTCGTCGGCGTCGAGGACGGCGACGTGCGAGTCGAGGATGGTGCCGCTCGGCTTGTTCCGCAGGAAGTGCTCGAAGTAGTCGACGATCTCGGCCCGCGTGGACCGCACCTGGTTCGACACCGTGGGCAGCAGAACCGCGTTCGGAGCGTAGCGATCGGCCACCTTCTGAGGGTCCCCCGTTGCGAGGGACGCGTTCCAGTCGGCGAACAACGCCCTGACCTGTTCGGTCGTCGGCCGCTCGTCCGAACCCGTGGCCGTCTGCGCTGGGGCGCTGGAACATCCCACGAGCAGGGCGGTCGCTCCGGCCAGTCCGGCAGCTCCGATGAAGTGCTTGCGCATCGTGTCGTTCTCCCCGATCGAGTGGCTGTTGAGATCCACTTTCGAGGTAGGACCGGAAACGTTCGGACAGGAGCAGCCCAGTACCGGGACAAGCTTCGGGAAAGCCTGGTAAACGTGGACGTATGGGACTTCTCAGCGGAATGATGGGGAACGCGTCGAAGCTCGACCCGCGGGACGCCGTGAAGGAGTTCGGGCGGCTGCTGGCGCAGGGGGAACAGGTCCACGCGGCGTACCAGCTGGTGCGCGATTCGTTCCTGTTCACCGACCGGAGGCTGATCCTGGTCGACAAGCAGGGCATGACGGGCAAGAAGGTCGAGTACCACTCGGTGCCGTACAAGGCGATCACGCAGTTCTCAGTCGAGACGGCCGGTCACTTCGACATGGACGCGGAGCTGAAGATCTGGATCTCCGGCGGCGACGCGCCGATCTCCAAGCAGTTCGGCAAGGGCGTCGACGTCTACGAGGTGCAGGCGCTGCTGGCCACGTTCACGGCCCGGTAGCACCGGCTGCGAACCGATCACGACGGCGATCTCGGCCAGCGCCACGAGCAGCGCGGTGACCACGTGGCCGGTGTCGAGCAGCAGGTTCGCCGCGGTCAGGGCCACCTGCGTCACCCGCCCGCGGAGCAGCACTCGCAGGACGGCGGTGGCGCAGCGGGTGGTGGACATCTTCGCTCCCCTTCAACGTTTCCGGCTCTCGCAGAAACGTCGAACGGCGGCCGCCGAAATCGACCGGGCAAGCCCAGAAGAGTTGTCGCACAACGAAAGTCCCCCGCAGGCACAGGGCCTGCGGGGGATTTCCGTTGCGGCCTAGCGGGCCTGCAGCATCGGGCGGAACTTGTCGCGGTACGCCCAGGCGAGGCCGATCTCGGCGGCGACCACGAGGAGCGCGATGACCATGCTCGAGGGCTCCAGGAACAGGTGGATCAGGAAGATGTTCACGACCATCGGCGCCAGGATCGCCAGGGCGAGCGGCACGAACCGGCCGGCGACCAGCAGCACGCCCGCGACGACCTGGACGCCCGACGACAGCTGCAGCATGTAGCCCGTCGCGTAGAGCGCCGTCGTGAACGCCACCCCGGCGGGCGCCATCGTGCTCGGATCCGGTGCGGGCATGAAGTTCAGGAACCCGTTCAAGCCGGTCACGGTGAACAGCAGGCCGGTCAGCACGCGGGTCACGAGCGTGGCGTGGCGGGCGGCGGCCGACTTGCGGGAGACGGGGGCGGCGGTCGTGGCGGTCATGTCGAGTTCCTCCTGGGCTGTCGTGTCCTTCCACTGATGTGTCGAACGGGCACCAACCCGGATCGACACGACGGCCCAGAAACTTTGAGAAACTTGTTTGCGCTGGTCAGGACCGCGCAGCCCGCACGTGCTCCGCGACCGGGCTGAGCTTCAGCCACTCCGGGAGGCCGCGCACCACCCAGCGCGTGCCGGTCAGCTCGATGGTGCCCGCGCGCACCGCGTCGAGCAGTTCGACCTCGCCCTCCCACATCCGGAAGAGCGTGGCGATGTCGGACGCCAGCACCGCGTCGACCTCCAGGCCGGGGTCGGTGTAGCAGATCGAGGCGTCACCGGGTTCGACGACGAGCCAGAACGTGCGGCGCCGGTCGTTGATGCGGACCTCGATGTTCGCGCGCTTGCTCAGCGTGCCCGTGTCGATGCGGCCGTGCATCCACCACATCAGCACCTCGGGGTCGAGCTCGTCGGCGCGCGGATCACCGAACGCGTAGCGGGCGCCCCAGTCGGCGAGGCCGAACACCAAGGGGCGCAACGCCTGCCCGGCCGGCGTCAGCGCGTAGCCGTCGCCGGTGCGCTGCACCAGACCGGCGTTCGCCAGCTGCCGCAGCCGCCGCGACAGCAATGCGCGCGAGAGTCCCGGCAGGCCTCGGGAGAGCTCGTTGAAGCGCGAGGCACCGACGAGCATGTCCCGCACGATCAGCAACGTCCACCGGTCGCCCAGCACCTCGACGGCGCGGACGATCGGGCAGTACTGCGCATACGTCCTCACAGGGGAAGTCTCCGTCTCGGCGGGGGTTTCGTTACCGCCGTCCGGTTCACTTTCAGAACTACCCGCGGGGCTCGTGCGTTCTTACGTTTGTCGCATGACAACTCTTGATGCACCACGGGTGACCAGCACATTCCCCACCGTGACCAGAGACGGCGACGACAAGTTCGCGGAGATGGCCGCACGCATCGGTGCCATCGCGGCCGCCAACGCGTCCGGGCACGACCGCGACGCCACGTTCGTGAGCGAGGCGTACGAGGCCATGCGCGAGGAGGGCTACCTGGCGTTGGCCGTACCCGAGGAACTGGGCGGGCTCGGCGCCACGATGCGCCAGGTCTGTTACGCGCAGGCCGAGCTCGCGCGGTACGACGGCGCCACCGCGCTGGCCGTCACGATGCACCTGTACCTGACGCTGATGCAGGGCTACCGCCGCCGCAAGGGCGCACCGGACGCCGAGGGCGTGCTGCGGCGCGTGGCCGCGGAAGGACTGGTCATCGCGACCAGCGGCGGCTCGGACTGGCTGTGGCCCACGACGACGGCGACGCCCGTGGACGGCGGTTTCCTGGTGAACGGGCGCAAGACGTTCTGCAGCCAGTCTCCGCGCGCGAACGTCGTGGCCACGTCCGCCGTCCTCGGTGAGGAGGTGCTGCACTTCAGCGCCCCGCTGAACGCCGACGGCGTGCGCATCGAGGAAACGTGGGACACGCTCGGCATGCGCGGCACGGCCAGCCACGACGTGGTGCTGGAGGACGTGTTCGTCCCGGCCGAGAAGATCGCCGCTCGCCGGCCGTACGGCGAGTTCGGCGCACCCCTGTTCGCCGCCGTCGTCCATTTCGCGCCGGTGTGCGGGGCGACGTACTTCGGCATCGCGGCGGGCGCGCGGGACGTCGCCGTGCGGTCGACTTCGAAGAGCGCCACCCGGCAGATCGGGCTGATGGACTACAAGCTGCGCACCGCGTGGTGGTCGCTGATGGGCTCGATCGACGAGCTCGGCGAGGACTACACGGCCAACGCCGAGTCGACCACCACGGTGATGCTGGCCAAGCGCCACGCCGTCGTGGAGGCGATCGAGGTCGTGAACGTCGCGATGGAGGTCCTCGGTGGACGGTCGTTCTTCCGGCGCTCACCGCTGGAGCGCGCCTACCGCGACGTGCGGGCCGGGACGTTCCACCCGCTCACGCCCGAGGCCACACTCGTGTACGCGGGCAAGGTCGCTCAGGGTGACCCGGGAGTCACTGAATAAGTTCAAGTTGTCGGTGTGCCAAGGGTTTGCGAGGATTCGTGTCCGTCTTCCCAGAAGGAGCGATCCCGGTGGCCACTCGTCTCAACCCGTACATCAGCTTCGACGGTCAGGCCCGCCAGGCGATGGAGTTCTACCACTCGGTCTTCGGCGGAGAGCTGAAGATGAATACCTTCGGCGAGTTCGGCATGCAGGACACGCCGCAGGCCGACCAGATCATGCACGCGCAGCTGGAGACCGACCTCGGCTACACGATCATGGCCGCCGACACGCCGCCCGGCATGGAGTACCAGTCGGGCTCCCGCATCACGGTGTCGCTGTCGGGCGACGAAGAGGTGCTGCGCGACTACTTCACCGCACTCGCCGACGGCGGCAAGGTCGGTACGCCGCTGGAGAAGCAGATGTGGGGCGACGAGTACGGCGACCTCGTCGACAAGTTCGGCGTGAACTGGATGGTCAACATGGGCGGTCTCGGCTGACGTCGCGGCGGGGCCGCGGGAGTGGCCCCGCCCGCCGCGCTGACGCATGATGTCGACCATGAGCGAGCGTCTGCGAAGTGTGGTCGGCCAACTCGCGATCCGGCCCGGTGACCGGGTGCTGGAGATCGGCTGCGGCCAGGGCGTGGCCGCCACGATGGTGTGCCAGTTGTTGTCCACCGGCACGCTCACCGCGATCGACCGCTCCACCAAGATGATCGAGGCCGCGACCCGACGCAACGCGGAGTACGTGGCGTCGGGCAGGGCCGAGTTCCTCATCGCGTCGCTGGAGGACATGAACCTCGGCGACCGGCGGTTCGACCTGGTGTTCGCGGTGCGGGTGGGGCTGTTCCACCGCGATCCCGCCCGCGCGCAGGCGTTGCTGGAGCCGTGGCTCGCGCCGGACGCTCGCGTGTTGTCGTTCTACGACGTACCCGTCTAAATGCGGGCGAACAGGTCCGTGATCAGCCTCTTCGACGGCTCGACGCCCGCGGGCGACATCACCTCGATCTGGGTCTTGCCCTTGCGCGCGGCCACGGTGTGCTGGGCGGTCTCGGCCCCGCCCGCGCTGGACTCGTAGGCCTCGTCGAACAGGCCCTCGACGGCCTTCGCCTTCTCCGGCTTGCCCTTGGCGAACGTCGCGGCGGTCGCGTTGGTGGTGAACCGCACCTCGACCGGCATGCCGGCGCCCACGTAGTTGCACGTCGTCACGGTCTTGTCGACGCTCTCCCGCTGGCCCTGCAGCCTCAGGTTGAGCGCCTTGCCCACTACGGAGGAGTTGGCGTTCGCGCAGTTCGGGCCGTTGCCGGCGGGCTGCTCGACCGTCGTCTGGGTCGCGGGGGCCTGCGTCGGGGCGGCCTGCGGCTCGGACGTGCAGGCGGCGAGCAGGAACGCGGCGGCGGCGAGGAGGGTGATGCGCACACCTCTTCATCGAGCCCGCCGCCGCCGCGTTACCCGGTTCAGGCGTCCAGGGTCAGCCGGAGGACCTCGTCGACGCGGGCGTTCCAGTCCGCTTCCGCGACGGAGCCGTTGAGCACCGCCACCGCCGCGAGGGTCGCGGTGCCCTCGACGTCCGCGGTCAGCACGGGGACGTTCGTGGTGGTGACGAACGCCGTGCCCTGCGGCGCGGGCCGCGAGTCCGTGCCCGTCCAGCCCCGCACACCGACCAACGGCGACGGCAGGTCCGTGGCCCAGCCGGTGAGCTCGGCCCTCGTACCGGGCGGTGCGCCGATCACGCGGTGGATGCGCAGTTCCTGGTCGTCCCAGACCGCCGTGACGCTCTCGATCCGCAGGCCCGGCACGGTCGGCTGGTTCGCGTCGAACACCGGGCGGTGCCAGGAGGCGGCCCAGTTGTCCCGCGCGCCCAGCGGGTGGATCCGCCTGCGCACGCTGCGGTCACCCCTGAAGACCAGGCTGATGTGGTTGTCGGCGATGTTGTGCCGCGCGGTCGGGCCGCTGGCCGTCGAGTAGGCGAAGCGGCTGTAGAGGGGATCGTCCTCGGTCGCGTACTCGCCCTCGAACGGCCGCACGTGGTCGCTGCCGTGGTTGTGCAGCCGCGTCACGCCGCCGTGCCGCTGGATCAGCAAGCCCGGGCCCGGCAACGCGAGCGCCCGGTCCTCCTCCGGGGCCTCCTCCTGCGCCGTCCACAGTGGATGGTCGGGGCCGGCGAGCAGGCAGACGAACGCCTTCGACGCCCAGTACGGCGAGGCCGGGCCGGAGTAGACCTGCAGGCCGGCCTCGTGCGGGCCGTGCCAGCCGAGGCTGAGCAGGCCGTCGGACAGCGATCCCCTGTCCAGGAAGTACCGGAGGGTCTGGCTGATGAGCCGGCGGGAGTGGCCGGGACTCAGCGGCGTCTCGCCGGTGAGCGCGCCCAGCGCCACGGCCGACGCGGCGGCGAAGCGGTAGGTGAGCGACCGTCCGAAGTAGAGCGGGGCGCCGTCCGCACCGAACAGCAGGTGGAAGCTCTCCAGGTGCTCGCGCAGGTGCGTGGTGACCGGCTGACCGTTCAGATGCGCGTCCAGCGCCGGGTAGAGGTGCAGCGCCCAGCCGTTGTAGTGGTCGAACGCACGGCCGTCGCCGTCGGAGTACCAGCCATCGCCGACGTACCAGCCCTCCAGCAGTTCCATCGCACGGGCTTTCGCCTGACGGGTCTCGTCGTCACCGCGTCCGGCCGACTCCAGGAACGACGCCACGGTGTACGGGAAGAAGTACCAGTTGTTGGCGGCGGGAACGCGTCGCAGCGACTCCCTCAGCCAGGCCTCGGCGCGGTCCTGCACCGCCTCCGGGAGCTCGTCCCAGAGCCACGGCTTGGTGAGGCGCAGGCCCAGCGCCACGGAGGCCGACTCGACCATGGGCTGGCCGACGTCGAAGATCGCGGGCCACTCCCCCGCCGTGCCGGCCGCCAGCCCCGCGGCGTAGCGCTCCAGCCAGTTGTGCGGGTCCTCGCCGTGCGCGGTGCGGAAGGCGGCGGCGAGGAACGTGCGGGCGTACCCCTCCAGGCCGTCCGACCGGACACCGCTGCGGGACGGGCGGCCCGGCAGGTCGAGGAAGGCCTGGTCGGGGGACGCGTACCGCCAGGCGGCGGTGAGCAGGCCGTCCGCGGCGGCCACCCAGTGCTCGCGGGTGAGGCCGGTGCGGGGGCTCAGGACGTGGTCGGGGTCTGGCAGCTTCACGCGGTCTGGTCCCTTCGGTCGTCTGGCAGCCTCACGCGATCTGCTCTCTTCTCTCCGCCGGCACCGGGGTCGCGAACGGCTCTCCCGCCACCCACCGGCGGACCTCGTCGACGGCGTGGCGGCCGAGACGCCCCCACTCGTTGCCCTGCGAGCCCGCCAGGTGCGGCGTGATGAGCACGTTGTCGTGGCGCCACAGCGGGTGGTCCACCGGCAGCACCTCCGGGTCGGTCACGTCCAGCACCGCCCGGATGCGGCCGACCTCCGCGACGAGCGCGTCCTGGTCGACGACGGCGCCGCGGGCGGTGTTGATCAGCACGGCGTCGTCGCGCAGCAGGGCCAGCAGCTCGCCGCTGACCAGTCCGGTGGTCTCCGGCAGCAACGGCGTGTGCACGCTGACAACGTCGCTGCGTTCGAACAGCTCGGTGAGGCTCACGGACTCGGCACCGTCCACTTCGGTCACGAACGGGTCGTGCACCAGCACGTGGAAATCGTAGGGCGCCAGCAGCTCGATCACCCGGCGGCCGATCAGCGACGCGGACAGGATGCCGATCGTGGCACCGAAGTTGCCCACCGAGGCGGGCACCCCGTACACCGACATCCGCTTGGTCTCGCGGTAGTCGCGGGCGCGTTCGAGCACCCGCTTGCCGCTGAGCAGGATCATCGCGACGGTGTACTCGGCGACCGGCAGCGCGTTGGCCTGCGCGGCCGACGAGACCGCGATGCCGCGTTCCCAGCAGGCGTCGGTGACGAAGCCCTTGACGGAGCCCGCGGTGTGCACGATCGCCTTCAGGCGGGGCAGCCGCGCGAGCACCTCGGCGGTGATCGGCGGGCAGCCCCAGCCCGTGACGAGCAGGTCGACGTCGGGGACGTCGGCGAAGCCGGGGCGGACGCCCGCGAAGTCGCAGACCGCCCGCAGGTCGTGGAGCACGGGCGTGAGAACGGCGTCGGCGGCCTCCGCCGACATCACGCCCGCGGCCCTCACTTGACGGCTCCCGCGGTCATGCCGGCCTTCCAGAACCGTTGCAGCAACATGAAAGCGAGGATCAGCGGCAGCACCGCGAAGAGAGATCCCATGATCACCACCGGGTAGTATTCGGGAGAGACAGTGGCCGAGCTGTTCCACTGGTAGAGGCCGAGGCTGACGGGGTAGAGCAACTGGTCGGACAGCATGACCATGGGCAGGAAGAAGTTGTTCCAGATCGTGGTGAGCTGGAACAGGAACAGCGTCACCACGCCCGGTCCCAGCATCCTGAAAGCGACCTTGAAGTAGGTCGCGAGGTCGCCCGCGCCGTCGATGCGGGCGGCCTCCAGCACCTCGTCCGGCACGTAGCCCTGCGAGAAGATCCGTCCGAGGTAGACGCCGAACGGGTTGAACAGCGCCGGGATGAACACCGCCCAGAACGTGTTCACCAGGCCCACCTCGGACGCCATCAGGTACAGCGGCAGCGCGAGCACGGTCTGCGGCACCATGACCGCCGCGAGCACGAGCCCGAAGAGCTTCTCCTTGTGACGGAAGGCGTACTTGTCGAACGCGTAGCCCGCGGCGATCGAGATGAACGCGCTGACCCCCGCGCCGGCCACGGCGTACAGCAGGCTGTTGAGGTACCAGCGCGGGTACAGGCCCTTGTCCATCGCGAACAGGTTCTTGACGTTCTCCACCAGGGAGAAGCCGCCGAACAGGTCGCTGTTGAACAGGGCGTCGACGTTCTTCGTGGCGGCGAGCACCAGCCACATCACCGGCAGCAGGGTGTAGAGCACCGAGACGCCGATGACCACGTTCACCGTGGTCCGGCCGAGGAGGGTCATCAGGCGGCCTTCCTGTTCGTCCAGCGGGTGACGCCGTAGGACAGCGCGACCGTGAAGGCCAGCAGGACCACGGACGCGGCCGCGGCGAGGCCGTAGTTGTTGCGGGTGAAGGCCGCGTCGTAGATGTACATGCTCGGCGAGAACCGGGCGCTGATCATCGGGGTGGACTGGCTGAGCAGCACGGGTTCGGTGAACAGCTGCAGCGCCCAGATCAGGGTGAAGATGCCGACCGTGACGATCGCGCCGCGCACCAGCGGGGCCTTGATCCGCAGGGCCTGCTTGACCGGGCCCGCACCGTCCACGACGGACGCTTCGAGGACCTCGCGCGGCACGGCCTGCAAGGCGGCGTAGAAGATCACCATGTTGTAGCCGAGGTTGCTCCACAGGGCGATGTTCACGATCGACGGCAGGACGGTGTCGATGCCGAGGAAGCTGATCTGGACGTCGGCCTTGGCGAACAGGTCGATGATCGGGCTCAGGCCGGGCGTGTAGAGGTAGAGCCAGATCAGCGCCGCGATGATGCCCGGCACGGCGTGCGGCAGGTAGAGGCTCATCTGCGCCCAGCTGCGCAGCTTCGCCACGCCGGAGTCGAGCAGCAGCGCGAGGGTGAGCGCTCCGGCGACCATCAGCGGGATGTAGAGCAGGCAGTACAGCACGACGGTGAGCAGGCTGCCCAGGAACGTCGGGTCGCTGAGCACGGCGCCGTAGCTGCGCAGGCCGACGAACACCGTGCTCTCCGGGCCGAAGCCCAGTCCCGGCTGGTCGGCCGCGAAGAAGCTGAGCCAGACCGCCGTGCCGGTGGGGATCAGGAAGACCGTGACCAGCAACAGGAAGAACGGCGCCATCAGGACGGCACAGGCGAGCTTGCCCTTCACCGCGCACCCTCCTCAGTGGACAGTCCGAGCGCCAACAGGTCGGGCATCGTGCCGCTCTGGGCCTCTCGCACCGCCTCGATCAGCGTGCCGACACCGGCGCCGGCCTTCGCGAACCCGTCCTGCATCACCTTGAGGGTGGCGGTCATCCGCGGGCCCCACACCCAGCCGTCGCGGATCTTGTCCGCCTCCTGCTGGAAGAGCCGGTAGATGTCCTGGCCGCTGTAGTACTCGCCGGGGAACGCCTTGGCGCCCGCCTCGACGAGAGCCGGCGCCACCGGGTACTGGCTGCTGGTGCCGCTCTTCAACCGGGCCGTCAGCGCGTCCGGGTGGGTGCACTGCCACTCGATGAACTCCATCGCGGCCTCGGGCTCCCGCGAGTCCTTGGTGACGGCGAACGTCGAACCGCCGTGCGTGCCGACGACCTGCTCGTCCCAGACCGGCACGGGGGCGATGCGCCACTTGCCCTTCTGCGCGGGCCTCGCCCGCATCTGCGCACCCGCGTCCCACGCGCCGCTCAGCCTGGTGATCACCCGGTCCTGGCCGATCTGCGCGTCGTGCTGCTTGCTGTCGCCCGCGTTGCGGAACACCAGGTCCTCGTCGATCAGCCCCTGCCAGTAGGCGGCGACCTTCCGGGTGGGCTCGTCGGCGAGGGACACGCGCCACTTGCCGCCGCTGGTGTCGAACCACTGCGCGCCGGCCTGCCAGGCGTGGCAGGCGAACTGCGTGCCGCCGTCCGTGGGGAACAGCGTGAGCCTCTTGTCGGGGAACCTGGACCTCACCGTCCGCGCGAGGCCGGCGAACTCGTCCCAGGTCGTCGGGACCTGGAAACCGTTGGCCTGGAAAAGGTCCGCGCGGTAGTGCAGGACCATCGGCTCGACGTCGAGCGGGACGCTGAACACCCGGTCGTCGAACGTCGTGAGCTTGAGCGCCTGCGGCAGCAGCCTCTGCTTCAGCCGGTCGGTCACGAGGTCGGTGATGTCCCTGGCCACGCCGTCGATCGCGTAGCCGGGGACCTGCGGGTACTCGATGGTGGCGATGTCCGGTGCGTTGCCCGCGCGAGCCGCGTTGCTGAGCTTGGCGTAGCCGCCCTGCCCACCGGAGGGGATCTGCTGGAAGACCACCCTGATGCGGTTCTGCGAGGAGTTGAACGCGTCGACGACCTGCTGACTACCGCGCAGGGCCGACCAGAACGTGATCTCTACCGGACCTCCGGCACCGCGGCGTTGCGGAGTGGAGCAGGCCGCCAACGGTGCCGTGAGACCCGCCGCGAGAAGTGTGCGACGACTCAGGCGCATGGATCGCATCCTGATCGCCTGATCGCTTTGCCGTCAAGAAACGGTCAAACGCTCAGTCGACGAGCGGATCTTCAACGCCGGCAGCAGCTCGATGCGTTCGGTGGCCGCGACCTCGCCTTTCAGCTTCCGCAGCAGCAGTTCGGCGGCGACCCGGCCGACCTCCGTCTTCGGTGGCGCGACGGCGGTGAGCGGGATGCTGCCGAGTGACGCGACCACGTCGTCGTACGACACGACCGAGCACATCCGCGGCACCTCCATCCCGGCGAGCATCATCTGCTGGACCAGCATCAACGCGTCCTCGTCGCCGTGCAGCACCGCCGCCGTGGCGCGATGCTCCCGCAGCACGTCCACGAGCCCGGTGTCCGGCGAGCTGCGCACCGTGACCGCGTCCTCCAGGTCCGCCGAGATCTCGCGGAACGCCCTGCGCAGCACCCGCGCCGTCGGGCTGTCGTCGCGTGCGGCGAGCACGATCCGGCGGTGCCCGAGGTCGGTCAGGTGCTTCACGGCCAGATGCATGCCGTACCAGTGGTCCGAGCACACGGAGTTCATCGCCCGCAGGCCTCCGTTCGGGCGGCGTTCCATGAGAACGGTCGGCACGCCCGTGTCCGCGAGCCAGTCGTCCTCGGCCTCCTCCTCGAACGTGCGCCACCGCGGTGCCATCAGCAGCCCCTGCACCGGCTCGGTCAGCGCCTTCTCGACGATGGGCCGTTCCGCACCCCTGACCTGCGGGGCGATGTGCAGGACCACCCGCATGCCGGCCTCCTCAAGGGTCTTGCGGGCGCCGTTCATCGTCTCGTAGAGGTATGTGTGGCGCTCCGGCACGACCAGCGCGATCGACCCGTTCGCGGCCTGCCTGGGCTCCGGCTGCTCGACCGGCGTGAGCGAGCGCGCGACACCGTGCCCGCGCCGCAGCCTGCCGAGCCGTGCCAGCTCCTCGACGTCGCGGCGGATCGTGACGATCGAAACGTCGAGCTCCTCGGCCAGATCGCTCACCTTGACCGTGCCCCGCGACGCCGTGACAGCCAGAATCCGCTGCCGCCGTGCCTCGCTGGACTCACGCATGACCGACCGCCTGTTCGTTTGAGCGTTTTGCGCGAGCATAGCTGAAACGGTTCTCAGCGACCGGGGGCTAGCGTCGGCCGCGAGGGGGACGAAACGACATGAAGATCGTGATTCCAGGCGGTACCGGGCAGGTCGGCGGCGTGCTGACCCGCGCCTTCAAGGCGGCGGGCCACGAGGTCGTGGTCATCAGCCGCAGCGCGGGCGTGCGCTGGGACGGCCACACGCTCGGCAGGTGGGCCGACGAGATCGACGGCGCCGACGTCGTGGTCAACCTGGCCGGCCGGAGCGTGAGCTGCCGCTACACGGCGGAGAACCTGCAGCAGATGATGCGCTCGCGGGTGGACTCCGCGCGGGTCGTCGGCGAGGCCATCGCCAAGGCGGCCGATCCACCCAAGGTGTGGCTGCAGATGAGCACCGCGACGATCTACTCGCACCGGTTCGACGCGCCGAACGACGAGGAGACCGGCGTTCTCGGCGGGCGCGAGCCGGACGTGCCGGGCTACTGGACCTACAGCGTCGAGATCGCCAAGCGCTGGGAGGCCGAGCTGGACGAGGCCGACACACCGGCCACGCGCAAGGTCGCGCTCCGCGCGGCGATGGTGATGAGCCCGGACAAGGGCGGCGTGTTCGACTACCTGTCGTGGCTGGCCCGCGTCGGGCTGGGCGGGCCGGTGGCGGGCGGTCACCAGTACGTCTCGTGGATCCACGACGACGACTTCGTGCGGGCGGTCGCGCTGCTGATCAGGGAACCGATCGCGGGCGCGGTCAACCTCGCGGCACCGAACCCGGTGCCGCAGCGCGAGTTCATGCGCGAGCTGCGCGGGGCCTGGCGCGTGCCGGTGGGACTGCCCGCGACGAGCTGGATGGCCGAGATCGGGGCGTTCGCGATCCGCAGCGACACCGAGCTGCTGCTCAAGAGCCGCCGGGTCGTGCCGGGCAGGCTCCAGCAGGCAGGATTCGAGTTCCACTTCCCGAACTGGCGGGAGGCGGCGCAGAATCTCGCTGAGCGCAGGAGGTGACATGCCGAGGATCAACGACGTCGGCGGCCAGGACGGCTTCGGGCCCGTGGTCGAGGAGCTCGACGAGCCGCCCTTCCACGCGGACTGGGAAGCGCACGTGATGGCCATGAACCGGGCGCTGATCGGGCAGGGCGTCTACAACCTGGACGAGTTCCGCGACGCCGTCGAGCGGACCATGTCGCACGAGTCGTCGTACTACGAGAACTGGTTCCGCGCGATCCAGACGCTGCTGAAGGAGCGCGGCGTTGTCTGAGCGCTACCGCACCGGCGACCGCGTCCGCACGTCCACAGTGGACCCGGACCACCACACACGGCTGCCGCACTACGCGCGCGGCCGTCGCGGCACGGTGATCGGCCACGACGGCGTCCACCCGCTGGCGGACCTCAGCGCACGCGGAATTCAGCAGCCACAACAGGTGTACCTGGTGCGGTTCTCCGCACGCGAACTGTTCGGCCACGGCGACCACAGCGTGACGCTGTCCCTCTGGGAGGACTACCTCAGCGATGAGTGACGACCACGACGACTCCCCGATCGCCGCGCGCGTGCGGGAACTGGAAGCGGTCCTCGAGGAGAAGGGGCTGCTGGACCCCCGCGAGCTGGACCAGGTGCTGGAGGCGTTTGCGCACAAGGCCTCACCCGCCAACGGGTTCCGGGTCGCGGCACGGGCCTGGGTGGACCCCGGTTTCAAGGCACGCCTGCTTGAGAACACGAACGAGGCGTTGCCCGAGCTCGGGTTGTCGATGGGCGGCGGCCTGCAGGTGCAACGGCTGCACGTCGTCGAGAACACCGAGGACGTGCACAACGTCATCGTGTGCACGCTCTGCAGCTGCTACCCGCTCTCGCTGCTCGGACCGTCGCCCACCTGGTACAAGAGCACCGCGTACCGCTCGAAGGTGGTCAGCCACCCGCGCGAGGTGCTGGAGCAGTTCGGGCTGACCCTGCCCGAGACCACCAGGATCGAGGTGTGGGACGCGAACGCCGAGTCGCGGTACATGGTGCTGCCGCGCCGTCCCGAGGGCACCGAGGACCTCACGGAGGCCGAACTGGCGGCGAAGGTGACGCGCAACGGGCTGATCGGCACCGCGGCCGTGTGACCGGCCGCGGTGCCGCACTGCCGGCTACAGGTTCTTCATGATGGTGTCGATCGCCTTGCCGAGCTGCGCGTACTTCTGCGTGTACAGCACGGGGTACACGCCGGGCGGGTCGGCCGGGCGGGTCGCGTCCACGTAGTCGGTGCCCAGGTTGCAGAACACGACCACGATGTAGTTGCGGTTGTCCTTGCCGCGCAGCGACTTCACGATGCCCGCGTCGGAACCGGTCGTGTCGACCCAGCCCGTCTTGTGCGCGAACGTCACCTCGGCGGCGTCGTTGCACGGACGCACGTCACGGTCGTAGACCGCGTCGCCCACGGTCACGGTGCCGTCCGGCTTGATCCAGCGCGACGGCACCTGCTGCGGGATGCCTTGCACCGGGTAGTCGCGCCCGCACCAGTTCGGCGTCGACAGCATCTCGTTGTGGCCCTGGCCCGCCAGCGTCTCCTGGAAGAACTTCCGCGACGACGCCGAGAGCGCGTTGCGGGTGACGGGCTTGCCCTTGTCGGTCGTCCACAGCACGCCCGCGCCGCCGTTGACCAGCAGCAGGAGCTTGGCGGTGTCGAGGCCGCTCATGTTGGAGCCGATCCACTGGCCGCCGTTGCCGGGAAGGGTGCCGGTGACCATCAGGGTCGGCATGCCGAGGTCGGCGAACGTCTGGTTGACCTCGCCCCAGGCGTCGTGGTCGTGGATCAGCTTGATCAGCGAGCAGGTGGACTCGTTCTGCGACTTCGTGATCATCTCGTCGAAGTGCTGCCGGATCTTCTTCACCGTCGGGCCGCCGCACGCCGGGCGCACCGGGTTCGGGGCGTAGTCGTAGTCGGCGTCGAGGTCGACCTTGCCCTGGTCGGCCAGGCGCAGCACGCCGAAGCCCACCATCAGCTTCAACACCGACGCCGGGTACGGCGAGGAGAAGTCGATCGCCGCGTTCTCCCGGCCGGGCAGCACGTCGACGGTGCCCTTGCCGCCGTTGACGTCCCACTCGGTGTCGTCCCACCAGCGGTAGCGCACCTGGTCGGTGGACAGGCCCTTGTGCGTCACCGGCACGACCACGCCGTTCGGGTGCTGCGGGCTGAGCAGCACGTTCGCCACCGACTTCGGGCGGCCGAGGACGTCGAGCTCGATGATCGCCGCGTCCATGTTCGGCGTCTGGTGCAACGGCTTGCCCGCCGCCGCCATCCGCGCCTGGGCCCTGTTCATCAGCTCCGCGGGCGAGGCGTCGTACTTCTCCCGCTTGCCCGCGGACCGCGCGCCGGGCTCCGGCGGGGTCAGGTCGATGACGTCCTTGAAGTTCTGCGCGACGATCGCCTCACGCAGCCGGTCGGCCAGCGGGCGGTCGTACTCGGCGGCCGACGCCGCCGGCGCGAGGGTCGCACCGGCCAGCGCGAGAACCGTGCCCAGCACGGCGAAACGCTTGATTCTCATTCACTTCCCCAGTTGAAGTGGATCCAGCGCGGGCGACTGCATCGAAGGCTGATGATCAGTGCTCCGCTTCCGTCCACGTAGACGCCGCGGACTCCTGTCACGTTGCACGGATCAGCGAACCGGCTCGGCCGCGGGGGCGTTCTCCAACGACCGCACGGACCGGGAAGCGAGCATGCCCGCGGTCGCGAGCAGGTAGATCGCGGCGCACCCGAGCAGGGCCGCCGAGGTCCCGAACGCGTGCGTCACCGGCCCGATGGCCAGCTGGGCCAGCGGGATCGCCACGAACGACCCGAGCATGTCGTAGGAGTAGACCCGCGCGAGCCTGTCGGGCGGCACGTGGTGCTGCAGCGCCGTTTCCCACGCCACCCCGAACTGCTCCAGGCCGAGTCCGGACACGAACGAGGTGACGAGGAGCAGCCACGGCTCCGGGTGCAGGACCATCACCAGGGGCAGCAGCGCGAAGCCCGCCACGCACGCCACTCCGAGCAACAGCTGCCGTCGCACCTCGACCCGCATCACGACGAACGCGCCGGCGACCATGCCCGCGGTCTGCGCGGCCAGGACCAGGCCCCACATCTCGCGTCCGAAGGTCCTGTCCGCCAGCACGGGACCGAGCACCATCACACCGCCGACGAGGACCGCGTTGACGAACGTGAAGGCCACGACCACGACCCAGACCCATTGCCGTGCCACGAACTCCGTCCAGCCGACCTTCAGCTCGGCCAGCACCGACGGCTTGTGCGCGGCGGGCACACGGGCGGCGGGCACGCGCACGAACGCGAAGAACACGCCGGCCAGCGCGAACGAGAGCGCGTCCACGGCGAGGCCCCAGCCCGGACCGGTGAACGCGATCAGCAGGCCGCCCAGCGCCGCGCCGCCGATGCGCGCGGAGTTCAAACCGAGGCGCAGCAACGCGTTCGCCTGCAGACGCTGCTCGGCCGGTACGGTCTGCGGCACCAGCGCGGCGGAGGCGGGCAGCGAGAAGGCGCTCGACATGCCGTTGACCGCCGACAGCACCACGAGCCACGGCACCGACGCCGTCCCGGTCAGCACGAGTGCCGCGACCACCGCCTGGCTGGCGAAGCTGACCGCGCACGACCCGGCGAGCACGAGCTGACGCGGCAGCCGGTCCGCGACGACACCGCCGTACAGCAGGAACACCACGTTCGTGAGCGACCGCGCGGCGACGACGAGACCCAGCGACGTGATCGACGAGGTGAGGTCGAGAACGGCGAACGCCAGCGCGATCGGCGCCATCGCGTTGCCGGCGATGGTCGTGACGCGACCCGCGAGCAGCCATCGGAAAGCAGGATGTGCCAAAGGCGCCAGTGAATCCCCCATCAGGGGAACCTACAACGGCGGGAGCCGCCCGATCCTGGGGATCGAACGGCTCCCGGTCATCGCACCCTCGGGTGCGATGAGGCGATGACCACCGCGGCGGCGACGGTCACCAGGTTCTTCAGGATGTACTGCGCTTCGAACGACGCCTGCAACGGTCCGGCCCACATCTCGCCGGGGAACAACACCAGTGGTGTCGACACCAGCACGACATGACCGACCAGCAGGACCGCGCACAACCGCGGTGCGCGGAAGCTCAGCAGGACCAGTGCGATCCCGATCTCGCTGATCGCGGCACTCACTCTCGCCAGGTCCCCGTCGACGATCCCGAACGTGAGCGCGGAGACCGTGCGTTCGACGAGGTCCTGGGCGGGGCTGCCACCGGGAAAGAGCTTCAGCGCGCCGAACCAGAGGTACACGACCCCCAGTCCGATGCGCAGCAGCGGAATTCCGGACTCCCGCGCAAAACGAGTCAGGCGTTCCGCCGTGCTTTCGCGGCGTGTGGTTTCTGGACTCGACATCGATCTCCCTCTCCTGTCTGACTGCCACCACCCAGCCAGACAGGAGACGCGAGGAAGATCAGCTGACCGGGTCGCCCAGCGGGTTCAGCAGGTCGGCCTTGCCCTCGAAGGCGAACAGCAGCAGGTCGACCATGCGGAACGTGCTGGAGTCCGGGCCGAGGGTGGGCCGCCAGTACGGCGAGCGCACGATCGAGATCCGGCTGCCCTCCATCGCGCGGTGGAAGACCTCCGCGGTGATCCGGCCGCCGACCGGGCCCATCAGCCCGTTGCCGACCTCGGCCTCGCGCAGGACGTAGAACCACAACGGGGTGGCGGCGACCAGCTGCGCCTTCTGCTCCTCGGACAGGCCCTCGACGACCGCGCCGCCGTTGCCCACCAGGATCTGCTCGGCGGTGAGCGGCTCCACGCCGAACAGCTCGGCGATCTGCTGCCCGGTGGCGAGCTCCATCATCGAGGCCCTGGTGAGGTTGCGGAACGCGAGGTTGCGCTCGATCTCCCGGAACTGCGTGCCGCGGCCGCCGAACGTGCCGGCCGGCAGCTGCGTCAGCGGGTCGACCAGCAGCGTGTCGATCCGCTTGGTGACGTTGCCGCCACCGGACTCCGCGGGCGGCACCAGGTCGTCCCGCTCGGCCTCGGTGAAGTCGTAGAGCCGCCGGAAGTCCGCGATCCAGTTGCTGGGCAACGTGAAGACCGGGCCCCGGTCGACGTCGTCGAGGTCGGCGGGCGTGCCGGAGCTTGGGTCGAAGTTGCCGCTCACACCGGTGAAGGTGAACAGCGCGAACAGCGTCGCGACGCCACCGGGCCCGGTCGAGTCGAACACGCGGTTCCACTGGTACGCGCCGCGGATCTGGCTGTGCCCGAAGCGGTACGAGGCGACCGAGAACTCGATCGGCATGGTCGGCGAGTGGTCGCGGCACCGGCCGGGCACCTCGAAGAACCTGCGGCCGTTGGTGAAGACGTCGTCCACGATCGCCGGGTCGATGATCCGCGGCAGGTGGTCGGTCCTGAGCATCCACTGGTAGTGCCGCACCACGAGTTCCTTGGCGGCGCGGAACAGCCGCTCACCGGTGAGGCCGGTGAGCGCGAGCTCGTCGACCACCCGGTTGTGGAAGCGGATGAACGCGAGGTGCGTCTGCGCCACCACGAGGTTCTCGTCGTTGCGGGCGTCCGGGATCAGCGGCAGCCGCCGATCCGCCGCCGTACCGGCCGTCCCGCCGCGGCGCGGCAGGTCGAAGCCCTCGAACGGGACGTTGGTGCCCTCGTCCGGGAACGGCACGGGTGTCGTGGTGCCGACCTTGAGCTTCACGCCGTCCTGGGCGTAGAAGACCTGGTCGTCCTTGTCGCGCGGGCCGCGGCCGTAGACCGAGTCGAGGTCCAGCGCCGGCGAGCGGCCCTGCGTCAGCTCGTCGAGGTTGACGTCCTGCCCGAGCTGCGACTCGGTGCGGTCCATGGTCAGGTCGTGGTCGACGAACTGGCCGAGGTAGGTGAACCCCGCCGGGACGGCCGGATCCGCCGAGTCGGGCTGCGGGACGTTCGCGGTGACGGCGGTGGCGAGGGCGACCCGCGTCTCCTCGTCCGTTCGCGGCCCCTTCGGCCCCAGTCGCGAGAACCGGAACCTGCGCAACTCCTCCGCCGTGGAGGGCTGACGCGTGGTGGCCCCACCTCTGCCGTCGAATTCCAGTACGCCTTCGCCCACGACGAAGAAACTGTCGCGCACGTGCCTTTTCATATTTCCCCCTGTTTTCCCCTCTTACAGGCGACCTGTTCTCCCCAACAAGCACCTGCCCCACCGCCAGTCTCCAGACGGACTAAATTTCCGTCGAAGCTTTTGGCCACACCCAAAATGTCGTCACACAGCGCATACGAGGTGGTCAGGAATATTCGTGAACGCCTCGAGATCGATCATTTGCGAGGCCAGGTCCTCAGCGGCGTCGTGATATTTTCTCGTGTTCAGCACGTGCTTGATCCGTTCCGCCAGAACGGTGGCGGTCAGGCCTTTGACGTCTACTCGCACGCCCACTCCGAGATCTTGAATTCGGTCCGCGTTGCGCGGCTGGTCGGCGAACAACGGCACCGCGACCATCGGCACCCCGGCGGTCAGCGCCTCCCGCACACCGCTGTGACCCGCGTGCGTCACGAACACCTTCGCGCTGCTGAGGAGCCGTTGCTGCGGGATCTCCGGTTCGAGCCGGACGTTCGGCGGACGCGGGCCGGTCCACTCGCCGTGGCCGACCGCGACGACAGCGCGTGCGGAGACCTCACCCAATGCCTCCACCACCACGTGCGGCAGCGTGGACCCCGGCATGAGCCAGCGGGCGTTGGTGCCGAAGGACGCGACGATCTCCGGTCCTTCCCCGTCCCCCGGCTCGACCGGCACGCGGAAGTGGTGCTGGGCCGGGTGCCACGACGCCGGGGCCAGGCCGGCGGTGAGGACCGGTTCGGTGGCGCCGACCTGGAACCGGGCGCGGACCTTGTCCACCAGCTCGTCGAGCAGCGGGATCTCCAGCGGCGCGAACGGGGCGATGTCGAGCAGCGCGTGCGGGATGCCGAGCACCTCGGCGGCGATCTGGCCGCCGTACTCGCTGGTCTCGCGCACGATGACGTCCGGACGCCAGGTGCGGGCGAAGTCGAGCACGTTGGCGGCGGAGGCGACCACCAGCGGGCTGGACCACAACGGCACCTTCAGCACGCCGTCGCGTTCCGGAACCCACGGAGGCGGCGGCCCGAGGCCCGACGGCGCCTGAACGTCCGGCATCACGACCGTGTGCTCGAGGTGCGCCATCGCGGGCCCTGTCGCGATCACGGCCTCGTGCCCCCTCTGCCGGAACGCCCGCGCGAGCGGCAGCATCGTCGGCATCAGGTGGGAGCGGATGGGCAAGGAAGTCAGAAGAACGCGCACAGAACCAGTTTCGCGGCGGGCGCCACTGGGTACAGCTGCGAAATGCTCGAAGTCACGGTGACGGAGTCGTCGCCTGCCTCCACGCTCGTCACGGTCTCCGGCGAACTCGCCGGCTCCGGTTCGGAACGCCTGCTGGCCCGGCTCGACCGCCTGCTCGACAACGGTCACCGCTACGTCGTGCTGGACCTGACAGCCGTCACGTTCTGCGACTCCAGCGGGGTGAGCGCTCTCGTACGCGGACATGCGCGCGCCTCGGCCGCCGCGGGCGGGTTGAAGCTCTCCGCCGCGTCGGAGCAGGTGACACGGGTGCTCGAACTGTCGGGCCTGGCCAGGATGCTCGGCCTTCAGTCCACAGTGGAGGCTTAGGCGCAGGTCGCCGGCCGGGGTCAGCGCGACCGCCAGAAGCCTCATGATCTCCGGAAGTGCCATGATGGCGGGGTGGAGTCCACGCGCATCGACCGCTGGCTGTGGGCGGTCCGGCTGACGAAGACCCGCCCGGACGCCTCCCAGGCGTGCAAGGGCGGCCACGTGCGCATCAACGACAAGCCCGCGAAGGCCTCGGCGACGGTGGTGGCCGGCGACCGGGTCAGGGCGCGCGTGGGCGACAAGACCCGCATCGTCGAGGTGGTGCGGGTGATCCAGAAGCGCGTGGGCGCGGCGGACGCGGCCACCTGCTTCATCGACCGCACTCCCCCGCCGCCGGTGGAGGCCCCGATCGCCCGGCGCGAACGGGGTGCGGGGCGTCCTACGAAGCGGGAGCGGCGCGTGCTGGACCAGTTCAGGTCACAGCACTAGGCCAGCCAGCTCCGTCAGCGATTTCCCGAGCGGCAGGTCGACCCTCAGCGACGCGTGCGCGTCACCGCGCGTCTCACCCCGGTTGATGATCACGACCGGGATCCCGGTGGTGGCCGCACGCCGCACGAACCTCAACCCGGACATGACCGTGAGCGAGGAACCGAGGACGAGCAAGGACCGTGCACCGTCGACGAGCGAGTAGCACTGTTCGACGCGCGGGCGCGGCACGTTCTCGCCGAAGAACACGACGTCCGGCTTCAGGACGCCGCCGCACTCCGCGCACGGGACGACCACGAAGTCCTTCACGGTCTCCTCGGGCAGGAACACGTCGCCGTCCGGGTTGATCTCGTCCGTCGTCGCGTGGAAGTCCGGGTTCGCCTCGCGCAGGCGGTGGTCGAGGTCGATGCGCGGGGAGAGCAGCCCGCAGCCCAGGCAGATCACGCGGTCGAGGCCGCCGTGCAGTTCCACGACGTCCGGCGAGCCCGCGGCCTGGTGCAGGCCGTCGACGTTCTGGGTGATGACGCCGCAGAGCTTGCCGGCGAGCCTGGTGACGGCGTGGTGGCCCGCGTTCGGCTGCGCGCGGGCGATGGTGCGCCAGCCGACGTGGCTGCGCGCCCAGTAGCGCTGCCGGCCCGCCTGGCTGGTGGTGAACTCCTCGTACGTCATCGGGGTGTGCTTGCGCAGCGAGCCGCCCTCGCCGCGGTAGTCCGGGATGCCGGACTCGGTGGAGAGGCCCGCGCCGCTGAGCACCAGCACCCCACCCTCCGCGACGATCGGCACGACGTCGGTGAGGGTGGTGGTGCGCGGCAGCGCCGGGCCCGGGTTCGACCAGCTCAGAGTGGGCCTAGTTCGCACCTCACCAGCTTACGGACCACTGTCGAATCTCGGCCTCCGCCGCCGCGACGTTGCCCGCTGACGGGGCCGTGACCAGCGCGAACTGCCTTCCCTGGCCGCTTCGGAGCAGTAGCTTGCCGCCTTCGACGGACGAGGAGGCCGAGCTGACCACCAACGGTGAGCGCAGCGACTCGGGCAGGTGGAGTTCGGTCGGCGCGGAGCCTCCGCTGGAGTCCCAGACGAGCACGGCGAACGGTGCGGAACCGACGAGCGTGCGGACGGCGGGCAACGGGATCTGCTGCCAGGTCTGGTAGGCGCGGTCCTCGTAGGTGAAAGCGAGCGTGGTGCCCGCGACGGCCTGCGGGTAGACGCGGTCGACGATCGCCCGGTCGACGTTGAGCACCGCGTTGCCGGCCGCGTCGAGCTTGACCGCCGAGAAGTGCTCGTCGTTCATGGCGTCGCCGTCGGTCTTGACCTTGCCGGGGTCGTCGTTCATCAGCTCGCGGTGGCGGCCGTAGTTGGTGTCCCAGTGCCACTGGCTGCCCGAGATCACACTGCCGCGCGGCGCCGACCACCAGCGCGCACCCGGCGCCGTCGAGTCGAGGCCCTGGTAGATCGCCTTCAGCACGGACGGCGTCTTGTCGGAGGTGAACCCCGAGACGGGGTGGCCGAACTCGGAGACGATCGCGGTGGTGCCGAGGGCCCTCGCGCGGTCGCGGATCGTGCCGAACGCCTGGGTGTACTGGCCGTCCGCCGCCTTGCCCGGCATGAGGAGGCCCGACTGCGCCTTGCCGTCGTAGAAGTGCGCGTTGAACACGAACCTCTCCCCCAGCGCCGGCACGAGCGCGAGGCCGCCGGGCTCGGCGAAGAAGTCGACGTTCTGGTTCCAGAACACCAGCGGCTCCACGAACGCGGGCTTCGCGGTCCAGCCGGCCTCGTCCATCTCCGCGCGGAAGCGGTGGTAGAACGGCATCAGCAGGTCGCGCTCCCACGTCTGCGAGGTCTGGCCGGCGTCGTACTTGCCGGCGTACGGCTCGTTCAGCGGGTCGACGCCCACGACGAGCTTGAACTCGTTGGCGGGCAAGGCTTCCCTGACGTGCTCGAGCGCCTCGCCGGCCGCGTTGACGAACGAGTCCTGCACCCCGTTGCGGTTGTGCCAGAAGTCGTACGTGGCCGCGGTGACGGCGTTGTTGTTCTTCATGTTCTGGCCCCAGTGGAAGCAGAGGCCGCAGGACTCCTTGGGGTACCCGCTCGCCGCCCACGCCGGTGCGCCGTCGCCGGTGTACCAGCTGTCCTTGTTGAACAGGTGGCGCGAGTAGAGGTCCTGGTGGAAGTCGAGGTAGACGCGGATGCCGAGGCCGGTGAAGGCGCGCAGCTGCGCCGTCACGCCGTCGAGGTAGGCGTGGTCGATCTGGCCGCGCTGCGGTTCGATCCACGCCCAGGTCAGCAGGAACCGCACGGCGTTCGCGCCGGTCAGCTGCTTCATGGCCTGAGCGGACTTGCGCGCGTCCGCCGTGTTCGCGAACGGGAGCCCGCGGTACTCCGCGAGTTTCGCCGTGCCGGAGACGTTGAAGCCGCGCAACACCACCTCACGGCCGTGTTCGTCGCGGAAGACCCCGCCGGACACCCGCAGCTCGGAGCCGTCGAACGACTCCGCCCGCACGGGTGTGACCACCAGGGCAAGGAGGAACAGGACCACCAGGAGTACCGCTCGCCGCATCGCCGCCGCCTTTGGGAACGTGAACGAGATTCGCATTGCGACCGTAGCGGGTGAACGCGCGTTCGACCAGCGATTCGACGATCGGCCCTCGTCGTTCGACGAAACCAGAACGGCCTGGAGCAGTTGCTCCAGGCCGTTCGTCGAGCTCGGGGTTCCGGTCAGCTGAACGTCGCCGCCACCAGCTCCGCCGTCTTGGCGAGCAGCGGTTCGTCGGCGGCGCCGGTCGGCTCGTCCTTCCTGGTCGACAGGACCGCGATCACGATCGGTGCGCGGCCGGCCGGGAACGCGATGCCGACGTCGTTGGTCGTGCCGTAGCTGCCGGTGCCGGTCTTGTCGCCCCAGCGCCAGGCCGACGGCAGTCCGGCGCGGATGCGGTTGCCGCCGGTCGTGTTGGCCAGCAACCACTTCGTGAGCTGGTCGGAGTCGTTCGAGTTGAGGGCGTGGCCCAGCGTCAGGCGCGCGTAGCTCTGGCCGATGGCGCGCGGTGACGTCGTGTCGGTGACGCGGCCGGGTTCGGCCGAGTTCAGCTCCGGCTCCCAGCGGTCGAGGCGCGTGACCGGGTCGCCGATCGAACGGCTGAAGCGGCTGATCGCCGTGGGCCCCCCGAGTTCCCTGAGCAGCAGGTTCGCCGCGCAGTTGTCGCTGTAGGTGATGGTCGCCTCGCACAGGGCCGAGATGGTCATCCCGTTCGCGAGGTTCTCGGGCCTGCCGGTGATCGGACCGTGGCCCGACTTGTCCACATCGGACTGGGTGTAGGTGATCACCTTGCCCAGCAACGTCCCGTCGCGGTCCTTGCGCAGGACCGCCGCCGCCGCGATGGTCTTGAAGGTCGAGCACATCGGGAAGAGCTCGTCCGCGCGGTGCAGCACCGTGCGACCGGTGCCGGTGTCCGCGGCGAACACGCCGAGGCGCGCGTTGTGCTGCTTCTCCAGCTCACGCAGCTTGCCGGTGACTGTCGAGGCCTGCGCCGCGGCGGGCACGGCCACGGCCAGCGCCGCTCCCGCCCCCAGTGCCAGCACGGCACGTCGGTTGAAACTCAACGTCCTGTCCCCTTCTCCGGAAACCTCTCCACAGGACAGGACGCGCGAGAGATCAACTGGTTGTCACCCGATCCGGCGCCAGCACGCCAGGTACGTGAGCGCGGCGATCAGCGACCCGGCCGACGCGAACGAGCCCGCACCCAGGTAGATCACCCACTCGTCGGCGTTCAGACCCTCTTCCGCGAGCGGAAATCCCCACAGGATCGCGCCCAGGGCGAGGGATACGGCGGCGATCACGGACCAGAACACCACCAGCACGACCCGTCCGGCGCGACGCGGTCCGGTGTAGGGCTGCAGAGAACCCTTGCGCTGCAACCACCACGCGGCGAGGGCCGCGACGGCGAGCGCGATGCCGTCGGCGGCGAGGGTGTCGCTCAGGCGGTGCCACTTCGCGGTCAGCGTGTACTGGCCGATCGCGGTGGCCCACGGCAGCACGAAGAACAGCATGACGCCACGCCACTTCCACGGCACCACGATGATCGCCGCGAACAACACGGTCATCGCGATCGTCGTGTGTCCACTCGGGAGGCTGTTGTGCGCGTAGTCGCCGGTGACCTCGACGAGCGCCGGGCGCGGCAGGACGAACCGCTTGAGGCCCTGCACGACGACCTGACCCACCACGATCACGCCGACCGCCGCGACCGTGAGGTCCCAGCGCTTCCTCAGCACACCGATCAGGGCGACCGCCACCACCGCCGCGGCCAGCGAGTAGACGGTGATCTGGCCGAGCGCGTCCCAGGCGGCGTCCGACTGGTCGACGTCGTCCTGGTCGGCACCGCGCAGAGCCGCGTTCTCGATGGTCTGGCCGGCCTTCGTCAGCACCGCGAGGACGTACACGACCGCCGCGAAGACGAACCCCGCCGCCGCGACCACGGGCCACCGTCGATAGTTCACGCGGGGAAGTCTGCCGCCGTTCGGCCCAACGCGCAGCCTGAAGATCAACCGGCATGCTGTCCGGCGTGGATCCTCACGACGACGTCCCGCAGCTCGCCCGATCGCGGTTCCTGCGCGGCATGTGGGCGATCGTCGACCAGCACGGCCCGCCGAACGGGCAGACGCACCAGGCCGGCGAGGCGGCCGAGCAGCGGCTGCTGGAGCTCGGGGCGGCACCGGACGACCTCCGGGCGTTCGCCCGCCTGGTCGCCTTCGAGTCGCTGTTCGCCGCCCTCAGCTTCCTGGACGACCCCGGAGACGGAGAGGCCCCTGACTGGGCCCTGGTGGAGACGTCCGGTGGCGAGCTGACCGGGCGGCGGGTGCAGGCCCTGTACGAGGACCTCGGCCCCGACCGCTGACTCAGCGCGCGATGCGGTCGAGCACGGCCGTGACCGCGAGGTCCACCGTGTACTCGAACTCGGCCTCGCGGTCGAACTCCGCCAGGTGCGGCGCCGTCCGCGCCACCGCGCGCAGCCCCGAGGCCTGGAGCGCTTCGCGGCGTGCGCCGTCGTCGCCACCGAACGTCGGTGCCGCCGACACCTCGCGCAGCAACGTGCCGATCAGCGCGGCGAGCAGCATCCGCAGCAGGTGCACCGCCTCCTCGGCCCCGGCGCCCGCTGCCAGCAGGACCGCCAGCACCGCGTCCACCGGGGCGAGGCCCTCCAGCGACGACAGCTGGCGGGTGAGCACGAGGGGCGCGGCTCCCGGATGGGCCAGCGCGCGGGCCCGGAACGCCTGCGCGATCGCCCGCAGGTCGCGGCGCGCGTCCCCGGTGGGCTCCGGCAGGACCAGGCCGCCCAGCAGGTGCTCGGCCACCGCGTCGAGCAGCCCGTCCTTGCCGTCCACGTGGTTGTAGAGGCTCTTCGCGTCGACCCCGAGCGCTCGCGCGACCGACCGCATGCCCACGCTCGCCACACCTTCGGCGTCGATGACCTGCAGCGTCGCCGCGACGATCGAGTCGCGGGACAGCAGCGGTGTGCGCGGGCGGCCTCGGCGCGGTTCAGTCACGCGGTCATTGTGCCTTGCGGATATCCACGGCGTGGGTTTAACCTCCCAATTAACCCACAGTGTGGGTATTGGAGGGGATGATGAGCTTCACCAGGATCGACACGCTCGACCACATGGACGTCGAGGGCGGGCCCGGCGCGCGGCTGCGCGTGGCCCGTGAGCGGGGCGAGGCGTTCCGGCGGGAGTTCGCGACGACCGGCACGCCCGGCAGCATCGTCACGCGCGACCTGGTGACGCTGCCGTACCCGACGCGGTTCGGCCTGTTCAGGGCCTCGCGAGCGATCGCGCCGTTCCTGTCGATCACGAACCGCATGCTGGTGATCCGCTGGCACGACGACGGCCGCGAGCGGATCCTGCTGTTCGAGCCGAGCGACCACGAGTACGGCCGGTACACGCCGTACTTCGAGGACCTGTCCGGCCGGACGCCCGACGTGGTCGAGCGGCGCATGGTCAAGGTCCACGGCACCGTGCCCGGCCACCTCGAACGGCTCGGCATCGCGCCCGAGGACGTCGACTACCTGATGTTCGACCACCTGCACACCCAGGACCTGCGGCGCTGGATCGGCGCCACGCCGTACTTCCCGAACGCCAAGGTGATCGTGCAACGCGACGAGCTGGCGGCGCTGAGCGAGCTGCACCCGTTGCAGAAGCCCTGGTACCAGCCCGCGACCTACCGCGACCTGCCGGCGGAGGCGTTCCTGCCGATCGACGGCTCGGTCGTGCTCGGTCCCGGCGTCGCGGTGGTCAAGACGCCGGGTCACGTGTTCGGCAACCAGAGCCTCGTGGTCAACACCTCCACGGGCATCTGGGTGAGCAGCGAGAACGTGATCGCCGCCGAGGCACTGACACCCGAGCACTCGAAGCTGCCCGGCCTCGCGTCGTGGACGCGCCGGTGGCAGCAGGAGGTCGTGCTCAACGCGAACACCGTCGAGACCACCGCCGACCAGTACAACTCGATCATCCTGGAGAAGACGCTCGCCGACCGCAGCCAGGCCGACCCGCGGTTCCTGCAGTTCTTCCCGTCCAGCGAACTCACCGGCGCCTGGACGAACCCCGGCACCACCCCCACGTTCAGCCACGGCCAGATCGTCCACTGAGGAGCTTCCGATGCCCGACCGCTTCACCCTGCCACCCAAGGAAGTCCTGCAGGCACGAGAAAAGCTGGTGCTCGACCACTTCCGCGACGAGGTGGCGCACGACTGGGACGCCACGCTCTCGACGTTCCCGCACCCGCACTACGAGGTCATCGCCCAGATGGTCGTCCACGACGGCGACGACGCGGTGCGGCAGTACTACACCGACACCCGCGTGGCGTTCCCCGACCAGCACCACGAGCTGATCTCGTTCCGGCACAGCGTCGACGCCGTGATCGTCGAGTTCTGGCTGATCGGCACGCACCTGGGGCCGTTGGGCAAGATCCCGGCGACCGGTGGCAGGCACCGCACCCGGATGAACGCGTACTTCATCTTCGACGAGAACGAGAACCTCGTCACCGAACGGATCTACTTCGACCAGCTCAGCGTGCTGAAGCAGGTGATCGGCGGGATCGACCGGAAGAAGCCGAGCGGGCTGGGCAAGCTGCTGCAGGTGTTGCGCGGGATGCTCGCGATGTCCGGCAGCCAGCCGGATCCGCGGCTCACCAGGACGACGCCTCCCGATATGGGCTAGTAGACCGTCGCTTCTAATCTTTGGGGTAGAGGTGGCGGAGTCGGGTGCGGGCGTCGTCGGTGGTGAACTGCCAGTCGATCCCGCGCTGGTT
>NZ_QQAU01000013.1:0-206335 GCF_003350445.1 Lentzea flaviverrucosa
GCATCGACACGGTGATCCCCTCCCCCAACTCCTACACCTCCAAGGTCTTCAAGGGCGGCGCCACCTCCTGTCCCGCCACGGGCGAACCGAACACCCGCTGGTACTGCCTGTCCAACCACAACGACCGCTACCCGCCACAAATGCCGCTGCGACAAGCGCTCGCGACGTCACCCAACACGGCGTTCGTGATGCTGGAGGAGAAGACCGGGCTTGATGCGGTGGTGGACATGGCGTCCCGGCTCGGCATGCGCAGGACGATGGCCACGAACATCGCCGGAGTACCGCCCACCACGAAGGGCCCCAAGGATCTGCGGATTTCTCAAAAGCAGTACTACACCGCCGACGCCAACGCCTCCTTCACCCTGGGCCCCGCACCGTCGAGCACCCTCGAACTCGCGAACGTCGCCGCGACGATCATGAGCGGCGGCACGTGGTGCAAACCCACCCCGATCCGGCGGGTGCTCGACCGGGACGGCGAACCCGTTGAGCTGAAACGACCTCCGTGCGAGCAGGCGGTCCCGGAACCGCTGGCCAACGCACTCGCCGCCGGCCTGGGCGACGACAGCAAAGGCATCGGCAGCTCGGCACAGGCAGCGCGCCAGGCAGGGTGGAAGCGTCCGATGATGGGCAAGACCGGGACGACCGAGGAGTACAAGTCCGCGGCGTACCTGGGAGCCACCCCCGACTACGCGGGCGCCGTCCAGGTGTTCAACGACAGCACCTCGCCCAAGGGCATCTGCATCGGCGGCGGACCACCGCGACTGTGCTCCAAGGGCAACATCTACGGCGGCACCGTGCCCGCCGCGACCTGGTTCGACACGATGACGAAGGTGCACGCCGGCCTACCGGAGAAGCCCCTGCCGCAGGTCGAGGAGCGCTACGTGCACGGCGATCCCGAGCTGACGGTGCCGGACGTCGTCGGCTCGGAGATCAGCAAGGCGTCGGCGATGTTGCGCGACGCGGGTTACCAGGTGACGACCGTGTCCATCAGCTCGCCCAAGCCGCGGGGCGCCGTGATCGCCCAGTCGCTGCGGGGCCTCTCCCTGCGAGGCGCACCAGTGATGCTCTCCGTCAGCAGCGGCCCCGTCCTGCCTCCCACGACGACATCCGCGCCGGAGCCGCTCTCCCCTGCCGCGATCTTGCCGCCTCCCGCTCCTGGAGTGCCGTCCGCACCGCACCCCGGCTGACCCCCTGGTGTGACCAGGACTGGTGGCGGGCCCGGCGCCAGCGGGGTGGCGACCACGCCCCGAGAACAGAAGTGGCAGGAAGACCATGTCTTCCTGCCACTTCAACTTATAACACGACAGGGGTCTTGCGGCAAGACCCCTGTCGTGGCGCAAAATCTCCCGCCTGCGCCGGAACAGCGGAACCCGGCGTGCATGACGAGCCCGGCAGGGCGGATGGGGGAAGCCGGCGGATGGGCAGCTACGTGCTGGGGTTCGAGGAGATCGGCCAGGCGCAGGTCGCGCTCTGCGGCGGCAAGGGAGCGCACCTGGGAGAGCTGTCGCGGATCGAGGGGATCCGCGTGCCGGCCGGTTTCTGCGTGACGACAGAAGCCTTCCGGCGGGTCGTGCGGGACGCGTCGTCGATCGGCGAACGGCTGGATCGGTTGGCACGCCTGGGTCCGGACGACCGGGAGGCGATCCGGGCGCGCAGTGCGGAGATCCGCCAGGCGATCGAGGAGATGATCGTTCCCGACGACGTGGCGACCGAGATCATGGGCCGTCTCGACGATCGGACCGCCTACGCCGTTCGATCGAGTGCCACGGCGGAGGACCTGCCATGGGCATCCTTCGCGGGCCAGCAGGACACGTACCTGAACGTCGCCGGGCCGGACGCGGTGCTGCGGCACGTCAGCCGGTGCTGGGCCTCGCTGTTCACCGAACGGGCCGTGATCTATCGGCAGCGCAACGGTTTCCACCACCGCGAGGTCCACATGGCCGTGGTCGTGCAGGAGATGGTCTTCCCGCACGCGGCCGGTGTGCTCTTCACGGCCGATCCCGCCACGTCCGACCGCACGGTGTCCTGTGTGGAGGCGAGCTTCGGCCTAGGTGAGGCGCTGGTGTCCGGCCGGGTGAACGCCGACGTCTACCGCGTCCGCGACGGCGGCGTCGTCACCAGGGCGGTCGCGGCCAAGAAGCTCGCGATCGAGGCCGTGCCGGACGGCGGGACGCGGGAACAGGCGATCGATCCGGCTCAGCAGGAACAGCCCGCGCTCACGGATGCACAGGTCGTGCGGCTCGCACAGCTCGGCAGGCGGATCGAGGCGCACTTCGGCCGGCCGCAGGACATCGAGTGGTGCCTGGCCGACGGCGGCTTCCAGTTCGTGCAGAGCAGGCCGATCACCACGCTGTTCCCCGTCCCCGAGGCCGTCGACGAGCAGAACCGCGTCTACGTGTCCGTCGGCCACCAGCAGATGATGACCGACGCCATGAGGCCGCTGGGACTGTCCGTGTGGCAGCTGACGACACCCCGGCCCATGGCCGAGGCGGGCGGGCGCCTGTTCGTCGACGTCACCGGCATCCTGACCGCACCGGCCAGCCGCACCGCGTTCCTGGACGTGGCGGGGAAGTCCGACCCGCTGATGGGCGACGCGCTGCGGACCGTCCTCGAACGCGACGGTTTTCTCCCGCCGGCGCCGGCGGGGCAAGCGGCACCACCGATTCCCGGCGCCGAGCCCGCCACGATCGACACCGATCCGGACGTCGTCACCGAGCTGATCGGCGACGCCGAGACGTCGGTGGCCGCGCTGAAGCGCGAGATCCGGGCGAAGTCCGGGGTCGAGTTGCTCGACTTCGTCCTCGCCGACTTCCCGGAGTTGCGCCGGATCCTGTTCGATGCGCGCAGCAACCAGGTGATCGTGGCGGGGATGCAGGCGACCCGGTGGCTCAACGAGAAGCTGCGGGAGTGGCTCGGCGAGAAGAACGCGGCCGACACCCTCACCCTCTCCGCGCCCCACAACGTCACGGCCGAGATGGGACTGGAACTCCTGGACGTCGCCGACGTGATCCGCCCGCACCCGGAAGTGGTGGCCTTCCTGCAGGAAGTCCAGGGCGACGACTTCCTGGACGAGATGGCCGGTCTCGACGGCGGGCCGCAGGCACGTGACGCCATCCGGCACTACCTGGGCAAGTACGGCATGCGCTGCGTCGGCGAGATCGACATCACCAGGCCGCGGTGGAGCGAGTACCCGAGCACCCTGCTGCCCCTGATCCTCACCAACGTCGCGAACTTCGAGCAAGGTGCCGGCGAACGCCGCTTCGAGCAGGGCCGGAAAACGGCGGAGGACAAGGAGGAGGAACTGCTGGAGCGCCTGCGGGCGTTGCCGGGCGGAGACGGGAAGGCCGGCGAGACGAAGCGGATGATCGACCGGGTCCGCACCTTCGCCGGATACCGCGAGTACCCGAAGTACTTCATGATCAGCCGCTACTTCGTCTACAAGCAGGCCCTGCTGGAGGAAGCCGAACGCCTTGCGGGCACCGGCGTGCTCGCCGACAGGGAGGACATCTTCTTCCTCACGTTGCGAGAACTTCGCGACGTGATCCGGACGAACGAGGCCGACGACGAACTCATCCGCCGGCGCAGGGACGACTTCAGGTCCTACCAGGCACTCACACCACCCCGAGTGCTCACTTCGGACGGTGAGACGATCACCGGCTCGTACCGGCGCGACGACCTGCCGGACGGCGCGCTCGTCGGACTGCCGGTGTCCAGCGGAACCGTGGAGGGACGGGCCAGGGTCGTCCTGGACATGGCCGAGGCGGAGATCGAACCGGGCGACATCCTGGTCACGGCCTACACCGACCCCAGCTGGTCACCGCTGTTCGTGGCGATCGCCGGCCTGGTGACGGAGGTCGGCGGCCTGATGACCCACGGCGCGGTGGTCGCACGGGAGTACGGCCTGCCGACGGTCGTCGGCCTGGAGCACGCCACCCGGCTCATCCAGGACGGGCAACGGATCCGCGTGAACGGCACCGACGGGTACGTCGAAATCCTTCCCACGACCTGACGATTCGTTGCGCGGAGCGCGGCTACGGGCGGGTTGGCGCGTGAGGTTCACGCGCGGCACGGGCAACGGTGTTCGAGTCGAAGATCGAATTCGGATGACTGCGTTCACCCGATCACCTGCACTTCCGCCGCGGAGTCACCTGGTGGACGCGGCAGCGCTCCACGGCTCTCCCCTGTCGCGCTTCATCGGCGGCACCTTGAAGTTCGCGTAGGAGTACTTGCCGGTGATCGAGCCGTCGGCGTCGAAGTGGAAGACGTCCATTCCCTGCCAGACCATGCGCGGGCCGTGCCGCAGCAGCCCGATCAACCGCAGGAGCGGGTAGACGCCGCGGCCGTGCCGCCCGGAGACGTCGATCCGGCACGCCCAGCGGATCGCCGCGCGTCGCCCGGACTCGTCGACGAGCTTGTCGTGGACGTCGAAGCGCATCGCGCCGTACCTGCCGGCGAACTGGGGCGCGAACTCCGCACGGATGGCGGCCTTGCCCCTGTGCTTCGCGCCGTCACCCGGTTCGTATTCGGCGTCGTCGGCGAAGAAGGCCATGACGCGGTCGAGGTCGTTGACGTTGAAGGCGTCGACGAACTCGTCGACCGTCGCGGACAGGGAGCGCTGCTGCTGGGTCATGAGTCGTGGCCTCCGGCCGCGCAGGGGTGTGGTGCTGACCGGCACGACAATAAAGGAACACCGTACTTTTAACAAAACCTCCTGGTAGAGTGCCCAGCGACATGGAAGCGTCGTTCCGGCGGGCACGACGCCCGGACCAGAAGGAGCAGCGGCGGGAGACGATCCTCGCGGCTGCCCGCGACCTCGCCCTCGACAAGGGCGTGGCCCAGGTCAGCCTGGGTGACGTCGCGGCCGCCGTCGGGCTGGTGAAGTCCAACGTCCTGCGCTATTTCGGCACCCGCGAAGAGATCTACCTGCAGATCACCATGCGCGACGGCACGGACTGGGCCGACGCGGTGCGTGACCGGCTCAAGAGCGCGTCCGGCATCGACCAGATGGCCTCGGCGCTGGCGGACTCCTTCGCTGAGCGGCCCCTGTACTGCGACCTGATCGGCCACGCCGAAACCATGCTGGAGCACAACGTCTCGCTCGAGGTGCTGCACACGTACAAGCTGTGGGCGATCGACATGTACGCGCGGACCGGTGAGCAGATCATGGCCGTGTGCCCGGAGTTGAGCGGCAGGGACGGCTCGTCCGTGGTGTTCGCCGCGGGAGCGTTCGTCGGCAGGCTGTACCCGCTGTCCCAGCCACCACCGACGCTCGCCGAGCTCTACGCCCGTGAACCCGGGATCGCGGCGGTGTTCCCGCCCTTCCGGCCGACGCTGCAGCGCTTCGTCGCGGCGACCGCCGCCGGCCTGCCCGCGGTCCGAGGCGATTCGTCCTGACCGCAGGTGCGCCTTGCCGGTCTCGGGGTTGATCCACAGCTGGTCGAGCGGATACATGTCGACGCTTGAGCCGTGAGCGTGGCACCCCAGCCGGAAGACCTGAGCGGGCCGGCGTCAGCCCTGCACGTTCTCTCGCTGATCTCGGTCATTGGCCGCTGCCTCGGCACGCCAGCCGAGAAGAATCGCGTGCAGGGCCTGTTCGGCCAGACGCCGGGCGCGGTCGTTGCCGACGTTGCCGAGGTGGCCGAGGTGGCCGAGAGAGGCGATGCCGTGCATCGTGCCCCAGAGGGTCTCGCAGGCCTCGTCGAGATCGGCCAGCACCACGCCGTGTCTGGCGGACCACGTGGTGAGCAACTCTTTGAGGGCGTCGACGGCCGGCTGTGCGGCGCGCCCGCGCTCGTCCGCATCAATCGCCGGGGCGTTCATGACCTGGTAGAGGTGGGGGTGCTCGCCGGCGAACCGCACGTACTGCGACGCCATGCGTCTCATGCGCAGGTCCACATCGGCCTCCTGGAAGGCGTGCAGGACCTCGGCCAGCATCAGGCGGTGGCCGTACGCCACCAGTTCCAGGACAAGCGCGTCCTTGTTGGCGAAGTGCTGGTAGACGACGGGTGCGGAGTACTCGACATCGCCGGCGATGCGCCGGATCGTCAGAGCCGCAGGGCCTTCGGTCTCGAGCACGTGCAGCGCCGCCTCGATGATCCGCTCGTGGGTGTTCGCGCGCTCGCGGGCCCGCCTCGTGCTGATTGACATGGTCCGTCACTTCGCCTCGATGGTGTCCTCGAACACTAGCCACCGCCCTTGACCGCGCTGACGGCATGCATCATGGTTAACAACGTTAGAAAATCTAACGTTGTTAGAAAGCGAGAGGTCGATCATGGTTCACCACATCTGCCGCATCACGATGAAGGCGACCGCGACGCCCTACACCGGCTCCGGCGTGGATCACTGACCGAGACTCTGGAACGGAGAGAACCGTCATGGTCGAACACGTCGTCATCGGCGCCGGATCCATCGGCAGCAACGTCGCTCGTCTGCTCGTCGAGCGCGGCCACAACGTCCGGATCATCACCCGCAGCGGCTCGGGGCCCGAGCACCCGTTGATCGACCGGGTCGCTGCGGACGCATCCGATCCATCCAGCCTGACCGAACTTTCCCGCGGCGCCCAGGCGATCTACCACTGCGCCAACCCGCCCTCCTACACGGAGTGGGAACGCCTGCTGCCGCCCCTGCAGGCAGCAGCCATCGCCGCCGCCAAGGCGAACGACGCCGTCCTCGCCCTGACCGGCAGCATGTACGCCTACGGCCCGCAGCCCGGTGGCCTGATGACCGAACGCACCCCCATGGCCGCCACCGGACACAAAGGACGGCTGCGCAAGCGGATGTGGGAACAGGCCCTCGCCGCGGGCATCCGCACGGTCGAGGTCCGCGGCTCCGACTACATCGGCAGGGGCGCCAACGGCATCTACTCCCTGCTCGTCGAGCCGGCCCTGACGAAGGGCAAGGCGGCCTGGATCACCGGTCACCTGGACATGCCGCACACCTTCACGGTCAACACCGACATGGCACAGGCACTGGTCACGCTCGCGTCGGAAGAACGGGCGTGGGGCAGGGCCTGGCACGTGCCGTCCCCGCCCGCCATCACGATCCGCGAGCTTGCCGGTCGCTACGCCACCGCAGCGGGCCGACCACCGATCAAACTGATCCAGCTGCCGCGCTTCGTCATGCGCGCAGCCGGACTGGTCGTGCCGATCGCCCGCGAGATGGCGGAGATGGACTACCAGTGGTACGCGCCGTTCCACATGGACGCGACGGAGACGGCCGGCACCTTCGGCCTGACCCCTACCGACCTCGACACCGCCGTCCGCGACGAAGTGAGCTGAAACTCCTGTCGCCACAACAGCTATGGCGCCGCAACGCTCGCTCCTGCTCGATGGGATGTACAAAGAAGCTGCGCTGAATCAGCCTCATTGACCGACCGCGAGGAGCGAGATGGATCCCAGGAGTCGCAACGGCATTGTGGGCATGTTCCTGGCGGCGGCCGCCACAGTGGCCACCCTGCTGCTCGAACTGCCGCTGGTCGTGCCGATCCTGCTGTTCCTCGGTGGATGCCTGCTGGGGGTCTACGTGGTGAGGCAGTCACTGCGCCGCCGCTGACACAAGGCAGGAAAGGGTACCGATCGCCGGTCGGTAACCCCCTTGGCCAAGCTGGCTGTCACATGCTCGACGGCCGGTTCCAGATGCGCCACCACTGCCTGCGAGACGTGGCTGGTACCGATTCGGAGTGCGGGACCGGTGCGCAGTCCTGCGCCGCGGAGGGGCGGGGCAGGTCGGGAAGTCCTGCAGCGAACGCGATGGAGCTGCGTTGATCGCGCCCGATGGGGACGGTGGAGAGCAGCTCCGTGATGCGGCGCTGCTGGGTGGCGGTCGGCTGCAGGTACATCGGCAACTCGCGCTGCCGGCCCAAGGCGGCCAACCGCGGGTCTGAGTCGTGGAGGAGCTCGAGATCAGCGATGACCGCTTCCCACCCGCCGCGGCGGCGGTGAAGCCACCATGCCCGGCGGCGAAGTTCCGGATCCCTTGCTGACTTGAGCGGGGCCAGATCGGTGAGAGACCACAGCCGAGGGCTGCTGACGAGGACCTCGCTGGCCAGCCGGGCCACTCGCGAGTGGTCACCGGCTACCGACCGGAGCAACAACGGGATGTCCTCGGCGGTGGCACCGCCCCGGAGCAACGACAGGCCGACCTTCCGCAGCGGAAGCTCCGTGCTGCGGACGAGGCCGACGATCTCCTGCCGTTCGATGGCGGTGCCGGTCTCGGCGAGCCCGATGTAGGCGCGAGCGCGCACGACGGGCTTGGCGGTGGAATGTGCGCACGTGGCATAGACAACGGCTGGATCGCGTCCCATCTCCTGCCAGCGACGACGAGCCCACAACCGGGTGAGCACAGAGGAGTCGAGCAGAAGCCGCTCCACGTCGGCGGGGTCGAGCTGCGCGGCCGTCAGCTTCACCAATGCCAGGGTGCGGCTCTCGGCGGACCGGTCGCGAAGCAGCACCCTGGCGATCACATCAGGAGTCGCCGAGTCGGCGATGACCTCGATGAGCCGCCGGCGGACCACTTGGTCCCTCTCTCCGGGCAGCAGCACGACCGCGTCCGGCAACCCGAGCAGTCCGGAGTCGAAGCTGTGCCGGAAGGCGGCACGGCGAAGGTCGTGGTCCGTGGACCTCCGGAAGTGGGCCCACACGTCCGCCTCGCCGTGCTCGGTGACCAGTGCGTGCAGGTACAGCGCCGAGACCTCGAAGCCCCGGCCTCGCTGCTCGATCCGACGCAGTAGCGGCACCACGTGGCCGGCGTGATCCAACGTCCGTCGTCGCAGCACCTCGCCCGCAGCCACCTCGCGGATCACTCGAACGTGGTCGTTGACTCGGACTGCCAGGGCACGATCGCTCAACGCGTCGAAGGAGGTGACCAAGGACCGAACGGCGCGCTCACGCACGTATCCGTCGGGGTGCATGCTGGCCAGTACCGCGACGACGGGCAACGGACTCGCCAGAACCTCACTCGTCCACTCCTCCGGCCTTCCCAGCGTCGGCCGTTCGTAGCGGAACTGGCGAGCATCGTGGTCGATCCGCAAGAACTCACGTGCGGTCACCGAGGTGAGCCAGGACGCGGTCTCGTCCAGAACGAGCCGGCCGCCCTGCACGGCCGCTACGGCACCTTCACCCAGTCTGCGACGGATCTGCGGCGGGGTCAGCATGCAGACGATTCTGGCGCCTCAGCGGCACCCAAGTGGAGTTCGGCGTCGATGATGTCGCGGGCGTCACCAGAAGCCTGCGCGTGTTGCACATGCCGTAGCGGTATGTGATGTCGTGGAGGTACCACGGCACGAAAGGTCCCTTCCTCGATGCACCCCTCCTTCACGCCTCCCCAGCAGGTCAAGATCGGTGATGCGGCCGCGTTCGCCGGAACCACGCCGCGCGCGATCCGCCACTACCACGAGATCGGTCTGCTGCCCGAGCCCGAGCGCGGCACGGACGGCCGGCGCCGTTACGGCTACGACGACATGATCCGGTTGCTGTGGATCCGCAGGATGGCGGAGGCCGGCATCAGCCTGGACGACATGCGGGCCGCCTTCCGCGAAGACCGGGACATCGAGGAGAGTCTGGGCCGGCTGGAGGAGACCCTGGCCGCCAAGGAGGCCGGCATCAAACGCCAGCGCGCCGTCGTCGAGCGCCTGCGGGCCGTGGGCAGCCCGCTCGGGCTGCTCTCCGAACTGGTGACGGACCGGCTCAGCCACCTGCCTCAGGGCGCATTGCGTCGCTCCGACCTGGACGCCCTGCTGGTCACGGAGCGGATGTTCGGCCCGCTTGGTGCTGCCATCCAGGCGAGCTCGTTCATCGTGCTGGCCACCTACCCCGACCTGCGAGCCGAGGAAGACCGTCTCGACGCTGCCGAGGCCGGCCTCGACGACGGCGTCGACCCCCTTGATCCCCGCGTCGAAGAACTCGCCGCACAGCGGTACGCCCACCACAAAGCCGTTGTGAAGGTCATCGAGGCAGACGGACTGGACGCCGACGAGGAGAAGCTCTTCGAGACCTACGACGCCGATCTGACGGGCGAGGAGCCCGCGCTGATGAGCGTCTCCGAAGCCATCACCAAGATGCCCTACGGCTTCTCCCCCGCCCGGCTCCGCTGCGTGGAACTCACGGGAAGGCTCATGGCCCAGGACCACGCCGTGGACAGCTGACCCGGCATGGCCGGCGATATCGTTCCCGTTGCGCGAGAAGCGAGAACGAGTTCGGCAGTCGTCCTCGCCACGCCGCCGCGGTGACGCCATCGGGTCGCCAGAACGGCTCGGGGTATCCCGCGACGTGTGCGATGCGCGGGCCGGTTGGCCCGCTCGATCATGATTGGGGGACACCGGGTTGAACCCGGAGGACGGTGGGTATTACGCGGCCACACAGCACTCTTGGAACGATCGGAAGCACCCTCATGACCTTGCACGCGCCGGACACCCTGTTCAGCCACCCCGAGACGCACCGCCCGCACGGGGCGCCCGGTTCGTCGCAGCTGGACCAGCCGACGTGGACGGACCTCTTCCAGGAGCCGCCGGCCGCACCGCGGACCTCCTCCGAGAACTGACAAGGCGACCACGTCCCGTCATCTTCACTTGAAGCTCGCCGCCTCCTCCCGCAACAAGCCCGTGCGATGTTCAACCCCGGTGCTCAAATATCCTGCGGGCACTGAAGCCCTCGCAGGGCCGGCCCGTTGGGCGTGGCCGCGGCGCTTGCCGGCAGCGGGGAGTCACACGGGAAGAGAGCGCGGCATGCAACGACGGGCGCTGCTGGGTCGCGAGGCGGAGCGCCGGGCACTGGCTGCCCTGGTCGAGCAGGCCGCCTCCGGGTCGGGTGGCGCGGTGGTCGTCCTCGGTGCCCCTGGGATCGGCAAGTCGGCGCTGGTCGCCGAGGCGGCGGCGCAGGCGTCGGAGCGCGGGACGCGGGTCATCACGGCGGTGGGGGTGGAGTCCGAAGAGGACGTGCCCTGCGCCGGTCTGCACCAGCTGGTCCACCAGTTGCGGGACGGGATCGACGACCTGCCCGGACGGCAACGTGCTGCGCTGCGTGCGGCCGTCGGGCTCGCCGACGAGGTCGTGCCCGACCTCTACCTCGTCGGGCTGGCCGCGCTGACGCTGTTGTCGGACGCGGCGGTGAAGGCGCCGTTGCTGGTGGTCGTCGAGGACGCTCACTGGATGGACGGGGCCAGTCTCGACGTGCTCGGGTTCGTCGCGCGGCGGATCGAGTCCGACCCGCTCGCGCTGGTCGCCGTCACCCGCAGCCTCGACGACCGGCTCGGCGGCGCCGGGTTGCCCGTGCTGAAGCTCGACCCGCTGACGGAGGAGGTGTCGGGTGAGCTGCTGGACGCGGTGGCGCCCGGCCTGGGGCAGCACGTCAGGCGGCGGCTGCTGGTGGAGGCGGCCGGGAACCCGCTGGCGTTGACCGAGCTGCCGGTCGCGCTGCAGTCGGTCGGTGGGGCGTACGCGCTCACGCCGGGTCCGCTGCCGTTGACCGAGCGGCTGGAGCGGACCTTCACGGCCCGGGTCTCCCGTCTTCCGGCCGACACCAGGGCGGTCCTCCTCCTCGCGGCCCTCAACGGCGACGGCACGATGGACGAGTGCCTCGCCGCCGCTGCCCGGATGCTCGGCGGAGCGGTCGACGTCGGCGCCCTGGAACCGGCGGTCAAGGCAGGCCTGGTGGAGCCCTGGGACCTGGTCTTCCGGCACCCGCTCGTCCGCTCGGCCATGCACCACGCGGCCACTGCCGCGGAACGGCAGGCCGCGCACGCCGCTCTCGCCTGCGAGCTCCAGGGGCAGCCCGACCGGCAGGCGTGGCACCGCGCTGCCGCCACCGCCGGTTCCGACGAGCAAGCGGCGCGAGACCTGGACTCCACGGCCGGCAGGGCTCTGCGGCGAGGTGGTGTCGCCGCGGCACTGGCCGCGCTGCGGCGAGCTGCGGAGCTGACCGCGGACCCCTCCGCTCGGGCGGACCGGTTGCTGCGTGCGGCCGAGCTCGCCCTGGAGTCGGGTCAATGCGACGTCGCCGCGCACCTGCTGGCCCAGGCGCGCTCGCTGGACCTCTCGGTCCGGGACCAGGGGCGTGCGGCCTGGGTCGGCATCGCCCTGGTCGAGGGGGCCGCGCAGGGCGAGGGCACCGCGACCGCCGAACTGGCCGAGCTGGCCGTCGGGATCGCCGCCGGTGGCGAGCCCGTGCTGGGGCTGCGCATGCTGTGGGGCGCGGTCCTGCACTGCTTCTGGGGAGAGCCGGGCCCGGCTGCTCGCCGGCGGGTCGCCGCCGCCGCCGACCGGATGCCCGTGGACGCGGGCAACGCCGACCTGGTGGCCCTGCGGGCGTACTGCGCGCCGGTCGAGCGCGGACGAGCCGTCCTCGAGGCCCTGACCGGTCAGCTGGACCGGTCGTCCGAGGACGCCGAAGGTGATCAGCTCCTGGGCGCTGCCGCGGTGACGGTGGGTGCGCCCGCCCTGGCGAGCCGGCTGGCCTCGAGGTCGCTGGACGCCCTGCGGGCACAGGGCCGGCTGTCGATGCTGGCCAGGGCCCTGTGCGTCCAGGCGGGCAGCGCCGCGCGGCTCGGTGACGTGCGCGCCGCTCACCTCGCCGCCGAGGAGGCCGCCGAGCTGGCCCGCGAGACCGGTCAGCCCCTCGTGCACGCGATGGTGCACGCCATCCGCGCACAGCTCGCCGCCGTCTGCGGCGACCCACACGCGGAGGCCTGGGCGGCAGAGGCGGAACGCACCGCGCTTCCCGGCAACGCGCGCCCGGCGCTGGCCATCGTGCAGATGGCCCGCGGGCAGGCAGCCCTCTGCCAGGGCCGTTACGGCGACGCCTTCGGGCACCTGCGCCGCGTCTTCGAGCCGGCCGACCCCGCCTTCCACCCCTGGCTGCGCTTCTACGGGGTCGCCGAGCTGGTCGAGGCGGCCGTGCGCAGCGAGTCCGCCGAAGCGGCGCGGAAGGTCCTGCGGGAGCTGGCCCCACTCGCCGAACAGACCCCCTCACCCGCCCTGCTGTGCGGGTTGCGCCTCGCACACGCCCTGCTCAGCCCGCCGGACGCCGCCGAGCAGCTCTACCGGACGGCCCTCGACGCCGTCCCCGTCGACTGGCCGTTCGAACGGGCGAGGGTGCACCTCGCCCTCGGCGCGTGGCTGCGGCGGCACCGCCGGCCCGCGGAGTCCCGCGTCGTCCTGCAGGCCGCCTGCGAGGTCTTCGACGCGCTCGGGGCGTCGGCCTGGGCGGAGCGGGCACGCCAGGAGCTGCGCGCCGCCGGCACTTCCTCGCCCCGTCAGGACCCGGCCGCCGTCGACCGGCTCACCTCGACCGAGCTGCACGTCGCCCAGCTCGCCGCGCAGGGGCTGACCAACCGGGAGATCGGCGAGCGGCTGTACGTCTCGCCCAGGACGGTGAGCACGCACCTCCAGCGGATGTTCCCCAAGCTGGGCGTGACGTCCCGCGGCGAGCTCGCCGCTGTGCTGCGCGGCACGATGACGTACGCCGAAGACGTCGTCTGACGGACGCGAACGGCCCTGCTCGCTTCCTAGGTTCTTGCCATGCCCTGTCCGCACACGGCGGACGGGCGCGGGAAGGCACCATGGGAACCATCACCGTCGGCACCGAGAACTCGACCGACGTCGAGCTGTACTACGAGGACCACGGCTCCGGCCAGCCGGTCGTCCTGATCCACGGCTACCCGCTCGACGGGCAGTCCTGGGAGAAGCAGACCGACGCTCTGGTCAAGGCCGGCTACCGCGTCATCACCTACGACCGCCGGGGCTTCGGCCGGTCGAGCAAGACCATGACGGGCTACGACTACGACACCTTCGCCGCTGACCTGGACAAGGTCCTGACCCGGCTCGACCTGCGGGACGTCGTCCTCGTCGGCTTCTCGATGGGCTCGGGTGAGGTCGCCCGCTACCTCGGCACCTACGGCTCGCAGCGAGTGGCGAAGGCGGCGTTCCTCGGTGCGCTGCAGCCGTTCCTGCTGCAGACGGAGGACAACCCGGCGGGCGTGCCGCAGTCGGTGTTCGACGGCATCGCCGAGCAGGCCGAGGCCGACCGCTATGCCTGGTACGAGAACTTCTTCGTCGACTTCTTCAACACCGACGAGACGCTCGGCTCCCGGCTGAGCGATGCCGCGCTGCGGGCGAACTGGGCCACCGCCATCGCCTCGGCGCCCGTGGCGGCGTACGCGTGCGTCCCGGCGTGGCTGACGGACTTCCGGGACGACGTGAAGAGCATCGACGTGCCGTCGCTGATCCTGCACGGCACCGCCGACCGCATCCTGCCGATCGACGCCACCGCCCGCGAGTTCCGCCGCCGCCTGCCCGACGCGCGCTACGTCGAGATCGACGGCGCCCCGCACGGCCTTCTGCTCACCCACGCGGCCGAGGTCAACGCCGCCCTGCTCGCCTTCCTCACAGACTGAGAACCGGACATGCACAGACGCAAGCACCGCATCACCGCTCTGCTGGCCGCACTCGCCGCTGTCGCCGGGCTCGCTCTGTTCGGCACGTCGAACGCCGTCGCAACCGGGCAGAAGCCCACGATCGTCCTCGTCCACGGCGCCTTCGCGGACGGTTCGAGCTGGAACCCCGTGATCGAGCGGCTGCAGCGGCGAGGCTTCACCGCCGTCGCCGTGGCCAACCCCCTGCGCGGAGTCGCCTCCGACGCCGAGACCCTCGACGCGCACCTCGCCGCCATCGACGGGCCTGTCGTGCTCGTCGGTCACTCCTACGGCGGTGCCGTCATCACCAACGCCAAGGCGCGTTCCCCGAAGGTGAAGGCACTGGTGTACGTCGCCGCCTTCGCCCCCGCTGAGGGTGAGGCCGCGGCGCAGCTCGCCGCGAAGTACCCCGGCAGCACGTTGGGTGAGACGCTGGCGCCGGTCGCGCTGTCCGACGGCTCGACGGACCTGAGCATCAAGCCTTCGCTCTTCCGGCAGCAGTTCGCGGCCGACGTCCCGGCGCGGCAGACCGCCCTGATGGCCGCCACCCAGCGCCCCATCCGGGACGCGGCCCTGAACGAGGCGTCCGGCGCACCCGCCTGGGCGAGCACCCCCTCGTGGTTCCTGCTCGCCGGCGCCGACAAGAACATCCCCTTGCGGGCGCAGAGGTTCATGGCCGACCGGGCCGGTTCACGCGCCACCGTGACCGTCGAGAAAGCCTCGCACGCCGTGGCGGTCTCGCGTCCGGACGCGGTCGTCGACCTCGTCCTCCGCGCCGCGCGCTGACGTCTCCCCCTGGCCCCGCGATCCTCAGGTCGCGGGGCCGCCCCTGCCGTTCCGACGAAGGAAAGTCATGCGTTTCAGTCCGTCCATCGTGCTGTCCCGGATCCTCGAGGGCACACTCGCCCTGCTCGGCGTCCCCATCTTCTTCGCGGACGTGAACGACACCAGGTGGATCGCGCTGTGGGACCTCATCGCCGTCGTCTATCTCATGATCCGCGTCATCCGCCTGAGTCGCGGCAAGCGGGCGGGCGACGACCAGGGCGCCTGGGTCAAGACCGCCCTGGGCCGCCGCAGCGGCACCCTGTTCACCCTGTTCACCAGCCTCGTCGGGATCACGTCCGGCCTGACCATCGTGCTCATCGAGGAAGGCACCCAAGCCGCAGTGGTCGACAAGGCCTTCGGCGTGCTCGCCGTGCTGCTGGCGTGGGCGATCCTGCACTTCGGCTACGCCGACCGCTACGCGCAGGCCTACTACAGCGCCCTGCCGGAGAAGCTGCTGGCGTTCCCCGGCACCGAACACCCGACGTACATCGACTTCACGTACTTCTCGTTCACCGTCGGCACCACCTTCGCGGTCTCCGACGTCGACTCGCAGACCTCCGGGATGCGGCTGCGGATCCTCGCGCACGGCGTGCTGTCGTTCATCTACAACACCGCGATGCTCGGCATCGCCATCGGCGTGATCAGCGGCTGACGCCGAGTGGCTTGACCGCGCGGACGATGGTCCCGTGCATGCCGTCGGCCGCCTCGTAGGCCGGCGTGATCTCGATGTCGGTGAACCCGGCGGCTTCGAGGCCCTCGCGGTACTCGGAGAACGTGAGAGCGCCGGCGATGCAGCTGACGTAGGAACCGCGTTCCGCTCGCTCGGCGGGCGTGAGGTGGTCGTCGGCCACCACGTCGGAGATGCCGATGCGGCCACCGGGGCGCAGGACGCGGAAGGTCTCGGCGAACACGGCGGGCTTGTCGACGGAGAGGTTGATGACGCAGTTGGAGATCACGACGTCGATGGTGCCGCCGGGCAACGGGATGGCCTCGATGTTCCCCTTGAGGAACTCGACGTTCGTGGCGCCTGCCTTGTCCGCATTGGACACTGCGAGCGCGAGCATCTCGTCGGTCATGTCCAGGCCGTAGGCCTTGCCGGTGGCGCCCACGCGGCGCGCGGAGAGCAGGACGTCGATGCCGCCGCCCGATCCCAGGTCCAGCACCCGCTCGCCCTCGCGGAGCTCGGCGACGGCGATGGGGTTGCCGCAGCCGAGCGAGGCGGCCACGGCCTCGGCGGGCAGTTCGTCGCGCTGCGCCGCCGGGTAGAGCGTGGCGCCGAAGGTCTCGTCGACCTGCGCGGTCTGCGGCCCGCAGCAGCCGCCTCCACCTTGGACGACGGCGGTCGCGGCGGCGGCGTAGCGGGCGCGAACGGTCTCGCGAAGCTCGGTCTGCTCGCTCATGACGGGGCTACCTCCAGGCTGTATCGACGTTTGTCTATGCAGTGTTGCGCGAAAGCCCGAGTGCCGTCAATATTGAAAGATGTCGAAGCAAGAGGCGGGCTGCTGCGCACCGCTGCCGGAGGACCCGCTGGCAGCGGTTCAGGCGGCCGAGCTGTCGATGATGTTCAAGGCGCTCGGCGACCCGGTGCGCCTGCGGCTGCTCTCGATGATCGCTTCGGGACCCGAGGCCGGGGTCTGCGTCTGCGAGCTGACGCCCGCGTTCGAGCTGTCCCAGCCCACGATCTCGCACCACCTCAAGCTGCTGCGGCAGGCGGGCCTGGTCGACTGCGAGCGCCGGGGTACGTGGGTCTACTACTGGGTGCGCCCGGAGACGACCGACCGCATGGCCGCGGTGCTGAGCAGCGTGGGCGAACGGCGCGCGGTCACGGCCTGAGCGTCGCCGCGATCTTCGCGACCGCCGCCTTCGCGGTCGGCCCGACCCCGATGAGGGTTGCGGACGCGGGGCCGGTCCAGCCGCCGTAGCCGAGCAGGTGCAGGCGCGGTTCCTCCACGGCCGTCGTGCCCTCGACGGCGACGTGGCCTCCGGTGTCGCGCAGTCGCAGCGGGGCCAGATGGCTCAGGGCGGGCCGGAATCCGGTGCAACACACCACGACGTCCGCATCGGACAAGGCTTCGGCGTCCATCGGGCTGGCGACGAGCAGTCCGTTGTCGCGGGCTTCGCGGACGGGCGGCACGGCCACGATGTCGCCGAGGTCGCTGACACTGCCGCGCCGGGTGGCGATGTCGAACAGAGCTTTGCCGTCGATCTCGTCGGGCATGTACCGCGGCGGCCGGCGGGTCATCCAGGTCAGCTCGGTGTGCGGCGCGAGGTCGGCGGCGATCTGCGCGCCGGAGTTGCCGCCGCCGACCACGACGACCTTCTGTCCCGCGAACTCGAGCGGGTCGCGGTAGTCCACGGTGTGCAGTTGGCGGCCGGGCAGGTCCATCAGCGGCCGGAAGGGTCGCCACCAGGTGCCCGTCGCGCTGATGACGTACCGCGCGGACCAGGTGCCGGAGTCGGTCCGCACCAGCAGCCGGTCGCCGTCGCGGGTCACCGAGGTGACCTGGACGGGCCGGTGGACGGGGATGTCGTAGCGCTTCTCGTAGTCGGTGAGGTAGTCGACGACGTGCTGCGCGGTCGGGTAACCGTCCGGAAAGGACGGCATGGGCCGGCCGGGCAGCGAGCTGTTGCGGGCGACGGAGAACAGGCGCAGCGAGTTCCACGTGAGCGGCCACGCTCCGCCCGGCATCGGCTGCGCGTCGAGCACCACGTGGCCGATGCCCGCGCGGCGCAGGTAGAAGGCGGCGGCCAGCCCTGCCTGACCGCCGCCGATCACCACGACGTCAGACTCGAGCACGGGTCACCCAGCGACGCCGCAGCCAGAGGCTGACGTACACGAGCGCAACGAGCACGGGCACCTCGATCAGCGGCCCGACCACACCGGCCAGCGCCTGACCGGAGGTCACGCCGAACACCCCGATCGCGACGGCGATGGCGAGCTCGAAGTTGTTGCCCGCCGCGGTGAACGCCAGCGTCGTGGTCCGCTCGTAGGAGAGTCCGGACGCCTTGCCGAGCGCGTAGGAACCGGCCCACATGATGGCGAAGTAGACGAGCAGCGGCAGCGCGATCCTGACGACGTCGAGCGGGCGGTTCGTGATGGTCTCGCCCTGCAGCGCGAACAGGACGACGATCGTGAACAGCAGGCCGTACAACGCGATCGGGCCCACGCGCGGCAGGAACTTCGACTCGTACCAGTCCCGGCCCTTCGACCGCTCCCCCAGCTTGCGGCTGAGGTAGCCGGCCAGCAGCGGGATGCCGAGGAAGATGAGCACGGACTTGGCGATCTCCCACGCGGAGAAGTCCACGGATGCGGTGTCCAGGCCGAGCCAGCCGGGCAGCAGGTCGAGGTAGAACCAGCCGAGCACGCCGAACATGACGACCTGGAACACGGAGTTGAGCGCCACGAGCACCGCGGCGGCCTCGCGGTCGCCGCACGCCAGGTCGTTCCAGATGATGACCATGGCGATGCAGCGGGCGAGACCGACGATGATGAGGCCGGTGCGGTACTCGGGCAGGTCGGCCAGGAAGATCCAGGCCAGCGCGAACATCAGCGCGGGGCCGAGGACCCAGTTCAGCACGAGCGACAGCACCATCGTGCGCTTGTCGCGGGTGACCGTGTCGAGCTTGTCGTAGCGGACCTTCGCGAGCACCGGGTACATCATCAGCAGCAGGCCGAGGGCGATCGGCAGCGAGACGCCGTCGACCTCCACCGCGTCCAGCACGCCCTGCAGGCCGGGGACGAACCGGCCGAGCAGCAGTCCGGCGACCATGGCGACGCCGATCCACACCGGCAGCAGTCTGTCCAGGAAGGACAGTCGGTGCAGCACGTCCGGTGCCGCGGTTTCCCTGGTGTTCAACGGGTTCCTTCAGATGTGGTCGGGTCAGTCGCAGCAGGCGCTGGTGTCGCGCAACGGACCTCCGGGCGCGAGCACGGCGGCGAGGGTGTCGATCGCGGAGTTGTCGATGCGGTACCAGCTCCAGGTACCGCGGCGTTCACGACTGAGCACACCGGCGTTGACGAGGATCTTGAGGTGGTGGCTGAGAGAGGACTGCGGCATGTCGAACTGGTCGGCCAGATCGCAGAAGCACGCCTCCTGGCCCTCGGTCCGGCGCACCAGGCTGACGAGCTCGACGCGGATCGGGTCGCCGAGCGCCTTGAACAGGCGGGCGGCGGTCGCCGAGTCGAGCAGCGTCTTCTCCGGGCTCGTCATGACGACGACCATAGCGGCTTGGATTGACAAAAGTCGATACACGGAGTGTGATCTGCATCGACGAACTTCGGTCCAAGGAGATCTGATGTCCCGCACCAGCGGACTCCCCCAGCACGAGCTCACCGCCCAGCTGCTCCGGATCACCGACGAGCTCTCCGACCGCTTCCACGGTGTGTTCTCCCGGGAGACCGTCGCCAAGGTCGTGGACGAGACCTACGACCTGCTCGCCGAGAATGCCAGTGTCACCACCTACCTGCCGGTCCTGACCGCGCGCTTCACCCGCCAGCGGCTGACCGACCAGGGCCGCGCCGACGGCCTGACCACCATCACCGTGCCGCAGGTGCTGTTCATCTGCGTCCACAACGCGGGCCGGTCGCAGATCGCCGCCGCGCTGCTGGAGCACCACGCGTTCGGCAAGGTCTCCGTCCGCTCGGCCGGGAGCAAGCCGACCGGCACCATCCCGCAGACCGTCACCGACGCGCTGGCCGAGCTCGGCATCGAGCTGACCGAGGCGTTCCCCAAGCCGCTGACCGACGAGGTCGTGCGCGCCGCCGACGTCGTGGTCACCATGGGCTGCGGCGACACCTGCCCGGTCTACCCCGGCAAGCGCTACCTCGACTGGGACGTCGCCGACCCGGCCGGGGCCTCGCTCAACACCGTCCGCGACGTCCGCGACGACATCGACCGCCGCGTCCGCGGCCTGCTGTCCGAACTGCTCCACGACTGAGAATCCCGCTGGGAACAAGGAGAACCACCGTGTCCAAGACCCCCGAGGTGCTGTTCGTCTGCGTGCACAACGCGGGCCGCTCCCAGATGGCCGCGGCACTGCTGCAGCACTACGGCATGGGCCGGATCAGCGTGCGCTCGGCCGGTTCCGAACCCGCCGAGAAGGTCAACCCCGCCGCCGCGGCGGCCTTGGCGGAGTGGGGACTCGACATCACCGCCGAGGTCCCGTCGAAGCTCACGACGGAGGACGTCGAGGCGTCCGACGTGGTGATCACGATGGGCTGCGGCGACACCTGCCCGGTGTTCCCCGGCAAGCGCTACCTGGACTGGCAGCTCGAAGACCCCGCCGGACAGGGCATCGACTCCGTGCGCCCGATCCGCGACGACATCGACCGCCGCGTCCGCGGGCTGGTCGCGGAGCTCCTCGGCTAACGCGGCACGCTGGCGGTCGACAACCCGGCCGCCAGCACCCCGATCACGCCCAGCACCACGAACACGGCCGGGTAGCCGCCCAGCCACGCCGCCATCGCGCTGCCCGCCCACGGCGCGATGGCCGCGGTGAGCATGACGGGCGCGGTGAGCAGGCCGTTGAGCTGTCCATAATGGACGGCTCCCCAGCGGTCCGTGATCGCGGTCGCCTGGACGAGCGTGAAGATCCCGCGCGTGACACCGGCGAGCACCGAGCCCGCGATCAGCAGCAGCGCCGGACCGGGCACCACGCCGAGCAGAGCGGTCACCACCGCGCTCACCAGGAGGATCAGCACCGTGCGAGTGCGTACCGAGGTCCTCGCGGCCAGCCTGGCGTAGCCGAGCCGGCCGAGCACCTGGCCCACGCCGCCCAGGCCGAGTGCGACCGCGGCGGCCGAGGTGGTCATGCCGCGTTCGGTCAGCAGCGGGACGAGGTTGATCACGACCGCGTACACGCTGAACGCGGCCAGGCTCATCGCGACCACGAGCACCAGGAACGGCCTGCTGCGCGCCACCGCCGACGGCGCGTGGGCGGTCTCGTGCTCCACCGCCGGCCATGGCAGCCGCAGGCCCCACAAGTGCAGCGGGATCGTCGTGACAGCGAGGAATCCGGCGAGAACCAGGTAGGTGCCGCGCCAGTCGAGTCGTTCGTTCAGCACAGCGGTCAGCGGCGCGAACACGGTGCTGGCCAGTCCGGCGACCAGCGTCAGGGCGGTCAGCGCGGACACCCGGCGCGGCCCGTACCAGCGGGTCAGCGCGGCGAACGCGGGTGCGTAGAAGATCCCGGCCATGGCGACACCGGCCAGCAGCCACGCCGCCGTGAACCACACCAGCGAGTCCGCGGTCGCCAGCGCGGCGAGCGCGAGCACGGCGACGATCGATCCGGTGGTCATGATGGCGCGCGGACCGTGCCGGTCGAGCAGTCTCCCGACCGGGATTCCCACCAGGCCCGCGACGACCTGGCTGGCGGAGAACCCGGCCGTGATCGCCGCGAGCGACCACCCGGTGCTGGCGCTGATCGTCGGCAGCAGCACCGGGAAGGCGTAGTAGAGCACTCCCCAGCTGATGATCTCGGTGGTGCACAGGACGATCAGCACGCGGCGCAGCCCGGCGTCGATGCCGGGCCGCGCCGTCGTGTCAGCGTGCACTGGGCACGAGTCCGATCGTCACGTCGACCGTCTCCGGCGCGCTGCAGCAGCCGCCGCTGTTCTTCTGCTCCGCGGGAGCGTCGAACACGCCGGCACCGCCGCAGACCCCGGTCTCGGGCAGCACCAGCTCGACGCGCCCGGCCGCCTCGTGGTCACCGGCGATCGCGGCCACGACGGACCGCGCCTGCTCGTAGCCCGTCAGCGACAGGAACGTCGGCGCACGGCCGTAGCTCTTCATGCCCACCAGGTAAACACCCGGCTCGGGATGCCGCAGCTCGTTTTCACCATGTGGGTAGACGGTGCCGCACGAGTGGACGTTCGGGTCGATCAACGGCGCGAGCTTCGACGGCGCCTGCAGCACCGGGTCGAGGTCGAGCCGGACCTCCGACAACCACGACAGGTCAGGCCGGAACCCCGTCAGCACCACGACTTCGTCGACTCCCTCGACGCGGTGACCGTCGAACGACTCCAGGGCGAGCCTGCCGTCGCCGCCCCGTTCCACCGCGGCCGTGCGGAACCCGGTGACGGTCTCGACGTACCCGGCCTCGGCCGCCTTCCTCGCCCGCAGACCGAGAGCGCCGCGCGCGGGCAGCTGGTCGGACTCGCCGCCACCGAAGACGTTGCCCACGGCACCTCGGCGCAGCAGCCACACGATCTTCGTGCCGGGCTCCCGCTCGGCCAGTTCCGCCAGCGCGATCAACGCGGTGAGCGCCGAGTGACCACTGCCCGCGACCGCGATCCGCTTGCCCGCGTAGCGCGTGCGCTCGGCGGCGAGGTCGGGCACGCGGTAGTTGATCTGCGCCGCCGCTGCCTCCTCCCCCGCCGCGGGCAGGCCGTCGCCGCCCAGCGGGTTCGGCGAACCGAAGGTGCCGGAGGCGTCGATCACAGCGCGGGCCGCGATCCGCTCCTCGCCGTGGGCGGTCTGGACGTGCACGGTCAGCGGCTCGTCCTCGCGGCCCGCGTCCACGACGCGGTCGCGTCCTCGCCGGGCGACCCCGACGACCTTCGCGCCGAACCGCACCCCGTCACCGAGGACCTCGGCCAGCGGGGTGAGGTACAGGTCGGCCCACTCCGCGCCGGTGGGGTAGACGTCGCCGTCCGGCCGCACCCACCCGGCCGGGACGAGCAGCCGCTCGGCGGCCGGGTCGACGAGCTCGCTCCACCGCGAGAACAACCGCACGTAGTTCCACTGCGACACAGCCGCACCCGCACGGTCGCCCGCCTCCAGCACGAGCACCCGCTCGCCCCGCTCGACCAGGTGCGCCGCCGCGGACAACCCCGCAGGCCCGGCACCGACCACGACGACTGGCAACTCACTCACGACGCACCCCTTGTATCGACGGATTTCGAATCAACACCGCGGACTGTATCGACCGGGATCGATTGACGCAACCATCGATCTGTGTCGATACTTCACCCCATGACGACGACAGCGGCCATGCCGTCCGTGCTGCCCGCCGAGGACGCCGCGACCTACGCGGACTGGTTCGCTTGCCTCGCCGAGCCGACCCGCGTGCGGCTGCTGCACGCCGTGGCGACCTCGGGCCGGTCGATGACCGTCGGCGAGCTGACGGAGCTGGCCGGCATCAGCCAGTCCACCTGCTCGCACCACGTGCGCAAGCTGGCCGAGGTCGGCTTCCTGCGGATGCACAAGGAAGGCACCGCCACCCACGTCACCGTGAACCCGTCGTGCTGCACCGGCCTGCCGCACGCGGCCGACATCGTCATGGGCGTGCTCGCGCCCCGTCCGTGCTGCCCGGAGAACTTGCCGCTCGACGTGACGGTCCGTGCGATGCGCGACGACGACTGGGCCGCTGTGCGCCGCATCTACGCCGAGGGCATCGCCACCGGCGACGCGACGTTCGAAACCGAAGTGCCCCAACGCAGAGCGCTCGACGCCAAGTGGCTGCGCGAGCACCGCTGGATCGCCGAGACCGACGGCGCGGTGGCGGGCTGGGCGGCCGCCACGCCAGTGTCCACACGGGACTGCTACGCGGGCGTGGCCGAGCATTCCGTCTACGTCGCAGCGGACTTCCGCGGCCGGGGCGTCGGCAAGACCCTGCTGCACAAGCTGGTCACCGCCGCCGACGCGGCAGGCCTGTGGACGTTGCAGACCTCGATCTTCCCCGAGAACCGCGCGAGCCTCGCCCTGCACCACGCGGCAGGCTTCCGCACCCTCGGCGTCCGCGAACGCATCGCGCGGCACCACGGCGTGTGGCGCGACACCGTCTTCCTCGAACGCCGGGCCGCCGGCTAGACCCCGACCACCCACCACCGTCGCCGGACACGGCGACGGCTACTTCGAGGTGCCCATGAACAGCCACGACGCCATCGTCATCGGCGCCGGCCAGTCCGGTCTCTCCGCAGCTCATGCCCTGGTTGCACAAGGCTTGCGACCACTCGTGCTCGAAGCCGGCGACGAACCCGCCGGCTCCTGGCCGCACTACTACGACAGCCTGACCTTGTTCTCACCAGCCAGGTACAGCGCTTTGCCAGGCCTGAAGTTCCCAGGCGACCCCGAGCGCTACCCGCACCGTGACGAAGTCGCCGACTACCTCCGCGCCTACGCCGCACACTTGAACGTCGACATCCGCAGCCGCCATCGCGTCGCCGAGGTGTTGCGCGACAACGGCTTCCGAGTCACGACGATGGACGGCGCCAGCTTCACCGCACCGATCGTGATCGCCGCCACCGGCGGCTTCGGCAACCCGCACCGGCCTGCCGTGCCCGGCCTCGACGACTTCCCCGGCACCGTCCTGCACGCCGCGCGGTACCGCTCCCCCGAACCGTTCCACGGCCGGCGCGTCGTCGTGGTCGGCGCCGGCAACTCCGCGGTCCAGATCGCCGCCGAACTCGCGGAGCACGCCCACGTCACCCTCGCGACCCGCAAGCCGGTGAAGTTCTCCGCCCAACGCCCTTTCGGGCGCGACCTGCACTTCTGGCTGGACCGCACCGGCCTCGACCACCTCCCGATCGGCCCGTGGCTGCCCGACGGCTTCACCACCCCGGTGCTCGACACCGGCGTCTACCGCGCCGCCCTCGAACGACACCGCCCGGACCGCCGGCCGATGTTCACCGCCCTGGAGGGCTCGAAGGTCATCTGGCCGGACGAGCGGCGCGACCACGTCGACGCGCTCGTCCTGGCCACCGGGTACCGCCCCGACCTGCCGTACCTGCGCGGGCTCGGCACCGAGCACGACCGCGGCGTGTCCCGCCGGCACCCCGGTCTGGGCTTCGTCGGACTGGAGTGGCAACGCAGTCTCTCGTCGGCGACCCTGCGCGGCGTCGGCCGCGACGCCGCCCACGTGGTGCGCCGCCTGCTCAGACGCACGGAGAACAGCTGACGCCCGTAGCCGCCGTCAGTCCTGAGGCGTGAGGTAGCCGCGGGAGAAAGCGGCGGCCACGGCGGCTGCCCGGTCGTTGACGCCGAGCTTCGCGTAGACGTGCAGCAGGTGCGTCTTGACCGTCGTTTCGCTGATGTAGAGCCGTTTCGCCGCCTCGCGGTTCGTCGAGCCCTGGGCGATCAGCTCCAGCACTTCCCGTTCCCGCGCCGACAGCGGCGCCGGGGCCGGTGTGCGCACCTGCCCCACGAGCCGGGTCGCCACAGCCGGGGAGAGCACCGCTTCCCCGCGTGCCGCGGCCTCCACCGCTCGGACGAGCTCCTCCCTCGGCGTCTCCTTGAGCAGGTAGCCGGTGGCGCCCGCCTGGATGGCCGGCAGCACGTGGCTGTCCGTGTCGTACGTGGTGAGCACCAGCACCCGTGACGGCACCCCGCGCTTCGCCAGTTCCCTGATGGCGGCGACCCCGTCGGTCCCCGGCATCCGCAGGTCCATGAGGATCACGTCAGGACGGAGGCGCTCCGCGACCGCGACGGCCTCGGCGCCGTCACCGGCCTCGCCGACCACCTCGAAGCGCGGATCGGCACCGAACATGCCCCGCAGGCCGTCCCGCACCACCGGGTGGTCGTCGACGATCAGCAGTGAGATCAACTCGTGCTCCCGGCGGGGATCGCCGGCACCGTCACCGTGATCGCGGTGCCGCCGCCGGGCTCGGACTCGACGTCCAGCCGCCCCGCGAGGCGTTGCACCCGCTGCCGCATGCCGGCGAGCCCGAAGCCCCCGTCCGCGGAGCCGCCAGCGCGCTTGGTCCCGGGCAGGAAACCCACTCCGTCGTCCAGCACGTCGAGCGTCACCAGGTCCTCCATGTACGACAGGGTCAGGGCGACCCGACCGGCTCGTGCGTGCTTCGCGACGTTGGCGAGAGCCTCCTGCGCGGTGCGCAGCAGCGCCACCTCGACGTCGGTGTGCATCGGGCGGGCGTCGCCGGTCGTGGTCAGCACGGCCTCCACGCGGTGCACCTCCGACCAGCGCTTGGCCACGTCGCCGATCGCGTCCGGGAGGAGGGACTCCACCAGTGCGGACGGTCCCACCGCGCGCATCGTCCGGCGGGCCTCGGTGAGACTCTCGCGGGCCAGGTCCATCGCGTTCGCCACGTGCCGGCGCGACACCGCCGGTTCGCCCGGCGCCTGCTCGGCCGCCTGGAGCTGGGTGAGGATGCCGGCCAGGCCCTGGGCGAGGGTGTCGTGGATCTCCCGCGCCATCCGCTGCCGCTCGTCGAGCACACCGGCCTCGCGGGCCCGCACCAGCAGTTCGGAGTGCAGGCGCGCGTTCTCCGCCAGTGCGGTCTCCAGCTCGGCGTTGGCCTTGTGCAGCTCGGCCAGCGCTCGCTTCTGCCCGTGGTTGCGCCGGTCGGACATCACGTCGGCGTAGAAGGCCGCCGTGGCGATCACCGCGGTGAGCACGCTGACGGCGGGCCACTTCCACCACTCGTCGGCCGTGATGTTGCCCGACCCTCCCACGTAGGAGACCGACGAGACCGCGGACGTGACGACCACACCGACGTAGCGCCACTGGCCCTTCAGGTACTGGAAGGCGTGCGCGTAGCCGATGAAGGCGAAGAAGCCGAACCAGGGCGTGAGCAGCACCAGGCAGCCGGTCAAGGCCACGAGCCCCGTGTAGTACAGGCCCATGAGCGGGCCGTTGCCGTGCAACTCCGGGTGGAACGTGTGGAACCACATGACCCACGCGATGAGCACGACCGAGAGCCCGAGCACCGCCGGGAGGTGCACCGGGGCGTCCCAGAGCGACTGCAGGAGGGTGAGCACGACGCTGACCGCCAGCAGCGGGTACGGGAGTGCCTTCAGAACCGCGGTCTCCCGGCGCTCCCAGCGGTCGAACTCCTCGCGCAACTCGGCCTCGACGCCCACGACCTGCATGATCGCACGCCCGGCCGAGTCACACCGTTGCCCGTACGGCGGGCACGCGGCGCAGAGCGCCCGAGATCGCCCAGCTTCCGATCGCGGCGATGACCAGGGTCAGCAGGAACTTCGGCACGGGTGCCGCGTCGAGTTGGAGCAGCAACGCCTCAGCTCCGACGATGACCGGCGCGTGCACGAGGTAGACGGCGAAGGCGTTGTCGGCGAGGTAGCGGCTGAACCGCGACGCACCGGCGACGAAGCGTTCGAAGACGCGGAGCAGGACCAGGACGACGCCGACCGCGAACAGCGACTCCGCCACGGCCAGAGCCAGGTGGGCGGGGTCGTGACCGGCCAGGGCACCGGACGCCCCGAAACCCCGGTAGCCGCCCAGGGCCAGCGGCACGAACGACACGACCACCAGGAGCACGCCGAACCAGCCTGATCTCCGCGACGGCGTCGCGAGCCAGCGGTGGCGGTACGCCGCGACACCGACGGCGAAGAGCAGCACGTACTGCGGCATGTAGGCGGGGCTGGGCAGTCCGAGCACCGGCTCGTCGGTGCCGTGGGGGACGAAGATCCGCCAGGCGTAGGTGACCACGCTGAGGACGAGCACGAAGCCGAGCACGTCCCGCCGCCGCAAAGGTCGTGACCGCAACGGTTCCGCGGTCGTGCGCAGGTGCCGCAGCAGTGCGTACGCGAGCGAGAAGATCAGCAGCACTTCGAGGAACCAGGCGGGCCCGACCTCCCAGGTGGTGAAGTAGTGGACCGCGAAGGACGGCCGGGTCTCGGCCGGGAGGTTGACGTAGTCCGGCAGGACGAAGAACGGGCGCAGCAGCACGACGAACGCGAGGAACGGGATCCCGAGCCGCTTCAGACGTTCGGCCGCGAACCTGCGCGGCCCTCTTCGGTCGACCGCTCCGGGCGCGAAGTACCCGGACAGCAAGAAGAAGAACCCCATGAAGAACGTCTGGTTGACCACCAGCAACAGGTCCAACGGCTCCGCCGCGGAAGACGGGGCGGTGTGCTGCCACTTCGGCCAGACGTCGAGATTGCTGTAGGGAACCGCGGAGTGGTGCACGACCACGAGGAAGGTCAGGAAGACGCGGAGGTTGTCGATGTAGGAGATGCGCACCGGGCGCAAGGTGCTGATGACGTCAGGTTGTGCTTCCACAGCGAAAGCCTGCCGCCCGCGGGAGCGCGCCGGATCGACCACGCGGGCGTGGATCACCGCGGACGCGGTAGACCCCCGCCATCCTCCGATCGGAGGACCCCTGCGCCAGGTTGCTCGCACGAGGCCGTGATCACCAAACCACTACTTCACTAGTGAAAGGTGTTACCTTGGCGCCACCGACGACGAAGGGGACACGGCCATCAACTCGCGAACGCAGCCCGACCGGACGCTTCCGGTCATCGCCGAAGGCGTGGGCAAGAAGTACCGCAGGGGGTGGGCTCTGCGGGAGACGTCCCTGGTCATCCCGGCGAACCGGGTCGTGGCCCTCGTCGGCCCGAACGGCGCGGGCAAGAGCACGCTGATGGGGCTGATCACCGGGTTGCTGCGGCCGACGACCGGGGACCTCACCGTCTTCGGTGACCGCCCGACCGGCAAGGGGCTGCACCCGGCGGTGTCCTACCTGGCCCAGCAGAAGCCGCTCTACCCGCAGCTGACCGTCGCCGAGACGCTGACCTACGGGGCCCGCACCAACCCGACCTGGGACCAGGGCTACGCCGAGCACCTGATCGGGCAGGCGGCCGTGCCGGTGAACGCGAAGATCGGCACCCTGTCCGGCGGGCAACGCACTCGGGTGGCGCTGGCACTGGCCCTGGGCAAGCGGCCGAGGCTGCTGCTGCTCGACGAGCCGCTGGCCGACCTGGACCCGCTGGCCCGCGAGACCGTGCTGCGCGCGCTGATCACCGAAGCCAGGGCCCAGGGCATCACCGTGCTGTTGTCCTCGCACGTGCTGGCGGAGCTCGAAGGCGTGTGCGACCACCTCGTCCTGCTCCACAAAGGACGGATCCTGCTGGCCGGCGACGTCGACCGGCTCGGTTCGGGCGGCGTTCCGCTGGGTCAGCTGGCCCTCGACCACATGCGCGCGGCGGCACAGGGGGAAGCGGCATGATCTGGGCTTCGTGGCGGCTGCAACGGCTGCAACTGATCACCCTGCTGGGCCTGCTGGTCGTCGGCTCGGGTGTCATCGCCCTGCTGTGGTCGGCCATGCTCGACGACATCTCCTCGTCGCAGCTCACCCAGTGCGTGACGCAGTCCCTCGAGGAGTGTTCCGCGCCGGACGGGGCGCAGAAGGCCTTCCGGGAGGCGTGGGGCAACCCGTTCCTGCTGGGACAGTTCACGATCACCGGCCTGCCGGCCCTGATCGGCGTCTTCATCGGGGCACCCCTGTTCGCCAAGGAACTGGAGCAGGGCACCCACGTGCTGGCGTTCACCCAGTCCGCGAGCCGCACCCGGTGGATGTTCAGCAAGCTGGTGATCGCGCTGGTGCCCGCGCTGGTCGTGGTGGTCGTGCTGCAGCACCTGGTCTCGGGGTGGCTGTCCGCGGCCGGCACGCTGGGGCCGTGGATGAACGGTCCGTTCAACGCGGTGAACTTCGGCATCGAGCACGTCTCGCCCGTGGGTTACACGCTGTTCGCGTTCATGCTCGGCACCTTCCTGGGTGTGGTGTCCCGCCGCACCCTGGTGGCGATGACCGCGGCGCTCGGCGCGTTCATCGTCGTGCGCTTCGCCCTGTCCGGCTTGGTGAACGGCCTGGTTCCCGCACAGCGCAAGGAGGTCACGGCCGGCACGAGCCTGGACGTGGACCCGAACAGAAACCTGGTGATCGAGGACGGCTGGCTCGACGCGGCCGGACGACCGGTGCCCGAGGACGAGGTCCTGGCCCTGAACCAGGCCTGCAAGACGACGCCGGGCGGGACACCGAACACGCAGGAGGGGTTCCTGGCGTGCCTGCCGCAGTCCGGTCTCGCGAAGCGGTACGCGGTCTTCATCCCGGAGAGCCAGGCCTGGCAGGTGCACCTGGCCGACGCGGCGGTCTACGGCGGGCTCGCGGCCCTGCTGCTCGCGGGTACGGCCTGGGCGCTGCGGCGGCAGAGCTGAGCACGGTGGAGGCTCCGGTCCGGGGAAGCACCTATGCTCACCGATGTGATCGAGTTCCGGATCGACCGGCGCTCCGGGGTCTCCACCTACGTGCAGATCATCCAGCAGGTCAAACAGGCCATGCGGCTGGGACTGCTGAACCCCGGCGACCGGCTGCCCTCAGCACGGGAGGTGGTGGACGCGACCGCCGTCAACCCCAACACCGTGCTCAAGGCGTACCGCGAGCTGGAACGGGACGGACTGGTGGAGGCCCGCCGCGGCCTGGGCACCTTCATCACCAAGTCGCTGTCCTCCGAGGCCACCACCGGTGACGACGCGCCGTTGCGCAAGGAACTCGCGGGCTGGATGAGCCGGGCCAGGGAGGGCGGCCTCGTCGTCGAGGACGTCGACGCCCTGTACGCCGCGGTCCGCGACGAGCACTACGCTGCCGAGGAACGATCATGAACCCCCTGACCGCCACCGCCCTGGGCAAGCGATACGGCACCCACTGGGCGGTCCGCGACTGCGGCTTCACCATCCCCGAGGGCAAGGTCGTCGCCCTGGTCGGCCCGAACGGCGCCGGCAAGAGCACCCTGCTGCGGATGGCCGCGGGCCTCGTCCGTCCGACGACCGGCGAGTTGACGGCGTTCGGCACCCCAGTGCGGGGCCGCATCCACCAGGACGTCTCGTTCCTGGCGCAGAACCGCCCGCTCCACCGCGACCTCGAGGTGCGCGAGCTGGTGCGCTACTGCGCGTCCATGAACGACCGCTGGTCCGCCGAGCGCGCCCACGAGGTGCTCGCGCTGCAGGCGGGTGTCGACCAGGACGCGAAGGTCGGCACGCTGTCCGCGGGAGGCCTGACCCAGGTGGCCATCGCGCTGGCACTGGGACGGCTCCCCCGCCTGCTGCTCCTGGACGAACCGCTGGCCGACCTCGACCCGCTGGCCCGCGACGAGACGCTGCGGATCATCATGGCCGAGGTCGCCGACCGCGGAACCACCGTGGTGATGTCCTCGCACCTGCTCAGCGACCTGCGCGAGGTGTGCGACCACCTCCTGCTGGTCGACGAGGGCCGGGTCCAGGTCAGCGGCGACATCGAGGAAGTACTGGCAGAGCACAGGATCCTGGTCGGCCCGCCCGCGGACGAGTCCGCTGTGGAGGGAACGCTGATCAGCGCGACCCGCACCGAACGCCAGTCCACCCTGCTGCTGCGGGAGGCCAGGCCGACACCGGAGGGCTGGGCGGGTGCCGAGCCCGACCTGGAGTCCCTGGTCATGGGGTACCTGCGGGCTTCGCGCGAACGGCGGTCCTCCGCCGAACGCGGTTAGGGTGGGCGAGGTGACCACGACCTTTCCCGCCACGACGATGAAGATCGGCGAACTCGCCCGGCGAACGGGAGTCAGCCCCCGGTCCCTGCGCTACTACGAGCAGCAGGGCCTGGTGCACAGCACGCGGTCCTCCGGCGGGCAACGGCACTACGCGGCCACGGAGGTCGGGCGGGTCGAGATGATCCGCCGGTTGTTCGACGCGGGCCTGCACAGCAAGGTGATCGCCCGGTTGCTGCCGTGCGTGTACACCGACGACAAGGCCGTCGCCGAGGACGCTTTCACCACGATGCTGGGAGAACGCGACCGGCTGACCGCGGACATCACGCGGCTCGTCGAGGCCAGGGCCTCCCTCGACGAGCTGATCGAGATCAACACCCGGTACCGGGTGGAGGCCGGGTGAACGCGGTCAGAGGCTGAGGTCGAGGACGACCTTGCCCGAGGCGTGCTGGGACTCGACGAGTGCCAGCGCCTCCTGCGCCTGGGCGAGCGAGTAGGTCCGCGTGATGTGCGGGTCGAGCCGCCCGGTGACCATGAGTTCGGCGACGCGTTCGAGGCCTCGCCGGTCCACGCGGCGGTGGACCGGCACGCCGCCGAGCTCGGTCACCGACGGGTCGCCGACCGAGATGAGCCGCGCTCCCAGCGGGGCGACCTCGCGCAGGGACTCGCCGCCGACGTTGTCGACCACGGCGTCGAAGCCGTTCGGGGCGTGCGCGCGGAGCCGGCCCGCGACGTCACCCCCGGTGTAGTCGACGAAGGTCGCACCTGTGGCCGTGACGAGGTCCCGCTTCGCCGTGCCGGCCGTGCCCGTCACGACCAGGTTCCGGTCGCGGGCGAGCTGGGCGAGCGCGATGCCGACGCCACCGCCGATCCCGTTCACCAGCAGCGACGCCCCGGCGGGCAGGTCGAGCTGGTCGAGCACGTCCAGCGCGGTGGTGCCGGCGACGGGGATGGTCGCCGCCCAGGTGTCCGGCAGCGCGTCGGGGATGCGGGCCGTGGACTCGCCGAGCAGCAGCGTCGTCTCCGCGTACGTGCCCGCGCCGGTCAGCGCGAAGCCGGTGACCCGGTCGCCGACGGCCAGGCCGGTCACGCCGGCACCGACCTCCAGCACCGTGCCGGCCGCCTCCATTCCCAGGACCTGGGGGAAGGGCAGGTGGCCGTTGAGGGCTTCGGCGTGCCCGGACCGCAGCTTGTGGTCGAGCGGGTTGACTCCCGCGGCCGTGACGCGGACGAGGACCTCGGCGGGACCCGGAGAGGGAGTCGGCCGCTCGAAGAACCCCTGCACTTCGGCACCGCCGAAAGCCTTGTACCCCAACGCCTTGCTCATGACGAACAGCTCCTTCACCGTGTGTTGCGGACGGTTCGACGCTATTCGTTGACACCGGCGTCAGCTTCCACCCGATGTGACGGGCGACTCAGTTGTCAGCGTCCTCGAAGATCAGGAACGTCTTGGTCGACAGGACGCCGGGGATCGTCTGCAGCTGCTCGAGCACGACGCGCCGCAACGCGTTGTTCCCCTCCGCCCTGACGAGCAGCATCACGTCGAACTCGCCGCCCATGAGCGCCATGTGCCGCACCTCGGGGATCGCGCGGAGCTGCGTCTGAAGATCGCGCCAGTTGTTCTGGCGCACCGTCATCGCCACGTAGGCCGACGTGGTGAGCCCGACCTTGACCGGGTCGACGCGCGCGGTGAAACCGGTGATCACCCCGTCGGCCACCAGGCGTTCGAAACGGGCGTAGGCGTTCGCGCGCGAGATCGTCACGCGTTCGGCCAGGGCCCGCCCGGACAACCGGCCGTCCGCCTCCAGTTCACGCAGGATCCGGCGGTCGATCTCGTCCAACTCCGCGTCCACGTGTCTCGCTTCCCAGGTCGAATGCGCACATTGGCGAGCCAACTGGACCTGCTGAATCGGAGCAGTTGACCATTCGTCTCGCACTCGCGCGCGGATGTGGCCGAACGGCCACAACTCTAGGCAACATTCCGACCAACTGAAACTGCTCGCAGGAGGTGCGGATGAGTGCTGGTCAGCTCAAGGCGGCCATCACCCCGGCCCGGTGGCTGGACGAGTCCGGGCGGCTGGTCCGGGGCACGTCGGCGCCCGACGCCGAGGCGCTGCTGGACGGGTACCGCAGGCTCGTGTTCGCGCGCAGGCTGAACGAACAATGCGGGGCGCTGGTCCGTCAGGGACGGTTGGCCGTGTACCCGTCCTCACGCGGTCAGGAGGCCTGCCAGGTCGCGTGCGCGTCGGTGCTCTCGGACGGCGACTGGTTGTTCCCGACCTACCGCGACACCGCCGCGATCGCCGCACGCGGGGTGAATCCGGTCGAGGTGCTCACCCTGCTGCGCGGGGACTGGCACTGCGGCTACGACCCGGTGCGGCACAAGGTCGCGCCACAGGCGACGCCGCTGGCGACCCAGCTGCCGCACGCGGTCGGCGTCGGTCACGCGGCGCGTCTCAAGGGCGAGGACACGGTGGTGATGGCGCTGTGCGGGGACGGCGCGACCAGCGAGGGCGACTTCCACGAGGCCTGCAACTTCGCCGCCGTCTTCCGCGCCCCGGTGGTCTTCTTCGTGCAGAACAACAAGTACGCGATCTCGGTGCCGCTCGCCCGCCAGTCCGTCGCGCCGTCGCTCGCGGTCAAGGCGATCGGGTACGGCATGCCCGGCGTGCGCGTCGACGGCAACGACCTGCCGGCCCTCGAGAAGGTGCTCGGCGAGGCCGTCGCGCGGGCACGTGCGGGTGAGGGGCCGACGTTGGTCGAGGCCGACACCTATCGCATCGAGTCCCACACCAACGCCGACGACGCCAGCCGCTACCGCACCGACGACGAGGTCGCGGACTGGCTTCCGCGTGACCCGCTCCTGCGGGTGCGGACCTACCTGACCGCCGTCGGCGCGCTCGACGACGAACGGGAGCAGGAGATCACCGCCGCCGCCGAGGCGATGGCGGCAGCGGTCCGGACCGGCGTCGGCGCCGAGTCGGCGGCCGACCCCGGGGAACTGTTCGCCCACCTCTACGCCACCCCCACGCCGCAGCTCGCCGGACAGCGCGCGGCTCTGCGGGCCGAGCTCGACTTCGAGGAGGCCCGATGAGCTCCGCGACGACCCCGAAGATGACCATGGCGCAGGCGATCAACACCGCGCTGCGCGACGCCATCGCCGAGGACGACTCCGTCGTGGTGTTCGGCGAGGACGTGGCCCAGCTGGGCGGGGTGTTCCGGGTGACCGACGGACTGCACCGCGACTTCGGCGAGAACCGGGTGTTCGACACCCCGCTGGCCGAGTCGGGAATCGTCGGCATGGCGGTGGGAATGGCCATGAACGGCATGCGCCCGGTCGTCGAGATGCAGTTCGACGCCTTCGCGTACCCGGCCTTCGAGCAGATCGTCAGCCACGTCGCGAAGATGGGCAACCGCACGCGCGGCAAGGTGCGGCTGCCCATCGTCATCCGCATCCCCTACGCCGGCGGGATCGGCGGTGTGGAGCACCACTGCGACTCGTCCGAGGCCTACTACGCGCACACGCCCGGCCTGACCGTCGTCGCGCCGGCCACCAACGCCGACGCCTACGGTCTGCTGCGCGCGGCGATCGCCAGCCCCGACCCGGTGATCTTCCTCGAACCCAAGAAGCACTACTTCTCGAAGGAGGAGGTCGACGTGTCGGCCGCCGTCCCGCCGATCGGGCGCGCGGTGGTCCGTCGTCCCGGCAAGGACGCCACGCTGATCGCCTACGGGCCGTCGGTGCCGGTCGCGCTGGCCGCCGCCGCGCAGGCCGCGACCGAGGGCCGGGACCTGGGCGTGGTCGACCTGCGGTCCATCGTCCCGTTCGACGACGAGACCGTGTGCGCCGAGGTCCGCCGGACCGGCCGGGCCGTGGTGGTCGCCGAGGCACCCGGTTTCGCCTCGGTGGCGTCCGAGATCGCGGCACGGGTGGGAGAACAGTGCTTCCACCACCTGGAGGCGCCGGTCCGCCGGGTCACCGGGTTCGACGTCCCCTATCCCCCGCCGAAGCTGGAACACCACTTCCTGCCCGGCGTGGACCGGGTCCTGGACGCCGTCGACACGCTGCAGTGGGAGGACGTCGCATGAGCTCCCAGGTGTTCGACCTGCCCGACCTCGGCGAGGGACTGACCGAGGCGGTGCTGGTCCGGTGGCTGGTCAAGACCGGTGACGCGGTCGCCGTGGACGAACCCGTCGCCGAGGTCGAGACGGCCAAGGCGATGGTCGAGGTGCCCTCACCGTTCGGCGGTGTGGTGGCACGCCTGCACGGGGAGGAAGGCGCCACCCTCCAGGTGGGCTCCCCGCTGATCTCGGTCGACGCCGCACGGCTGGAGACCTACGCCGAGGAGGAGCGCGCCGGTTCCGGCAACGTCCTGATCGGCTACGGAACCTCCGAGGCGACCACGTCCCGCCGCCGGCGGAAAGCGGTTCCCCGCTCCGCCGCGAGGCCGTCGGCGCGGATCGAGGAACGCTCCTCCGTGAGGCCGCCGGCGCGCAACGGGGAACGCCCCGCCGTGCAGTCGCCGATAGTGCGCCGCCTCGCCCGCGACAACGGCGTAGACCTCCAGTCGCTGACGGGCACCGGCCCGGACGGCCTGATCACGCGCCGCGACGTCGAAGCCGCCTTCGCCGCACCGGCGGTGGTCGCGAGCGACGTGGACCAGCGCACGGGCTTGCCGATCCGCACCCGCGTGCCGTTGACGGGCATGCGCAAGGCGGTCGCCACGACCTTGACCCGCAGCCGCACCGAGATCCCGGAAGCGACGACCTGGGTGGACGTCGACGCGACCGCACTGCTGGAACTCCGCGCCGAACTGAAGGAGTCCGGTGCGGCACCAGGAATCCTGGCCATGGTCGCCCGCTTCGTCGTGGCGGGCCTCGCCCGCTTCCCGGAGCTGAACTCCCGGGTCGACACCGAGCGCGGCGAGATCACGCACCTCGACGGCGTCAACCTGGGCCTCGCGGCACAGACCGAGCGCGGCCTCGTGGTCCCGGCGATCAAGGACGCGCACCGCCTGAGCATGCGCGGCCTCGACACCGAGATCCGCAGGCTCACCGCCGCCGCACGCGAGGGCACCGCCACCGCGGCCGAGCTGAGCTCTGGGTCGTTCACGCTGAACAACTACGGCGTGCTCGGGGTCGACGGCAGTGCCGCGATCATCAACCATCCCGAGGTCGCCATCCTCGGCATGGGCCGGATCCTGCCCCGGCCCTGGGTGGTCGGCGGGGACATCGTGGCGCGGCACATCGTGCAGCTGTCGCTCGTGTTCGACCACCGCGTGTGCGACGGCGGCACCGCGGGTGGCTTCCTGCGGTTCGTCGCCGACTGCGTCGAAGCTCCTGTGTCGGCGATGGCGGACCTGTAGCGGCGGAAGGCGGACGGTGATCACCGTCCGCCTTCCCTGCAGGACTGGAGTTCCCGTCAGGCTCCCGCTCCGCCGTCCACCGGCACGAGCGCACCGCTCACCATCGAAGCCCGGTCGCTCAACAGCCACGCCGCCACCTCGGCGACCTCGCGGGGCTCGGCCATGCGTCCCACCGGGCTGGTGGCGGTGATGTGCGCCTTGACGCCGGGGGTCGCGGCCTCCCACTGGTCGATCATCGCCGTGGCGGTGCCGCCGGGGGTGATGCCGTTGACCCTGATGCCGTCCTTGGCCCACGTCACGGCCGCGGTCTCGGTGAGGCTGTTGAGTGCGCGCTTCATGGCGCCGTAGGCGGGCAGGACGGGGTTGGCGCGGCGGCTGCCGATGCTGGAGGTGTTCACGATGGCACCGCCGCCGTGCCGGCGCATGAGGGCGGCCTCGGCGGTCATGGCGGTCCAGTGGGCGCGGAAGTTCACCTCGAACTGTTCGTCGATCTCGTCGTCGCTGGTCGTGTCGAGCGGGCCGGGTTGCTGGACAACCGCGGCGTTGTTGAAGGCGCCGTCGAGGCGTCCGTGCAGTTGCCCGACCTGGTCGATCGCGGTGCGGATGCCGTGGCGGTCGGCGAGGTCCAGCGTGATGGCGTCCGCGGTGCCACCGTCGGCTCGGATCTCGGCGACGATGCGGGTCAGCGTGCCGGTGCTGCGGGCGGCCAGCACCACGGAGGCGCCTTCGTGGGCGAAGAGGCGGGCCGCGGCCTCGCCGATTCCCCTGCTGGCGCCGGTGATCAGCACGGTCTTGCCGGCGAGAAGTCCACTGGTGTTCGTCATGGCACCACCGTCGGCCGTGTTCGGCGGCGTAGGCAGGCACAGGCTGTACCAGGCTGGGCGGCCACCGTCGGCTCATACTCGGGGTATGGACAAGCAGCAGCTCGGAGCGTTCCTGCGCAGCCGTCGTGAGCGGTTGCGGCCGCAGGACGTCGGGTTGACCGCGGGGCCTCGGCGGCGGACGTCCGGGTTGCGGCGGGAGGAGGTGGCCGTGCTCGCGCACATCTCCACCGAGTACTACGTGCGGCTCGAACAGGGGCGGGCGCCGCGGCCGTCCGCCGAGGTGCTCGCCGGGATCGCCGGGGCGTTGCTGCTCACCGAAGCCGAGTCCGACCACCTCCACGTGCTCGCGGGCACGGCGCCCAGTCGCACCGGACGGCATCGGCGTGACGTCCGGCCGAGCATCCTCACGCTGCTCGAACGGCTGCCGCGCACGGCCGGGTTCGTCACCTCGGCGATCTTCGAAGTGCTGGCGTGCAACGACCTCACGGCCGCGTTGATGGAGGACTTCCGCGAACTCGCACCGCGGGAACGCAATCTCGCGCGCCTTGCGTTCCTGGAAGAGCGGCCGCTCTACGGGGTCTCGGACGCCACCGAGTTCCGGCACCACGTCGTCATGCAGCTGCGCAGCACGCTCGCGCGGTACCCGGCCGATCCCGCGGTGTCCGAGCTGGTCGACGAGCTGCGCGCGGGCAGTCCGGACTTCGCCCGGCTCTGGGAACGGCACGACGTGCAGGCGGCGGTGGTGCTCACGAAGACGTTCCGGCACCCGCGCGTCGGCGAGATCACCGTCGACTGCGACTCGCTCGCGCTCACGGACCGCGACCAGAACCTCGTGCTCTACAGCGCGCCACCGGGATCGCGCGACGCGGAGGCGTTGGCACTGCTGGACGTGCTGGGAGCGGAGGAGTTCACGACCGGGCAGCACTAAGAGGACCGAGACATCTTCTCGGTCCTCTTAGGACTGGTGGTTCAGATCTTGCCCGCCGCCACGTCGGCGAGGGTCACGCGTGACGACCTGTAGTCGGCCACGAAGGGCTTGCCGTCCGATCCCGCCGCCGGGATGGTCTCGGAACGGATCGGCAGGCCGTTGTCGGCGTTGACGGTCAGCACGTGCGTACCGTTTCCGCCCTGCAGGGCGGGCCCCGCGGTGAGGGTCAGCGCGGGCCGTCCCTCGGCGTCGGTCCTGCCGATGGTGACGTCCTTGATCGTGGCGAGCAGCTTCAGCACGCCCGCGCGGACCTCGGCGTTGGCCGCACCGATGAACAGCGCGTACGTGGTGTTGCTCCACAGAGCGTTGTTGACGCCGTCCTCCAGCTCCTTGCCGGTCGGGCGCGGCTTGGGCGCGGGCACCGGCAGGCCCTTCAGACGGAAGACCTCGGCAGTCGCCTCCTGGCGCTGCGCCCACTCCTTCTCCTGCTCGGCGGTGCTCTTGCCGAGCGCCCAGCCGGGCGAGACGTTGACCATCGCGTTCTTGGCCTTCTCCACATCACCGTCCGCGGCGAGACGGGCCGCCGCCATCACGGTCGCGTCGTACTCGGTGGCCAGGTCCTGGCCCTTGGCGGCCGCCGCCGACAGGGTCTTCGCCGAGTCACCGTGGAAGGTCTGCCCCTTGTCCGTGTAGACGGTGTAGAAGACGTAGGGCGAGTTGTCCGGCGCGATCGTCGAGCGGATGATCAGCGACGCGTCACCGGGCTGCGCACCCGCCTTGACGTCGGAGGCCAGCTTGACCAGCGGGGAGTCGACCACCTGCGGGGCCGCGACCGGCGGAGCGACCGGAGCACTGCCGCTCGTCGTGGCCATCACCACCGCCGTCGCCACGGCTGCCGCGCCGACGGCGGCGATACCGGCCTTGGGCCAGGAGAACCAGCGCTTCGGCCGCACGACCGTGGCGGTGGGCTCGGCCATCGCGGCGCTCAGCGCCGTGCGGGCACTGTCGTACGCCTCAGGGCGGGGGGACGGCACGTCACGCAGCTTCTTCATCAGATCCATCTCATCCATGGGGTGTCTTCTCACGTTGTCGGGACTTGCAGCAGCGCGACCACCTCGGGTGCGTCACGCAGTGCCTTGCGCGCTTGGTGCAGCAGGCGACGGGCGGTGCCCGCCGGGATGGCGAGCACCCGTCCTGCTTCGGCGACGGTCAGGTCCTCCCAGGCGACCAGGCCCAGCACTTCGCGCTCGTCCGGCTTGAGCCGTGCCAGTGCCTGCCGCAGCAGTGCCTGCGTGTCCACGCGGGCGTCCACTTCGGGCCAGGGGTCCCACTCGTCCGCCAAGCGGGAGATGTCCGGGGCCGGCTCCTCCGCCGGTCCGGACCGCCAATGCCGTCGCAGCCTGTTCAGCGCGACGCCGTACAGCCAGGGCCGGGCCCCGGGGTGCGAGCGGTCGTAGCTCGCCCGCGACTCGAAGGCCGCCACCCACACCTCACCGAGCACGTCCTCGGCGGTCTGACGTCCTACTCGGCGCGCGAGGTAGTTCCCGATCGCGGTCTCGTGCCGGCTGACCACTTCGACGAAGGCATCGGTGTCTCCGCTCAGCGATCTGCCGATCAGTTCCGCGTCTGACGACATGAAGCTCCTCGGGTTTCGCTTCGCCTTACACCCCGTCTTTGCCAACGCGCGCCGAAACCGTTCAGGTTGCTTCGGCCGCGGACGAAGATCGCAGGTCAGCGGAGCTGGAGGAGCCGGCGGGCTGCTAGCCGTGCGCCCGCATTCGCCTGAGCAGGTGCTGTTCGGCGACGTCGAAGTACTTCCGCAACGCTTCTTCCGCCTCGCGGACGGCACCACCGTCGGCGAGTTCGAGGATGTCGCGGTTGAGCTGCACGTAGTTCTCGTAGAACTCGCGCTGGTCGCCCATGTGGTGGAACACCAGGCGCATCTCCGCGAGCAGCCGCCGCACCTCCTCGTCGAGGCGGGCGCTGCCGGCCAGGCCGGTGATCGCGAGGTGGAACCGCACGTTGCCGGTGGCGACGTCGCTCCAGCGCTCCGCCTGCGCGGACTCCCGCTGGAACCGCACGGCGTCGCGCACCGCCTGCCGCTTCTCCTCCGGCGCCGTGCGCCACGCGCTGAGCGCACCGCCCTCGATCACGCGCCGGGCGGCGTAGAGGTCCAGGATGTCCGCCACGCCGGGGGTGCGCACGAAGACGCCTCGGCTGTGCTCGTGCACCAGCAAACGTTCGCGCGTAAGGAGCCTGAACGCTTCTCGCAACGTGTTGCGTGCGACGCCCAGTGCGGTGCGCAGTGCTTCCTCGGACAGGCGGGTGCCCGGCGGGAGGTCGCCCTCCATGACACGGGTCCGGACGAAGTCGGCTACGCGTTCCGCTGTGCTGACCCTGCCGAGCGCATCGCCGTCGGCGGTCAGTGAGGCAATCCAGTCCGCGCCCGTCATGCGGTCACTTTATGGGCTCGACGGTGCGGAAGCCGTTCGGCGTTGATCAGCGCGCTCACCCGGCCGAGCATCGCGGGCTCGGTCCGGCGCTGCCGCGGGGAAAGCGGGATCGTCGCGCAGGCGGTGGCCGCCGCGCCGAAGAGGGACCTGCGGGACAGGGCCTAGGCGACGACCACCTCGACACCGGCCGCCCGCAACCGGTCCAGTTCCGCGGCAGGCGCCGAGGAGTCGGTGATCACCACGTGGACGTCGGCGATCCCAGCGATGCGGGAGAACGCGCGCTTGCCCACCTTGGACCCGTCCGCGAGCACGACCACGCGGTCCGCCGTGCGCAGCAGGCAGTGGTCGGTGTGCGCCTCGACCTCGTCGTGCGTCGTGATGCCGCCGCGCGCGTCGATGCCGTCGACGCCGAGGAAGACGAGGTCCAGGCTGATGCCGGCGAGGGCCCGGTCGGCGATCGGGCCGACCAGCTCGTAGCTCTCCGGGCGCACGCCGCCGCCGGTGACGACCAGGTCGATCGTGGGGCGGGGGCACAGGTCCGAGGCGATGTTGAGGGCGTTCGTCACGACCTTCAGCTGCCTGGTGCCGGCAAGGAGGCGGGCCAGTTCGGTGGTCGTCGTGCCGCCGTTGAGGCCCACCGAGTGGACGGACTCGGTGACGAACTTCGCGGCGGCCTCGGCGATCTGGCGCTTCTCCTCGCGGCGGCCCACCCGGTAGCGCAGCGGCAGCTCGTAGATGACCTCCACCGCCACCGCGCCGCCGTGGGTCCGCTTGAGCAGCTTCTGCTCCTCGAGCGACTGGAGGTCGCGGCGGATCGACGCGACCGACGTGGCCAGGTCCTCCGCGAGCCCCGTCACCGTCACCGAGCCCGCGTCCGCGAGCTTCCCCAGGATCGCCGCCAGGCGCTGCTCTTGACGCATCCGATCAGCATAACGCACGAATCGTGCTCGGTTTGGCACCACTTGAGCACAAATCACGCACTTTGCGTGCTCGTTATCTCGACGCTCCGCGCCAGGTTCGTCGCCTCGGCCCAGGTCGGCTGCGTCGCGACTCCCCCGGCGCCGCGCGTCGACAGCGCTCCCGCCGCCGCACCGAGCGCCAGTGCCGCACGCAGGTCGCCGTCCCGCAGCCAGCCGGCCAGGAAGCCCGCGTCGAACGAGTCACCCGCGCCGACCGTGTCCACCGGTTCCGCGACGGGCGGGCGTGCGGTGATCCGTTCGCCGCCGGACAGCGCGACGCACCCGTCCCTGCCCGCCTTGACGACCGGAATCGTGCCGGTGGAGGCGAGCACGGGCAGCGGGTCCCCGGCACCGGTGAGCGCGGCCGCCTCGGCCTGGTTCGGCAGCACGAAGGTGCACTGCTCCACCAGGTCCTCGGACAGCTTCCACGTTCCGGACGGGTCGTCGTTCGTGTCGAGCGAGGTGGTGGCACCACGAGCGCGCGCCGCCCGGAACACCTCGGGCAGACCGGCGGCGAGGCGCGGCTGCAGGAAGTACGACGCCGCGTGCACGTGCCGGGCCGAGATCGCCGGAACGTGCTCGGAACCGAAGGCGGCCAGGCATCCCGGCGCCGTCAGGATCGCCCGGTCTCCGCCGGCCTGGTTGAGGCACACGGTCAACGCCGTCGGCAACGACTCGTGCCGGACGCACGCGCTGATGTCCACGCCTGCGGACTTCAGCGCGTCCAGCACGAAGTCGCCCGCCGCGTCCCGGCCGACCATCGCGGCGAGACCGACCTCCAGCCCCAGTCGCGCGGCGCCGTGCGCGACGATCGCCGCAGACCCGCCGAGTGTGAGAACTCCCTGTTCCACCAGCGTTTCCGCCTGCCCGTACGCGGGAGTGGCGGGGGCGCCGAACACGAGCACGTCCGGGTTCGCGTCACCGATCACGAGGAGGTCCATCAGGCGCCTCGCAGCGCGGCGGGCAGCAGGTCGCCGTGTGCTGCGGTCATCGCGGCGACGAGGTCGTCGATCTGGGTGACGGTGAGCGCGGCGGCCGTCGCCGGGTCGCACAGGGCCGCGTGCCGGACGTGCCGGGGGTCGCCCTCGACCGCCGCCGCCACGGTCAGGTCGACCACGTTGAGGAAGTTGCGGTTCAGGGCCGCCAATTGACGGGGCAGGGCGCCAACGTGGTGCGGGTGCACGCCGAGCCGGTCGAGCGTCGCGGGCACCTCCACGGCGGCTCCCTGCGGCAGGTTGGAGATCAGGCCGTGGTTCGCGACGTTCACCTGGATCGTCCGGCGCTGCCCGGTGACCAGGCTGTGGATCACCTGCGGCGCGTACTCGACGGCGTCGTCGGACAACGGCGGCGGTGGTTCACCGGCGGCCAGTGCGGCACGGGTCTTCTCGTACGTGGCCACGTTCTCCGCGCTGATCGTCGCGTAGTCGCGGACGGGCAGACGCAGCCGCTCCACTTCGGACTGGTGCCGCAGGTACCACGGCACGTACTCGGACGAGTGCTCGCTCGTCTCCGTCGGGTAGAAACCGAACCGGCGGTACAGGTCGACGCGCGTCCGCCGGGCCAGCCCAGGATCGGCCTCGATCGCGGCGTCGAGCGCCGGGTACAGGTCACGTCCCCCGTGCTGCCACCGCAGGATCCACGCCTGGTGGTTCACGCCGGCGGAGAGGAAGTCCACCTCGTCGTGCGGCACTCCGACGAGCGCGCTGAGGTCGTGGATGGTCCAGTGCACGGAATGGCACAGCCCCGCCACCTTCAGCCGCGGCGCGACGGTCGCGAGGTACTGGATGTTCATGGCCATCGGGTTGGTGTAGTTGAGCAGCCACGCGTCCGGGCAGACGGCGAGCACGTCCGCCGCGAGCCCGTCCAGGAACGGGAAGGTGCGCAGCCCGCGGAAGATCCCGCCGATCCCCAGGGTGTCGCCGATGGTCTGGCGCAGCCCGAACGACTCCGGCACGTCGAAGTCGGTCAGCGTCGCCGCGTGGCCGCCGATCGCGACCATGTTGACCACGACGCCGGCGCCCTCCAACGCTTCCCGCCGCGACAGCGAGGTGCGGACGTGCGCGGCCCCGGCCAGGCGGGCCAGCGCCGCCGCGACGTCCAGCCGTTCGGCGTCGACGTCGTGCAGCGAGATGGTGACGTCCGCCAGTTCCGGGAACGACAGCACGTCGCGCAGGAGCTGCCGGGTGAACTCGACGGAGCCCGCGCCCACGAAGGCGATGGTGAGCATGGATCAGCCTTTCAGTACGCGGATGAGCCGGGCGACCTCGGCGGACACGGCCTCACGGCCGGCGCCGAGGTAGCGCCGCGGGTCGACGAGAGCGGGGTCGTCGTCGAGGGCGGTCCGCACGCTGGCGGTGAAGTGCTTGTTGAGCTGCGTGGCTATGTTGATCTTCCACATCCCCGCCCGCACGGCCGCCGCGAGGTTCTCGTCGGCGACACCGGACGACCCGTGCAGCACCAGTGGCACCGGCACCGCCTCGTGCAGCGACGCGATCAGCTCGAAGTCCAGCTGGGCGTCGCGGCTCAGCATCGCGTGCGAGGTGCCCACGGCGACGGCGAGGAAGTCCACTTCGGTCGCCTCGACGTACGCGGCCGCTTCGTCGGGGTCGGTGCGCGCACCCGGTGCGTGCACGCCGTCCTTCCCGCCGATCTCACCGAGTTCCGCCTCGACGCCGACGCCGGCCTCGTGGCACCAGCGCACGACCTCCGCCGTGCGGGCCACGTTCTCGTCGTGCGGCAACGCGGAGGCGTCGAACATCACCGACCCGAACCCGAGCTCGACGGCCTCCCGCACGAGCTCCTCCGAGGTGGCGTGGTCGAGGTGCACCGCGATCGGCACGGTCGCCGCGGCGGCGACGGAGAGCGCGGCGGCACCGATCGGGCGCAGGGAACCGTGGTAGCGCACGGCGTTCTGGCTGATCTGCAACACGACGGGTGCTCCGGTCTCCTCGGCCGCGGCGGCGATCGCCTCGGCGTGCTCGACCTGGATCACGTTGAACGCGGGCACCGGCGCGGGTCCGCCGATCATCTCGCGAAGCTTCCCCAAGGGCATGTTCTAGTCCTCTGGAACTGGTCTGGGCGTGACGTCCGCCCGGTGCTGGTCGTAGAAGGCGCGGTCGAAGTCGCCGGCGAGAGGGGCGCGCACCGCCGCGGCCGACAACGCCACCGCCTCGGCGAGACGCTCCGGCCACGGCAGGTGCCACCCGGCGACCAGCGCGGCGACGGCGGCGTCACCGGCACCCGTCGGGTTTCCGCTGATCACCTCCGGCGGAGCCGCCGCCCACACGCCATCGGCGGTGTGGGCGGTCATCCCGCGCGCGCCGTCGGACACCAGTGCCGCCGCGGCACCGAGAGCGAGCGGATCGTCCACTTCGGACGCTGCCGCGAGCTCGCCGCGGTTCGGGGTGATGACGGCGGGCCCGGCGGCGGCTCCGAGGGCCAGCGCCGTGCCGTCCGCGTCCAGCACCACCGGCACGGGTGCGGAACGCACGAGTGTCGCGTAGGCGTCGTCCGGGAGCCCTTGCGGCAGTGAGCCGGACAGCACCACGACGTCTGTGTTCACGACGAGTTCCGAGTAGTGACCGAGAAATCCCGACCACTCCTCGGGCGTCACGACCGGTCCCGGTTCGGCGAAGAGCGTCGCCTGGCCGGAGCCGGTCACGACGGTGACCGTGCGCCGGGTCTCCCCCGCGATCGCGAACATCGCGTGCGGCACGCCGGATCGGCTCAGGTCCTCCCGCAACGCCGCACCCGCCGCCCCGCCCACGAGCCCGGTCGCGAGCACCGGCACGCCGAGGGTCCGCAGCATCCGCGCCACGTTGACGCCCTTGCCACCGGCGCGCACGGCCACCTCGGAGACACGATGGGTGTCGCCCGGCACGAGCGCGGCGACGCGGTAGGTGACGTCGAGCGCCGCGTTGAGCGTGACGGTCAACGCCCTCACGGCGTGCCGTTCAGGATCACCGACCGGGTGAGGTTGCGCGGGGTGTCGGGCGTGAGCCCGCGCAGCAGCGCGACCTCCACGGCGAGCCGGTGCACCGCGACGAGCTCGGCGAGCGGGTCGCGGTCCCGGGCGATCCACCGGCCGCCCGCCCCGGCGACGTCGAGGTCGAGGCCCTCGGGAGGGGTGCCGAGCACCCAGACCAGCGAACCCTCGTCGGTGATGGCGATCGGCCCGTGCCGGTACTCGGCGGCCGGGTAGGACTCGGCCCAGCTCAGCGACGCCTCACGCATCTTGAGCGCCGCTTCGGCGGCGAGACCGGTCGTCCAGGGCGCACCGCCCAGGAACGTGAACTGGTTGCGCTCCACCAGGTCCGCACCCAGCGGTTCGGCCAGGGCCTGCTCCGCGTCGAGGACCGCGCGGTCGAGCCGTTCGCCCAGATGAGCGCGCAGCAGCACGAGCGCGGTGGTGGCGAACCGGGTCTGCACGACCGAGCGCTCGTCGGCGAACTCCAGCGCGACGACGTGGTCGGCCAGTTCGGTGACCGGTGTGCCGGGGGTGCCGACGATGGCCGTGGTCGGCACGTTCAGCCGCCGCAGCACGTCGATCACCTCGGTGGTGGTGCCCGACCGGGTCAGCGCGACGACCCGGTCGTAGGTGCGGCCGAACGGGAACTCGGACGCGGCGAACGCGTCGGTCTCGCCCAGCCCCGCGTCCTCGCGCAGCCGGGCGTAGGCCTGGGCCATGAACCACGACGTGCCGCAGCCGACGACCGCGACGCGTTCGCCGGGCGCGGGGAGGGCGGCCACGACCCCGGGATCGGTGACGAGCGCGATCGCCCGGCGCCAGCAGGCGGGCTGGGACGCGATCTCGGCCGTGGTGTGCAGCTGCGCGGCGGAGGTGCTGTGCATGGCGGATTCCTTTGGTTGTTCAGTCACTTGATGCCCGCTGCGGCCACCGACCGCACGAAGAACCGCTGGGCGAAGAAGAAGACGAGCAGGACGGGCAGCTGGCTGAGCACCGTGCCGGCCATGAGCTTCGGCCAGTTCGTGGTGTGCGCGCCCTGGAAGCTCTGCAGTCCCAGTTGGACGGTCATGGTGTCCGGGCTCTGCACGACGATGAGCGGCCACAGGAAGTCGTTCCAGGTCTGCAGGAACGTGAGCACCGCGAGGGTCGCGAGCGTGGGCCGCATCAACGGCAGCAGCACCTGCAGCAGCGTCCTCAGCCTGCTCGCGCCGTCGATCCGCGCGGCCTCCTCCAGCTCGCGGGGCAGCGTGGTGAAGAACTGCCGCATCAGGAACACGCCGAACGCGGTGGCCAGGTTCGGCGCGATCAGCGCACCGAGCGTGTCGACCAGCCCCAGCTCCCGCATCATGATCAGCAACGGCAGCATGACGATCTGGAACGGCACCATCAGCGTCGCCAGCATCAGGAAGAACGCGACCCTGCCGCCGAAGAACCGGATGCGCGCGAAGGCGTAGCCCGCCAGCGAGCAGAGCAGCAGGTTGCCGGCCACGCAGACGACGGAGACGACGAAGCTGTTGACCAGCCACGAACCCAGTGGCGCGTCCCGCATCGCCGCGAGGTAGTTCTCCCACTCGATGCCGCCCGGCAGGCCGGGCGGGAACCGCCGCGACTCCTCCTGGGTGGACACCGACACCAGCAGCATCCAGACCAGCGGCGTGACCATCAGCGCCGACAGCGGCAGCAGGACCAGGTGCAGTGCGCTGGGCCTTCTCATCGAACCTCGTAGTGGGACCGGCGGTTGAACCGCAGCTGCAGGAGGGTGAAGGCGGCGATCAGCAGGAACACCGCGCAGCCGATGGCCGCCGCGTAACCGCCGTCGAAGCTCACGAAGGCCTCGTTGTAGAGGTGGTAGACGAGCACGGTGGTCGCGCGCAGCGGCCCGCCCTTGGTCGTCACGTACACGGCGTCGAAGAGCTGCAGGCCGTTGATCGTGAGCCACACCAGCAGGAAGCCGGTGGCGGGTGACACCAGCGGCAGCTCGACGTGCCAGAACGACCGCACGCGACCGCAGCCGTCCAGGGAGGACGCCTCGATCAGGTCCTTCGGCACGTTCTGCAGCGCCGCCAGGTAGATGATGACCGCGAACCCGAGCCAGCCCCACACCGTCATCGCCACCACGGCGAACAACGCCTGGCTCGGATCGGAGAAGAAGCCCTGCTTCGGCAGGCCCGCGGCGTCGAGCGCCGCGTTGACGAGCCCGAACTGCGGGTTCGCCAGCCAGCTGAACATGATGCCGGTCGCGACCGTCGAGGTCACCAGCGGCACGGACACGGCGAGCCGGTACAGCACGACGCCGCGGATCCCCTGGTTGAGCATCACCGCGATCGGCAGCGCGAGCGCGAGCGTGACCGGCACGAACAGCGCCACGTAGACGATCGTGCGGCGGGCGGCGTCCCAGAACAGCGGGTCGGCGACGAGCTTCGCGTAGTTGTCGCCACCCGCGAACGTCCCGGGCGAGGTGAGATCGGTGTGCTGGAAGGAGAGCAGGAACGACCACACGACGGGGACGAGCCCGAACACCCCTATCAGCACCACGGCGGGGGCGGCGAACCCCCACCCTGCCGCGTGGTCGGCGAGCTTGCGCCGGTCGAGCGTCATGAGCCCGCCAGCGCCTGGTCGACCTCACCGCGGGCCTGGTCGAGCGCGGCCCGCGGTTCGGCCTGGCCGAGCAGGACCGACTGCACGGCGGTGCCGAGCACCTGGGAGATCTTCGGGTACTGCGGGATGTTCGGACGGGACTTCGTGACGTTCTTCGCGAGGTTGTCGACGAACACCTTGGTGCCGGGGTACTTGGCCTCGAACTCGGCGTAGCCGGAGAGGTCCACCTCGGACTGCCGGATCGGCAGGTGACCGGTCTCCATCGCGAACTCGAGGTGGATCTCCGCGGAGAGCAGCCACTTCAGGAACGGCAGGGCGTTCGTGCGGCCGTTCTCGCCGAACACGACGAACGTGTCCGGGCCCGCGATCGTCGCGTGGGTGACCTTGCCCGGCAGGACCTGCACGCCGTACGACACGTCCTCGTTGATCGAGCCGAGGTCCCACGGCCCGGTCCACAGCATCCCGATCCGGCCGGAGTTGAAGAGGTTGAGGTACTGCTGGTCGCCCGCGTCCAGGTACACCGACTTGTCCGTGACGGCCATGTCGCGCAACAGCTGCATGGCCTGCGTACCGGCGTCCGAGGCGAACGCGGCCTTCTTGCCGTCCGCGGACAGCAGGTCGCCACCGGCCTGCCAGAGCAGCGCGAGGAACCGCCACACGGTGTCCTCGGTGCCGTCGTTGACGTACGCCCAGCCGAACCGGCCGTCACCGCTGAGCTTCTGTGCCGCGGACCGGAAGTCGTCCCACGTCCAGGTCTCCGCGGGGTGGGCGATCCCGGCCTCGTCGAACAGCTTCTTGTTGTAGACGAGCGAGAGGTTGTCGACGAGCGCGGGGACGCCGTAGATCTTGCCGTCGACGGTCGCGGCCTCGCGGCCCGCCGGGAAGAGGTCGTCCCAGTCGAACGCCGCGTCGCCGCGCAGCAGGTCGGTGAGGTCCTGGGTCTGCGGGCGGCCGGTGAGCCCGGTGATCGAGGAGCCGTACTGGTAGGCGACCTCCGGCGGGTTGCCCGACGCGAACGACGCCAGCGTCTTCTGCAGCGCGTTGTCGTTGCCGCCGTTGAACACCAGCTCGACCTGCCGGTCTGGGTGCGTGGTGTTCCAGCGCGCGGCGAGCTTGTCGAACGCCGCGGCCTCCTTGTCGGTGTAGCCGTGCCACACCTTCACCTTGCCGTCGCCGCCGGAACCCGTTCCGCAGGCCGCCGTCATGACGAGTGCGGCGCCCATCGTCAGCACCGTCCGGCGACTCAGCCCTCTGCCGTGTGCCATGTCGACTCCTCAGGGGTGGGGGCGGCTCTGTGGTCGGGGACCCTAAGCGGAAATCGCTCAAACAAGCAAGCATTGTGACCGAATGAGATTGCTTTCTGGCCATCAGAGCGCCTTTTCGCTACAGTCGCTCAGACCCAATCACCTTTCGTGAGCGATCAAGGAGTCAGGCGCTTATGACCTCCCCTGCGCGCGCCCTCACCGGGACCGCCCTCGCCGCACTCGCCCTCGCGGCCTGCGTCGCCGGGCCACTGGCGTCGTCCAGTCAGGCAGACGGCATCTCGGCGGCGGCCGTCGAACTGCCCCCGGTCGGCGCGGTGCTCGACTACCAGCTCGGTGCCGCGTACACGCCGCCACAGGGCGTGAACCTGGTGACCCGCGACAGCACCGCCTCGCCCGCCGCCGGCGTGTACAACATCTGTTACGTCAACGGGTTCCAGTCCCAGCCCGGGGACCGCGACGTCTGGCTGAACCAGCGCGGCCACCTGGTGCTCAAGGACTCGTCCGGCAGGCCGATCATCGATCCGAACTGGCCGGACGAGTTCCTGCTCGACACGTCGACCGCCGCGAAGCGCACCGAGCTCGCCTCGATCATCGGCCGCACCATCGACCAGTGCGCCGCCAAGGGCTTCAAGGCCGTCGAGGTGGACAACCTCGACTCGTACCTGCGCTCCCGCGGCAAGCTGAGCGTGAACAACAACCTCGCCTACGCGAAGCTGCTCGCCGACCGCTCGCACGCCAAGGGCCTCGCGATCGGCCAGAAGAACTCCTCCGAACAGGCGGCCCGCGGACGCTCCGAGGTCGGGTTCGACTTCGCGGTCTCCGAGGAGTGCCACCGGTGGGAGGAGTGTTCGTCCTATTCGGACGTGTACCTCGAGCACGTGATGGACATCGAGTACACCGATGACCTGCGCGGCACGTTCGAGGACGTGTGCAACGACCCGGACACCCCTGCCACGACGACGTTGCGCGATCGCTACCTCGTCGGGCCGGGCCAGTCCGGGTACGCGTTCGACCACTGCTGACGGGGCCAGGGTGGCGGTGCGCGCCGCCACCCCGGAACTCAGCCGGTCAGCACTTCACCCAGTGGTTCGGCGAGGCCTGCCGGAGGGTGCTGGTGGTGAAGGTGTTCCACAGTCCCAGCGACTGGTGGGAGCCCAGCGCGTAGGTCTGGCCCAGCGTGACGTAGGCGCGGCCGGCGACGGTGTGGGCGTAGTTGCTGGCGGTGACGCATTCAGAGACCGGCGGCGTGGTCGTCGTGGTCGTGGTCGTTGTGGTGGGCGGTGGTCCTCCGGCGCTCAAGGCCTTGACCATGTTCATGACGGCCGTCATCTGCGGGCCGGTCTTCAGCGCGTACTGCGGCGACTGGTAACCCCACCAGTCCCAGCAGCCGCGCGGGTTCCCGGTCATCGTGGTGGCCTGCGGGTAGAGCACGATCATGTTGTTGGTGTCGGCGTACTCGTTGAGGTACGCCGACACCAACAACGCGTTGCCGACCAGCCCGAAGTACTGGTAGCAGCCGTGGAGCGTGACCATCAGTTTGCACGGCCCCGTCTCGCAGGACCGTGGCACGTAGGCGAAACCCTCACGCCCCATGCTGACCGACGCCGCGTTGCCGCCGGGCACGTAGGCGTTCTGGTCGAACTGGACGAGCTTGCCGGACAACGCCGAGGCGGCCGCGTTCACCGGACCGGTCAGGTGTCCCAGCATCTCCCTGACCACGTCAATCCCGCACTTGTTGACGTACGGCGAAGCCGTGGCACCGCAGGCGTTCGGGCCGATCGGGCTGACCCAGGCGTGCCCGGCGGCGGTGGTGTTGTTGTAGGCGACCCGTGCGCCGAAGTCGCGGTAGTAGGTGGCGAGATCGTCGTTCACCACACGGGCGACCGTGTCGTCCGCGCTGCCGTGGAACAGCCAGACCGGGTCGCCCGAGAGGTTCTGCGGCGGGTCGAGAGTGCCCGCCGCCGCCCGGTTCCTGGTCAGCTGCTCCAGTTCGGCCGGCGTCTTGCGCGCCTGGAAGGTGTCCATGCACGCGTACAGCGCGGTGTTCAGGTTGTTCTGCGCGCAGTCGTAGGCGCCGGCGGAGAAGATGCCCGCGCCCTGGAAGACGCTCGAATACGCGACGTGGAGCTGGTTGGCGAGGTAGCCGCCGGACGACACACCGCTGACGTAGGTACCGGTGATGTCGTACCTGGTGAGCGTGCCGGGCTGCGGCGGCGGGACCGCCGCGAGCGAGATCGACAGGGATGCGGCGGCCAGACCTGTGACCGCCGCGAGTACCACGAGCGCGTTCCTCAATCGCATGTGTTCGCCTCCGTCATCGCAGGCAGGACATGTGATCGAGGTTAAGAGCCGGTAACCGGACGGCACCACGTGTGAGGCCCCCACCTCGCGCGCTCACCAGACGTAGACCGAAACCATTGACTAGCTTGGCCGGATGCGGACGTTCAGCCAGGTCGACGTGTTCACCGACGAGTTCACCAGGGGCAACGCGCTCGCGGTCGTCCACAACGCGGAAGGCCTCACTACCGAGCAGATGGCGGCGTTCGCCAACTGGACGAACCTCGCGGAGACGACGTTCCTCCTCCCTCCGGAGAACCCCGCCGCCGACTATCGGCTACGAATTTTCACGGTGAGCCGCGAGCTGCCTTTCGCGGGCCACCCCACGCTCGGATCCGCCCACGCGTGGCTGGCCGCCGGAAACACCCCGCGCGACCCGGACCGGCTGGTGCAGGAGTGCGGTGCCGGGCTGGTGGAGGTGCGCCGCGACGGCTCGCGGCTGGCGTTCGCCGCCCCACCGCTGCTGCGCGGCGGTCCGGTCGCGGACCACTCGGCTCTCGCCGCGGCGCTGGCGATCGAGCCGGAGGAGATCGCCGGTGCGCAATGGGCCGACAACGGGCCCGGGTGGGTCGCCGTGCTGCTGCACTCCGCCGCTGCCGTGCTGGCGTTGTGGCCCGACTACCAGCGGTTCGGTGAGTTCACGGGCATCGGGGTGGTCGGGCCGCACCCCGACGGCGGCGAGGCGGCGTTCGAGGTGCGGGCGTTCATCAACGAGGGCGGCCGGTTCGAGGAGGACCCGGTGACGGGCAGCCTCAACGCGTCGATCGCGCAGTGGCTCATCCCGGCGGGGATCGCCCAGCAGCGCTACGTCGCGGCCCAGGGCACCGCGCTCGGCCGCCGGGGCCGGGTGCACCTCTCGCAGGACGGCGGCGAGATCTGGGTGGGCGGGAACTCCGTGACCGGCATCACCGGCCGGGTGATCTTGTGACCGTCCCATGAGGATCACTACCCCGCCCGGCGGGGTCTCAAACGTTGTTCTTGATCGGCATCGGGTGAGACAATTCGAACGTGGTCACGGTATCCAGCTGGTTGCGTGCACCGTGTCCCGCGCTCGTCGTTGACGCCGCCGGTGCGGTGCACGGCATGAACGACGCCGCAAAATCGCTCGTCCCCGAACAGGTCTCGCCGTCGCAATGGCGGCACGGCGAGTCCGTGCACATCGCGGAACGCAGCTACACCACGCACCGGGTCGACAACGAGGACGACTCGGTCACCTGGTGGTTGCTCGACGAGACCGAGCTGCTGCTGGAACGGGAACGGGCCGCACTGCTGTCACGGGTGTCCAGCGCCCTGATGACGTCGCTCAACCCCGAGCGCTGCATGACCGTCGTGGCCGAGATGGCCGCCGAGCACCTCGCGGACGAGGTTCTGGTGATCGCGCCGCGGTCGGGCGACGGGCACCCCGTCACGCGCTGCCGCCGGGATGAGGCGCCGACTTACGAACTGCGGCACGTCGACGTCGAGGCCGTGATCGGGCTCAGCGAGGCGCTGCGCGGGTTCCCGCCGGTGCCGTCGCGGTGGATCGACCCGGCCGCGGCGCCGGAGTGGCTGGCGGGCGACGTGTCGTCGATCGTCGTGACGCCGCTGCCCGGGCACGGCGTGCCGGCGGGTGCGTTGATCCTCATGCGCCGCGACGCGCACTTCACCGAGGACGAAGAGGCGTTCGCGCGGCTGTTCGCCTCACGGGCGGGAGTGGCGATCTCGGCGGCGAGCCTGTTCACCCAGCAGGCCGTGATCACCGAACGGCTGACCAACGACCTGCTGCCGCCCACGCTGCGCCGCTACGAGCACGTCGAACTGGCCGGCCGCTACCGCGCGGCGGCCGACACCGAACGCGTCGGAGGCGACTTCTACGACGTGCACGAACTGCCGGACGACGAGCTGTTCGTCGTGCTCGGCGACGTCTGCGGCAAGGGACTCGACGCGGCGGCGCAGACCGGCAAGGTGCGCACGGCCGTGCACGCGCTCCTGCAGGTCGTCACCGACCACGACCAGATGCTGCACGCCCTCAACCAGGCGCTGCTCACGACGGACAAGTCCCGTTTCATCACCACCGTCGTCGGCACCGTGCGGCCGGTGGACGAGGGTCTCCGCGTGAAGCTGACCTCGGGCGGGCACCTGCCGCCGCTGATCGTGCGGGCGAACGGCGAGGTCGAGGCGGCCAGGACGAAGGGCACGCTCGTCGGCATCCTGCCGCGGATCATGACGTCGACCGACGAGGTGGTGCTGGCGCCCGGCGACTCGTGCCTGCTCTACACCGACGGCATCACCGAGGCCCACGGCGGCCCGCTGGGCGACGAGGAGTTCGGCGAGGAACGTCTGCGCCGCGCCCTGACGGCCTGCGGTGGCATGCCGGCCGAGGCGCTGGTCGAGCACGTGCACATGCTCGCCGCTCAGTGGGTCGGCCAGAACGAGCACGACGACATGGCGGTCCTCTCGATCACCGCGCCGCGCAGGAGGTCTTCTTGAACTCGGTGGTGACCACGGCCGACGCCCTGTGGGAAGCCGCGTTCGCCGGCGACGAGCACCGCGCGGCGGACGTCGTGCTGGGCGCCGCCGCCGAACTGGGCCACGAGACCGTGCTGCTCGAGGTGATCGGCGCGGTGCAGCACCGGGTCGGCCGCGAGTGGGCCGCGAACCGGATCAGCGTGGCGCAGGAGCACGCGATCACCGCCATCAACGACCGCGCCGTCACCGCGCTGTCGATCACCAAGCCCCGGCGGCGACCGGAGCACGGTCGCGTGACGGTGGCCTGCGTGGACGGCGAGTGGCACGCGCTGCCCGCGCGCCTGCTCGCGGAAGTGCTGTCGTTGCGCGGTTTCGCCGTCGACTACCTGGGCGCGCAGGTGCCCACGCCGCACCTCATCACCTACCTGCACCGCACGGGCCCGGACGTGGTGGCGCTGTCGAGCTCGATCGCCACCCGCCTGCCGGTGGCGCACTCCACCATGACGGCGTGCCAGGCGACCGGCGTACCGGTGATGGTGGGCGGCGCGGCGTTCGGCGTGGACGGTGCGTACGCGCGGCGGTTCGGCGCGAACGCCTGGGCCGCCGACGCCCGGTCCGCGGCCGACATGCTGCTGTCCCGGACGCTGACGGCACCGGGCACGCCCCACCAGCCCGTCGACGACCTGCCGCACCTCGCCGACCAGGAGTACACGCTGGTGTCCCGCACCGCACGCGCTCTCGTGCGGTCGGTGTACCGGGGCCTCGAGGAACGCGTGCCCGCGATGCGGTCCTACAGCGACGAACAGCGGCAGCACACGGCCGAGGACCTGGCGCACATCGTGGACTACCTCGCGACCGCGCTGTACGTGGACGACGACGCGTTGTTCCGCGACTTCCTCGAGTGGACCGGCGCGGTGCTCAACGCCCGCGGGGTGCCGGCGCAGGTGCTCGAACCCGCGCTGGAACTGCTCGCCGCGCAGCTGCGTGATTTCCCGCGAGCGCAGCGAATGCTCGCCCAACCGGCCAGATCGCTGTCGGCGTAGACGCACAGTAGTCCTTTGTGGACGGTTTTGGTGCACTGCGAGTGCGCGGCCGATCGCCCTTCGTGTTAGTGGATTTCATTGTCCACAACAGCCTTGTGTCCAATAGATTTGAAATGTTTTCATCTCGCTCATGGACATGGGGACCTTCACGCCGCTCGCCGCCTACGCCGTGGCGTTCCTCGGCTCCGTCCTGGGTCTCCTGTCCGCGGAACGAGCGCGGCACGCGACCAGGACGACGCGCAACTGGTGGATCGGCGTCGCCGCGGTGTCGATCGGCGGGCTCGGCATCTGGGGCATGCACTTCACCGCGATGCTCGGCACGTGGATGGGCGCGAACGTCTCCTACGACATCCCGATCACGTTGCTGAGCATGATCGTCGCCATCGTGGTCGTCGCCATCGGCCTCTTCCTGGTGCGGCGCTACGGCATCAACGGCGACACGCGCTTCTGGCCACTCGCCGCGGGCGGGCTCGTCACCGGGCTCGGCGTCGCCGCGATGCACTACACCGGCATGTCCGCGATCGTGATCAACGCCGACGTCAGCTACAACCCCGGTCTCGTGGCGCTGTCCATCGTGATCGCCGTGGTCGCCTCGACCGTCGCGCTGTGGTTCACGCGGAAGGTCAGCGGCATGCTCGCCGTCATCGGCGCCGCCCTGGTGATGGGCGTCGCCGTCACGGGCATGCACTACACCGGCATGTACGCCATGAGCATGGCGCACGACCACAGCGCGTCGATCGTCGTCGGCAACTCGCAGGAGCTGATCACGTCGCTGATCATCGGCGGGGCCGGCGTCAGCGTGATCATCATCTTCCTGCTCGCCCTCACCACGGACGACCAGGAGAGCCGCGAGGAGGCCGAGCTGCTCGACCGCGTGATGCGCCGCACCAGCCAGGGCTGAGCCTTACTTCAGGTGCACCAGCACCATTCCGTCGTTGCCCGGCGCGACTTCGACGCGCCGGTAGAGCTTCTTCACGTGCGGCTGCTTCAGCATCGCGAGCACGCGGCTCTTGAGCTTGCCGGACCCCTTGCCCGTGATGATCTCGACCAGGGGCACCTTCTGCCCGGCCGCGCGGAACAGCGCGTTGCGGACGGCCTGGGCGATGTCCTGGTCGCTGCGGAAGATCGGGTGCAGGTCCACGGTCAGCTTCTCCAGGCTCACACCGCGCATTCTGCCTGAGCCGCACGGGGCATCACCGCGAGTCCCGCCAGCGCGCCGCCCGCGGTGACGACGCAGGCGACCACTACGGCGGCGGACAGCGACGCCGCCTCCGCCAGCAGCGGTCCGGCGAGTGCGCCGACCAACGTCGCCAGCGCCTCCGCGGTCAGGAACACGGCGCTGATCCGGCCGAGCGCCTCGTTGGGCACGGCCCGTTGCAACGTCGTCTGCGGTGTCACGAGCGTCATCGAACCGAACACGCCGATCGCGACACCGGCGGGCAGCGCGACGACCAGCGAGGTGGAGCTGAAGAGCACGAGGAACGCCACGGCGGTCGCCAGCTGGCTCACCGCGAGCAGGAGCCGCGGCTGCACCCGGTCGACCAGCCCGCGGATCACCACGGCACCGAGCAGGAACCCGGCGCCGAGCGCGGACACCACGAGCCCGATCTGTTCGCTGCCACCGAGTTGCCGGACGCCGAAGGGCACGAGCAACGCGCTGAGCGAGGCGTTCGCCGCGAGGAACACCGCCGTCAGCGGCAGCAGTGCCCTCGCGATCGGCAGGCCCCGCAACACCTTCCAGCCGCCGGCGAGATCGGCGAACACCCGCTTGCTCACCGCCTGCGCCGTGGTGCGCGTGGTCAACGCGATCGCGACGGCTGAGACGAGGTAGCTCGCGACGTCGATCCAGATCAGCGTCTGGAAGCCGGCGAACGTCAGGATCACCGCGCCCAACGGCGGCGCGACGAGGCGGACCGTGCCGTCGACGGCCGCGTTCAGCGAGTTCGCGCTGCTCAGACCGCTGCCAGTGCCGACAACGGCCGGGACCTGCGCCTGTGCGGCCGGGCGGAACAGCACGGCACCCGTGCTCTCCGCGATCAGCGCGGCGTAGACCAGCCAGAGCGAGTGCCCGGCCGTCGCGACCAGCATCAGCGCGACCGCGGCGGCGCGGAACAGGTCCGCGGTGATCATCACCCGCCTGCGGTCCCAGCGGTCGGCCACGACGCCCGCGAACGGGCCGAGCAGCAGCGGTGGCAGGTACTCGGCGACCAGCGTGAGGCCGGTCGCGAGCAGGGAGCCGGTGAGCGCGAAGACGTGGGCCGGGATCGCGATCACCAGCAGCCACGAGCCGAGCAGGCTCACCGTTCGTCCGGTCCACAGCAGCCGGAAATCACGAATCCTCAGCGCCTCGAGCACTACCCACCCCCAGGTAGTATTCTTGACAGAATAAGAGCGTCGATCGAAGTGTTCTGTCAAGATAGGAGCGGTTGTGCCGAACGAGCCCATCGGGCCGAGACTGCGCGCGCTGCGGCAGGCGTCGGGCCGGACCGTCGCCTCGGTCGCCGCCGACGCCGGGCTGTCCGTGCCCTACATAGCGAACCTGGAGAACGGCAGGGGGAACCCGACGACGAACGCGTTGGGCAGGCTCGCGTCCGCGCTCGGCACCGAACTGTCGATCGGGTTCTCGTCGGACCCGCCGGCGACGGCCGGGCCTACGCCGCAGAGCGTGGTGAAGCTGAGCAGGAGCAAGCGCTTCCGGGCCACCGCCGCCGCTCTCGCCGAGAAGTCGGGCCAGGACCCCCAGGACGTGGCCGCGCGGCTGATCGGCGCCTGCGCCCTGCTCACGGAGGCGCTCGGGCACGAGGCGGGCGAGCACGACTGGTGGCGGGTGCTCGACGCGCTGGTGCTCATCGCGGAGCACCCGGCGTGATCACTGGCTGCTGATGCTCGCGACCAGGTTGATCGTCGTGGCCAGCACGCCGGTGCCGAACAGGTACGACAGCAGGGAGTGCTTCAACGCCGTGCGGCGCATTTCGCGGCCGGACAGGCTCGTGTCGGACACCTGGAACGTCATGCCGATGCTGAACGCGACGTACGCGAAGTCGCCGTAGTCCGGCGGTTCTGGCTGGTTGAAGTCGATGCCGCCGTCGGCGCCGTAGTAGTAGAGCCGGGCATAGCGCAGGGTGAAGATCGTGTGCACCACCGTCCACGACAGCACCACGGACAGCACGCCCAGTCCGACGCGCAGCAGTTCGGACGCGCCGGTCGTGTGTGCCGCACGGGCCAGCACGAAGCCCACGGACACCAGGCTCGCCAACGCCGCCACGATCAGCACGACCTCGGCCACTCGGCGGGTGGGGTCGTTGCGGACGGCGTGCTGGGCGGTCTTCTCGGCGTCCATCGGCCAGATGACCAGCCACGCCCGCACGAGGTACACCAGGGTCGCGACGTCCCAGCCGACCAGCAGGCCGAACTCGCCGTGGCCGGTCAGCGTGACGGCGAGGCCGCTGACGAGACCCGCCGCGATCGCGACCGCGACCTTGGTGCGGTCCAGCACGAAGCCGTCCGGCATCGGGCGGGACGGCAGGTCAGCCACGCAACGCCGCGTCCAGGTCGAGGTACAGGTCGAGGGTCTCGGTCAGCGTGGTGGCCTTCAGCGCGCGCAGCACGCTGCCCCTGGGCGACACCAGGCGCAACGGGACGCCGCGGTCCTCGCCGATCAGGTGGTACTCCACGAGCACCGAGAGGCCGGCCGACGCGAAGAACTCGACGGCGCTGAGGTCCAGCACCACGGGGAGTCCCGCGCCGAACGCCTCGGAGAGCTTGCCGCGCAACAGTTCCGCGGTGTAGGAGTCGACCTCGCCCTCGGCGCGCAGCACGACCGCGCCGGGGACGTTCTCGGACTCGACCGTCAACGTCGTCTCTTCCACCTCACGCCTCCCATGCCTGCGTCAACGCCCGCCCGAACAGTTCCGCCGGTTGCGCGCCGGCCACCGCGAGACGTCCGGCGACGACCACGAACGGCACGCCGGAGACACCGATCTCCCGTGCGCGCTGCTCGTCGGCCCGCACCTCGTCGGCGTACACCGCCGGGTCTTCGAGAACGGTCTTCACGTCGGCGGCGTCGAGCCCGGCCTCCGTCGCGATCTCGGTCAGCGACTCGGGTGTGAACAGCGACCGCGCCTGCCCGAAGTTGGCGTGCAGCACGGCGTCGAGGACCTCGGCCTGGACGCCGCGCTCCCCCGCCAGGTGCAGCAGCCGGTGCACGTCGAACGTGTTGCCGACCTCGCGGTCCAGCCGGTACTCGAGGCCCTCGTCGCGCGCGAGCTGGGCGACGGAGTCCTCCATCTCGGCGGCGCGCGGGCCGAACTTGGCGGCGAGCATCGCCTGCACGGACTCGACGCCTTCCTTGTTCGGATCCAGCTCGAACGCGCGGTGCACCACGGTGACCTCGGCGCGGTGCTCGAAGCCGGCCAGCGCCTTGTCGAAGCGCGCCTTGCCGATGTAGCACCACGGACAGATGACGTCAGCCCAGAACTCGACCTGCATCGTTCGATCATGTCACGCCCGCGCTGCCACGTCCGTTCAGAAACGATAATCGTTGTCATGTAGGCTCCCGGTCATGGCAGCACGGGTCGTATTGGTAGCCGGGTTCACCCACCACGACGTGGCCGACGAGCTCTGGCGGGCGTCACCGGAATCGTCGCTGGTCAGGCATGACCTCAGCAGCCTGGCCGAGGGGGTGGTGCGGCGCTGGGCGGACGGCCGGCTCACGGTGCTGGAGCTCGCGCACGGGTGCGTCTCGTGCACGTTGCGACTGGACCTCGTCCCGTTGCTGGAAGGGCTGGACGGACGGGTGATCGTGCAGCTCGACCCGATGCTCGAACCGGAGGCCGTCTGCTTCGCGCTGAGCGAGACCGAGGTGGAGGTCGAGGCCGTCGTGACGGTGATCGACACCACCACCTGGCTCGAGGACGCGACCGGCGCCGACTCGCTCGCCGACCGCGGCATGCGCGCGGCCGAGGGCGACGAGCGGACCGTCGCGCAGGTCGTGGTGGGACAGGCGGAGTTCGCGGACGCGCTGGTGCTGACCGGCCCTGGCGACCCGGTGCTCACCGCTGTGCTCGACCGCCTCACGCCCGGTGCGCCGCGCCAGTTGCTGCCCGACCTCGACGTCGTCGCGTTGCTCGGCGCCGTTCCCGCCACCTCACGTCGCGGCGAGATCGACGACGGCTTCGGCTCGCTGCTGTTCGGGCGGCCGCCGCTGGAACCGGCGCACGGCGTGTCCGTCGTCCACTTCACCGACCGGCGCCCGTTCCACCCCATGCGGTTGCACAACTGCATCGACGTGCTGCTCGACGGCGTGGTGCGCGTCCGCGGCCGGGTGTGGGTGGCGAGCCAGCCCGAGGCGGCCCTGTGGGTGGAGTCCGCGGGAGCCGGGCTGCGCGTGGGCAACCTGGGGCCTTGGGAGGGCGAACGCGACCAGGAGGTGGTCGTGATCACCACGTCCGCCGACGCCGCCGGGATCACCGCGGCGCTGAGGGACGCGCTGGTCACCGACGAGGAGCTCGGGCTGATCGGCGAGCTCGACTTCGCCGACCCGTTCGCCGACTGGCACGAGGAGTCTGAACTGTGACGCGCACTCCCGTGACCGTGCTGTCCGGCTTCCTGGGAGCCGGCAAGACGACGCTGCTCAACCACGTGCTCACCAACCGGGAGAGCAGGCGGGTGGCGGTGATCGTGAACGACATGAGCGAGGTCAACATCGACGCCGCGCTCGTCGACCGCTCCACCGAACGCCTCGTCGAGCTCACCAACGGCTGCATCTGCTGCACGTTGCGCGAGGACCTGCTCGACAGCGTCGGCGAACTGGCGCGCTCCGGCCGGTTCGACACGATCCTGGTCGAGTCCACCGGCGTCTCCGAGCCGATGCCGGTCGCGGCGACGTTCGAGTGGACGTTCTCCGACGGCACCAGCCTGTCCGACCACGCGCGGCTCGACACGATGGTGACGCTGGTGGACGCGTCGGGTTTCCTGCGCGAACTGGCCGCGGGTGATGTCTCCGACCTGCTCGTGGACCAGGCCGAGTTCGCCGACGTGCTGGTGGTGAACAAGACCGACCTCGTCACCTCCGGCCAGCTCGCGACGCTCGACGCCGTGCTGCGGCGCCTCAACCCGTCCGCACGCCTGCTGCACGCGCACCGGGGCGTCGTCGAGCTCTCCGACGTGCTCGACACCGGCCGCTACGACCCGGTCACCGCCGCGCAGGCACCGGGCTGGGCCCAGGAGCTGGCCGGTGGGCACACCCCGGAGACCGAGGAGTACGGCATCCGGTCGGTCACCTACCGCGCGTCGCGCCCGTTCCACCCCGCCCGGCTCGCGGACGCGCTGGCGGACTGGGAAGGTGTGTTGCGCAGCAAGGGTTTCTGCCACATCGCGACCCGGCCCGACGTGCTGGCCGTGTGGTCGCAGGCGGGCCCGCACCTGGTCATCGAGCCGGGTCAGCTGCTCGACTCCCCCGCCGCACGCCAGGAGCTGGTGTTCATCGGGGTGGACCTCGACGTCACCGAGCCGGCCCGGCGACTGGACCCCGCGCTGCTCACCGACTCCGAACTGGCGGCCGGGCCACAGGTGTGGCGGACGTTCCCCGATCCGTTGCCGGAGTGGGACTACAGCGATCTGCACGACCACGGGCACATGCCAGCGCTCCCAGCACGATGACCGTCAGCCACACGTAGGTGTCGAACTCGTGCAGGCGGGTCACGAACACCAGGAACACGGCGGCGAAGGCGGGCCAGGCGTTGCCGCGCAGGGCGAGGAACACGAGCACCGGCACGCACCACACCCAGTGGTGCAGCCAGGAGACCGGTGAGGCGAGCAGACCTGCACCCGCGACGACGAACAGCGCGACGAGGTCGTCGCGGGTCCGCCGGGCGAGGAGCACCGCGACGGCCACGACGACCGCGGCGAGTGCCGCCCACAGCAGCGTTTCGGCGCCGGGTGCGAGGCCGAAGCCGCGCAGGACGCCCCGGATCGACTGGTTGGTCGACAGCGACATGTCGCCGATGCGGTCCGGGTTCAGCAGCGAGTGCAGCCAGTACTGCAGCGAATCCCCTGGTGCGACGAGGAAACCCGCGACCGCGAGGCCGGCGAACGTGACCGTCGTCGTGATGGCCGCCCGCCAGTCGCGCCTGGCGACGAAGTAGAGCACGAAGATCGCGGGCGTCAGCTTGATCGCCGCGGCGACTCCGATCAGCACACCGCGGAAGCGCTCGTCCTTCACCAGCACCACGTCGGCCACGACCAGCGCCAGCAGGAACAGGTTGATCTGGCCGTAGCCGTACGTCGTCCACACCGGGTCCAGCGCCAGCGCACCGATCGCCGAGAGCAGGCCGGCCGTCCACTTGAGACCGGGGCGGACCTCGCCGGCGACCGCGACGCACACCGCGGTGAGCGCGACGAAGCCGGCCGCGACCGTGAGCGGGTTCTGCAGCGCTCCTGGAACGAGAGTCAGGCCGCTGAACAGCATCGCCGCGACCGGCGGGTAGGTGAAGGGCAGCTGGGGGTCGAGGGGCGGGCCGGTGAACCCGACGTAGAGGGGCCGGCCCTCGAGCCAGGCGAGGCCTCCGAGCCGGTACACGTCCAGGTCGATCGGGTAATGGCCGGACCACGTCACCAGCAGCCACACCAGGGCGGCAAGCCAGAGCGCGACGGCCAGTGGAGAAACAAATCTTCGCGGAACCAGATCGGTTTTCCGCGTCGGGGACGCTGTTGACACCTATTCGAAATTAGCGACGGCTCCTGTTGTTCACCTTGCTGAACAACCGGCAGAACCACCAGCAGAAGTCCTCTTGCCAGCAACGACGAGCGTGCCCGAACGTCTATCAGGGCGGATGATGCGCAGGAGGAAGAGGGGGTGCGCAGTGAGCACATCAGCGTTCGGGGACTTTCTCCGCTTTTACCGATCGCGTGTTCCGCTGACGCAGGAAGAACTCGCGGAACACACCGGTTTGAGCACACGGGCGATCAGCGACATGGAACGCGGCCGCACGCTCAGCCCGCAATTCCGCACCGTGCAGCTGCTCGTCCGGGGGCTCGGGCTGCGTGACGAGGAGGCGGCGGAGTTCACCGCGCTCGCCCGTGCCAGCCGGGTCGTCGCGGTGCGGGAACGGCCCGACGCGCCGTTCGCCGTGACGTCCTCCTCACTGCCTCCGGTGCTCCTCGAGCTCACCGGCCGGGAGGCCGAGAAGGACCTCCTGGACGGGTTCGCCGCGGACGCCGCGTCGTCGTCCCGGCTGCAGATCGCGGTGGTCCACGGCTCACCCGGTGCGGGCAAGACCGCGCTGGCCGTGGACGCGGGCCATCGGCTGGGTGCGAGGTTCCCCGACGGTTGCGTGTTCCTCGACCTGCGCGGCACCGGCACCGAGCCGCTGACGCCGGAGAAGGCCGCACACCGGCTGCTGCGGTCGTTCGGTGTGGACGAACGCCAGATCCCCGCCGACCCCGACGACAGGCTGTCGCTGTACCGGTCGCAGCTGCGCGACCGGACGGTGCTGCTGGTGCTGGACAACGCGGCGAACGAGGCGCAGGTGCGTCCGCTGCTCGCGTCCAGCCCCGGCACGCTCGTCCTGCTGACCAGCCGCCGCATCCTGACCGGTCTCGACGCCCGGCACCGCCTCGCCCTGGGACTGCTGCCGCTGGAGCGTTCCGTCGAGCTGCTGCGGGCCGTGACGGGCCCCGAACGGCTCGACGCCGAACCCGAGGCGGCGGAGCGGGTCGCCGAGTTGTGCGGCGGCACACCGCTGGCGTTGCTGATCGCGGGCAACCGGCTCACCAGCAGACCGCAGTGGACGGTCAGCCACCTCGCCGGGCAACTGGAGGACGAGGGCCGCCGGCTCTCCGTGCTGCGGGCGGGCGACCTGCAGGTGCGGGCGGCGTTCGAGATCTCCTACGACCAGCTCAGCGCGGGCGCCGCCACCCTGTTCCGCAGACTGGCCCTGGTGCCGAGCCCCGACACGAGCGCCGCCCTGGCCGGTGTCCTCGTCGACGACGCCGAGGAGGCGCTGGACGAACTGGCCGACGCGAGCCTGCTCGGTATCAGCGACACACCCGGCCGCTACACGCGCCACGACCTGCTGCACGTCTTCGCCGCCGAACGGCTGGAGCTGGACGAGGACCCGGCCGCCGTCCTCGAGGTGCGCACACGTTTGCGCCACTGGCTTCTGGGCACCGCGACCAGGGCCGCCCTGTTCTTCGACCACGACGTGCCGGCCGAGCGATCGGGTCCGGTGCGCGACAGGGAGTCCGCGTCCCGGTGGCTCGAGCTCGAGCTCGACAACTGGCGCACCGCCGTGAAGGCAGGCGTGGAGACCGGCGAGCACGAACGCGTTCTCGCACTGGCCCAGGCGATGCACTGGTACTCGGACATGCACGGCGTCGGCGAGCTGTGGCGCGAGATCTTCGCCGCCGGAGCCCACTCGGCCCGCCTGCTGGGCAACGCCAAGGCCGCCGCGGAGCAGCTGAACTACCTGTCGTGGGCGCTCTACGCGTTGTGCGGTCAGCCGCACGAAGCGCTGTCCGTGCACGAGGAGGCCGCCGCGATACCGGTCGACGACACCGTCACCGAGGCGTGGACCTGCTACTACGGCTCGGCGATCCGGCGGCGGGTCGGCGAACCGGACAAGGCGGTGTGGCTCGGTCGCCGTTCCGTCGAGCTGTTCGAGCAGGCGGGCTACCGGATCGGCGAGAACCTCGCGCTCTCCCTGCTCGGCTTCATGCTCCACACGACCGGTGACCTCGCCGAAGCCGCCGAGGTGCAGCAACGCAGCGTCGACCAGCACCGCGAGGCCGGTGGTGACGACGAACTGCTGTCGATGCTGCTGATCCGGCTGGCGACGACCCTGGCGGCCGCGGGCCAGGTGATCGCCGCGATGGACCTCCTCGACGAGGCGGAGGCGTTGTTCCGCAAGCACTCCAACACCGCCGGAACCGCCCGCGTGCAGCACAACCGCGGCCTGGTGCTGATGGACGCGGGCCGCTACGGCGAGGCGCAGGAGCAACTGCTGGCGGCCCTCGGCGAGGCGCGGCTGTCCGACCACCGGGTCGAGATCATGGCCCGGCTCGCCGACCTCGCCGACGCCGCGGGGGACGCGGCGCAGGCCCGCGAGCACCGGGTGCGGGCGCTGGCGGAGTGCGACCGCTACGACACACCGGCGGTGCGCGTCACGGCGGCGAAGCTGGCGGCCGCACTGGGTTGACGCGGGTCAGCGCCTCTTCGGCCAGGGGATCAGCAGCATGACGCCGGCGCCCATGCACAGCAGCCCGATGGTCGTCCACAGCTGCTGCCCGGTCATGAAGCTGCCCTCGAGGTAGCCCAGCCCCTGCGCCGTCCACACCCCGCCGAGCAGGAGCAGCACGACGCCGATTCCGACCAACAGTTTTCTGCTCATGCCGGCGCAGCCTACCGGCGGCATTTCCGCTGGTCGCCCGTCTGGTCGCCGAGGCTGATCCGCGCGCGCCGAAAAGATCGGCGAAGTTTTCTGTTATCGCCGGGCGCCCCGGACATCTCCTGGTCAGAGGACACCTGGACCGGCTGGCGAGGTGAACGCCGGGCCGGAGTCCTCGTCTCCCTGTGCCAGTTCTGCCCGAAAGGAACTCCATGCCTCACGTCCCCAGTTCACGGTTGCGGCGGCGCGTGTGGATCGCCGCCCTCGCCGTGGCGGGCGTCGCGGCGTCCGCGGTGACCGCGAACGCGATGTTCTTCACCCCGCCCGCACCGCCCAAGGCGATCCAGACCTCCTCGCCCGCGGCCACCACCCCGGCGCCGGTGACGACGGCGGACACCACGACGCCACCGCAGGCCGGCACGACCACGCCCGCGGCCGAGACGACGAAGGCCGCCGTGGTCGCGCAGCCGAAGCCGCAGGAGCCGATCCCGCCGAACGCGGTGCGCGTCGCGGAGTTCGTCGCCGAGTGCCCGTTCACGCACCGGCTCCCGGACGACCCGATCGTCCTGCCGAACCTGCCCGGCGCCTCGCACATGCACAGCTTCTTCGGCAACGCCTCCACCAACGCCCGCTCGGACGTCACGAGCCTGAGCGGGGCGACCAGCTCGTGCAGCCCGAAGGTCGACCTCTCGTCGTACTGGGTGCCGACGCTGCTCGTCGACGGCCAGCCCGTCGAACCGACCGGCACGACGTTCTACTACCTCGGCGAGGGCGTGCGCGACGACGTGACCGCGCGCATCCAGCCGCTGCCGTACGGACTGCGCATCGTCGCGGGCAACGCCAAGGCCACCGCTCCGGACAACAGCACGATGTCGCGCTGGTCGTGCCTGCACGCAGGCCACGTCGGAGCGTCCAAGGACTTCGTGAACTGCCCGGCGGGCACGATGATCGAGTCCTACCTGGACTTCCCGCAGTGCTGGAACGGCAAGGACCTGGACTCCGCGGACCACAAGAGCCACATGTCCTACCCGGTCGCCGGCGACTGCCCGTCGACGCACCCCGTGCCCGTGCCGAAGCTGCGCCAGGTGCTGCGGTACCCCGCGAGCGGTGACCCGGCGCGGTTCAAGCTGTCGTCCGGTCCCGGGTTCACGATGCACGGCGACTTCTTCAACGTCTGGCCGGAAGCCGAGATGGCGCAGCGCGTGCGCGACTGCATCAACCGCATCGTCAAGTGCGGACCGGACGGCCGCCCGTAGTGCGAGCCCTCCTCATCGCGGCCTTGCTGGTGGCGACGGGCTGTGGGGCACCGGCCGGCGACTCCCCGCCGGCCAGTGCCCCGCCGGACGGTCTCAGCGCCACCGATCTCAGCGCCACCGACCTGGCGTTCATGGACCTGGTGATCCCCCAGAACGAGTCCACGCTCGCCGCTCTCGACCTGACGGCGAGCCGGCCCGGTTCCGCGCTGCGCCCGGTGGCCACGCAGCTGGAGGCCCGTTACCGGGCCGAACTGGCGCAGGTGCGGGAGTTGCTCGCCCAGAACGGCAAACAGGAGAGCGACCAGCACGCCGGGCACGACATGCCCGGCATGATCACGCCGGCCGAGGTCACCGCCATCGGGTACGCCGAGGGCACAGCCTTCGACCAGCAGTTGACGGCGTTGCTGCGCACCCAGTGCGAGGAGGCTCGCACCGTCGCCCGCGCAGAGCTGTCGTCGGGCACGAGCAAGCCGGTGGTCGAACTGAGCGCACGCATCGTTGCCGCGCGTGCGGAGTTCTTGACCCTGTTGAAAGACGCTTCGTGACGAGGTGCCGTCGCTCCTACCGGGCGACGGCACCCGTCCGCTTGCTACGCCTGCCCGGCCTCGGCCGGCGTCGCGGGCTGACCGGCGGGCGCCGGGCGGTTCTCCAGCTTGATCCCGCACTTGCCGACCAGCGCCACACCGGCACCGATGGTCGTCGCCACCGGGGCGGCGAACGCCGCGACCAGGCCGAGAGCCAACGGCACCTCGAGCACCACGTCGTCCTTGCTGTCACGCACGACGACGCGGCGGTTGATGCCCTCGTTCACCAGCCCGCGCACGGCGTCGACCACCGAGTCGACGGCGGTACGGGCGGACTCGGACGTGGATTCGCTCATGACTCTCCTAGAACTGCGGATCTTCCTCGACGACTCCAGCTTGCCCGCGACCGGACACCGTGCCATCAGGGTTTCCCCTGATCCCTGCCTGATCTACCCCTCAGAGAGGTCAGAGCTCGGTGTTGATGATGGCCTCCACGAGCACCTCACCGTCCTCGGTCAGCGTGACTCCCCCGGAGTCGACGGAGACGAGGCCGCGTTCGGCCAGAGAACCGAACTTCTCCCGCCACGGGCTGTCGTGCAGTGACGTGCCGTACCGAGCGTAGTGCAGGTCCGAACGCAGCGGTTGCAAAGTGGACAACGCCATCTTGACCGCCCTCGCCTCCTGCGCTCCCGCGTCGAACCCGGTGGCGGAGCCGAGCGGCACCCGGCCCGCCTCGACGGTCTGGGCGTAGTTCTTCCAGTTCACGTCGGTGATCGCCTCGGAGGCACGGCAGCTGGAACTGCCGCCCAGGCCGATCGCGACCTCGGCCTCCTGCTTGTCCTGGTCCACCATGATGGACTTCCACTTCTCCGGGCCGAGGCCGTCGCGGGCGAAGTACATCGTGGGGTGCTCGGTGTAGCCGGCGGCGCGCAGGCCGTCGGTCAGCACCTCGCGCATCCGGTACTGCTCCTGCAACGCCGGCCAGAAGTGACCGTCCCGCACCAGCTTCTCGCGGTACTGCGGCAGCTGCCACGGCGCCGGCTGCTCCCCCGCCACCCCGGTCCTGGTCTCGGCGTAGGACTTCAGGTGCAGCTTGGTGCACACGACGGCGGTGACCTCGTTCTCCAGCACCACGTCGAGGTCGCGTTTGACGCTGTCGACGGTCTGGTCCAGCAGGCCGTACATCAGGTCGATGCTGACCCACTCGAAGCCTGCGGCCTGGGCGTTGCGCACGAAGTCGACGCACATCTGAGCGCTGTGCTCACGGCCGCACTCGCGCAGCACGTCGTCGTCGAACGACTGGACCCCGCTGGAGAGCTTGGTGCAGCCCAGTTCTCGCAAGGTCTCGAGCTTCGCCGGGGTGAACGTGCTCGGGTCGCCCTCGAACCGGATCGTCGTCTCGCCGGTGAACCCGAAGTTCTCGCGGTAGAAGTCGAGGAGCCGGCGGATGTCCTTCTCCGGCAACAACGACGGCGTGCCGCCGAAGACGTTGAACTCACCGATCGGCGCGTCCGCGAGCTCCGGCACGCGCTGGAGCCAGAGTTCGGCCTCCCTGATGTTCCAGTCCACCCACTGCGACAGCTTCTCCTCGTTGCGGCCGCCTTTGACGAGCACGACCGGGTACTGGCAGAAGCGGCACTTGTAGGCGCACGTGGGGATGTAGGACCAGAGGTGGATCGGTGCCGTGCCGGTGAGCTGGTCGCTCAGGTCGGCGAGGAAGTCGTCGACGCCGTAGCCGGGAACGTTGCCGGGGAACACGTGCGCGCCGAACGGGTCTTCGGTGACGTAGTCGAGCAGGTGGGCGTTGGCGGGGTCCTGCAGCGCCGCCCACACCCTGGGTTCGGAGTCGGTCAGAACACGGTTCATCAGAACACGCCTCCATTGCCGAAGTAGTTGTGCGCCTCCCCTGACTCGCGGTCTTCGCAGTAGTACTTCACGAACTCCGCGAACCGGTCTTCCGGCACCGCGTCGAAGCACTCCGGCAGCGGCGGCGGGTAGCCGATGTCCTCGCCGACGGTGGCCCGCAGCCGGGCGAAGATCTCGTCCCGGAACTCCAGGTACAGCCGGTAGGACGGCGTCTTGTAGGAGTGGATGGGGAGGAAGTCGACGACGCTCATCTCGGCTTTGATCTCCGCGATGCGCGTGGCGAGCCTGGCCGCCAGGTCCTCGCCGAAGAACGCGATCACGGCGTCCTCGTCCAGGAAGGACGGCGTCAGCAGGACGGGCAGGACGGTGTTCTTCGGGGTGAAGTCCTTGATGGAGAACTCCCAGGCCTGCACCGCCTCGGCCTCGGTGAGGTCGGCCGTCTTGGGCGGCGCCTCCGGCCGGATGTCCCGCATGACGATGATGCCGTCGTTGCCGTACGCGCGGCCGGAGATGACCTCGTCGATCGCGTGGTTGACCCGCCGCGGGTTGATCTCGACGCGCGACTTCGGGGCGTAGGCGATGTCGTGACCGGAGCCCGCGACCCTGATGCCGAAGTCCCAGTCGTCCGACAGGTGGTTGACGAACTTCCCGTTCTGCAGCTGGTAGAAGATCTCGATGCCGCCGACGTCCTCGTAGGCCTCGCGTTCGACCGCGAAGCCCTTGCCGTCGGGGAACCCGCCGAACAACGAGAACGTCACCGCGCGACACCGCAACGTGCGCTGGATCGCGTCCCAAAGCCTTGGCCTGCCGACGAAGTGCTCGGCGTTGTAGTAGTAGTCGCACACCCCGATCGCGGCCTTGTCCTTGTCCATCACCGCGAGAAGTTCGACGAGCCAGCGGCTGTCGACCCGGCAGTCCGCGTCGGCCGACACGAGGTAGAAGCGCTCGCCGGGGTCCTTGCGGTTGCGGCTCCTGCGCACCGCGAACTCCATGCCGGCCCTGCGCGCACACGCCACGCCCTGCTCGCGTTCGCTGATGACGTGGATGTCGACCGGCGAGCTCTCCGCGAACCGGCGGGCGATCTCGACCGTGTCGTCCGTGGAGTTGTTGTCCACCAGCACGATCTCGTAGGTGGCGTGGTCGATGTCCTCCTGGTCGCGCAGGGACTGCAGCACGGCCTCGATGGTCGCGGCCTCGTCGAACACCGGCAGCACCACGCTGAGCCGGGTGTGCGGGCCCATCGCGGGCGGGAACAACGTGCCCACCAGGCCGGTCGCGGCCTCACGGGTGTGCGTGCCGAGCTGCCTGTTGTGCGCCACCACTTCCGCCCGCCTCTCCGCGTTCGTCATGAGTTCGTGGACCTGCCGGGCGAACTCCGGCGTCGGCAGGTCGTGCTCCAGGATGTCGAGCACCGGCGCCTCGTAGCCCGCGTACACCGTGTCGTACAGGGCGTAGCGACTCGCGATGTACGGCACACCGGCCGCGATCGCCTCGCCGATGGGATTGCCGAAACTCTCGTAGTCGTAGGACGTCAGGAACGACACGACGGCGGCGTGGGCGAGCAGGTCGCGCACCGAGAACCCCGGACCGGCCGACTCGCACGGCTCCAGGACGCCTCCGAAGACGACCGGCACCCGGAGCTCCTCGGCGAGCGCGCGGAGCTTCCTGGTCTCGGCCGGGTCCTCCTCGGTGTCGCCGGCGACGAACAGGCAGGTGCCCGGCAGCAGGGCCGCCAGGTGCAGGTCGCGGTCGATGCGCTTCTGCGGGATGATCCTCGTGGACCTGGCGATGATCCTCGTGCCCGGCGCGATGCCGTGGTGCCGCAGGAAGTCGGGCCTGCCGGGGCGGTCCGGTTCGGTGAACGTGTTCGGCAGCAGGTCGATGTTGCGCAGGTGCGGCATCCACTCCAGCGTGCGCCGTCTCGCCTCGTCGTGCAGCGCGAAGTAGTGGATGTGCGGCGAGTTCACCATCGGAGGCGTTGCGGGGTAGGGGAAGCTGCCGTACTTGGCCGGCTCGCTCTGCCACATCAGGTCGTGGTCGCGCCACAGCACGAACCGGCCGAGGTCGTGTGCGGCGCCGTACCGGGCGATCGCCAGGTAGAGCGCTTTCGTGTAGGCGACGTTCTCCGGCAACGTGCCGTTCTCGACCATGACGAGCGTGACGCCCCGGGCCTCCCAGGTGCGCACGATCGCGTCGGCGAGCTGCTCGGTGACGGCATCGGTGTCAGGGACCTGGTCGCGCCGCACTGCTTCGAGCGTCGCCGCCACGAATTCCCGGTCGTATCCGGCAATGCGCTCGATGCCGTCGACGCGATCCAGTTTCACCCATTCCGGCACGCGTTCCCGGCGGTACCGGGAAAAGAATCGTCCTTTGTCCGCCTTGATGTCGTACCCGAGGTCGAGGTGAACGCGATAGCCCTGGTCAGAGAACGATCTGGCGGTCTTGAGGAACTCGACCACCACGCCGGACATGGCCGTGGCATCGAACGAGACACCCCAAAGAGCCGGCATAGGCTGCTCCGTTTCGAGAGGGTCACTCTCATCGAAGCTAGCATGAAAGCGCTTACCCGCCAGATCGCGTCTCAATCGGCTTCTACCAGCCGCTGTTACCGGTACCGCGCTGCACCGTGTAGCGGTTCTCGTCGTTGGCCACGCCCTGGCTGCCGGCGCCCTTGACGCCCGCGACGGTGACCCGGTCGAAGCGTCCGGTGCCGGTCGCGAGGTTGAAGTGCATGCCGTGCGAGCCGGCGTTGGAGACCGGGACGCCCTTGTCGTCGGTGAAGGCGTCGGTCGCGCCACCGGTGCCGCTGATCCTGACGTTGTCGACGGTGAGGTTGGTGATCGCCTTGCTCCAGCTGAACAACATGCCGTGGTAGCCGGCGTCGGTGATGTCCAGGTCCTGGAGCACCACGGCGCCCGTGATGTCGGCTCGTTCCGCGAACAGCCAGACGGCACCGGTGTGGGTGTTCCAGTCCCAGTTGCGGGTGCCGGCCCGCGTGAGCGTGGTGCGCTGCACGGTGGTCGTGCCGCCGAACGGCTTGGCCTCGTGCCAGCTGGACACCATGATCCCGGCGCCGTTGAACACGGTGTCGCTGATCAGGGAGTCCTCGATGCGGTTGTCGGTGCCGCCGTAGATCGCGGCGCCGTTGGCGAGGATCGGCAGCGAGATGGTGTTGAACGCGAACACGCTGCGGCTGACCGTGTTGTTGCGGTCCCAGGACCACATGGCCATGCCGTCGTCGCCGGTGTTGCGAAACGTGCTCTGCTCCACGCGGACGTTCGCGGTGGGACCGTTGTTGCCGTTGACGTTGAGACCGTCGGCCATGGTGTTGCGCACCCGCAGGCCCGCGGCGAAGAAGCCGTCGGCCTGCTTGAGCCACAGACCCGTCTTGGCGTGGTTGGTGGCGACGTTGAACACCGTCGACGCGGACCCGGACTCCACCTCGATGAACGAGTCGGAGTTGGGCGCGTCGTCGGGGTCGCGGGTGGTGACGTCGCCGTCGAAGGTGAGGTCCGCGATCGTGGTGCCGGGTCCGGTGATGGCGAAGCCACCGCGGCGGTCGGCTCCGTTGAGGACGGTGTGCCAGATGCCGGCGCCGCGCACGTCCACGCCGCTGACGTTCACCAGGCTGTTCAGGTTGTAGGCGCCCGCGGGCAGCCACACGCCCTTGGCCGCGGTGCCTTGTGCCGCGGCGATGGCCGCGCGGAGGCCGGCGCTGTCGTCGGCTCCGTCGCCGGGGTTCGCGCCGTGGGTGCGGGCGTCGACGTACCCGGCGGGCGAGGTCGTGGCGGCGGCGACTTCGGCGTCGACCAGGTCGACGGTGATGTGACTACTGGCGGTGGTGTCCTTGGCCAGGCGGAGCACGGTGCCTGCGGGATAGGTCTGCGGGAGCAGGATCCGCGCGTCGTCGAAGTAGCGGTGCGGGCGCGCACCGCCCGGGCCCTCGGCGAACGGGTACGCGCCGTACATCCAGCTGTACTTCGAGGTCAGGGACAGGTCGCCGACCTTGGTGCCGCCCGCGTAGACGGCCAGCGGTGGCGAGGTGCCGTCTGGGACGCTCGCGCGCACGGTGAGGGCGTTGGCGGGCCGGGTCAGGGTGATCTGCACGTGCTGACCGGTGCCGGTGAGCTTGACGGCGCTGCGCCCGGAGGCCTCGGCGACGTCGGTCGTGTACTGGCGGGCCGGGGTGAGCTCGGCACCGGTGGTGGTGCCGGCCTCGGCTTCGTAGGTGGTGAACGGAACGGTCGCTCCGCGTGCGGCCAGGGCGGCCGAGCCGGTCACGGCGATGTTGTCGAGCTGAGCACCGGTCGCGTCGCCGTAGCCGACGATGTTCAGACCCGTCCGCAGCACGGCGGTGTGGGTGGCGGTGCGCCAGCCGCTGCCGCCGGTGAGCGATAGCTGCGCGCCCTTGACGCCGTTGACGTAAGTGGTGACGGTGCCGCTCACGGAGGCCGTGTACCGCAGGGTGATGGTGGCGGTGCCCGCGGCGGCCTGGTTGATCGTCCGGACGACCCGCGCGCCCGTGCCGGGCAGCGAGACCGCGCCGGATCCGGTCGCGCCCGCCGTGGTGACCGGCACGGCGCCTCCGCCGAGGAAGCCGCTCTCCAGCTCGGCGGTGCCCTCGGGGGTGGGGGTGCTGTCGTCCGCGGTGAGAGTGGCGCTGTCGAGGTTGACGTTGCCGTTGTCCGCGCTGCCGTAGGACACCGCGACGGTGTTGGCCCCCACCACGGTGGTGACCGCGACGTTCGCGGTGGCCCACTCGCTCCACGACGCGGTCGCGGGCAGGGAAACCTGTTGTGCGGCACCGTTGACCGTGACGGTCATGGTGCGCGGCGAGCCGGTCCCGTTGGCGTAGCGCAGCGCCAGGCTCGACCTGGTCGCGGTGCCGGTGACGGTGAACGTGACCGCCGCGCCGCGGTTCGCGTCGACGAACCCGCCGACGTAGCCGCTGCCGGTGTGCCCGCCGTGCTCGGACTCGGCCCGCGCACCGCCGGAGAGCGTGCCGGACTCGGCCTCCACGACCCCCGCCGCGGGGATCACGGGCTCCACCGACAGGCTGTCGATGTTGACGTTTCCGTTGTCGCCACTGCCATAGCGCACGGCGAGGGTGTTGGCGCCCGCGTTCAGGGTGACGTTCTGGCTCACCGTCCCCCACGACGCCCAGCCCGCGGTGGCCGGCAGGGAGAGCTGCCGCGTGCCGCCGTTGACGGCCAGGGTGACGGTGCGGGTGCCGCCGGTTCCGTTGGCGTAGCGCAGGACCAGCCGGTGCGCACCCGCCGCCGACCCGCTCGTGGTGACGGTGACCGCGGCGGCACCGCGGTTCGCGTCGGTGAACCCGCCGGCGTACCCGCTTCCGGTGTACCCGGCGTGCTCGATCTCGGCGCGGGCGCCGCCGGAGAGCGCGGCGGACTCGGCCTGGTGGGTGGTGGGTGCGGCCGAAACCGGCCCGGTGGCGGCGATCGTGCCCGCCACGACGGCGGCGGCCAGCACGGCCGCGCGGATCTTCCACAACATCGTTGTTGTCTCCTGGGCGAGGGATTCGTTGCAGGGCCTAGCCTTTGACCGCTCCTTCGAGCGCACCGCTCTGCAGGAACAGCCGTTGGAACACCAGGAACAGCGCCACCGGGATGACCGACGAGATGGCGAGCGCGGCGAGGAACACGTCGAGCTCGACGTAGCGCTGCAACGCGGGCAGCCGCACGGACAGCGGCTGCACCGCAGGGTCGGGCAGCACGAGCAGCGGCCAGAGGAAGTCCTTCCAGCTGGCCACCACCGCGAACACCGACACCACGCCCAGGATCGGGCGCGAGAGCGGCAGCACCACCGACCAGAACACCCGCACGGGCCCGGCGCCGTCGACCCGTGCGGCCTCCAGCACCTCGCGCGGCAGGTTCGCGAAGAACCGTTGCACCAGCACGACGTTGAACGCGCTGGCGCCGGCGGGCAGCCACACCGCCCAGAACGTGTTGATCATCCCGGCGCGCACGACCGTCAGGTACAGCGGCACCAGCAGCACGATCGCGGGCACGAACAGCGTGCCGAGCACGACGGCGGTGATCAGCCGTCCGTAGCGGGGCCGCAGGATCGCCAGCGCGTACCCGGCCGTGGTGGCCACGACGAGCTGCACCAGCCACGACCCGGCGGCGATCACCACGGTGTTGAGGAAGTACTTGTCGATCTCCACCCTGGTCCACGCGGTGACCAGGTTCGCCAGGTCGATGCCGGTGGGGAAGAGCGACAACGGCGTGCGCAGCGTGTCCTGGGTCGGGGTGACCGCCGCCTTGGCCAGCCACAGCACCGGCCCGAGACCGGTGAGCAGCAACGCCCCCAGCAGCAGGCCCTGCACCACGCGCACCGTCCGGCGGATCGCCGGGGTGGCCCGTTCCGACGGGGAGATCAACCCGCGCCTCACGATGCGCTCCACGACTTGGTCACCCGCAGGTAGAGGGCGGAGAGCACGGCCAGCACGGCGGCGAGCACGGTGCTCAGCGCGGTCGCGGCACCGTAGTCACCGCCGAGGCTGCTGGCGAAGGCGTAGTCGTAGATCAGCAGCAGGACGGTCATCGTCGAGTTGGCCGGGCCGCCGCCGGTGAACAGGAACGGCTCGAGGAACACCTGTGCGGTACCGATGATCTGCAGGATGAACGTCACCAGCAGCACGCCGCGCAACCGCGGCAGCGTCACGTGCCAGATCTTGCGCCAGATCCCGGCGCCGTCGATCTCGGCGGCCTCGTACTGCTCGGCAGGCACGCCGGCCAGCGCGGCCAGGTAGATGATCACCGTGCCGCCCGCGGCCGCCCAGGTCGCCTCCAGCACCAGCGCGGGCATGGCGCTGCCGGGGTTCTGCAGCCACTGCCACGGTCCCAGCCCCACCCAGCCGAGCACGGTGTTGAACACCCCGGACGGGCCGGCGTCGTAGAAGAACTTCCACAGCAGCACCGCGACCACCGGCGGCACCACCACCGGCAGGTAGGCCAGTGCGCTGAACAGGCCGCGGCGGGCCCGGACCTCGCTGATCAGCACGGCGGCGACCAGCGGGATCGGGTAGCCGAACACCAGCGCCAGCACCGCGAACCACAGCGTGTTGCCGACCGCGGTCCACAACAGAGGGTCGCCGAGCACCTGGGCGAAGTTGTCCAGGCCGACGAACCGCACCGGTCCGACGAGGTTCGTCTGCTGGAAGCTCATCACCACCGACCGCGCGATCGGTGCCCACGAGAACACCCCGAACACGACCAGCAGCGGCAGCAGGAACAGCAGGCTGGTCAGCCCGCCGCGGCGGACCCAGGTGGACGGTGTGCGCCGGCGACGGGGTGCCGGTGGCGGCGGCGCCACGACCGCCGCCGCGGGAGCCTGGGACTGGAGGACCACCGCTCAGCCCCGGCCGATCGTGCTCTGCGCCTCGGCGTCGGCCGCCTCGAGCAGCGAAGCGATGTCGGCGCCGCGGTCGGTGAGCAGCTTCTGCACCGTCGTGTCCAGGATCTTGTAGACCTCCTGGGTGGACTTCGTCGGCTCGGTGACCAGCGGCTGGCCGAACATCGCGTCGGTGTAGGGCTTCATCTGCCCCAGCGGCACGTTCACGTACTGCTTGACCCACTCCTGCTGCTTGTCGTAGGTGGCGCGGTCCACCACCGGCAGCGCGGGCACGCCGACGGGCTGCTTGGTCTCGGAGAGCGTCTTCGCGTCGGCGACGGCGGCGTCCTGGGCGGTGAGCTTGCCCATGTAGTAGAAGTCGATCCACTTCACCGCGGCGGACTTGCCGCGGTCGCCCGTGTTCGGGCTGACGACGGCGAGCGTCCCGCCGCCGAGCACACCGGCATCGGGCTTGTCCGCCAACGGCAGCGCGGCCACGCCGTAGTCGGCGGGCTCGAGTCCGTTCTGGGTGAGCAGGTTGCCGTAGTTGCCGCCACCGGAGACGTACATGCCGATGCGGCCGGCGGCGAAGTCCTGGTTGATGCCCGCCCAGTCGTAGAGGAAGTTGGCGCCCATCGAGTTGTCGTCCCACCGCATGGCGCGCAACGCGCCGAGGACCTCGGCCATCTCCGGGGTGTCGATGGTGGCCTCGGCCTTCTCGCCGTCGACCTTCTCGGTGCGCCCGCCGAAGGCGTAGTCCAGCGTGGTGAGGATCCACCCGCCGGTGTTGCCCTGGGTCATCTGCGCGTAGCCGGCCTGGCCGGTGCGTTCGGTGATCTGCTTGGCGGCAGTGCGGACGGCGGCCCACGTCGTCGGCGGCTTGTCGGGGTCGAGCCCGGCCTGGGTGAACAGGGTGCGGTTGTAGTGCAGGGCCTGGCCGTAGGCGGCGATCGGGACCGCCCACTGCTTGCCGTCCGCGGCCTGGCCCGCCTTGGCGACGGCCGGGTTGAGCGACGAGGCGTAGAGCAGGGCGGCGACCTGGCCGCTGACGTCGGCGATCTGGCCGCGTTCGATGAGGCCGCGACCGTCGGTGAACGGCACCGTCAGCACGTCCGGCACGGTGCCGCCGGCGAGCTGCGCGGTGAACGTCGCCGCCGTCCAGGTGTACTCCTGGGGCTTCACGTCGATGTCGGGGTTGGTCTGCTCGAACTGGGCGACGCGGGCGTTGAACGCCTCGACCGCCTTGGGCTCCAGCCCGGCGTCCATCGCGACGGTGAGGACGACCTCGCCGTCGGCGGTGACCTCTTCGGGGGTGGAGCCGCACGCGGTCAGTGCCAGCGGCAACACGAGGGCGGCGACTCTTGCACGGTGGGACTTCATTGTCTCTCCAGGGGGACTACGCGCGCAGCCACGCGGCGGCGTCGATGGGCAGGCTGTCCCCGTCGAGGGGGACGCTGGTGAGCAGGACCTCCCGGTGCGCGGGCAGCGGGAGCGGGTCGGGGCCGAAGTTGACCGCGCACATCACGTCGTCGCGGCGGAAGGCGATCGCGTCCGGGCCCAGGTCGATCCAGGCGAAGGACTCCCCGCGCAGGCCCGCCTCGGCGCGGCGCAGCGCCAGCGCGGACCGGTAGAGCGCGAGCATCGACGCGGGGTCGTCGTGCTGCGCCTGCACCGACCGGTCCCCCCAGCCGGTCGGCTGCGGCAGCCAGGGCGGTTGCCCGTCCTCGGGCCCGAAGCCGTACGTGCTGCCCTCCCTGGTCCACGGCAACGGGACGCGGCAACCGTCGCGGCCGGGGTCGACGCCTCCGGAACGGAAGTGCATCGGGTCCTGCAGCACGTCCAGCGGCAGGTCCTCGACCTCGGGCAGGCCCAGCTCGTCACCCTGGTAGAGGTAGAGCGCGCCGGGCAGTGCCGCGGTCAGCAGCGCCGCCGCCCGTGCCCGCCGCTCCCCCAACGCCAGGTCGGTGGGCTCGCCGAAACGCTTGGCCAGGAAGGAGAACGACGTCTCGGCGCGGCCGTAGCGGGTCACCGGCCGGGTCACGTCGTGGTTGGACAGCACCCACGTCGCGGGCGCGCCCACCGGGGCGTGGGCGTCCAAAGTGGACTCGATGGACTCGCGCAGTTCCTTGGCGTCCCAGGGACGGCCCATGAAGTCGAAGTTGAACGCCGAGTGCATCTCGTCGGCGCGCAGGTAGCGGGCGAAGCGCTTCTGGTCGTCCAGCCACACCTCACCGACCAGCACCCTCGGTTCGGCGTAGGAGTCGGCGACGGCACGCCAGCCGCGGTAGATGTCGTGCAGCCCGTCGCGGTCGATGAAGGGGTGCTCCCCCGCGGCGTAGGTCTCCGGCACCTCGGGCAGTTCCGGGTCCTTGACCGGCATGGACGCCGAGTCGACGCGGATGCCCGCCACGCCGCGGTCGAACCAGAACCGCAGCACGTCCTCGTGCTCGCGCCGCACCTCGGGGTGGTTCCAGTTGAGGTCGGGCTGCTCGGGGGCGAACAGGTGCAGGTACCACTGGCCGGGCCGGCCGTCCGCCTCGGTGACGCGGGTCCACGTGCCGCCCGCGAAGCTCGACCGCCAGTTCGTCGGCGGCAGCTCGCCGTGCTCGCCCCTGCCCTCGCGGAACCAGAAGCGTTCGCGCTCGGGCGATCCGGGCCCCGCCGCCAGCGCGGCCCGGAACCAGGCGTGGTCGCTGGAGACGTGGTTGGGCACCACGTCGACGATCGTGCGGATGCCGAGCGCGGCGGCGTCGGCGATGAGCGCCTCGGCGTCGGTCAGGGTGCCGAAGGCGGGGTCGATGGCGCGGTAGTCGGCGACGTCGTAGCCGCCGTCGGCCATCGGCGAGAGGTACCAGGGCGTGAACCAGATCGCGTCGACACCCAGGTCGCCCAGGTGGCCGAGCCGGGCGCGCACCCCGCCGAGGTCGCCGATCCCGTCGCCGCCCGCGTCGGCGAAGCTGCGGGGATAGATCTGGTAGATCACCGCGTCGCGCCACCAGGGCGCGGGCGGCGGCAGGTCCGTCGTCACGGTGCGATTCCCCTCGTTCGGTCCCGACGCACGGCAGCCGCCGATCGTCGCTGATCAGATTAGGTATAGCGTTAAATCTCTGTGGCGTGGGACGCTAGCCTGCGGGCACAGAGGGTGTCAACGACGGAAATCGGAGGGGCAGCGCCAGCGATGCGGGTCACCTTGAAGGACATCGCGCAGGCGGCGGGCGTCAGCGTGATGACCGTGTCGAACGTGATCAACGGCAAGAGCGCGCGGGTCTCGGTGGAGACCGTCGAGCGGGTGCGCCGGATCATCGACGAACGCGGGTACGTGCCCAGCGCGTCGGCCCGCAGCCTCGCGGCCAACCGGTCCCGGCTGGTCGGGCTGCTGGTGCCGGCGGCCAGCGAGGACAGCCTGGCGATCAGCCCGCACAACATCGCGATCATCGGCCAGATCGAGCGCAGGCTCCGCAAGCGCGGCTACCACCTGCTGCTGCGCGGGGTCTCCGACACGGCCGAGATCGGCGAGGCGCTGCGCTCGTGGAGCCTGGACGGCGCGGTGCTGCTGGGTTTCCTGGACGAGGAGATCGCCGGCCTGCACCGCAAGGTCACCGGCGCGACGCCGGTGCTGGCGATCGACAGCTACGCCGCCGGCCCGCTGACGACGGGGGTCCGTTCCGACGACTTCACCGGCGCCCGCCTGGCCGCCGCGCACCTGCTCTCCCTGGGACACCGCAGGATCGTCTTCGCCGGCCCGTCGTTCACCGACGTCGGCGTCGTGCACGAACGCTTCCTGGGCTTCCGGCAGGCGTTCGAGGACGCGGGTCTGTCCACTGCGGACTGTCCGGTCGAGACGCTGAACACCACGCACGAGAACGGCGCCGCGCTGGGCAGGCGCTGGCTCGGCGCACACCCGGACGCGACCGCCGTGTTCGCGACCGCGGACATCCTGGCGATCGGCATCATCGAGGGCATGCTGGAGGCCGGGATCGGCGTCCCGGACCAGGTGTCGGTGGTCGGCTTCGACGACCTGGACATCAGCGCGTACATCACGCCGAAGCTCACCACCATCGCGCAGGACATCGTCGGCAAGGCCACCCACGCCGTCGACCGACTGCTCACCCTCGTCGAGGGCGGCGAACGGCCGGCCGGTCCACTGGTGCTGGACGTGCGCCTGGTGACCCGCAACTCGACGGCACCCCCGGCGCGCTAGTGGCGTGGCCCAGCAGCTTGCCGGGCGAATTCGCGGTCAGACGGGCCGTTCCCTTTTCCGGCGGCGTTGCGACAGCCGGCCACGCCGGTCGGCCGGCGGGTGCGGTTGCGCGGGCAGCGCGAACTGGAGGCCCTGGCGGTGTCGATCGACGAGGCATCGTCGCGGACGTCGCAGCTGCTCGCGAAGGAACGCGAGATGATCGCGGACTTGTCGCACCGGCTGCGGACTCCGCTGGCGGCCTTGCGGCTGGACGCCGACGCGGTGGGGTCGGGGCCCGTCGCCGATCAGGGCGGGATGTGCGAGATCGACGTGGCCGAGCCCTGCTGGGTGCCGCTGGCGACCGAGGCGCTGGGCGCCGTGGTGGACACGTTGCTGGAGAACGTCTTCCGGCACACGCCTCCCGCCGCACCGGTCGGGGTGTCGGTGGTGCGGCACAGGGGGTGGGTGACGCTGGTGGTCGAGGACGGCGGCACCGGGGTGGCCGATCCGTCCTCGGCGTTGCACCGCGGCAGCAGCGGAGGCGGGTCGACCGGGCTGGGCCTCGACATCGCCCGTGCCGCGGCGGAGGCGACCGGCGGCACCGTCCACCTGGAGCGCGGACGGCTGGGCGGCGCCAGGGTCCGGTTGCGGTTCGGGGAGGCCGGCAGCCACCACGAGCCGGCGCGTGGCGGCTGCGGCAGGGCCACCCCCGACCCGTCAGGGAGCGTCGATCTTGAACGGGTCGTGGTCGGTGAGCAGTTTGTCGAGCCGGGCTCTGTCCACCCGGCTGGTGATGTAGGTGTCCTCCTGCCGGTCCCTGAGCACCTTCGCCAGCGTGAACGCCGAGGTGACGGTGTAGAGCATCGCGATGCCCAGGAACGCGCGCACCCATCCGTCGACGGGCAGGAACACGACTCCGATGCCGACGGCGGTCAGCGAGAGCCCGAACGAGAGGACCGCCTGCACGTAGAAAGCGGCGGTCGTCGGCGTGTGCGAGGGCGTGGCAGAGGTCATGATCCGAGAGTCCAGCGTCGCCCGCGGGCTGTCATGAGTACGGCTACTCATGTCCAGGTCACGTTCCGTCCAACAGGCAGGAGGACCGGCCACGCAAGTCCTCTGTGGACGATATGATTCCCGCCGGATGCGTACCATTGGCCCAGCGCGGATTGGTTCCTTTGGGGCTGCACCGAAATTATTTCGGCGCCACCGATTAGTTTTGCGAACGAAGCGGGCGCACCCAGGTCATCGGAACCAGCCGGGTCAGGAAGTCCACGCAGGTCAGGCAAGTAGGCGCTAGGGCCATCAGTCCTGTGTTGGTCAAGACTTGCGCGGGTCCTGAACTCTTTTATACATCAGGATCGTATGCGTGGATTGTTCGTGTTGGGTGATGTCGATAGGGTCCGCGTATCAGCACAGGGCATCACGTTAAGAGGGCTTTCTTTGATCGGGCAGCGTGGACGACCGTCGTCGGATGCCGACCTGATCGACGCCGTGAGAGACGGCAAGGTCGAGGAGTACGGCAAGCTCTACGAACGGCACGTGCGCTCGGCGACCATGCTGGCGATGCAGCTGTCCTCGTCGTCCTCGGACGCCGACGACCTGGTGGCGGAGGCGTTCGCCAAGGTCCTCGCCGCGTTGCGCGGCGGCGGTGGTCCCGGGGCCGCGTTCCGCCCCTACCTGCTGACGGCCGTGCGGCACGCGGCGTACGACCGCACCCGCAAGGAGAAGCGGCTCGAGCTCGCGGGTGACATCGAGGAGGTGCACGGCGCCACCAAGGCGACCAGCGTGCCGTTCCGCGACAAGCCGGTGGAGGACCTCGACCAGGCGATGGCCGCGACGGCGTTCGCGACGCTGCCCGAACGGTGGCAGACGGTCCTGTGGCACACCGCGATCGAGGGCCAGTCGCCCGGCGAGATCGCGCCGTTGCTGGGACTGACGGCGAACGGCGTCTCCGCGATGGCGTTCCGTGCGCGCGAAGGCCTGCGCAAGGCGTTCCTGCAGGCGCACATCAACCAGGAGCCGACGGAGAAGTGCCGGGCCACGGTGACGAAGCTCGGCGCCTGGACCCGTGGCGGGCTCAAGGGCCGTGACGCCGTTCAACTGGACGCGCACATGGACGACTGCGCCGAATGCCGCAAGCTCGCCAGCGAACTGTCCGACGTGAACGGCGCGCTGCGCGGGCTCGTCGCCCCCATCGTGCTCGGCACGGGCACCGCCGGTTACCTCGCCGCCGCCGCGACCGCGACCAAGGGCGCCGCGGTGACCGTCAGCCTGAGCTCGTGGCTGGGCGTCGCCGCCTCCGCCGCGGCCGTCGTGGTGGTCGCCGCCTCCGGAGTCGTCAGCTCCGACGGCGGGCCGTCCTCGACGATCGGCGGAGCGGCGCCGACGACCGGCACGAGCACCTCGGAAGGCGTGGCGCAGAGCAGCCAGCCAGGTCAGCCCGGTTCGCCCCAGAACTCCGGCAGCGCGCCGACGGGTGCCACCGCCGGTTCGGTGGCACCGGGCGCGGGGACGAGCGGCGCCGCCGGACCGGCGACCACGACGAACAACAACACGATCGCACCCGCGGCGGCCAGCCTGTCCGGGTCGGCACCCAGTGGCATCGCCATGACCACCGAGGGCCCGGCCAACGAGATGAACATCAACATCACCAACAACGGCACGGCACCGACGACGGTGCCGACGTTGACGCTGACCATGCCCGACAAGATCAAGACGGTCGGGCCGGGCAAGACCTCGGCGGGCATGATCGGCTGCCCGGCGGGCAAGGGCACCGTGACGTGCGAGGGCGGCCAGACGCTGGCGCCCGGCCAGACGATCACGTTCCGCGCGCGGCTGCAGGCGGGTCCCAAGGCCGGGGACGGGGTCATCACCGGGGTGGCGGGGCCGGTGCAGGTGAGCATCCCGATCACGATCGCCCAGGCGCAGGCCTGAGTCCACTTCGGACAGCGGGATCCGCCCGGGCACCGCACCATGGGCGGGTGGAGGAGCTCACGGCCGCGTTGACGGAGCTGGAGGCGCCGTTCCGCACGCTCGTCGACGACTCGGAGTGGGCGCACGCGAGTGTGGAGGGCCTGGTGCTCGACCTGGGCACCTGGTGGTCCGCCGACGCCGGGACCAGACTGCAGCCGCAGGTGACGTTCAGCGACGCCTTCAGCGAGGCGATCCGCCACAACGGCGGGACGTACGTCGAGGGCTACGTCTGGGCCGACGGGCTGGCTGTCGCGGCCGCGTGGTGCGGGCACGACGGCGCGGTCGTCTACGGGCCACGGGCCGAGGCCTATCTCGGCGTGGGGCTGTCACCGCACTTCTGCCGCCGGATCCAGCAGCGCAACGGCACGGCCGCGGTGCTCATGAGCAAGCACCCCAGGCTGTTGCCGTTGCTGCGGGACGGACTGCCGCGCGGCGCGGTGGTGCCCGGCGGGAGGCCGGGCCCCCGCTCACTCCGTGACTAGGGCGGCGAACCTCTCGTCCGCCTCTTTGCGGTGCCGCTCCGCCTCGGCGGGATCGGCGACCGCGCGGGCGAGGTGCTTGTGCGCGTTCGCGGCCTCACGCCGGTCGTCGATGCGCTCGGCCAGTTCCAGCGCCTCACGCAACGGTGCGATGGCCTCGGCAGGACGCCCGGCCGCGGTCAGCACCTCACCGAGGTAGTTGAGCACCACGGTTTCCGTCGTGACGTCACCGATCGCGCGCACGGCGGCCAACGCCGATTCCAGCGCCTCCAACGCTTCGGAGTGCCTACCCATGGCGTGCAGGATCATGCCCAGCGCGCTCTGGGTGTCCGCCTCGTCGCGGCGGCTGCCCATCTCCCGCATCAGCGCGAGCGCCGACGTGCACGCCTGCAGCGCCTCGTCGTAGCGGCCGAGCGCGCTGTAGATGTTGCTGACGTTGCTCATCGCCTGCGACTCGAGGTGCCGGTCGCCGAGCTGACGTGCCACGGTGATGGCCTGTTCGAGCAGTTCAGCGGCCTCGGTGTGGCGGCCGAGGGTCCGGTAGACCAGCGAGAGGTTGTTCAGCGTGCCCGCCACGCCCTGCAGGTCGCCCAGCTCGCGGAGCATCTCGATCGCGCGCTCGTTGTAGTGGATGGCCGTCGGGTACTGCGCGGTCTGCCAGAACACCATCGCGTAGTTCTTGGTGGTGATGGCGAGCGCGACCGGTTCGTCCTTCGCGGCCTCCAGCGCCAGTTCGTTGATCGTGGCCCAGTCACGCGTGTGGCCGCGCACCATGCAGAAGAACGTCAACGCGCGCGCGAGCTGCCACGTGTGCGTGCGCCAGTCACCGTCGAGCGACAACGCCACGGCGGCCACGAGCGTCTGACGTTCTGTCTCCAGCCACTCGACCGCGTGGTCGTAGTCGCGCAGCACCAGCCGTGACTGCGGCCGGTAGGTGATGTCGACCTCGTACCTGCGCGCGGCGGGCGACATCAGCCTCGTCGCCTGGTTCGCCGTGTCCAGGAAGTGGTCGAGCAGCCTGGTCAGCGGCTCACGGGTGGCGTGCACCTTGGACTGCGCGTACTGCCGGAGCAGGTCGTGCATCCGGTACCGGCCGAGCGTCGTCGGCTCCAGCAGGTGCACGTCGACGAGGTCTTCGAGCATCCCGTCGGTCTCGAGCAGGTCGAGCTCGCCCAGCGCGGCGGCCTGGTGGACGTCGAAGTCGGTGCCGTGGTGCAGGCCCAGCAGGCCGAAGAGCCGCTGGTGCGCGGCGGGGAGCTGGCTGAACGACAGCGCGAACACCGCGTCCAGTTCGGATAATCGCCCTTCGCGCAGCCGCGTCGCGAGGTGGGCGGTGGTCCAGGTGGGACGGCTGCGGAGCCGGCCGGCGGCCAGGCGCACGGCCAGCGGCAACCGTCCGCACAGCTCCACGACCTCACGAGCGGCGGCGTCGTTGCCGCGTTCGTCGCCGACGATCGTGGCGAACAGCTGCAACGCCTCCGCCTCGGACAACACGTCCAGCGTGAGCGTCGAGGTGCCTTCCAGCTCGACCAGCCGCGCACGGGACGTGACCAGCACCAGCGATCCCGGCACGCCCGGCAGCAGCGGACGCACCTGGTCGGCGCTCACCGCGTTGTCGAGCACGACCAGCAACCTGCGCTGGGACAGCTCGGCCCGCCACAGGGCGGCCCGTTCGTCCAGACCGACCGGGATCTCCTCCAGGCCGAGCGCGCGCAACAGCACGTCGAGCGCGTCTGTCGGTTCCACGGGCGCACGGCCCGCGGTGTGCGCGTGCAGGTCGATGAACAGCTGACCGTCCGGGTGCTCCAGGCGGTGCGCCAGGTGCACGGCGAGCGTCGTCTTGCCGACGCCCGGCATGCCGTCGATCGCCGAGATCACGACGGCCGCCTTGCCGGTGACCGCCTGGGTCAGCCGGTCCAGCTCGGCCACGCGGCCGGTGAAGTCCGCGACGTCGCGGGGCAGCGTGTTCAACGCCGGCCGCGGCTGGTCGCCGCGTAGCAGCCGTGCGTGCAGCTCGCGCAGTTCGCCGCCCGGATCGGTGCCGAGTTCCTCGGCGAGCAGCACCCGCACGCCGTCGAAGACCTGCAGCGCCTCGGCCGGCCGGTTGGCCCGCTGCAGCGCGTGCATGAGCTGCAGCCACAGCTGTTCCCGCAACGGGAACTGCTTGGTCAGCCGCCGCAGCTCGGGGATCAGCCGCTGGCCCTGGCCGAGCTCGATCGACAGCCGCGCGTGCTGCTCGGCGACGGTGAGCCGCCGTTCCTGCAGCAGCGTGAGCTCGGCTTCGAGCCGCGGCCCCACGGTGAGGCCGTCCAGCGCCGGGCCACGCCACAACGCCAGCGCTTCCTCGTACTTCGGCACCGCCGCCCGGTGGTCGCCCCGCTTCAACGCCTCGTCGCCGGCCGCGCACAGCTCCTCGAAGACGCCGACGTCGGCCTCTCCGTCCGGCACCTTGAGCCGGTATCCACCTGGAACGGTGACGAGGTCGTCCAGCACGAGCTTGCGCAGGGCGGCGACGTAGGTTCGGATGTTCGATTCAGGAGCCGCGGGTGGAGATTCCCACACCGCTTCGCTCAGATGTTCAAAACTGACCGTCTCGTTGGCGTGCAGTGCCAACGCAGCGAGCAACGCCCTTTGCCGGGGCCCGCCCAGCCGCAGTTCCACGCCCCCACGCCAGATCTGCAGCGGCCCAAGAAGCCGATACCGCACTAGCCCTCCTCGGGGGGCATGGTGCCAGAACTCGGGGGTGCTGTGCGGAATTTGTGCGGACGATCTTGGAAACTTGGCGCACGCCGCCGTGAAGAGGGGGAACGAAGATGGACCTGAACAGATCATGGTCCGGCCAGGCAGCCTAGGATGACCGCATGACCGAGACGGCGAAGCGACGTCCCGGCCCCCGGATCGAAGAGGTCGCGCGGGTCGCCGGAGTGTCCAAGTCGACCGTCTCGCGGGTGATCAACGACGAGCAGTACGTCAGCGCGAAGGCCCGGGAGGCCGTCCACGCCGCCATCGCGCAGCTGGGCTACGCCCCCAACCAGGCAGCGCGCTCCCTCGCCGGCAACCGGGCCAACGCCATCGCCCTGGTCGTCTCGGAACCGACCGGCCGCGTGCTGTCCGACCCGTTCTTCGCGGGTGTGCTGCGGGGCATCCACTCCGAACTCGCCGGCCGCCACATGCAGCTGCTGCTGATGATGAGCCAGCCCTCCGACACCGGCGACCTCGTCACCTACCTGAGCAGCGGGCACGTCGACGGCGCGTTGCTGGTCAGCCTGCACGGTGACGACCCGCTGGTGCCGATGCTCGCCGAGATCGGCCTGCCCGTCGTCTCCGGTGGACGCCCGCTGGGCACCACGGTCCCGTTCGTCGACGCCGACAACTTCACCGGCGCCCTGGAGGCCGCGCGGCACCTGGCGTCGCTGGGCCGCAAGCGCATCGCCACCGTCGCCGGGCCGAAGGACATGGCCGTCGGCGCCGACCGCCTCAGCGGGTTCAGGCGCGGCCTGAGCGAGGCCAGGCTGGCAGCGAACCTGGTGGCGCACGGCGACTTCACGCCGGAGAGCGGCGCGCGGGCCATGGAACTGCTGCTGCGCAAGGATCCCGCCCTCGACGCGGTGTTCGTGGCCGCGGACATCATGGCGCTGGGCGCGTTGCAGGTGCTGCACGCGCAGGGCAAACGCGTGCCCGAGGACGTCGCCGTGGTCGGGTTCGACGACTCGGTGTTCGCTGCGACCGCCACGCCGCCGCTGACGACGATCCGGCAGGACGTCGAGGAGCTCGGGCGCACGATGACGTGGCGGCTGCTCGCGGAACTGGCGGGCGAGCAGGGCCTGCCCCCGTCGCTGCTGCTGCCCACGTCGCTCGTGATCCGTTCCAGCGCCTGATCGAGTCATCCAAAGGACTTACATCGGCGATCGTCGACCTTCCGTGACGAACCGGCCTGATTTTCACCCGTTCGGTACAACTCCGAAGCACTCTCGGTAACACCATGCGCAGGTTCTCGATGGTGAGGCGTACAAGCCCATCCCGAGGGAGTTGCGACAGTGATCGAGAACTCGGCCGCCGGTCTGGTGATGGTTCCCGGCGAGGTGACGGTGACCGTCACCGGCGAGCAGCACCACCAGGACGTGCTGTCGCGATACGCGGTTCCGGACGGCGTGACGCGGCACGTCGCCGTGAACCTGACGTGGTGCACGATCGCCGCCGGCAAGCACCGCGGCCGGCGGGGCATCGAGGTCCGGCTCGACGGCTACCGCGTGGGCGAGCTGACTTTCCTGATGTCGCAACGGTATGCGCCCGTGCTGATGCACGTGGAGTCCGGCGGCGGGTCGACCGGCTGCGCCGCGTTCGTCCAGCGCGGCGGCACCGGGCTGCTGCAGATCTCGCTGCGCATGCCGCGCGAGATCCCCCGCGGCGCGGTCGTGCCGGTCACTGCGGCGCGCAAGTCGTGGGTGGCCCCCGTGGCCATCGGCGCGGCCAGCCTGCTCGCGTTCTTCTTCGCGGTCGGCATCATCGGAGCCGCCGTCGGCGGTGCGCCGGACAAGGGCAACGCGGCCGGTTCGACGACGACGGCCTCGCCCACCACGACCACGACCACCTTGGCGCCGACCAGCACCACGACAACGACCACCACGACGGCAACGACCACCACTACGACGACCACTCCTGCGGCGGTCGCGCAGCCGAAGCCGCAACCCCAGCCACAGCCTCAGCCACAGCCCGCTCCGCAGCCGAAGCCCCAGCCCCAGCCGCAACCCCAGCCGGCGCCCAAGCCCGCGTGCGACCCGAACTACAGCGGCTGCGTGCCGATCGCGACCGATGTGGACTGTGCCGGTGGCAGCGGCAACGGCCCCGCCTACGTCGCGGGCCCGATCCGTGTCATCGGTACCGACATCTACGGGCTGGACAGCGACAAGGACGGCACCGCCTGCGAGTGAGCTGAACGAGGACGCTGTCCATCGGGGAGAATGATCAGGTGAACGTCCCCGAGGAGATCCTGCGCGCGGCCGGCCCGGCCTCCGCGTGGTCCGCTGACCACGAAGGCCTGTCCGGCGACGTGTGGCGGGCCGGGTCCAGTTACGTGAAGCGATCGGGCGTCGAGGAGCGCGACCGGTTGCTGTGGCTGGGCGAGCACTTCGAGGTGCCGGAGATCCGGGCGTTCGCCGGGGACTGGCTGGTGCTGGCCGATGTCGGCGCACCGTCGCTGGCCTCCGCCGACCCCGCGCTCGCGGCGACCGTGATGGGCACGCTGCTGCGGTCGTTGCACTCGTTGCCGGTGGCCTCATGTCCTTACGACGCGACGATCCCCGCGGTGCTGGAAAGTGCCCGGCACAACGTCGAGGCGGGCCTGGTGGACCCGGACGACTTCGACGACGACAACCTCGGTGCCACACCCGAGGAGTTGCTGGCACGGCTGGTCGCCACCGCCCCCACGGCCGAGGACCTCGTGGTGGCGCACGGCGACTTCTGCCCGCCGAACGTGTTGCTGCGGCCGGACGGCTCGACCGTGCTGATCGACGTCGCGCGGCTGGGCGTCTCCGACCGGCATCGCGACATCGCGCTGGCCCACCGGGAACTGGGCGAAGAGGCCGTAGCCGCGTTCGACCGCGCCTACGGCCTCACCCCCCGCCCGGAGATGCTCGCCTGGTACCGGTTGCTCGACGAGTTCTTCTAGCCTCGCTCGTAGGGCGTCTTCTCCCCCGCCTCGACGCCGAACGCCAGGTGGTTGCCCGCGGGCGGCAGCGGGCAGGTGGCGAAGTCGGTGAACGCGCACGGCAGATTCGTGGCGCGGGTCAGCTTCTCGGCCCTGAAGGGCCGAGCTTGCGGCTCGGGCACCACTGGCTGTGGTGTGGCCGGCTGCGTCTGGACAGTCACTGATCAGGCGGCTGTCGGGGCGGCTGACTGGCGCCCCGCGTTCCACGCGACATCGGCTTTGTGGCTGATGTTGCGGGAAGCGTTGTGGTCGGCGTTCGCCGTGTAGCGGCAGGACCGGCAGACGAACCGGGCTTGGCTGGGCCGGTTGCGCCTATCGATGTGGCCGCACTCGGAGCAGCCTCGCGAGGTGTTACGCGGGTCCACGAACTGGACCGGCACCCCGGCGCGCTGGGCTTTGTAGGTGATGAAGGCCCCGAGTTGATGGAACGCCCACGAGTTCAGCACGACGCGCTGTGGTTTCCTCAGCCGTGCCCGGTCGCGGATTCCGGCCAGGTCTTCCAGGCCGATCCCGCGTCCGGTGCGTTGCGCGGCGGTCACATACTGTTTCGACAGGACGTGGTTGGTGTCGGCCACATGCCGCGATTCCCGGCGGCGCAGCCGTTTGAGCGTGCGTTTGGCGGACTTGGTCTTCTTGCGTTGCAGTTTTCGACGCAAACGTTGCAGGTGCCGCCGGTAGCGGTTCACGCGGCGCCCGGCGGCGCGGTCACCGTCGCTTGTGGTCGCGACGTTCACGATCCCCAGATCGATGCCCAGCCACCCGGACGGCTCGAACGTCTCCGGCTCCGCGATATCGCAGGTGGCGATCAGAAACCACATGCCGTCCTGGTGCACCAGGTCCGTCTCGCCCCGCCGGTGCTCACGCAACATCGTCAGCTGATCCGGCGAACCGGTGAACCGCAGATTCTTCACACGGCCGGCCGTGGTCCAGATCGACACCGTCCGCGCGTCGTGATTCCACGACAGGCAGCGGTCGTCGAACGGCTGCGCCGCGTCCGGCCGGAACCCGACCGGTGTCGACTCCGCTTTCACGCGGCGCTTCGAGCCCTCCGAGCCGAGATTGCCGTTGCGGATGTTCGCGTGCAGCGTGGTACAGGCGTCGGCGGTCTTGCGGATCACGTGCAATGCCGGCTGAGCCGACAAGCCCCGCGCTTTCAGGCTCGTATACGCCAGTCGCTGCAGTGCCCGACGGGAGAACACCCGCCGCTCGAACGCCATCCGCGACACCTCGTTCGCGGCCTGGTTGCACGCGTGCAAGGTAGCCGCCAACGCCGACGCCTGCACAGCGTCCGGCAGCAGCTTCACCCGCACGACGATCTTCACAACGATCATTCTAATCGTTGGCCTGTGGCACCTCGATGGAGTCGAACCCCGATATCCGCACTCTTCCAGGCACCTGCACCACGACTTCCCCAGCCACATCGCGTACCTGTGGGCTGACCACTTCTGGTCACCCTCCTACATCGCCGCCTTCTGCGGCGGAGCACCGCGACACCACAGAACGCATTCCTCCCGGCCGTGGACGGCCGGGACTCCTGCGATTAGCCCGTTGAACCGCATACGGCCCGGCGCCTCGTACACGTGGCTAAGGCCCCTCCACCACCGCACCGACGGTCGTGGGCACGGGCGCGCAGAACGGCTCGTACTCGCCGTCCAGCACCCACTTCTCTTGCGAGTCGTACGACGGCACGCCCTTGAAGTCCCGCAGCACCGGGCCTTTCGGGTCGTGGATGCGGATCAGGTATCCGGCGTGTCGTCGTCTTGCCACCACTCGCCCGGTAGGCCGTCATAGGTGCGTGGGCTCGTCTCCAGCCAGTCGAGTGAGACGAGCGCCAGCCACCCGTACGGGTCCGCCAGCGTGGTCTCCCGCTCCGTCTTCCAGGTCTGCCAGTCCTCCGCGAAGCTCATGTCCTTGCGAACGACGGATTCACAACGGAGCTTCCCTGTTCCACGGAATGGGAAACGAGGGCGTCGCCGAGGTCGGTGCGGGCGTAGACGACGCTGCGCCCGTGCCGTTGCGAGGCCAGCAGGCCGGCGTCGCGCAACGCCCGCAGGTGCTGGTTCACCGCCGAGGTCGTGACGCCCGTGAAGCGTGCGATGTCCGTGGACGAACGCGGCTGCGCCAGCTCGGCCAGCAGGTCCGCGCGCACCTGCCCGAGGACACCGGCGAGTGCTGCGGGCCCACGGCTGCGGCCCTTCTCCCACACCGTGCCGGCGCCACGGGCCGAATAGATCAGCAACGGCGGTGCGCCGGCGTCGACGGGCACCGCCGTGCGTCGCGCGAACACGCTGGGAACCAGCGTCAGCCCCTGTCCCCCGGCCTCCACCCGCCGCGGCTGCGCCCCCGCGATCCGCACCTGGACCACCGGAGCGGAGAAGGTGATCCGGTCGGAGATCCCCGAGAGCATCGCCGCCAGCCCGTGCTGGGCCATGTCACGGCCCCGGTGAGCGATGTCGGCTTCGAGCACCGCGCGCATCCGGTCCCACCGCGGCGCCAACGCCGCGTGCCAGTAGTGCTCCAGCGCGTCGAGCACCCGGCCGCGGTCGCGCAACGCGACCGGGACGTCCCCGAACAGCGTGCGGTAATCGCGCCGCATGGTGCGCGCGGGGATCTCGCGCAACGCCGCGAACTCGTCCTCGATCCGCGTGAACGGTGTCAGCGGGCGAGGGCTCAGGAAGTCCGGCGTCCAGCCTCGGGCGGTGGACAGCGCCAGGAGGACGTCGGCGTCGACGCCGCGGATGCCGCGAACCCACGGCAGGTGCAACGGGTACTTCGCCGGGTCCTTCAACACCCGCAGGCTGAGTGTCAGCTCGCTGAGCGGTGAGACGGCGAACCGCACGTCCACCAGGTCGGACTCGCCGAGCACGAACTCGATCATGTAGCAGAACGCTACATCTGTTACACCCGGCAGGCAGCCGCGCCAGGCTTCGCGGTCATGTGGACCGACATGCGGCTGGCGTTGCGGATCGCCGGCCGGGCAGCACAGGTGGCGGAACGCACGTTCCGGGCGGGCGACGCGGACGTGCGGCTCAAGGAGGACGGCAGCGAGGTCACCCCGACCGATCTCCAGGTCGAGGACCTGGTGCGCCGGATGCTCGCCGAAGCGGTGCCCGAGGACGGCATTGTGGGAGAGGAACGGCCCGAGCGCGTGGGGACCTCCGGCCGACGGTGGCTGGTCGACCCGATCAGCGGCACCGCCGACTTCGTGGCCGGGCGGCCGACGTACTCGGTGGACCTGGTGCTGGAGAACGCGCTGGCCGTGTCCGCGATGCCGTCGCTGGGCATCACCATGGCGGCGGGACGGGGTATCGGCTGCCGGATCTTCCGCGGCGAGCAGGAGGAAGTAGCCCGCGTGTCCTCACGGGGCACCATCGACGGCGCGCGGGTGTGCTTGCACGGCAAGAGGAAGCCGACGCTGGACCAATGCGTCGTCGTGGACGGCTCCACGTCGGTGCTGGATCTCATCACGGGCCGGGTGGACGCGGTGATCGCGGCGGGCGCGGGCCTGGACCGGTTCGACCTGGCGTGCCTGCCGGTGCTCGTGGAGGAGGCGGGCGGTCGCGTGACGGTGGCCGGGGAGGACGTCGTGCTGGCCACCAACGGTGTCCTGCACGACGCCTTCCTCGCTCTCCTGGTCGCGCGTCCTGGTGTCGAACCAGGCACCCCGGGCTCATGAGGCCTGGGTGATCGCCGGATCCCGCGCGCTAAAGTGACCGACCGGACTCGCACCGGCTTCGACCAGGACCACAACCTGGTGCCTCGACTGCTTCGGCTTCGGTCACGGCTGCCCGTCGAGGACTCGAACCTCGATCTCCGCGTTCAGAGCGCGGTGTCCGTGCCAATTGGACCAACGGGCATCAAAAAAGCCGCCTCGTCGCTGAGTGCGACGGGACGGCTCCCCGGAGACATGAGTCAGCTCATGCCGAGGAGCACCAGAAGTGCTGATGGCGCAGGTGTTGCCTCACGGCTGGCTCCTTCCTCCGGTTCGTCGAGATCCACTCTGACGGATGGCGTGGCGCGCTTGCAACGCATTATTCGGGGTTGCAAAAGTTTGCAGACCTGGAGGCTCTTCTCCACTAATCCTCAAGCCGACTTGCGGAAAACTTTTGCAACGTCTTTCCTGGACCGCTGACACACCCCATCGGAAGGCAGGGACATGTCCCACGACTGGTGGCGCCACGCCGTCATCTACCAGGTCTACGTGCGCAGCTTCGCCGACTCGGACGGCGACGGTGTCGGCGACCTGCCCGGCATTCGCTCGCGCCTGCCCTACCTGCGCGACCTAGGAGTCGACGCGGTCTGGATCACGCCGTTCTACTCGTCGCCGATGGCGGACGGCGGCTACGACGTCGCGGACTACCGCGCGGTCGACCCGCAGTTCGGCGGACTCGACGACGTGCGCGCGTTGGTGGACGACGCGCACACGCTCGGCATCCGGGTGATCGTCGACATCGTGCCGAACCACACCTCCGACCAGCACGCGTGGTTCCAGGAGGCGCTGGCCGGAAGTGGCCGTGAGCGCTACATGTTCCGCGAGGGCGTCGGGGACCAGCCGCCCAACGACTGGGAGTCCGTCTTCGGCGGTCCCGCGTGGACGCGGGTGGCCGACGGGTCGTGGTACCTGCACCTGTTCGCGCCGGAGCAGCCGGACCTGAACTGGGAACTGCCCGAGGTGCGCGCGGAGTTCCTCGACGTGCTGCGGTTCTGGCTCGACCTGGGTGTCGACGGGTTCCGGGTGGACGTGGCGCACGGGATGATCAAGGCGCCGGGACTGCCCGACATCGGCCACGCCGACCAGCTCAAGCTGCTGGGCACGGAGTCGTTGCCGTTCTTCGACCAGGACGGCGTGCACGAGATCCACCGCGAGTGGCGTGCGGTCGTCGACTCGTACCCCGGCGAGCGGGTGCTCGTGGCGGAGGCGTGGACGCCCTCGGCCGAGCGGACGGCGATGTACCTGCGTCCCGACGAGATGCACCAGGCGTTCAACTTCCACTACCTCTCGGCCGAGTGGACCTTCGAGGCGGTGCGGTCGGTCATCGACTCGTCACTGGCTGCCGTCGAATCCGTTGGGGCGCCCACCACTTGGGTGTTGTCGAACCATGACGTGCAACGGCACGTGACGCGGTACGGCGGCGGTGAGACCGGTCTGCGCCGTGCGCGCGCCGCGCTGGCGTTGATGCTCGCGTTGCCGGGATCGGTGTACCTGTACCAGGGCGAGGAGCTCGGGCTGCCCGAGGTGCTGGACCTGCCGGACGAGGTGCTGCAGGACCCGATGTGGGAGCGGTCGGGTCACACCGAACGCGGTCGCGACGGGTGCCGCGTCCCGTTGCCGTGGGCGGCTTCCGGGCCGTCGCTCGGCTTCGGCACCGGCGGGTCGTGGCTGCCGCAGCCCGCGGACTGGGCGAAGCTCAGCGTGGAGGCCCAGGCGGGCGACCAGGACTCGATGCTGTCCTTCTACCGCAACGCCTTGCGCGTGCGCCGTGAGAACCCGGCACCGGGTGCCGGCCTCACCTGGGTCGACGGCCCGGCCGGCGTGCTGTGGTTCGAACGGGACGGCGTGGCGTGCGCGGTGAACCTGTCCGGAGCCGTCGTGGAACTGCCGGACCCGGGCTCGGTCCTGCTGGCCTCGTCGTACTACGGGGTGCGTGACGGGCTGCTGCTCCTGCCGCCGGACACCGCGCTGTGGTGGAAGCTCTGACCAGCTGTTCCACTTGATCGACAAAATTGTCAGACCCCCTGAGTACGTTCCGTGGACATCGGTTCCGGATCGGACTCAGGGGGTTTTTCCGTGTACGGGAACGGTTGATCGACCTCCAGCGTCAGACCGGCTCGGCACGACCGACGCCGGCAAACTCCGATCGAAAGCAGGGACAGTCAGTGCGCAGGTGGGAGCTCGTCTCGGGCAGCGCGGCGAAGTTCTGGGAGGTCGAACGGAACGGTGCCGCGGTCACCGTCCGGTTCGGACGGCTGGACACGCACGGCCAAACCCAGACCAAGGAGCTCGCTTCCGCGGAGGCGGCAGAGGCCCACGTGGCGAAGCTGGTGGCGGAGAAGGAGAAGAAGGGCTACCGCGCGACCGGCACGGCCCCGGCTGCCGGCACCACTCCGGAACCCGCTTCCGCACCGATCGCCGCTGCTCCCAGCTCACCCGCTCAGACCTCCACCGCTGCCCCCGTCCCCGTCGACGAGGACACCTGGGTCATGCCCAAGGTGTGGCTGCGGGACGTGGTGCGGCAGCGCGGCTTCCACCCCGCCCCGGAGTTCTCCGTCGACACCGCGCTGGCCGAGCAGGCCCGGCAGCGGATCGGCGAGCAGGGGGACACGATCGAGCGAGTCCTGTCCGAACCGGCGTCCGACCTCGATCTCGTGCGGGCGGCGCGCGAACACCTCGCCGGGCGGTCGAACCCGGCGGGTGCGGCGGCGATCGCGGCCATCCTCACCAACGGCGAGCAGGCCGTGCACGCCTGGATCGCCGACCACGGCCTGGTGTTCGCGACGGAGGCCACCGCCGAGTTCATGCGGGTGTTCTGCAGCCGTGAGTGGCTGTCGCACCAGCGCGCCTACGGCAACGAACGCCTGGCATCGCGCGGCGGGTTCGTCCACATCACCATCGGCAGCGTCGAGTGCAAGATGCTCATCGCGGTCCGGTACGCGCTCGCGATCGCGGAGGACGCCGAGCGCAGCGCCGCGGAAGCCGTGCTGAGCAGGCTGGGCGAGGTCGACGAGCCCAACTCGAAGCTGGTGCGTTCGTTCCTGATGCCGGGCCGGCCCGGCTGGTTCCAGGAGGCGTGCCAGACGCCGCACACGGGCACCCGCTGGTGGCTCCTGCACTGCAGTGCAAGCACGTACGAGGAGTTCGAGGCCGCGCCGTCCTCGGTGGCCAACCACTCGGTCGTCCTGCACACGGCGCTGTACGTGCTGGGTCCGGCGATCGCGCCGTTGCTCGCTCAGTCGCTCGACCACCAGTACCAGCGCGCGGACACCCGCAAGCAGGTGCTGAAGACCCTCTCCACGCTGCCCACCGACGAGGCGTTCGCCCTGCTGCTCGACCGGATCGACACCAAGTACGTGCGTCCGGCGGTGCTGTCCATGATGGCGGCGTTCCCGGCCAGGGCGGCCCGGCTGCTCGGAGAACGCTCCGCCGGCAACGAGGAGTTCCGCCGGTTGCTCAGCGTGCACCTGAAGACGTACCCGTACCTGGAAGCACCTGAGGGGTTCGTCGAGGTCGAGACGGCGGCGGTGTCAGAAGCGCCCGCGGAGGCGTTGCCGCCGGTGCTGGCCTCGCCGCCGTGGCTGAACCGGAAACCTCCGGTGAAGCCGGCGGTGGTGCCGGACCTCCCGGTGCCCAGCGCGTCGATCACGTGGCAGCCCGGTGAGCGGGAGGCGTGGCTGAAGGACGGCCACTGGGACACCAACCCCTACAAGACCTGGCAGCACTGGCTGGCGGAGTACAAGGCGGGCCGCATCGGGTACCGCATGGCCGACCTGCTCATCGGGGCACCCGAGGACGAGGTCCGGCACCTCCTCGCGGACTGGCAGCCGCGCCTGGGCTGGAGCGCGGAGTCGGCCGGCAAGCGGCTGGCCGCGAAGTTCGGCTTCGACGCCCTGCCCGCCCTGCTGCGCATCGCGGAGATCAACTCGTCGACGGCGGTCATCCTGCTGCCGTTCGCGACGCCCGAGGTGGCCGCGCTGATGGCGGACTGGCTGGTGCGGCTCAAGCAGGTGCGCAAGACCGCGCTGAGCTGGCTCGCCCGGCACCGCGAACAGGCCGCGCGCTTCCTCGTGCCCGCCGCCCTGGGCAAGCCCGGTGCCGAGCGGCGCAACGCCGAGACGGCGATCCGCCACCTGCACGGACTCGGCGTGGACCTGGTGGCGCTCGCGCCGAGCCCTGCCGCGGCCGCCGCCCTGGAGTCCTTCCTGGCCGTCGACCCGGTCGACGTGCTGCCCGCCAAGCTGCCCGTGATCGGCGAGTGGGCGGACACCCGCCTGCTGCCCCAGGTCCTGCTGCGCGACCGCAGGCAGGCTTTGTCCGCCGAAGCCGCGCGTCATCTGCTCATGACGGCCGCGCTGTCCAAGCCGGGCGACATCTACGCGGGCCTGCCGATCGCCCGCGAGGCGCTCGACGAGGACTCGCTGGCGGAGTTCGCGTGGGCGGTGTTCCAGCGCTGGCAGGAGGTCGGCGCGCCGTCGAAGGAAGGCTGGGCGCTGACCGCGCTGGGCTGGTTCGGCAACGACTCGACGGTGCGCGCGCTGTCACCGTTGATCCGCGTCTGGCCGGGCGAGAGCCAGCACACCAGGGCGGTCACGGGTCTCGACGTGCTCGCCGACATCGGCACCGAGGTCGCGCTGTCGCACCTCAACAGCATCGCCGAGAAGGTGAAGTTCAAGGGCCTCAAGACCAAGGCCCAGGAGAAGGTCTCCCAGATCGCCGACGAACTGGGCCTGTCCCGCGACCAGCTGGCAGACCGCCTCGTGCCGCGCCTGGGCCTCGACGACGCCGCGACCCTGGTGATCGACTACGGCCCGCGGCAGTTCACGGTCGGCTTCGACGAACAGCTCAAGCCGTTCGTGCTGGACCCGGACGGCAAGCGCCGCAAGGACCTGCCGAAACCCGGTGCGAAGGACGACCAGGACCAGGCCCCGCTGGAGCACAAGCGGTTCGCGGCACTGAAGAAGGACGTCCGCGCCGTCGCGTCCGACCAGATCCACCGCCTCGAACGCGCGATGGTCGACCAGCGCACCTGGACCGCCGAGGAGTTCCACACCGTCCTCGCCGGCCACCCGCTGCTGTGGCACATCGTCCGCCGCCTGGTGTGGATCACCGCCGACGGTCAGTCCTTCCGCCTGGCAGAAGACCGCACTCTCGCCGGCTCCGGCGACGACGAGTTCACGCTCCCGGAGGCCGCCACCGTCCGCGTGGCCCACCCGGTCGACCTCCAGCCGGAGCTGGAGGCGTGGGGCGAGGTCTTCGCCGACTACGAGATCCTCCAGCCGTTCCCGCAACTGGGCCGCCCGCTGCACCTGGTGCCCGCGGGCGAGGACCTCCTGCCCCACCTCGGGAAGTACTGCAACGTGGACCTCCCGGTCGGCAAGATCCTCAGCCTCACCAAGAAGGGCTGGAACCGCGGCGAACCCCAGGACGGCGGCGTCGAGTGCTGGATCACCCGGCCGCTGCCCTCCGGTGGTGCCCTGGTCGCGTCGCTGGACCCCGGCATCGCGGTGGGCGCGATCGACATCTTCCCCGAGGTCAAGTTCACCGACGTGTGGTTCTCCGCCGACGGGTACGGCTACTGGTCGTCGCAGCGCAACGCGGCGAGCACCTTGACCACCGACGCCATCACGGCCTCGGAAGTGCTGTCCGAACTGGAGTCACTGCAGTCGTGAGCCCCGCGCTCAGGGGGTCTGATCAGCTCTTCGGACCGACCGTGAAGAATTGTCAGACCCCCTGGGTAACGTCCTTGCACATCAACTCCTTTTGCGTGTCCCCAGGAGGTACGGCAGTGCGCAGGTGGGAACTCGTCGCGAACGGCTCCGCGAAGTTCTGGGAGATCGGGCAGGACGGCGCGACGGTGACCGTCCGGTTCGGACGGCTGGGCACCGCCGGCCAGACCCAGACCAAGGAGCTGGCCTCCGCCGAGGCAGCCGTCGCGCACGTCGCGAAACTGGTGGCCGAGAAGGAGAAGAAGGGTTACCGACCCGAAGACGCCGCCGGGGCCCAGCAGTCCGCGACCGAACAGCCCGCAGCCACATCAGCTGTCAGCGAACCCGCCACCGTTGCACCTGCCGCGGCCGAGCAGCCCGCTACCGGCGCACCTGGCACCTCCCTCGAGCAGCCCGCCACCGAGCCCACGACCGCCATCGACGAAGACGCCTGGGTGATCCCCAAGGCGTGGCTGCGCGACGCGGTGCGGCAGCGCGGGATCCACCCGGAGCCGGAGTTCACGGTCGACCCTGCGAAGGCCGAGCAGGCGCGGCAGCTGATCACGGACCAGGCGGAGACGATCGAGCAGGCCCTCTCGGCCAAGGGCTCGGAGGCCGAGCTGGTCAGCGCGGCGCGCGAGTACCTGGCCGGGCAGCCGAATCCCGTCGGAGCGGCGGCGATCGCGGCCATCACGAAGGCGAGCGCGCCCGCCGTGCACGCCTGGATCGCCGACCACGGCCTCGCCTTCGCCACCACAGCGGTCGTCCAGTTCGCGAGCCTCGCGTACTGCGACCAGCGGAACCAGCACGGCAGGTGGACCGGGTTCTGCCTGCGGTACCGCACCGGCAACTTCCACACGACGATCGGTGAGCCGGAAGGCCTGATGCTCACCGCCGTCCGGTACGCGATCGCCGTCGCGAGCCCCGAGGACCGCGCGGCCGCCGAAGGCGCGCTGGAGGAGCTCGGCGAGTCGGAGACCGGGCAGGAACTCCGCTGCTACCTGATCCCCGAGCGGGCGGACTGGTTCACCGAGGTTCGCAAGCACCGGTACACGCGGAGCCGCTGGTGGATGCTGACGAGCAGCGCCCGCAGCCTCGAGGACTTCAGGGCCATCGACGAGTCGCTCACGACATCGGCGTTCGTGCTCTACACGGCGGTGTACGTGCTGGGGCCGGCCGTCGCGCCGTTGCTCGCGGAGGAGCTCGACTCCGACAGCTACCACCAGCGGACGGGAGGCCGGAAACAGGCGTTGACCGTGCTCGCGGCGCTCCCGACCGACGAGGCGTTCACGATCCTGCTCGACCGGCTGGACGGGAAGTACGTGCTGCCCGCCGCGGTGTCCGCGATGAGGGCGTTCCCCGTGAGGGCGGCGCGGCTGCTGGCCGAGCGCGCGTCGTCGGGCGAGGCCGTGCGCCGGCTGCTGAACGTCCACCTGCGGAGCAACCCGCACCTGACCGTGCCCGGCGAGGTCGCCGCGCTGCTCGCCGAGTCCGCCGAGGCGATCGTGCCGGAGGCGAGCGCGGACCAGCTGCCACCGTTGCTGGCCTCGCCGCCGTGGCTGCACCGCCGCAAGCCCGTGAAGCCCGTGGTGCTGGAGGACCTTCCGCTGCCGGAGCCGGTGGTGAGCTGGCTGCCCGGCGAGCACGCCGAGTGGCTGGCGTCCGGCTCGTCGTGGGTGCAGGACGATCGCGACTGGCGCAAGCTGCTCAAGGACTACCTGGCCGGCACCGTCGACTACTACGACAACGACCTGTTCCTCCTCGCGCCCGACGACGAGGTGCGGCACCTGCTCGCGGACTGGCAGCCGAACTACAGCTGGGGCGTCGAGGAGTGGGGCAAGAACCTGGCCGCCCGGTTCGGTGCCGACGCCGCGCCGCCGCTGCTGCGGCACGTCCAGTCCGCTCCCGCGGGGACCGGGATGCTGCTGATGCCGTTCGCCACGGCCGAGGTGGCCACGCAGATGGCCGACTGGCTCGCCCGGACCAAGTCCGCCCGGCGCTGGGGCCTCGAGTGGCTGGCCCGGCACCGCGAGCAGGCCGCTCGTCTGCTCATCCCGGCGGCGGCCGGGAAGGCCGGTGTCCCCCGCCGCAACGCCGAGGCCGCGCTGCGGCACCTGAACAACAACCTCGGTGTCGACGTGGCCGCGATCGCCGGGGAGTGCGGCGCCGAGGCCGCGATCGACGTCGTGCTGTCGGTCGACCCGGTCGACGTGCTGCCCGCGAAGCTGCCGGCGATCGGCGAGTGGGCGGACACCCGCCTGCTGCCGCAGGTCCTGCTGGCGGATCGCAAGCACGCGCTGTCCGCGGAGGCGGCCGGTCATCTGCTGATGACGGCCGCGCTGTCCAAGCCCGGAGAGCTCTACGCCGGGCTGCCGATCGTCCGCGAAGCGCTCGACCGCGATTCGCTGGCGGCGTTCGCCTGGGCCGCGTTCCAGGCGTGGGAACAGGCAGGCGCTCCGTCGAAGGAGAGCTGGGCGCTGAGCGCGCTCGGCTGGTTCGGCGACGACTCGACGGTGCGCGCGCTGTCACCGTTGATCCGCAACTGGCCGGGCCAGAGCCAGCACGCCCGCGCCGTCACGGGTCTCGACGTCCTCGCCGACATCGGCACCGAGGTCGCGCTGTCCCACCTGAACGGCATCGCCGAGAAGGTGTCGTTCAAGGGCCTCAAGTCCAAGGCCCAGGAGAAGGTCGCCCAGATCGCGGCCGAGCTCGGCCTGTCCCGCGACCAGCTGTCGGACCGGCTGGTCCCGCGCCTGGGTCTCGACGACGCCGCGACCCTGGTGGTCGACTACGGTCCGCGGCAGTTCACGGTCGGCTTCGACGAGCAGCTCAAACCGTTCGTGCTGGACCCGGACGGCAAGCGCCGCAAGGACCTGCCGAAACCCGGTGCGAAGAACGACCAGGAGCAGGCACCGCTGGAGCACAAGCGGTTCATGGCTTTGAAGAAGGACGTCCGCACCATCGCGTCCGATCAGATCCAGCGGCTCGAACGGGCCATGGTCGACCAGCGCACCTGGACCGCCGAGGAGTTCCACACCGTCCTGGCGGGCCATCCGCTGCTGTGGCACATCGTCCGCCGCCTGGTGTGGATCACCGCCGACGGTGATTCCTTCCGGCTGGCTGAGGACCGCACACTGGCTGACACGAACGACGACGAGTTCACGCTGCCCGAGACCGCGGTCGTGCGCGTGGCGCACGCGGTCGACCTGCGGGACGCGGCGGCGGCGTGGGGCGAGGTCTTCGCCGACTACGAGATCCTCCAGCCGTTCCCGCAGCTGGGCCGCCCGGTCCACCTGGTGGCGTCCGCCGGGGACGTCCTCCCCCGGCTGAAGAAGTCCTGCGGCACCCCGTACCCGATCGGGAAGATCCTCGGTCTCACCAAGAGGGGCTGGGTGCGCGGCGAGCCGCAGGACGCGGGCGTCGAGTGCTGGATCACCCGGCCGTTCCCGGGCGGCGGCGCGCTCGTCGCGGCGATGGACCCCGGCATCGCGGTGGGCGCCATGGACGTCTTCCCCGAGGTCGGTTTCAGCGACATGTGGTTCTCGCCCAGCGGTCACGGCACGTGGTCCGCACCGCGGGACGCCCCGGCCACCTTCACGATCGACCCGATCACCCTCTCCGAGATCCTCTCCGAACTGGAGTCCCTGCGGTCATGACCAGCACTCAGACGATGCAGCGTCCTCCCGCCGAGGTCCGCTACGCCGACGAGCTCGCGCGCCTGCGAGACGCCGACACCGCCCCCAGGCCGCCGGGCTGGGCGCTGAGCCTCGACGCCGCGCGCAAGTTCGTGGTGGGCGACGAGAAGCGGGGCGTCGTCAAGAAGTTCGTGGGCGATCCGTCCCTGGTGGACCGGGCGCTGGTCACGCTCGCGACCAGCCGCGGCCTGATGCTCGTCGGTGAGCCGGGCACGGCGAAGTCGTTGTTGTCCGAGCTGATCGCGGCGGCGGTGTGCGGCGAGTCGACGCTGACGATCCAGGGCGGCGCGGCCACGACCGAGGACCAGATCAAGTACTCGTGGAACTACGCGCTGCTGGTCTCGGAGGGGCCGTCGCCGCGCTCGCTCGTGCCGGCGCCGATGTTGCGGGGCATGGCCGAGGGCAAGATCGTCCGGTTCGAGGAGATCACCCGCTGCCCGCTGGAGGTCCAGGACTGCATGCTGTCGATGCTGTCCGACCGCGTGATGGCGATCGGTGAGCTGAGCGGCCCGGACGGCATGGTGTTCGCGCAGGACGGGTTCAACGTGATCGCCACGGCGAACACGCGCGACAGGGGCGTCAACGAGATGAGCGCCGCGCTCAAGCGGCGGTTCAACTTCGAGACGGTGTTCCCGATCGCGGACTTCGACACCGAGCTCGCGCTGGTCGAGCAGGAGGCCGCGAAGCTGCTGGAACGCTCCGGTGTGGAGCTCGCGCCGAGGCGCGACGTGCTGGAGGTCCTGGTCCGCACGTTCCGCGATCTGCGCGAGGGCGGCGACCGGCTCACGACCGTGATGAGCACGGCCGAGGCGGTCTCGGTGGCGCACGCGGTGGGTCTGCGCGGCTGGTTCCTGCGCGGCGAGGTCGGTTCGGCCGCGGACGTCGTGGAGTGCCTGGCGGGCACGGCCGCGAAGGACAACGCGGAGGACCTGGCGCGGCTGCGGCGGTACCTGGAGCAGCACGCGTCGCGGCGCAAGGGCGCGCAGTGGCAGGAGCTGCACCGCGCCCGTCACCTGCTGCCCGGCTGATGGGGGCCGTGTTCGTCGGCGTCCGGCACCACAGTCCCGCCTGTGCCCGCATCGTCGCCGCCACCATCGAGCAGCAGCAGCCCGCGTACGTGCTCATCGAGGGTCCCGCCGACTTCAACGAGCGCATCGACGAGTTGCTGCTCGGGCACGAGCTGCCCGTCGCGTTGTTCAGCTACTCGGACCAGCACGCGTCGTGGTCGCCGTTCTGCGACTACTCGCCGGAATGGGTGGCGATCACGGAGGCACGCCGGTGCGGCGCCGAGGTCAGGTTCATCGACCTGCCCGCGTGGCACGAGGCGTTCCGCGACGTCAGCAACAGGTACGCGGACGCGGAACTGCGCTACACCGAGGTCGTCGAGCGGCTGTGCCGGGAGTTCTCGGTCGACAACGTCGACGTGCTGTGGGACCACCTGTTCGAGTGCGAGACCGAGCCGAAGGGCATGGCCGAGTACTTCGACCTGCTGCGCGGCACGGCGACCGCGGACGAGGGCGATTCGGCGCGCGAGGAGTACATGGCGCGCTGGGTGCGGGCGGCGGTGCACGACGCGGGCGACAGGCCCGTCGTCGTGATCACCGGTGGCTTCCACACGGCCGCGCTCAAGGCGCAACTCGACGGCGGCACCGAGTGGCCCGAGGTGCCCGAACGCGAACGGGGCGCGAGCTATCTCGTGCCGTACTCGCACGCACGGCTGGACGCGTTCACCGGCTACCAGTCAGGAATGCCCTCACCCGGTTACTACCAGCAGGTCTGGGAGACCGGGTCGCAGCGCGCGGCGGACTGGCTGGTCGAGTCGGTGGCGACGAGGTTGCGCCGCAGGCAGCAGCCCGTGTCGACGGCCGACCTCATCGCCGCGCGCACCCAGGCCGGCGCGCTGGCGAGGTTGCGCGGGCACGAGAACCTGGCGCGCACGGACGTGCTCGACGGGCTGACCAGCGCGTTGATCTCCGAGGACCTGACGCAGCCGCCGCCGTGGACGCGGCGCGGCACGCTGCAGCCCGGCGCGCACCCGGCGTTGATCGAGATGATCGGGGCGTTGCGCGGCGGCAAGGTCGGCCGGTTGCACCCGAGCACTCCCGCGCCGCCGCTGGTCAACGCCGTGCAGGAGTTGCTGCGGACGCACGGGCTCGACCAGGAGGGCAAGGTCGCGCTCGACCTCACAGACCCGGAAGCGTTGCACCGCAGCAGGATTCTCCACCGCCTGCGGGTGCTGCGGATCCCCGGCTTCGAGCGCACGAGCGGTCCGTCCGAGGGCGCGCAGCCCAAGCTGGACGAGCAGTGGACGCTGCGGCCGGTCGAGCAACGGCTGGCCGCGTTGATCGAGGCCGCCGAGAACGGTGCCACGCTGGAGGAGGCGGCCGGGGTGGCGCTGGAACGCCGCTCCCGGCACGCACAGCTGGAAGAACTGGCCACGATCCTGTTCGACGCGGTGCTGTGCGGGATCTCGGCGTTGTCCGGCAGGGTCAAGCAGACCCTCAACGAGGGCGTCCGGGACACGGGTGACCTGGCGGCACTGGGCAGTGTGCTGAGCGGTGTGCTCGGGCTGTGGCGCCACGACAGGTTGTTCGGCACCAAGAAGGACCCGTTGCTGGGCTCGGTGATCGACGTCGGCACCGCGCGGGTGCTGTGGCTGGTCGAGGGCCTGCACGGCGGGCCGGCCCCGGCCGATCCGCACCGCCTCAAGGCGATGGCGGCGACCAGGGACGCGGTGCTGCACGCCAGGTCAGCGCTGTCGCTGGACGTCGCGGACGTCACGGGCGTCGCGACCAGGGTGAGCAACGACGTGCAGGCGCCACCGGACCTGCGCGGTGCGGCGCTCGGGCTCGCCTGGACGCTGGGTTCCCAGCCGGACGTGCACAAGATCAGGAACATCGAGGCGCTCGGCGACTGGCTCACCGGGCTGTTCGCCGTGGCGCGCGAAGAGGTGCTGGCGAGCCCGGACCTGGTCGGGGTGCTCGACGAACTGGTCAGTGCCATGGACGAGGACGAGTTCCTGGTGGCACTGCCCGCGTTGCGGCTCGCTTTCAGCTACTTCCCGCCCAGGGAAAGGGAAACGATCGCGGCCACCGTGCTCGCCCATCGCGGTGTCGAGGGCAGCGTGAAGGGCGTCACCCGCCTCACGGCCGACCCGATCAGCGTGGCGGAGGCGATGGCGATCGAGAAGCGCGTGGACGCGTTGCTGGTGAAGGGCGGGCTGGCATGACGGACCTGGAACGCTGGCGGCTGATCCTCGGCGAGCCCGCGTCGCGCTGCACCGGGGGCCTGCAGGGTGACGCGGCACGCCGGGACGCGGCGCTGGAGTGGCTCTACGGGCGTGATCCCGGGCTGGCCGAACGCGGTGTGCGCAAGGGCGGCAGTGAGGATTCGGTGCTGCAGACCGTCGACTGGCTGGACGAGGTGCACACCCTGTTCCCGCGGGAGACGATCGAACGGCTGGAGCGCGACGCGGTCGAGCGCTACGAGATCACCGACATCGTCACGGATCCCGAGGTGCTGCAACGGATCGAGCCGAACCCGGCGTTGCTGCGCGCGGTGCTGCGGACCAAGCACCTGATGAACCCCGCCGTGCTCGCGATGGCCCGCAAGATCGTCGAGGCGGTCGTGAAGCAGTTGATGGAGAAGCTGAAGACGGAGGTGCGCACGGCGTTCAGCGGCACGAGGTCGCGCAGGCCGAGCATCCACAAGAACTCGCGCAACTTCGACTTCCGCTCGACGATCAGGGCGAACCTCCAGCGCTACCAGCCCGACGAGCGCAGGCTCGCGATCGAGCACCCGAAGTTCGTCTCGCGCACCACGCGGCACCTGGAGCAGTGGCAGGTGGTCCTGCTGGTGGACCAGTCGGGGTCGATGACCAGCTCGGTGATCCACTCGGCCGTCACGGCGGCATGCCTGTGGGGGCTGCCGGGACTCAGGACGCACCTGGTCGCGTTCGACACGAACGTGGTCGACCTGACCTCGGACGTGACGGACCCGGTGGAGCTGCTGATGAAGGTGCAGCTCGGCGGCGGCACGGACATCGCCAAGGCCGTCGCGTACGGAGCCGAGCTCGTGGACAGCCCGCGCCGGTCGATCGTCGCGATCATCAGCGACTTCTACGAGGGCGGCAGCGAGGAGCGCCTGGTGCGCACGGTCAAGGGCCTGTGCGAGCAGGGCACCCACGTGCTGTGCCTGGCCGCGCTGGACGATGAAGCGAACCCGGACTACGACAGGGCTTTGGGCCAGCGCCTCGCGAACGTCGGCGCCCACGTGGGCGCGATGACCCCGGGCCAGCTGGCGGAATTCGTTGCGGAGAAACTCAGGTGACCAGACCCGACCTGATGGCACTGACCCCGGACGCGCTCGCGGCGCTGGCCAACCGCGGTCTGGTGAAACGCGCCGTCAAGGAACTCGACGCGGGCGTCGTACCGGCGCTCGACATCGATCCCGCCGGCGCCGTCCAGGGCAAGTTCCCGGACGGCACGACGACCACCCTGCCGCCGGGCATCGCACTGGACGCGGCCGGCTGCAGCTGCGGGGCGGCGGGCGTCTGCCGGCACCGCATCGCCGTCGTCCTCGCCTACCAACGCACCCAGGAGGCGAGCGCACCCGCCGAACTGTGGTCACCGGGCTTGGTGCCGGACGCGGACCTGGTGGCGTTGATGGGCGAACGCACGCTGCGCCGAGCCCGCAGGGCGCACCAGGCCGGCTACCGCGTGAAGCTCCGCCGCCCGACCGCGCAGGACCAGACGGCACAGGCGGAACTCCCCACCTGCACGGTCACGTTCCTGGTGCCCGGTGACCTGTCCTACGTCCACACGGACGCGGTCAACAAGGACGAGGCGACAGCGCTGGCGGTGTGGGCCTTCCGCGAGGCCGACGAACAGGGCACCGACACGGTCGACGTGGGCGGGTCCCCCACCACGGCAACAGACCTGACCGCCGTCACCGACCTGCTGGACCAGTTGCTGCTGGACGGCGCCACGAACGCAAGCGAGGTGCTAGACGTAGCGTGGCAACGCCTGCACCGCGACCTGACCGCACAACGCCTGCACTGGCCCGCCGCCGTGATCACCGACCTGCTCGCCCAACTGACCGCGTACCGCGGCCGAAGCGCCGACTACGAGGCAGAACGTTTCGCCGCCCTGCTGACAGAACTGCACGCCCGCACCACCGCCACAGGCCCACGCGCCGAAATCCTGGGTCCGGACGAGCCGGCGGAAACCCCGCTGAAACGCGTCCGCCTGACCGCGCTGGGCGCCCGTCAGCGCGCGGAGAACACAGCCGACGTCTACCTGGCATCAGGCGACGTAGTACTGGTGCAGCGCAACACTCCCTTGCGCACCGCCCAGCGGCTGGCGGCGTCGAACGTGGTGTCCGAGTCGGCGACCCGCAGCGCAAGCCGAGCCGTAACGCTCAAAACCAGCCGAGTGGCCAAAACCTCGCTGACGCCCGTCGGCACGGCCTGGGACCACCTGCCGCAGGCCTTGGTGATCGACGACTACGAAGCGGCCGCCGCACACCTGGCCGAGCTACCGCCCCGCCAGGTCCGCGCAAGGGTCGAGGCAGAACTGGTCCGCGCGATCCGGGTCACCGAGGTGACCGACCTCGCCTACGACCCAGCCGCCCAACGCCTGACCGCAACCCTCCACAGCCCCAACGGCACAACATGCCGCCTGGAGGCAACACACCGAGCAGTAGCACCGCACGCCCTGGACGCACTGACAACGGCGTTGCGCGCAAACCCGACAACGATCACCGGCACAGTCCGCAGGCACCGCGGCACGCTGGTAGTCGACCCGCTGGCCGTCCTCGCCTCCACAGGCGTGACCGTCCCAGACCTGGCGACAGATCAGACACCGCAACCCCTGTCACCGGGCACCACGGCCTCCGACCCGCTGAGTGCAACGGTCGACAGCGCCCTCACAGTGCTGGCCGAGGCAGCCCACCGAGGCCTGGACCACCTGACGGACAGCCTGTTCACCCGCGTACGAGAGGTAGGCGCCCACCTGCACAACGCAGGCCTACGCACAGCAGCAACCCACGTAACGGTGTTCGCCGACGCCCCAACCGCTACCACCTGGCTAGCCGCGAACCTGCGCTTACTGGTGACGGCAGACGCCCGCTGACACACCCGCTGAAGCTCTCGTCAACGTCACCGGACGGCAGCTAAAACTCTCGTCGGCGAAGCCTGTGGACAAGTCGGAAGCCTGTGGACAGAGCGGGAACCAAATCCGGGGTTCGCACGTTGCGTAAGGAGGAATCGCGCGGAGGAGCGGTAGGCACCGCGTCAGCCCACTGCATACTTGGCGCCCGGCACAGGCCGTTCGACCGGCCCCGCCACCACCGACGAGGTCGGATCGATCCGCTGGGACAGCACGTAGTCCTCGGCCGCCTCAGCCACCCGCCCCAGCCGTTCCAGCACAAAGGCGCGGAGGTATGCAGCACGCGCCGCACCCCAGCCACCGAGCGCGATGCCCCGGCCATAGGCGTCGAGAGCGGCGTCCAGCTGACCACACGAAGCCAGCGCATCGCCCTGCAACGCCCACGTCCTGTCGTCACCCGGACTGAGCTCGGCCAGTTCGGCGGCGTAGCCGGCGGCGCGCTGACCAAGGCCGACGGTGAGGTGCGTACGCATGAGGAACGCGTACAGGGCATAGGCCTCGTCCGCCCACGCCAGCCGGTCCATCTCGGCGGCCGGGGTGATCGACGTCAGCGATTCCAGCGCCCGGCCCAGGAGCCGGTGGGTCTCCACGATGTCGCGCCGCACGAACGGGACCGCGGCGAGCGCGCGGTGCAGGCGTGCCCGGTTCAGCAGGCCGGCGAAGCCGTTCTGCGGCAGCTCGGACGAGGCCTTGATCGCCAGCGCGGCGGCGGCCTGCATCGAGGTGGAGTCGGCGCCGCGGGCGGCGTTGCGGAACACCACGAACAGAGCCAGGTCACGCCGCGTCTCGGGCGGGAGGCCGGACCTGGCGCCGCGCAACGCCATCGCCTCCACGGCGGAGGACGGGAGGTGGCAGCGCAGGACGGCGAGTTGTTCGAGGGCCAGGTCGGGTGAGAGCACGTGCTTGCGCGGGTCGATCACGCTCAGGCCGATCACCTCGGCCGCGCGGTGCGGGTATCCCAGGCGCAGCAACAGATCGCAGGCCAGGCGGCGCTCGGGCATGCGCAACGAGCCGGGCCCGCCCTCTGCCGTGCGCGACGAACCGAGCCCACGTTCCGGCGCATGCCACGAACCGAGCGCGCGGTCAGGCGCACCCGACGAAACAAACCCACGTTTCGGCGCACGCGACGCGCCGTCCCCACGTTCCGGCGCACGCGACGAGCCCAGCGCACGGTCGAGCGAGCGCGACGAGCCAGGCCCACCTTCCGGCGTGCGCGACGAACCGAGCCGACGTTCCGGCGCACGCGACGAACCGAGCCCACTTTCCGGCGCACTCGACGAACCGACCCCACGATCAGGCGCACGCGACGACCCGAGCGCACGCACCGAACCGAGCGCGCGTTCGTGCACGCGCCACCACAGCTCGGACGCCAGGTCGACCGGGAACGTGGTCATGTCCGGGCCCGCGCCGTCGAGGCGGCCCCAGCTGGCGGCGGTCAGCAGGCGCAGCTGGGCGGAGGGCGGCGGTTCGAAACGGGGTACGTCCGCCGACGTACCCGCCACGAACGCGCGCGCCATGGCGTGGGTGATGCGCGCGTGGAGGGCGGACGTCGGCACCGGGGCGGAAAGTCCGGCGTAGACGTGGCAGGCGACGGGGACGCGGGCGGTGCAGAGGGCGCGCAGGCGGGTTGCCAGCGCGCGTGGGCTCTGGTCGGTGCGGTACTGCGGCATCGCGGTCATGCCGGCCTCCCTGGTGTCAGTTCAGCAGTTCCCAGCCGCGCCTGGTCAGGCGGTGGCGGACCGACCGGCCGTTGCGGTGGGTGGACACGAACCCCGCGGTGCGCAGGGCCGTCGCGTGCTGCGACGCGGTGGGCAGGCTGATGCCCACGTGTTTCGCGAGTTCGGTGGTGGTGCGTTCGGAGGTGAGGGCCCGCAGCACGAGGGTGCGGGTGCGGCCGAGCGCTAGTTCCAGGCTGGCGCCGCTCGGCTGGGGTGCTGTGACCGGGTAGAAGAGCAGCGGTTGTGGTTCGGCGAACATCGCCACCGCCGGGCGGGTCAGGCCGTTGAGCACCGGCACGATCAGCATTCCGGTGCCGCGCAGCGAGATCTCGGTGTCCCAGCCCAGTTCCACGTGCAGGGCCGGTGAGGTCCACGAGATCGACGGGTGCAGGTGGCCGAGCAGGTCCCCCAGCCCGCGCGTCACCGCCTGCGACGACCTCAGCCGTACCTCCGCGTCGAACGCCTGGCGTGTCTGCGACCAGTTGGGCCCGAGCAGGTCGCGGAAGCCGGACCGGAACGCCGAGCGCAGGTCCTGGCGTGAGGTCGGGGTGCCGGCCGCGAACGACCGCAGCCACGGTGACGTGGTGCCCAGCATGCTCGCGATCTGGTCGCGCACCCTCGTGGAGGGCACCTCCAGCACCTGGCACACGGCGTCCTCGAAGTCGGGACGCGCCGAGTTGAAGAAGTCCGGGATGAACCGGCCGGGTCTGACCAGTTCGGCCAGCGGGCGGATCTGCGGCAGCAGCAGGCGGTCCCAGTTACCGCTGTGCATCGTGAACACGAGCTCGTACATCGGCAGCGGAGCGGTGGCGAACCGTGTGCGCGCCAGGTCTTCCAACTCGAAGTGAATGGTGAGTCCGCGCCCTTTGGGCACGGGTTCGGACATGACGATCGGCATGTGCTTCCCCCCGGAGTGCAACCACTTCCGAAGGTACGCAGACTTCGTTGTCCGGTGTCAGCGTTGTTCCACTTGACAACGTTCCGTGGACAAACTCAGACAAGCGGCCCGGACTGCTCGGTGAGCTTCAGCAGCAGGTCACGGGTGTGATCGCGTTCTTCGGCCGACTCCTGGCCGCGCCACAGCAGGTCTGCCAGCGTCACTCCGTCGAGTGCACGGGAAATGAGGTCCGCGCGTTGTGGGTGCAGCCCGTCGGAATCGGTTTGCTGCCTCCAGCGGGTCGCGGCGACGTCCAGGCGCTGCTGCAGTTCCGGAACGCCGAGCAGTGCCGTTACGACAGACGGGTGAGACCACAGGTCGTCCGGCACGAAGGTCGCCCTGATGTGCGCGCGGGTCCAGCGGCCGGGTGTGTCCTCCGGTTCGAGCAGGCTTTCGACCGTCGCGTCGTAGTGGTCGAACCACTCCTCGATCAGGCCGACGATCAACGCCTGCTTGCTGCGGAAGTGGTGCAACAGGCCGCCCTTCGAAACGCCCGCTTCCTTGGCTACGGCGTCGAGGCTGACGTTCGGGCCTTGCTCGATCAACGTGCGCGCGGCGGCTGCGAGCACCTCACGGCGGGTGCGGGGCGCGTTGCGCTGCTCTCCGGGCATGGTGATCAACCTATCGTTTGCTTAGCCGACCGTCTGGACGGTACGTTAGTTTACAGACCAGATGGTCGGCTAAGGGGGTTCGTGATGCGGAAGTGGGCAGCGCTGGGCGTGCTCGCGCTCGCGCTGTTGTTGATCGCCGTGGACGGCACGGTGCTGGCTCTCGCGATTCCCGCGTTGCAGCGGGACCTGGGGCCTTCGACCGCGGAGGTGCTGTGGATCGGCGACATCTACTCGTTCGTGCTGGGCGGTCTGCTCATCACGATGGGCACGCTCGGCGACCGGATCGGGCGGAAGAAACTGCTGCTCACGGGCGCGTTCGGGTTCGGTCTCGCCTCGCTGCTGGCCGCCTTCGCCCCGTCCGCGGGCTGGTTGGTCGTGGCCCGCGCCCTGCTCGGCGTGGCGGGCGCGACGATCATGCCGTCCACGCTGTCGATCATCCGCAACCTGTTCACCGATCCCGCCGAGCGCACGCGGGCGGTGGCGATCTGGGCGGCGACGGCGACGGCCGGTGCCGCTCTCGGCCCGCTGGTCGGCGGCGCGCTGCTGGAGCACTTCTGGTGGGGTTCGGTGTTTGTCATCAACCTGCCGGTGATGGCGGCGCTGCTCGTGTTCGGCGCGTGGTGGCTGCCGGAGTCCCGTGACCCGAACCCCGGCCCGTTCGACCTGGTGTCGGCGCTGCTGTCGGCGGCGGGGGTCGTGCCGCTGGTCTACGCGGTCAAGGAGCTCGCCCTGGTCGGCCCGAACTGGACCGCGCTCGGGGCGGGCGGAGCCGGTGTGGCGGGACTGTGGCTGTTCGTGCGGCGGCAGCGGACCTCGGAGCACCCGATGATCGACGTGGCGTTGTTCCGCAAACCGGCGTTCAGCGGTGCGGTGGGTGCCAGCATGATCGCGATCTTCGCGCTGACCGGCCTGGTGTTCTTCCTGTCGCAGTACTTCCAGAACGTGCTGGGCTACTCGCCGCTCGAGGCGGGCCTGCGCGAACTGCCACTGGGTCTCGCCGGGGTGCTGGTCGTCGTGGTCATCGGTCCCGTCGCCCGGCTGCTCGGCAGTGGCCGCGCGATCGCGTTGGGGTTGCTGGTCAGCGCGGGCGGCCTGACGATCGTCGGTTTCTCGTCAGGTTATGGCGCCATCGCGGTGGCGCTGGTGGTCCTCGGAGCAGGGGTGGGCCTGGCGCTCACGCTCACGACGGACGCCGTGGTGTCCGCGGTGCCGGCGGACAAGGCCGGTGCGGCGTCCGCCGTGTCGGAGACGGCCTACGAACTGGGCGCGGCGCTGGGCATCGCGGTGCTCGGGACCGTGCTGTCGGCATGGGCCCGCACGGGCACCTTCACCGAGGCGATGCAGGGGACGGCGCTCGTGGCCGCCGTGCTGCTGGTCGTGGCGTCCTTTGTGGCCTACCGGCTCATTCCGAACGCGGAGCGGACGCCTCGGCCAGCCGTTCGTGCAGGCGCTCCCTGATCTGGTCCGGGGTGTAGGCGGCGCGGCGGCGCTGGTTGCGGGCGACGACCACGCCGCTCGCCGCGACACCCGCGAAAGCGGCCATACCGATCACCTTCCACAGCTTCATGTGCCTAGGCTACTGGCCCATGGCGACAACACTGGACCAAGCCGTGGAGATGACCCGCACCGGCGACGTGTGGGTGTTCCGCGGGCGCAGTGCGGCGGACCGGGCGATCCAGGCCATGACGAACAGCCCGGTCAACCACGTCGGCATGGCGATCGTGATCGACGACATGCCGCCGTTGATGTGGCACGCCGAGCTCGGCAAGTCCTTGAAGGACGTGTGGAGCGGCACGCACCAGCGCGGTGCCCAGCTGCACGACCTGCGCGACGCGGTCGTGACCTGGCACGACAAGTACAAGCAGCGGGCCTGGTTGCGGCAGCTCGACCACGAGGTGACGCGCGAGATGGAGGACGCGGCGCTGCGGACGGTGGCACGTCTCGACGGCACGCCGTTCCCGTCCACCGCCAAGCTCGCCTCGCGGTGGCTGCGCGGGCGGGTTCCGCTGGGGCCCAAGGGCGACGCGACCATCGAGAGCGCGTTCTGCGCGGAGATCGTGGCCGTCACGTACGAGGAGATGGGGCTGCTGCCCAGGCGCAGGCCCAACTGGTACGACCCAGGCCGCTTCTGGAGCGGCGACGACCTCGAGCTGCTGGACGGAGCCAAGCTCCGCAAGGAGGTCGAGATCATCGTGTGAGGGCCGCGCCGACGAGGAGCAGTCGCAGCGTGCGTTCCGTGGCGTCGGTGAGCAGTTCCGCCGTTCTGGCCATCGCGGTGTCCAGGGTGACGGGTGCGGCGATGATGCTGGCGTAGGCGTCGATGCCGGCATCGTGGTTGGCGCGGGCGTTCTCCCCGATCGTGCCGGCGAGCGCGATGACGGGCTTGCCGTGCCTCTTGGCCCGGCGCGCCACCTCCGCGGGCACCTTGCCGTGCGGGGTCTGGCCGTCGATGGCGCCTTCCGCGGTGATCACCAGGTCGGCGTCCGGCAGGCGGGCGTCGAGGTCGGAGTGCTCCAGGACGACGTCGAAGCGCGGCAGCAGGGTGGCGCCCAGCGCGTGCAGGCCGGCGCCGAGCCCTCCGGACGCGCCGCCGCCCGGCATGGTGCGGACGCCGGGGCCGAGCAGGTCGGCCCAGTTGTCCAGAGCGTCGCTGAGCAGGTCGACCTGGTCGGGTGTCGCGCCCTTCTGCGGACCGAACACCCTTGCCACGCCACGGTCTCCGCACAGGAGGTTGTGCTGGTTGCAGGCCACGGTGATCTCGGCCTTGTCGAGCCTCGGGTCCACTTCGGACAGGTCGAGCGCGGTGGCTCCGGCCAGTGCCGCTCCCCCGCGTCCGATCTCGCGGCCGTGCGCGTCGGTGATGCGGGCTCCCAGTGCCTGCAACGCGCCCGCGCCGCCGTCCGACGTGCCGGAGTCGCCGCACCCGACCAGGATCCGGTCGACGCCGAGGTCCAGCGCCGCGCGGATGAGCTCGCCGACGCCGTACGTGGTGGTCGTCGCCGGGTCGCGGTGGTTCTTCGGGACGAGCCGCAACCCCGCCGCCGCGGCCATCTCGACCACGGCCGTGCGGGGACCGGGACCGCCGAGCAACGCGAAGTGGGACGGGATCTCCTCGCCGACCGGCCCGGTGACGAGCGCGGGGACGAGGGTGCCGCCGGTGGCTTCGGCGAGCGCTCGGGCCGAGCCTTCGCCGCCGTCCACGAGCGGTGCCTTGTCCACGATGGCGCCGGGCACGACGCGGTAGATGCCTCGTGCGATCGCGTCGGCGACGTCGCAGGCGTCCAGGGACTCCTTGAAACCGCTGGGAGCTACCAGGAAACGCATCGGTGACCTCATTTCAGTGGCAGGCCGAGGTGCGGCCAGAGGAGAACGGCGCAGGCGAGCACGAGTGCGCCGGTGATCGGCGCCAGGACCGCGGCGAGCTTGAGCAGGTCCCGCGGCCGGTAGGCGCCGGCGAAGAGGGCGACCGGTTTCGCGGACGCCGTGGTGGTGTGGCAGAAACCGGCGGCCGCGGTGGAGGCGAACGCCAGCGCGGCGGGGTTCATGCCCGCCGCCGCGGCGAGCGGGATGACGATCGGCACCAGGACCGAGGAGCGGGCCGAGCGGGACTGGATGAGGAGGTGCGCGAGGAGGCTCACCGCGATCACGGTCGGCAGCAGGTGCGACGGGCTGATCAGGGTGGCGACGGTGTGGGCGGCGCCGGAGCTGACCAGGGCCGAGCCGAGCATCGTGGTGGCGGCCATGAACAGCAGCAGCGACCACGGGATGTCGGCGAACGCGGCTTTGAGCGTCGTGGTGCCGAGGCGTGGCGCGGTGATGGCGACGGCACCGGCGAGGGCGGTGACCTCGGGCGGGACGTGGTGCCAGGACTCGGTGAGCCACCCCACCGAGACGACGCCGACGATGGCCAGCGAAGTGATCTCCGGCCTGGTGAGCGCCGAAAACTGTCGGTGCTGTCTGGGAGAATTAGAACAGGGGTCCCCTGGGAGGGGACCCTCGCTCCGCGCTGCGAAACGGACCGTGGGCTCGTCGCTCACGTCCAGCGGCTCCACGCGGCCCGCCAACGGCTCCACGCGGCCCGCCAACGCTTCCGCGCGGTCCGCACGGGTCGTGAACAGCCACAACACCACCTCGGCCGTCACGTGCGCGCTGACCACCGCGAGCGGGAGCCCGAGCAGCATCCACTGCCCGAACCCGATCCCCTGCCCCGTCGCCTGCTCCAGCAACGCGCTGGTGATCAGGTGCGCGCCCGCCCCCACGAGCGTCGCCACCGCGGTCAGCAGGATCACCGACGGGAACAGCACCCCGAGCGCCCGCGACACCCGCGCGTTCACCCGCAGTGCCCGGTGGACCGGCAGGGCCAGGGCGGCACGGCCCGAGGTGGACGGCACGAAGAACGCCGTGAGCAGCAACGCGAACGCGGTCAGGTGCATCAGCCCGCGCACCGAACGGGCACGCCCCACCAGCGAGCTGGCGAGGCGTGCGGGCAGGCCCGACGCCGACACCCCGGCGGCCAGCACGAAGGCCGCGATGAGCAGCCACGTCGTCGAACCGCCCAGCACCGCCAGTGCCGAGGCGGGCAGGACGCCGGACAGCAGCAGGGCCACGACGGCGGCGAGGGCGACGAACGTGTCGTCCAGCGGTGTGCACGTCCACAGCACCACCGCCACCGCGAAGACCACCAGCGTCAGGATCACGAGAACGATCCTGCGCGGCCACCCTGACCCCCGGGTGAGGCCCGGATGAAGGAGCTTTCATCTACACCAAGCGATACCCCATGCCGCGCACCGTCTCCAGCCGCTCCGCCCCGACCTTGCGCCGCAACGACCGCACGTACACGTCGACCACGTTGGACCCGGGGTCGAAGTCGTACCCCCACACGTGGGACAGGATCTGCTCGCGCACCAGCACCTGCCCCGGATGCCGCAGGAACAGCTCCAGCAGGGCGAACTCACGGGCGGTGAGGTCGACCGAGCCGGACGGCAGCACGGCCTGGCGGGTGCGCAGGTCCAGCGACAGCGAACCGGCGGTGAGCACGGTGGCCTCCGGCACGCCGGGCGGGCGCAGGCGGAGCCGGACGCGCGCCAGCAGTTCCTCGAAGCGGAACGGCTTGGTCATGTAGTCGTCGGCGCCGCCGGACAACCCCGCCACGGTGTCGTGCACGGAGTCGCGGGCGGTCAGGATGATCACCGGGGTGGCCACGCCCTGCTCGCGCAGGGCCTTCAGGACCGAGAAGCCGTCGAGGTCGGGCAGGCCGATGTCCAGCACCACCAGGTCGAACGAGGCTGCCCACGACAGCGCGTCCGCCCCGGAGGCCACGACGGAGGTGGTAAAACCGTTGGCCCGCAAGCCTTTCTCCACGAACGAGGCGATGCGCGCCTCGTCCTCGACGATCAAGATCCGGCCGGTCATCGGGGCACCTCCACCACGAACGTCGCGCCCTCGCCCGCCACCGACCGCACCCGCACCGCGCCTCCGTGGGCTTCGGCGATGGCTTTCACGATCGGCAGGCCGAGGCCGGTGGACCGGGAGAAGAGCAACGACTCGTCGCTCACGCCGGGCCCGGAGTCGGCTATCCAGAACGAGACCACGGAGTCCACAGAGGATCCGAAACGGATGGTCGCACCCGAGGTGGTGTGGCGGACGGCGTTCGAGGCGAGCTGCAGAACGGCCTGGGTGACGCGTTGCGGGTCCAGCACGGCCTCGCCTTCCGCGATCGAGTCGAGCACCCAGCGGCGGCCGCCGAGAGCGCGCAGGTGGGCGTCGATGTCGCTGGTGAGCTCCGGGAGGCTCACGGTGACGGGACGCAGGAAGTCGGGGCGTCCGGACTTGACGAGCAGCAGCAGGTCCTCGACCAGGCGGGCCATGCGGTCGAGCTCGTCGGTGCACAGCCGCACCACTTCAGCGCGCTCCTGCGGCGAGTCGCCGAGCAGTTCCAGGTGGCCGCGCACGATGGTGATCGGGGTGCGCAGCTCGTGGGAGGCGTCGTCGAGGAACTGGCGCTGCAGGCGGAACGAGCGGTCGAGGCGGTCGAGCATCGAGTTGAACTGCTTCGCCAGTGCCGCCACGTCGTCGTTGCCCGACACCGGGATGCGGCGGGTGAGGTCGTCCTCGGTGATCTCGGCGGCGGCCTGGCGGACCACGCGGATCGGAGCGAGGACCACCCCGGCCACGAACCACGCGATCAGCGCGGCGATCAGCAGGCCGGCCAGTGACACCAGGACCAGAACGCGCACCGTCGAGTGCACCGGTGCCCGCACGCCGTCCTCGAAGTAGCCGGTGACGAACCACATCTCCTGCGGCGCGGCCGTGTGCACCTTCGCCCACCGGAACGGCCCGGCCGGGGTGGCCGCGACGCCCCACGGCGCACCGGAGGACGTGATCGCGCCCAGCACGGCGCGGTCGTGCTCCAGCGCATAGGTCACCTCGGAGCGCTGCACCAGCACTCGGCCGGACAGCACGGCCAGGTGGAGCTCGTGCTCGTCCGGGTACTGCAGGCGCAGGTGGGACTCGGCGACGGCGCCGGCGTCACCGGCGTGGGTCTCCGCGTAGGCGCCGAACTCGGTGGTCTCCTGCTCCAGGGCGCGGTTGACGCGGTCGTCGACGTCGACGAGCAGCAGGCGCCACACCACGACCACGACGGTCGCGAGGACGAGCGTCATCAGGCCGAGGAGCCAGCACATGATCTTCATGCGTGCGGGCACGTCAGTCGTCCTCGTCGTCGTCATCACCCGGCGGTGGCGGCGGCAGCACCGACCCCGGAGTGGGTAGCACCGGCCCGGGAGTGGGCACCACCGAGGAGGTCGTCGGCGGAGCGGAGCGTCCTATCCGCACTTCCGGCGTGCGCACGTCAGGCGGTACCGGCCGCACCACGGTCAGCACGAGCAGCACCGCCGCGAGCGCGCACGCCACGCTGAGCACGGCCACGAGGACCGTGCCGGTGCGGGCGGACGGCAGCATGCGACCGAGCCTGCCGTCCCTCGCGAAGTGCCGCATGAGACCAAGATGAAGATCTCTTCATCTGTCCGCAAATCGACTGATAACCATCAGCCCCTTGACCGGGATCGTGCGGACCAACACGATGAGAGCGGTCCCACACCCAGGAGCTGACAACGATGTCACGACTGCTCGTACTCGTGCTCGCCCTGCTGTTGCCCGCCGTGCCCGCGACGGCCGCGCCGACCGGCTGGACCGTGGCCGGACCGGGGCAGGTCACCGCGAGACTGTCCTTGAACAGCGGAAACCTGACTCTGGACGTGAGCAGGCAGGGTAGAACCGTGCTCAAGCCGGCGCGCGTCGGCCTCACCACGACCACCGCGGATCTCACCGAGGGCCTGACGTTCACGGGGCGCAGTGACCGCGTTGTCATCGATCACTACACGATGCCCCACGGCAAACGGCTGCACCGTTCCGCCCGCATGACCGAGGCGAGGTTCGGCTTCCGCAACGCCGCCGGCAGCTTCGACCTGGTCGTGCGCGCCGCGGCGGACGGCGTCGCCTACCGCTACGTGCTGCCCGCGCCGGCGACGGTCACGGCGGAGGCGTCCGCCTTCAGCGTCGCCGCCGACTCCAAGGCGTGGCTGCTCCCCTACAACGCCTGGTACGAGGCCAACCGCGTGCGCACGACCGCGGGTGAGGCCACCGGCGACTTCGGCTACCCGTCGCTGTTCCAGACGGGGCAGGACTTCGCGCTGCTCACCGAGTCCGATGTGGACGGCGGGTACGCGGGCAGCAGGTTGCGCAAGAGCGGCGACGGTTTCCAGGTCGTGCTGGCAGACGCGCAGGTCGCCTCGACCGGCACGACCCCGTGGCGCACCGCGATCGTCGGCGACCTGGGCACCGTGAGCACGTCCACGCTGGTGGACGACCTGGCGAGCCCGGCGAAGTTCGCGGACGTGAGCTGGGTCAGGCCGGGCAAGGTCGCCTGGTCGTGGCTGAGCGAGCACTCCAGCCCCAGCGACTTCGCGCGGCAGAAGCAGTACGTCGACTTCGCCGCCCGCAACGGCTGGGAGTACGCGCTGGTCGACGAGGGCTGGAGCGCCGCGTGGGTGCCGGAGCTCATCCGCCACGCCCGCGCGCAGGGCGTGGAGATCCTGCTGTGGCTGCACTGGAGCGATCTGGACACGGCGCAGGAACGCGACACCGTGCTGCCCAGGATCAAGCAGTGGGGCGCGAAGGGCGTCAAGCTCGACTTCATGGAGTCCGACTCGCAGGAGCGTTACCGCTGGTACGACGCGGTGCTGCAGAAGACGGCCGACTTGAAGCTGATGGTCAACTTCCACGGTTCCACCATCCCGCACGGCCTCGCGCGCACGTGGCCGCACGTGCTCACGATGGAGGCCGTGCGCGGCGCCGAGAACTACCCGCCCGCCGCGAACAACCCCGTGCAGTTCTTCACCCGCAACGTCGCTGGCTCGATGGACTACACGCCCGTGTCGCTCGAAGTCGGCACGAAGGAGGCGTCGATCGCGCACGAGGTCGCGCTGCCGGTCGTCTACGAGTCGGGCTGGACGCACTTCGCGGACAAGCCCGAGGCCTACGAACGGCATCCGCAGGCGTTGCGCTACCTCGACCAGGTCCCGACGGTCTGGGACGAGAGCCGCCTGCTCGACGGCGACCCCGACTCGCACGCGGTGGTCGCACGCCGCAACGGCGACAGGTGGTTCGTCGGCGGCATCGCCACCCAGGAACGCACGCTGCGGGCGCCGCTGAGTTTCGCCGGCGGCGGTCAGTGGCTGGTCGAGACCGTGCGCGACCCCGCCACCAGGGCCGACGTCGTGCGCGACACGCAGGTCCTGCGCAACACCGACACCCTGAGCGTGGCCGCGAAGCGCAACGGCGGGTTCGCGGCGGTCGTCTGCCGCTACCGGCCCGGCCTGCGGACGTGCGACCAGCCGATCCGCCAGGTCCCGAAGACCACGCTGACCGTCGGGCCCACCGGCACGACCGACACCCCGGCGGGTACGGCGATCGAGGTCTCCGGCACGTTCACCAACGGCGACAAGGAGATCCGCGACGTCAGGCTGACGGCGACCGCGCCCGAGGGCTGGTCCGTCACGGGTGCCGCGGTCCAGCGCCGCACGCTCGCGCCGGGCGAGTCGGTCAGCGGGCGCTGGCGGCTCACCGCCGGAACGCGGGTCGGCCCGGTGGACCTGCCGGTCGTCGCCACCTTCGGTTCCGGTGTGCACGTCGAGCAGGCCGTCAAGGCGTTCGTCCCTCCCCCGGTACCGGGCAACGGCGCGCAGGTCAGCGATCTGCCGTTCATGAGCGAGACCAACGGCTGGGGCCCGGTCGAGCGGGACAGGTCCAACGGCGAGAACACCGGCGGTGACGGCGCGCCGTTGACCATCGGCGGCGTCACCTACGCCAAGGGCCTCGGCACGCACGCGCCGTCCGAGGTCTCGGTCTACCTGGGCCGAGGCTGCGAACGGATCGCGGCGAAGATCGGCCTCGACGACGAGACCGAACAGCCCGGCTCGGTGGTGTTCCAGGTGTTCGGCGACGACAAACCCCTGTACGACAGCGGAGTCATCAGCGGCAAGGGCGCGGCTGTCCCGATCGACGTCGACGTCAGCGGTGTCCGGATGCTCAGCCTCCGCGTCACCGACGGCGGCGACGGCCGCAACTTCGACCACGCCGACTGGGCGGAGGCAGCCCTGACATGCTGATCAACCGCAGAACGTTCCTCTACGCCACGGGTGTGCTGACAGTCGCGCCGAAAGTCTCGGTAGCACAACTGAAGGACACCTACTACGAGGTGCTGCTCAGGCACACGAGGTGGGCCGAGACGCAGTACGACGCCACAGCAGGGCGCTACCGGCGCACCGACTTCGGGTTCGCGGTCGTGCTCGGCAACGCCGTCCTGCTCACCAGGGGCAGTTACGACGCGGCACTGGCGGGCGTCGAGAAGAACGTCCTGCGCGACCACACGCTCGCCACGATCAGGCACTTCGCGGCGAGCAACGTGCTGGCGGGCGGCACGGAGTGGGGCAAGACCCTGTTCTGGGACACCACCTTCCAGTCCTACTTCGTGCTGGCCGCCCGGCTGCTCTGGCCGGACCTCGACGCGGCCACCCGCGCGAACGTCGAGGCGATCGCCCGCGGCCAGGCCGAGTACACGACGTCGCTCGGCACCGGCAACGATCCGCGCTCCGGCAGCTGGACGCCCAACGGGCTCGTCGGCGGTCACCGGGGCGACACGAAGCTGGAGGAGATGGGCGTCTACGCCCAGGCACTCGCGCCCGGCCTGGCCTGGCACGGCGACGGACCGGGCTGGCGGGAGGCGTTCTGCCGGTGGAGCCGCAACGAGGCGGGCCTTCCCGCCGCCGACCTCGCCAACCCCTCCACAGTGGACGGTGTGCCGATCTCCGCCAACACGGCGACCAACCTGCACGACACGTTCATCGTCGAGAACCACGGGTCGTTCGGCCCGCACTACCAGGAAGAGCTCTGGCGCACGTCGGGCCGCAACGCCGTGCACTTCCTGCTCGCCGGACGACCGTTGCCCGAGGTGCTGACCAGGCAACCCAACGGAGAACTGTTGTGGCGCACCATCCTCGCCACGATGAGCGACGCCGGCGAGCCGCTGATGCCGATGGTCAACGACCGGGAGCACCTCTACGGCCGTGACGTCATCCCGCTCGCGTTCCGCTCCACCGTCCTGCGCGACCCGATGGCCGCCCGCGCCGAGGCCGCGCTCGCGTCCCGGCTGCTCGCCTACCAGGCACATCCGCCGATCCACCGGCTGGCGAAGTTCTCCGGTGAGGCCAAGTACGAGCCGGAGGCACGCGCGGAGCTCGCGATCTCCTATCTGCTGCACGAACTGCGCCCGCCCGCGAAACCGGTGTCCGAGCAGGAGTTCTTCACCCGCGCGGCGATCACGATCGACCACGGCGCCGACCCCGGTCTGCTGACGCACCAGTCGGCGGCGGCCTGGGCGGGCACGGTGACCAAGCCGGGGTTCACGAAGCTCGCGTGGCAGCCGGCGCACGACGACTGGCTGTTCAAGATCAGCGGTGCGACCCCGGTGCTGCTGCCGCCCGCGACCGTCACCGGGCGCAACGCCGTTGCCTACCAGCAGGTGCGCGACGGTTTCGACGCGACGGCGAGCCTGCTGCGGTTCGCGGACGGGTTCGCCGGCACCGCCACCCTGCCGACCGGCACGATCGTGTGCGCGCTGCCCCGCCCCGGCCGGGTCGACGTGCACAACCTCGCGATGCCCGGGATGCCCGGCCTGAGCGGTTCCCGCACCTACACCGGAGCGGCGGGACGCGTCACGGTCCCGGCACGCGAGGGGTTCCGGGTCGACGACCTGACGTTCCCGGCGACGACGGCCCGCCACGTCCGCATGACCGGCGTCACCCCGCACCCCACCTACGGCTACTCGCTGTTCGAGTTCGAGGTAGGTCCGGGGACGGTGACGGCGTCGTCGTTCGACCCCGGCTACGAACCGGCGAAGGCGGTCGACGGCGATCCGGCCACGCGCTGGGCGGTCGCCCGCGCCGAACGCGGCCGCGCGGACAGCTGGATCGCCGTCGACCTCGGCACCGCCACGACCGTGGACCGCGTGCGCCTGCGTTGGGAGACAGCGGCCGCGGGCGCCTACCGCGTCGAGACCTCGACGGACGGCGCCGCGTGGACGACGGTGGCCACGTACCCGCGCCCGGACCTCGGCACCGCGGGCTGGCTCGACGTGGACGGCCGGGCCGGGTTCGTCGCGCGGTCGGCCGGGCCGATCACCGTGCAGGGCGACACGATCACCGTGCCGGCCGGGATCGTGGAGGGGTACGTCCGGGCGGACCTGCGCGAGATCGCGGCGGAACCGGCGCCGCAGTGCCCCGAGGGAGTGCGCGCGAGCACCGCGGACGGGTTCCTCAGCCTCTTCAACCTCTCCGGCGCCGACGTCACCGGAACCGTCCGCCTGCGCGGCTTCCGGCTGTACCGGGGCACGCAGATCACGACGCGCGACGGCACCGAGTACGCGCTCAGCCTGCCCGCCGCCACCGCACGGGTCGAGGCGCCGTGGTTCAGCGCACGGGGCATCCCGCCGGGCATCACCGCCGTCGTGCACGACGCGCAGCGGGTCACGTTCCGCGGCGGCCCGGCGATGTTCGTGCTGGTCCACCGCGACGGCCGCAGCCTGCCGGTCGTGCTGGGCCGTGCCGAGCGCACGGTGAGCATGCCGGGCGTCCGGCCGTTCCCCATCAACGACCTCGCGCTCGGGCGTGTCACGTTCCCGAACTCCGTGCTGCCGCCCGGCATGAGCGACCCCGCCGCCGCTGTGGACGGTGAGCAGCACACCGCGTGGACACCGGGCCGTGACGGCCGCATGGTGGTCGACCTCGGCGCCGTGCACGCCATCGGCGACGTCACTCTGCAGTGGACGCACCGAACGCCACCGCCGCACACGGTCACGTACAGCGTGGACGGCAAGGCCTACGGGGAAGCTCGATCCGCCCGCTACGTCGCGGTGTCGACTCAATGGCGACCAGGTCACGCAACGTTGCGGAGCATCGTGGTGACTTCCGGCGGGTGACGCGGGTTTAACCGGCGCACGCCAGGCAAACCGAGAACATGTTCGAAGGAATGCGTTCTGGCACGCGGGAAAGCATCGTCCGCGCGGTGTGGAGCGTGCCGAAGCTGCTGCGGCACCCGGTGTGGGGCGGCGCTGACCGGGGCCACGGCAAAGGTCTGGGCGTCGTCCTCGCGCCCGGCTTCGGCGTGGGAGACATGAGCCTCCTACCGGTCGCGTCGTGGTTGCGCGCCCGTGGCTACCTGCCGACGAGCGCGGGTCTCGGGTTCACCGTGGGCTGCACCACCGACCTGCTCGCGAAACTCCTGCGCAACACCGAAGAGCATGCCGAGCGCACCGGACGTCCGGTGGTGCTGCTCGGCCAGAGCCGCGGCGGCTGGCTCGGTCGGCTCGCCGCCGCCCGGCGCCCCGACCTGGTGCACGGCCTGGTGATGATGGGCAGCCCAGTGCTCGACCCGATGGGCGTCCGCCCCAGCCTCATGCGCTCCGTCCGATTCCTCACCCGTCTCGCCGCCGCGGGTGTGCCCGGACTGCTCGATGACGACTGCCTGCGCGGGCCGTGCTTCGACGAGCACATCAAGGCGCTCGCTGAGCCGTTGCGCGTTCCCGCGATCTCCATCTTCTCGCGTTCGGATGGCGTCGTGCCGTGGGAGCTGTGCCAGGACCCTTGCGCCGAGTGCGTCGAGGTGCGCAGCACGCACACCAGTATGGGGTTCGACCCCGACGTCTATGAGGTGCTCCGCCTCCGGCTCGCGGCCTGGGCTCAGGAGATCGGCACGATCCGGGCGTCGAGCAGGACTCCGTCGGCGACGTCCAGCAGCCCGATCGTGCCGTGCGGCTGACGCCGTTTGTCCGTGGGCGAGCCGGGGTTGAACACGCGGACGCCGTCCTGCTGCTCGTCCCACGGGATGTGCGAGTGCCCGAACACGACGAGCCGGGCGGCGGGGAACCGGCGGCGCATCCTCGCCATCCGGCCGGTCTTCTGGCCGCTGTCGTGGATCATCGCGAACGGCAGGCCCTCGATGTCGGACTCGACCACGTCCGGCGCGCCCCACGCCACCACGTCCGGGCCGTCGTTGTTGCCGCACACGGCGACGACGGGCGCGTACTGCGCCAGCTCGTCCAGTACGGGAGCGACGCAGACGTCCCCGCCGTGCAGGATCAGGTCGGCTGACCGCAGGTGCTCGGCCACGGCCGGTGGGCACCGCTTCCAGAACCGCGGCGCGTGGGTGTCGGACAGCACCACGACTCTCACGCCCATGACGGTAGCAAGAGCGGGTGACGAAGGCCGATCGACGAGTAACAGTGGCGTGTGGCGGGTACTTGACCTGCATGGCGAGGGCGATCTGGAGCGGTTCTGTCAGTTTTGGACTCGTGAGCATCCCGGTGGAGCTGTACAGCGCCACCGAGGACCACACCGTGCACTTCAACCAGTTCCAGCGCGGCACTTCCGACCGCATCCGGTACAAGCGCGTCAACGAGCGCACCGGCCGTGAGGTCCCCTACGACAAGATCGTGAAGGGGCACGAGGTCGAGAACGGCGAGTACGTGGTCGTGGAGCCCGAGGAACTGGACGAGATCGCGCCGGGCCGCAGCCGCACCCTCGACATCGAGGCGTTCGTGGACATCGACGAGATCGACCCGGTGCACTTCCAGAAGACCTACTGGCTAGGGCCGGCCAAGCCCGAGTTCTCCCGCCCGTACCTGCTGCTGGCGCAGGCGATGAAGAAGACGAACCGCGCGGGCATCGCGATGTTCGTCATGCGCGGCAAGCAGTACCTGACCGCACTCACCGAGGACAAGGGCATCCTCGCCGTGCACACGCTGTTCTTCGCCGACGAGATCCGCAAGCCCAAGGACGTGCTGGACGTGACGCCGGAGGGCCGGGCGCCGCGCGGCAAGGAGCTCGACATGGCGGTGTCGCTGGTCGAGTCCATGGCCGACGACTGGCGGCCCAAGGACTACCGCGACACCTACACCGAGCGTGTCAACAAGCTGATCAAGGCCAAGCAGAAGGGCCGCAAGGTCAAGGTCGAGGACGAGCCCGCGGCGGCAACCGGGGTCGTGGACCTCATGGAGGCGTTGCAGCGCAGCGTCGAGGCGAGCAAGAAGAAGCGCGGCAAGAAGGTCAGCTGACCACGAGCGCCGTCGCGTTGTCGGTGCCGCGCGCGTACAGCGCCGCACGCACCAGACGCTCCGCCGTGGCGTGCCCCGACATGATCGCCTCGATCCCGTTGTGCCCCAACGGCCCGTAGACGCCGTCGGACACGAGGACGAGCTGGGGAGCCCGTGTCGCCGCACGGCCGATGTTCTCCGGCGTCGCGTGGCGGACGGTGTTGGTGACGACGTGCTCCAGCCGCGGTTCGGGCTTGATGCCGCGCTCGCGGAAGTACTCGGCGACCGTGTGGTCGGTGGTGAGCTGGACGAGGTCCGAGCCGTCGGAGGCGTACGCGCGGGCGTCGCCTGCCCACGCCACGGTGAAACCGCCGTCCGGGCGGGCCGTGGCCACGACGACCACGGCGTCACCCGAGTGCACCTGGAGGGCGTCGCGGGCGGCGAGGATCGCGGCGACCGGGTCCGCCAGCAGCGCCGCGGCACGTGCGGCGGCCCACGCGGCTTCGGCGGCGGCCGCGGAGTCACCCACCCCGTCGGCGACCACGAACGTGCGGCGGCCCACGGCGAAGGCATCGGCGTTGTACCTGCGCGGTCCACGGTCCGACGAGTGGGTCGCGGTGAGCTCGGTGCCCAGCGGAACCGTGTCCAGCGGCCTGGTGTGATCGATCAGCATGGCGGACCTCCCTGACCTCCACTAAGCCCTGTCCGCCTAGGAGTCTGCTGTCAGGACCCTGAGAAATTCTCTAGAACTTCGCCGCCCTGCGAAACCGGTCCGCCGCCCGGAGCAACGCGGCGGACAGCTCCGGCGGGGAGACGACCTCGAACTCGACGGTGATGCTCGCGAGCATGAACACCACGTCGTCCATCGTCTCGCCTCCGACCCGCACGTGGCACGAGGTTTCGTCCACAGCCGAAACCTCGCCGTAGCTCTGCCACCCCACGGCCTCCGAGGCGGGCACGCTCAGTCGTACGACGCCCTGCACCGGCCACCGATCGGCCACGCGCGCCGCCACGAACGCCCCCGCGTCACCGCCCGGGATCTCACGGGGCGTGAAACGGGCACCGAACGGAGTCCGCACGTTCATCCGATCGAGTCGAAAAGTGCGCCAGTCCTCCCGCAGCAGGTCCCAGGCGACCAGGTACCAGCGGCGGCCCCACGTCACGAGCCGGTGCGGCTCGGCCTCGCGCTGCGACTCCTCCCCCGAGTGCCCGGCGTAGCCGAACCGGATCCGCTGCCGGTCGCGGCAGGCCGTCCCGACCAGGGTCAGCAGCCCGGCGTCGACCGCGGCGGGCGCCGAGGTGTGCGGCACCGTCGCGATCTCCAGCGCCGCGACCCGGTGCCGCAGCGCGGAAGGCAGCACCTGCTCGACCTTCAGCAACGCGCGCACGGCCGTCTCACCGATGTTCTCGATACCGCTCGCGGTCCGCAGCCCGACCGCCACGGCCACGGCTTCGTCGTCGTCCAGCAGCAACGGCGGCAACCGCGCGCCCGGCCCGAGCCGGTAACCGCCGCCGGACGTGCCCATCGAGGCGTGCACCGGGTAGTCCAGCGAACGAAGCCGGTCGACGTCACGGCGGACCGTGCGCGTGGTGACGCCCAACCGGTCCGCAAGCTCCGAACCGGACCACTCACGGCGCGACTGCAGCAGACCGAGCAACTTCAGCAAACGAGCAGAGGCCACTGTAGGACCATAACTGTCCTATAGGGGTCATAGCGTCGCCGACATGAAGCCGTTCGAGATCACCATCCCCCAGTCCGACGTCGACGACCTGCACCGCCGCCTCGACCAGACGCGCTGGCCCAGCGAACCGGCGGGCGCGAGCTGGGCGCAGGGCACACCCCAGGACCGCCTCCGGAAGCTCGTGGCCCACTGGCGCGACTTCGACTGGCGCGAGCGGGAACGGCGGCTCAACAAGATCCCGCAGTTCGTCACCGAGATCGACGGCACCCCGCTGCACTTCCTCCACGTGCGCAGCCCCAAGGCGAACGCCGAGCCGCTGCTGCTCATCCACGGCTGGCCGACGACGTGCTTCGCGTTCGAGGAGATGCTCGAACCGCTCAGCCGCGACTTCCACCTCGTGATCCCGTCCGTGCCGGGCTTCGGGTTCTCCGGCCCCACCGCGGAGCTCGGCTGGACCATCCCGCGCGTGGCCGATGTGGTCGCCGAGCTCATGCGACGCCTGGGCTACGACCGCTACCTCGCGCACGGCTACGACTTCGGCGCCATGCTCACCCGCCAGCTCGGGATGCGGGACGAGGTGAAGGCCGTGCACGTCAACCAGATCTTCTCCGCCGGTGTCACCCAGGAGACGGCGGACATGAGCGTCGACGCCGAGCGGCGGTCAGTGGAAAAGGCTTTCCAGTACGAGTACGAACAGTTCGGGTACGTGTCGATGCAGAGCACCCGGCCGCAGTCGGTCGCGCACGCGCTCACCGACTCGCCGCTCGCCCAGCTCGAGTGGATCGAATGGGCGTTCCACACGTGGAGCGACCCGGAGATCGGGGTACCCCTCGACGCGCTGCTGACGAACGCGTCGATCTTCTGGTTCACCCGGACCGCGGGCTCGTCGGCGCGGTACTACCAGGAGGGGGACGAGACGTGGGGCGAGCTGGAGCCGATGTCCGCGACACCGACGTCGGTCGCGCTGTTCCCGCACGACGTGGGGGTGCCGATCCGGCGGATGGCCGAACGCAACCACACCATCGTGCGGTGGACCGAAATGCCGCGGGGCGGGCACTTCGCCGCGCTGGAGGTGCCGGAGCTGATGGTCGCGGAACTGCGAGAGGCGTTTCTTTTGTGAGGGTGTCGCCGGAGCGGCTACGGTGATCACCGTGCGGTACACGATCTTCGGCACGACCGAGTTCGGTCCGACCCGCGTCGGTGCGCTGCTCGGCGTGCTGCTCGCCGGCGCGGGTCAGGTCGTGACAGCCGAGGAACTGGTCGAACGCGTGCTGGGCGACGCCCCTCCGCCGCGGGCCCGCGCGATGATGCAGACGTGGCTCACCAGGCTGCGGCAGACGTTGCCCGGCCTCATCGAACGCGACGGCAACGGGTACGTGGTGCGGGTCGACCCGCTGGAGGTCGACCTGCACCTGTTCCGGCACCTGGTGCGCACCGGGAGGACGACCGACGCGCTGGCGCTCGTGCGGGACGAGCCGCTGTCCACACTGGACACGCCGTGGGCCCGGCAGCTGCGCGCGGACTTCGCGGACGAGCTGCTCGCGGCCCGGCTCGACCACGTCGACCAGCGGATGGCGAATGGTGAGCACGCGGAGCTGGTGCCCGAACTGCACGCCCTGGCCGCCGGACGGCCGCTGGACGAACGGATCGCCGCCCAGCTCATCGAGGCGTTGCAGGGCAGCGGACGCGCGGCGGAAGCGTTGCGGCACTTCGAGTTCGTGCGCGCCCGGCTCGCCGGCGAGCTGGGCGCCGAACCGTCGCGGCACCTCGCGACCCTGCACCGGCGGTTGCAGGCGGCCTCGGCACCGCGCCAGCTGCCGGCCGCGCCCAAGCCGTTCACCGGCCGGGCGCTGGAGCTCGCGGAACTGGACCAGGCACCGAACGGCGTCGTGGTGATCACCGGTACCGGCGGGGTCGGCAAGACCTCGCTGGCCGTGCACTGGGCGCACCAGGCCATGGACCGGTTCCCCGACGGCCAGCTCTACGTGAACCTGCACGGCTTCGGCCCGAGCGGCGCCGCGGTCAGCCCCGGTGACGCGTTGCTGCGGTTCCTCTCGGCGCTCGACGTGCCACGCGCCCAGGTGCCGCACGACCTCGCGGGGCAGTCGGCGCTGCTGCGGGACGCGCTCGCGGACAAGCGGGTGCTCATGCTGCTGGACAACGCGACGGACGCCGAGCAGGTCGAACCGCTGCTGCCGCGCTCGCCGAGCGCGCACGTGGTGATCACGAGCCGCACCTCGCTCAGACCGGCCCACGCCAAGGCCCTGCCGCTGGGCCTGCTGCCACCGGAGGACGCCCGCGAACTGCTGGCCGCCCGCATCGGGCACGACCGGGCGCGGGCCGAGCCGGACGCCGTCGACACCGTGGTGCGCCGCTGCGCGCGCCTGCCGCTCGCCCTCGCGGTGGCAGGTGCTCGGGCGGCGACGCAGCCGGAGTTCCCGCTGGCGGCGCTCGCGGACGAACTCGCGGACCTCGACGCGTTCGCCGACGACGATGACGTCACCGCGGACCTGCGTTCGGTGTTCTCCCACTCCTGCAAGGCGTTGAGCCCCGCGGCGCTGCGGCTGTTCCGGTTGCTGGGCCTGATGCCGGGCTCGGACATCAGCCTCGCCGGAGCCGCGTCCCTGGCGGCGCTGGACGTGCGGGAGACCGAGGCGCTGCTCGCCGAACTCGCGACGGCGAACCTGATCGACCAGCCGGAGCCGGGCCGGTTCACCTGCCACGACCTGCTGCGCGACTACGCGGCCGAACTGACCCACGCCGGCGAACGCGACGAGGCCCTGCACCGGCTGCTCGACCACCTCGCGCTGACGGCCGTCGAGGCCGGTGTCGTGTACACGCCCAGCCGCCACCGCCCGGCCACCCCGCCACCGGCTCCCGGCGTCGTGGTCCTGCGGTTCGGCACGCACGAGGAAGCGCTGGCGTGGCTGCTGGCCGAGCACCCGGCACTGATGGCGGCGATGCCGCACGGCACGCCGGCGCAGACGTGGCTGATGGGCTGGTCGCTCGCCGACGCCCTGGCCCGCCAGGCCCACTACCAGGACCTCCTGACGTCGCAACAACTCGCGGTCGCCGCCGTGGAACAGCTCGACGACGCCGACGGCCTCGGCCGCACGCTGATCAACCTCGGCCGCGGCCTGAGCCGCATGCGCCGGCCCGAGGAGGCCACCGCCGCGCTGAACCGGGCGTTCGAGGTGTACGAGGGCAATCCGGCCGGGCAGGCCGGGGTGCTGCTCAACATCGCGATGCTGTGCCCGGACGACCGGATCGGCGAGGCGATGGAGCACACGCGGCGCGGGCTCGCGTTGTTCGAGCAGTGCGGCGACTCCTACGGCCAGGCCAACGCGCTGACCGGGCTCGCTTGGGGCCACGGCAAACTCGGCGAGTACGCGGAGGCGATCGAGTACGCCGAGCGCGCGATGCTGAGGTGGCGGGAGATGGACCACCTCATCGGCCAGGCCGAGGCGTGGGACAACCTGGGCACCGGCTACCTCGGGCTGGGCGACCACGTGCGGGCCGCCGAGGCGTTCACCCGCTCGTCGGAGATGTTCCGGCTCGGCGGCGACCTCCCGCTCGAAGCCGGTGCGTACGAACAGCTCGGCGACACCCACGCTGCCGCGGGTGCCGCCGAACTGGCCCGGGAGGCCTGGCGCAAAGCGGTCGAGCTGCGCACCCAGGCAGGCCTGCCTGCCGACAAGGTGCGCGCGAAGCTACAAGCCGAACGCCAGTAGCACGTGGCCATGCGGGTTCTCGTAGGCCGATGAGTAACCCGACTGCACGTAGACCATGCCGTCCGACACCACCGCACCGGCACCGGGCCCGGCCAGCGTGCCGCCGCGCCCGGTCAGCCCGTTGACACCGCGCACGTCCTGGATGGTGTCGTGCGCCCAGATGATCTGGCCGGTCTTCGAGTTGTAGGCGCGGAACTTGCCGTCGAGCGCGCCCAGCCACACCACGCCGGGCGAGCTGGACACGGGCACGCCGTGCGCCTGGTAGCACCCGGGCTGACCGGCCGCACCGCCCGTGGAGCAGCCGTCGGCGGGTGCCGGGGTCTCCCACAGAACGGTGCCGGTGCCGGGATCCACCGCGAACAGCTTGCCGGGACCTGCGTAGTAGGTCGCGATGTAGAGCCGCTTGCCGTCGAAGCTCGATCCCCACTGGATGCCAGAGATGCCACCGCTGGGCAGCGGCACGCCGAGCTGACGACGCCACACGACCTGCCCCGTCGACGCGTCGAACACGTGGTACACACCGGACTTCTGGCCGACGCCGACGAGCCGGCGGCCGTTGACGGTGAACAGGTTCGGCGTGGCGCCGATGTCGTAGTCGAGGTTGGTGCCGTCCTTGAGCCCCGGGCAGTAGCCCTCGGCGTCGGGCTGGTTGCACGCGTCGCGCCACGTGTCGGCGTCGGTGACCTGGTTGGTCCACCTCACCGCGCCGGTACGGGCGTTGAGCGCCAGCAGCGAGTCGAACTCACCGCCCTTGCCCGTGTAGTTCTGACCCGTGCCGACGTAGAGCGTGCCGGTCCTGCGGTCGACCACCGGCGAGCTCCACACACCGACACCGGACGGCTCGAACCGCTTGGCGCCGTTGGGCCACGTGCCGACCTCGACCGGTTCCGGCACCGTGTAATGGCGCCAGACCAGCGCGCCGGTGTCGATGTCGTAGGCGTCGATGTGACCGCGGAACGTGCAGCAGGCGTGCGTGTTCGGCAGCACGTTCTCACTGCTGGAGGTGCCGACGTACACCAGTCCGTTGTGGACGATCGGTGAGCTGGTGGTCATCGACGCGATGCCGGTGTCGAGCTGCACCTGCCACCTCAGGCGGCCGGTGCGCTGGTCGAGCGCGAAGAACCTGCTCGCGCTGTCCCCGAAGAACACCTTGCCGTCGGCCACAGTGGGACCGTCGGAGTTGAACGCGTACCGGTCGGCCTGAGGGAGCGTGAACTCCCAGCGGGAACGGCCGGTGCGCGCGTCACGGGCGTAGAACTTCCCGTCGGGGCCACCGAAGTAGATCGTGTCGCCCACGACGGCGGGCTGGCTGCGGACGCCGTTGTAGTCGCCCTTGGGATAGGCGAACGCCCACTTCAGCTCGAGCTTCCCGGCGTTGCCCGCGTTGATCCGCCATTCGGCGGCCTGGTGCCGCGTACCGTCGAGGTCCTTCGCCCACCCGGTCCAGTCGCCGCCGGCGTGCGCGGTGGCGGGTGCCGCGGTCAGCACCACGAGCGCCGCGGTGAGCAGCGCAGTTGTTCTGAGCATGGAATTTTCCCCCTTCCGCCACCCAGCCTGGCAGCGGCGGAAGAGCGAAACGTCCCCCCAAAGTCTCCTTCAGGGTTAACCGATCGGTTGATGCGTCACGACGTCGACGCCCGGAAAGCCCTTGCCGACGATCGGGTTCTTCCGGCCGTTGAGGTACTGCTGGAAGAACGCCGGGACGTAGGTCGTGGCGACCTTGCGCTGCTGCTCGGGGGTCAGCGCGGTGGCCGGGCAGGTGCTGTCGTTGTCGTAGGACCATTCGGTGTTGAAGTAGTTGTGGTTCGCGTTCTTCGGCGTGACGGCGTGGATCGGGACGACGTTGCGGCCCTTGGCGTTCTCGATGAACGTGGTGCCGCTGACGGCGCCGTCGCAGCCGCCTGTCATGACCGCGAACGGGGTCTTCGTGATGCGGTAGTCGAGGTTCTCCGGCGCTTCCGGATCCGGTGCGTAGTAGTCGGCGGGCGCCAGCGGGAGCACGGCCTTGATCCTCACGCCCGCCGGCAGTTCGGCGGCGTGCTTGTCCGACGCCTGGTACACCGCGCCACGACCACCGCGTGAGTGGCCGAGCGTGCCGACGTTGGTCAGGTCGACGTGCCCGCGGAACCCCGGCAGCTTCAGCGGCCCCTTGCCCTCGTTGAGGTCACGCCACAACCGCAGGTGCCTGCTCATCACCGCCGCCCGCGCAACGTCCGCGATCTCGCCCATCTCGCCCGCGTTGACGCCGTTCACGCTCACCGACACGACCACGAAACCCTGCCGCGCCAGATCCTCGGCGAGGTAGTCGTACCCGCGGTAGCTCGGGAACGCGTTCCCGGACGGACACGGCCAGACCCACTGGTCGTCGGCGCACGGTTTCCAGTAACCGTGCGCGAGCAGCACCAGCGGCCGTTCGCCGACGAGCGTGCGCGGCGCATGCACGACCGCGGTGAGTTCGAGGTCCGCGACGGGACCGCCCGGTCCGGTGTGAAAGCCGGGCACCTGAAATGCCCGGTCACCGAGCGAGTACTCGACCCTTCTGACGCCGGACCCGTGGCCGTCCGGGGCGGCGGAGGTCGTAGGGGCGGCCAGCACCATCGCGATCGCGACGGCGGCCGCGGCTTTTCCGATTGCCATGAGGTGATCCCATCGGGAACTTGTGGGCGTCCTGTGAGGACGCCGTCACGGTTGTGCCACGACGAAGTGGCCGGCGAACCCGGCGAACCGCTCCGCCAGCGGCCCGGTGCCCGCACTCAGCTCACGCCACAGCCCGTGGTGCCGCGTCAGCGACGACGGATCGTGCACCAGCACCACCACGGCACCGCGCCGCACCAGCACCGTGGCGGAGACGTCGTGGGTGAACACCAGCGGCCGCACACCGGTGAGGGTGCGCGGCGCGTGCACCACCGCGACGAGATCTCCGGCCCGGTAACTCATCGTCATGGTCGCGGGGCGGTGGTCGTCCTGCGAGGGAGCGGCCGCCGTGCTCGGCGCCGTCAGCACCAGGGCGCACGCGACGGCCACAAGGACTCTGACGATTGCCATGGCGACGATCTCATCGAGCCCGTGTGCCGTGCGCGTCCGGACTTCGTCACGGTTTCGCTACAGCGGCCTCGACGCCGTCGAGGAGGACCTTCAACCCGCTGCGGAAGTTCTCCACGGCGTCGTTCTCCAGGTACGGCAGTTCCGGATCGACGGGTTCCCTGTCGCTCTCCAGCACGTGCAGCATCGGGAACTTCTTCTCCAGGTCGGGCTCGACCTCCAGCAACACGGCCGACCGCGCGTACCACCACTCCTCGTCGCCCTCCCCGGTCGCGCCGCCCGCGGCACGGGCCTCGGACACGGTCTGCGCCGCACCGCGCACGAAGTAGTTCACGGCGCCGACGATGCCCCGCAGCTCCCGGCCGGGCAGGCCGGTGGTCACCAGGATCGCGGCCAGCGCCTCGATCACCGCGAACTCGTGCGGCCCGAGCACCGGGCGTGCCTGCGACACCTGCAGCATCCACGGGTGACGGCTGTAGAACTCCCACATGTCGTGCGCCCAGCGCGTGACGGCGGGCCGCCAGCCGTCGTCGAGCGGATAGGACGCCGGCAGCTCGGCCATCGCGCGGTCGTACATGAGGTCGACCAGCTCGTTCTTGCCCGGCACGTACGTGTAGAGCGCCATGGCCGTGCGTCCGAGCCGCTCCCCCACCGCGCGCATCGAGAACGCCATGCCCTGCTCGTCGGCGACCTCGATGGCCGCGTCGACGATCGCGTCCACGCTCAGACCGGGCTTCGGGCCGGGACGCTTCTCCGCGACCGACGCCCGCCAGAGCAGCTCGATGGACCGGCGTGGGTCGCCCTGACCTGCGTAGACGACCACGGTTGCGACTCCTTACAACGTAAAGTAACCTTGCCGGTCGATACTTTACGGCATAAAGAAGCCGCTTTGAAAATACGCAGGGGGAAGCAGCCTTGAACGCTGTCGCAGACAGCCATGACGTGATCCAGGTCCGCGGAGCGAGGGAGAACAACCTCGCGGACGTGTCGCTCGACGTCCCCAAGCGCCGGCTGACCGTCTTCACCGGCGTGTCCGGCTCCGGCAAGTCCTCACTGGTCTTCGGCACGATCGCGGCCGAGTCCCAGCGCATGATCAACGAGACCTACACCGCGTTCCTGCAGTCCTTCATGCCCTCGATCGGCCGCCCCGACGTGGACGCGCTGCACAACCTGAGCGCCGCGATCATCGTCGACCAGGAACGCATGGGCGCGAACTCCCGCTCCACCGTCGGCACCGCCACCGACGCGCACACGATGCTCCGGATCGTCTTCAGCCGCCTGGGCGAGCCGCACGTCGGCACGTCCGGCGCGTTCAGCTTCAACCTGCCCGAGGGCATGTGCCCGGCCTGCGAGGGCCTGGGCAAGGTCACCACCATCGACGTGGACGCCATCGTCGACCGGAGCAAGTCGCTCAACGACGGCGCGATCGACGCCCCCAACTACGGCGTCGGCACCTGGTACTGGCAGGTCCTCGCGAACTCCGGCCTCTACCCCGCCGACCAGCCGATCTCGGCGTTCACCGAGCAGCAGCTCGAAGACTTCCTCTACAAACCGACGACGAAGCTGAACATCGGCGGCACCAACGTCACCTACGACGGCCTGATCTCCAAGCTGCAGCGCACGATCCTGTCCAAGGACCGCGAGGCGATGCAGCCGCACATCCGCGCGTTCGTCGACAGGGCCGTCACGTTCGCGACCTGCCACAGCTGCGAGGGCGCGCGTCTCAACGAGGCCGCGCTCAACTCGAAGATCCGCGGCCTGAACATCGCGGACTGCTGCGCGATGCAGATCAGCGACCTCGCGAAGTTCGTGCACGCCATCGACGACCCGTCCGTCGCGCCGCTGCTCGCCACCCTGCGGGGCACGCTCGACTCGCTCGTCGAGATCGGCCTCGGCTACCTCTCGCTCGACCGCGAGTCCGGGACGCTGTCCGGCGGCGAGTCGCAGCGCGTGAAGATGGTGCGGCACCTCGGTTCCTCGCTCACCGACATCACCTACGTGTTCGACGAGCCGACCGTCGGACTGCACCCGCACGACATCCAGCGGATGAACAACCTCCTGCTCCTGCTGCGGGACAAGGGGAACACGGTCCTCGTCGTCGAGCACAAGCCGGAGACCATCGAGATCGCCGACCACGTCGTCGACCTAGGCCCCGGCGCGGGCGTCAACGGCGGTCACCTCTGCTACTCCGGCGACGTGGCCGGGCTGCGCGCGTCAGGCACGCTGACCGGCCGCCACCTCGACCACCGGGCGAAGCTGCGGCCGGAGTTCCGCTCCCCCAGGGGTTTCCTGACGATCAGCGGCGCCCGCACCAACAACCTCAAGGACGTCTCGGTCGACCTGCCGCTGGGCGTGCTGACCGTCGTCACCGGCGTCGCGGGTTCCGGCAAGTCGTCGCTGATCCACGGGTCGCTGCGCAGGGGCCCGGACGTCGTGACGGTCGACCAGTCGCCGATCCGCGGCTCGCGGCGCTCCAACCCCGCCACCTACACCGGCCTGCTCGACTCGGTCAGGACCGCCTTCGCCAAGGCCAACGGCGTGAAGGCCGCGTTGTTCAGCGCGAACTCCGAGGGCGCCTGCGAGAACTGCAAGGGCATCGGGCTCGTCTACACCGACCTCGCGATGATGGCCGGCGTCGCCACGGTCTGCGAGAAGTGCGAGGGCAAGCGCTTCACCCCCGAGGTGCTGCGCTACACGTTGCGGGGCAAGAACATCAGCGAGGTGCTCGGCATGTCCGTCGCCGAGGCGCGCGAGTTCTTCCCCTCCGGCCAGGCCCACGCCGTGCTCAGCCGCCTGCACGACGTCGGCCTGTCGTACCTCTCGCTCGGCCAGCCGCTCACGACGCTGTCCGGCGGTGAGCGGCAACGGCTGAAGCTCGCCATCCACATGGCCGAGAAGGCCTCGACGTACGTGCTGGACGAACCGACGTCCGGCCTGCACCTCGCGGACGTCGACCAGTTGCTCGGGCTGCTCGACCAGCTGATCGACGCCGGCAACACGGTGATCGTGATCGAGCACCACCTCGCCGTGATGGCGCACGCCGACTGGATCGTCGACATGGGTCCCGGCGCGGGCCACGACGGCGGTCAGGTCGTCTTCTCCGGCACGCCCGGTGACCTCGTGTCCACTTCGGAAACCCTCACCGCCCGGCACCTGAAGGAGTACCTGTCGTGAGCCTGCTGACGGTGACCTCCGTCGTGCCGCTGACCCCGCGCATGACGCGGATGACGTTCACCGGTCCCGGCCTGCAGGAGATCGGCACCTGGCCGGACCAGCAGCTCAAGCTGCTCTTCCCGCGGCCGGGCGGATCGGCGCACGTGTCGGACGCCGCGGACGTCGGCACCTGGTACCAGGCCTACCTGGCCATGCCCGAGCCCGAACGGCCGTGGATGCGCAGCTTCACCGTCCGGTCGCTGAGCGAGGGCGTGCTGACCGTCGACTTCGTGCTGCACGGCGACAGCGGACCGGCTTCCCGCTGGGCCGCCACCGCCCGAGTCGGTGACGTCATCGGCAGGTTCGGACCGTCGCGCGACTACGCCCGGCCGCTCGGCACCGCGGACCTGCTGGTGTTCGCGGGCGACGAGACGGCGTTGCCCGCGATCGGCTCGCTGCTGGAACTGCTGCCGGAGACACAGCGACGGCTCGTGTTCGTCGAGGTCGCGGATCCGGCGGAGGAACAGGACGTCCCCGGCGTGCGGTGGGTGCACCGCAGCGCCGGGGAGGACCTGGTGCCGGTGGTGACGGCGGCCGGGGTGCCACCGTCGGCGTGGGTGTGGCTCGGCGGCGAGGCCTCCTCGGTTCGTGCGCTGCGCAGGCACTTCGTCGGCCTCGGAGTGTCCAAGAAGGACATCGAGTTCGCCGGCTACTGGCGGCGCGCCCTCACCCAGGACGACGCCCCTACCTCCGACGACCTCGCCGAGGCCCAGGAACGGATCGCCGCGCTCAGCGAGTGAACTCCAGCAGGCTGCGCCCACCGGTCACCTGGGTCACGGACTCCAGCTTCAGCCCGTGCGCCGACGCCAGCCTCTCGAAGTCGTGGAGCCCTCGGTCGCGCCCGCCGAAGTGCACGAGCATGACGAGGTCGAACTCCGTGCTCTCGCCGAGGGACTCCACGACGAGGACCCTGTCGCCCGCCTCCGCACACCGGGCCAGGATCCGGTGCGCCTGCTCGTCGTCCCAGTCGTGCAGGACGTCGAACAGCAGGTAGGCGTCACCGCCGGTCGGCAGAGGATCGAAGAAGCTGCCGCCGGTCACCTCGGTGCGTCCCCCGAGGCCGTACAGGCCGAGCACCGCGCGTGCGCCTGCCGCGGTGTCCTCGAGTTCGACCAGGTGGCCGCGCATCGCCGGGTTCGCCGTGAGGATCGCGGCGAGCAGGCTGCCGTGCCCGCCACCGACGTCGACGAGCGTGCCGAACCGCGACCAGTCGTAGTTCCTGACGATCTGCGGTACCCAGTTCCGCATGCGGTCGGTCATCTGCTGGTCGAACGCGTCACGCAGATGCCGTTGTCCGGCCAGGTCGGTCCAGAAGTCCTGGCCGTAGCGCACCGGGTAGGCCGGTTCGCCGGTGCGGACGCTGTGGACCAGGTCGACGAACGCCAGATCGGCGCGGCCGGCGGCGGAGTCGTGGTGCAGCAGGTTGTTCAGGCCGTTGCCCGCACCGGCGCCGAGCAGGGCGCCGAAGTCCGTCGTGCGGTAGCCCGAGGCTGTTCGTTCGGCCACGCCGAGGGTCGTCAGGTGGGCCAGGAGCAGGTCGAGTGCGAGCGGGTCGACCTCGAGTTCGGGCGCGAGTTCGCGGGCGGTGGCGGGGTTGTCACGCAGGCGGTCCGGCAGTCCCAGGGTCACGGCGACCCGGAGCGCCATCGGCGTGATCAGCCCGGACATCTGTCGAAGCCGTTGTACGTCGGTGTCCACGTAGGTCCACCCTGCCACCGTGCGCAACTTAATTTTGGTCAACACTGAAGCAATAGCGAGAATGACTCACGGCGCTATGGCGCCTAACGTGGTGCATATGAGGACCAACTGGGCCGGCAACGTCACCTTCAGCTCGGCCGAGGCCGTGGCCCCGGCCTCGGCCGACGACCTGCGTGCACTCGTGCGCGGCTCATCGGCCGTGCACGTCGTCGGTTCGGGACACTCGTTCAGCACGATCGCCGACACGACCGGCACGCTGGTGTCGCTGGCGGCCATGCCCGAGGTCTTCGAGGTGTCCGGCCACACGGTCCGGGTGAGCGCGGGCATGACTCTCGCCTCGCTGGCGGTCCGGCTGGAGGCGGCGGGCCTCGCCCTGCACACCCTGCCGTCGTTGCCGCACATCACCGTGGCCGGTGCGATCACCACCGCCACCCACGGCTCCGGGGCCCGGTCACTGGCCGGCGCCGTGCGGTCCGTCGAGGTCATGCGGGGTGACGGCTCGGTCGTCGAGCTGACGTCCCCCGGCGCGGCCGTGTCCATGGGCGGCCTCGGCGTCGTCACCACCGTGACACTGGACGTGGTGCCGTCGTTCCAGATCGCGCAGACGGTCTACGAGGACGTCGCCTGGACGACGCTGCTCGTCCGGCTGGAGCAGATCTTCGACGGCGCGTACAGCGTCAGCGCGTTCGTCGACTGGCAGGGCGGTGCGACGCTGTGGGCGAAGCACCGCGTGGGCGACGAGGAGTTCGCCTTCCCCGGGAGGCCGGCGTCCGAGCCCGCGCACCCGGTGCCCGGTCAGCCCGCCTCCCGCTGCACGCTGCAGGGCGGCGTGCCCGGCCCGTGGCACGAGCGGCTGCCCCACTTCCGCGCCGAGTTCACCCCGTCGGTCGGCGAGGAGCTGCAGACGGAGTACTTCGTGCCCCGGACCCGCGCGGTGACGGCGCTGCGGGCGCTGGCCGAGATGTCGACGGTGATCTCGCCGCTGGTGCAGGCCTGCGAGATCCGCACGATCGACGCCGAACCGCAGTGGCTCAGCCCCGCCTTCGAGCGCGACAGCATCGCGATCCACTTCACCTGGGTGCCGGACACCCCGGCCGTGCTGCGGCTGCTGCCCCGCCTGGAGGAGGCGATCGCGCCGCGGCCGCACTGGGGCAAGCTCTTCACCGTGCCGCCGGCCTTGCTGGCGGCACGTTACCCGCAGTGGGACGCCTTCCGGGGGTTGCTGCGCGAGCACGACCCGAAAGGCGTCTTCCGCAACGAGTTCCTGACCCGCTACTTCGGGTCGGCCACGTCGGCGGGTCCCCTCTGACGCAGCGCCTCCAACTCGGCATCGGAGAACCCGTAGGTCGTCACGACGGTCATCTGCGCGCTGGTGACGACCAGGCCAGGACCGAACTCCTCGACCACCACGCCGCGCTGGTTCGCCGACTCGAAGAACGGCTTGCCGCTCACGCCGAGATCGACCTCGCAGGACCAGAACAGCGTCCGGCGCTTCTCCCCGGGGTGGTACTCGTGAGCGAACTTCAGCTGGTGCAGGAACGTGATCCAGCCTTCGGTGATCTCGTCGTAGTAGGCGTCCCACTCGGGTGAGGTGCCCACGGGCGCGCGGGTGAGCACGACTCGGGTGCCTTCGGGGACCGGGGTGAGCACGAAGGTGTCGTGGCCTTGGACGACCAGCGTGGCGCCGTCGCCCTCCTCGGCGTTCTCGAAGTAGATGTTGTCGATCTCGGCGTCGAGCTCCGGCAGGTCCCAGCCGTGCCAGTGGCGCAGCTTCTCCTTGTCCCGGAACGACTGCCACACCTCGTCGACCGGTGCGGCCACGGTGATCTCGATCCGGACGCCTTCGTCACTCATCTGCTACTCCGGGATGGCCCATCGCGACCACCCGGTACGGGCGGCCTGCATCGGTGTCGTACTTCAACGCGATCTGCCGCACCGCTTCGGCCAGATCACTCGTGAACTCGTGCACGTCGCCGGGCGCGCCGAAGCGGATCGTCGCCTCCACGGTGAAGGTGAGCAACCGCTTTCCCGCGTCGGCCGCCGCACCGGACATCCGCTCGACCTCACGCGCGGTGTCCTCCGCGACCGACACCAGGTGCGTCGCGGCGAACTGGTCCTGCACGTCGGTGGCGATCTCGCGGCCGGGCGTCGCGCGCAGGACGCGTTCGACGCAGCCGCGCCGCTGGCGTTCCTCGACCAGCTCGACGAGTCCCGCCTGTTCCAGCGCCCGCACGTGGTAGTTGACGCGCTGCCGAGGCAGGTCGAGGGCCGCCGCGAGCTGCGTCGCCGAGGCCGGCGACTTCAGCAGTTCCAGCAGCGACAGGCGCAACGGTGACAGCTCCACGCCCAGCACGCTCTCATTTGACAAAATGGACTGTCAATACCGGAACGGGACCGGAAACAGGCAAGTTCGTTGACGGTTGCAACAAATCGTCCCACCCTGGGGCCGTGAGAACCCCCCTGCTGGTGGCAGCGTTGGCAGCAGCGGCGATCGTTCCTGTGTGGACGGTCGCGGCGCAGGCCGACGTGGTGCCCGGAACCGCTTATCAAGTGACGAACGTCGGCAGCGGAAAGTGCGTGGAGTCGCTGGGAACGGCCAACGGCGCACAGCTCCGCCAACAAGGATGCTCGGGACAGACCTGGACCTTCACGCCCACGAGCGACGGGTACTTCACCGTCGGCCAGGGCCAGGTCTGGGACGTCTCGAACGTCTCGGTCGCGGACAACGCGGCTGTCCACATGTGGCAGTCGTTCAACGCGAACAACCAGCAATGGCGCCCCGAACAGGTCGGCACGGACACCTACCGGTTCGTGAACCGCAACAGCGCCAAGTGCCTCGACGTGCCCGGTGCGTCCACCGGTGACGTCCAGCTGGTCCAGTACACCTGCAACGGGACCAACGCCCAGCTCTTCCGCCTGACCGGCGGCACGCAGCAGCCCGGCCAGCCCGACTTCGGCCCGAACGTGCTCGTCTTCGACCCGTCGATGCCCGCGTCCACCATCCAGGCGCGGCTCAACGACGTCTTCCGCCAGCAGGAGGAGGGTCAGTACGACGCGCGCCGGTACGCGATCATGTTCAAGCCCGGCAACTACAACGTCGACGTCAACATCGGCTTCTTCACCCAGGTCCTCGGCCTGGGCATGCTGCCGGACGGCGTGACGATCAACGGTCAGGTGCACGTCGAGGCCGACTGGTTCGAGGGCAACGCGACGCACAACTTCTGGCGTGGCGCGGAGAACCTCGCGATCCGGCCGCCGTCGGGCACCAACACCTGGGCCGTGTCGCAGGCGTCCGCGATGCGCCGCACCAAGACCTACGGCAACATGCAGCTCGACGACAACGGCTGGTCCAGCGGTGGTTTCCTCGCCGACTCCGTGGTCACGGGCCAGGTGCGCTCCGGTTCGCAGCAGCAGTGGCTCTCGCGCAACACCGAATGGGGTTCGTGGACCGGTGAGAACTGGAACATGGTGTTCGTCGGTGCGCGCAACGCGCCGCAGACCTCGTTCCCGGAACCGCCGTACACGAACGTCGCGCAGACCCCCGTCGTGCGGGAGAAGCCGTTCCTGAACGTCGACGGCGGCGGCAACTACAACGTGTTCGTCCCGGCGCTGCGCTCCAACACCAGCGGCACCACCTGGGCGTCCGGCAACCAGCAGGGCACGAACATCCCGCTGTCGCAGTTCTACATCGCGAAGCCGGGCACCTCCGCGGCGACGATCAACGCGCAGCTCGCGGCCGGCAAGCACCTGCTGCTCACGCCGGGGATCCACCAGGTCTCGGAGCCGATCCGCGTCACCCGCCCCGACACCGTCGTGCTGGGTCTCGGTCTCGCGACCGTGATGCCCACCAACGGCAACATGGCACTCGACGTGGCCGATGTGGACGGTGTGAAGATCGCCGGCATCCTCGTCGACGCGGCCCCGACCAACTCGCCGCTGCTGATGCAGATCGGCGCGCCGGGCAGCAACGCAAACCACTCCGCCAACCCGACGTCGCTGCACGACGTCTACGCGCGCATCGGCGGCTCGGCCGTCGGGCGGGCCACGACCTCGTTGGTGGTCAACAGCCACAACGTGATCGGTGACCACCTGTGGCTGTGGCGCGGCGACCACTCCGTCGGCGTCGGCTGGGACCTCAACACGGCCGACACCGGCCTGGTCGTCAACGGCAACAACGTGACGATGTACGGCCTGTTCGTCGAGCACTACCAGAAGTACCAGACCATCTGGAACGGCCAGGGCGGCCGGACCTACTTCTACCAGAACGAGATGCCGTACGAGGTGCCCAACCAGGCGGCGTGGATGAACGGCTCGACGCGCGGCTACGCGGCGTACAAGGTCTCCAACAACGTCACGACGCACGAGGCGTGGGGCCTGGGCAGCTACGCATTCATGAACGCGAACCCGTCCGTGGTCGCCGACCGGGCGTTCGAGGTGCCGAACACCCCCGGCGTGAAGTTGCACAGCATGGTGACCGTGTCGTTGGGCGGCAAGGGAACCATCCAGCGGATCGTCAACAACTCGGGCGGCACGGCGACCGCCGGGTCGACCGAGGCCTACCTGGCCAACTACCCGTGATGACGCACTGAACCGATGGCAGTCCACGGCCCCGCACTCCACCGGAGTGCGGGGCCGCACCCTCGAGTCAGCCCAGCCTCTTCGGCCGGTTGATCTTCATCTCGTCCATGTCGGTGACCTTGGCCTTCAGCCCCTTGAAGTCGACGCCCAGCGCGTCGAGCGCGGTCGAGGCCCGGCGCAGTCCCGCGTCGTCCGGCTTCTCGGCGGCGGTGAGGATCACGCGGTAGCTGAAGAAGTCGAGCTTCTCGTCATAGGTCAGCGCGCCCTCTTCGCTGAAGCCGGCGTCCCGCATGAAGTCGAAGCCCTCGAGACGGTCCCGCAACGTCGCGCGCTGGTCGTCGGTGAGGTCGGCGAAGCGCCCGCGGACGAGTACTCGGTAGGTGTGTTCAGCCACGAGCGAAGATGCTCCCTGATCCCCCGCCGGTCTGGCGAACGATTTCCCCCGTGCGGAAGAATCTGGACCATGAACGCAAAAGAGCTGGTCGCGCGCATCCGTACGGAGCTGCACCCCGGTGACCACGACAACCTCGTGGTGAAGCTGATCGAGACCGGGCAGGCTCCGCGCGCCGTGATCCAGACGTTCGCCGCGGAAGAGAACCACATCGTGTCGTCGGACTGGCGAACATTCCTGGCACTGGCCTCGAAGGCGGAGGAGCCGAACGCGCGGGCGTTCTTCACGCTGCTCGCGGGCGGTGAGGAGCTCGTGCTGCCGATGTTGCCGGCGCTGGCCGAGGCGGCGGGCATGTCCGCCAAGGACTTCCAGAACTACGAACCGTTCCCCGGCTGCCAGGCCTACCCCGCGTACCAGGCGTGGATGGCGCTCAACGGCGACCCGGCGGACGTGGTCCTCGCGATCCTGGCGAACTTCACCGCGTGGGGCGGGTACTGCGCGCGCATGGCGAAGGGGCTGCGCGAGCACTACGGGTTCGGCGACGAGGCGTGCGCGTTCGTCGACTTCTTCGCCACGCCCGCGCCGCAACTGGAGGAGCGTGCGATCGCCGCGATCCAGGCCTCCCTCGACGCCGGCTGGCAACCGAAGCACGCGTGGCGCTACGGCCGCCTGCTGCAGGCGTACGAACTGCAGTTCTGGTCCACCCTGGCGTAAGAGGGATGGGGGCGGCGGTGTGCCGCCCCCACACCGTCATCGGGGCAGATAGGCCCGGTGGGCCTTGGAGAACTCGTAGTTGTTGTACTTGTCCCAGTTGATCGACCACGTCATGAGGCCGCGCAGGTTCGGGTACACGCCCTTCGGCTTGTAGCTGCCGCACCGCGTTCCCTTGGTGAGGCAGTCCAGCGCGGTCTGGACGTCCGCGACGGACGTGAACCCGTTGCCCGCGTACTGCGCGGCGGGCAGGCCGATCGCGACCTGCTCCTGGCGCAACGGCGCGAAGACCTTCGACGCGTCCCCGCGCACCGGGAACCCGGCGAGCAGCATGTCGGTCATCGCCACGTGGAAGTCCGCGCCACCCATGTTGTGGTACTGGTTGTCCAGGCCCATCACGGGTCCGGAGTTGTAGTCCTGCACGTGCAGCAACGTCAGGTCGTTGCGCATGGCCTCGATCACCGGCAGGTACGCGCCCGTGCGCGCGTCACCGGTGCCCGTGCCGCCGTAGAACTGGTAGCCGACCTGCACGAAGAACGTCTCCGGCGCCATCGTGAGCACGAAGTTGGCTCCGTAGCGGGCCTTGAGCGTCCGCAGTGCCGAGATCAGGTTCACGACCACGGGCGTGGTCGGGTTCCTGAAGTCGAGGTCGCCGGGGTTCAGCGACAGCGAGTGGCCCTCGAAGTCGACGTCGAGACCGTTCAGGCCGTACTTGTCGATGATGGCGCCCACCGAACGCACGAACGCGTCGCGCGCCGCCGTGGTCTCCAGCCGGACCTGGCCGTTCTGACCGCCGATGGAGATGTTGACCTTCTTGCCCTTCTGCTGCTGGGCGCGGATGCCGGCGATGAACTCGGCCTCGGACTCGACGTTCGGGCACTCCGCCACCGGGCACTGGCTGAACCGCAGGTCACCGCTCGTGGCGCTGGTGGGCTCGGCGAACGAGAGGTTGATGACGTCCCACTCGTCCGGCACGTCCTTCATGCGGATGTAGCCGGAGCCGTTGGCGAAGCTGGCGTGCAGGTAGCCGACGAGCACCTTGCGCGGCAACTGCCCTGTGGGCGGCTGACCGGTCGTGGTGGTGGTCGTAGTTGTTGTGGTCGTGGTGGTCGTCGTCGTGCTCGTGGTCGAGCTGGTCGTCGGGCCGGTGCCACCGGTGCACGCGGCGCCGTTGATCGTGCAGTTCGACGGGTCGGCGGTGCCGGCGGCGTTGAAGCCGAACGTCACGCTGGCGCCGGGCGCGACGGAGCCGTTGTACTCCCGGTTGACGAAGGTGTGGTGGTTGCCGCTCTTGGTGAGCAGCGAGTCCCAGTAGGCACCGACGGTGGTCGAGGCCGGGTAGTCGAACTCGACCTTCCAGGAGCTGATGGCCGCGCTGGTCTCGTTCTTGATCGTCACCGTCGCGGTGTAGCCGGTGGCCCAGCCGTTCTTGGCGAACGTCGCCGTGACTCCGGCGGCGTTGGCGGGGGCGAGGCTCACGATCACGGTGCCGAGCACCAGTGCGGCCACCGCGGATATTCGAGCGAACAACAGCATGGGTTCCATCCCTCACGCGTTGGCGGCCGGCAGGGGGTCACCCGAATTGGACTAGACCATCTATCTGGAAGTCAAGGTCCTAGACTTCTCGGTCGTGCCCCACGCTCGTGCCGCCGACGGAACCCGGCTCTTCTACTCGATCGAGGGCTCCGGGCCTCCCCTGCTGCTCATCGCGGGCCAGGCGAACTCGTCTCGCTGGTGGTCACAGGTCCGGGAGGACTTCTCGGCGCGGTTCGCGACGATCGTCACCGACCACCGCGGCACCGGTTCCAGCGACAAGCCCGACGTCCCGTACAGCACGCGGACGTTCGCGTCGGACTGCGTCGCCGTCCTGGCCGACGCGGGGATCGGCAGGGCGCACGTCTACGGTACCTCGATGGGCGGGCGGATCGCGCAGTGGATTGCGGCCGAGCACGGTGAGCACGTCGACCGCCTGGTGCTGGGCTGCACCTCCCCCGGCGGCGCGCACGGCATCGAGCGCAGCGCCGAGGTGCGCAAGTCGCTGGCGCAGGTCGATCCGATGAAAGCGCGCAGGGCGTTGGAAGAGCTGATGTACACGCCGGCCTACCGCGGCCCGTACAACACGCTCGGCGACCCGCAGATGCCGCCGTACGCGCGCAAGCGGCACCTCTTCGCGAGCGCCGAGCACGACGCGTGGGCCGTGCTGCCGTCGATCACCGCGCCGACCCTGGTGGTGCACGGCACCGAGGACGTCTTCAACCCGACGGCCAACGCTCCCCTGATCACCTCACGCGTCCCGGGCGCTCGCATGCACCTGGTCGAGGGCGCGCGGCACGGCTACTTCGAGGAGTTCCGCGCCGAGGCGTCGCCTCTGGTGATGGACTTCCTCAGCTCGTGACCCACCGCAGGCCGCGCATCAACGCATGGCCCGCGACCCGCACGCCGGTGGCCTCCGTGATCGGCAGGTAGGGCAGCCGCAGCGGGACCCGCGCCCACACCGGCAGACTGGCGACCGCCGTCGCGCCCAGGATCGCGTACGGTCCCCGCGCCAGCAGTGGCAGCGGGGCCTTGAGCAGCAGGAACCTCGCCGCTTCCCTGGCCTCGGGCGTGCCCTTCAGCTCGGCCCGGTACGAGTCGAGCTTCGCTTCGAGCTCGGCGGTCGTGCGCGGCGGGTCGGGGATGCCCATGGCGTCCGCGATGACCGCCATGTCGGCGACGTACCCGTCGTAGTCGTCGAGCGGTTTCTCGCCGTAACGCCGGTGGCAGTGCAGGAAGCTGTCGACCTCGGCCACGTGCACCCACCCCAGCAGGTGCGGGTCGTCGGCGCGGTACTGGCGGCCGTCCGGCGCGGTGCCGTGGACGTGCCGGTGCACGCGCCCGAGCCGTTCGACGGCCTTGAGCGCGTCCTCGGCGGTGCCGAAGGTGGTGACGCCGACGAACAGGCTCGTGCGCTGCAAGCGGCCCCATGGATCAGTCCGGTAGTCGGAGTGCTGCGCCACCGCCGCCATCGCCAGCGGGTGCAACGACTGCAGCAGCAACGCCCGCAGCCCGCCGATGAACATGGCGTGATCGGCGTGCACGTGCCGGATCGGCCGGTCGTCCGCGAACAGCCGCGGGCCGGGCGCGTCGTGGATGCGGTGAGCGTGCTTGCGCCGCTCAGGACCCGCGACCTTCTCGAAGAGCCGTTCACTCACCTGCCGTCGCAATGACTTCAGCACCACCCCATGATGCGCGCCGGTCCCTGAGAAAGGCACCCGCGCACGCAGGGTGCCTTTCAGCCGCCCGCGCCGGCGTGAACTTCACCTGGAGCATTCCAAGATCACCCACGAGGACGGTCGCCGCCGTGATAATCAAGCCTGGGCTGACCACGATCAACTTCGGCGAACGAGAGCAGGACCTGGATGAACGACGAGCACCTGCCGGGCTTCTACCACGATGCGGAGGCGGTCTCCCGGCTCGGACAACGGCTCACGCTGCTGTTCAGCCGGGTGCGGCTGATCGGCGCGGTGGTCGCGGCGGTGGGCGGTGCGTTCAAGTGGCAGATCGGCGGTACCGGCGTCGACGTCTGGGCGTGGGTGGCGCTGGGCGGGTTCCTCACCGCGCTGTTCGGCGAACTGCTGCTGTGGGTGATGCACCCGGAGCTGAAGTGGAACGCGGGCCGGACCGTCGCCGAGCGGGTGAAGTCGCTGTCGTGGCGCTACGCCGTGGCGGGCGAGCCGTTCCACGGCGGTGCCCAGGACCCCCGCAGGGAGCTGGACCTCGCCATCGCCGCCGCGGTCAGGGACCACCGCAGGGAGGTCATGCTTACCAGCGCGAACGACACGGGCGAGCAGGTCATGGCCGAGCTGCGCACCAAGCCGTTCGACGAGCGCAGGACCACCTACCGCGAAGCCCGCGTGCGACCGCAGCTGCAGTGGTACCGCGACAGGTCGGCGATGAACGAGACCCGCGCCAACGTGTTCCGCGTCCTGATGATCGTCGGCGAGCTCGTCGCGATCGTCTTCGCCATCCTGCGCATCAACGGCGTCTGGGACGTCGACCTGTCCGGCGTGATGGCCGCGGCCGTCGCGGGCGGTGCGGCGTGGATCGCGCTGCGGCAGTACGAGAACCTCAGCGTCGGCTACGCGGCGGCGGCCGGCGAGCTCGCGGACGTCGACCGCCGGCTCCCCCACGCCCTGGAGAGCGACTGGGCCTCCGTGGTCGCCGAGGCCGAGGCCGTGATCGGCAAGGAGCACTCCACCTGGCTCGCGACGCGGCCCAGCGCGACCTGACCGGCGCGTCCCGTCAGCCGAGCGCCTCGACGACCTTGGTCACCATCGCGCGTTCCGCGGCCGCCACCTCGCCGTCCGCTCCGGCCACCGAGCGGCACATCTCCGACACGGCGGCGCGGAAGATCGCCACATCACGCGGCTCGTGGGCGTTGATGATCGCCACCGAGTCCCGCAGCGCGGCCAGGACACCGGACTCCACTTCGGACGTCGAGCCCTTCGGCAACGAGGGCGGGGCGGCGGCGATGATGGCGCGCAGGTCGTCCGAGAGCAGCGTGATCGCCCTGACGCCGGCCTGGCTCTCCTCGTCGACCGAGCCGGGGTCCGCAGTGGACACCAGCACCATGGCACCGAAAACGGCCGTGCGGAGGGTCTGCCCCTCCACCTCCGTGTACGCAGTCATGGGCGCAAGCCTATGCAACGATCAGCGACCATGAGTGCGGGTCAGGTGCTTGGCGCCAACATCAGGGCGTTCCGCGAGCAACGCGGGCTGTCGCTGTCGGAGCTCGCGCGGCGGTCGTCCATCGCCAAGGGCACGCTGTCCCAGCTGGAGAGCGGCGCGGGCAACCCGACGATCGAAACAGTGTTCAGTTTGTCGAACGCTCTGGACGTGCCGGTGTCGGAGCTGGTGACCGAGCGGACGACGCCGGACGTCGTGCTGGTGCGCGCCCGTGACGTCGAGGTGCTCAGCAGCAACGCGGTCGACCTGCGGCTGATGCGGCGGATGGACATCGGGGACACCGTGCTGGAGATCTACGACCAGCGCGTCCGGCCCGGCGCGACGCAGACCAGCGAAGGTCATCCCGGCAGGGAGCACGTGCTGGTCACGAGCGGCCGGCTGCGCGTGGGCCCGGTGGACGCGCCGTACGAGCTGGGGCCGGGCGACTACGTCTCCTTCCCCGGCTCGATGCCGCACTCGTACGAGACCGTCGGTGATGAGGTCAGCTCGGTACTGGTGCTGGAGTACCCGAAGCACTAACGTTCATTCTATTGAACGGAGGTGGCGATGCAGCCGGACGTCGTGGTCATGGGCGCGGGCATCATCGGGGCCGCGTGCGCCCAGGCCCTGAAGGCGCGCGGCCTCGGTGTGCTCGTCGTCGACCGCCACGGACCGGCGTCGGGCACCAGCTCGGCCGGTGAGGGCAACGTGCTGGTCAGCGACAAGGAGCCCGGCCCGGAGCTCGACCTCGCCCTGGCGAGCCGCGACCTGTGGCCGGAACTCGCGGACGACGCCGAGTGGGAGGAGAAGGGCGGACTCGTCGTCGCCACGACCTCGGGGGCCGTCGTCCCGCTGCAGGCCTTCGCCGCCGCCCAGCGCGCGGCGGGCGTCGACGCCTGCGAGATCACCGCGGCGGACGCGCTGGCCCGCGAGCCGCACCTCAACCCGGAGATCACCGCCGCCGTCCACTACCTGCAGGACGCCCAGCTCAACCCGGTCAAGGCGACCCGGACCCTGCTGCGCGGCATCGAGGTCAGGCGCACCGAGGTGTCCACGACGGACGGACGGAGCGTGACGACTACGGACGGCGTGATCAGCTGCGGCGCGGTCGTCAACGCCACCGGCCCGTGGGCCGGGAACTTCGGCGTCAACGTGCTGCCCCGGCGTGGCGTCGTGCTGGTGACGACGCCGATCCCCGGCACGATCCGGCACAAGGTCTACGACGCGGACTACGTCGGCGCCGTCGCGAGCGGCGACGCCGACCTCCAGACGTCCGGCGTGGTCGAGTCGACGCAGGGCGGTACCGTGCTGATCGGGTCGAGCCGCCAGCGCAAGGGCTTCGACGGCACGATCGAGAGCAAGGTGCTGAAAGCACTGGCGCGCAAGGCGATCGCGATGTTCCCGATGCTGACGAACGTCCCGGTCATGCGCGCGTACGGCGGCTTCCGCCCCTACGCGCCGGACCACCTGCCGATCATCGGCGAGGACCCCCGCACGCCCGGCCTGTGGCACGCCACCGGTCACGAGGGCGCGGGCGTCGGCCTCGCCCCGGCGACGGGACGCCTGCTCGCCCAGCTGCTCACCGGCGAGGACCCCCTGGTGGATCCCCGCCCGTTCCGCGTGGACCGGCCGGAGGTGTTGGTGTGAAGGTGACGTTCAACGGCCTGCCGCGCGAGGTCGCGCACGTCGCGGAGTTGTTGCCCGGCAGGTACTTCTGCGGCATCGGCGTGTGCTTCGGCTGCGTCGCGGAGATCAACGGCGTGCCCGAGGTGCGCGCGTGCCGCCACCCGCTGAGCGACGGCGACGTGATCAGGACGACGTCATGAGGATCGTGGTCGTGGGGGCGGGCCCCGCCGGGATGGCCGCCGCCCGGACCGCCGCCGACGCGGGCGCCGAGGTCGTCATGGTCGACTCGGAACCGGAGGCCGGCGGCCAGTACCTGCGCGGCCGGGCCAGGTTCAGCCACGCCGGGGTCACGCACCTCAAGAACACCGAGGCCTGGCTGGTCGAGGGCGACACGCTCCACCTGCGCGGACCGGAGCAACTGCGCTTCGACGCGCTGATCATCGCCACCGGCGCCTACGACCGCCCCCTGCCCTTCCCCGGCTGGGACGGCCCCGGCGTGATCACCGCGGGCGCCGCCCAGGCCCTCGCCAAACAGGGCGTCACGCTGGCCGAACGCGTGATCGTCGCGGGCACCGGCCCGTTCCTGCTGCCCGTCGCCACCGCGCTGCAGGACCTCGGCGCCACCCTCGTCGGCGTCTACGAGGCGTCGTCCCCCACCAGGTGGCTCCGCGAGGCCAGGGCGATCACCGCGAACCGGCACAAGATCGGTGAGCTCGCGCGTTACCGGACAGTGCTGCCACGGCTGGAAACCCGCACCGCCGTGATCGCCAAGCACGGTGACCGCGTGACGGTCGCGAAGCTCGACGGTCAGTGGCGCCCGGTCAGCCACCGCATCGTGCAGGCCGATCTCGTCTGCGTCGGCTACGGCTTCCTGCCCCGCACCGACCTCCTGCCGGACGCCCTGCGCACCGGCGACTTCTACGACGTCGACGAACACCAGCGGACGTCGGTCGGGAACGTCTTCGCGGCCGGCGAGGTCACCGGCATCGGCGGCGCCGACCTCGCCGAAGCCGAGGGCGTTGTCGCCGGAGCCGCCGCGGCGGGGCAGGAGCCACCGCGCGAGGCCGTGGAGGCCGTGCGCAGAGGCCGCCTCTTCGCCGGGGCCCTGGCCAGGGCGCACGCCGTGCAGCCGGGCTGGCGGACGTGGCTCGACCCGGACACCACCGTGTGCCGCTGCGAGAAGGTCCGCCTCGAAGACCTGACCGATGCCACGAGCATGCGCGAGCTCAAGCTCAGCAGCCGTGTCGCGATGGGCCGCTGCCAGGGCCGCATCTGCGCCCGCAACGCAGCCGACCTGACCGGCGTCCCGTTCGACGGCCAGCGCCGCGTGATCGCTGTCCCGATCCCCCTCGGCGAACTCGCCGCACTCCCGGAGGAGAAGTCATGACCGAACGCCTCGACGGCGTCATCGTCGCCACCGCGCTCCCCTACGCGGAAGACCCGAAGGCCCCGGCCGGGCTCCGTCCCGACCTGGAGAAGTTCGCCGAGCACTGCCGGTGGGTCGTCGACAGCGGCTGCCGCGGCGTCGGCCCGAACGGGTCGCTGGGCGAGTACTCGTCGCTGACCGACGCGGAACGGCGTGAGGTCGCGCAGACCGCCATCGCGGCGGTCAAGGGGCGCGGCATCGCGGTCATCGGCGTGCACGGCGTGGGCGCGCACCAGGCCCGGCACTGGGCCGAGCTCGCGGCCGAGGACGGCGCGGACGGCGTGCTGTGCCTGCCGCCGACGATGTACCGGGCCAACCGCGGCGAGGTGGTGCACCACTTCCGCGAGGTCGCGAAGGCCGGACTGCCGATCATGGTCTACAACAACCCGATCGACACCAAGGTCGACCTGACGCCGGACCTGCTGGCCGAGCTCGGCCAGATCGAGAACGTCGTGGCGGTCAAGGAGTTCTCCGGCGACGTCCGGCGGGTGCTGGAGATCCGCGCGGCCGCCCCGCACCTCACCGTCGTGGCGGGTGCGGACGACGTCGTGCTGGAAAGCCTGCTGATGGGCGCGACGGGCTGGTTCGCGGGCTACCCCAACGTGTTCCCGGCCGAGAGCAAGCAGCTGTTCGACCTGGCGCTGGGGGGCAGCCTCGACGAGGCGCGGGCGTTGTACGAGAAGCTCGTGCCGGCGTTCCGCTGGGACTCGCGCACCGAGTTCGTGCAGGCCATCAAGCGTTCGATGGACTACGTCGGCCGCTATGGCGGTCCGTGCCGTCCCCCGCGCGGCCCGCTGAGCCCCGAGCAGCTCGCCCAGGTCGACGCGGACATGAAGCTGGCGACGTCGTGAGGTTCTCCAAGTACTTCAGCGCCGTCGACTCGCACACCGAGGGCATGCCGACGCGGGTGATCACGGGCGGGGTCGGCGTGATCCCCGGTGAGACCATGGCCGAGAAGCGGCTGAACTTCATCAAGAACCACGACCACGTCCGCAAGCTGCTGGTCAACGAACCGCGCGGCCACGCGGCCATGAGCGGTGCCATCCTGCAGCCCTCGACCCGCCAGGACGCGGACTGGGGCGTGCTGTTCATCGAGGTCTCCGGCCTGCTGCCGATGTGCGGGCACGGCACGATCGGCGTCGCGACGGTTTTGGTCGAGACCGGCATGGTCGAGATGACAGAACCTGTCACGACCGTGCGCCTGGACACCCCGGCCGGGCTGGTGCTCGCCGACTACGACACCCGCACGAAGCTCGTGACGATCCGCAACGTCCCGGCGTACGCGCACGAACTGGACGCCGTGGTGACCGTGCCCGGCCTCGGCGAAGTGCGGTACGACATGGCGTACGGCGGCAACTTCTACGCGATCGTGCCGCTCGCGGACCTCGGCATTCCGTTCGACCGCGCGGAGAAGGACCGGATCCTGGCCGCCGGACTGTCCATCATGGACGAGATCAACGCGGTGAACCGGCCGGTGCACCCCGTGGACGCGGCGATCGGCGGGTGCAAGCACGTCCAGTTCGTCGCACCCGGCCAGGACGGGGCCCACTCGCGCAACGCGATGGCGATCCACCCCGGCTGGTTCGACCGATCACCCTGCGGCACGGGCACTTGCGCACGGATGGCCCAGCTGCACGCCCGCGGCGAGCTCGGCATCGGCGAGGACTTCGTGAACGAGTCGTTCATCGGCACGAGGTTCGTCGGCCGGCTGCTGGAGGAGGTCGCGCTCGGCGACCGCACGGCCGTCGTGCCCACGGTGGCCGGGCGGGCGTGGATCACCGGCATGGGCCAGTACCTCCTGGACGAGACCGATCCGTTCCCGGAGGGGTTCGCGCTGTAGTCAGGCCGCCGAGCTCTGTCACTAGAGTCAAGTGCGTGACAACGACGCCCAGTCTGGAAGCGCTGCTGCGCATCGGACCGTTCCACTCGGCGCTGCGCGCGGCCATCCGCCGGCGCGGCCTGACGCTGGAACGGCTCCGGCTGCGCCTGGGGCAGCAGGACGTGGCGGTCGCGCTGTCGACGCTGAGCGACTGGCAGCAGGGCCGGGTGCGGCCGGTCTCCCCGAAGTCGCTCAGGGCCGTGGCGGTGCTGGAGGAACTGCTGGACGTGCCACCCCGCTCGTTGCTGACCCTGCTGGAGCACACCGGCCCGAGCGGCTGGCCGGACGTCGTGCCCGGCATGATGCCCGGCTTCAACGCCAACGACCTGGAGATCCTGTCCCGGCACGACAGGGTCTTCGTGGACGCGGAACGGCACGCGTCCCGCGTCCACGCGCAGATGGTCGTCCGTGCGCGCAACGACGGTGTCGACAGATTCTACTCGCACTACTTCTGCGACGACTCGGTGGAGACCGCGCAGCTGCGGCAGGAGCCCGTCCGCAACTGCCGTCTCGGCCGGTCCACGCGGCACGACGCCGAGCGCGTGGTCGTCCACGAGCTGCTCTTCGACAAGCCGCTGCGGGAGGGCGAGACCTGGGTCTTCGAGTTCGTCGCGCACGACGCCACGCGGATCGACAGCATCGAGTACGCGCACGGCGTGCGCTGCTTCCTCGCGCAGAGCCTGATCGAGGTGCACTTCGACCCGGCTGCGCTGCCCGTCGACCCGCACGTGTACCTGCAGGACTGGGAGGAGCGGGAACCGCACCGGATCATCGACCTGGTGCCGGACCACACGAACTCCGTGCACCACTTCGAGACTGATGTGTCGGTGAACTGGGTAGGTATCCGCTGGAGGTGGGCCTGATTGATCACCACTGAGTACGTGCCCGGAGCGCCGGCCTGGATCGACCTGGGCACCTCGGACGAGGCGAAGGCGGCCGAGTTCTACAGCGGCGTGCTCGGCTGGGAGTACCAGCCGCTCGACACGCCGGGCACCGGCGTCTTCACCCGCGCCGGCCGGGCGGTCGCCGGGCACGTGACCTCGCGGCCCGGCTCGTGGACCGTCCACTTCGCGGGGACCTCCCCCGCCGCGGAGGTCCGGCTGACCGATCCGCACGGTGAGGAGTTCGGCGTGTGGCAGGGCCCCGCCGGACTCGGCGCCGTGTCGGTCCCGGGGTCGCTGACGTGGCTGGAGCTCCACTCCCCCGCTCCGGCGGTGTCCGCGGACTTCTACCGCTCGCTGTTCGCCTGGGAGATCCAGGTGATCCCAGGCGCTCCTGGCCAGTTCCTGCAGCCCGCGGGCACGGCAGAGGGCCGGATGTTCGGGGCGATCGTCGCGGACTCGCAGGCCTTCTGGCTGCCGTACTTCGAGGTGGCCGATGTGGATCAGGTGGCGGCCTCGGTGCCGGTGCTCCTCGCACCCCACGACCTGGACGGAGTCGGCAGGATCGCGGTGCTCGTCGATCCGTTCGGCGCCCGGTTCGGCGTCATGTGTTCCGTTACCTCCTGAAGGCTCCCCAAAACGGGGATCGGCGGTTAGCGTGCGCAGGTGCAGTTGCCGTGGAGAGCCGCGCCCAGGGCGGCGCTGTCGAGTCCGCTCACGCTGGTCGTGAGCATCGCGACGACGTTGCTGCTGGGCTTCGTGGTGGCCGCGGCCGCCCTGCACTCCTCCGCCGCGGGCAGCGCCGCTCTGGCCTACCAGCAGAGCCGGATGTGCCCGCACTCCGTGCATCCCTCGCTGGACGGGGACGGGCTCCCGCTGTCCACAGCCGTCTCGCTGGCGGCGCGCAGTGACCTGGGCGGGGCCTACTCGCGGATCGGCAGGCCCGACTTCGGCGGCATCGCGACCTACGGCCGGTTCGGCTACCGGCCGGACGCGTTGTCGCACCTGACCGCGGTGCGGGGCGGTGGCACCGGGTTGTGGGTGCCGCAGACGATCGCGACGGCCGCCAAGGTGGAGGTCGGCGACCGGCTGACCGGGTCCTCGCTGGTGGTGACCGCGATCTACGCCGACCTCACGCAGCCCGTCGACGGCTGGTGGTGCTCCGAGGCGAAGACCGTGGTGCCGAACCCGCTGGCCGGTGACGGCGCCAGCACGTCGGTGATCTGGGTGGCCTCCGCGGACGACCTCTCCGCGCTGCCGCCGGAGTTCGCGCCGAACGCCACGGTGTCGTTGCGCTTCCCGGTTGACGCGCCCTCGACGCTCGCCGAGGCAGAAGCGTTGCGGGACAACGGCAACGCGCGGCTGGCGGCGCTCGGGCTGCCGTTGACGCGGACCGATCTGCTGTCCGGCGCGGTCGTGGCGGCGCGAACCTCGGAACGCAACGTCTCCTCCGCTCTGCTGCCGTTGGTGATCATCAGCGTGCTGGTCGGGCTCGCGGGCGTGGGCACCGTGACGGTGCAGTGGGCGCAGCGGCGGCATTCCGAGCTGCGGTTGCTGTGGGTGCGCGGGGCGAGTCCGTTGTCGCTGGGCTTCCGCGGCGTGCTGGAACTGGGGCTGCCGCTGGTCCTGGGCGGTGTGCTCGGGCTGGTGGCCGCCCGGCTGCTGCTGCCGCTGTACGCGCCGGGTGTCGTGCTGGCTCCCGGAACGCTCTGGGTGGCGCTGGGGTTCGTGCTGGCCGTGGTGGTGCTGAGCCTCGCTGTGACGGTGCTGGTGGCGTCCTGGCGCGCGCACCGGACGTTCCAGCGGCAGGCCCGTTCGCGGCGGCTCGGGCTGGTGCCGTGGGAACTGGTCGTCGCCGGGCTGGCCGTGCTCGCGTGGGTCCGGCTGTCCCACAACGGACTGGGCACGTCGCTCAAGCCCGGATCGCTGCCCCGCGTCGACGTGGCCGCGCTGGCGTTCCCCCTGCTCGTGGTGCTGGCGGCGGCGTTGCTCGCGACGCGGCTGCTGCGCTGGTCGCTGGGGTGGTCGCACCACGTGCAGTGGTGGCGGGTCCCGGCCGCGCAGCTCGCGTTGCGCCGCCTGGCCGCGGCAGCGGGACCGGTGACCGGTGTGCTGCTCGTGGGCGTGCTGGCGGTCGGCACCATCGCCGTCGGCAGCGCGGTGGCGGGCGCGCAGCAGTCGGCGCTCGACTCGAAGTCCGGTGTGTTCGTCGGCGCCAACAGCACGGTGCAGGTGTCGCAGGACGTCGCGCTGGGCCGGGTCGCGCTGCCCTCGGCGTTGCGGGGCAACACGACTCTCGTCGGGGTGAGCACGGGCGCGCTGGTCGTGGACCCGGCGACGTTCACCGACGCCGCCGTGCTGAACGACGCCGCAGAGGTGCGCTCGCTTCTCTCGGGCCTGAAGCGCACCGGCGAGGTCGCGCCCGCCCTGCGGATCGGCCGCTCGGCGAACCAGGAGATCCAGATCGCCGGCCTGCCGCTGCTCAAACCCGTGGCGGCGCTGCCGTCGTTCCCGAAGCTCGGCACCCGCGGGTACGTCCTCGCCCGTGACTCGGTGCCCGCCGTCGAGCAGGTCGGATCGTGGCACCTGTGGTCCACGCTTCCGTTGTCCGCCTTGACTTCCGCGTTGCAGGCCGATGGCATCCACTACACGAACGTCGCCGACCGGGCCCGTGTCCTCGACGGCCTGCCGTTCCTGACCGTCGAGTGGACCTTCGGCTTCGTGGCGGCGATCGGCGTCGTCCTGGCCGTGGTCGCCGCCGTGGCGCTGCTGCTGGCCGTCGAGGTCCGCCGCCGCCAGAACGCCGTCTCGGGCGCCCTGTCGACCCGCATGGGCATGCGCCCGTCCGTGCTGTGGTCGAGCCACCTCATGGAAGTGGGCGCACTGGCGTTGCTGGCCACGGGGATCGGCGTGGTGGCCTCCTTCGTGAGCGCCGGGGCGGCCGTACCGCGCCTGGACCCCGCGCCCTGGCTGAACCCGGCGCCGATGCTGCCGGACCTGCTGCCGTTGCTGGGATCGATGGTGACGTGCGGCGCGCTGGTGGTCGTCGTGGCGGCCTGGCTTGCTTTGCGCGGTGTCCGCACCGCGCGGATGGGAGAACTGCTCAGGTGATCCGTGCTTGTGGCGTAGGGGTGACCTACGGTTCCGTGCACGCCGTCGCGGACGTGTCGCTGTCGATAGCGCCCGGCCTCACCGTCCTGTCCGGTCCGTCCGGCTCGGGCAAGTCGAGCCTGCTGCGCGTCCTCTCGCTGGTCGAACGCCCCTCGCTCGGCGAGGTGTACGTCCACGACGTGCCGACCTCGTCGTTGTCGTGGTCGGAGCTGCGGGTGTTGCGGCGCAAGGAGATCGCGGTCGTCTTCCAGAACCCGGCCGACAACCTGATCTCGCACCTGACCGTGGGCGAGAACCTGCGCGCGGCCGGTGCCGCGGACTTCTCCCTGCTGGACCGGCTCGGGCTGGGCGGGTCCGCGACCTGGCGCATCGGCGCTCTTTCCGGTGGCCAGCAACAACGTCTGGCGTTCGGGTGCGCGCTCGCCCGCGGCGCGTCCGTCGTGGTGGCCGACGAACCGACCTCGCAGCTCGACGCGCGGTCGGCCGATCTCGTGCTGGAGACGCTCGGTTCGCTGCCGGTGCCGGCCGTGGTGGCGTCGCACGACCCGCGGCTGGTGGCGCTGGCGGACCTGTGCGTCCCGCTGGCCGCGTCATGATCCGGGCGGCCGGGGTGCACCGGACGTTCGGCGGTGTGTCCGTGCTGCGCGGGGTGGACCTGGAGGTCTCCTCCGGCGAGCTGGTGACCCTGAGCGGGCCGTCCGGGTCGGGCAAGACCGCGTTGCTGTCCCTGTTGTGCGGCTTCGACTTCCCGGACAGCGGATCGGTGCTGCCCGGACTCGCCTCGTGGTCCGCGTGCGCCGTTCTGCCGCAGTCGCTCGGGCTGGCCTCCGAGCTGACGCTGGAGGAGAACGTCGCCCTGCCGTTGCGGCTCGCGGGACGGGACGTGGACGGTGTCCGAGAGTTGCTGGCGGAACTGGGGATCTCCGAGCTGGGTGCCCGGTATCCGGGGCAGGTCTCGTTCGGGCAGCAGCAACGGGCGGCGCTGGCGCGGGCCGTGGTGGCGCGGCCTTCGGCGTTGCTGGCCGACGAGCCCACCGCGCACCTGGACGCCGCCAGCGCCGAGGCCGCCGTCGGACTGCTGCGGCGGGTCGCGGACGAGGGCGCCGCGGTGCTGATCGCCACTCACCACGACGCCGTGCACGCCGTCGCCGACCGGGTGCTGGTGCTCGCCGACGGACAGGTCCGCTGACGGCTTCCGGCCGGTGCTGCGGCGGGTTCTCCCCACCGCAGCGAGCAGGCCTCGGTCAGACCGCGGGCGGCCTGTCCTCGTACGGCGTGGACAGCACGACCGTCGTCCTCGTCGACACGTTCGCCGACTCCCGGATCTTCTGCAGGAGCTCCTCCAGCGCGACCGGCGAGCCGACGCGGACGCGCAGGACGTAGGAGGCGTCGCCCGCCACCGAGTAGCAGGCCTCGATCTCCGGGAGGTGCTCCAGGCGCTTCGGGTAGTCGTCCGGCTCGGCCGGGTTGATCGGGAACAGCGAGATGAACGCGGACATCGGCAGGCCGATCTCGGCGCCGTCCAGCCGGGCCGCGTAGCCCTTCACGATGCCGCGCTGTTCAAGGCGCTTCACGCGCTGATGCACGGCCGAGACGGACAGGCCCACGCGTTCGGCCAGGTCGGTGAAGCTGCACCGGCCGTCCGAGGCGAGTTCCTTCAGTATCGCTCTGTCGATCTGCTCGAGGGTCAAAGCACCACCAGGTCGTGAGGTCGGTTGTTGAAGGACTCGACGCCGTCCGGGGTGGCGACCACGATGTCCTCGATGCGGGCGCCCCAGCGGCCGGGCAGGTAGATGCCGGGCTCCACGCTGAACGCCATGCCTGCTTCGAGCGGCAGCGAGTTGCCGCTCACGATGTAGGGCTCCTCGTGCACGTCCAGGCCGATGCCGTGGCCGGTGCGGTGGACGAAGAACTCGCCGAAGCCCGCGTCCGCGATGACGGTGCGGGCGGCGGCGTCCACCTCTTCACAGGTCACGCCCGGCTTCACGGCGTCCACCGCGGCCTGCTGAGCGGCCTGCAGGACGGCGTAGGTGTCCCGGACGTCGTCGTAAGTGGGCTCGCCCATCACGTAGGTGCGGGTCGAGTCGGAGTTGTAGCCCTCGGCGACCGGGCCGCCGATGTCGATGACGACGACCTCGCCCGCCTGGACCACGCGGTCGGAGTCGCGGTGGTGCGGGGACGCGCCGTTCGGGCCGGAGCCGACGATCACGAACTCGGCGACGGTGTGGCCCTCCTCGACGATCGCGAGAGCGATGTCGTGCGCGACCTCGCGTTCGGTGCGGCCCACCCGCAGGAACTCGCCCATGCGCGCGTGGACGCGGTCGATCGCGGCGCCCGCCTTGCGCAGGGCGTCGATCTCGGCGGCGTCCTTGCGCATGCGCAGTTCGCGGATGATCGGGCCGGCCAGCGACTGCGTGCCGCCGATCGCCTGGCCGAGCTTGATGGTGTGCAGGGCCGGCATCATGTCCGCCACGGCCGTCCTGCTGCCCTTGAGCGCGGCCTTGACCAGCGCGTACGGGTCCTCGCCGTCGACCCACGTGACGACCTCGACGCCGAGCTCGTCGGTCGGGATGGCCGCGTAACCCGGCTGCTCCAGCTTCGGCACGACCAGCGTCGGCGTGCCGCCCACGGGCAGCGCGAGGCAGGTGAGGCGTTCGAAGGAGTCGCCACCGGCACCGATCAGGTACCGCAGGTCCGAACCGGGCGAGATGAGGAGGGCGTCGACGCCCGCCTGCTCGGCGGCGGCGGAAGCGCGGTCGAGCCGCGCACGCAGCGCGGACACGTCGATGGGCCCGGTGATCGTTGCCATGGCCCAAAGCCTAGTGCGTGGACGGCACCGCTCGCCGGGCGCGTTCGGCACCCGGCACGACACCTTGCTGAGCACGGAACGCGCCCGGCAGGCGTCAGGGGCCCGATCACTAGTAGCTTGTTCGCTCGTGAGCTCTCCCCTGGTGCTGCTGGACTCCGCGAGCCTCTACTTCCGGTCGTACTACGCGCTGCCGGACTCGATGACCGCGCCCGACGGCACGCCCGTCAACGCCGTGCGCGGGTTCGTCGACACGATCGCCCGCGTCATCACCGAACGCGGCGCCGCCCGCCTGGTCGCCTGCCTCGACGCCGACTGGCGCCCCGAGTTCCGGGTGAAGGCACTGCCGACCTACAAGGCGCACCGGGTCGCCCAGGACGCCACCGACGGCTCGGAGGAGGTCCCGGACACGCTGACGCCGCAGATCCCGATCATCCTCGACGTGCTCGACGCCGCCGGCATCTGCACCGCCGAGGCGGCCGGACACGAGGCCGACGACGTGATCGGCGCGCTCGCCCACCGTGAGAAGAAGTCGCCCGTCGAGGTCGTCACCGGCGACCGCGACATGTTCCAGGTCGTGCGCTTCGAGCCGACGCCCGTGCACGTCGTGTACGTCGGCCGCGGCTGGAGCAAGGCGGAGGTCCTCGGCCCCGAGGAGCTGGCCGCCAAGTACTCGCTGCCGGTCGAGAACGCGGGCTCGGCGTACGCCGACATGTCCGTGCTGCGCGGCGACCCGTCCGACGGCCTGCCGGGCGTCGCGGGCATCGGCGAGAAGACCGCGGCGAAGCTCATCACCGAGTTCGGCTCGCTCGACGCCGTCCTCGAGGCCGTGACCGACCCGATGGACCGCAAGCTCACCACCAAGGCCCGCAACGCGCTCATCGCGGCCGAGGACTACCTGGCGGTGGCGCCCGTGGTCGTCCGGACCGCGCTCGACGCCCCGGTCGTGCTGGACCGCGCCGACGACGTGCCGCGCGTGCCCGCCGACCCCGAGCGGCTGCGTGAGCTCACGCAGCGCTGGGGCCTGGGCAGTTCGGTGCCGCGCCTGGTGAACGCGATGGAGCGGCGGGCCTAGAAGAAGGTCGAGCAGAGCGGGGCGACGGGGCCGGCGAACAACGCGTCGGCCTCCGCGAACCGCGAACCCTCGATGCGCCTGGCGGCCGCGAGGTCGGAGAACTTCGTGTCACCGAGGTAGACGGCTCCGAGCAGGTCGACCGGGATCGTGATGTCGGGCTTCGCCTCGACGCGTTCGGCGCCGTCGGGCGAGACGCGGTAGCAGCCGTCGTTGGCGGGCAGCAGCCTGTCGCGCACCTCGATGACGACCGGGCCGGCGGTGCCGTAGGTGCGGGCGGCGAGCATGCGCGGCACGTCGACGAGCCGCAGCCAGATCTGGTCGTAGACGTCCTTCGTGTACACGACGCGCGGGTCCTCGAAGAGCCAGTGCAGCGGGTCGTCGAGTGCGGCGTCGACCTCGATGGTGTCGACCAGGTCCAGCCTGGTCAGGTAGATCCAGAGGTCGCGCCACGCGTCGGCGTTGGCCCACGCGAAGTCCTGGACCTCCATGTGGTGCTTGAAGTCCTTGTCCTCGGACACCTTGTAGCAGACGTAGCCGTCGTCGCCGTCCGGTCCACTGTGGACGACCATGACGCGGTTCTCGGCCTCGGTCTTGCGGTCCAGCGCCCTGGCCCACCAGCCCGGCCAGCGGGAGATCTGTCCCGGCCGGTCCAGCCCGAACCGGGCGTGCAGCTCCGGCAGCAGCTCGTCCGAGGTGTCGGGGTCGACCATCCGCACCTGTCCGGCCGGCGAGCCCGGGATCACGGCCTTGCGCGCGTCGATCCGCAGGAACCGCACTCGTCCGGCCAGGCCGTAGCCGAAACGGCCGTAGATGCGCCCCTCCGACGCCCGCAACGTCGCGACGGGTTCGGAGAGCGTCGAGAGTTGTTCGCGCATCAGGCCGCTCAGCACGCCACGACGCGTGTAGTCCGGACGCACACCCACGCGGGACACAGCCGCATGCGGCACGACCGCGCCACCGGGTACCACCATGGCGCAGGCGAACGACTGGGTCGTGCCGACCATCTCGTCGCCCTCGAACGCGGCGAGCACGCGACCGGGCTCGTAGGACGGCAGCGTCGCCGGCCACTGTTCGTCCGTGGGCGGGCCCCAGTGCATCGCCCGGCGGAAGAGCGTGTTGTGGGCGCGGTACTGCGCTTCGTCGGTGAGAACGCGGATCTCGGTCACGCCCGCGATCGTCGCTCAGGGCGGCGGCGAACGCACCTCAGTTTCCCGCGAGACGCGGAAGGCGCCTCGCAGGAGATCCTGCGAGGCGCCTTCCGGGAGGAACTGGGATCAGCCGGTGGGCTGGCCGACCTCGTACTCGCCGTCCTCGGTCTTGACGACGATCTTGACCTTCTTGTCCTTGCCGCCGACCTGCACCTTGCACTCGAACGAGGTGTTGGGCTTGACCTCGTTCTCACCGGTGCACGTCGCCGCGCCGACGTCCGAGATCTTGTACTCGTCCTTCAGGATCTGGACGACGCCCTTCTGGACCTCGGTGTTGTTGAAGATCTTCTTCTTGAAGAAGGCCGGCGACACGAAGCCGGTGAACAGCACGCCGCCCACGAGCAGGACGACGACGACCGCCGCCACCCAGATCGCGGCGCTGGACTTCTTCTTCGGCGGCATCGGCGGCCCGTAGCCAGGCTGCTGACCGTACGGGTTCGGCTGCTGCTGGCCGGGCATGCCGTACTGCTGCGTCTGCTGGCCGTACGGGTCCTGGGCAGGAGTGCCGTACGGGTTCGACTGCGGCTGCTGACCGGGCACGCCGTACTGCTGCGTCTGCTGCTGCGACGGGTCGAAACCCGGGTACGGCTGCTGCTGGCCCGGCTGGGGCTGCGGCGGGCCGTACGGGTTCTGCGCCGGGAAGCCGCCAGACGGGGTGCCGGGAGGGAAACCGCCTCCATAAGGCTGCTGCGGCGGTTGCGGCTGCTGGCCCCACGGCTGCTGCGGATCGTTCCCTCCGGACGGTCCGTACGGGCTGCTCATCAGTCGACCTCCGTGTGTACGACGTTGCGGCGAAATCCAATCACACCGTTGACGTCAGTCTTTACTCCGACTCGCAAAACCTTCGTCAGGGCCTGGTCACAACTCGGGGTCACATCATCGCCACGACTCCGTGCCGCAGCGCGTCGACGGCCTTGGCGGCGGCCGCGCCGACCGGGTCCTGGCGGCCGACGACCTCGCGGATCTGGTCCAGGAGGTCGATCACCTGCCGGCACCAGCGCACGAAGTCACCCGCTCCGAGCTCGTTGCCACCGGCCTCGGCGGCGCTCAGGACCTTCTCCAGCGACTCCCCGCGCGCCCAGCGATACACCGGCCAGGCGAAACCGGGGTCGGGCTGGCGGGTGATGCGTTCGAGCTTGAGGCGGCGCTCGTCGTCCTCGATCTCCGCCCACAGCCGCACGGTCTTGAGCATCGCGTCGGCCACCGGGCCCTGCGGCAGGCGTGCCTCGACGGGACCGTCCCGCCGCGCCTCGTAGACCAGCGACGACACGACGGCGGCGAGCTCCTCCGGCTTGAGGCCCTTCCACACGCCGTGACGGATGCACTCGGCGGCGAGCAGGTCCGACTCGCTGTAGAGCCTGGTCAGACGCTTGCCGTCGGCGGTGACCTCCTCGGACTCGCTGAGGTAGCCGCGCTCGCGCAGCAGCGCGCGGATGCGGTCGAACTGGCGCGCCAGCGAGTGCGTCGTCGCCGCGACCTTGCGCTCCAGCTGCTGGTTCTCGGCCAGCAGCCGGTGGTACCGCTCGCCCCACCGGGCGTGGTCCTCGCGCTGGTCGCAGCCGTGGCACGGGTGGGCGCGCAGGGCGCGGCGCAGCGTCGCGAGCTCGGGGTCGTCGTCCGCCGTGGTCTGCCTGCGGCCGCGCGACGGCACCGTGATGCCCGTGTTGCGGATCGTGGACGCCAGGTCTCGCCGCGACTTGGGCGAGCGCACGTCGACCTGCTTGGGCAGCCGGATGTGGCCCAGCACCTCGACCGGCGACGGGAAGTCCGCCGACGTCAGGCGGCCCGACCAGCGGTCCTCGGTGACGACCAGCGGCTTCGCCTCGCCCATCGGCTCGAGGCCGGGGTCGACGACGACGGCGAGGCCGCTGCGGCGCCCGGACGGCACCGCGATCACGTCGCCCTTGCGCAGCCGTTCGAGCGACTTGGCCGTCTCGATGCGGCGCGAGTTCGTGTTCTGCTTCGAGAGCTGCTTCTCCCGGTCACCGATGCGGCGGCGCAGTGCCGCGTACTCGGTGAAGTCGCCCAGGTGGCACGTCATCGCCTCGGTGTAGCCGGCGAGCGCCTCCTTGTTGCGCTCGATGCGGCGCGCGAGGCCCACGACCGACCTGTCCGCCTGGAACTGCGCGAACGACTGCTCCAGGATCTCGCGCGCGGACGCCGCGCCGAGCTGGTGCACGAGGTTGACGGCCATGTTGTAGCCCGGCCGGAACGACGAGCGCAGCGGGTACGTGCGGGTGGACGCGAGCCCGCCGACCGCCTTGGGGTCGATCCCCGGCTGCCAGACGACGACCGCGTGCCCCTCGACGTCGATGCCGCGACGCCCCGCACGACCCGTGAGCTGCGTGTACTCGCCCGGGGTGAGGTCGACGTGCGCCTCGCCGTTGTACTTCACGAGCTTCTCGAGCACGACCGTGCGCGCGGGCATGTTGATGCCCAGCGCGAGCGTCTCGGTCGCGAACACGACCTTGACCAGCCCGCGGACGAACAGCTCCTCGACCGTCTCCTTGAACGCGGGCAGCAGCCCGGCGTGGTGCGACGCGATGCCGCGCTCCAGCGCCTCGCGCCACTCCCAGTACCCGAGCACCGTCAGGTCGGCCTCGGGCAGGTCGCGCGTCTTCTCGTCGACGATCCGGCGGACCAGCTCGGTCTCCTCCGGCGTGTTGAGCCGCAGCCCCGCCCGCGCCGTCTGCGTGACCGCCGCGTCACAGCCCGCACGGCTGAACACGAACACGATCGCGGGCAGCAGCGACGCAGCGTCGAGCCGCTGGATCATGTCGATGCGCGACGTCGGCTTGAACCCGCTGTTGCGCGCGGGCCGCCCCGTGCCACCGCTGCGGTTGCGCCCGCGGCTGAACGGCACGTGGTACCGCACGAGCTCCTCGGTCTTGCGCAGCACCTGGGAGTTGATCCGCGCGTGCGTCTGGTCGCCCTCGAATAGGTCGAGCATCTGGTTGCCGACCATCATGTGCTGCCACAGCGGCACGGGCCGGTGCTCGTCGACCACGACGGAGGTGTCGCCGCGGACCTCGACCAGCCACTCGCCGAACTCCTCGGCGTTGCTGACCGTCGCGGACAGGCCGACCACCTGCACGTGCTCCGGCAGGTGCAGGATGACCTCTTCCCACACCGGCCCGCGGAAGCGGTCCGCGAGGTAGTGCACCTCGTCCATCACGACGTACGCGAGTCCGTCCAGAGTGGACGAACCCGAGTACAGCATGTTCCGCAGCACCTCGGTCGTCATGACGACCACGGGCGCACCGCCGTTGATGCTCGTGTCGCCGGTGAGCAGGCCGATCTTGTCCGCCCCGTACCGCGCGGTGAGGTCGGCGAACTTCTGGTTGCTCAGCGCCTTGATCGGCGTCGTGTAGAAGCACTTGCGGCCCTCGGTCAGCGCGAGGTGCACGGCGAACTCGCCCACCACCGTCTTACCGGCACCGGTGGGGGCGCAGACGAGCACTCCGTGACCGTCCTCCAGGGCCTCGCAGGCCTGGCGCTGGAACGGGTCCAGCTCGAACGAGATCACGGACAGGAAATCGGTCAGCTTGGGCCGCTGGGCGTTGCGCCGGGAGTGGGCGTAGGCCTCGGCCGGGGACCGCGAAGCACTTGACACCCCTTCAGGCTTTCACATCACACCGACAATCGCCGCCGAGATAGATTAACTTCAGGCTGCACTGAAGCTATAGAGGGCGATGTCCTTTGGACATCGCCCTCTACCTGCGGTTTCACGTCAGATGCCGACTTGGGCGGGCGGCGGTCGCGCGGCAGACGCCTGCCCGCGCAGTTCCGTCGGCCCGCGCAACCACCCTCGCAAGGCGACCATCCGCACGGCAGGCGACCCCCTCGCCGAAACCGGCGCCCGCCATCGCAACCTGACCCGCGCGGTGCCAACCGGCGCCCACCCTCACAAGGCAACCGCGCACGCAGCTCGGCGTGGCGATGCGAGGCGAGCCGTCCGGATCCTAGAAGCGCAGGGAAGCGGTTCGGGCTCCTCAACGCGATTGGGGCTTGACCTTGAGGCAGCATCCCGCCCTCAAGGTCAGCCCCATCGCAACCACCCCGCGCAGTTCCATCACGACCCGCGCAGCCACCCACGCGAGGCGATCACCCGCACGGCAGGCGCCCCCTCCGCTGGAACACCCGCCCGCAAGCCGCCCCGCACGGCCACCAGCGTCAGAACGTGCGCTGCACCCGGTCCGCCACCAGCTTCACGAACCGGGACGGGTCGGCGAGCTCGCCGCCCTCCGCCAGCAGCGCCAGCCCATGGACCAGCTCCGCGGTGTCGGCGAGCCCGTCGCGTTCGCCGGCCGCGAACGCCCTGTGCAGGCCCTCGACCAGCGGGTGCGACGGGTTGAGCTCCAGGATCCGCTTGATCTTCGGCAGCTCCTGCCCCATCGCCTTGTACATCTTCTCCAGCGTCGGGGTGATGTCGTACGAGTCGCCGACGACGCACGCCGGGGAGGTCGTCAGGCGCGACGAGAGGCGGACCTCCTTGACGCTGTCCTCCAGCTGCTCCTTCATCCACGTGAGCAGGTCGCCGTACTCCGCGGCCTTGGCCTCGTTGGCCGACTTCTCCTCGTCGGTCTCCAGGTCCACCTGGCCCTTGGCGACGGACTGGAACGTCTTGCCGTCGAAGGCGGGGACGGAGTCGACCCACATCTCGTCGATCGTGTCGGTGAGGATCAGCACCTCGTAGTCCTTGGCGCGCAGCGCTTCCAGGTGCGGCGACTTCTCGACGGCGACGCGTGAGTCGCCGGTCATGAAGTAGATGTGCTCCTGGCCTTCCTTCATCCGGGAGACGTACTCGGCCAGCGTGGTCAGCGACTCGTCGGAGTGCGTGGACGCGAAGGAGCAGACCTCCAGGATCGCGTCGCGGTTGTCCGAGTCGGAGAGCAGGCCCTCCTTCAGGGCCGCGCCGACCTCGCCCCACAGCTTCGCGTAGTCGTCCGGGCGGGTGCCCATCAGCGACTTGATCGAGGACAGCACCTTCTTGACCAGGCGGCGGCGCATCAGCTGGATCTGGCGGTCCTGCTGCAGGATCTCGCGCGAGACGTTCAGCGAGAGGTCCGCCGCGTCGACTACGCCCTTCACGAAGCGCAGGTACTCCGGCATCAGCTCGGCGCAGTCCTCCATGATGAAGACGCGCTTCACGTAGAGCTGGACGCCGCGCTTGCCGTCGCGCATGAACAGGTCCATCGGCGCCTGCGCGGGCAGGAACAGCAGGGCCTGGTACTCGAAGGTGCCCTCCGCCTGCATGCGGATGGTCTCGAGCGGCGCGTTCCAGTCGTGGCTGATGTGCCGGTAGAACTCGGCATACTCCTCCTCCGTCACCTCGGAGGCCGGGCGCGCCCACAGGGCCTTGCGCGAGTTGATGTCCTCGCCGCCCAGGCGCACCGGCCAGGTGATGAAGTCCGAGTAGCGCTTGACGATCTCGCGGATCTTCGCCGGCTCGGTGTAGTCCGGCAGGCGGTCCTCGTCGTCGGACGGCTTGAGGTGCAACGTGACCGAGGTGCCCTGGGGGGCGTCGTCCACGTCGTCGATCGTGTACGTGGCCTCGCCGGTCGACTCCCAGCGCACGCCCTTCTCGGCGTGCGGGTACTTCGTCACGAGGGTGACCTTGTCCGCCACCATGAACGACGAGTAGAAGCCGATGCCGAACTGGCCGATCAGGTCGGACGCGCTGCCGGACTGCTGTTCCTTGAGCTGCTTCAGGAACTCCGCGGTACCGGACTTCGCGATCGTGCCGATGAGCCGGACGACGTCCTCGCGCGTCATGCCGATGCCGTTGTCCCGCACCGTCAGCGTGCGCTCGGCCGGGTCGGACTCGATCACGATGTGCAGGTCGTCGACGTCGACCTGCATGTCCTTGTCGCGGAACGACTCCAGCCGCAGCTTGTCGAGCGCGTCGGAGGCGTTCGAGACCAGCTCTCGCAGGAACGTGTCCTTGTTCGAGTAGATCGAGTGGATCATCAGCTGCAGCAGCTGACGCGCCTCGGACTGAAACTCCAGCGTCTCCATGAATCCCTACCGAAAACAGTGAAACGAACCGAACAGCCCCATAATTTAGCGACCCACGACCGTGAGGGCGCCGGGAACCGTGTGAACCGTGATCGGCAACGCCTCCTGGCGTTCGCCGTCGGCGTAAGCGATCCAGCCGTTGCCGCCGGACAACGAGACCTCACGTGCGCGGAACGTCCGCACGGCGGGGTGCTCGGTGTGCTTGCCCGTGCGCAGCGTCGGCAGCATCCGGACCAGCATCGAGCGGCTGCCGCCCTCGACGACCGTGACGTCGAACAACCCGTCGCCGGCGTCGGCCGTGGGGCACACGGGGATGCCGCCGCCGTAGTTCGGCGTGTTGCCGATCGCGACCAGCGTGGCGTCCAGCTCGAACGTCCCGGACTCGGTGGTCACGACCAGCGGCGCGGGCTTCAGCGACGCGAGCTCGGCGACGATCGCCAGGTCGTAGCGGCGCGGACCGGCGGGCCAGCGCATCGCGTTCGCCCGCTCGTTCACCGCGGAGTCGAACCCGGCGCACAGCACCGTCGCGAACCACTGCCCCGTCGACAGCCGCCCGAGGTCGAGCTGCCTGCGGGTGCCGTGCACGACGTCCTCGACCGACTGCGAGCCCACGGCCGCGGCCAGGTCGTTGCCGGTGCCCGCCGGGACTATGCCCAGCGCCGTCGACGTACCCGCGACCGCCTGGACGCCCAGGTGGGCGGCTCCGTCACCGCCCAGGACGACCAGCAGGTCGGCACCGTCCGCGACGGCCTGGTGCGCCATCGCCAGCGTGCCCTCGGCGTCGTGCGCGACCAGTTGCGTCAACGACGACACGTGCGGCCTCAGCGCCGCGGCGGTCGACCCGGCCATCCGGGCCGCCCGCCCCTTGCCCGACGCGGGGCAGACCAGCAAGGCGGCCCGCGTCACGTGGCGTCGTCGTAGTTCACGCGCTTCGGGGGCTCCGAGGCGATGGCCTTCTCACCGGGGTCGTTGCCGTCGGCGTCGGACGCGACGTAGTTGAACGGCGCCGCCTCGTTGTCGTCCAGCGCGTCCCAGCCCTCGGCGCTGCGGAGCTTCGCCTTGCGCTTGTCGTGGACGCGGGAGATCTGGATCGCCATCTCGAACAGCACCGACAGCGCGAGGGCCAGCACGACCATCGAGATCGGGTCGGTGCCCGGCGTCGCGATCGCGGCGAACACGAACAGGCCCATCATCAGGCCGCGCCGCCACTTCGCCAGCCGCTCGTAGGACAGCACGCCCGCGCGGTTGAGCATCACCACCACCAGCGGCAGCAGGAAGCTCACGCCGAAGATGAACAGCATGGTGATGACGAAGTTGATGTACTTGCTACCGGTGAGCGCCGTGACCCAGTTGTCGCCACCGAAGCCGAGCAGCACCTTCAGGCCCTCGGGCACCACCAGGTAGGCGAGCACCGCACCGGCCACGAACAGCAGCGCGCCGGCGCCGACGAAGACGCGCGCGAACTTGCGTTCCTTCAGGTACAGACCGGGCGTGATGAACGCCCAGATCTGGTAGAGCCACAACGGGCTGAGCAGCACCGCGCCCGCCGCCGCACCGACCTGCAACTGCACGAGGAAGATCTCGAACGGTTCGGTCTGCAGCAACGCGCACTTGCCGTCGTTGGTGATCTTCGCCCGGTACTTCTCCAGATCGGGCTGGCAGTACGGGCCCGTCAGGATGTCACCCAGCGACGGGATCGGGCCGAGCCGCACCTGGAACCAGATGAAGCCCAGGACGGCACCGACGGCGATGACCAGCATCGCGAGGCCGAGCCGGTACCTCAGCTCGTAGAGGTGCTCTTTGAGCGACATCGTGCCGTCGGCGTTGCCCCGACGGCGCCTGCCGCGTTCCCGGCGTTCAGCGACCCACCGGAACGGACTTGCCACCGCGTCGACCGTCCTTACAAGTCAGGAGACCGGAAGGTCAGTTGTTCGCCTTGTTCTGGGTGGTCTGCTCGATGGGAGGCGCGACCTGGGGCTGCTGCACCGGCTGCGGCTGGGCGGGCGGGAGCTGCTGGACCGGCTGCTGCACGGGCTGCTGCTGCACCGGCGCGTCGTCCGCGTCCTGGTCGCGCAGGCCCTTGGTCTCAGCCTTGAAGATCTTCGCCGACTTGCCGAGCGAACGGGCCATGTCGGGAAGCTTCTTCGCACCGAACAGCAGAATGATCACCACAGCGATGATGATCAGCTCGGTGGGTCCGAGGTTACCCATTGGTGATCCTCCTGTCTGCCCCGCTACGACGATCGTACGCGGGGTTTGCCCTGGTGCGGGCCTGTTCGTCGGGCCGCCGCTCGGCGATGGCCACCTTCAGCGCCGCGGATCGCGCCTTGAGCAGACCGACTCCGTTGCCGACCCCGTCCCCCACCAGAGTGCGGGCGCGGGCGAATCGGCGCAAGGATCGGATGACTCGAATCGCGATCGCGACGAGCACGATCAGGCCGAGCGCGATCAGCGCCAGGGTCGGTGTGGACGGCACAAGCACACGTTATACGTCTTGGGTGGACAGCAGGTGATCTGCCCGGCGCAATGCCTCTGCCGCCTGGCGAACAACCTCCTCCGCGAGTTCCGACGGCTTTTCGACGTGCACGTCGCCGCCGAGCCCGAGGAGCAGGCGAACCATCCAGGACGGGTCGTCGTAGCGCATGAGGACACGCGTGCGGCCGTCCGAGAGCTCCGCCGCGTGGTCGACCGGGTAGTACTCGGCGACCCAGTGCGCGTCCGGTTCGAGCAGGAGGACCGCGATCTTCTGGTTGTCCCTCGGGTGGAACAACCCCTCCGATGTATCGGTCAGCTGGGCGTGCGGCGGAGGCGACGACGGCTCGTCGAGCACCTGCACGTCGTCGATGCGGTCGAGCCGGAACAGGCGCACGCCGAGCGCCGAGCGGCACCATCCTTCGAGGTAGCCGCGCCCTTCGACGAGCAGCAGACGCATCGGATCGACCACTCGGTCGCTCATCGCGTCGTGCGACTGCGAGTAGTAACGGATGCGCACGGCCCGTTCGCGCTTCACAGCGCTCTGCACGGCCTCGCGGATCTCTGCGGTCTCCCCGCGCTCGAACCCGCCGAGCCCGACGACCATGCCCGCCGGCTGCGCCTTGCCGACCGCCGCCTCGATCTTGGCCAGCGCCCTCTGCACCGCGTCGGTGTCGACGACGCCCGGTGTGTCCGCCAGCGCGCGCAGCGCCACCAGCAGCGACGCCGCCTCGGCCGCGGTGAGGCGCAGCGGCCGGTCGAGGCCCGCGTCGAACGAGACGGTGATCGTCTCGCCCTCGAACGACAGGTCGATCAGGTCGCCCGGCCCGTAACCGGGCAGGCCGCACATCCACAGCAGCTCGAGGTCCTTGCGCAGCTGCTTGGGCGTGATGCCGAAGTCGGCCGCGGCCTCCTTGACGGTGATCGCGGGCCGGTTGAGCAGGTACGGCACGAGTGCGAGCAGCCGCGGCAGCCGTTCGTTGGACGCGGTCACCGCGCTCCTTCCAGTGCGCCCTGCAGGCGGTCGCGGACCGACTTGGCCAGGACCTCGGGTTCCAGTACCACGACATCGGGTCCGAACCCGGCGAGCCACTTGGCCGCCGAGTCGGGGAACTTCAGGTCGATCTCGACGACGTCGCCGCCGTCGCGTTCCTCGACGACCTTCGCGTGCCGCCGCAGGCCTTGCGCCCGGTCCTTGGCCACCCAGATCTTGGCGGGCGCCGTGTGGTGCGGATCGGCCTGCGTGCGCGCGATGAGGCTCATCAGGTCCGTGCCCTCGGGCACGGCGAAGGCGCCGGGCTTGCCGACGGTCCGGACCGCGCCCACGACGCGGGAGAGCCGGAAGCACCGCGTGTTCTGGCGTTCACGGTCCCAGCCGACGAGGTACCACTTGCCCCGCCACGCGACCACGCCCCACGGTTCGACCGTTCGTTCCTTCTGCCCGCCCGGCGGCGGCTTGCGGTAGTCGAACGCGACGACCTGCCCCGCCTGCACGGCCTGGAGCAGCGGCGGGAACGCGGGCTCGTTGGCCCGCACCTTGGGCTCGACGGCCGCGGGCGTGTCCTGGTCGACGTCCACACCGGCGGCCCGCAGCTTGATCAACGCACCGTGCACGGCACCCGTGAGCTGCGGCGAGTCCCACAGCCGGGCGGCCAGCGCCACCGCGGCGGCCTCGTCGGGTTCGAGGTCGATGTCGCCCAGCTCGTAGTCGCGCCGCGCGATCCGGTAGCCGTCCTCCGCTCCCTCGGCGTTGGACTGCCGCCCGGTCTCGAGCGGCACGCCGAGATCACGCAGCTCGGACTTGTCCCGTTCGAACATGCGGAAGAACGCCTCGTCCGTCGGCGCTTCGTGATAGCCGGGGACGATGGCGCGGATGCGCTCCGCTGTCAGGTACTGACGGGTCGACAGCAGGCACAGCACCAGGTTGACAAGGCGTTCGGCACGTGCGATGGCCACGGACAGACCCTAACGCGTGCGCGCGCCGAAACCTCATCACCACCTGTTGTGAACGGTCCGTTCAGAACAACTCACGTAACTCGCGGACCAGTTCGACGGGTGCTTCCTCGGCCATGTGGTGCCCGCAGTCGAGGGAACGAACCCGCACGTCGTCCGCCCATTCGGCCCAGATCGCCGCCAGGTCGCCGTACAGCTCGCCCAGGTCGTCCTTGGCCGACCAGAGAGCGAGCACGGGACACGTGATCCTGCGTCCGGCGGCCAGGTCCTCGTCGTCGTGGTGGCGGTCGACCTCCAGCCCGGCGCGGTAGTCACCGCACATCGCGACCACGGTCTCGGGGTCGTGGATCGCCCGCTGGAAGTCGGCCCAGTTCTCCACGCCCATCGCGAGCGGGGTGTCGTGGTAGCGGCCGCCGTACCAGAGGCCGGGGTTCTCGTTGATCATCGCGGCGGCGAGTTCCTGCCGGGCCAGGAAGAACCAGTGGTACCAGGCCTGGGCGAACCGGGCGTCCGCGCGGGCCAGGTGAGCGCCGATGGGCAGTCCGTCCAGCACGGCCAGGTGCGTGACCCGGTCCGGGTGGTCGAGCGCCAGCCGGATCGCCGCGGCTGCCCCGCGGTCGTGGCCGACGACGGCGAACTCCTCGTGACCGAGCCCCTGCATCAGGTTCACGAAGTCGCGGGCCATCGCCCGTTTCGAGTAGTCACCGGGTTTGCTGGACTTGCCGTAACCGCGCAGATCCGGGCACACGACCGTGTGGTCCTCGGCGAGCAGTGGCGCGACGCGGTGCCAGGTGGTGTGGGTTCGAGGGTGTCCGTGCAAGAGGAGGACCGGTGGCCCTGCACCACCGGTCCTCACTCGCAGATTGGCCTCGCCAACGTCCCTGCAACGCAACGAGAATCCGTCGAACACCTGCATCGGTTACCCCGCGCGGGAGCGGCCGACACGTGCTTTTTCGCCAGAGGCCTCGCGGGCGTTACACCGCGACGACGATCTCGGACTCGGGATCGTGGCGGAGTCCGCTCGTACCTGCGACGACGACGGTCGCCCTGCGCCACGGCTGCTCGCGCGACAGGAACGGCACCTCCTCGGCCAGCCACGCGGTGACGTGCCGTCGTTGCTCCGCGGAGTCACCGTCGCGGGCGGACAGCCGGCGTTCCTGTTCGTCCAGGTCGCCCTGCACCCAGATCGAGGCGTCGATCCACGGAGCGCACTGCTCCCGGATGACGCCGGTGCCCTCGATCCACACGACGTCCATCCCGGACGCGACCTCGATCGCGCCGGGCCGGTCGTGCTCGGCCCAGGCCTGCGGCCGGAACGCCACCGCCTCGCCCCGGTGCAGGGGCACCAGGACGTTCTCGACCAGCAGACCTCCCCAGTCGAAGTACGCGTGGTTCCAGGCGACGTCGTCGGTGTGCACCACTTCGGACCTCGGAACGAGGCTGCGCAGCCGTTCGGCGAGAGTGGACTTCCCTGCACCGCCGCGCCCGTCGACCGCGACGAGGAGAGGACGGCCGGTCACACCGGACGCCTCCTCCCGCAGTCGCCGCACGACGTCGGTCAGCTGCACGACCCGCCACCCCGGGGCCTCGGGCTCACCCGGATGCAGACGCATTCCCCGTCTCCCCTCAGGTGCGGCCGACGCGTCCCTTCTCACCGGACGCCCAGCAGGTGTGCCCGACGCAGTCCACGGTGTCGAAACTCCCCGTGTCCGCGATCTTCCAGGTCTTGCCCTCCTTGCTGGTGTCCGTCCCGGACGGACCGACCGCGACCAGGCCGTTGCCGCGGTAGGCGATGCCGGACCGGTAACCGACGGGCGCCTGCTCGCCCGCCGTCCACCCGCGACCGTCGTTGGTCGCGAACGCGGGCGTCGGGTCGGTCGGCTTGAGGTAGTCGCCACCGATCGCCACACCGCGCCAGGGCGTCTTGAACGCCACCGCGAACACCCCGGCCGCCTCACCGGACGGCAGCGGCACCTCGCTCGCCTTCCACGACCGGCCGCCGTCGCGCGACTCCAGCACCCGTGCCTTCGCGCCGCCGCCGGTCGCGATCCACGCGTGGTTGCCGCTCGTCGTCACGCACTGCCCGGACGCCGCGAACGCGAACTCGCCCGGCAGCGCGTCCGGCATGCCCTTCGGGTCGTCGACGTGCCACGACCGTCCGCCGTCCCACGTCCGCAACACCCGGAACTTGCCGTCGACGGGGTCGCTCAGCGCCAGTCCGCGGAACCGGTCGAAGAACGCCATGCAGTCGTAGAACGCCTTCGGGTGGGTGTTGCGGAACTCCTCCTGCCAGGACTTGCCGCCGTCGGACGTGCGGTAGATCCGCGACGACTCGCCCTCGCCGATCGACAGCGCCACGGCGTTGCGCGCGTCGAAGGCCTCGATGTCGCGGAACTCGAGCGCCTCCGTGCCGGGCGGGCCGACCGACTCCCACGTCCGGCCGGCGTTCACGGTGCGCAGGACGGTGCCCTTGGAGCCGCTCGCCCACGCGACCTGACCGGACACGGCGGACAGTCCGCGCAGGCGGGCGTCGGTGCCGGTCGGCTTCAGCTCCCAGTAGGTGTCCGTCGCCGACGCCACCCCGGGAAGAACCAGAAGTGCGGCGAGCGCCGCCGCGATGATCCTCATGCGGCCACTCTGGTCGAGCCGGTGATCGCTTCCTAGCCCCGATCGGCGGTCAGGGCGCGCTCCGGGCCAGTCCACCCTGTGTTCGAAGCTGTCGTGCGCCAATAACGGCACGAGGGGCGCGCTCCGGTCCGGAGCGCGCCCCTCGGCATTCGTTCGGTCAGAGCGAGGAGATCAGGCGCTCCACGCGCTCGTCCACCGCCCGGAACGGGTCCTTGCACAGCACGGTCCGCTGCGCCTGGTCGTTCAGCTTGAGGTGCACCCAGTCGACGGTGAAGTCGCGACCGGCGGCCTGCGCGGCGGCGATGAAGTCACCGCGCAGCTTGGCCCGCGTGGTCTGCGGCGGGGTGTCCTTGGCGGCCTCGATCTCGCCGTCGTCGGTCACGCGCTCGACCTGGCCCTTGCGCTGCAGCAGGTCGAACACGCCGCGGCCACGGCGGATGTCGTGGTAGGCGAGGTCGAGCTGGGCGATGCGCGGGTTGGACAGGTCCATGTTGTGCTTTTCCATGTACCGGTTCATCAGGCGGTTCTTGATGGCCCAGTCGATCTCGCGGTCGATCTTCGTCAGGTCCTGCGCCTCGACGGCGTCGAGGGTGCGGCCCCAGAGTTCGAGGACGCGCTCCGCCATCGGGTCCGGCGAGCGCTTGGCGCAGTGCTCGACGGCCTTCTCGAAGTACTCGCGCTGGATGTCGAGCGCGGACGCTTCCTTGCCGCCCGCGAGGCGCACCGTGCGGCGGCCCGTCAGGTCGTGGCTGATCTCGCGGATGGCGCGGATCGGGTTGTCGAGGGAGAAGTCGCGGAACTGGACGCCCTGCTCGATCATCTCGAGCACCAGGTTCGCGCTGCCGACCTTCAGCAGCGTCGTCACCTCGGACATGTTCGAGTCGCCGACGATGACGTGCAGGCGCCGGTAGCGCTCGGCGTCGGCGTGCGGCTCGTCGCGGGTGTTGATGATCGGGCGGGACCGCGTGGTCGCGGACGACACGCCCTCCCAGATGTGCTCGGCGCGCTGCGAGAGGCAGTACACGGCGCCGCGCGGGGTCTGCAGCACCTTGCCGGCACCGCAGATGAGCTGGCGGGTGACCAGGAACGGCAGCAGCACGTCCGCGATGCGGGAGAACTCGCCGGCCCGTGCGACCAGGTAGTTCTCGTGGCAGCCGTAGGAGTTGCCCGCCGAGTCGGTGTTGTTCTTGAACAGGAAGATGTCCCCGCCGATGCCCTCGTCGGCGAGCCTGCGCTCGGCGTCGACGAGCAGGTCCTCGAGGATCCGCTCACCGGCCTTGTCGTGCGTGACGAGCTGTGCCAGGTCGTCGCACTCGGCCGTCGCGTACTCCGGGTGGGAGCCGACGTCGAGGTAGAGCCGGGAGCCGTTGCGCAAGAAGACGTTGGAAGAACGTCCCCACGAGACGACGCGGCGGAACAAGTACCGCGCGACCTCGTCCGGGGACAGACGACGCTGCCCGTGGAAGGTGCAGGTCACCCCGAATTCTGTCTCAATGCCGAAGATCCGCCGCTGCATGCCTCAACAGTAGGCGACTCCCAGGCGGAGCAGGGTGATCCGTTCGGGCGGCACGCCGGTTGCGGTTTAGTGTCGGTGGCGTGTGGAAACGGGTCAGCGCTCTCGACAAGAAGCTCATGAGCTCCTCGGCCGGACTACGTCCGAGCAGGCTCGACACCGGTTTGAAGAGACTTTCGAAAGCCGCGAACCACAGCCTGCTGTGGTTCGTCATCGCGGCGATTCTGGCGACGAGGAAAGGCCCGTACCGGCGTGGTGCGATGAGAGGCCTTGCGGCCATCGCCGGGGCCTCTGCCAGCGCGAACCTGGTCGGCAAGTCACTTTTCCCACGCCGCCGGCCCGCCGCCGACCTGCTCGCGATGCGGCGCCGGCTGTCGAAGCGGCCGACGTCCTCGTCATTCCCGTCCGGTCACTCCGCGTCAGCGGTCGCTTTCGCCACGGCGGTGGCGATGGAATCACCCAAAGCAGGCGTGGTGATGGCGCCGATCGCCGCCGCCGTCGCCTATTCACGCGTTCACACGGGCGTTCATTGGCCGACGGATGTCGCGGCCGGCGCGGCCGTGGGCGTCGGTGCCGCGTTGCTGACGCGCCGGTGGTGGCCTCTCGGGATGAACGAGCCCGCCTCGGCCTACGAGCACGCCGACCTGACGTCGTTGCAGGACGGCGACGGCCTGGTCGTGGTGGTGAACCCGTTCTCGGGCATCGGGCCGGACCCGACGCCGCAGATCACCGAGGAGTGGCCCAAGGCGCAGATCGTCTCGATCGAGGAGCTCGACGACCTGCCGGACGCGAAAGCGCTGGGAGTGGCCGGTGGCGACGGGACCGTGGCCGCCGTGGCCGCCCTCGCCGCCGAACGCGACCTTCCGCTGGTGCTCATCCCCTCCGGCACGCTCAACCACTTCGCACGGGACGTGGGCATCACCGGCCTGCACGACACGGCGCAGGCGGTCGCGGACGGCGTGGGTGTGCGGGTGGACATGGCGCAGGTCAACGACCAGTGGTTCATCAACACGGCGTCGCTCGGCGGCTACCCCGACATGGTGCGCATCCGCGAGAAGCTGGAGAAGCGCTGGGGCAAGTGGCCCGCGGCCGCGATCGCGATGTTCCGCGTCCTGCAGCGCGCGAAGCCGTTGCACATGACCATCGACGGCGACAAGCACCTCGTGTGGATGCTGTTCGTGGGCAACGGGCCGTACCGGCCGAAGGGTTTCGCGCCGACGATGCGGCCCAGGCTGGACGACGGCCTGCTCGACGTGCGCTTCGTCCGGGCGGACCGGAAGTACTCGCGGACCAGGTTCTTCCTGGGCGCACTGCTCGGCGCGCTGGAGCACTCGCGCATGTACAAGCACTTCGAAGTGGCTTCGCTGAACGTCGAGGTGCACGGCGCACCGATCTCGATCGCGACCGACGGCGAGGTGCGCGAGCGGGCCAACCACTTCAAGTTCCGTTCGCGTGCGGCCGCACTGGGAATATATCGTCCCTAGTGTTCGACATTGTCGAACACGCGCAGCTAGAGTGGGGTGCGTGCCCGGGCCCATTCAGTCCATCCAGCGCGCAGCCGAGGTCCTGAAGCTGCTCGCCCACGGCGGCGCGCACCAGCTGAGCGTCGGCGAGATCGCGCGCGCCCTCGACCTGGCGAAACCGACAGTGCACGGCATCCTGCGGACGTTGCAGGAGGTCGGGTTCGTCGAGCAGGAGGTCGAGGGCGGCAAGTACCGCCTGGGCGCCGCGCTGTTCCAGATCGGCACCTCGTACCTCGACGGCAACGAGCTGCGCGCCAAAGCGCTGAACTGGTCGGACACGCTGGCGATGCGGGCGCGCGAGGCAGTGCGCATCGGCGTGATGCACGGCAAGCACGTGCTCGTCGTGCATCACGTGTTCCGCCCGGACAACAGCCGGCAGACGCTCGACACCGGCGCCCTGCTGCCGTGGAACGCGACGGCACTGGGCAAGGCCCTGGTCGCGTTCGGCGACAACTGGCCCGACGGCGACCTGCAGGCGTTCACCCGCCACACGCTCGATCCCGAGCAGCTGCACGCCGACTTGAACCTGGTCCGCGACCGCGACTGGGCCTACGACCTGCACGAACTCGTCGAGGGCGAGGCATCGGTGGCCGCTCCGGTGCGGGACAGGCGGGGTGTGGTCGTCGGGGCGATCGGCATCTCCGGGCCGGTCGAGAGGCTGTGCGACTCACCCGACCAGCCGCCGCGTCTCGAGCTCGTGTCCTACGTACGTGAGGCAGCTCGCAGCGTTTCGAGGGAGCTCGGCGGACTCTCCTGGTAGTACTGTGGAATCGTTCGACATTGTCGAATGGTTCGCACAAGGGAGTGTGCACGTGGCTTACATCGCGGCGATAGACCAGGGCACGACGTCGTCCCGGTGCATCGTGTTCGACCAGGCCGGCGGGATCGTGTCGGTCGCTCAGCGCGAGCACCGCCAGATCTTCCCGAAGCCGGGCTGGGTGGAGCACGACGCGTCCGAGATCTGGACGAACGTGCAGGCCGTCGTGCGCGACGCCCTCTCTCACGCCTCTCTCTCGCTCGGCGACATAGCCGCGTTCGGCATCACGAACCAGCGCGAGACCACGGTCGTGTGGGACAAGGCGACCGGCGAGCCCGTGCACAACGCGATCGTCTGGCAGGACACGCGCACGGACGCGTTGATCAGGCAGCTCGGCGACCAGGACAGGTTCCGCGAACGCTCCGGCCTGCCGCTGGCGACCTACTTCTCCGGCCCGAAGCTGCGGTGGCTGCTCGACAACGTCGAAGGCCTGCGCGCACGAGCCGAACGCGGCGAGGTCCTGTTCGGCACCATGGACACCTGGCTGATCTGGAACCTGACCGGCCGCCACGTCACCGACGTCACGAACGCCTCGCGCACCATGCTGATGAACCTGGAGACCCTCGACTGGGACCAGGAGCTGGTCGGCGCGATGGACGTCCCGCGCGAGATGCTGCCCGAGATCCGGTCCTCCTCCGAGGTCTACGGCACCTACGAGGGCGTGCCCGTCGCATCGGCGCTCGGCGACCAGCAGGCCGCGCTGTTCGGCCAGACCTGCTTCGAGCCCGGCGAGGGCAAGTGCACCTACGGCACCGGCGCGTTCCTGCTGATCAACACCGGTGACGAGCCGGTGCGCTCGCAGAACGGCCTGCTGACCACCGTGGGCTACAAGATCGGCGACGAGCCGGCGGCGTACGCGCTGGAAGGCGCCGTCGCGGTGACGGGCGCGCTGGTGCAGTGGTTCCGCGACAAGGTCGGGCTGATCTCGTCGGCGGCCGAGATCGAGACCCTCGCCCGCACGGTGGACGACAACGGCGGCGCGTACTTCGTGCCCGCGTTCTCCGGCCTCTTCGCACCGCACTGGCGCAGCGACGCGCGTGGCGTGATCGCCGGCCTGACGGGCTACATCTCGCGCGGGCACCTCGCACGGGCCGTGCTGGAGGCATCGGCGTGGCAGACGCGTGAGGTCGTGGACGCGATGAACGCCGACGCTGTGAATGCCCACTCGGCAGCGGACCTCACGACGTTGCGCGTCGACGGCGGCATGACGGCCAACAACCTGCTCATGCAGTTCCTGTCGGACGTGCTGGACGTGCCGGTGGTGCGCCCGATCGTGGCCGAGACGACGTGCCTGGGCGCGGCGTACGCGGCAGGCCTCGCGGTGGGCTACTGGCCCTCGACTGAGGCACTGAAAGCCAACTGGCACAAGGCGGCCGAGTGGGAGCCGTCGATGGAACCGGCGGCGCGGGCTCGCGGCTACCGGAAGTGGAAGAAGGCGGTCGAGCGGACCGTCGGGTGGATGGACGAGGACGATGACTGACCTTTCTCAGCGCGACAGGGCTCGTGAAGAGCTGCAGCACGGCAAGTTCGACGTCGTCGTGATCGGCGGCGGCATCCTGGGCATCGCGACCACGTGGGCCGCGGCCCGTTCGGGACTGCGGGTCGCGCTGGTCGAGAGCGGCGACTTCGCGGGCGCCACGTCGTCCGCGTCGTCGAAGCTCGTGCACGGCGGCCTGCGCTACCTCGCGATGGGCCCGTCGGCCGTGCCGATGGTGCACGAGAACCACAAGGAACGCCGCGCGCTGGGCGACCACCTGGCCCCGCACCTGGTGCGTCCGCTGCCGTTCCTCGTCCCCGTCTACAAGGGCGGCCCGCACAGCCGGTTCGTCCTGGGCGCGGGCGTCACGTTGTACTCCGCGCTGTCGGGCTTCGGCGACGGCATGGGGAAGGTGCTGTCGGCGCGCAGGGCTGTGGAGTGGGTGCCTGACCTGCGCGCCGACGGTCTGCGCGGTGCCGCGATGTACTACGACCACCAGATGAACGACAGCCGGGTGGCGATCACCGCCGCCCGCGCCGCCGCCGAGGCCGGCGCCGTGCTGCTCAACCACATCTCGGTCGTGGGCCTGCGCAAGACCGGCGCGAAGGTCACCGGTGTCGACCTGCGCGACTCGCTCGGCGAGTTCGGCGTGGACGCGAAGGTCGTCGTGAACGCGACCGGCCCGTGGCTCGACGTGCTGCGGCGCATGGAGGACCCGGCCGCAGACCCGTCGATCCGCCTGTCCAAGGGCTCGCACCTGGTGCTCAAGCAGACCTCGGAGTGGAAGGCCGCGCTGACGATCCCGGTCGACGACGTGCGCGTGTCGTTCGCGATCCCGTGGGAGGGCCACCTCCTGCTCGGCACCACCGACGAGGCCTACGAGGGCGACCCGGCCGCGGTCGCGTGCACGGACGCCGACGTCGACCAGATCCTCAGCGAGGCGGGCGTCGCGGTGTCCGGTCTGGACCGTTCGCGGATCGCGTACACGTTCGCGGGCCTGCGGGTCCTGCCCGGCGGCCCCGGCGACACCTCGCACGCCAAGCGCGAGACGGTGATCACCGCGGGCTCCGGCGGCATGATCAGCGTGGCCGGCGGCAAGTGGACGACGTTCCGCAAGATCGGCGGCACCGTCCTGGCCCGCGTGAACGCCGAGCTAGGCCGCACCTCCGACGGGCCCTTGGACGGCGTCGCGCTCCCCGGTTCGGCATCGCCTGACACCGTGGGTTCCGTGCTGGGCCACGCTTTCGCCGCGCTGCCCGACGACGTGGTCCGTCACCTCGCCACGCACTACGGCACGACGTCGCACGAGGTCGTGGCCCTCGGCCTGGAGAACCCGGCGCTGCTGGAGCGGGTCCACCCGGACGGCCCGGACATCTGGGCCCAGGTCGAGCACGCCCGCCGCACCGAATGGGCGTCCGAAGTGGACGACGTGCTGCGCCGCCGCACCACCGTGATGGTGCGCGGCCTCGACTCCCCCGAGGTCCGTTCGCGGGTCTCGGAGCTGCTGGCTTCCTAGTGGTGTGGCCTGGAGCGTTGCCGGGCGTGTCCGCGGTCAGACGGGTGCATCGTGGTGCCGCCCCCACGTCCTCATACCGGAGTCGTATGGGGGCGTGGGGGCGGTGCCGCGAGGCGCCCTGCTGAGCGTGGACACGCTCGCCAACGGGCCGGGTCACACCACTAGAGGGCCATGGCGCGTTCCACGAGGTACTCGGCCAGTTCGGGTGCCGAGTGGAACGCGCTGCGCAGCGCGAGCGTCCCGTCACAGCCGAGCACGACCTCTTCCCGTGACACAGCACGGTGTTCGAGCCAGAGCCCCTCGAGGTAGGCATCGATGATCGCCTCGCGCACGGGCGGCAGGTCCGCGACGGCCATCCGTCCGGCCTGGGCGAGCCCCACGAGCAGCTGACCGAGGTCCGCGCCGACCGGGTTCGGGCACTGCCAGGTCACGTCGATCACCACGAACGACTCCGGGTCGTCGAGCGGCACCAGCAGGTTCTGCGGGCACGCGTCGTTGTGCCCGTTCGCCTGCGGCAGCGCTTCGAGCCGTGCCAGGAGCCCCGGCATCCGTTCCGCGAGGGCCGAGCAGTGCGGCCGCAGGAACGCGTCCCGCACGAGCCTTCCCTCGTACAGCACCCGCAACGCCCTGCCCGGCGCGCCGCCGAACCTGCGCCCCGCCCAGCGGCCGAGCCCCAGCGCGGCCCGCCGGAAGCGGGGCAGGTCCCACTCCACGTCCGCGCAGCGCACGTCCTCCAGCCACAGCGCGATCCGGTCGCCGAAGTCGTCCACCCGCAGCACGCGCGGCCGGCGCATCCCCGGTGGCAGCACGAAGTCGGACAGCAGGAACTCCACCTCGTCGCGCCACGGCAGATCGCCCACCACGTCCTTGAACTCGTCCGGGACGTGCGGCCGCCGCAGGACCTTCACGAACGCCGGCTCCCCCGCCGACACCACCCGGTAGACCGCGGCGGTCGTCAGCGCGACCGGGTCGAACGGCACCGGCACCACGCGGGTCAGCGGTACGGATCGGTGATCTCGCCGAGCATCTCGAGCGCCTCGCGCAGCTGGCCCATGCGCCGCTTGCCCAGGTGTCGTTCCCATTCCGCCTCGATCCTGGCCAGTTCCTCGTTCGCGACGGGCACCGCGCCCAGCGCTTTCTCGGTGACCTTCACCAGCCGCGCCCTGCCGTCCGCCGGGTCGGGCACGCGTTCCACGTACCCGGCCTTCTCCAGCTGGTCCACCAGGAAACCGGCGGTCTGCTTGGTCACCTGGGCCGCCTCCGCGAGCACGGTCAGCCGAGTTCCCCGCGGGTCGACCCGCATGAGCACCCGTGCCTGCGCCTGGGTGACGTCGAAGCCCGCCGCGTTGACCGCCGCCAGGACGCGGTTCTCCACATCACGGTTCGGGATGAAGAGCAGCAGACCGATGTTCACCCGTTGGCTCCCCTTGTTTTAGTCAGATACTCTGATTAAAGTAGTCAGCCTCTCGAACTAAATCAAGAGGAGAGGGCGATGGATGACACAAAGATCTGGCAGACGATCGACTCCGAACGTGCGGCGACCGCGGACCTGCTGGCGGGCCTGACCGACGTCGAGTGGACCTACCCGTCGCTCTGCGAGGGCTGGACGGTGCGCGAGGTCGCCGCCCACCTGTCGCTCGCGCACCGGATCAGCGCCGGCGGGGCGTTCAAGGCGTTCGTCCGGGCTCGCGGCAGCTTCAACCGCATGGTCGACCAGACCGCGCGCGACGAGGCACGCAGACCGGTCGCAGAACTCGTCGAAGAACTGCGCGGCGCCGTCGGGTACCACCGGCTCGCACCCGGCCAAAGCCTCAAGAACGCGCTGATGGACACCATGGTCCACACCCAGGACATCGCGCTGCCGCTCGGCGTCGAACGCCACATGCCCCTCGACGCCGCCGTGGTCGCGGCGGACGACCTGTGGCGGATCGGGTTCCCGTTCCACGCGCGCCGCAAGCTGGCCGGCCACCGGCTCGTCGCCACCGACACCGACTGGGCCGTCGGCGAGGGAGCCGAGATCAGCGGACCGATCGAGGCGCTCGTGATGCTGCTCGCCGGGCGCACCGCGACGATCCCGCGGCTGACCGGCATCACGGTCTGAGTTCGCGCACCATCCTGCGGCACACGTGGACGCGCTCGAACCGCTGGCGCATCTCGGCTTCCCGCTCGATCCGCGCGTGCAGGAACGCCCCGGCCGGCACCAGCCCGTGCTTCGCGGTGACCACCGTGCCGAGCTCGTCGGCGGACGCGTGCACGTGCAGGCAGCTCTCCGACTCCACGAAACCGTTGCGCGCGTACCAGTTCAGCGCGGGCCCATCGTCACGGGTCCAGGCGTCGAGCGTCCGCGTCCCACACCGCTCCAGCCGCAGCACCGCCTCCGCGAGCAGCGCCGTCGCGATCCCCTCACCCTGGCGATCAGGATGCACCACCACCGTGTCGATCGTGGCGTCCGAGCCAGGCACCGACACGTCCAGGATTCCGGCCACCTCGTCACCGTCGATCGCGACGAGCTCCAGATCAGCACGCCGCTTGGCCTGCCAGACGTCGTCGAAGTAGCTCGTCGCGAGGAACCCGAGCACCCGGCACCTCAGCCAGGACGCCTCGTCGTCCGGTTCGTAGTCCCTGATCTCCGCCGGCCGCCCCGGCGTGCCCCGAGACCTGCCCGATGCTCCCAGCAAGCGCACTTCCCCTGGTCGCCCCCGTGCGGCGTCCACCACTCGTCCCCCAGTTCCACTGCCCGCCGGACGTCTCCGGCACGACCCAGGCTCCCTGATGCGAGGACCGCTCGCACGCCTGTTTCCGCGTCACCATTTGCCAGGGACATGACGCCGGGCGTCGACGTTGCCGAACCAGGCGGCCTCTGGACGCAGCCTCTTCACCAGTTCCCGCCTACCAGCCGAGCGCCGCGCCTAGGCTCCCCCCATGACGACCTTCGCCATAGCGCACGGAGGGGGCGACGTAGGCTGGTCGTGGCACCTGGTAGCAGAAGCCTTGCAGGCCAAGGGCCACACAGTCGTCGCCCCAGACCTCCCCATCGAAGACGAGGCAAAAGACCTCACAGACTGGGCGCAAGCGCTGACAGAAGCCCTACCGTCCACAGAGGACGTGGTAGTGGTGGGCCACTCCTTCGGCGGCTTCGTCGCTCCACTGGCAGCAGCCCGGGTCAACGCCAAAGCGCTGGTCTACGTAACAGCAATGATCCCGAGCCCAGGCGAAAACCCAGGCGACTGGTGGGCGAACACCGGCTACGAAGACCCAGGCCTGGAAGACGCGTTCTTCCACGACGTCCCGCCAGCCCTGGCCGCAGAGGCGCAGAAACGGGAACGAGGCATGGCCGAGTCCCCCATGGCAAAGCCGTGGCCGCTGGACAAGATGCCAGACCTACCAACGCACTTCATCCTGTGCACAGAAGACCGGTTCTTCACCCCGAACTTCATGCGCAAGGTGGTGGCAGACCGCCTGGGCGTCGAGCCGGTGGAACTGGCCGCAGGCCACTGCGCCTCACTGAGCAAACCGAACGAGCTGGCAGACCTACTGGCGAACTACGCGAGGTAGCCACCCCACAGCGAAGCCGAAGGCGAGCCGTCCTTACCGCAAGGCAAGGGCGGTGGGGTCCCATCACGAGTCGCGCCATAGCTCTTGCTGCACCTGAGGGGTGAGGTCAAGTCGACACGCTTTTCGTCGACTTGACCTCACCCCTCAGGTGTGGCCCGCTCTTGGCTCGGCTCGTGATGGGACCCCACCGCCGAACGCACTCTCTAACCAACAGGCAGCCGCCCAACGCAACAGGCGTGCCATCAACCCACCCGTGGCGTGGACCCCCTGATCAGATTGCCGGGGTCTGGGGCAGAGCCCCAGGAAAACGCACGCAACCGCAAGCCCGTCGCCCGCAAAGTGACCCACCCGCCAGGTCGCGTCACACCCCACCAACGCAAAAGGCCCCCAGCAAAAGCCAGGGGCCAATCACAAACCACCTACTTGGACTCGTCCCCAGGAGGCAGCTCAACATCCTCAACCGCCTTGCCGTCCTTCACAGGAGCAGGCAGAAGCGCGTCCAAAGCAGCCCCGGCAATCCGCCGGAACGCCCGCCGAGGCCGAGCCCGCTCCAACACCGCGATCTCCAGCTTGGCAGCCGGAAGCAGCTCAGCAGACCCGTTCCCGGTAGAAGGCGACCCGGCGGACAAAGCCTTGACCGCAACGGAAACAGCCTCAGCCAACGACAACCCGTCAGCGAAGGCTTCCTTCAAAGCCGTGTTGGGAGCGTCGACAGCGCCACCCATCACGATGTACTGGGGCTCGTCCACGATGGACCCGTCGTACGTCAACCGGTACAACGTGTCGGAGGCAGAAGAATCCCCGACCTCGGCCACCGCGATCTCCACCTCGAAGGGCTTGATCTGCTCGGTGAAGTACGTGCCCAGGGTCGTGGCGTAGACGTTCGCCAGCGAACGGGAGGTCACGTCGCGCGGGTCGTTCTGGTACCCGCGGACGTCGGCGAACCTGATCCCGGCCTGGCGGAGGTTCTCGAACTCGCTGTAGCGGCCCACCGCGGCGAAGCCGATGCGGTCGTAGATCTCCGAGACCTTGTGCAGCGTGCTGGAAGGGTTCTCCGCGACGAAGAGAATGCCGTCGGCGTACTTGAGCACGATGACGCTGCGACCCCTGGCGATGCCCTTGCGGGCGTACTCCGAGCGGTCGCGCATCACCTGCTCCGCCGATGCGTACAGCGGCATCGTCATGGGTGGTGCTCCTGACGTCGAACCTGTGGGGGACTCAGCCTGCGGGGCGGGACCGGCGGCCTTCGACGACCGCGTTAGCGATCGTGGCGACCTGGGGTTCCGGCACCTCGACGGCACCGTCGGCGCCGTTGATGGTGACCACGATCGGGTAGAGGCGGCGGACCGGGTCCGGGCCGCCCGTCGCCGAGTCGTCGTCCGCCGCGTCGTAGAGAGCTTCGACGACGGAACGGATCGCGGCTTCGACGTCCGCGTCCGGGTCGTAGAGCTTCTTGAGCGCCGACTTCGCGAACAGCGAGCCCGAGCCGACGGCCTGGTAGCCCTGCGACTCCTCGTAACGGCCGCCGGTGACGTCGTAGGACACGATGCGGCCGGCGCGGTCCGAGTCGGTGGCCGAGGTGTCGTACCCGGCGAAGAGGGGCACCACGGCGAGGCCGGCCATGGCCGCGTCGAGGTTGCCCCTGATCATCGCCGAGAGGCGGTTCGCCTTGCCGTCCAGCGACAGCGGCACGCCCTCGATCTTCTCGTAGTGGCGCAGCTCCACCGTGTACAGGCGCACGATCTCGATCGCGATGCCGGCCGTGCCCGCGATGCCGACGGCCGAGTGGTCGTCGGTCACGAAGACCTTCTTCATGTCGCGCTGGGCGATCACGTTGCCCATGGTCGCGCGCCGGTCGCCGGCGATCACGACCCCACCCTTGTAGGTGGCCGCGACGATCGTCGTCCCGTGCGGGGCCTGGACGGTCCCCTCCGGGAGCTTCCGGCCACTAGGCAGCATGTCGGGTGCCTGTGCCCGCAGGAAGTCCGTGAACGACGACGAGCCCGGCGTGAGGTACGCCGAGGGCAGCGCCGCGGCCGGGTAACGCCCGGTCGAGCTGTTGTCCATGTGTTGGTTGTTCTCCCGTCCCCGAGTTGGTCAACAGGCCCCCGAAGGCCTACTGACCACCCTTTTGCACGTATGCGCGGACGAAGTCCTCCGCGTTCTCCTCGAGCACGTCGTCGATCTCGTCGAGGATCGCGTCCACGTCCTCGCCGAGCTTCTCGCGGCGTTCCTGACCTGCGCCGGCGGCGTCATCCGCGCCGTCGTCGCCGTCGCCACCACCCTGGCGCTGCTTCTGTTCCTGGGACATCTCGGCCTCCCACTGACTCGCCTGACAAGAACACTACCCAGCGGCACCGACAAAAACCCTGAGCCACTCGGGTAGACGATCACCCGCGAGTGAGCGCGTCCACCAGCTGCTCGGCGGTGTCGGAGGCCTCCAGAAGGGCTCCGACGTGCGCTTTTGTCCCGCGGAGCGGTTCCAGCGTCGGAATTCGCACGAGGGATTCTCGACCGAGATCAAAGATCACCGAGTCCCACGACGCGGCCGCGACCGAGGTCGGGTAGCGCTCCAGGCACCGGCCGCGGAAGTACGCACGCGTGTCCTCGGGCGGCGAGGTGATGGCCGCGCGGACCTCTTCCTCGCTCACGAGGCGCTTCATCGAGCCGCGCGCGACGAGGCGGTTGTAGAGGCCCTTGTCGAGGCGGACGTCGGAGTACTGCAGGTCGACCAGGTTGAGCCGGGCCGCGCCCCACTCCAGGCCGTCGCGCTGCCGGTAGCCCTCGAGCAGCCGGAGCTTCGCGACCCAGTCGAGCCGGTCGGCGCACTCCGCCGGGTCGCGGGCCAGCGCCTCGAGCACCTCGCCCCAGATCCGCAGGACCTCCCGGTCCCCGACGCCTTCCTTCTCGACGAACGCCAGCGCCCGCTCGTGGTAGGCGAACTGCACGTCGAGGCCGGTGAACTTGCGCCCGCCGGTCATCTCGACCTTGGTCTTCAGGGTCGGGTCGTGGCTGATCTGGTGCACCGCGCGCACCGGGTCGACCATGCGCAGGTCGTCGAACCGCTGCCCGGCCTCGATCATGTCGAGCACCAGCGAGGTGGTGCCGACCTTGAGGAACGTGGAGTACTCGGCCAGGTTCGCGTCGCCGATGATGACGTGCAGGCGGCGGTACTTGTCCGCGTCCGCGTGCGGCTCGTCGCGCGTGTTGATGATGCCGCGCTTGAGCGTCGTCTCCAGGCCGACCTCGACCTCGATGTAGTCGGAGCGCTGCGAGAGCTGGAAGCCGGCCTCCTCGCCGGACTGCCCGACGCCCACGCGGCCGGAACCCGTGATGACCTGGCGCGACGCGAAGAACGGCGTGAGGCCCGCGATGACGGCCGTGAACGGCGTCGAGCGCTGCATCAGGTAGTTCTCGTGCGTGCCGTACGACGCGCCCTTGCCGTCGACGTTGTTCTTGTACAGCTGCAGGCGGGGCTGGCCGGGGACGGACGCGGCCTTGATCGCCGCCTCCTCCATGATCCGTTCCCCCGCCTTGTCCCAGATCACCGCGTCACGCGCGTTGGTGACCTCGGGCGCCGAGTACTCGGGGTGCGCGTGGTCGACGTAGAGCCGCGCGCCGTTGGTGAGGATGACGTTCGCCGCGCCCAGGTCCTCGACGTCGGAGTCCGCGGGATGCCCGCCGGGCGACCCCAGGTCGAACCCGCGCGCGTCGCGCAACGGGGACTCCACCTCGTAGTCCCAGCGCGCCCGCCTGGCGCGCGGTATGTCCGCCGCCGCCGCGTACGCGAGCACCACCTGTGTCGAAGTGAGCACCGGGTTCGCGGTCGCGTCACCCGGCACTGAGATGCCGTACTCGACCTCGGTTCCCATGATCCGCCGCATGCGCAACACCTTATGACCTGACCCCGGCACAAGCGTGTGGGGAGCCTCGCGTTGAAGCTCCCCCCACCCTATTCACCCGGATGCCCGATCCGGGGGTTCAGCCGGAGGCGAGTCCGGCGGCCGGACGGATCCGCGACGCGCCGCGGGAGGGCCCGAACGCCGCCAGCACCGCGAGCACCACGACCGCCATCGCACCGATGACCAGCGGCAACACGACCTGCAGGCCGGGCAGCGACATCTCGATGCCGGTCGAGAGGATCGCGATTTCCGCGTAGACGAACCCGAGGACGCCGCCCCCGATCACGCCGACCAGGGCCAGCATGATCGCTTCAGCGATGACTCCGCCCTGCAGTCCGCCCCTAGTAACGCCCAAGGCGCGCCTTAGTGCGAGCTCCTTGCGTCGCTCCTGCACGGAGATGGTCAGCGCGGTGCCGATGCCGGTCACGGCGACCGCCACGGACAGTCCGAGCAGGACCATCATCAGCACGGTGCCCAGGTGCATGTACCGGTCCGCCTCGGCGCGCTCGTCCGCGTCGGTCTGCACGATCACGGTCGGGTTGTTCGGCAGCGCGGCCTGCAGTCCCGCCCGGAACCGGGCCGGGTCGGCACCGGGCTTCAACGCGACGAGCACCTTCTCCGCGGGTCCCGAGGTGGGGCCGGCGATGATCGGCAGGTAGCCGGTGATGCTGCCGGGGACCGTGCCCACGACCTTGTACTGCTTGCCGTCGGCCTCGACGAAAGGCTTGTCCTCCCAGTGCGGCGGCACGATCGCGGTCCCGGCGACGAGCTGTTCGGCACCGGGCACGTTCTGCGCCTTCAGCCAGGCCTTGAACTCCTCGGGGTCGACGCTCGCGGCGCTGTCCGAGGTCTTGTGCAGCACCACGCTCGCGGCCACGTCCGGCTGTGCGGGGATCGCCGGCAACGGCCGCTCGCCCGCGTCCACCACGGTCGCGTCCGGGCGTTCCTCGTTGGCGTACTGGTACGTCATCTCCTGCGCGCCACCCAGCAGGACCAGGAAGAACGTGACCATCGAGCTGGCCAGCAGCAACGGCAGCGCGACGGACGCGGACCGCTGCGGCATCCGGCGCACCTCGGCGCCGGCGAGCTTCCACTGTGTCCAACCTGTACCGCCGATCTTGCCGAACAGCCGGGCGATGAACGGCACCGTGACGGGGCCGAGGATCCAGAACAGCCCGGTCACCGCGGCGATCGCGGAGAACGTCACGGCGAGAGGAGCCGCGACCGTGCCCTTGGCGGCGATGGCCATCATCGCGAGCAGCGCGGCACCACCGGTGAACAGGACGCCGAACACGAACCGAAGGCGGCGAACGGAGCGGGTCGGCACCTCGCTGTCGGCGTCACGCAGTGCGGCCAACGGCGACACCCGCGCGGCGTTGATCGCGGGACGAACGGCCGCCATCACGCTCAGAAGGGCGGCCACGACGACTCCGAGGATGACGTAGCCGAGCGACGGCAGCAGTTCGGGACTGAGCTCCACCGCGCCGAACAGCACCGAGATGCCGGTGGTGTCGAACGTCCTGGCGAGCAGCCAGGCCATCGGCCCGCCGAGCAACGCACCACCGACGCCGGCCACCGCGCCCGTCACGAACGCCTCGAACAGGCTCCTGCGCACCAGCGGGCCGCGCTGGGCACCGATGCACCGCAGCAGCGCCGTCTGCCGCTGCCGTTGCGCGTAGACCGCGCGGAACGTGGCCGCCGCGACGAAGACCGCCGTGGCCAGTGCGAGCACGCTGAACGGCAGCAGGATGAACGTCAGGTCGTTGCCGATGCTGTCGGCGTCCGGCGCCGGGTCCCACACGACGTACGAGGCACCCGCCGCGGCCTTGACGGCGTCACGGCCACCGCCGAGCACCCAGATCTCCTTGGTGAACGGCTCCGGGTCGAGAGCGCGTGCCAGGTCCGGACCGGCGACCAGGATCGGCCGCGCGTCCATGCCGCCCTTCTTCATGACCCCGCTGACGGTCACCTCGACCGGTTTGCCGTCCGCGGCGGCGAGCTTGATCCTGTCGCCGGGCTTCAGGCCACGTTCGTAGGCGGTGATCTTGTCGACGGCGACCTCGCCGTTCGCCGCCGGGGCCTTGCCCTCGGCCAGCGGCCAGCGCACCAGGTCCGGCTGCTGGACGTGCACCTCGGCCCGGTGCTGTCCCGCACGGCCGTTGGCGTCGAGCAGGTCGGCCTGTGCCACCTGCACCGGCACCGCCCTGCCGACGGCGGAGAGCTTGGCCAGCACCGCGTCGTCCAGCTTCGGCCGGTTCGCCTCGGTGGTGCCGTACTCGGCGGGTTTGGTGTCCACCACGTGGCTCACCGACGACGGTGTGAGGGGCGCGCCCTCGTCGACCGACCGGGTGAGCGCGTCGCTCAGCACCAGGGCGGCCAGCAGGCAGGCCACGCCGACGACGAGCGCGACGCCGGGCAGCAGCGCGCGGCCCGGCCGGGCGCGGAACTCGGCGACGCCGAGCCGCAGGGAAGTGGACACGAATCCTCCTCGGTGACGTCTGACGTTCACGAAGGTAGGAAGGAGGGCGATCAGCGGGCGTCGGACTGGGGTAGCAAGCTCGCGTACGACCACAGGAGGACACGGGGATGATCAACCTCTACGACGAGGCCGCGAACGTGATCGGCGAGGTGTCCCGCGAGCGGATGCGCGCGGAGAACCTCTGGCACGGCTGCGTCCTGACCGTCGTGTTCTCCGGCGACGGCGACCGGATCTACGTGCACCGCCGCACGGACACCAAGGACATCTTCCCCGGCCTGTACGACTTCTCGGCGGGCGGCGTGATCGACGCGGGCGAGACCCCGGACGAGGCGGCGGTGCGCGAGCTGCGCGAGGAGCTCGGCGTCGAGGCGCCGCTGACCCCGCTCTTCCGGACCACCTACGTCGACGAGCTGACGCGCTACCACGCGTGGGTCTACGAGACGCGCAGCGACGGCCCGTTCACCCACCAGCCCGAGGAGGTCGCGTGGGGCGGGTGGATGGACGTGGCCGAGCTGCGCGGCAAGATCGAGGACCCCGGCTGGCCGCTCGTGCCGGACGGCAGGGCGATCGGCCGGGAGTGGCTGTCTAGGAGCGCTTGAACGTGTGGCTGCGCTCCACCTTCGCCACGTGCAGGGTGTAGTTCTGGTACCACTCGGCCCGGCCGCGGTTCTGCGCCGCCCGGTGCTCGGCGTTGGTCCGCCACTGCGTGAGGGCGTCGGCGTCGCGGAAGTACGCGACGGTGATGCCGAGCCCGCCGGGGTTCTGCGCGTGGTCCATCCCCAGGTAACCGGGGACGTCCTGCACCAGCTCCTCCATGCGCGCGTTGGTCTCGGGGTAGCCGTTCTGCTCCTGCGTCCGCACGGTGGTGAAGACGACCGCGTAGTACGGAGGTTCACAAGCCTCGAAGGGCACATCGCTCACGGCGTCACCGTAACTAGTTCCAGGTGAGCCCGGAACGGATTTTCCAGTACTGCCCGGCGGGTTCGGCCAGGTCCGGCAGGTCCACGTCGACGCGCAAGGCATCCACATTGGACCGCAGCTGCTCCGGGCTCGCCGCGCCGGACAGCACGACGTCCGCCCACGGCTGCCGCACGATCGCCGCCAGGGCGACCGCGTCCGGTCCGACGCCCAGCGCCTTCGCCTGTGCCGCAACCGCTTGCGGAGGCTCCACGACGAGCCGTCCGTTGGCCACGCCCTCCTTGACGATCACCCGCAGCCCGGCGTCGTGCGCCTCCCGCAGGGCCTCCCCCGCCGACGTCTCCAGCAGGTTCCAGGTGGACTGGACGGACTGGAAGATCCCGAGCTCCAGTGCCTTGCGGATCGCGTCGGCCTGGTGCGGCCCGGAGGTCGAGAACCCCAGCGGCACGCCGATCCCGGCCATCGCCTCCTGCAGCGCGCGGTCGGCGAACAGCGGGCTGTCTGCCGTCAGCGAGTGCACCTGGTAGAGCGCGACCTGGGGCAGGAGAGCCGAGGTCTCCTGCCACTGCAGGCTGAACCGCGCGAGCGAGTGCTCCTTGACCTCGTGCACCTCGGCGTCCGGGCGCCAGTCCGCGGTGTAGGCGTAGCCCCACTTGCTGGAGACGGTCACGTCGTCGTGGCCGGGCAGCCACGACGACAGGAAGTCCTCCGACAGCCCGTACGAACGGGCCGCGTCGACCCAGCGGATCCCCAGCTCGTAGGCCGCGTCGAGGACGCGATGGCATTGCGCTCGCATGGACTCGACATCGCGCACGGCGGGTAGCGCGCCCTCACGCCCGAGATTGATGTAGGCGGGGCGACCGAGCGAAGCGAGACCGAGTGCGAGTTGAGCCATGCCGACAACGGTAAACGGCGGCCCCGGAGGACCGCCGCTCACGTGACCCGCCGGGGCCGGTCGTTCAGGCAGATCAGAAGTCGTCAGCCGTGCGGATGTGGTTGCGCACCCACTTGCCGGCCTCCTTCAGCGGAGCCTCACCGGAGAAGTTGCTGCCGGAGCAGGTACCGCTGTTGAACACCGCACCCGTGCGGTGGTCGTCGGAGAAGTTCCAGTTCGTCCAGGAGATCTTCGCCTCCTTCATGAACGCGATGAACTTGTTCGCCATGGTGAAGTCGTTGGGACCATCACCGGAGGCCTCCTGCGAACCGAACTCGGTGACGAAGACCGGCACCTGGCTCGAGACCGTGCGCAACGCGTTGAGGTACGAGTCGCGGTGGTCCTTCGCGTAGAAGTGGAACGTGTACATCAGGTTCGAGGCGTTGACCTTGTTCTGGCTGACCTCGTTGATGTTCCTGCCGTCGGACAGGCCGAACGTCGACCAGCCGTGCGTGCCGACGAGCACGAGGCTGTCCGGGTCCTCCGCGCGGATCGTCGGGATGACGGCCTCCGCGTAGGTCTTGACCCGCGACCACGTCACGCCGTTCGGTTCGTTGGCGATGTCGTAGATGATGTTCGTCTTGTCCTTGTGCCGCTGCGCGATCTCCTTGAAGAAGGTCTTGGCGCGCGCGGTGTTGTGGTTCGGGTCGCCCGGCGAGAGCTGGTGCCAGTCGACGAGCGCGTACAGGCCGCGCTTCGTGGCCTCCTCGATGTACCCGTGCACCATGTCGGTGAACTTGCGGGGGTTGCTCTCGTAGCCACCCTCCTGGATGTACATCGAGATGCGGAGCACGTCCGCCTTCCAGTCGTTGGAGAGCGCGTCCAGGGACGCGGTCTTCACGCACTGGGAGTACCACTGGATGCCGTGCGTGCTCATGCCGCGCAACTGGATCTGCTTGCCGTTCTTGTTGCACAGCTTGACGCCGCAGACCTTGAGCTGACCGTTGACCGCCGCGGGCGAACCCGGCGGCAGCGCGGCAGCGGCGAAGTCGCCCTCGGGAGCGGCGGCGACGGAACTGCCCGCCATCGCACCGGTCAGCGGGAGCACAACTGCCGCGGCGAACGCCACCACAGACTTCTGCCAAGACATACAGCGTCTCCTCTCGGACTGCTGGCGGCGGATTAGTTAGGTAAGTTTCCTTACCGTTAAAGGTATAGACGACCATAGGGCCGCCCCCAGGGCGAGTCAAGCATCTCGTCGCAGAAGGGTCACTGTTCCGGTACCCAGAGTCACCAGTACGTAAAGGGCCAAAACTGCGACGGCGGCCGGCGGGCCCAGCGGTGCGTCGTCGACAACACCCGCGACCTCCCACACCAGGTACGGCACCATCACCGCGGACGCGTCCACGTTCCAGGGCTCCGGCAGCATGGGCGTGATCGCGGGCAGACCCCACAGCAGCACGCCCACCACGACGATCGTGACGGCCGTCGACCTCACCGCGAGACCGATCCCGAGGCCGGCCAGACCTGTCACCAGGATCGACAGCACGGCGGCACCGGCCCACGGCAGCACGTCGCCCAGGCCGTCCCAGGGCGCGATCGGCGGCGGCCGGTCCCCCATGATCAGCCAGCTGCCGCCCACGCTGAGGGCGAGCGTGACGACACCGATCACCACGGCCGCGGCGGCCACGAGCACGGTCTTGGCGGCCAGCAGCCGTGTGCGGTCCGGCACCGCGGTCAGCGCGGTCAGCCTCGGGTCGGACGTGGCGACCAGGGCGCCGAGCGCGGCCACGAGGAACTGGACGACCGGCGTGATCACCACGCTGTTGTCGGCGGACGCGAACCGCGCCTGCTCGGCGGCCGGGGACGTGTCGTAGTCCTGCACGATCAGCCACGACAGCAGCGCGCCCGCGACCACCATCAGGCCGACGGTGCCCACCAGTCCGTACGAAGCGCGGACGGTCCGGAGTTTCAGCCACTCCGCGGCGAGCGCGTTCTTCACAGTCCCCTCCCGGAGGTGAGTTCGAGGTAGGCGTCCTCCAGCGAACCGTTGCGGGTCAACGCCTCCATCGGCGTCTCCCTGACCAGCTGTCCTCTTGCGACGATCACGACGTGGTCCGCGGTCAGCGCCATCTCGCTCATCAGGTGGCTGGAGACGAAGACCGTGCGGCCCTCCTTCGCGAGCCCGCGCATCAGGTCGCGGATCCACCGCACCCCCTCGGGGTCGAGCCCGTTCACCGGCTCGTCGAACATCAGGACCCCGGGGTCGCCGAGCAGGGCCGCCGCGACACCCAGTCGTTGCTTCATGCCGAGCGACAACGCCCTGATCCTCTTGTGCCGCACGCCTCCCAGGCCGACCTGTTCCAGCAGCTCGACCGCGCGCTTCTCGCCGATGCCGTTGCTCGCGGCGAGCCAGCGCAGGTGGTCGAGCGCCTTGCGTCCGTGGTGCACGGCGGCGGGGTCGAGCAACGCGCCGACGTGCCGCAACGGCCGGTCCAGGTCCTGGTAGCGCCGGCCGGCGATCAGGGCCTCACCACCCGTGGGGCGGTCCAGGCCGAGGATCATCCGCATGGCCGTGGACTTTCCGGCGCCGTTCGGGCCGAGGAAGCCCGTCACCAGTCCGGGGTGGACGGTGAACGACAGGTCCCGGACCGCCGTCGTGTCCCCGTATCTCTTCGTCAGGTTCCGCACCTCGATCATGGGGAAGAGAGTCGCGCCGGGAGACCTCGGGCGGATCGGCCGCAGGTCCGAGCTCCGGAATCGGCCCGTGGTCCGAGGCACCCGCGCTGCGCACTCGATACCGTCGGAGCCGTGATCGCGAGACTGCACCTCTACCTGGTCGACCTGACCGCCGCACTGGTGATCGGCGTGCTCGTCGCCTACGCCATGGTGGAGAACCAGGACAAGCCGTGGTGGCTGGTCCTGCCGGGAGCAGCGCTCGTCGCCCTGCCCGTCGCGGTGCGCCGTTTGTGGCCGGTGGCCACGCTGGTGGTCACCACGCTGGCGACGGTGGCCGTGGTGATCGGCCAGGTGCTCCCGGTCCAGGCGCTCGGAGCCCCGATGGGCGCGATCTGCTTCGCGCTCTACACGGTGGCGGTCGAGCGCCCGCGTTCGTGGTCCCTGACGGGCCTCGTGGTCACCGTCGTCGCCAGCTCCGGTGTGTCGGGAGGAGAGGCCGAGACCGTGCTGGTCGGCATCGCCGTGCTCGGGGCGGTGTGGGTGATCGGCTACACGACGCGGTTGCGTCGTTCGTTCCTGGATCGCGAGACCGCCCAGCGGACCGAGCAGGCACTCGCCGACGAACGCATGCGCATCGCCCGCGAACTGCACGACGTGGTGGCGCACAACCTTTCCCTGATCACCGTGCAGGCCGCCAACGCCGCACACGTGCGATCACCCGAGCACGCGTACGAGGCGTTGCGGGTGATCTCGGAGACGAGCCGGGCGGCGCTGACCGAGATGCGCGGGCTGCTGGGCGTGCTGCGCTCCGACGCCGGCCTGGCACCCTCCCCCGGCCTCGGCGGGCTCGCCGGTCTGGCCGACCGCGCGTCACTCGCGGGCGTGCGCGTCACGCTGGACGTGCGCGGCGACGCCGCTGTGCCGGAAGGTCTGGGGCTGTCGGCGTACCGGATCGTGCAGGAGGCGCTGACGAACGTCGTGAAGCACGCGGCACCCGCGTCGTGCAAGGTGCTGGTGGACGTGACACCGGAAGCCGTCCGCGTCGAGGTGGCGGACGACGGGCCTGGGGTGAAGGAGCTCGGAGTGGGGCACGGGTTGATCGGCATGCGCGAACGCGTGGCCGTCTACGGCGGCACGTTCAGCGCGGGCCCCGGTTCCGAGGGCGGTTTCCGGGTCGTCGCGGAACTCCCCCAGCGATGATCCGCGTGCTGATCGCCGACGACCAGGCGTTGCTGCGCGCCAGCTTCCGGATGCTGGTCGACCACGAACCGGACCTCGCCGTCGTGGGCGAGGCCGGCACCGGCGCCGAGGCCGTCGCTCTGGCGTCCGAACTGGCGCCGGACGTCGTGCTGATGGACATCCGCATGCCCGAGATGGACGGCATCGAGGCCACCCGGCTGCTCGACGGACCGCGCGTGCTCGTGCTGACGACGTTCGACCTCGACGAGTACGTCTTCGGCGCGCTGCGGGCCGGCGCCTCGGGCTTCCTGCTCAAGGACACGCCCCCCGCCGAACTGCTGGCCGCGATCCGCGTCGTGGCGTCCGGCGAGTCGCTGCTCTCGCCGACGGTCACGCGCCGCCTCATCTCGGAGTTCGTCCGGCACCCCGCCGCACCCGCGGTGCGCGGGCTGGAGCGCCTGACCGAGCGGGAGAAGGAGGTGCTGCTGCTGATCGCCCGCGGGCGGTCCAACGCGGAGATCATGGCGGAGCTGCACGTCAGCACCGGCACCGTGAAGACGCACGTCGGGAACCTGCTGGCGAAGCTGCACGCCCGCGACCGCGCGCAGCTCGTGATCGCGGCCTACGAGTCCGGTCTGGTCTGAATCGCACCTGCCGCGCGCCGACGCCTCGTCCTGCGTGACCACCGGCGCGCGGCTGGCAACGCGCTTCCGCCAGCAACCGCACCCATACCCAGGGTCGCGAGTGGCCCCAGCGACGCGCTGAGAGCCACCACTGTGGCCACGAGAGTTACCAGCACCAGGTAGAGGCGCCAGAAGTACTTGCCGAGCACCAGGTCGAAGATCTTCACAACAAACAGTCTGCACCTGCCCTGAACTGCTGCTTTACAGTTTCTTACACTTGAACTGTGAAGCCTGGACCAGGCTGGCGAAAGCCGCCGCTTCCTCAGGGCCCGCTGCGCGACCTGAATGACGCCCTACACGACCTCCATGCCAGATCAGGGCGGTTGAGCTGCAGGAAGATCGCCGACGAGATCGCGGCAAGGTCCGACTGCGACCCCATCTCACACACGAGCGTTCGCGCCGCGTTGAGCGATCCGAAACTTCCCAAGCTCTCCCACGTCATGGCGATCGCGTTGGTTCTGACTAGTTCCACCAGGGGCCAGCAACTCTACCTAGGTCTGGACGACTTCGATCGTCTGTGGCAAGAGGCTCGCACCGCCGACGACGAAGTCTTCACCTCGGGCGATCCAGGAATCGATGCCGCCGCCAGGACCACGCAGTCGCTGCACACGCAGCGTCTGGCCCTGATGGAACAGCAGAAGGCGGCACAACGGGAGTTCATCCGCCGAGCGGCTGCTCTGCTCAACTCCCGACCACCCGACTGGTGGCGCCTGCTGGAGGCATACGACCAGGTGATGTCCTGGAACTTCAGGGGTTTCTCCGACTGGCGGGAGCTGATCGGACACGACCGGCGGACGTTGCTCCGGTTCGCACAGACCACGCCGCGCAACACTGATGGAATGTGGCGGGGTGACACGGGCTGGGACCGCTTGGACAGCTCAGTGCTGCCCGCCCGAGGAATCCACGTCGCATACGCCTTGTTCGATGGCGCCGGGAAACCGGTGCACGTCGGGATGACCTATCACTTCAGGACTCACGTGAAGCGCTTGCACAACGGAGGGCTGACTTGGACTACTTGGCAGGCCTGGCTTTGTGGGGACCGCGAGGAGGCACTCGCGAAACGACGAGAAATGGCGGCGCGGTACGGCTACCGCTGACCTCCCTCGGAACACGAATCGCCCCGGCCGCTGAGCGGCCGGGGCGATTCGTGTCGAGCGGTGCTACAGGTACGTGCCGGTGTTCGTGGCCGTGTCGATCGCGCGGCCGGCGTCCTGGTTCTTCCCGGTGACGAGCGTGCGGATGTAGACGATCCGCTCGCCCTTCTTGCCCGAGATGCGAGCCCAGTCGTCCGGGTTCGTCGTGTTCGGCAGGTCCTCGTTCTCGGCGAACTCGTCGAGGATGGCGGCCTGCAGGTGCCGGACGGAGAGTCCGGGCTGCTTGGTGTCCAGCAGCGACTTGATCGCCGCCTTCTTCGCCCTGTCGACGATGTTCTGGATCATGGCGCCGGAGTTGAAGTCCCGGAAGTACAGGACCTCCTTGTCACCGTTGGCGTAGGTGACCTCCAGGAACCGGTTGTCCTCGGACTCCTCGTACATGCGCTCCACGGTGTGCTGCACCATGCCCTCGATGCAGGCCTTCGGGTCCCCGCCGAACTCGGCGAGGTCGTCGGCGTGCAGCGGGAGGTTGGGCGTCAGGTACTTGTTGAAGATGTCCTTCGCGCCCTCGGCGTCCGGTCGCTCGATCTTGATCTTCACGTCGAGTCGGCCGGGGCGGAGGATCGCCGGGTCGATCATGTCTTCACGGTTGGAGGCGCCGATGACGATGACGTTCTCCAGGCCCTCGACGCCGTCGATCTCGGCGAGGAGCTGGGGCACGATCGTCGTCTCGACGTCGGACGACACGCCCGAACCACGGGTGCGGAAGATCGAGTCCATCTCGTCGAAGAACACGATCACGGGGGTGCCGTCGGACGCCTTCTCACGAGCCCGCTGGAAGATCAGGCGGATGTGCCGCTCGGTCTCACCGACGAACTTGTTGAGGAGCTCGGGGCCCTTGATGTTGAGGAAGTAGGACTTGGCCTGCTTGTCGGTCTCGCCGCGGATCTCCCGCACCTTCTTGGCCAGCGAGTTCGCCACCGCCTTGGCGATGAGCGTCTTGCCGCAGCCGGGAGGGCCGTAGAGCAGAACGCCCTTGGGCGGGCGCAGCTCGTACTCGCGGAACAGGTCGGCGTGCAGGAACGGCAGCTCCACGGCGTCGCGGATCTGCTCGATCTGCCTGGAGAGGCCACCGATGTCGCTGTAGTCGATGTCCGGGACCTCCTCGAGCACGAGGTCCTCGACCTCGGCCTTGGGGACCCGTTCGTAGGCGAAACCCGCCTTCGAGTCGACCAGCAGCGAGTCGCCGGGCTTCAGCGGCGAGTCGAGCAGCGGCTGGGCGAGCCAGACCACCCTCTCCTCGTCCGCGTGGCCGACGACCAGCGCGCGAGAAATGGTGTCCAGACCGTCGTCGTCGGTCAGCACCTCCCGCAGAGAGCAGACCTCGCCGGAACGCTCGAACCCGCCGGCCTCGACGACCGTCAGCGCCTCGTTGAGGCGCACGGACTGGCCGTAGGCGATCTTCTCCGGCTCGACCGCGGGGGACACGGCTACGCGCATCCTGCGGCCGGACGTGAAGACGTCCACGGTCCCGTCGTCGAAACGTGCCATGAAGACGCCGTACCCGCTGGGCGGTTGCGCCAGCCGGTCGACTTCCTCACGCAGCGCGAGCAACTGGCTTCGTGCTTCGCGGAGGGTGTCTATGAGCTTCGTGTTTCGCTCGGTCAGCTGGCTGACGCGCTCTGTCGCCTCAGCCAAGCGCTGCTCGAGCAACCGCGTGTGCCGCGGGGACTCGGTCAGCTTGCGACGCAACGACGCGATCTCGTCCTCGAGGAACCTGATCTGCGCAGTCAGCTCAGCAGAAATGTTGCCTTGGTTCAGCTCGCCACCCTCATCGGGTTGGCTGCCGGGATGACCGTGCTGCATGTCGGCACCCTCCTCCCGTGTTCGTACCGATTACGGTACCGGCGATCACCGACAAAATGGGGTACTCACAACATCATCTTCGCTCGTGTGGTGCAACGGTGAGGCCTCCAACAGAGGTCAACTGGTCCATCTCGGTGTCCGGTTCGACCGCCCAACCGCTACGGTGCGTCCCAGAAACCACGACCGGCGTTTCGTGTCTCGACACGCCAAACGACCTGCGAGAAGTCCGAGGAGAGGGTCATGGGAGCACCAGGGCGGCAGCCCGGTCCCTACGGTCCGCGACCCCCCTCGGGCGACCACGGACACACCTGGTATAGCTCACAGCCCGGCGACAGGCGGCGATCCGCCGTCGTCCCACCAGGTGGACCAGCGGTTGATCCGTTCGGTGGTCACGCACCGCTACCCACCTCGTTCGTGTCGGTCGGAGGACCCGCGCGAGCGGGGCTCCGGTGCGACCGGCCGGCGTGCCGCCAACCGGGTGGTTCCACCGACGCGTCCGGCGCACCACCCCGACAGCGCAGTGCATCGCACTCGATTCCCGGTGGAGTTGCCACAATCGTTATCAGACACGACCTTCGCGCGACCAGATCGCGACTTCGGGGCGTGTGCATGACCACTCACGGGTGTCGATAGACGCCTTTCGCCCGCGAGTCGCACGGCGAAGCACCACAATGTCCAGAGAAAGATCACCTCATCCCATCGGGGGAGTTTCGATGACCTACCCGCCGCAGCAGCCCGGTCCCTACGGGCAGCAGCCGCAGCCCGGTGGGCCGTACGGGCAGCAGCCGCAGCAGCCGGGTCAGGGCCAGCAGCCCCAGCCGGGTCACGGCCAGCCGCAGCAGCCCGGATACGGCCAGCAGCCGCCTCCCGGGTACGGGCAGCAGCCCGGTCAGTACGGCCAGCCGCAGCAGGACCCGTTCGGCCAGCAGGGACCGCCCAGCGGCGGCTTCCAGCAGCAGGGCCAGTACGGGCAGCAGCAGGGTCAGTACGGCCAGCCCGGTCCGTACGGCCAGCAGCCCTACGGTCAGCAGCCGTACGGCCAGCCCGGCGGGTTCGGCGGTCCTCCGCCCAAGAAGAGCAACACCGGCCTGGTCGTCGGCGTCATCGTCGGCGTGCTGGTGCTCCTCGGCGGTGGCATCACGGCGGCCGTCATGCTCACCGGCAACAGCTCCAGCAGCTCGTCGCCGGAACCCGGTTCGAGCAACAACGGCAACAACAGCGGCGGCGACGAGGCCGACGTCAAGGAGGCCGTCGAGGAGTACATCGCCGTCGTGACCTCGAAGAACGAGAGCAAGGCCAAGTCGATGGCCTGCAAGGCCATGCTCGACGAGGCGGCCGAGCTCGAGAAGAAGCTGACCCCCGAGCAGCGGAAGCTGGCCGAGGACGCCAAGAAGCTGCCGGTGCCGAAGATGACCTACAAGGGCGCGACCGTCTCCGGTGACGAGGCGACCGTCAAGCTCACCATCAGCGGCGACTACGGTGGCACGCCCCAGACCATCGACTCCGAGCTGAAGTTCAAGAAGGAGTCGGGCGACTGGAAGGTCTGCACGCTGGCCAAGGACATCAAGATCCCGACGACGCGCTAGTCGTCAGCCGGCCGGTCCGCTTCATCCACTTCGGGGGAACTCCATGACTTACCCGCCACAGCAGCCGGGCCCCTACGGCCAGCAGCCGCCGCAGCAGCCCGGCTACGGCCAGCAGCCGCCGCCGGGGCAGCAGCCGGGGTACGCCCAGCAGCCGCCTCCCGGGTACGGGCAGCAGCCGGGCCAGTACGGCCAGCCGCAGCAGGACCCGTTCGGCCAGCAGGGACCGCCCAGCGGCGGCTTCCAGCAGCAGGGCCAGTACGGGCAGCAGCAGGGTCAGTACGGCCAGC